>NZ_JAAIWK010000003.1 GCF_011008565.1 Heyndrickxia ginsengihumi
GTTTGCGTGTTTTATTACATCATCAATTTAAGGTTAAAGGAATTCCGGTAATTTAGGGGTAGGAGCGAGAGCTCATACCCCAACATTTGACGTAGAACCCCAAATGCTACATACAGGATCAAAAAGAGAAAAGATGTTTTAAAGGAATTGAACGAGTGAGTGGAAAGAAATTCTAATCTATTGATTATCCATTATTCTTGCGGAAGTTTCAAGCCATTTAAAAAGCCGTTTTCCTAAATAACTAGGAAAACGGCTGTATTCTTGATGATAACAAACTTCTTTTTATTTCACATATAACTTCCAAAATTCACCTCCCACTTAAAGATTTTCTTTAAAAGATATATTGATTATAGTTGGAATCCTATTTCTGATGTGGTGAATTTTTTGAAGAGGAATCAACGTTGGATTTCTTTTTCTTTAATGATACGTGGAACAGAAGTTTTTAAGGAGAAATCTAAGTAATTTTTTTAGTGCCTCATCTGATGGCTGCCTCAAAATAAACACCTCACTACTAATTATTCTTTACAACCAGTTCTAATATATGCTCTGTAATACTGGAATTGATAGTATAAAAAGTATAAGTACTAATGTTCTTCTATTCAACTACAAGGCTACCCCCTAAAATAACAGTAAAGAACTGAGGCTGGACGATACACACAAAAAAATATTAACTTACTTTTGGAAATAGGAGATAGTACACTTCGATGGTGCTTAGCTTTGGAAGATGCTTGATATAAAATCCCTTTAGGAAGGGTGTAAAAATGAGGTATTTATATTGGTCAGTACAAATTGTGTGGTATTTTTTAATGACAGTTATAGCAACAACATACTTGAAACTATACAATTGGTGGTTTTTGGTTATTTGTGCAATTGTGATGTTTGTCGGCAGGGAGTTGATTAGGAAATTATTTAAAAGAAATTAAATAAGTAGGTCGCTTAACCACGAAATTGTCCTTAAAAAAGTCTGAAATCAAGCAGTAGGGATGAACGCATTGAAATTATCGACAGAGACTACCTTAAATTGCCAATTTAGGTATTTATTAAGCACTGGATTATTCAAACCAAACATCCCTACTGCGACTCTAGACGCATTTTACTAAATGCCAGGGGTTTGGTTTATCAATTGGATGGCTGTCTAGTTCCACATGAGAGAAATGGGAATCATCGGAATCCCACTAGGCCTGAATCTGAGTAAGTGAAATCTTGAACGTCGCATATATCCATACCTTCTTAGAAACTTGAAGATTACATCGTAGGCCCGTATTCAACCAACACATAAAATGGAAGCATCTCCCGGTACGATGGACGTATCAATCAAAGGAGGTGCTTTTTTATGCCGAAACAAAAGCTAGCCATTGTCTGCGTAACATTACAACCTGAAAATGGAAATGCTTCAGCAATAACCCCGCCATTGCTTCCTCAATTTCTGCTTGCACAATTAAAACGGCAACCGCAGAGCTTTCCTTTTTCAACGGAGTAGGTGAGCACATCATGCAAACAGTCATGAGAGAATTGAAAAATCTATGAGACAGGATTACACAAGTGTGAAACATATTTACATTATTGCTGGAGAAGTCTTCCTGTAACTTTCCTCTTTCCTTTGTTAAAAAGTCGGTTCCTAGCACCCATGAATTTGTATCAAGACTTTTCGCTATATGCTTGATAATCAATAAAACGGTTGACAGTAATGGGAACGGTTGTTATATTCCGAGATATGAGCGATGATGCTCTTAAAGTATGCTAAAAGTTCTTTGTGGCTATTATCAGTGATTTATGTTGTTAGAATTGCCACTATCATTTTTAAACTTATTCAATGTAGCTAAGCAATGAATGTTATATAAAAGGGATTATAGAAGGAGCTAGCATTTCACAAGCTCTTTATACTAAACTATCCAGAAACGAACGCTAGAGCCTTCATAGCTGATCAATTTAATTCCATTTGTCGCAAACTAGAGTAGCAACTCTGTGACTCCCTCTTTAACATATGATGCTATTCTTAAAGAAAAGAAATCATCTTCTGTACAAGATAACCGTTAATGGTTATTTTTTTAATGATAAATTGGTTGGTATAGTACCGTATTATTGGAAACGGATTCCGATTGTGAAAAGTAAATCCATGAAGGAGGATTAATAAATTATGAGTGATAAAATACTTATTGTGGATGATGAACGTGAAATTGCCGATTTGGTTGAGCTATACTTAAAAAACGAGAATTATACGGTTTTCAAATACTATACCGCCAAAGAAGCGTTGGAATGTATAGACAAGACTGAGCTTGACCTTGCCATATTGGACATCATGCTTCCAGACACAAACGGCCTCACTATCTGCCAAAAAATAAGGGACAAGCACACCTATCCAATTATCATGCTGACCGCGAAAGATACGGAGGTAGATAAAATTACAGGGCTAACAATCGGCGCGGACGATTATATAACGAAGCCTTTTCGCCCGCTGGAGTTAATTGCGCGGGTTAAGGCACAGTTGCGCCGATATAAAAAATACAGTGGAGTAACGGAGCAGAACGAAAATGTTATCGTCCACTCCGGCCTTGTTATTAATATAAACACGCATGAGTGTTTTCTGAACGAGAAGCCGTTGTCCCTTACTCCTACCGAGTTTTCAATTCTGCGCATCCTCTGTGAAAACAGTGGGAAAGTAGTTAGCTCCGAGCAGCTATTTCACGAGATATGGGGCGACGAATATTTCAGCAAGAGCAACAACACCATTACCGTGCATATCCGGCATCTGCGCGAAAAAATGAACGACACCATTGATAATCCGAAGTATATAAAAACGGTATGGGGGGTTGGATATAAAATTGAAAAATAAAAATAAAAAAAACGATTATTCCAAACTAGAACGAAAACTCTACATGTATATCGTTATGATTGTTATGGCAGCAGTTGTATTCGTGTTGTATATTCGTTCAATGATCCGAGGGAAACTTGGCGAGTGGATCGTACGTTTTTTGGAAAACCATTATGATTTAGAGTATTTAGATGCGATGAGAATATATCAGTATTCCATACGGAACAATTTAGAAATCTTTATTTATGTGGCAATTGCCATTAGTATTCTTATTCTATGCCGCGTCATGCTTTCGAAATTTGCAAAATACTTTGATGAGATAAATGCCGGCATTGATGTTCTTATTCAGAACGAAGATAAACAAATTGAGCTTTCTGCGGAAATGGACTTTATGGAACATAAGCTCAACACATTAAAACAGACTTTGGAAAAGCGAGAGCAGGATGCAAAGCTGGCCGAACAAAGAAAAAATGACGTAGTTATGTACTTGGCGCACGATATTAAAACGCCCCTTACATCTATTATCGGTTATTTGAGCCTGCTTGACGAGGCGCCAGACATGCCGATAGAGCAAAAGGCAAAATATGTGCATATCACGTTGGACAAAGCTTATCGCCTCGAACAGCTTATCGACGAATTTTTTGAGATTACGCGGTATAACCTCCAAACGATTACGCTCACGAAAAGGCACATAGACCTATACTATATGTTGGTGCAGATGGCCGATGAATTTTATCCCCAGCTTGCCGCGAATGGAAAACAGGCGGTTATCCATGCTCCTGAGGATTTAACCGTATTCGGCGACCCCGATAAGCTGGCGAGAGTCTTTAATAATATTTTGAAAAACGCCGTTGCATACAGCGAGGAAAACAGCGTCATTGATATTACGGCAGGCCTCTCCGAGAATATGGTGTCCATCGTATTCAAGAATGCCGGAAGCATCCCAAAAGATAAGCTCGCTGCCATATTTGAAAAGTTTTACAGACTGGACAATGCCCGTTCTTCCGATACAGGCGGCACGGGACTTGGCTTGGCGATTGCAAAAGAAATCATTATTCAGCATGGCGGGCAGATTCACGCGGAAAGCAACGATCACTATACGACGTTTACGGTAGAGCTTCCGGTTTTGCCGGATTTGGTTGATAAAAGGGGCTCCTAAAAAATGAATATTGTTTCTTAGGAAAATCTCAAGATTATCTTTATTTTTTCTTAGGAAATTAACAATTTTATATTAAAAAATGGCTCGTTCTTACGCGGTAGACTTAATATCGTAAGAACGAGCTTTTTCTGTTTTCCCAGAAAAAGATATGACAAGTTTACCGCGAAGGGCAACCTCATTTTATTTCTTATTGGTGCCTTTCGTAGAAAGGAATGGTCTTAATGATAAAAAACATCGGCATTACCGTTTATGGATGCGACCAGTATGAGGCAGATGCATTCCATGCCCTTTCGCCGCGCTTTGGCGTTATGCCCTCAATCATTAACGCCGATGTGTCGGAATCCAATGCCGTATCCGTCCCTTTCAATCGATGTATCAGTGTGGGGCATAAATCAGAGATTTCCGCGTCTATTCTTCTTGCGCTGAAGAGAGCCGGTGTGAAATATATCTCTACCCGAAGCATTGGTTGTAATCATATAGATATGACTGCCGCCAAGAGAATGGGCATCACTGTCGGCAATGTGGCGTATTCGCCGGATAGTGTTGCCGATTATACTATGATGCTTATGCTTATGGCCGTACGTAATGCGAAATCTATTGTACGCTCCGCGGAAAAACATGATTTCAGGTTGGACAGCTTCCGTGGCAAGGTACTGAGCGACATGACAGTCGGCGTGGTGGGAACGGGACATATAGGCAAAGCGGTTATTGAGCGGCTGCGGGGATTTGGATGTCAAGTGTTGGCTTATAGTCGCAGCCAAAGTATAGAGGCAAACTATGTTCCGTTTGATGAGTTGTTGCAAAATAGCGATATCGTGACGCTTCATGTGCCGCTCAATGCGGATACGCACCATATCATTGGCTATGAACAAATAAAGGGAATGAAGCAAGGCGCGTTTATGATCAATACAGGGCGCGGTGCGCTTATAGATACCGGTGCGCTTGTTAAAGCATTGGAAGACGGAAAACTGGGCGGTGCCGCATTGGATGTATTGGAGGGAGAGGAAGGGCTTTTCTATTTTGATTGCACACAAAAGCCAATTGATAACCAATTTTTACTGAAACTTCAAAGGATGGAGAATGTGATAATTACGCCGCATACGGCTTACTATACCGAACAGGCGTTGCGTGACACCGTTGAAAAAACAATTAAAAACTGTTTGGATTTTGAAAGGAGCTTGGCACATGGATAAAGTAAAAGTTGCAATTCTGTTTGGCGGTTGCTCGGAGGAGCATAACGTGTCGGTAAAATCCGCAATAGAGATAGCCGCTAACATTGACAAAGAAAAATACGAGCCGTTATACATTGGAATTACGAAATCAGGTGTTTGGAAAATGTGCGAAAAACCGTGCGCGGAATGGGAGAACGACAATTGCTGTTCAGCCGTACTTTCGCCGGATAAAAAAATGCACGGTTTGCTTGTTATAAAGAACCATGAATATGAAATCCACCACGTTGATGTAGCATTTTCGGTTTTGCATGGCAAGTCGGGTGAAGATGGATCAATACAGGGTCTGTTTGAATTGTCCGGTATCCCCTATGTGGGCAGCGATATTCAAAGCTCCGCAATTTGTATGGACAAAACGTTGGCATATATCATTGCCAAAAACGCTGGTATAGCTACTCCTGAATTTTGGGTTATTCATAAAGACGATAAGCCGGCGATAGATGAGTTTACTTATCCTGTTTTTGTTAAGCCGGCGCGTTCAGGCTCATCTTATGGCGTGAAAAAAGTCAATGGTGCAGACGAATTGAACACGGCAATTGAATCGGCGAGACAATATGACAGCAAAATCTTAATTGAGCAGGCTGTTTTCGGCTATGAGGTCGGTTGTGCAGTATTGGGAAACCGTTCCGAGTTGACTACTGGCGAGGTGGACCAAATCAGGCTGCAGCACGGAATCTTTCGTATTCATCAAGAAGCTGAGCCAGAAAAAGGCTCTGAAAATGCAGTTATAACGATTCCTGCAGACCTGTCGGCAGAGGAGCAAGAACGGATACGGGAAACGGCAAAAAAAATATATAAGGCACTCGGCTGCAGAGGTCTAGCCCGTGTTGATATGTTTTTACAAGATAACGGCTGTATTGTGCTTAACGAAGTCAATACCCTGCCCGGTTTCACGTCATACAGTCGTTATCCCCGTATGATGGCAGCTGCAGGTATAACACTTCCCGAACTGATTGACCGTTTAATCTCCTTAGCGTTAAAGGGGTGATAAGCATGGAAAAAGGATTTACTTTTTTAGATGAAATATTACACGGTGTTCGTTGGGACGCCAAATATGCCACATGGGATAATTTTACTGGAAAGCCTGTTGACGGATATGAAGTAAATCGCATTGTCGGAACATACGAGTTGGCCGACGCGCTTTTGAAGGTAAAAGAACTGGCTGCTGCTCAAGGGTATGGATTGCTTCTGTGGGACGGTTATCGTCCCCAACGTGCTGTAAACTGCTTTTTGCAATGGGCTGCACAGCCTGAAGACGGCCTGACAAAGGAAAAATATTATCCCAATATTAACCGAACCGAGATGGTTTCAAAAGGATATGTGGTCTCAAAATCAAGCCATAGCCGCGGAAGCGCAATTGATCTTACGCTTTATCAATTAGACACAGGTGAGCTTGTTCCAATGGGGAGCGGATTTGATTTTATGGATGAACGCTCTCATCACGCGGCAAAAGGAATTGCAGACAATGAAGCGGAAAATCGCAGACGTTTGCGTTCCATCATGGAAAACAGTGGGTTTGAAGCATATAGCTCTGAATGGTGGCACTATGTATTAAGAAACGAACCATACCCCAATAGCTATTTTGATTTCCCTGTTTTATAGCGAAAACATCTGATTAGCTAATAAGCCTTATTGTGATCAGGCCTGAGTACTTGCTTTGTTGTGTTTGTGGCGGTTCTTTCAATCGTTAGGGCCGTACTGGGGCTAATTTGAGGATATTTTTTCCGGTGTACTGATTAGCGCCAATAAAAGAACATACTCGGTAACAGAACTTATAAAAGGAATTGGTTTATCCAGCCCTTTTGTCGGCCTTGTGATTTCAACCGTTGTTTTCCGCATAACAACTTATTTCTGCTACTCCTTATACAGACTGTCAGTGAAGGCAAATAAAAAAGTCGTCATCTGGCAAGTGATTTAACACGCTTTCATTAAGGATATAGGGACATTAAGGTGGCTTTGATACATCAGAGCCGCCAGTTTTTACTTTTAATTATGGAAGACGGTGGCAGATAGGAGGCCATGCGCTGTAACTGTTCTGTTCGACAAATAGACCCAGGACCGTTGTCAAAAAAAGCCCGCCTTCGTTTCAGGCCTAGAACCAGCAATCGTGACACGAAGCGCAATTTCGAAAACAAATGGTAATAAGTCCATGCTTTTTGCAGGTCAACCAAATATAGAGATTGCAAATGAACAGATCTATCAAGGAAATCTACTTTTCATGATTGTCTACCATGAAAATTAACTTCTCTAAACTGATCAAACCACAGAAAGGTGAATTAGATGACGTACAAAAAATCGCGAAAACCTAGAAGGAAAAACTCAAAATTTAAAATTTATTCCTTTTTCTCTGTGATTCTTGTTTTTTTTGGTTTTATTATTTTCAATGTCAAAATTACCATCATTGGGCAGGTTGCTCCAAAATCCTGATAAGGATATTTCTAATGACAGTCGAATAAATTGGCCCAAGGAGGGACAGGCTGCTTTAATGATAGATGGACAATATTATGGTCAGTATGGTAACAGTAAACCTGTCCCCACAGCTAGTTTGGCTAAAATGATGACTGCATTTATAGTTTTAAAGAAATATCCACTTTCCAAGGGTGAAGACGGACCTTTTTATACAGTCACACAACAAGATGTAGCGATTTATAATGAAGAAGTGAAACAAGGTGACTCGGTTGTCAAAGTGGAGGTTGGTGAAACGTTGACTGAGAGGCAAATGCTGGAGGCTTTATTGCTGCCATCTGGTGACAATGTGGCTATTATGATAGCGAAATGGGCATACGGGAATGTCCCTCAATTTGTCAATCAAATGAACACTGAAGCCAAGCGTTTAGGAATGGATCACACAAATTATGCTGATCCTGCAGGTGTTAGCGAACTAACTGAAAGTACCGCAGTCGATCAGCTAAAAATCGCTTCAGTTGCAATGTCTTTTTCAGTGTTTAGAGAAATTGTGAACCTACAAAAAGTGACGTTCCCTATTGTCGGTACTATACAAAACACCAATTCAGATTTGGGACAAGACGGTATTATAGGTATCAAAACCGGTAATTTAGTCCATATCGGAAATATAGCATTAGCTGCCTATCGATCAGTTAATCACAAACGAGTTTTAGTAATTGGCGTTGTACTCGGTCAATATGGTCAGAATGTTTATGGTTCTTTAAATGCGGCGCTAATTGCTGGGAAAAATCTGATCGAAAGTTTTTAAAGCAATATCAGCCATATTCAAATCACTTGTAAATCCAAAATAAATCATTTGTTAATTAAAATAGGATATTGTTTGGATAAGTGAACGATTAAAAATTGCCAGCTGAACGATCAATAAGGCATAGTGTAATGGGAGTCGGTAAGCCCATTTTATAATAAAAAATAAGAAGGGGTTGGATTTCATTTAAAGGAGAAGAAGACGTTCATTTCAGTATGAATGAAATTGGTTATTTTAAAAAACATTAGCTTCCGGACAACAGGGTTGCTGAATAAAAATGGGAAGTCATCATTAAAAGAACAATGATGCCGCGATGTGACATTCCACTTATTAGCCTATTAACTAGTGGTCTTGCATTTTTTCAGTGAAATTAATAAGCGAAGTCAATGGATTGAACACCTTGATTAACCATTGTTTAAACTTATATAGAAGCTTAAAACTAAAAAAGAATTAGAGGAGATTATATGGAAAAAATATTATCTAGAGGATTGCTAGTTTTATATTTAGTGATACTAATCTGGTTAGTGCTATTCAAATTACAATACAATATTTTGTCAGTATTTCATTATCATCATAGAAGCCTTAACTTAATTCCATTTGCGGGTCCTTCAATAATAAATGGAAGTTTCGGAGAGATAAGAGATAATGTTATAATCTTTATTCCTTTAGGCTTGCTTTTGAATGTCAATTTCAAAAAAGTTGGATTTTTACTTAAGTTTGCTTTTATACTGGTTTTAAGCCTTATTATTGAATTATTTCAATTTATTTCAGCTATTGGAGCGACAGACATAACAGATGTCATTACAAATACTGTTGGAGGCTTTCTTGGACTGGAATTATATGTTTTAAGCAGTAAGTATGTTAATAATAAAATATTAGACAGAGTTATTATTTTTGTTGGTATACTTTTGCTCGTATTATTGCTCGATTACCGTACCCATTTAAGAATAAATTATTGAGAGATGTCTAAACCAAACAACCTGATTTTGCATTTCATCTTGCATACGCATAAAAATATTGAATGAATTGGATTAGATGGAACACGGTAAGTGGGAAACTTTCCTGTAGGTGTAAAGTAAGAGAAAAACCAACGATATTAGCTTGATCTTTTAGTTTAAGCTTATGCTTTGAATGCTTGCAGTTTGTTTTTTTATCGGAGTTTTTGATGTGGATGAGCTAATATTAAACACTTCTGGGGGATTGCTTGGCTATTGTGCTATTAAGCTTTATAGTAATATAGTAAATACCTCAAGCATTATCCATGATAGAAATGTTGTTGAAAAATAGGAATTTAAAAATATTGAGGAAGGTGAAACGTATCATAAGTAAATGAGGTTTTTATTTAATATGCTTAAAGGGTTCACTCCCGAAATGATTGCATTCACCATAAAAAAATTTTAGATAGGATGACAAGATGAAAAAAGATGTCACTTTAACGGTAAAGGGCAAATTTGTAAATAAATATAAAAGCGGTTATCCGCTCATATCAAAGGAAGCCATCATTAATTTTAACGAAGTTACTGAAGAAGGAACCATTATCCGCCTCGTTGATGAAAAGAATAAGTTCATAGCAAAAGGCTATTTTGGCAAACAAAACAAAGGCTACGGATGGGTTTTTAGTAGAAATGAGAAGGAACAGATAGACCAAAGTTTTTTTGAGAATAAATTGAGAGCTGCAATCAACTATAGAGAGTCGTTTTTTAATAATCCGGATACTAATGCCTTCAGAATAGTAAATGGTGAAGGGGATGGTTTAGGCGGATTAACTATAGAGTATTTTGATGGTTATTATTTAATCAACTGGTATAGCAAAGGAATTTATCGCTTTCGGGAGTATATTATAAATGCCTTGAAAGGATTGGTTGAGTTTAAAGCAATTTATCAAAAGAAAAGATTTGATGTCAGCGGGAAATATATAGAAGATGATGATTTTGTAGCGGGAGAAAGAGGGACATTCCCGATTATCGTAAAAGAAAATGGAGAACACTTTGCTGTTTACTTAAATGAAGGTGCGATGGTTGGTATATTTTTAGATCAAAGGGATGTAAGAAAAAGAATCCGGGACAGTTATGCGAACGGAAAGAACGTCCTAAACACATTTTCCTACACAGGTGCGTTTTCAGTGTTTGCTGTCTTAGGAGGCGCAGCCAAAACGACAAGTGTGGATTTAGCAAATAGAAGTTTAGGCAAGACCATTGAGCAGTTTAGCTTGAACGGGATAGATTATGATTCACAGGATATCATTGTTGAAGATGTGTTCCATTATTTTAAGTATGCGGTGAAAAAACAGCTGAAGTTTGAAATGGTTATACTCGATCCTCCAAGTTTCGCAAGGTCAAAAAAGATAGTTTTTAGCGCTGAAAAGGACTATAAAAATCTTTTAAAGGAAGCTATTTCCATAACAGCAGATAATGGGATTATCGTAGCATCCACCAATTCTAGCTCTTTTAATATGAAAAAATTTAAAAGCTTTATTGATCAGGCGTTTAAGGAAACAAAAAGGAAATACCAGCTAGTTGAGGAATTTTCCCTTCCAAAAGACTTTAAAACAATAAAAGAATACCCTGAGGGTAGCTATCTTAAGGTTGTGTTTATAAAGAATTTGCCATAGAAAAAAGGCAAATCATATCAATCCAGTAAAGCGAGGAATGGCATAGCTATTGGTCATTCCTATTTGTTTTGCAAGCTGTTAATAGATATTCACACATTCCAAAGGTCTACATTAAATTGTTTTAAAACTCTCACTTAGATACGTTATGGCGAACCGTTCCATAAGTCGAAAATTATTTTTTAACTTTGTATTATATACATTAGGGGAACTTGATTTTTACTGGATATCTTTTAGAAAAAAACGAAAGAAAAGTTATTTGTAAATGTTGATTTCCTTAGTTAAACTTCATAAGGCAAGGTGGATATAAATATGCTTAAAGAGGCTTGTGTAGAAAATTTTACGAATGTCCCCGAATTAATTTCTAAAGGGGCTGGCAGGATTGAACTTTGTGACAACCTTACAGTAGGAGGCACAACAGTAAGTCATGGTGTAGCGGAAGTAACTATTAACTATTGCCATGGTAAAAACATTAAGGTTATGGCCATGATAAGGCCAAGAGGCGGGAATTTTGTTTATAGTAAAGAAGAACTGGAAATGATGAAGCAGGATCTTGTTCATTTAAAGGAATTAGGAACCGATGGAGTCGTGCTTGGTTGTTTAAATGACACTGGCTGGATTGATGAAGAGGCAATGATCACCTTACTAGATTTAGCAAAAGGATTGGAGGTAACCTTCCACATGGGGTTTGATCAAATAAGCTCTGGAAATCAGTTTAAAGCGATTGATTGGCTGGTAAAACACGGAGTAAATCGAATCTTAACCCATGGAGGTCCGGCGGATACTAAAATCGCAGATAATCTAGTCAGGTTAAAGGAATATATTGACTATGCAAATGGCAGAATCATTATCCTCCCTGGTGGAGGAGTTTCTAATAAAAACCTTCATTTAATCACATCTGTATTGAATATAAGAGAAGTTCATGGAACAAAGATAGTCGATTGAAAGGGTAATGCTTCTTATCCTCATTAATCAAACGATGTATGAATAAACTTCATTTAGTTACTTAGTAGTGAACATGTACCATAAGAAATGGAAAGTAGAGATTTGAATTAGTCCGGCAATTGTTTGATAACGGAACTTCACTTATGGAAGTCTGTGCTTTTGCTTGATCTGTATATGGGTGACACAATAAAAAAAAGAGGCTGGTACAAAAGTATATTAACGAAAGAAAAACCGAATATTGCGTTCCAACCCCGCTTTGAAAATATCCTTCGTTTTCCGCGGGATTTCGGAGCTGATTTATGCAATATCCGTCTTTAGCTAACCACTTTTGAGTTTTCTCCCAGCTTCTCTTTTAGCTTTCAGAATTTGAAACTATGATAATACTACAATTTTACGAGCAATAGATTCTGTTAAACGAGTTGTTGCTTTTGGAACAGCCCATTTAATAATAGGTGTTAATACTGCACCTGATATTCCGCCTGCATGGACTTCTACGGTACAAGTCATGGCCGTTTTACCATTACCATCTTCTGCAGTAATATGTCCGCTTCCTGTAAAATTATCTGATAAACCTTTTAGTTCAAATTTAATATTTGAAGGTTCATTCCATTCGGTAATGTCTACCTGCACTTCTACTGTCTTTTTAATACCTTTCACACTGCCTTCAAATGTCCAAATTGATTGTTTGTCATTTATGATTTCATGTTCTTTATAGCCGGGTACCGTTGTTGCCCATTTTTCAAGATCGCTAATATAATCCCAAACTGCTTGTACATCTGTTGGTATTTCTACTGTGTGTGTTCCTGTTGCCATTATGATCCCCACTTCCGCTATATGAATTGTATATTACATTTCAATAATATAATTAATGTATATAAAGTATCAACTTATATCACTAATTTAACATAGCTTTCCTTTCTCCAATAGTCTGATTACTGTAAGAACTCTCCAATTCTTTCAAATCCACATAAAGAAAGAATCCGTTTGATCAACTTTTTTCCAAAACGGATTCTTGTTAAGGTTTAAAATACCAACTGACTTATTATCAGAACATACTATATATTAGAGCGTTTTTCGGCGTTTTGTAGAAGACATTCGCCATCAATGCTATTTTATGATCATTTTTTGCAAAGTCTGTTTTTGTGTCTCATCAACGAGTGGCAGCATCTTTTTCAGTTTTAACTTTTTTTCCTCTGTTAGGTTATTGAGAGAAGCTCTCATTCTTTCGACTAGCTCTGGTGTTATATAATTACTTTCATTCATTCGGATCAACTCCATTATTTTTAATAATTGGTCTGTACTTATATGTTGGTTTAATAATATTAGTTTTTGTAGTTGCTCAAGCTTATTGCGTAGCTTTTCCTTTAACTTTATCTGTTCATTTATGACTTCGAGTTGGGCTTGAACTACGAGCATCGGATCATAATTAGGATTGACAATAAAGTTATATATTTCTTCTAATGAAAATCCCAATTGTTTTAAAGATAATATTTGCTGAAGTTTTGACGCATCGGCCTTTGTATATAGCCTATGACCAGCTTCGGTAAATTCAGAGGGTACTAATAGACCTATTTGGTGGTAATGGTGCAGTGTTCTTACTGTTATTTCACACTGGCTTGCAAGCTCACCAATTTTCCAAGTAGTTTTGGGCATCTTTTTACCTCATTTCGTATGATTGTTTGTCGACAAGTACAGTATAAAACCTAACGTTACGTCAGGTGCAAGAGGTTTTCAATTATTTTATCGATTGTTTATCCTTCCCCAACAAAACTAGATAATAGTTGCTCAGGTATTCCATTAATATAACTAGTAGAAGTACACGAGAATTATTCTTTAAAGTGCGCAATTGTTGAGCAATACTGATAGAAAGTGATCAAACTTTATTTCAAAACAATATGTGACTTTAGAATAAAGTCGCGAAGTCCTCCTTTAGATATGATTTCTAAAGGGGCTTTTTATTTTAAAAGATTCAATATCGCAGGTTCATAGTCTGGAAGTTCGGTTTCAAATTGCTGTTTAGAATGGGTTGAAACTACTTCGTAAGTTTTTAAGGATTTTTTATTATTTATCATATTTATTTTTAAATAATCCACAATAATAATAAGTCAATATAAAAAGGTGGTTGATAGTGAATGATGGAGGGGCTTTCTGAAAGAGATATTGAAACATTTGCTGAAAAGGTATATGGAACAAATGAAAATAAGGCATTAAGAGATGCGATACTAGCAAATGGAATTAATGGTTCAACTCTCAATAGCAATGCTATTATATCTATGAATGATATCTTTTCAGAAGAAATTGAAACAGGAAAAGTAGCAAATCAAAAGAAAAGCGGAAGATGCTGGATTTTTGCGGCACTGAATACGTTTCGTCATAGGATGAGCGCTCAATTGAATATTAAAGACTTTGAGCTCTCACAAAACTATATGATGTTCTGGGATAAACTTGAAAAGTCTAACTTCTTTTTAGAAAGTATTTTAAAAACGTTAGATGAACAATTGGAGGACAGACTTGTTTCTTGGCTTTTGACCACGCCGCAACAAGATGGCGGCCAATGGGATATGTTAGTTTCTCTTGTGAAAAAATATGGTGTGGTTCCAAAACAAGCGATGCCGGAATCATATCAAAGTAGTAATTCTTCTGATTTAAATTCTATACTTAATGCGAAGTTGCGGGAGTGTGCACTTGTGTTAAGACGTATGCATGAAGAAGGAAAAGCGGAAAACAAATTACAAGAAGCAAAGCTTGATATGCTAGCTGATATATACAAAATATTAGTGTTTTTACTTGGAGAACCACCGAAAACTTTTGATTTTGAATACAGAGATGAAGAAGGTAAGTTCCATCGAGAAATAAATTTAACACCACAAACATTTTTTGAAAAGTATGTCGGCATCAATTTGGATGACTATGTAAGCATTATTAATGCACCAACAAAAGATAAACCGTTTGGGAAAACCTTCACTGTGAAATTTCTTGGAAATGTTATTGATGGAAGACAACTGAAATATCTCAATGTTGATATCCAGACTCTTAAAAGCCTTGCGATTAAACAAATTAAAGATGGAGAAACGGTTTGGTTCGGTTCTGATGTTGCCAGATATTCTGATCGTAAGATAGGGATACTTGATCCAGAGCTTTTTGATTATGAAGAAGCCTTCGGAACGCATTTTAATCTTACGAAGGCTGAACGTTTGGATTACAAAGAAAGTAGTTTAACTCACGCCATGGTCCTTACTGGGGTGAATCTTATTGATGGAGAACCGAATCGTTGGAAAGTAGAAAATAGTTGGGGAGAAGATGTGGGGAATAAAGGCTATTTTGTTATGAGTGATAAATGGATGGATGAATATACTTATCAAATTGTTGTGAATAAGAAATATTTATCGAAAGAGTTAGTGAAAGCCTATAACCAAGAGCCGATTCAACTCCAGCCTTGGGATCCAATGGGTTCTCTTGCTATCGTAAAATAAAGAAATATAGTTATATTTTGGAGAGTGTGATGAAACTATATAAATCTGGTTTCACATCAATTGCAATACAAAATCAAGCTGGATCCATTTTGGATTCGGCTTTTTTTATTCCTATAATCCCTTTCATTTCAGTTGGAATACTTATCTTTTTTTTAAACGTTCTATGCTTTTTCTCTTTCTAGTAAGAATTTGCAGAGAAATATGATGAAAGTGATTCAATTAAAAAGGAAATATCGTTATAATTGTAGATTAAAGGGGGTGCTTACAAATGGAGAATCACTTCGGATTGTCCCGTACTTCTTTCACTCATGCAAAGCCTATTATTGGAAAGGCGATACTTTGCATGGGGCGAAACATTTAATTTTATCGCTGAACTAACTTTCTAATTTAGGCTTTGCACCTTATTTCAACATCAAAATAAGGGGCGGGGCAAAATTGAAATATATTAATGCAAATAAAGTTTTACCTGAAAAGCTTCTCCTGGAAATTCAAAAATATGTTCAGGGGGAAACACTTTACATTCCTAAGCAGAAAACGGAACATCGGAAATGGGGATCCGTAAGTGGAGGGAGAGAGCTGATTGATGATCGCAATTCTACCATTAGAAATTTATTTATTAGTGGTAGCAGTATTGAACAACTCGCCAACGAGTATTATCTTTCAACGGAAACCATTAAGAAAATTGTTTATTCATATAAGAAGTAGGAAAATGCACTGGTGAAATCGTTCATCAGTGCGTTTTTTGTATAAAACATTTCTAAATCATTTTCTCCATTTCAGAAGTTCGCTGTCTTTTTTAAAATAGCTGTAAGGAGAAGTATAGCAGAATGATAGGAGAGACAATTAATGACCGAAAAATTTATTAGAAATGAACAGTTCAATTTCATAAAAAAACAGATTGCTTTGATTAAGGATAGCACGAAAAAGAATGTGCCGCCCAATGTTTTAACAGCTGTAATTGATTTAGCGAATGCCAACATTTTAGGACTCTTCCCAAATCCATCAGTGGATCAACAAGAAATATTAGATCTTTCCAAGTTGAAAACAGATGATGAGTATGAGCAATATATCCAGCGGCTTTCAACTTTTTTAGTGCCCTTTCCAACAATTACAGAGCAGCAACTGAAAAAAATGTTTCCGAAAAATAAAAAATTAAAGTTGCCGGATTTATCTATCATAGACCATAGCCAGCTGACTTATTTAAGCTGGGATGATTTAAGATCGAATAAAAAATTTATTGTATATGAACTGGATGGAAAAATGGTCGGCATTGAATGCAAATTTACACCGACTAGTAAACATAATATTTGTTCCCTTTGTCATCATGTTGGCGAGGTTGCCTATTTTTCAACTGTAACAAAAGCGAAAAAATCTAAAAATCCGGATTACTATAAATCCATCGGTAATTTTATATGCACCGATAGCAGTGAATGCAATAAAAAAATAACGAATGTTAGCTATTTAACGACTTTTTTAAGAGACTCATTAGGAATGTGAAAACTTTATATGGTGCTTGTCACCATATTTTTTTACTCCAACTGAGAAATGAGGCTGTCAACATCCTTTCGCTTTCTATCTTTTGCTTTTTCTAATACTCGCTGGATAAAGGGCGCTTTATTTTTTGTATAGGAAACTCTGTCACAACAGTACTTCTTTGCCGAATCAACTTTTAATTGTAATATATCTGGATAATTTATAAATGATGTGTATCTTTCATAGGATTGCCCTCTATTCCTTAAATGCGGTGCTTTCTATCTGTTCAATGATGATAATTTTATCAACTAACATTTCTTTAACTTGTCTTTTTCTATTGTGAAATCTTTCGTCCAATTTAAATGATAATCTCAATTGTCATTTTATTATCCATTCCAATCTCCCTCATAAAAAAATTAAGATATCCCATTTCCTTTATTATATTTCTGTAGCAATTAAGGAAAGCAAATGTAGAAGTTCTATATGTATTTAATACTATTATGTTCCCCTTATACTGACAGCAAAAGGGGACTGATTCAAATGCAGTGATTGAACTCAAATAGCTAGCTAGATTCCAATATTAAATGTTTA
Organism: Heyndrickxia ginsengihumi; assembly: GCF_011008565.1. Taxonomy (GTDB): domain Bacteria; phylum Bacillota; class Bacilli; order Bacillales; family Bacillaceae_C; genus Weizmannia; species Weizmannia ginsengihumi. Next base: position 17,502 of record NZ_JAAIWK010000003.1, read on the forward strand.
ATCGAAAACAGGGGAATAATTTGCCCGAAAGTATCAAAAAAATGAAACGAATACAAAATTGGGTATTGTATCCAAATGATTTAACAATTATAATAATTAATAATGATAATCATTATCATTTGTATTATAAGAGAGGTGATGATTTGGAACAACAAAGGACAAGTCGTGGAGTAATTGGGAATTTCTATTATCCTGTTCTTTTTCTTCTTATCTTTTTTATTGCCATTTCAGTAATTTATTCGGTATCTGTCGGACCTGTTCACATTCCATTTAAGAAATCGATGAATATCTTGCTACATGTATTAACAAATGGAAAGATGGGATCTGCCGAGAGTGATGGAGGCACTTCCTATTTAAATATTATTTATCAAATTAGAATGCCGCGAGTTATTTTTGCTCTGCTGATTGGTATGGGACTTTCTTTGTGCGGGATCGTTATGCAATCGGTCGTGCAAAATCCGCTTGCAGATCCATATATTATTGGAATTTCTTCAGGGGGAGCTCTTGGAGCGACCTTTGCAATTTTGATTGGTTTTGGAAGTAATGCAATCTTTGCAACATTTGGTGTAGCATTTGGCGCCTTTCTCGGTGCAGTTGTGACATCTGCTGCCGTGCTTTTATTGTCGAGCGTCGGTGGAAAAGCAACGTCTGTAAAGCTCGTTTTGTCGGGTGTTGTTGTTGGCGCTTTGTGCAGTTCTTTTTCTAGCCTTGTCATTTATTTTGCCAACAATACAGAGGGGATTAAAGATGTTACATTTTGGTCAATGGGTAGCTTAGCCTCTTCAAACTGGGATAAAGTCCCAATCTTGTCTGTTGTTATTTTGTTTGGCTGTAGTGTTTTTCTCTTTCAACATCGTGTGTTAAACACTATGCTGCTCGGTGATGAGTCCGCCGTTACATTGGGAATTAATTTAAGTTTATTTCGCAAAATCTACATGATTATTGCTGCGTTGATAACGGGAACGATGGTTGCCTATGCTGGAACCATTGGTTTTGTCGGTTTGATTATTCCCCATATTTGCCGCGGTATCTTTGGTGCTGACCATAAAAGGCTGCTTCCGGCAACAATCCTTTTAGGAGGTCTTTTCTTAATATGGGCAGATATTCTGTCACGGATACTGATTCACAATGTTGAACTGCCCATCGGCATCATTACATCGGTGATTGGTTCCCCACTATTTATATATATGATTGTGAAAAAAGGGTATCAGTTCGGAGGGTGAAGAAATGGAGCTGACTGCGGAAAAAATAGAAGTAAAAAGAGGCAAGAAAGAAATCATTAAGAATATTTCCGTATTTGTAAAAGACAAGCAGTTTGTCGGGTTGATAGGACCAAATGGATGCGGGAAATCGACACTTCTTAAAAGCATTTATAAAAGTTTGATTCCCCAGAGCGGAAGCGTTTTTTTAGACGATTTAGATGTATTGAAAAGCTCTGAGAAAAAAGTGTCGCAACGTTTAGGTGTAGTTGGACAATTCAATGAAATGAATTTTGATTTAACTGTCGAGCAAATGGTGCTGTTAGGACGCACACCACATAAGAAACTACTGGAGCCGGATAAACAGGACGATTATCAAATTGTAGAAGAGGCACTAAGGCGAACACAGCTACTTGAATATAGAAGGCGTAGTTATTTATCACTATCAGGGGGAGAAAAGCAACGGGTTATTCTTGCTCGCACTATCGCGCAAGAGCCACAATTGATGGTTCTTGATGAGCCGACTAATCATCTGGATATTCGGCATCAATTTGAAATTCTATCCTGTGTAAAGCAGCTTGGGATCAGCGTACTAGCAGCTCTCCATGATTTAGAATTAGCTGTTGCGTATTGCGATTATGTATATGCAATCAAAGATGGAGAGGTATATGCACATGGAAAACCAGAAGAGGTGCTAACTTCAGAACTAATCGAAGATTTATACCAAATTAGATGTCAAACCTATGTAAATCCTGTGACACATCGTTTAGGATTTGCGTACGAATTATGAGGGGGAGTATATAGATGAAAAAGAGAGGATTAATTGCCAGCTGCTTAGTCGCTATTACACTGCTTGCCGGCTGTGGTAACAACAACAATGTAAAAGATGAATCGAAAAAGGACACACAAAGCAAGTCGAACTATCCTGTAACCATTCATAATTATACGAAGGCAGAGGGTGCTACAACATATAAAAAGAAAGATCAAGTATTCAAGAAAGCACCAAAGAGAATCGTGGCCACTACACGTCCAGTAGCAGAATTACTTTTACATCTTGGGTTAAAAAATAAGATTGTCGGAGTAGGAGGAAGTTTTGGGGCTCCAGATAAATCAGTTGAAAAAGATTATGCGTCATTAAAGATACTTAGCAAATCATATATTGGTAAGGAAGTGGCACTTGGGGCAAACCCAGATATTATCATTGGCCGCGGTGGTTTGTTTGACAATGCAGATTGGGGAGTTGGCACTAGCGATAAACTAAATGATATGGGAATCAACACCTATATTCTTAACTCATCAATCCCCGGTGGTACATATAATTCAATATATGAAGACATTGATAATCTAGGGAAAATTTTCAATGTTCAGGATAAAGCGAAGGAATTTTCCGATACATTAAAGGCGCGTCAGAAAAAAATTACATCAAAACTTTCCAAAATTAAAGAGACTCAGACATTTGCCTATTTACATATGTCTGATCCAAAAGATGTCAGTGTATACTCAGCCTATAATGAGACCTTTTTCAATAATGCTTTCAATATGATTAAACTTAAAAATATATTTGAGAATGAAAAGGGAAATGTTAGTGTTGAAACATTGGTTAAAGCAAACCCAGATGTATTAATTGTTCTGAATTGGGAAAATGATGCCGACAAGGTTAAGAAAGCACTCTTAGCAAATCCGAAACTATCAAGTATGAAGGCAATTAAAAATAAACAAGTATATGCTGTAGATTATAACTATTTGTTCGGCTACAGTTACGATACGATTGATGGGATAGAACAACTTGCTAAAGAAATGCACCCTAATTTATTTAAATAGAGCTAAGCCCGTTGTCATTCAATATTTGGCAACGGGTTTGTTTCAAATTCAACAAGATGCAGACTAATTGATACTGACTCGTATTATAACTACAAAGTAATAGGTGTTTGAGAATCTATTTCTAGAAAAGAAAACATGAGTTCTCCATTTGGTAGATTTCCTCTTTACTTTTCAGTAGGTTATAATTTTATAAGGATTAAAAAGAAATGGGGTATTCGAGTTGATTCGGCGTTTTTTCTCTTACTACCGGCCTTATAGAAGTTTATTTTTAATAGATTTTTCTTGTGCGGTTCTTGCTGGGATATTTGAGCTTGCCTTTCCAATGGCAGTTAATAAAGTAATTGATAAGCTATTGCCAGGAAAAGATTGGTCACTCATTATTTGGGCTTGTATCGGGCTATTTGTGATGTACGCAATTAACACAGGTCTGCAGTATATCGTTACATATTGGGGACATAAGCTTGGCATTAATATTGAAACAGATATGCGCAAACAGCTTTTCAACCATATACAAAAACTTTCTTTCCGCTTCTTTGATAATAATAAAACAGGAAATCTTTTGTCACGGTTGACGAACGATTTGTTTGAAATTGGAGAGGTTGCCCATCACGGTCCCGAGGATATTTTTATCGCAATTATGACATTGCTGGGCGCTTTTGTCATGATGTTCATGACAAATTGGAAGCTCGCTTGTATGACCTTTGTGATTATTCCTTTTTTAATATGGTTAATCGTGATTTGTAATAAAAAGATGACAAATACCTTTCATCATATGCATGCAAATGTTGCCGATTTTAGTTCCCGAGTCGAAAACACTATTGGCGGAATTAGAGTAGTTCAAGCTTTCTCGAATGAAGAATATGAACGGATGCGTTTTGATATGAATAATCAGCGTTTGCGTCAAACGAAACTCACATCATATCGTATTATGGGTATTAGCACTTCGATAAGTTATATGATGATGCGTTTCATGACCCTATTTGTTCTAATTTGCGGGACATGGTTTGTTCTTCATGGGAGACTATCATATGGGGAGTTCGTTGAGTTCATCCTATTAATCAATGTTTTCTTTAGACCGGTTGAGAAAATTAATGCTGTTATTGAAAGTTATCCGAAAGGTATTGCAGGATTCAAAAGATTTACTGAAATCATTGATAAGGCTCCAGATGTGAAAGATGCACCTAATGCTCGTGATATTGGACAAGTAAACGGAAATATTTCTTATAAAGATGTTTGTTTTAGCTATGACAGACAAAAGCCGGTTCTCAATCATATTAATTTACATGTTTCTGCAGGTGAGACGGTTGCGTTTGTAGGTCCTTCAGGTGCAGGGAAATCAACTATTTGCTCGCTGCTGCCTAGATTTTATGAGGTGGAATCTGGAAGCATTGAAATTGACGGCATCGATATAAAAGAGATTACTTTATCTTCCTTGCGACAGCAAATTGGTATCGTTCAGCAAGATGTTTTTCTATTTTCAGGGACAATACGTGAAAATATTGCTTATGGAAAACTTGATGCAACAGATGAGGAAATTTGGGAAGCGGCACGGCGGGCCCAGCTCATTGGTTTGATTGAATCACAGCCTGACGGCTTAAATACGGTTATAGGTGAAAGGGGCGTAAAACTTTCAGGTGGGCAGAAGCAGCGGTTATCTATTGCGCGGATGTTTTTAAAAAATCCACCGATTTTGATCCTTGATGAGGCAACTTCAGCGTTAGATACGGAAACAGAAGCTGCCATCCAGCAGGCGTTGATGGAATTGTCTAAAGGCAGAACAACACTTGTCATTGCACATAGACTGGCAACAATTAAACATGCTGATCGGATTGTTGTTGTAACCGAAGATGGCATTCATGAAGAAGGGCGCCATGAAGAGCTAATTCGCCAAGGAGGCATTTATAGCCAATTACACCAGGCGCAATTTGGCTAAAAATACATGCAAGTGGTCCATATAAATGAAAAGTTTCTTGTGCACAAATATATAAACACTTCCAGGCTGGATTATTGGAATCCAGTCTTTTTTTGTCTGTAATACCTTTAATAAAAAGTTTTATATACAGTTCCCTTTCTCTATTTTTCATTGATTTCTTATTTATTGTGGTGAGGAGGGTCGCCCTTTCTTAAATGTATTAAAGAAGATGTTAAGATTTTTTTAATAGAAAGTATGTAGACTAAGCGATGTAATGATTTATGCAGTATTTTTCACGTTCAATCACTGAAGTGGAAAGACGTGCGAGACGTCACTGCAAATATATTTAGCCTTTATTATCAGGAGATTTTTCAATATTTCTTTTATTTAATCTGTAACTTTGTTTTTTAAACAAGAAAGGGAGTTGATTTCTGCTCGCGGATGCTGAGCCTTTAACGAGGAAGGAATTGCGATGGAAAAAGGGAGCCGGTATTACGATACCGGTGAAGTAGCAAACTTTTGGAAACAACCATACTGAATTTATGTTACGGGTCCATTTGGGAAGAACAGGAAATTAAGCAATATCATGAGATGAAAGGAGCGAACAGGATGGATAACAATATGTATAGTACACCACAAACTCTTTATATTGTTGTTCCTTGTTACAATGAGGAGGAAGTCTTGCCAGAGACTATAACTCGGCTTTCCTCTATACTACGTCAAATGATAGAAAAACATGCAATTGATAAAAATAGTGCGATTTTATTAGTGGACGATGGAAGCAAGGATCAGACTTGGAGATTAATAGAGCAATACTTTCAACCAAATCATTTTGTCAGAGGAATAAAGCTTGCACATAATGCTGGACATCAGAATGCCCTTTTTGCGGGTCTTATGCATGCGAAAGAGCGTGCAGATATCGTCATTTCTATTGATGCTGATCTTCAGGATGATGTGGATGTGATACCGGAAATGGTAGATAAATATCACGAGGGATATGATGTCGTTTATGGTGTACGTAAAGATCGTTCAACTGACACCAGTTTTAAAAGGTTTACGGCACAAACCTTTTATCGGCTTATGAAAAAATTGGGGGCAGATATCGTATATAATCATGCAGATTACCGCCTCGTTAGTAAAAGAGTATTAGAACAGCTTTCAATGTACGAGGAGCGAAATCTCTTTTTGCGGGGAGTGATCCCTATGATTGGTTTCCCCTCTACCTATGTTTATTATAGTCGATCAGAGCGGTTTGCCGGAGAATCGAAATACCCCTTAAAGAAAATGCTATCTTTTGCATTTGATGGGATTACTTCACTTAGTGTAACACCCATTCGTTACATAACTGGAATCGGTCTAGCGATGTCCTTTATCTCACTTATCGTCGGACTTTATTCATTCATACGTGAGATGATGGGGCACACAGTTATGGGATGGACTTCTTTAATGACCTCGATCTGGTTGATCGGTGGCATACAGTTGATTTGCTTAGGTGTCATTGGAGAATACATCGGGAAAATTTATAAAGAGACGAAACGCCGGCCGAAGTACCATTTAGAAACAATTTTAGAAAAGCAATCTAGTGTTGACAGAAAACGAAGTCATAGCAATGTGTGGGGCGGCTAATAGCAAAATACTGAAGAAATTAATCAGGTTTAGCCTTTCCCCTGTACTTAAGGGCTCTATCGTTTGTCTGTAAAAAGAGCAGAGAGTCCTTCTGTATGTTCAGAAAAATACTTGAAAAATAGAATTTATGATTGTGTTATACGGTTGAAAGGATGATAGAGATGGAACAAACACATTTAGCACATAAATCCGATACATCACAGAAGAGGTTAACGTTGCAGGGGCGGCAAGGGAATCCTGCATGGGAAAGGCCCGCACTTATCATATTATTGGTCATCACAGCAATTGCATACATATGGGGTCTTAATAAATCTGGATGGTCGAATTCATTTTATAGTGCCGCTGTTCAGGCGGCAACGAAGAGCTGGAAGGCTTTCTTCTTCGGGTCAATCGACTCAGCAAATTTTATTACAGTAGATAAACCGCCTGCTTCGCTTTGGGTGATGGATTTGTCAGCACGGATATTTGGTCTTAACTCATGGAGTATTCTTGTTCCTGAAGCACTTGAAGGAATAGCATGTGTATGGATTCTTTATCTGGCTGTTCGTCGCTGGTTTAGTGCGGGTGCAGCTCTTCTTGCTGGCGCAGTGCTTGCAATCACGCCAGTAGCAGCACTTATGTTTCGTTTTAATAACCCTGATGCACTATTAGTGCTGTTGCTTACAGCGAGTGCCTATTCTTTTATACGGGCACTTGAGGAAGGAAAGACAAAGTGGCTTGTCTGGTCATCCGTACTAATTGGTTTTGGATTTTTGACGAAGATGTTAGCAGCATTCTTTGTTATACCAGGTTTCGTATTTGTTTATCTTTTATTTGCTCCTGTTTCAGTACGAAAACGAATAGTGCAAATTATTATCAGTGCGATTACCGTCATAGTATCAGCAGGCTGGTGGGTGGCTATTGTTGAGCTTATACCAGCTTCTGCCCGCCCCTTTATCGGTAGTTCTCAAAAAAACAGTATTCTTGATCTTATTTTTGGTTACAACGGATTAGGCCGTCTTACTGGGAATGAATCCGGTATGGGAGGAAATGGCGGAGGCAGAACAGGCGCTGGTATGAGTGCCTTTGGCGGTAACACCGGTTTGACACGGCTTTTTAATTCTGAAATGGGCGGACAAATTTCTTGGTTGATTCCCGCTGCGCTCATTCTTTTCCTTGTTTCGCTGTGGTTAATCCGTCGTCAATGGAGAAGTCATCGTGCATTCCCAGCTCTTCTTATGTGGGCTGCTACATTTTTTATAACTGGTATCTTGTTTAGTTTTGGCTCTGGAACGATTCACCAGTATTACACAATCGCTCTTGCGCCATCAATCGGTGCTATCATCGGTATTGCTGTAGAAGTTCTCTGGCAGCGGCGTGAAGAATGGATGAGTCGTCTCGCTTTAGCGGTTGCCACCTTATCAACAGCCATTTGGGCTTTTGTTTTACTGTATCGTACACCGACTTGGTTGCCGGTATTACGTACTGCTATTTTAATCATTGGTATTATTGCTGCCGTTGCGATTTTGTTTGGATCAACGCTTAATCGCAAGTTGGCTAACGGAGCTGCAGTAGCCGCAATCGTCGCTTGTTTAGCAGGTCCTTTAGCATACACGATACAAACGATTAGCACAGCTCATACTGGTTCAACACCTACTGCTGGTCCGACAATCACGAACGCCGGTTTCCGCGGTAATTTTGGAGGAAATCAAGGGCCATCTGGCTATAACTCTGGTCATTCAAATGGAGATCAACCGCAAATGCCAAGTTCTAACAATTCAAATGGAGATCAACCGCAGATGCCAAGTTCCAGCAATTCGAATGGAGGACAACCGCAAATGCCAGGATCCTACAGTGCTGAGAAAAATGGAAACACGAACCGCACTGGATTTCATGGGGGCTTTGAATCAACACCAAGCAAGACTATCGTTAAATTGCTAAAACAACATGCTTCAAAATACACATGGGTTGCTGCAACGGTCAGTGCGCAGTCTTCAGCTTCTTACCAACTTGCGACAGATAAAGCAATTATGGATATCGGAGGCTTTACAGGAAGTGATCCTGCACCAACACTTTCTGAGTTTAAAAAATATGTGAAACAAGGAAAAATTCACTATTTTATTAGTAATGGAAGAGGTTTTGGCCGTGGCATGGGGCAAATGGGTGGAAACTTCCCAAATCGTAATAACAATGGAAGCAAAAGCAATAAAAACTTTAAAGGTAACTTCAATGGTCCAATGGGAGGGAATGCAAACGTAAGCTCATCTATCACTAATTGGGTTCAGAAGAACTTTAAGTCAAAGACAGTTGATGGTGTTACGGTTTATGATTTAACGAAAGCAAAATCATAATAAATCATTTTTCATTACAGAAAGACTTTTATTTGCAGAGATGTTATGAAATGACAAAGAGACTCCATTCTGATTAAATTTTCTCAAAATGGAGTCTCTTTTTGTTTGTAATCAGTACTTCACGTTATGATTTATCTTGTTTAATATTTTTAGATTCTTTAAGTGTTTGACTTGGTTTTACAGTTTGTTCTGCTTTCTTAGTTTGCAAAAAGAGGCTCACAATAACGCCGCAGAGCATTAAAATCATTGCAAATGAAAAAGTATCGTGAAATCCGGATGTTGTTGCCTTGATTACTTCTCTTGACCCACTATGGTGGAGAAGATGCAGATGATGCGAAATGTTAGATGATAAAACTCCAGACAAAATGGCAACGGCAAACGAACTAAACACCTGTTGGCTAGAATTGGTCAGTGTTGTTACACGACTGATTAGCTTTGCGGGAGCTGACTTAAGTACATGTGTACCTAACTGCATAGTTGTTAGACCCTGGCCCAATCCCATGAGAGTAATCACCCCTGTCATTAAGTACGCATTCGTATTAGGCTGGATGTTGGATAAACAGAATAGTGCAAATGAAAACAAAGCCATTCCTGTGAAAACGACAGGTTTTACACCATATTTATCAAGTAGCTTTCCGCCGATAAGCATCCCGATAAAGGACATTACCGCTTGGGGAATAATCTGAAGGCCGGCTTCTAATGTAGACAGCCCTCTAACTTGCTGCAAAAAAACTGGAACAAGTAATGTAGAGCCAAACAACGTCATCCAGTTTAGACAGGTGAGAATCATTCCTTTTGAAAACTCTAGAGAGCTAAAGCAGCGAAGCTCAATAAGTGGCTCTTGCTGATTCAATTCGATAAAAATGAACAAAATAAGAAGAAAGATTCCTATTACTAATGGAAGAATTGTATGGCTATTTGTCCAGCCGTAGGTACTTGTATTATGAACAGAATAGACAAGTGTAGTGAAAGATAATGGCGCAAGGATTGCACCGAGAACATCCAGTTTAAAGATTCTGTTGGATTTAGAAATCGGAATAAATTTGAGCACTAAACATAAAGCAATAATGCCAATAGGCAGGTTAATTCTAAATATCCAATGCCAATTAAAGTATTGTAAAAAATATCCGGACAAGATCGGCCCGAGTATAGGGGAAACGAGCATTGGAAGACCTAGTATCCCCATGATGGATCCCCGTTTATCTGGAGGAGCAACGGTAAAAGAAACAGCCATGCAGATTGGTGCAATCATTCCTCCGCTAAGTCCTTGAATAACCCGGAACGTAATTAATTGTGCCGCCGTTGCAGCGATTGAACATAAAATGGAACTGATTGTGAATGCAATGATACATACGGTCAATACCCACTTAGCTTTAAACCGGTCTGAAAACCATCCTGCCAGTGGGATGACGGCAGATAGTGCAAGCGTATAACCAGTGATGGCCCATTGAATCGTTTTTAAATCTGTATGGAGCGTCTTTTCAAGACTTGGTAGAGCAATATTCATCACTGTACTATCAAGCATAACTAGTAGCATAGTGACGACAAGTGCAAACAGAATGGGGAGGATGTTGCGAATGGAAAATTCCTCTGAATTAGATAATACATGATTTGACATGTTAACATACACGACCTTTCGTTTGAATGTTTATAAAAAACAAAATTCTAACAATGTTAGAATGGTGGTTAAAAAATAGTTGTACTTAATTTCGTATTCTAACATTGTTAGGTAAGATGTTATCATGAATTTAAGAAGGTGTAAACAATTAATTCTAACATCGTTAGACATTATCATGATTTTAACATATAATGAATGTGCAAAAGGATGGGGGGCTTCTATTGACAAGTAAAGATGAAATGCGTATTACAAAGAAAAAAATTATTGATGCCTCATGGGATTTATTAAGAGATGAAGGTATTGAAGGATTTACGATGAGAAAGCTGGCTGAAAAGATTAATGTCCGGGCTGCTTCCCTATACTATCATTTCAAGAGTAAGCAGAGCATTTTCCAAGTTCTTGCAGACCAAGTTGCAAAAGAAACCTTAATATCCACTAGTAATGAGGGCAGCTGGAAAGAACAGCTACACCAATTTGCGTTGAACCTGCATAAACATTTAAAGGAATTTCCTTGCTCTGCTCAGCTTTTAATGCAGACAGTGCCACTAGAACATAATTATCTTAGTCTGATCAATTATTTATTAAATATTATTGATCAAGTACCGATCAGTGATCAGAAAAAGTTTTCTTCAGTAATATGTTTGCTTAACTATGTCATTTCCTTTGAAGTTGATCTATATGAGCAAAACAAAGTCAATAAGATTATGGAAAAAGAAGGGCAGGATACTAGAGAGTTATTCCGTCAGTCCATTGAAAATTTGCAAAGTGTAAATAAGAATGTCTTGCAACGAATACATCAAAACCAGTTTCTTAGTGAGATGGGTTCAGAACAAATGTTTCAAACTGGATTAACAATACTGATTTTAGGAATCGAACAGTTGGCGAAAGAATAATAAGTTTTCGACTTGAATGAGTGTTGTCCCAGCCTCCACTTTTCGTATTACAACATTTGTAAATTACGACTGTTGGTGCATTTCCGTATACCTCTTTAATTTATAATCGACAAGGGCAAGTGCATCATCGATTTGCTTACGTTGTTTTAATAATTTTTCCCGCTGTTTGCTTATTATTTTTTGACGCTGGTTGAGAGAAAGAATCGGGTCATTTATATCTAGGGAAAATATGTTGATTAAGTCTTCCACACTCATACCTGTTGCACGGAAGCATTGGATCATTTCTAATGTATAGATGTCTTTTTCTGAAAACTGGCGGTATCCATTTTTATCTCGTTGTAGCTGAGGCACAAGACCGAGTTTATCATAGTAACGGATAGTAGCAACGGGCATATTTAATTGTTCAGATACTTGTTTTATCGTTTTCATTATCATCTCACCTGCTGATCAATAGATTTCTAGTTTGGTAAGGATACTTTCCAAAAGAAAAAACTCATGAGGGAGCTTCGTTTCATAAAGCGAAGCATCGCTCATAAGCTGTTGCATGTGCGTTGAATTAGATAGCAAAGCTGACACCGGTATAAGCTTCGCTAAGCTTCCATAACCGCTCGGCAAAACACGGATTGATGGCCCAAGGACGAACACCTGCAGGGTCTAAACTATCTTCAGGTACTGCTTTGGCAATATCAACATCTTCACAATATACTCCACCAAGTCCATTTAGCTGTGGACTAACAGCGCACCAAACACTTGTAGCGGCACCTTGTGCAATTGTTTTAAACTCTGCCGGTTGTTCATTGGATACAGGTTTACCATCTTCGTCTAATATAGGCTTTGGACCGAATTCTTCCTTTGAAAGATCACGACCAAGGTTTGTATCAGGGATGAGACCTGGATGAACAGAAAATGCACGTACACCATCCTCTTTCCCACGTTTATCTAGCTCCAAAGCAAATAATATATTCGCTGTTTTCGACTGAGCATAGCCTTTCCATTTATCATATTTTTTATGTTCGAAATTTGGATCATCAAAGTCAACACCACCAAGCCGATGACCACGTGAGGAAACGGCTACGACCCGTGCGCCATTAGCCTGCTTTAAAGCCGGCCACAATCTCGCTGTCAGTTGAAAATGCCCAAGATGATTCGTTGAAAATTGGGATTCATAGCCGCGGGCATCGCGTCTAAGCGGAGGGGCCATTATTCCCGCGCTATTAATAAGCATATGCAATGATCGGTTGGTTTCAAGAAATCGTTCAGCAAAGGCGTCGATAGAGGCAGGGTCCATTAAATCCATCGTATCCAGTTCTACATTTGGGAGATCTTTCAGTGCTTCACGTCCTTTTTCCAGCGTGCGTACAGGGACAATAACAGTTGCACCGGCGTTGGCGAGAACACGTGTAGTTTCAAGACCAATACCGGAATATCCTCCTGTAACAATGGCAATTTTTCCTTTTAAATCTATCCCTTTGATGACATCTTCGGCAGTTGTTGTAGCATCGTAACCTGAATAAATGGGTATTTGAGGTGTAAATTCTTTCATTGTTTTTTCGCTCCTTTTCGATAATCAGTGCTGTGCAAAAGATTCATTTTATTAAGGGAATGCGTTCATGCTTTTTCTCCATATCTTTCTCTATATGTGAAGAACGCATACTTAATCGTGGGATTAAAAATGGCCATGAACATTCCTTAAAGATTAAGTATGATTGTAGTATAAAGGTTAAAGTACACTTCATAGCAAGAAATAAACTCAAACCATATAGGCTCTTTTCTAAAAGATTATGTTGGGAAATTTTTTAAAGGGAGAGGCAGGTTTCTGCTTCGGGATGCTCGCTTTAATCAATAGTGTGAACCGATGAAAAACGAAAGCTAACCTCAAAGGTTGTTTTTTGAGGTTAGCTTGTTATAGTTTAAAATTCTTCATAAATAGCAGGATCTTGATTGTTAATTCTGCCATCAGGACGGGTTAATCCTGTAATCATACTCATTTCTGTTTCATCCAATGAAAAATCGAAAATTGATATATTTTCCAGTTGTCGTGCAGGAGATGCGGATTTAGGAATTGGAATGGCTCCAAGTTGATAATGCCAGCGCAAAATCACTTGTGATACTGTCTTATGATGACGGTCGGCAATTTTTTTAATCGTTTCATTTTCTAAAACGGCATTTGCGCGAGCTAGCGGACTCCAAGATTCTGTCTTAATATTATGTTCTTCATGCCAGCTTCTTTGTTCTGCTTGGTTAAAGAATGGGTGTAACTCTATTTGGTTAATGCTTGGTTTAATACCTGTTTCTTTCTCTAAACGTTCGATATGTTCAGGCAGGAAGTTACAAACACCAATGGAACGGATGAATCCCCATTTTTTAGCATCAATTAAAGCTTGCCATGCCTCCACATAGTTATCTTGCTTTGGGTTAGGCCAATGGATAAGATATAAATCATAATAATCAAGATTTGCCCGATATAATGACTCCTGAATGGTGGTAACAGCCTTATCATAAGTTTGATACCGGCCAGGTAATTTAGATGTAATAAATAGTTTTTCCCTTGGCACAGAAGATCGTCTAACAGCTTCACCGACTGTTCCTTCATTTTCATAGTTATAAGCAGAATCAATTAATCGATAGCCGATGTCAATTGCATGTTTAATAGCATTGGCACCTTCATTCCCATTCAGGCTATATGTACCAAATCCGATAGCGGGCAAAGTAACCCCATCATTCAATGTGACTTCTGGAATAATTTGACTCATCATAAAACACTCCTTTCAATGTTATTATAAAATAAATAAAATTATTTGAATAATATAGCGGTTTGGAATAGGTGAATATACAGTATTTTTAAAATTTGGCGAGGAAGATGCCATTTTATGATAAATGAATAACAAGTTTATAAAAGCAATAGCATTCTAGTACCTAAAAGAATTAAAAAAATACCGCTAATGCATTCCCCATATGCCCCTATAAAGCGATGGGTTTTTTTGCCGATTAAAAAGCCAGTACATGCAAGGATCAAGTTTACGAGACCAAAAATAAGGCAGGTAGACAGGGGGCGTTCTCCGTATGCTCCTAAACTTAGACCAATTGAAAAACTATCAAAACTAAGTCCTAAAGCAAATATCAGTAGCTTTCCTCCTTGAGGCAGTGTAGAAGCCTCTCTTGCTTTCCTTTTATCGAAAAATTCCAGTATCATTTGAAAACCGAAAAAGATTAAAATGGCACCTCCGGAAATAGATGCGATGCTTTTAAATTGATTTGATAACATACTGCCAATTTGTATACCAATAAAGGGCATGAAGGCATGGAAGAGACCGATGTTCAAACTGATTCTCAATATTGTTTTAAAACTAGGATGTGTCATTCCCATTGCTAAGCATAATGAAAATGCATCGAGGCTGAGCGCTAAAGCAAGAGAGGTTAGACCAATGTAGTTGCCGATTAAGCCATTGCTTATCATGGCAGCTTTCCTCCATTTTCTATAATTTAACCAAATAGTATGTAGGTGCAGTGATGAAGGGTTTAGCGGGTGCTTAATAGGTCAGCTTGTCTATACTTTATTAAGAAGAGTATTCGTTTTATAAAAATTGAAAATGGATGCTTATCTCGTTGCAAAAAGCTTCGCTACATTATATGTATATCAATGTAAAAATAGGACAACGATCATTGAAAATAGAAATATAGAGGGGATGGATCTCGCCATTACAATGATCCCACCTATTCGGAGATAAAGTAAAGCGACTACATTAATTGAAGCAGACCAAAAACCAATGTAAAGTCATCCGCTTTTAACTTAATGAGAAGAGTGCTTATAATTTTTTTTAGAGTGAGTTTTTAATTGATAAAATGTTATAATTTTCAATAAAGTGATTTCTACAGTTTATGATTTAGCGGGGGGATTTGGAATTGGAATATATAGAAGCAAATAACAGTATAGGCGAGCAAACACCACAAGGAACTGCAAGTATTGTTCAATCTGAAACATCGAGACGGAAATTTAATCATTTAAAGGGCTTATCGATGGTGCTTATTGGTGCCGTTCTTTGGGGAGTCTCAGGAACAGCTGCACAGTTGTTGTTTCAGCGTTTTAATTTTAACTCAGGTTGGCTCGTAACTGTAAGAATGAGTATTGCTGGATTGCTGCTTTTACTCAGTGTTTCAATTAAATCAGGACCAGCTTATACGATTGCGATATGGAAAAACAAGCGGGATGCGATGAAATTAATTCTATTCGCAATCATCGGGTTGCTTGGTGTTCAATATTCTTATTTTGCGGCCATTCAGTATGGAAATGCTGCTACAGGTACGATACTCCAATATATGGGCCCTATTTTTATTACCGTATATGTGGCATTGCGGCGTCGGCAACTGCCAAGTTTAGTTCAACTAGCATCAGTATTTCTTGCCTTATTCGGTGCATTTCTCCTTGTAACAGATGGGGATTTGCATAGCTTTGCTATTTCGCCATTAGCAGTCTTTTGGGGCTTGATTTCCGCTGTAACAGTGGCATTTTATTCATTATATCCGAATGGGTTGCTTCAAAAATACGGGGCGGCAACAATTTCAGGTTGGGGAATGCTCATTGGAGGGATCGGAATGGGGTTCATCCATCCGCCATGGCATTTTACAGGTCACAATACTTTTAGCTCATGGATGCTTACTGGCTTTGTTGTTTTATTTGGGACGCTTATAGCATTTTATATATATATCGCAAGTTTAAAATATATCTCTGCTTCAGAGGCAAGTGTTTTAGCATGTGGAGAGCCGCTTTCAGCTACACTTATTGCCGTTTCCTGTTTGCATGTCCACATAGGTTTTTTCGCTTTATTAGGCGGGCTATGTATTCTCATTACAGTAACATTGATGGCTTGGAAAGGATCTACAGAATAAGGGAAAGTTTTCGACAAAAAATTTCCCAAGAAATAAACAGTACACACCACTATATTTTACTAAGTGAAAAGCACCCCAATTTGCGAGTGCTTTTTCATTTGAAAATGGTTTTGATATGAAACATGTTATAAAAGATATTAAGAAAACGGCAATAAATGTAGTTTTAATAATGTTGGACATGCATTTTAAGGGGATGTTTATGGTGGAAATAGGTGCGGTATTGGATTAAACTAGAGCGGAGAACGGGGGGATATCTTGAAAAATTATCGAACTTTATTATTTGATGTAGATGATACTTTATTGGATTTTGGCGCAGCAGAGAAATTAGCATTGCGATTGCTGTTTGAGGACCAGAAACTGACTTTAACACCTGAAATCGAAGCGCATTATAAAATAATTAATCAAGGTCTTTGGAGGGACTTAGAAGAAGGTAAAATCGATCGTGATGCGTTGGGAAATATTCGTTTCTCACTTTTATTTAAAGAGTATGGTCAAGAAGTTGACGGAACTTTATTGGAAAAGAAATATCGTAGCTTTTTAGCAGAGGGCCATGAACTTGTTAATGGTGCATTCTCGTTAATATCCGATTTACAGCATACACATGACTTATATGTTGTGACAAATGGTATTTCCAGTATGCAGCATAAACGGTTGCGTGCTACTGGTCTACATCCGTTATTTAAGGGAATTTTTGTTTCAGAGGATACAGGCTTTCAAAAACCGCAAAAGGAGTTTTTTGATTATGTCTTTGCGAGGATTCCGAATGTCTCTGTCGAACAAGTGTTGATTATTGGCGATTCCTTGAGCTCGGATATAAAGGGTGGACAGTTGGCAGGAATTGATACATGTTGGTTTAACCCTGAATTGAAGCCGAATGAAACTAGTATTCTTCCAACTTATCAAATCCAAAGGCTTGATGACCTATATCAAATATTGAATATAGAAAGAAAAGCAGCAGCTAGCCATTAATTTCTGGAATAATACAAAAGATGGATCATCCTTTAACAAAAAGGGATGGTCTTTATTAATTTCCTTGATCATTCATTAAACCGAATATGAATTAATATATAATCATAGACAGTAAGATGGGGAATTGATATAATCAATTTCGAAACTGAACGTATCGTTTTATAAAATTGATTTTTGGGGGGATTACATGCGTAAATTGGACACTAGTCTAGGAGCAGTTCAATGGTTTGCTTTTTTGCTTGCAAATTCATTAGCTTTTCCAATTATTATCGGGCAAGCTTATCACTTGTCAGCGGTGGAGATTGCAGGGATGCTGCAGCGTACCTTTTTTGTAGTTGGCTTAGGTTCGTTACTGACAGGTTTGTTCGGTCATCGTCTGCCAATTTTAGATGGACCAGCAGGAGTATGGATTAGTATTTTTGTTGTGATGGGAGAGATGGCATTACAAACTGGCCATCAGGCTGGTCCGACTTTACAATTGCTTGAAGGCGGAATGAGTGTTAGTGGTTTTATTCTTGTTTTGCTAAGTGCTGCCGGTTTAATGAAATACATTTTAAAATTATTTACACCATTAGTGACAGGTATTAGTTTAATGCTTCTAGGGATTCAACTAAGCGGAACTTTGCTAAATGGAATGATTGGTGTCAATGCAGATACTTCACATATTCATAAATGGAATGTCCTCATTTCCTTTTCTGTTTTTATTTTAATATTTGCACTTTCAACATGGGGAAAAGGCTGGTTGAAAAGTTATGCTGTATTAATTGGAATGATGCTTGGCTGGCTAGCATTTGTACTAGTAAATGGCCCAGGTACTGCGATGCACTTTAACTCAGTATTTTCATTTCCAAAACCATTTGCTTGGGGATTGCCCCATCTGAATTCAGGGATGATCGTATCTTCGATTGTGATAAGTTTCGTATTAATTTGTAATGTTGTTACCTCAGTATTTGCTATGATGCAAGTATTTGCCGAAAGAGAAAAGAATAAAAAGATCGAGGGCACACATACGCTGGAGAATAAAGGGAATCTTAATCGGAGCACATTTATGAATGGTGTTTCTAACATACTTTCTGCTGTATTTTCGACTGCTGGAGTTGTTCCGGTGTCGATATCAGCCAGCTTCGTGAGAATGACGGGGCAATATAAAATAAAGCCATTCATCATTGCCTGTGCTGCTATTATTATTGCATCATGCTTGCCAGTCATATATACATGGTTATCAACATTACCAGGGCAAATTGCCTATGCCGCCCTTCTGACTACGTTTACACAGTTAATCGGAATTGGAATTAGTGCGGTATTAAGAGAACCACTAGATTCTAGACGCTTAACTATTTTTGGCATTGCCCTTTCTCTCGGTACAAGTGTGATGTTTTTGCCGGAGGAATTGACCGCCCATCTTCCAACGATGGTGCAGTATATTATAAGTAATGGACTAATGGTTGGGACTTTAATTACGCTTATTCTAGAACAAATTTGGAAACCGCAAAAATCGAAGGTTAAGAAAGGGATGTCTATATGAGTAAATCCCCTGGAAGGCCCCGGAGTGAGAAATCCAAACAAGCAATTATTGAAGCGACAATCTCTCTATTAGAAAGTTCGGGATACCATTCGTTAACAATGGAGGCAATTGCCAATCAAGCAGGGGCTGGAAAAGCAACAATTTATCGCTGGTGGGTCAATAAGGCAGAACTTGTTATGGAAGCCTTTAAGGAATATATGGAGCCGCAAGTACAATTTGAGGATACAAATCATATTCGCGAAGATTTCCGTAGACAACTATATAATTTGAAAAATGTATTTGATACAGCGTTAGGACGGACAGTTATTGAGATTATCGTCGATAATGGTACAGATCCGAAAATTAGTGAATCATTTTCGGAATTTCACCTGCAACCTCGGCGTAAGGAGGCAAAAAGGATATTGGATAAAGGCATTAAGCGTGGAGAGATTAAGGAAAGTATTGATAAAGATATTGTTCTTGATATGCTTTACGCTCCTGTCTATTTTCGAATATTGATCAGTAAACAAGTAATCGATGCTGTTTTTATTGATACGCTTCTTGATAGTGTGATGAATGCCATTAAAGTTCCATCGTAAAAAAATGTCAATGGGGGGATCCTCATTGACATTTTTGATTAAACCATATGTTGGCAAGGAGTTGAATGCCTTCTCGAATAGTTTCCTCTGATAAATTAGCAAATCCAATTTGTATTTGCGGATGAGCTGGCGCTGTTTTTACATAGTATGGGGAGCAAGGATACACCTTTACACCTGATTGATATGCTTCATGTATTAATGCTTGTTCAGATTTTGCGGTGTAAACTTCTAAAAGTAAATATATACCGGAACCTTCACCGATTACCTTTACATGCCCGCCAAATTCAGTATGTATGATATTTAATAAACCGCTCATTTTCTTTTTATAATGAGAACGCATTTTTCGGAGATGCGCGTTCCAAAACCCTTTCTCCATAAAGTGATACATTGTACGCTGATGTATTGCTGAAGCAGACTGTTCGAGAACATAAGCAATCTTTCGGTATTGTGTTAATAAGGCTGGCGGCAATACCATATAGCTTAATCGAATTGAAGGTAAAAAAGCTTTTGAAAAAGTACTAATATAAATAACTCGATTGCTCTTTGTCAAAGAATGAAGAGCTGGAATTGGCTGGCCATTATATTGGAATTCACTGTCATAATCATCTTCTATAATATAACCATTCTCTTCTTCTGCCCATTGAACAAGTTCAAAACGTTTTGTGATTGGCATCGTGACGCCTAATGGAAACTGGTGAGAAGGTGTGATATAAACGAGTGATGACTGGCAGTTTTTTAATGCGCAAATATCTATACCTGACTGAGAAACTGGTATGGATTCCGTCTGAAAAGATTGTAATTGAAAAACTGATCTAGCTCCATTATAACCAGGGTCTTCGAAAGCAATTGCAGTGTGGGGCTTTTTTAATAAAATGGAAAGAATGAATAATAATTGCTGTGTGCTGCTACCAATTACAATCTGTTCTGGTGAGGCTTGTACACCTCGTGCCTGCAATAGATAAGCAGCTAGAGCATTACGAAGCAATATGTCACCTTGACTATCCCCATAGACGTAAATGAATGGATCATTTAATACTTCATTCGTTAGTTTACGCCAGCGATTAATGGGAAATGCCGAATTATCGACCGCGCCTCCGCGAAAATCAATAAGTGTTTGTTTCTCCTCTTTTTTTGGACGGATGTTAAATGAACTTGGGCGTTTTAGCATTTTCAAATCTAGTTGACTATGAACGAAATATCCTCGCTTTGCCCTACTGTAAAGATAGCCCTCCATTTGCAGCTGTTCATAAGCAAGTAAAGTTGTGTTGCGGCTAACATTTAAAAGCACGGCCAATTCTCGAATAGAGGGGAGCTTTTCCCCGGCTGGTAACGACCCGTCCTCAATTTTATTGCGGATATATACGTAAATTTGTTGATACATTGGTATTGAATCATGCCGGTTTATATGGAATATTAGTTCCTTCATTTTTCCCCCTTATCTGACATTTATGAATATTATAAACTGTATCTTTTAAAAATGACAGATTCCTATACAATTAAAACTTAATAGAAGGCAAATATTCATCGATAGGAGTGTTTGATAATGTTGAAAGACATTCACATTAGACAGGCTAACTTAAAAGATATTGAAGAAATCGCAGTATTATTTAATCATTATCGTATGTTTTATGATCAACCATCAAATGTGCAAGCAGCCAAAAAGTTTATGAAAGAGCGTTTAGAATATGAGGACTCTATTATTTATATTGCAGTCTATAAGGGAAGGGCAGTAGGTTTGATGCAGCTCTATCCGACATTTTCTTCAATTTCGGTGAAAAGAGCGTATATTCTTAATGATTTATACGTCGTGGAAGAAGCGAGAGGAAAAGGAATCGGCCAGCAATTGATGGAGAAGGCGATTCAATTTTCGAAAGATAAGGATGCGAGCTATATTACATTAACAACAGCGGTAATAAATACAACGGCAAAACGTTTATATGAAAGGAATGGATTTAAAAAAGAAACCGAATTCGATACTTATAATTATTCTTTTATATAAACTAGGATTCACTTTCCGAAAAGGAACTCTTTCGAACATTTGTATTTCTTTTGGTGTTTGTTACAATAAAAAAATAGAAAATATCGTCGTGAAGTGGTGAACTTAAGTGGAAAAAACAATCCTAGTTGTCGATGATGATGCAGATATTGTAAAGCTGATCACAAAAGGCTTACAGTTTGAACAATTTGAAGTTATTCAAGCAAACTCAGGAGCAGAAGCATTATCATTATTGAAAGAACACCATATAGATTTTGTTGTTCTTGATATCATGATGCCGGGAATGGATGGTTTAGAAGTGTGCCGAAATATTAGGTCGAATTACAATATGCCCATTTTGTTACTGAGTGCAAGAGACAGAGATATTGATAAGGTTATTGGCTTGGAAATTGGAGCAGATGATTATATGACTAAGCCATTTAGCATTCAAGAATTAACTTCACGAATTAAAGCCCATTTAAGAAAAATTGACCGTTTGTACAAGGAGTGGAGTAATCAAGTAAAGACGCCAGATTTAATAGTAAATGATTCTTTATCTCCGCTTGTTTTAAACGAGAAAAATTATGAAGCCTATTTAAATAGGCAAAAACTTGATTTATCCACTAAGGAATTTCAAATTTTATCCTTTCTGATGCACCATCAAAACCAGGTTCTAACCCGAGAACAAATTTATGAAAATGTTTGGGGGGATGAATTTGGGGATTTGAATACTGTCACTGTACATATTAAAAATATTCGTAAAAAGCTTGGCAGCGAATATGATTTTATTAAGACGGTCTGGGGTGTAGGATATAAGTTTATAGAAGGGAATGAGTAAAATGAAGTTAAACATCAAACTTCCTTTACTATTCCTGTTGATGTTTGTATTAATTATTGTAATAGGCATTCCGTTTATCAGATTTTTTGTAATTGGGAACTTGCCTGTCAGTCAAAATAAGATGAAGGCGAAAGCCGCTTTTGAAAGTGTAAAAATAGCAAATCATATTGCAAGCCTCTATCCAAACATGGAAAAAATTGATTCATATATAAAAAATACCGCTAAGGATGAGCATATTTCAATTCAGTTGTACAATCACGATTTATCAAAGAAAATGATTTCTTATCAGAACAATAATAAAGCGCCGATGAGAATAAATGATATCGTTCCTGTTCAAGCGAAAGACAACCATGTCGTCTTCTACTTAGAAATTAGAAGGTCAATGATAAGTTCCGAATCATTAGGTTTATATATACTTTTCCCTTTACTTGTCCTTATTGGTTTGGCATTTATGATTTTGACCCTGTATTTTCATTTTAATATTACGAAACCAATCCAAGTTCTCAATAAAAGGTTAAAAAATGTAAATATTAGAGGATTGACTTCTTTTTTATCAATCACAAGAAAAGATGAGATTGGGGAGCTTTATAATCATTTTAACGAGATGGAAGAAAGGCTTCATCTCGCACAAAAAGAACAAATAGACATGATCGCAGCTATTGCTCATGATTTAAAAACACCGTTAACGTCTATTAATGGTTTTGTAGAGCTTTTAGTCATGCAGAAGGATCTTTCTGAAAACGAAAGACAAGAATATTATGAACTAATTCTAAAAAAATCAAAGCATATTGGCGAGCTAATTAATGACTTTTCGGCTTTTACGAAAAATGAACTTGAGCTAGAAACAATGGATATGAAGGCTGTGGAAGCGGCAAGATTGTTTGAAAACATTGCGACTGAATATGAAGCGGAATTATCGGGGCTTGGTTATGAGCTGTTTTGGAAACATTCTTTTAAACCTAGTCAATTCATGATGATGAATGAACATATGATTGGACGAGTATTTGGAAATCTTTTTAGTAATGCCGTTAGATATGGCAATCAAGGGAATTTAACAATTTATTTAAGCGGGTTCGTACAGGGAAGTTCAGTATACTTTCAAGTGGAGGATAACGGACAAGGAGTACCAGAAAAAGATATGTCATCACTCTTTCTCAAGTTTTTTACAGTTGATAAATCGAGGCAAACTCAAAACGGTGGTACAGGGCTGGGCCTTGCAAGCTGTAAATCGATAATCGAGCGTCATGGCGGGGAAATCAGTGCGTTTCATTCACCATATGGGGGACTGGGCATCCGTTTTAGTGTCCCGCTACAACATGATTAACAAGGAATTTAGCATCATTTTTTCAACGATGCTAAATTCCATTTCTTTTTGTAAAGGCAACATTCCTATTTTATATTGACTTCTTTATAATTTTTTATTTTTAGTTTATATACGTTTATTTTCATTTTATATGCATTTCATATGCCGCAACTATCATGTAAGAAAATGGAGTAATAAAGGAGTGCAATGAGATGCAAAGGCTACTTGGCTTTTCATTAAAAAATACTGTAGCAATTACATTGCTTGTAATATTTGTGTTAATTGGTGGCATTTATGCAACCAAAAAAATAAAAATCGAAACATACCCAGATGTATCTTTTCCTGCGTTATTTATTCAGTCGACGGCTACAAATAATTCGGCAGATGAAATGGAGGAACAAGTAACTAATCCACTGGAAGATGGGATTAAACAGCTTGGCGGTTACGATACATTAACAAGTACATCAAGTAATAACACGGCAACTATTGAGGTTGAATATCCATATGGAACAGATATGGACAAGCAAAAGCAACAGTTGCAATCAATTATAGACAATACTGATCTACCAGATGGTACAGAAACGAAAGTTCAAGATTTTAGTCTTTCCGATACGGCTGTTTATGAAGGGGCGATCGCACAGAACACTTCAAATAAGCATTTACAAGAGGCGATAGAGGATGATCTTGTCCCTAACTTAAAAAAGGTTGAGGGTGTTGCGAACGTAACTGTTGAAGGTGAAAAGACACCAGAAGTTTCAATTGCGGTTAATAAAAATAAAGCAGAACAATATGGGCTAACACTACAAACGATTCAACAAGCAATTCAATCTCAAGATTATAAAGTTTCATTAGGGGAAATAGATAAACATGATGAAACGATTCCCCTTGAATTGAAGGGAACATTAAAAAGTATTGATGATCTCAAACGTATCGAGATTCCTTTAGGTACATCTCAAAATAATGAGAATAACACGCAAAAGGCAGTAATGAACAAACCTAAACAGACTCAAAACATAACACTTTCTGACATCGCAACGATCAGTCAGACGAGCGATCAGAGCGAGATTTCACGTTTTAATGGGAAGGATAGTTATCTCATATCTGTAACAAAAAAACAGGATGCCAATACAGATCAAGTGGTTAGACAAGTTAAAAAGCAAATGAAGCAATTTAGCGAAGATCATAAAAGTACGCTGTACACTGTAACAGACCAAGGAAAGGAAATTGAAGATTCGGTTTCCTCTTTATTGAGGGAAGCTGGACTGGGGATTCTTTTTGCTGTAGCTGTCATTCTCCTTTTCTTAAGAAATATTCGAGCAACAATTATTGCAATGATTTCCTTGCCAATTTCAATTTTAGCAACGATATGGGTATTAAAAGGTCTCGACTACACGCTTAATATTATGACATTAGGAGGTATGGCAGTCGCCGTTGGAAGGATCGTCGATGACAGTATTGTTGTCATTGAAAATATATTTCGTTGGCGGCAGGAAAAGCAGTCCTATACACCGAAACAGATCGCCCTTTATGCGACACTAGAAGTATCAAAGGCGGTAGCATCCTCGACAATAGCGACACTTGTCGTTTTCTTGCCATTAGCCTTTGTTAGTGATGTAGTTGGTCAGCTGTTCCGTCCATTTGCAATTTCAGTTGTATTATCCATTTTCTTCTCACTCGCTGTTTCCTTATTGCTTATCCCTGTACTTGGCAGTAAGTTTTTTAAAAAAGTGAGTCATGTTGAAAAAGAAGGCTGGATCTCCAAATATTATGAAAAACTGTTAAGAGCCGTTTTAAGAAAAAGATTCATTGTCATTGTGGTTTCATTGCTTCTATTAATAGGTTCTTTTGCATTGATATCAAAATTAGATGTTGCCTTTTTACCGGCAGGTGAAGGCAATACACTATCAGCGAAAATATCATTGCCAAAATCCGTGAATCTTTATCAAGCTGATGATGAAGCAAAGATGATAGAAAACTATTTAAAAAATCAACAGGATATTGATTATAGTCAAGTGTCCATCGGTGTTGCACATGGATTAAGAGGTGGCCAGAAGAGTAATAATACGATATCCGTTAATATTCAGCTTAAAAAGAGTAAGAATGCTGATGCATTGCTAGATCATTTCCAAAGAGGCATCCAAGATGTCGTAAGTAAACAGTATAAGGATGCAGATGTAAATGTCAGTGCTACATCCCAGCAAGGTGGTGTGTCATCTGGTAATAATATAGAAATTGAACTATCGGGTGGCGATTTAAGTAAGCAAACGAATGCAGCAAATGACATAATAGATTTACTAAATCAAAACAAACAATTGAAAAACATTAGCAGCAATCAAAGTGATGAACAGAAGAAATGGCGTCTTACGATTAATGAAGAAGGGAAGAAAGACGGCGTTCAATACACACAGCTGATGCAATCAGTAAAAGAATATCTTTCAACTGTTTCAGTAGGGTCTTATGATATGAATGGAACAACAGAAGATGTACTTCTAAACTATAATAGCAAGATGACGTCAAAAGAGGATATTGAAAATATTAAAATAAATACCCAAAAAGGAGTCCAAACGGTTGGGGATGTTGCTGATATAAAAGAAGTTAAGACACCTACAACTATCTATCATGATAATGGCGAACAAGTCACTCAAGTAACAGCCGATATTAAAGGAAATGATACTGCTGGTGTAACTAAACAGGTCATTAAGAAAGTGCAGGCACTGTCATTGCCTAAAGGTGTTGAGGTTCAACAAATTAGCGGTGGTTTAGCTGATATTAAGAGTGGATTTAGCAGCTTAGGAATAGCAATGGGAGCGGCAGTAGTTCTTGTCTTCCTTGTTCTCTCCGTCACTTTCAATGGCATTGTAACGCCATTAGTTATTCTTTCATCGCTCATCTTTGTTCCTGTTGGGGCGCTTGGAGGATTGTTCGTAAGCGGAGAGCCATTGTCAATAAGTGCAATGATCGGTATGTTGATGTTAATTGGGATTGTTGTTACAAATGCCGTTGTACTACTTGACCGGGTTGAAACGAATCGGAAAAATGAAATGCCTTTGATCGACGCCATTGTTGAGGCTGCGAAGCATAGAGTGCGACCAATATTAATGACGGCATTTGCGACGATCTTTGCACTTATCCCACTGTCATTAACACCTGAAACATCCAGTTTATTAATTTCAAAAGGTTTGGCAGTAACGGTTATCGGCGGCTTGTTAACTTCGACCTTATTAACATTAATCTTTGTTCCTGTATTTTACTCTATCGTTGGTAAAAGAAAAAAACATATTAAAGAGGAGATATGATGTACACTGTCTGTAGAAAGCGAACATTGAAGCGGAAATCAACTGCTTTTCTGATAAAAGATTGATAAAGGTACGAAAAATTACCTTATGCAACATAATGATTAACATTAAAATAGGAGTAAAAGGTTTTAAACCCCTCTTAGAGATATCTATCTCAAGAGGGGTTTTTTATAGCGGCAAAGCGGCATAATAGCACGTGGGTATTGGTTAAAAGACTATAAAAAGTTAATCATTTATTGATATTAGCAAAAATATATTTACAAAATATATCTTTTAGATATAATTTAATGTATGAAATAACGTTTTACATAACGAAAGGAGAAATGCGGTTGAATCGTATATATGAGCTATTCGTTCTTGGAGAATTAATTGACCGAACGATGCACGGATATTTGTTATATTCCATTCTGAATAAGGCAGTCGGGCCGCTTAGAAAAATAAGCTGGGGCGTTCTATATCCGTTGATTCACGGGCTTGAAAATGAAGCATTAATTGAACAAGTCGCCGAGGATGATAGCGAAAAAGAAAAAGGGAAAAAGAAAAAGAATTATCGAATTACAGAAGAAGGAAAACGTCGATTTTATAGATTGATGGAAGAACCAATTGACTACAAGCCAGAATATGAATTGCATTTTCAAATCAAAATGTCGAACTTTGATCAAATTGAACAAGATCTGCAATTAACGATTTTGTATCAGTATAAGGATTATTTAAAGTTTTTAACAAGACATATTGAAGGGAATGTCCATGATATTTTGAAGGCAGACATTCCTGAAGGTGAACGAAAAAATCTTGTGCGTTTGAACAAACATAGATTAATGAAAATTGAAATGGATGAAACATGGGTTGATCAAAATATTGAACGGATTAAGAAAGAAAATGGAGGCAGTAGCCATGAGTGAAAATGAACAAGTACAAGTTAAATCGAAACATAAAGGTTGGGCACTAGCGGCCGTGTGTTTTGGATTATTTATGGCATTATTAGATGTAACAGTTGTAAACGTTGCGATGCCGCAAATTCAATCCGATTTACACGCTAGTTTTTCCAATATAGAATGGGTTATTAGTGCCTACACACTAACATTTGCAGTTGTGCTAGTATCCGTTTCGAGATTGGGCGACATTTTTGGAAGAAAAACAGTATTTATATGGGGTCTTGCCGTATTTACAATTGGATCTCTTCTATGCGGTCTCTCCAGTGAGTTTAAGATTGCAGGCTTTTCCCATATCGAAACATTGAATATTTGTAGAGGTATTCAAGGAATTGGTGCATCAGCATTAATGCCGCTTTCTTTAGCAATCATTTCTGCAACCTTTACTGGTAAGCAAAGAGGTATGGCCATCGGCATATGGGGCGGTGTAAGCGGTCTTGCAACGGCAATAGGTCCGTTGGTTGGCGGTTTTCTAGTTGATGTGTTAAACTGGCAGTCTATTTTTTATGTGAATTTACCAATTGGGATTGTCGGAATCCTTTTATCAATATGGGCGATTGAACAATCTCGTGATGAACATGCAGAGAGAAAGATTGATTTCTTTGGGCTTATTACATTTACTATTTTTATGTTCTGTTTGGTCTATGGATTGATTAGAGTGAATGATGCTGATCTTGGCTGGACATCTCCATTTATTTTAACATTATGGGGAATTGGCGCAGTTGCCTTAATTGTTTTTATTATTGGAGAGCTTCGCATCAAACATCCGATGATCGATCCACGTTTGTTTAAAATTCCTAGTTTTACAGGAGCAGCAATTGCTGGATTTTGTTTGAGCTGTGGTATGTATGCATTATTGTTCTATATTTCCTTGTATTTGCAAAACTTTCTTGGGTTTGATGCACTTGAAACAGGTCTTCGGATGATTTCATTTAGTGCATTATCATTTTTCTTTGCCCCGCTATCGGGAATGCTAATGTCCAAAGTTGGACCAAAATGGATTGTCGTTGTCGCAATGGCATTGATGGCAGTTGGTGTTTGGATTATGTCGGGTATTTCACCAACAGATACCCGCTCAGACTGGTTAGTGTTATTGCCAGGCTTTATTATTGCAGGGATCGGAAACGGCCTTATTAATCCGCCTATTTCCAATTTAGCAGTTGGAACGGTTGAGCGCAGACGGGCAGGTATGGCTTCAGGTGTTAATAATGTTGCACGGCAAATGGGAATTGCTTTTGGAACAGCCTTATTTGGAGCGGTTTTATCTAATCGTTATACAACCCTTATTACTGACAAAATTTACGATTTGAATAACAATCACCTTACAGATAGTGTAAAGAAAGCAATTAGCGAAGGCGTCAGCAAAGCAGGACCAATTGCAGGCAGCACAGGGTTGAGTGGATCCGGAACGGAAGCCTTTCAACATAATCCTTTGTATAGCACGATAAAAGAAATTGCTCGTACTTCCTTTATTGAAGGAACTACTCAAGTAATTCAGATTGCTGCTATCGCATTAGCAATTGGCATGGTTTTTTCCATTCTCCTTATTCGCAAAAAAGATATGAAGCATTAATTAAATGTAGGTAGCCGTATTTATTTTGTAAAAACAGATTTTGAAAAAGTTCTTTATGAAGACAATATGTACTTTAATTGTCTATTATAAGGGGCTTTTTTCTTTTTTTAGGATTGCTGTTCTTGGATAGATTTTGTTTATTAAAAGGGATAGTTGATTTCAACTTCTGGGGTTTGCTTTCCAAATGTGGAAGCTGAATCTTTTCGGCGCGTCACATCATTAGAGAGAAAAGAGAATGTGGTTATCAGTTGTTATTATGAGGTCTTATAGTAAAATGATGAATACATTCTAATAAATTGCTATTAGCACCATTGTAATGGGAGGTTTAATATGGAAAGATCCTATCAATTCATCTACGACCGATTATTTCATTATTACGGGCCGCAAAATTGGTGGCCTGCCGAGACTGTGTTTGAAATGATGATCGGTGCGATTTTAGTGCAAAATACGAGCTGGCGGAATGTTGAGAAGGCGCTGCTGGCGTTGAAGCCGTACATACGGCCAGAGCGGATTGAACGTTTAGCGGTAGATGAGCTTGCACAGCTTATACGTCCAAGTGGATTTTTCAATATTAAAGCAAAGCGCATAAAGTCATTCTTACAATGGTTTCAATCATATCACTACGAACTAGACAAAATTAAAAAATTAGACAGGCAATCACTTCGTGAGGAATTACTGAATATACATGGTATTGGCCGAGAAACAGCTGATGTACTGCTGCTTTACGCCTTCGATAAACCAATTTTTGTCGTAGATGCTTATGCAAGAAGAATATTGTATCGAATCGGGTTTGATATGCCTACTTCATATGATTCATTTAGAAGAAAAGTGGAAAACGAGCTGCCAAATAAACTAGCTTTATACAATGAATTTCACGCATTAATTGTTGAACATGCGAAGGAGCATTGTAAGGCAGTCCCTATATGCGAGGACTGTCCGCTTACTGTGATTTGTGATAAAAGAATAGAATAAGTTGAATTCATATGAACTCGGCTATCGAGCCTAATAACAAACATATTTCTAGAAATGGGAAACTTCTTGAAACATTCCTCTCTTGATAATTATTTAGGCAAGACTTCTTTTACTCCGCGTTTTACCCGGATAAATGCAATGCAGTCGCATAAATCCTCTATTGTTAGCGGGATTTCATCAAGAGATAACATACTGTCTTCTGTTGTTAAAAGCTTTTCTAGTTCTATTATGGGATATTTATGATTGTCTCTGTTTAAAATATAGTCAACAGTAACCCCATATAAATCAGCGATTTCTGATAATGCTTGTAATGAAGGCTCTCTATATCCGGACTCATATCCTGCATAAGTGCTCTTTGCAATACCAAGACGGTCAGCAGTTTCTTGCAAAGACCATTTTTTTTCCTTTCTAAGATCTACTAATCTATGTAACACTTTTCCATACCCCCAAGTGGCTTTTCATTATTATATCATGCAGAAAATACATATAAAAGAAAATGTGCGCGAATTGAGAACAAATCATTGATTTTTAGTTAATTAATTTTATAATAGTTTTATATAATATGCAATACGCGTACGATTGATACAAAAATTTAAAGGAGAACAAAGATGAAAAACATTCTATTGCTTGCAACAGGTGGAACTATCGCGTCTGTCGAGGGGAAGGAAGGACTTGTTCCGGGATTGTCTGCTGAAGAACTGCTGCAATATTTCGAGCATACATCATTGGATGTTAATGTAACCTGTGAAATTCTTATGAATAGAGACAGTACAAATATTCAACCGGAACACTGGGGGCAAATGGCTGAAAAAATCGCCCAGCATTATGAACAATATGATGGTTTTGTGATAACCCATGGAACAGATACATTAGGGTATACTTCAGCTGCCTTGTCCTATATGCTTCAGGGGCTGCGGAAGCCAGTTGTGATTACAGGCTCACAAGTTCCAATTAGCTTTAAAAAAACGGACGGTAAAAAGAATATTACGGACGCACTCCGTTTTGCATGTGAAAATATTGGCGGTGTTTTTGTTGTATTCGATGGACGTGTCATAATCGGTACAAGAGCTGTAAAGATGAGAACGAAAAGCTACGATGCATTCGAAAGCATTAATTACCCATATGTAGCTCATATAACAGGGAATGAAGTCCACTATTATTGGAAGCCAGTCATAAGTGAGCAAAAGCTTCAAGTTGATACGAGACTTTGTCCGGATGTATTTCTACTAAAATTATACCCTGGTACGAAACCAGAGATTTTTGATTATATTAAAACACTTTATAAAGGGGTCATCATTGAAAGCTTTGGGAATGGTGGAGTTCCGTTTGAAGAAAGAAGTCTATTACCGAAGATTAAAGAGTTCTCAGAAGCCGGAATTCCAATTTTAATCTCTACGCAATGCCTTGAAGAAGGGGAGAATTTATATCTTTATGAGGTTGGAAGAAAGGTTGCTCAATATAATGTCATTGTCTCTGGTGATATGAATACTGAAGCAATTGTTGCAAAGCTTATGTGGGCTCTTGGTAAAACAACGGACATCCATGAAATTAAACAAATAATAGAAACGCCAATCGCTTGGGATTTATCGACTGATTGGGGAGTAGAAGAATGAAAGAAGGACAACTAAATATGAAAAAATCTATATTGAATTTTTTATATTTAAATATTGGTGTTTTACTCGTATCGATCAATATCCATTTTTTCTTAGCGCCTAATCATTTTGCGGCAGGGGGGCTTGGGGGACTGACGATCGTGTTGCATCATTTTCTACCACATCTATCAATCGGTCTCTTAATGGTTATTCTTAATATTATTTTATTTGGTGTGGGCTTTGCCTTTCTCGGTTTCCAATTCGGTTTAAAGACGATTTATGCTAGTTTTGCTTCCTCGTTTATGGTGTGGATTATGGATAAAGTAAATCCGCTTGCAACCCCTTTAAGTCATGACAAGTTAATTCAGCTTATTATTGGTTTGTTAATTGCTGCTCTTGGGCTAGTAATCGTCTTTAATCAAAATGCATCTACAGGTGGAATGGACTTGATCGGCATGATTTTAAATAAATATTTTTCGATTGATATCGGAAAGGCTGTATTAATGGCTGATGGTATTATCGTCATTCTCTCAATTATTGCCTTTGGGTTTGAAAGTGGTTTATATGCTTTGTTTGGAATCATTTTTAGGGGAGTAGCGATTGATTATTTCGTCCATCAATTTAGATTGACAAAAGAAGTGGTGATTATTAGTAATCAATGTGATCAAATCAAACAATTTATCGTTACAGAACTGGGAAGGGGAGCGACAGTGCATGAGGCGAAAGGTGCCTTTACAGACGATAAAAAAGAAGTCATTACGATTGTTGTAGAAAGGCAAGAATTTGTCCACTTAAAAAAATTTGTAAATAAAATAGATAATCAAGCGTTTATCACTGTCCATGATACAAGTGAAGTGTTAGGAAACGGGTTTAGAAGAGCGGTATAAGCGAAAGGGCTTTTCCAAAAGTCAATCTGAATTTTGGAAAAGCCTTTTTTATTTTAAATTGGAACAGTGCAGCAGCAGACGTTTATTCAGCTCAGAAAAGAAATTGATACCTGTTAAGTTTGGTGTTGAGGAGGAAGCTTCTCCGGTCTCTTATAAATATAATCATACATAAATTGTTTAGTTTAATTTTCTTTTCATCAAATGTTTGTAACTTCATCATTTTTTTCCAAGCTATTACGACGATTGGCTCTTTGATTTGTGCATTATATACCACTTCAACGCCAGAACCTTTATAAGTAAATTTACTCAATTTTTTCAGCTTATTGATATCCGATTTACTAACAGAATGATTGAAATAAATAACAATGTCGCCATGTTCCATACTATGGACTAAGTATTCATAGGTATTGTTTTATTATAAAATCCATATTGTGCTGGATATGGGTTGTGGGGCCCTAAAGTAGGCGGAAATGTTTTATATTTCACTGGTTTAGTTGTATGTTCTCTTCCTTCTGATGGAAAAGTTTGTACCGCTATATGAATATGCTGATTGAGGGATGATTTTGCATCGTGTTTTCCCCTATATGTATTTACAAGGATAATTCCGACCATAATTAAAATCAGGACAATCAATCCGCCCCATATAAGAAGATGATGTTTCTTCTTTTTAATAGTTTGCTGTTTTTCGATTTGGATAACTTGCTCATTACCTCTCCCAATGAATGTTAAGTTTTAGTAGTTTTTAAAATAGTTTCTTTAGAAAAGAAAATGAGTGGGGGGGCATGGAGAGTCGTAGTTGGGTATTAAAAGAGGCTAGGACAAAAGGATATTAACTAAAGAAAACCCGAATATTGCGCTCCAACCTAGCTCCGGAAATATCTGTAACTCCTGCGAAAGGATATTTTCGGAGCTGATTGTGCAATGTTCGTCTTTAGCTAACCATTTTTGAGTTTGCCCCAGCCTCGCTTTTATATTATGTGATATGAGTCGGTTTTTTCATGTCTTTCATGAGCTTCGTTAAGATGTTTCCAGGTAGGAGAATGTCCAACAAGATTTAATAGTTTATCGAGGTGCTGACTAGCACGTACGGTTTCCTTTGCGGTATAACCATTTTGGTATGCTAGCTTTATCATATGTGTCCTATTTTTCTCAATGGCTACAGTAAACATATTCATTATCCATCACCTCTGCCTTTATAAAGAAAAAATATTAATTACTATCATACTATTATTTTAGAAAAAATAAACTATAAAAGCATGCAATGTTGTTTCAATTAAGTGAAAAATTAAAAAGAAATTGTTTATGGCTTAGTTCATTTTATGATTTTTCGAATCACCCATTCAGCGGCTGCTAGATTAATAACGATACTTCCGTAAACTCCGATTGTATAGCTGGTATCATACGTAAAATGTACCTGCTTATAAAAAAGGTAGGTAAGAAAGTGGATGAAAAAATTAGTAAAACAAAAGGCGTAACTTCTTATCATCCAATTACGATGCTTTAATACTTTTCTTTTTTTAATAGAAATGATAGCGATTATAGTTAAACATGGCCAAATTACATTAATGGTGTTAAAACCGATACTTGTAATTCTCCCGCCTGTAGAAGAGGGTGCCATATATCCAGAAGTAAGGTTAACCATTAATATAGAAATAATGTAGATATAACCATTAATATGATGAAATCTTTGATGCCGGTTAAAAGGAGTAGTCGAAAAGTTAATCGCTCCCGATAGCATGGCTATAATAGCGAACAATATGTGAATATACAACGATGTTAACCAAATATGGAGCTTAATCGTATGGATGATTTGTGTTTTATGACTTAAAAACGATGTCGCGCTTGGATCGATAATCACATATTCATATAATACGTACAGTATATATGAAATAACAAAACCAACCAGTAGCATGTATAAAAACTTACTTTTCATTAATAAACCTCTTCGTAAAATTACCCCTTTGAATACCCCTATCATAGGTGTATATACCCTTATTTTATAGGAAAACACCTATAAGGTAAACAATCTTGACTATAAAAATAACAATTTTGTGTTAAAATTTAGAAAATAAATAATAAATTGTATATTTTTTAAAAAGGGAATCAATCATTTATTATTTTCTGTTTCAAATTTAGAACAATCAATTTTTATGAACAAGTTTTTGACGCGAAGCCATTAATAAAAGGGCGAACAACTGCCTATTTCGATTTAAATGGCTTGTGGCTCGCTTTGAATGAAGAGAAGAATATTCCTCGGAATGACATTCATCATTCATATATACATATTGCTTTTTCTGTTGAGGATGAAGATTTTGCTAAAATATGCAAAAAACTAAAGGAATTACATATTGATATTTTACCTGGACAGCCGCGAAATGAACAAGATAAACAATCAATTTATTTTACTGACCTTGATGGACATAAATTCGAATTCCATACAGGTACAGTACAAGACAGCTTAGATTACTATAAAAGGGAAAAAGGGCATATGGAATTTTTTATATAAGGGGAATGGATAATGTGGGGTGAAATGTAACGATAGATTATGAGGGGATGTAGTATGAAAATAAGAAACTTGTTTGCGCTTCGCTAAAAGTAAGATCTGTCATCGCATCAAGAGGAAGTGCAGGATGAAATGACAGATCTTTATTAATTTCATTAATGGATTGCTCCACCAATTTCACGAATATCCTCTTTTTCATGTGCAGCAGTGACAGCGGCAATCTCAATCCCTTTCACAATCAGATTAAGACTTAGACTTGGAGCATTATTTTTTACCGTTTGTTCAGGTATATAAGGAATATGGATAAAACCGCCGCGTATATGTGAAGCATGTTTTTCTAAATAGTTCATAACACCGTAAAACAGATGATTGCATACAAATGTTCCTGCGGTATTCGAAACAGCAGACGGAATTCCAGCCTTTCTCATATGCTGAACAATTCTTTTAATCGGCAATGTTGACCAGTAAGCTGCAGGTCCATCAGGATCGATACGTTCATCAATTGGCTGTTTTTGCTGATTATCCGGAATTCGCGCATCATCAACATTAATCGCTACTCGCTCGGGAGTTATCTGTGTCCGTCCGCCAGCTTGTCCGACACAAATGACTACATCTGGCTGCTGTCTTTTAATCGCTTCTATGACAACGTTGATCGATTCATGGAAAACGGTGGGTACCTCTTGAGCTACAATCATAACATCTTCAATTGTTTTTCCATTTAATTGCTTAACGGCCTCGAGTGCTGGATTTACGTGATCATCCCCAAAAGGATCGAATCCAGTTACTAATACTTTCTTTTTCATCGTCGATCCCCTCCTATTTTACTAAAATGTACATAATAACAATATTAAAAGCGAGAATAAATAATGCTGTAGGAACTTGAACACGGATTACGTGATTTTTATCTTTTAAATCCAGCAATGCAGCAGGAACAATATTGAAGTTTGCTGCCATCGGTGTCATCAACGTACCGCAGTATCCGGCAAACATTGAAATTGCAGCGATTTGGTTAGGATTTGCCCCGAATTTATGGATCATAAATGGTATAGCAATTCCCGCAGCCATGACTGGAAAAGCAGCAAATGCATTTCCCATAATCATTGTAAAAAACGCCATGCCAATACAGAAGACGACAACAACCCAAAACAAGGAGTTTTCCGGAATGATCTTTGTGATGATATTCGATACAACGGTCCCAACTCCGGCTTTCGTGAATATCGTACCGAGTGTTGCTAACAGCTGTGGCAATACAACGGCCCAGCCAATTGCTTCTAATAAACGGCGAGACTCTTTAACAGTCGTTGTCGGAGTACTCTTTGTTAAGGTCATAGCTGCAATGATAGCAATGACACTGGCGATCCCTAAAGCAACTAGTGTTGGATTGGTCGGATCTAATAGTTGGCGGGTACCAATTTTTACATTAATCAATAGTTTTGCGCCAATAACAGTTAAAATTGGAATTAAAAGAGCAGGGAGGAAAAGCCAATTGCCTAAACGTTTACGTCGAGTTTCACGTTGCTGTTCAGTCGCTTCACCATATTCTCCCTTTTTCAAACCGCCAATTCCTACAATAATGACCATTATAATAACCATGATTCCAATGTAGAATGGAGGGATCACTTTTCCAAATAATAGCGTAATTGCATAGATGAAATAAAATAGTCCTGATTGAATACGTCGAGGATTTGCTTTATCGGTAAATGTATATAGGGAACATAATAATCCGATAATACCCATAATGATATAAATAAATTCTACTGAAAAAATCATTCGCCCACATCCTTTCCATTCTGCTGCTTATTTTGAAGGTACTTGCGATCTAGTTTTTTATCAAATAAATAGAGTCTAATAGAGTGGACGATAAACGCGAAGATGGCTGTAGGAATGCCCCAAAGCGCCATAGAAATAGGATCCGTTTTAATTCCATTCTGATCGAAAAAGCCTTTCATTAATAAAATTGCACCTACAGCGACAAATATATCTTCACCAAAAAATAGGCCAATATTATCGGTTGCAGCTGCTTGAGCGCGAATATTTTCTTTCTCTTTTTCAGGAAGTTCGCCATATTTTGCCTTTGCAGCACCTTCTGCCATTGGCGCAATGAGTGGCCGGACTGTTTGCGGATGTCCGCCAATACTGTTTAATCCAAGTGCAGCGGCAATTTCCCGAATGAGCAAATAGATTGTGAGGATACGCCCAGCCGTTACAGCTTTAATTTTAGAAATAATATGACCAGCCTGATTTTGCAAGCCACTTCGTTCTAATAGACCGATAACGGGAAGTGTCATGATTAAGATCGACATATAGCGATTTGTTGTAAATGCCTCTCCGAATTGTGTAATGATTTCTTTTATAGGTAATCCGCCAATTAAGCCGGTGACTAAGCCGGAGACGGTTACGACAACAAGAGAGTTAAGTCTAAACGCGAATCCAATTATAATTAAAGCAACTCCTATTAGTACCAATACTAACCCCTCTTTTCTTTTTTTATTTTCGAAATATTATATTTTAATATAATATTTGAATTGTAGCATAAATACGATTAATAGAAAAACGATTAATTTGAATTTTTAGATTTATATTGTCAGAATAGCTGACAAAAAGTCGAAAATTACTTATTAAAAAAAATCTATGCATGGATTTGTCGTATTTCAGCAACCTATAATGAAAAGGATTTTTTATGGAAAGGCTGGACGAAATATGGATAAAACATTAGGATATTTGCGGGAATCACTTTCTAACCATCTTGAAAATCGTATAGGTCAGAGCATATATAAAAAAATTATCTCTAATCATTACAGTGGGGAAGGAGAATTCGTAAAAGATTTAGATGAGAATGAGATTTCATACTTGAATGGTGTATTAAAGAGGGAGATTAATTACGCAAAAAGAGAACAGGATCATAAGCGCACATATGAATTAAATGAAGTGTATGAACTGTTATTTTAAAGGAATGGTGGTGCAACATGGGAGCAATTGAACATAATGGCTACAGATTTGAACCTGAATTCAGTGTGATTAATCAAGATGGCGCAATCCATGTATACCATGACGGCAAGTATGTGGAGGAAATCCATTTTAAGTTTAACGGTGAGTATCCAGAGCATGATCAAATTGAAGAATTAGTCAATCATTATTGTTTTGAAAAAAACATATAAGTACAAATTATAAGAGTTGGGATAGCCACGGTTATGCCAACTTTTTTATTTGAGTTGTAGATATCTAATCGCATAAATAGTTCGATGTCACTGAAGAGATAATAAAGGAGTGAGTGAAGATTTAAGGAGGTTACAAATGGATCTTGAAATTGATTACGGCGGTGATTATCACTATATACCGGCAACTTCAGTTGGAAATGGAATTGGGATCCAAGTTATGCCGGACATCTTTTCCTATACCGTCCAAATTGTGAATATTGTATTTACTGGAACTCCACAATCTGAAAATTTCGTTTTAATTGACGCAGGAATGCCGGGTTCTGCAATCCAAATTCTTTCCGCACTAAAGGAACGTTTTGGTGAAGAGGCCCGTCCGAAAGCGATTATTTTAACACATGGTCACTTTGATCATGTTGGTGCCCTCGTTGATTTAGTTCAACATTGGGAAATCCCGGTATATGCCCATGAGTTGGAGCTTCCTTTTTTAACGGGGCAAAGAAACTATCCAGAGCCGGATCCAACGGTGGAAGGAGGCATGATTGCTAAAATATCAGCACTCTTTCCGAACGAAGCGATCAATCTAGGGAACTATGTAGAACCGTTGCCCTCTAATGGTTCAGTGCCACATTTGCCCAATTTCCAATGGATGCATACGCCAGGACATTCTCCGGGGCATATTTCTTTATTTCGGGAACAGGATAAAACGCTTATTGCTGGCGATGCATTTGTCACTGTTAAACAAGATTCTCTTTATAAAGTGTTCACCCAAGAGCAGGAAGTAAATGGTCCTCCGATATATTTCACCCCGGATTGGAAGACGGCAAAGCAATCAGTTATAAAACTTGCATCATTAAAACCGCAAGTGGCCATAACTGGTCACGGCCTCCCAATGTCTGGTGACGCGCTCGCAAGCGGGTTAGAAAGACTGGCGCAACAATTTGACGATATTGCCGTTCCAGACCATGGGAGATATGTCGATAAGCAACATTAAAACCCTTTTCTCGAAGGGTTTTTTCTTTGAGAATTTCCTGTTCTTAACGTCTGCTTTATATAAACTAGTGTAAGTTCTAATTGTTACTTACACGAAATGTTCTATTAGATTTTCTCATAGATGGGGTGGAGCACAATATTCGAGTTTTCTTTCGTTAATATACTTTTATCCCAGCCCTTCTTTTGGATCTTACACTAAAAACGCGACATAGTTTCATCCATGCTCATGGGGGAATACTATTCGGAGAACGGCTAGCTATCTAACAAAAAAGGACTACCGAAAAATGAAAAGAACAATTCATTGGCATTAAATATAAAAAGAGTTATAATAAAACCAACATATGAACAATTGTTCATATGTTTAAAAAAAACTTAATTTTAAATAAGAATAGAATGAAAAAACCTACACAATTTAAGAGCATTGGCAATAGTATATAGCACTTAAATATGAATATTTGCTCAAATGTTAAACGGGAGAGGAATTATATGATAAAAAACCAGCAGTCAGATACTTGTGAAACGGTATGTGATCAAACTGTCATTCATAAGGAGATTATCCAAAAAGTAAGAGAGAGTATGACGGAAGATGATTCTTTGAATGAAATGGCTGAACTGTTTAAAGTTTTAGGGGACCGAACGAGAATTAGAATTTTATATGCACTTTATCAATCTGAAATGTGTGTCTGTGATCTTGCCTCTTTACTGGAAATGACCCAATCAGCCATTTCACATCAATTACGTGTACTTAAGCAAGCAAAACTAGTGAAAAATAGAAAAGAAGGAAAGGTTGTTTATTATTCTCCCGCCGATTTGCATGTAATGCAGATCTTTATGCAAGCAATGGACCATGTAAAAGAATAAAAACGGGGGAATTCAATATGGATACAAGCAATTCAACAAAAAAAGAATTTTTATTAGAAGGATTGGATTGTGCAAACTGTGCAGCAAAGATTGAACATGGCATTCGCGAAATAGATGGTGTTTTATCATGTTCAGTGAACTATATGACGAAGACACTTACGTTAGAAACGGAAGAGGATTTTTTAAGTGATGTCATTACTGATTCTAAGCAGCTTATTAAACATATTGAGCCTCATGTAGATGTAATTGATAAACAAAATCAGAAAGCAGGGCCTCTTACTTTTAACTTACAAGGTTTAGACTGTGCAAGCTGTGCGGCAAAAGTGGAGAAGGCAGTAGGGCTTTTAGCAAATGTAAAATCATCCTCTGTTGATTTTACCTCGCAAAAATTACTGGTAGAGCCCACTGATTCTTCAGAACAATCACTTATGGATGATATTATGGAGGCTGTCAAACGGGTTGAACCTGATGTGCACGTTCAATTGGAATCACATGAAACAGACCGTGATCATTCTCATCGTAACGGTCATAATCATGGCAACATTCATATGAAAAGGCTGATTAAACGTTTAATAATTGGAGTACTGATTGCGATGATTGCTTTTTTTGCTACCCCGCCATTTCCTGTAGAATTGAGTTTATTTGTAATTGCATATCTCATAATTGGCGGTGATATTGTTTATCGGGCGTTCACTAATATGATCAGGGGGCAACTTTTTGATGAACATTTTTTAATGGCGATCGCGACAATTGGAGCATTCGCTGTTAGGCAATATCCTGAGGGCATAGCCGTGATGCTGTTTTACCAAATAGGGGAATTATTCCAAAGTATTGCAGTAAATCGTTCACGGAAATCGATACAAGCATTAATGGATATCCGCCCTGACAATGCCCATTTAAAAATAGGTAATGAAACAAAGAAAGTATCGCCGGAGGAAGTAAATGTAGGAAGCACCATTCTTGTTAAGCCGGGTGAAAAAATTCCTCTGGATGGAAAAGTGATGACAGGGACTTCGATGGTTGATACTTCAGCTTTAACAGGGGAATCTATGCCAAAAGAAATAGAAGCGGGAAGTGAAGTACTCGCCGGCTATGTCAATACAAATGGTCTTTTAACTATTGAAGTGACAAAGAGGTACGGAGAATCTACAGTGGCGAAAATTTTGGACTTAGTGCAAAATGCCAGCAGCAGGAAGGCTCAAACGGAACATTTTATTACGAAATTTGCCCGCTATTATACACCTGTTGTCGTCATTACAGCAGCTGTGTTAGCGTTCATACCACCGCTTGTTATG
The DNA here is from genome assembly GCF_011008565.1 of Heyndrickxia ginsengihumi. Lineage (GTDB taxonomy): Bacteria > Bacillota > Bacilli > Bacillales > Bacillaceae_C > Weizmannia > Weizmannia ginsengihumi. Next base: position 59,035 of record NZ_JAAIWK010000003.1, read on the forward strand.
CAAGGAGCTCATTTCTCTGATTGGATTTATCGAGCACTTGTGTTTTTAGTCATTTCTTGTCCGTGTGCGCTTGTTGTTTCCATACCGCTTGGCTTTTTTGCCGGAATTGGTGGGGCATCTAAAAAGGGGATTTTAATAAAAGGCAGCAATTATCTTGAAGCGTTAAATGCTGTGAAATATATCATTTTTGATAAAACAGGGACATTAACGAAAGGTGTCTTTAATGTAACAAGTATAAATCCTGTTGATGACATGACAAAGGATCAATTACTAGAGTATGCTGCGCATGCAGAGGCATATTCTAACCATCCTATTGCTCTTTCAGTTTGCAGAGCATATGGAAAAAATATTGATGTTCAGCATATTAGAGATTATCAAGAAATACCAGGCCACGGGATACAAGTAACGGTTGATAATCGCCGTATTTTGGCTGGAAATGCGAAATTGATGAAGAAAGAGCAAATTTCATTCAAAGAACCTAATGTTATAGGAACAGTATTGTATATCGCTATTGATCATGTATTTTCCGGTTACATTGTGATATCCGATGAAGTAAAGGAGGATTCGGCAAAGGCAATTCGTACATTGAAAGCATTAGGTATTAAAAAGACAATGCTGCTTACGGGAGATTCTAAAGAAGTGGCAGCCGCTGTTGGCAGCAAGTTAGGCTTAGATGAAGTATATGCAGAACTGCTCCCTGATCAGAAAGTGGAAAAACTTGAACAATTGGATGGACAAAAGGCGGCAAAAGAAAAGCTCGTATTTGTCGGAGACGGCATTAACGATACGCCTGTGCTTGCGAGGGCAGATATTGGAATTGCAATGGGGGGGCTAGGATCTGATGCAGCAATCGAGGCAGCAGATATTGTCCTCATGACAGATGAACCTTCCAAAATTGCGATTGCTATTAAAATGGCAAAACGTACTCGCAATATCGTTTGGCAAAATATTATATTTGCATTAGGAATAAAGTTAATCTTCCTTTTATTGGGGGCCTTTGGAATTGCAACGATGTGGGAAGCGGTTTTCTCAGATGTAGGTGTTACTTTAATAGCAGTCTTCAATGCAATGCGTGTACTACACACAAAGAATTTATAAGTTGGATGAAAAATTGGCACGAACCTTAAAAGGGGTTGTGCCAATTTTGTTTTTAATAGTAATCTTGTTTTTTCTTAGCTCTTCACGGCATTTGTTAATGTGTTGAAATCTTCATCACTAAGTGTAATTCCGGCAGCTGCAATGTTTTCTTCGACATGAGAGACAGAAGATGTTCCTGGGATCGGTAACATAACAGGAGAACGTTTAAGTAGCCATGCAAGTGCAAGCTGTGCAGGATGTGCACCATGTTCTTTCGCTATATTAGCAAGCGGGCTTCCTTCTTTTGCTAGTTCGCCTGTTGCTAATGGGAACCATGGAATAAATGCAACATTGTTGGCTTCACAATATTCAAGCATTGATTCAGATTCACGATTTGCAAGATTATATAAGTTTTGAACAGAAACAATTGGGGTAATTGCATTAGCTGCTTTAAATTCTTCCACAGTTACTTGGCTTAGTCCAATATAGCGAATTTTTCCCTCTTGTTTCAACAACTCTAATTCTCCCACCTGTTCTGCAAGAGGAACTTTTGGGTCAATACGATGCAATTGAAGTAGATCAATTGTTTCTAATCCTAAGTCAATTAGATTGAGTTCAACTTGCTGTCTTAAATACTCCGGACGTCCAACTGGGCGCCAGTCGTCAGGGCCGCAACGTGTAAGGCCGACTTTGGTTGCAATGACCAAATCGTCTTTATATGGATGAAGTGCTTTTTTGATGAGTCTGTTCGCGACAAAAGGTCCATAGGAGTCTGCAGTATCAATAAAGTTTACTCCAAGCTCAACAGCTCTTTGGAGAACTCGAACTGCTTCTTCAGGATCACGGGGCTCTCCCCAAATGCCTTTTCCAGTTAATTGCATTGTTCCATAACCTAAGCGATTAACTGTTAGATCTTCGCCAATTTTAAATGTGCCTGCGTTAGAAGCGGGAATGTTTTGATTTGTCAATATTTTCTCCTCCTTATGGGCTTTGTCAAAATGTCATCATTGAGGCGAACTTGTATGTATTTTACATTTTGCTGTTTTCGTAAACCTTGTTGTTCTTACATAAGAAATAGTTAGCTGATTTCCGCTTCGCCGCAGGAGTCTCGCACCTTGCGCTTTATACATTATCATGATGTAGGTGAACAACAGCTATTTCAAAACAGCAATCTTTTAGACAAGCGCCTTCAATTTTGACGTTCTTTTATTTTAGCATTTAAAGTAATATTTAAGTCAAATGATAAGAATCGCTTCTGCCAGATCTATCCTAAGTCTGGTTTATACTGGGATTTGAGGTGCTGTTGCTTGGATTTTAAATAATGAGTTCGTGTTAATAAAATAGGGAATGTCCTAATAGACATCCCTGCAATGTTTATTTTCCTGTCTCTGCAAATTGCTTTATTCGGTCGCCAATTTCGTCTCTCACCCGTTGGAAAACAGCCCACTTTTGCTCGTCTGTTCCTTCAGCTTTTGCAGGGTCATCGAATCCCCAATGTTCCCGTTTTACACTAGGAGGAGTTACCGGGCATTTATCGGCTGCATCTCCGCATAATGTTATGACTAAATCAGCATTATTTAAAATATTTGGCTCAATAATATTTGAAGTTTGCTTTGAAATATCAATACCAACTTCTTTCATTGCTTTTACGGCATTAGGGTTCAATCCGTGGGCTTCAATGCCAGCACTGAAAACTTCCCATTCTTTACCTAAATATTTTTTTGCCCATCCCTCTGCCATTTGGCTTCGGCACGAATTTCCTGTACATAAGAAGTAAATTGTTTTTGTCATCGTCGATTCTCCTATCTATAAGATTTTCTTTCAATTACATAATCAGCAGCGATATGTAGAGACCTAGCAATGTAAGAAATATAACAGGAATAATTAAGATCATGCCTGTTTTAAAATAAGTGCCCCAAGATATTTTCATTTCTTTTTGTGAAAGTACATGGAGCCATAATAGGGTGGCAAGGGAGCCGATGGGGGTTATTTTTGGCCCCAAATCAGAACCAATCACATTAGCATAAACTAAAGCCTCTTTTATGGTCCCTGTTGCGGACGTATCTGTTATGGCCAATGCATCAATCATAACGGTCGGCATATTATTCATGACCGAAGAAAGGATTGCAGCAAGAAAGCCCATTAACATCGTACTAGCAAATAGACCATTGTTTACTCCATGTTGAATAACTTCAGCGAGAATGGATGTTAATCCCGCATTTCTAAGTCCATAGACAACTACATACATGCCTATGGAAAAAAATACGATTGCCCAAGGGGCTCCTTTTATAATCTTGCGCGTATTTACTGCAGAACTTTTTTTTGCTAACAATAAAAATAAAATTGCAATGAAACTAGCGATGAAAGATACAGGGATATGTAAGTACTCACCTATAAAATAGCCGATTAATAGCATTCCAAGTACAGCCCAAGAGATATAAAATAAGTTTTGATCCCGTACAGCTTCTTTCGGCATCTTTAAATGGTTTAAATCATATGTTTTTGGAATGCTTTTTTTGAAATATATATATAAAACAATAATACTGGCTACTAGAGAAAAGAAAGTAGGTATTATCATATGAGCAGCATACTGAATAAAGCCGATATTAAAATAGTCCGCAGAAACGATGTTTACGAGATTGCTTACGATCAATGGTAAAGAAGTAGTATCCGCGATAAAACCACTTGCAATGATAAACGGAAAGACCATCTTCTCATTAAAATGCAATGCCCGTACCATTGCTAATACAATAGGAGTTAAAATGAGTGCGGCCCCATCGTTAGCGAAAAGGGCGGCAACAAATGCCCCTAAAATAGATACGAAGATAAACATCCTAATTCCGCTGCCCTTTGCTCCCCTTGCCATATGGAGAGCAGCCCATTCAAAAAAGCCGATTTCATCAAGAATCAATGAAATAATGATGATTGCGATAAATGTAAGAACAGCATCCCATACAATATTTGTAACGTTCCAAACATCTTGTAAATGAACGACTTGAAAGATTAGTGCCAGTATTGCGCCCCCGCAGGCAGACCAGCCAATTGACAAGCCCCTAGGCTGCCAAATAACGAATATAAGTGTAATGACGAAGATTATGAAAGCAAAAATGGTGTGTAACAAGACAAGAATTCCTCCTAAGTTATTCACATATGACCCTTAAACCTTGTTGCTCTAACAATACGAACTTTTCATTTTGATTTGGAATATGGTTTAAAACATCTAAAATTAGTGGAAAATGTTTACTATCCTTGTTTAGAGAATAAATCATCCATTGTCCTTTTCTCTGTTCGGAAACTAAGCAAGCATCTTTTAATTTTTTTAGATGTTGACTGACAGCAGGCTGGGACATGTTAAAAATGGCTACAAATTCACAAACACAACAATCGTGCATTGAAAGAAGAGCGAGCATAGAAAGCCGTGTTTTGTCACCAAGCAGCTTTAAAATTTTTGCTGTCTCTTCCAAATGAGTATCAACAGTCATGAGCATTCACCTCTATATAATCAATTACTTATATAATAAAATACTTATATGTTGATTGCCAGTTTTTTCACCGAATGGTCAACAAAAACTCGAAACAATCTAGCAAATTGGTGTATAATTCAATAGTGGATAAGTACGTCATCTTTATATTTAAATTTATCATCAGGTCGTCAATTTTATATTAATATGAAATATATTGTTGAAAGTGAGTGGAAAACTTATGGGACGTAAATGGAATAATATTAAAGATAAGAAAGCTTCAAAAGATGCAAGCATGAGCCGCATTTATGCAAAATTTGGCCGTGAAATTTATGTTGCTGCAAAGCAAGGTGAGCCTGATCCAGAAGCGAACCGTGCATTAAAAGTTGTTCTTGAACGTGCAAAAACTTACAGTGTACCAAAGTCAATTATTGAACGTGCGATTGAGAAAGCAAAAGGTGGTTCAGAAGAAAATTATGATGAACTCCGTTATGAAGGATTCGGACCAAGCGGATCGATGATTATCGTAGATGCCCTTACTAATAATGTAAATCGTACAGCTCCAGAAGTACGCTCAGCATTCGGTAAAAATGGGGGAAATATGGGTGTAAGTGGATCTGTAGCGTATATGTTTGATGCCACTGCTGTTATTGGTGTTGAAGGTAAAACTGCTGATGAAGTACTCGAAATGTTATTAGAGGCAGACGTAGATGTACGTGATGTTTTTGAAGAAGATGGCGCTGTTATCGTATATGCTGAACCTGATCAGTTCCATGCTGTTCAAGAAGCATTTAAAAATGTTGGCATTACAGACTTTACTGTTGCTGAGCTTACAATGCTTCCGCAAACCTATGTAACACTTTCAGAAGAGGATCAAGCACAATTTGAAAAACTAATCGATGCATTAGAAGATTTAGAAGATGTTCAACAAGTGTACCATAACGTAGATTTAGGAGAATAAGTTTCACCTATACGATTTTAAAGGCAAATACCAATCGTTTTTGGTATTTGCCTTTTTATATAGATAAGGTTAAAAAAATGGAGGAATTCTGGGACAGGAAATATAATATTTTATTGTTAATGAAAGGGGACTGAGATTGGATGAAGTATCGTGCATTAGGTAATACAGGTATAAAAGTAAGCGAAGTGAGCTTTGGAACATGGGCGATCGGTGGAGACTGGGGAAGAACGAATGATGAAGATGCGTTAAAATCTATTCAATATGCGATAGATCAAGGTGTTAATTTTTTTGATACGGCAGATGTATATGGGAATGGTCATAGTGAAGAACTATTGGCAAAAGCAACAAAAGGAATGGAAGACAATATATATATTGCAACGAAATTTTGCCGTCAAGGAGATATTTACGATCCCAATAATTATTCGTATGAAACTGTACGTTCTTATTGTGAGGCAAGTCTTCGCCGCTTAAACCGCGAAGCAATTGATTTGTACCAAATTCATTGCCCTGCAACGGAAATTCTTAAAGATGGACAAGTGTTTGATGTATTGGATCAATTACAAAGAGAAGGGAAGATTAAACATTATGGTGTAAGTGTTGAAACAGTTGAAGAGGGGGTTATATGTCTTGAATATCCAAATGTTAAAACGTTGCAAGTAATTTTTAATATTTTCCGCCAAAAGCCACTGGAAGTGCTTTTTCCGGAGGCCTATAAAAAAGGCGTAGGCATTCTTGCTAGAGTTCCATTAGCAAGCGGGTTACTAACAGGAAAATATTCTAAAGAACACGTTTTTGAGGAAAACGACCATCGCCGTTTCAATGAAAATGGAGAGGCTTTTAATGTTGGAGAGACATTTGCTGGCCTCGGTTTTAAAAATGGGGTTGAATTGGCTGAACAGTTGAAATGGATTGCAGAGGGAAGACCTACAATGGCTAGTGCTGCCCTTCGCTGGATTCTTGATCAGCAGGAAGTAACTTGTGTCATCCCTGGATTTAAGAACATCCAGCAAATAGACAGCAATTTACAAGCACTAGAAGCACGTACATTTTCGCAGGAAGAACAAGAAAAGCTGAGAACTTTTTATGAAGAAAAAGTGGAACACCTCATTCGCGGTGCGTATTAATAAAGGGTGTTTTCTGCTTTGTTCCTTATTCATGAAAAATAAGCAGGTGATTTTAGTTTTCCGCGGGCAGAACCAGAACCTTAACATGACCTCCTTTGCGCTGAGGGTCTCAGCAATCTGCAGGAGTTTTGTATGTTACTACTTAATAAAAGAACATCCCAAATTAAACGGGATGTTCTTTTAAGTTTATTGTTTTTGATTGTTGAAGAAGACCGCTTTTTTCTCCTTGCTGCTTTGTAAAGCGGCGTGGATCACTTGTATCGTTTTTAGGCCATCTTCGCCAGGAACAGGATTTGCTTTTCCGCTTCGGATATGGTCATACACTTGTCGATAGTAGGATGTATATGAGCCGGGAATCGTTTCAATTTTCTTTGTTACTTCTTTGCCGTTTTCATCTATTGTTAATGCACCGTACCATTCTTCTTTATCTTTACCCCAATCTTTTTCTGTTGGGATTTTTCCTGCCTTTAAAGCATCTTCTTGTCCGTCCAAACCATATTTAATAAAACTGCCCTTGCTGCCATGAACAGCAAATTTTGGTCCTTGGCCTTTTACGATGGAACCTGAGTGTAAGATTACACGTCGTTGTTCATAGCCTAGAATAATATGAAAATAATCGTCTACTTGTGATTGCTCCCGCTGCGCAAATACGTCAGCAAGTACAAATTGCGGTGTACCAAACAAATGAAGAGCTTGATCAATTAAATGGGAGCCTAAGTCGTAAAGCATTCCGCTGCCTTTTCCAGCCTGTTCTCTCCAGCGATTTCTGACATTTGGGCGAAAACGATCAAAGTGTGCTTCATAAGTAGTAATTTCTCCAAGTGATCCTTCAGAGATTAAATGTTTAATCGTAAGAAAGTCATTGTCCCATCGTCTATTTTGATAAACGCTGAGCATGACATTGTTTTGCTTTGCCAGTTGGATCAATTCTTTTGCTTCCTCTGGATCGACGACCATTGGTTTTTCAATAATGACATGTTTTTTTGCTATTAAACTTTGCTTCGCCATCTCATAATGGAGTGTATTTGGGGTAGTAATGACCACGAGTTCAATTTCAGGGTCATTTATGATATCATCCATTTTTTCGGCAACGGTAATATTGCCAAGATCATTTTGCACCTTTTCTTGATTGGAAGAAAGTACTTTTATAAGATCGAATTCATCTAATGCTTTTAAGAATGGTGCATGAAAAGTCGCGCCTGAAAATCCATATCCAATTAGCCCTGTTTTAATTTTCTCCATATCTCTCACTCTCTTCTTCGTTTGTCGTAATGATTAGTTCAATAGAATGCTTTTCCAACAATTCTTTTAATGCTGGCTGTGGAGCAATATCGGTGATGATGACATCAATTTCTGATAAGTCACATACTTTATGGAAAAACTCTTTATGGAACTTAGTATGATCAGCTAATAATATGACTTTTCGAGCTGATTGAATCATTCTTTTTTTCGTAAAAGCTTCTTGTTCATCAGGCGAGCTAAGTCCCTCAAGTCCAATAGCGCATGCTCCAATAAACAATTGGTCAGGCTTATATGCTTTTAGGGCTGCGGCTGTTTGCGGACCGACAAAATTTCGCTGAAAGGGATTAAATTTACCACCTGCTAAATAAACAGTTGTCTCAGGACGTTCACTGAGCAGATTCATGATATCGATGGAATTTGTCACAATAGTAGTGCCCTTTGCATTCATATAGCGGGCAACACACTCAACAGTTGTTGAAGTATCAAACATAATAAATCCATTATCGTGAATAAATGTACAGGCTTTTTTTGCAATCAATTCTTTTTCTTTCGTCACTTCTCGATGTAAGTATTTGGTCAATTGGTCATGATTAGAAGAACGGAGGGCACCGCCTTTAACTCGTATAACAGAACCGGTTTCTTCGAGTTTAACTAAATCCCTCCTTGCTGTATCACGGGAAACATGGAATCTAGACATAATTTCTTCTAAACTGACTTCACCTTGAGTATTGAGTAATTCTTGAATTTGTTTTAAACGAATTTTTTGAGACATTCATTCACCTCAAATATTGTTGATGTGTTCAGTATAGTCTTTTAAAATGTTTAATTCAAGTAAAAAACTTATTTTTATAAGTAAAAAATGCAAAAAAGAAAGATTGAACCAAATAGATAAAATAAAAAACGAGCTGCAAAGCTCGTTTTTTATTATTCACCACGCTTAAATGGCCACCAATTGGCGTTTCCAAAAATGCGCACCATCACTGGAATAAAGAGAGGTAGCATAAATAGATTGTAGATAATTAATCCAGCAAGAATGATGGTAGCAATTTCAATTAATTCTGTCACTCCTGACGGAATCATTGCGGCAAAGGTACCGCCTAATATAATGGCTGCTGATAAAATGACAGATCCCATATTTTTCATTGCGTCTAGGAGAGCGTCGCCTACAGGAAGATCTTTTTGTTCGTTAAAACGATCCATTAAGAAAATGCTATAGTCAACACATAGTGCGACAAGCATCACGAAACCGAAGAAAGGAATGGCCCAGTTGACTCCGGCATAGCCTAAAACGTCCTCAAAGATCTTTTCAGAGATACCTAAAGAAGTGTAGTAGGTAACGATTAATGATCCGATAATATACACTGGCATAATGAATGACCGGAGTAACAAGATTAAGATAATACCGATACCGACTAACATCCATTTTACTGTACGATTGTAATCATGATCAGAAATATTGCTTAAATCATGAAATGTACTTGTTGGACCGCCAATTCCAATCTTTACATTTTCCATCGGTGTGTCTTTAATGGCAGTCTTAACAGCATTATTAATGTTGTCAATTTCATTAAGAGCTGTTTGTGAATAAGGATTTACATCTAAAATTACATCTAGCTTTGTAATTTTACGATCCTTGGACATATAAGTGTCTAGAGATTTTGTGAAATCTTTATTGTTTAAAGCTTGATTTGGGATGTAGAAGCCGCTAAGTGAACTGTTATTAGCTGAAAGTTCTTTTAAATAATCACCTGCGTCATCTAAGCCTCCAGAAATTTTATGCAGTCCATCAGCTGAATCCCCTAAGCCATTTGTTAACTGGCTCATTTGCTGATCTAAATTAGAAAAACCTTGTTTTAATTGTGATTGCCCATCAATTACTTGATCAAATCCATTTGTAATTTTTGGAATGTTTCCTGTTGCCTTTTGCAATCCGGCTTCTATTTGGTTAATGCTTGAAATGATTTTTTGTAAACCAGTATTATACTGTTGCTGTCCTTGGACAAGCTGAGAAAGTCCATTATTGGCAACTTTCATTTTAGAATTTAATGTTTTAAGACCACTGTCCATTTGCTTCACTCCGGCAAGAAGGCCAGGTTTATTTTCTTGCCCGTTAAGTAATTGATCTAATCCATCTTCAGTGCCATTTAAGATGCCTAATGATTTTTGGTATTGAGGGTTTTGCAATAGACTTGCATCGCTTTTACCTAACTGGTTTAATTGCTCGATCGCAGCTTTGAGATTAGCGCTGATCGTATTTAGCTGCTGGACGCCTGTGTATACTTGATGATAGTTTGTGCTGATATCATTCAATCCACTTTGCAATTGTTCATATCCATTTAGTAGTTGCTTCTGTTTCGATAAAAGTGTATTAGCACTGTCTTTTAACTGTTCCAGACCACCAACAATATCTTGAGAGTTTGCATTTCCATTATCAATACCTTGCTCAATTTTCTCTAATCCATTTTGTAATTGGACAACTCCAGTTTGAAGTGATTTTGTACCAGAAACAAGATCGTCTATACTGCCTGTTGCCTGTTTTAACTTAGGCTGGGATTCTTTTAATTGATTATGCGCATCTTTAAGCCCGTCGGCAATTTTTGTGACACCGTCATTGGCTTGTTTAATTCCTTTATCAAGTGTTTGTGCCTGTTTTGGAACTAAAAAATCTTTAATTGGTTTTCCAGTCGGTTGTGTTGCACTCCGAACGGTATCAACATGATCGACTTTTTCGACACTGCGAGTGATTGCTTCGATTGTCTCTAAATATTTGCGATGGTCCATATTTTCGTCATTTTTTAATACGATGGTCGTTGGCATTGCTTCGCCTGGATTAAAATTATTGGCAATAATGTTATATCCTTTAACCGATCCATATTTTTCACTCATTTCACCAACACTATCAAATGATCTGTTCCCGTTATAAGTAATAAGTGTTGGTATGACGATAATTGCTACGATTACAAGGGAAATTAATGGACGTGCTAAAGCAAAGCGCCCCATTCCGCCCCAAAGTCGACTTTGACTATGGCTAATACGATTATTCATTGGCCAGAATAATTTCGTTCCCAGCAATGACATTAGGATTGGAACGATAGTTACTAATGAAAGAATGAGAAAGGCTATTCCAACAGCAACACCTACCGCTGATTGATAAATATTAAAAGTTGAAAAGCCAATTGTTGCAAAACCGATGAATACCGTTAAAGAACTAAAAAATACGGTACGACCGCCATTTTTGATTGTTTTAATAACTGCCTCATTAATCGTTTCGTTTTGTGGAATTTCTTCTTTAAAACGGTTGATGAGAAGGATGCAATAATCGGTTCCAATCCCAAAAAGGACAGCGACAAGGAAAATCTGGGTGAAATTCGATAATGGGAAATTAAACCAATCAACAAGAAAAGCGACAACCGCCTGTGCAGCCATGAAAGAAAAACCGACAGCAATAAGCGGTACAAAGGGAGCAACGACCGAGCGAAAAACAACAAAAAGAACGACAAGAATAAAAATAATGGTGAGATACTCGGTCTTATGTAAGCCATTTTGTGTACTTTCCATCGTATCATTATTAATCATCCAGTCACTTGTATAATAATGGTCGACGGATACGTCTTTGATTGCAGCATAAAGTTTCTTCGTAACTTGTATGGAATCTTTATTTCCTAGTGTCATATTAAGACTAACAAGCATTGTTTTGTTATTCTTTGAGATTAATTGCTGTTTTAAGCTTGGCTGATCAAAAACATTGGTAATATCAGTAATACCAAGTGCTTTTTGATGATCCTTTAATTCTTGGATACCATGCTTAATTTCGTTTTTGTCTTGCTTTGTTAAACCATCTTTATTATAAAAAACGAGTGCAGTCGACGAACTGCTTCCTTTGCCATCCTGTTTTTGCCACTCGTCAAGAAGGTGAGAGGCTTCGGAAGAACGATATCCGTCTGGAACATTCGCTACGCCTTTATCCCGAACTAATGCAGCCATATTCGGCTGGGTAACCATTAATACGGTAATTAACACGACCCATCCTACTAAAATCAGCCACCGCGCTTTTAAAATGAATTTCATTTTGCAACACCTTTCATTTGTTTAATTTTTCCTTCTAAAAGCTGATCAATTTTTTTAAATGTTTTCATATATTGACAGAGTTCCTCTTCGTCAAAGGAACCGATAAGATCTTGAACTAAAAGGTTGATCTTTTGATAGCAATCTTCAAATAGTTGGGTGCCTTTATTAGTGAGAGAAAGATGGACGATACGGCGATCTTGATCACTTCTATCACGTTTAATTAACTCCTTTTCATCTAAGCGGTTAAGTAATGCACTAATGGCGCTTTTGTTCACATTTAACCATTGGGCAAGCTCTGTAGAAGTGATTGATTGCTTTTGATATATGTATCGCAGCGTATTCACTTGATCATAGGTCAACTCGTTAAGTTCATTTTGAATAAGGAACTTCCCATTTTTATGAATGTTAAAACTCAAGTTAAAATATTCCTCAGCCCATTCATTAATCATATAAAGACCTCCTTCTGATTATAGTTAAACACTTTAACTGTTCATGTATTTAACTATAATTCTAGCGCCAGATTTTTGTCAATGCTAATAATTTCTCCTTTTAATCAAACGTTTGATTAATATCGTGTTGTCATGATGTATAGAATTGGTTTGTTTAAGAAAAAACGATTGTGGAAACATATGAGGGGGGATACGTTACATAAATGCAATTGAGAAGTTATTTTTCCGCCTTAGGGATTCGCTTTCCGGAGGCGGTGATTTTATTAACCGATGATGGGCTTCCTTTACACTGCAATTGAAGAAAGCAGCAAAGTTTTATGAAAACATCTTATAGAAATGAGAGATGGCTATGAAAGCAATGTTTAAATTGTTCCGCTTCCCTATCCTACTTGTAATAGGAATTGGTCTATTTTTGTGGATATTAACTAGCAGATGGATGGCAAATGGTAAAAGACCACTAGCAGATGGGAAATATGAATATGCGCTCGTTTTAGGTGCAAAAGTAAATGGAAAAGAACTGTCGAACGCCCTTCGTTATCGTTTAGAAGCTGCATTGGAATATGCTAACCGATATCCAGCAGTTAAACTTATATTATCGGGCGGTCAAGGGCCTGATGAAGAAGTAAGCGAAGCGGAGGCAATGAAAACATTTCTTGTTGAACGAGGGATTTCAGAAGACCGACTTATACTTGAATCGGCATCAACCTCGACTTATGAAAATATTCTCTTTTCAAAAAAATTACTGCCAAGAGCAGTTAAAGCAGTCACTTTAATAACGAATGATTATCATTTAAAAAGAGCAAAGGTCATTGCCAAACGTCTTGGATTAAAGACAGATGTCGTACTTGATCATGCTCCGAAGTCAATTAAAAATAAATCACAGTTTCGTGAGCGGGCAGCTCTTTTAAAAACACATATGGAGAGACGGTAAATTACAACATAAATAGAGTCCAGTTTTCGGACAGGCAAATTAATAAGATGTTTGTTAGGCAGATTCTTTTGTAATATAAATCATCTGTTTTACAATAGTTCTATATTTATGATTTTAGATGTGAAGAAGGGTTGATAAATATGCCTGAATCAAAGAATATTGAGTTTTCCGTCTTGGACTTAGTACCAATTTTAGAAAATAAAACACCAGCAGATTCTTTCAAGAATGCATTAGATTTAGCGCAACATGTTGAACAATTGGGATTTAAGCGTTTTTGGCTAGCTGAGCATCATAATATGTTAGGAGTTGCGAGTGTAGCAACCTCTGTATTGATTGGTTATATTGCCGCGGGTACAGAGAAAATCCGTGTCGGTTCTGGCGGCGTAATGTTGCCAAATCATGCCCCGCTAGTTATCGCTGAACAATTTGGAACATTAGGGGCAATTTATCCTGATCGTATTGATTTAGGATTGGGGCGTGCGCCGGGTACAGATCAATTGACAGCTGCAGCATTGAGACGTCAAGTAAGAGGGAGCGAAATGGAGTTTCCTGATAATGTAAAAGAATTAATGAATTACTTTCTTACTGATGAGGAACGTCTAACATATGCAAGGGCTGTTGTGGCAGAAGGTGTAAAAGTACCGGTATGGTTGCTTGGATCAAGTACTTACAGTGCTCAGCTTGCAGCGATTTTAGGATTACCATTTGCTTTTGCTAGTCATTTCGCTCCAACAAATCTTCATGAAGCTCTTACCATTTATCGGGAGAGATTCCAGCCGTCAAGATATTTACAAGAACCGTATGTTTTGGCTTGTGTGAATGGTGTTGCTGCTGATACTGATAATGAGGCACAGAAGCTCGCTACGAGTCTTTATCAGTTTTTCTTAGGCGTCATTCGCGGCAATTCACAACGATTACAGCCGCCGGTCGATCAAATGGATGGTTTATGGACGCCGTTTGAGAGGGAGGCGGCATTTAAACAGCTGGAATATGCTTTTATTGGTTCAAAACAAACAATAAAAACTGAACTTCAAGCATTTGTCGATGAGACGCAAGTAGATGAGCTCATGTTTGTTTCCCACATATATGATCAAAAAGCACGTCTTCATTCATATGACATCCTTTCTGAGCTCCGTAAAGAAATATCAAAGTAATGTAATCTAATCTATATCGCATTGAAAAAGAGAGAAGCTAACTCATGTTCAGTATTGAGAAGCTTCTCTTTTTCATATGAAATAAATTTAGTATAATGATGGGAATAAAAAAATGTTTGATTTTTGAAAATAAAATGATGATTCCAAGATTGAAAAAAGAGAGAAATTAGGGAGGGGAGTCATGGAAAACTATTTATCTATCAGTGAAATGGCCGCGATTCATCATATTACTAGGCAAACACTCATCTACTACGATAAAATCGGTCTATTTACACCTGCTTGTACGGATGAAAATGGCTATCGATATTACACTGTTGACCAAATTCCTTTTCTAAGAGAAATCTGTTTTTTGAAGTCGATTGGTATTAAATTAAAGGATATTAAGCATCATATTGAAAATAGAAATCTAACATCGGCCATTTCACTTTTAGAGTATCATAAAGAATTTGTAGATAAAGAAATACATAAATTGCTGCAAACACGGGAGTTTATTCAACAAAGATTAAGTCTTTTTTCTGAAGCCCAGCAGTATGAATGCAAATTGGATAAACCGATCGTAGAGAGTTTTCCTGAAAGATATGCTGTGTTTGTGCCATTTGAACGTGAGCTTTGCAAAGATGAGCTTCATTTAACATTAATGAAAGCTTGGAATATTCTTGATGAATATGGCGTACTTCCATCTGAGGGGTTTGGTACGCTGATTTTAAAGGATCAACTAAGTGAAAGGAATGTATTTAAAGGAGCGGGGGTTTATACTTTGCTTCCGCATGCGGATCAGAGCATTAAGAATAAGATTATCCTCCCAGCCGGAAAGTATGTATGCATGTATAAATACGGAATGCCCTATGATGTTAAGTATTTACGTGAATTAATTGAATGGATAGATGACCATGGGTATGAAATTGTTGGTGATGTGATGGATGCATGTTTTCTAGACACTACTTTTTATGAAAATGATATTAATGTAGATCTTTGCCAGCTGCAAATTCCTGTTAAATAAGAGGCACAAGCAAAACTCCCGCTTATTTTTATGGAAATCTTGACTATATAGTTACCATACACCATAAGATAGAGCTGTATTTGAAATGAAGTGGAACAACTGAAAACACTAATAATATTTTATTACGAGGAGGATGGACATGGAAAAAGTAGTAGATTTACGTTCTGCATTAGAACTATTAAAAAACGTTCCAGGACAATTAATTGAAACAAATGAACCCGTTGACCCACATGCGGAATTATCAGGTGTCTATCGTTATATCGGTGCTGGAGGGACTGTAAAACGCCCAACGAAGATTGGACCTGCGATGGTCTTCAATCGTGTGAAAGGACATGACGATGCGAGAGTATTAATTGGATTGCTGGCAAGCCGTGAAAGAGTAGCATTAATGCTAAATACGAAGCCCGATCGCCTAGGTTTTCTATTAAACGAAGCAGTGAAAAATCCGATCGATCCGATTGTCGTATCAAATGATCATGTAAAGGCGCAGGAGATCGTTCATTATGCTGATGATCCTGGCTTTGATATTAGAAAGCTAATTCCAGCGCCAACGAATACAGAGGAAGATGCAGGCCCGTATGTCACAATGGGGATGTGTTATGCATCTGATCCGGAAACTGGTGAATCTGATATTACAATTCATCGTTTATGTTTGCAAAGTAAAGATGAGATGTCGATGTATTTTGTTCCAGGAGCACGTCACTTAGGTGTTTTTCGTGAAAAAGCTGAAAAGGCTGGAAAACCATTGCCGATCTCCATTAGTATTGGCGTTGATCCGGCAATTGAAATCGCAGCCTGCTTTGAGCCTCCTACAACTCCATTAGGGTTTAATGAGCTTAGCATTGCTGGAGCGATAAGAAACCAAGCTGTAGAACTGGCTTCTTGTCTAACAATTAATGAGAAAGCAATTGCTAATGCAGAATATGTGATTGAAGGAGAACTGATTCCGGGAAAACGAGTAAGAGAGGATCAGAATACGAATACTGGAAAAGCGATGCCCGAATTTCCAGGCTATACAGGCCCGGCAATTGCTGAGTTGCCAGTCATAAAGGTAAAGGCTGTTACACATCGGACCAACCCGATTATGCAAACTGTCATTGGGCCAAGTGAAGAACATGTCAATATGGCCGGCATTCCAACAGAGGCAAGCATTTTGCAAATGGTAGAAAGGGCCATGCCGGGAAGATTGCTAAATGTTTATGCACATCCGTCCGGTGGCGGAAAATATATGGCTGTTCTTCAATTTAAGAAAAGTCAGCCAAGTGACGAAGGGCGCCAAAGACAAGCTGCGTTATTAGCGTTCTCGGCATTTTCTGAGCTGAAGCACATTATGATTGTTGATGAAGATGTTGATCCATTTGATAGCAACGATGTAATGTGGGCCCTTAATACACGTTATCAAGGAGATGTAGATACGGTGTTTCTTCCAGGTGTCCGCTGCCATCCGCTAGATCCGTCACAAGATCCGGCTTATAATCCGGCTCTTAAGGACAAGGGGATTTCATGCAAAACGATTTTTGATTGTACAGTACCGTATCATTTAAAGGATAAGTTCAAAAGAGCTGAATTTAAAGAAGTTGACCCCCGTCGTTTTGCACCTGAATTATTTGAGTAATGAACTGCTATTGATCGCCTTAATATAAGTTTCGTTTACTTGTGTGAAATTTTATTTTCACATGTCATATCTTTCGGTATAGTTTAAGAGCGTTACAAGGAATAGCCATCCTTGTAACGCTCTTATTAATACAATCATGATTCGTTAAAAAACGTTAAAAATTCTTTAGCGGAAGCGGGCAAATAGCTGTTTGCTCTCCAAACTATATGAGGTTCTGTAATCCATGGATTGTTTTGAATATGAACAATCTTGAATTTATCGATAAACTGGTCATGGACCATTGATTCGGGAAGTATTGTAGCTCCAAAGCCCATTTTCACTAAGTTTAGCAGCATTGCAGAGTCATGGCATTCACAAAGAATATTTGCTTCAATATTGACGTGCTGGAATTCAACAATAATTTCATCATAAAGTCCATTTCCTTGAGATGGGCGTAAAAGTAATAAAGGAAGTAGTGCAATTTCATGTAAATTTAAACTCGTGTTCTCTACTGGATAATCATTTGGTACTATCACTACGCAAGGGTCGGTATTTAACTTTTGTATTTCAATATTATCTGTTGAAAAAGGTCCGGCAGTAATGGCGATGTCAATCTGGTGATTGTCTAACAAGTCCATTAAGAAAGCTGAGCTACCTTCCCAAATATTAAACTTTATGTCGGCATATTGATGTCGAAACCGGTTTAAAGTAGATAGTAAAACAGGCGCGCAATAAATTGTAGACCCAACAGAGAGAGTACCGCTAACTTCCTCGCCGAATTCTTGGACTTCTATGATCGCTTCGTCAAATTTATGTAAAACTTCTTTGGCTTTTTTTAGAAACAGGTAACCCTGATTTGTTAATGTAACTTTTTTCTTTTTATTTCTTTCAAATAATGTCACGCCTAATTCATCTTCCATTTGCTTTAATTGTCTACTAAGAGGAGGCTGTGCCATATGAAGATGCTGAGCAGCTTTCGTTATCGTCCCTTCTTCTGCGATTGTTACAAAATAGCGTAGTTGTCGAATATCCATCTTTATTCCTCCAAAATTATAATACCTGTAAAGTATTTTATATAAATTTAATAGATATTATCAATATATAATATCTCTCACAGTATAATAATTGTTGTAATTGATCGGAGAAGGAGTACAAATATGAAATTAATTGTGGGAATTACCGGGGCAACCGGTGCGATTTTTGGGATAAGATTACTAGAGATTCTTAAAGAAACAGATGTTGAAACCCATCTTGTCATGTCACCTTGGGCAGGGGCGACTATTCATACAGAAACATCTTTTACGTCGAAAGAAGTAGAAGCATTAGCAGACTATTCATATTCTTATAAGGATTTAGGTGCGCGAATTTCAAGCGGATCGTTTCGAGTGGATGGAATGATTGTTGTCCCTTGCAGTATGAAAACATTAGCATCCATTCGAATTGGACTAGCAGATAATCTTGTGACGCGTGCTGCCGATGTTATGTTAAAAGAGCGTAAGAAATTGCTATTATTAACTCGTGAAATGCCTTTAAATGATATTCACTTGGAAAATATGTTAAGTTTATCGCGAATGGGCGCTATTATTTTTCCTCCAATGCCAGCTTTTTATAATCATCCAGTGACCGTTGATGATATAGTTAACCATATTGTGTATAGAGCAATTGATCAGTTTGGAGTCCATCTGCCGGAGGCTAAAAGATGGGATGGTATTAAGAATAACAAACAATAAGAAAAGTATTCATAGTGAATAGGTGAAGTGATTCAGCGCAATGCCTATTGATTGTGAATACTTTTTTATTATATAGGAAATTTCTATTATAGACCTTATTGGTATATATAATATATTTTATAGATATTTTTGGTATGTTAAATAGAAGCGTATAATCATTTTGTAAGCAAAACGTGAAACTTACTTACATAGGAGGCAAGTGATATGGCTTATAAAGACTTTCGTGAATTTCTAAAAAAGCTAGAAAAAGAAAATCAATTACTAACAATTTCAAAAGAAGTAATGCCTGATACAGATTTAGGTGCGGCAGCCCGTGCCATTAATAATTTAGGTGAACATACACCAGCACTTTTGTTTGAAAATATTAACGGATATAATAATGCCAGAATTGCAATGAATGTGATTGGTTCCTGGTCAAACCACGCTTTGATGATGGGGTTGCCAAAAAATACACCAGTAAAAGAACAATTCTTTGAATTCGCACGCCGTTATGCCAACTATCCTGTTCCGGTGCAACGTGAAGAGACAGCTCCGTTCCATGAAGTAGAAGTGACAGAGAATATTAATCTGTTTGATATATTGCCATTATTCAGATTAAACGAAGGGGATGGTGGTTGCTATATAGATAAGGCATGTGTCATTTCCCGCGATCAAGAAGATCCTGAAAATTTCGGGAAGCAAAATGTAGGAATCTATCGTCTTCAAGTAAAAGGGAAGGATCGATTAGGCATTCAGCCTGTACCGCAACATGATATTGCGATTCATTTGCGTCAAGCAGAAGAACGTGGCCAAAACTTGCCTGTTGTCATTGCACTAGGAAATGAGCCGGTCATTACGACAGTTGCGTCATCACCAATCTTATATGATCAATCAGAATATGAGATGGCCGGAGCCATTCAAGGTGAGCCGTATAAAATTGTCAAAGCAAAAGATTCTAATTTAGATATTCCGTGGGGTGCGGAAGTGGTGCTTGAAGGTGAAATTTTGGCTGGAGAACGTGAATTTGAAGGACCATTTGGTGAATTTACTGGTCATTATTCAGGCGGACGTAAAATGCCCGTTATTAAAATTAATCGTGTATATCACCGTAGCAATCCTCTTTTTGAACATCTTTATTTAGGAATGCCTTGGACAGAAATTGACTATATGATGGGAATTAATACATGTGTTCCATTATATCAACAATTAAAAGACGCATATCCGGAAGAAATTGTAGCAGTTAATGCGATGTATACGCACGGACTCGTAGCAATTATTTCAACAAAAAGACGTTACGGCGGTTTTGCTAAAGCAGTCGGAATGCGTGCATTAACAACACCGCATGGACTAGGGTACTGTAAAATGGTTATTGTTGTGGATGAGGATGTCGATCCATTTAACTTGCCGCAAGTAATGTGGGCACTTTCTACAAAATTCCATGCTAAACATGATGCGGTTATCATCCCAGATCTATCAGTATTACCTTTAGATCCGGGCTCAGAGCCAGCAGGGATTACTCACAAAATGATATTAGATGCAACTACTCCTACAGCACCTGAAACGAGAGGGCATTATTCTCAAGGCCTGAAATCTCCCGCAAAAACAGAAGAGTGGGAAAAAATATTTGCAGAAATGTTAAGAAAATAATAAAGGAGTGCTGAAGTATGCATATTTGTCCAAGATGTGATTCAAAAGAAGCAACTGTGATTTCGAAATCACCGAAAAAAGGGGTCTGGGAAATGTACGAATGCCCTGTATGTTTATTCACATGGCGTTCAAATGAACCAGAATCAATTGCAAATCCTGAAAAATATAATCGAGCATTTAAGGTTAATCCCGCTAATATTCCACATACTGATATTGTTCCTGCTATTCCAGAGAGAAAAGTAGTAAAATAAAATGTATTACCACTTAAAAGCTAGTCTTTGACATGGACTAGCTTTTTTCTAACATATTAAATATGAGGTAGATAAGGAGTATGTAAAATGGATGAGAACAAAATGCGTGAAAAAAGAAAAGATGAACATGTACAGCTCGCGATATCTCCACAGTCTAATTCCTCACTTCCACTTTCTCATTTTGATCAGCTTTTGTTTGTTCACCAGTCCTTACCGAATATAGGTTTCAATGATGTAAGTCTGAAAGTCAATATACAAGGATTACAGCTTGATACCCCAATGTATATTAATGCTATGACAGGGGGAAGCAAGATGACAGGTGAAATTAATGCTTCCTTAGCAAAAATAGCATGTGAAACGGGAATGGCGATGGCAGTTGGCTCACAGCATGCTGGATTACGAAATGAAACACTGAAAGAAACATATCAAGTTGTTCGCAAATCAAATCCAAAAGGCATTATTTTTGCGAATGTCGGTGCTGATGTTCCGCTTGATTTTGCATTAAGGGCTATAGAAATGCTCGAAGCAAATGCTCTTCAAATTCATTTAAATGTCCCACAGGAATTAGTTATGCCAGAAGGAGAAAGAGATTTTAAAGGGTGGCTGCAGCAAATTGAACAAGTTGTCCACCATATAGATATCCCTGTTATTGCAAAAGAAGTAGGATTTGGAATGAGCAAAGAAACGATCCGCTTATTAAAGGAGATCGGTGTGCAGTATGTCGATGTAAGCGGACGTGGAGGGACTAATTTTATTCATATTGAAAATCAGCGGCGTGAACACCGCGAGTATGAATATTTACAAGGATGGGGGCAAACAACGCCGATTGCATTGCTAGAAGCGCATGAATATTTGAATTCTATGATTGTATTTGCGTCAGGTGGAGTGCGGAACCCTTTAGATGTAGTAAAGTGTTTATCTCTTGGAGCAAAGGCGGTTGGATTAGCAAGCCCGATTTTAAAAATACTTTTAAAAGCAGGAGTTGAAGAAGCAATTGAGGAAATGAAGCATTGGCAGGAGCAAATCAAAACTATTTGCACGATGCTGGGAGCTAAAAATATTGATGAACTGCGCAATTGCTCAATCGTTATTACGAAGGAAGTACGGGAATGGTGTGAAGCAAGAGGGATCGATATAACGCTCTTCTCACAAAGAAGCAAGCAGCGATAATGAAATAATGATGAAAGAAAAAGGTGAGAATATGAATCTGGAATTAGCAACAGATGTTTATGAATTATTAAATGGAAAAGAGATAGTCAACAAGCAGCATGAGGCAATGATGTTGTTAACTGTAAGCGAGGATGGCTGGCCCCATACGGCAATGATCAGTGTAGGAGAGATCGTCGCCTTGAATCGCAGTGAATTACGGCTCGGTTTATGGCCGGATACGTCTACAACTAAAAATATTATTCGTACTAAAAAGGCAACACTTGTCCTTTTTTATAAAGGAAAAGCACACTATATTCGTCTATCATTAGAGAAATTACGAGAGCTTGCAGAAACACCATATAAAAGAGAGCGTTTTGCAGCAAGGATTACATGGCTTCGTGAGGATATTGCGAAATATGCGGACATTACTTCAGGTGTAACGATTGAATTAAAAAATTCTGAGGAAGTCATTGAACGCTGGAACAGAACAATTGAAGATTTACTGCAGCCATAATGAGTCATAAGGATGTCTTAATAGTAAGGGACATCCTTATTTTATTTTATTGTCGAGCTACTGTTTCAGTCTAATTCCGTAGTTTTTCGGTCAATAATTGTCATATTTCAGTCTGAACGAAAATATTATTCGCGATAGGATGAAGATGATTTATTTTTATAAGAGCAGTTCAAAACCCAAACCGAATCATATTTATCGAATAATTCATTTTGGCGATCTATAATGTCTTGATCTACTTCTGCAAACTGGATCACACCTACATATTTGATGTCATAGTTATGATCTTTTTTATTGGCTTGCAGCTCTTTGGCTACTTTTGCATAGGCCTCTTCTTGTGAATAGCCTTTTACATCACAAAATACCGTTAATACTTCTTTTTGGGCAGGTTCATCAGCTAAAAACATATAGCAAGAATATTTATGTTCCATTGTTTCACCATCATTTCCTAAAATTTATATCATGTTTAGTATGAAAAGAAATGATTGAATTCATGCTTAGAAAAGTTGAAATACCCGATAATGGTGCCAAACGTGTAATTACGATAAACTACTTGTAAAAGAAAGCGTTTTTCTAAAGGCTTATAAAGTTAATTGGAGCGGAAATCAGCTACACCTGGGACGAATGACAAGTACGAAACAATTTTTAAAATGATGTATGAAAGATAAGGCTTGAATTTGGGAGGGGTATGTATGTCAAAGCGCAAAGATTGGTGGAAAAGCAGCGTCGTTTATCAAATTTATCCAAGAAGTTTTATGGATAGCAATGGAGATGGAATAGGTGATATTCGCGGAATTATTTCTAAACTTGATTACTTGCAGCAGCTAGGTGTTGACGTCGTTTGGCTTTCTCCAGTATATCAATCACCGAATGATGATAATGGCTATGATATTAGTAATTATGAGGAGATCATGGATGAGTTCGGGACAATGGACGATCTTGAGGAACTTCTAGATGAAATGCATAAACGGAGCATTAAGCTTGTCATGGATTTGGTCGTAAACCATACGTCAGATGAACATCAATGGTTCGTTGAAGCAAAAAAATCAAAAGAGAATCCTTATAGAGATTTCTATATATGGAGAACAGGAAAAGATAATCATCCGCCAACAGATTGGCAGTCATCTTTTGGAGGTTCAACTTGGGAATACAGTCCAGAAACAGATGAATACTATCTACATATGTTCTCAAAAAAACAACCAGACCTCAATTGGGAAAATCCGAAAGTACGTGATTCCATTTATAAGATGATGAAATTTTGGCTTGATAAAGGAATAGATGGATTTCGTATGGATGTTATCAATATGATTTCAAAAAAGGAATGTTTGCCGTCTTACAAAGATTGGATTAACGGAAATCACGGGTTTAAACCATATACACCGAATGGCGATAGTGTCCATCAATATTTACAGGAAATGCATCAAGAAGTTTTATCCAAATATGATATTATGACAGTCGGCGAATGCCCGGGCGTGTCTCCTGAACAGGCGGAATTATATACAGCAGCAGATCGAAATGAATTAAATATGGTGTTTCAATTTGAACATATGGGGCTCGATAATGAACCGGGGAAAAGTAAGTGGGATTTAAAACCGTTAGCTTTAAAAGATTTAAAGCAAAATCTCTCTAAGTGGCAAAAACAGTTAGAAAATAAAGGATGGAACAGTTTGTATTGGAATAATCATGATCAGCCGCGCATCGTTTCCCGCTTTGGAAATGACGGAGAATATCGTGTGCAATCTGCTAAAATGCTTGCAACATTACTGCACTTTATGAAAGGTACACCATATATCTATCAAGGTGAAGAAATTGGCATGACGAATGTCCGTTTCTCAAAGATCGAGGACTATCGTGATATTGAATTAAAGAATATGTACAAAGATCGAGTCGATCATCTAAGATGGGATCCTGCTGAAGTAATGAAGTCAATTTATGCAAAAGGGCGTGATAATGCACGTACGCCAATGCAATGGAGTGGAGAATTAAATGGAGGCTTTTCAACAGGCACTCCGTGGATACAAGTAAATCCTAATTATACAACAATTAATGTAAAAAATGCCCTAGAAGATCAGCATTCTATATTCTATTATTATAAAAAGCTCATTGAGCTTCGTAAACAACATGAAATCATTGTATATGGAGATTATAATCTAATATTAGAAGATCATGAGTCTGTTTTTTCTTATATGCGTTCTTTAGGGAATGAACGCTTGCTTGTAATCAATAATTTTTACGAACACGAAACGGTTTTTGAAATACCCGAAAATATGAATGTTCAAACACGTGAGCTTTTGATTAGCAACTATAATGATGCTTCTAAGCATAACTCGGCAAGTATTACACTGCGACCATATGAATCAATTGTTTATAAATTCATTAACTGAATGAAAGAGGCTGGGACAAAAGTATATTAGCTAAAGAAAACCAAAAATATTGCGCTCCAACTCCGCTCCGGAAATATCTTTCGCTATCCGCGGGCGGCTGGTGAACCTCCCGCAGCAGTCTACGTAATTTCCGGAGTTGATTTGTGCAATGTTTGGCTTTCGCCACCCACTTTTGAGTAAAAATTTTGCCGGTCCCGGAGCGCTTCTCTTCTTTTTCACAATGGAAAAAAGTATGGAGTTTTAGATTCTGTTATAAACGTTGCACAATGCTTCCCAGATGATGTTTACATCTGCAGCGCTTGTTCTCCAATTACTGAAGGCAGCCCGGATTGCCGGTGTTCCATGATAAATAGTAGGAGTCATAAATACTCGTCCGTCCTCTGTAAGTTTGTCTAAAAATTGCTTAATCTCTTCAAACGATGCTACCCCCTCATCTTTGTGTACAACTGTAAAACAAACGACATTCAATCTTGTCGGTGCTAATAGTTTAAAGTGGCTACTTTGTGTTATTTTTTTCGTAAAAGCTTGGGCCATTTCAACGTTTCTTTCTACGATTTGTTTACATCCTAAACGTCCATAAGCATGTAACGTAAACCACACGGGGAGAGCTCTAAATCTCCTTGAATTTTCAGGGGTCAGATGGACAAACTCAGGATGTTCTATAGCATTTCCTAAATAAGCAGCATTGTTTTGGAATACCTCGACTTGTAAATTCTGATGTTTTGTAAACTGCATGGCGGAATCGTACGGAACATTCAGCCATTTATGGGCATCAATTGTAATAGAATCCGCGCTCTCCATTCCTTTCACAAGATGTTGAAACTGCTCAGAACATGCGGCAAATCCTCCGAACGCAGCATCAATATGCAGCCAAAAAGAGTAATCTTGCTGTAATTGTCCAATTGTTTCCAAATCATCGTAATCCACTGTATTAACTGTTCCGGCATTTGCGACGACAATGCATGGAGTATGTTTATTTTCTTCTAAAAAGTTACGAAGTTTCTCTATATCGACTGCTTCTCTATCCGGCAAACATGGAATGAGATGGAGGTTTTTTCTTCCCATGCCAAGCATCGACAGAGCTTTATAAATACTTGAGTGTGGAGCTCCGCTAATTACTTTAACAGGGGGAAGATGGTACATTCCTTGTTGTGAAATATCAATTCCGTGCTTATGAGCAGCCCATTGTCTTGCTTGCGCGAGCCCTACAAAATTGGCCATCGTTGCCCCACTGACAAACGTACCGCTAAAGCTGGATGGGAGTTTGAATAATTCTCGCAGCATGGAAATAGTTTCTAATTCTAATAGTCCAGCAGCAGAATCTTCAATACTTGTTACATTTTGATCAAACACGCTGACGAGCCAATCTCCCGCAATTGAGGCAGGTGTTGCCCCTCCTGTAACGAAACCTAAATATCTTGGTCCAGCACTGCCGCTTAGTTGCTTAGCATGGATTGAAAGGAAACGCTCAAGGACGTGGATTGTCCCTGTTCCTTCAATTGGTAAATGAGTATCATAGTTGAGTGTATCATTTATCTTTGCTGCGGGAAGGGAATCTAGCTCTCCAAAAAAAACTAGTGATTCTTCAACTACTTTATTAAGAATCTCTTTTAGTTTTAGTTTGTCCTCTTCTAAATTGTTCAGCATGGATTCTTCGCTCCTTTTTAGTAGAATAATATATAGGAATTTTCTAAACATAAGGTTGAAACTTAATTATTGTTATTTTATAATAAATGAAAACATAATAAAAATTCTTATCAAGAGAGATTGAGGGATCTGGCCCTACGACGTCTCAGCAACCTGTTTGTTACAAGGTGCTCCATCCAGCAGATTCATTCTGAAAGATAAGAAGAATTTTGTGTAAACAAACCTCTTCTTTTTCAGAAGAGGTTTGTTGTTTATAAAAAGTTATTGGAAACTGAATATGTCGGGAATAGGTACTTTGAATAAGATGTTCAAAGTTTAAAAGGGAATTTGGTGTAAATCCAAAGCGGTCCCGCCACTGTCATTGCTGAGTCATGATCAAAATGCCACTCGTTTTCACGGGGAAGGCGATCATGGTGTTGAAGCATAAGCCAGGAGACCTGCCTATTCTAACAACACTACAAACGTACCTACGGGAGATAGGGAGGTGTTAAATATCAAATGATCTTTCAGGATATTTTTGCGCCCCATTGCTGTAAAAATGTCCTTTTTTGTTTTTTAAATATGAAGGGAGAGATATGAATGGCAAAGACAAGTAATTTAGGGTATCCACGAATTGGGGAACAGAGAGAATGGAAAAAAACAATCGAAGCTTTTTGGAATGGCAATTTGGATAAAGAACAGTTTTTGCAAAAAATAAAGGAAATTCGTCTTCAACATTTACGAAAGCAGCAACAGGCGGGACTTGACGTCATTCCAGTCGGGGATTTTTCCCTTTATGATCATGTACTAGATACATCCGTAACATTTGGTCTTATTCCAGAGCGATTTACAGGAAATCATACAGATTCGTTAACTACATACTATGAGATTGCAAGAGGGGGAAAAAACCTCGTAGCAAGTGAAATGACGAAATGGTATAACACGAATTATCACTACATTGTCCCTGAGTTGGAAGGTCAGACTCCTAGACTAGTAGAGAATAGAGCTTTGGCATTGTATTTAGAGGCAAAAGAGGAATTAGGGATTGATGGGAAGCCTGTTATTCTAGGGCCTTTTAGTTTTTTGAAATTATCAAAAGGATATGAGGCAGAACAGTTTGCAGATATCTTATCCTCGTTAATAGCGCCGTACGGACAATTATTGGGGGAATTACAGGAAGCCGGTGTGAAGTGGGTTCAATTAGATGAGCCTTCGCTTGTTACGACGATTACAAAAGAAGAAATCGGTCTAGTGAAATCTGTTTATAAACAATTACGCAGCCAGGCACCCGATCTATCTATTTTTCTACAAACCTATTTTGATTCTGTTAGTTTTTATGAGGAAGTGGTAACCTTCCCTGTTAATGGGATTGGCCTAGACTTTGTTGCTGGTTATGAAGAAAATATAAAGCAGCTTCAAAATCATAGTTTTCCAAAAGATAAAGTATTAGGAGTCGGAATTATTGATGGACGCAACATTTGGAAAGCAGATTACAAGCAAATTGTGAATATTGTAAATGAAATTAAAGAGATTGTCCCAAGTCATCATATTTGGCTCCAACCGTCATGTAGTTTACTTCATGTGCCTGTCACAATTAAGAATGAAGAAAAATTAGACCCTACATTAAAAGCAGGTCTTGCCTTTGCAGATGAAAAATTACAAGAATTACAAGATCTTAAGGAGATCATCGATCATCCTGATTCAGAGCATTCGCAACAATTATTAAAAGTAAATGAAGCGGCACTGAAAGCATTGGCGCAATCATCATGGAGAACAGAACATGAACAGACGAATGATAATCGTATTACAGATAGAGCTGTTCCATTTGCGAAACGCTATGCATTACAGGCTGAGAAGTGGAAATTGCCAGTGCTACCGACAACTACAATTGGAAGTTTTCCACAAACGGCTGAGTTAAGGAAGGCTAGAAAATCATGGAGGCTTGGAGAACTGAGCAATGAAGAATATGAAGCTTTGATTAAAGAAAAAATCCAATACTGGGTAAACATTCAAGAAGAGATTGGTTTAGATGTGCTTGTTCATGGAGAATTTGAACGTACAGATATGGTAGAGTTCTTCGGTGAAAAATTGGCAGGTTTTGCTTTTACAACAAATGGCTGGGTGCAATCATATGGGTCACGCTGTGTAAAGCCTCCTGTCATTTATGGAAATGTCGAGTTTATTGAACCAATGACAGTAAAAGAAACAGTGTATGCACAGTCATTGACTGACAGACCTGTAAAAGGGATGCTGACAGGACCTGTAACGATTTTAAACTGGTCATTTGTTCGAAATGATTTGCCGCGGAAAGAAGTAGCTTTCCAAATTGCCGATGCTCTCATTCAGGAAGTGCAAGCTCTTGAGGCAGCTGGTATTGAAATGATTCAGGTAGATGAGCCTGCCTTGCGGGAAGGTTTGCCTCTAAAGAAGGAAAACTGGGATGACTATTTACAGTGGGCTGTAACGGCATTCCGTATTGCAACGGCCGCTGTTGCAAATACAACACAAATTCATACACATATGTGCTATAGCGAATTTGGTGATATCCTCCCAGCTATTCATGCATTAGATGCAGATGTGATTTCAATTGAAACATCGCGCAGTCACGGAGAATTAATCCAAGATTTTGAACACGTAGGTTTTGATAAAGGAATCGGTCTAGGTGTATATGATATTCATAGTCCGCGCGTACCATCACAGGAAGAAATCGAACAAGTGATTCACCGTGCTCTTTCTGTGTTACCAGCCAATCTATTTTGGGTAAATCCAGATTGCGGATTAAAAACGAGAGGCGAAGCTGAAACAGTTGCTGCCTTGAAAAACATGGTGCAAGCAGCAAATAAATATCGGTGCCTGACCCCTACAACGATTTAAAGCGATAAAGCAGAGGGGGATTTAAGCAGATTAAAAAGCAAACGGAGCTGTCTTTAAAACAGCTCCGTTTAATATTATTAATTCTTTAATGATTCGCGTAGTTGCTCTGCTGCCAGCCAAGCTCGTTTATCTTGAGTAATATCTCCTGGCTTATTGCCTTCACCGAGAATATACCCTTTAAAGGAAATTCCCATAAAATCAAATATATATTGGAACTGTTGAATGAGCGGAAGTCCTTTAATATAAGGCTGATCTCCGCCAACAGCAATGATATATGCACTTTTCTCAGCCATTTGGGTTTTGAAATTTACATATTCACTGTCCCGTAATGTTTGTGACCAGCGATCAATAAAGTTTTTCATCGTTCCAGACATTGAATACCAATAAATTGGCGTAGCAAAGATGAGTGTATCATGAAGTAAGATGCGATCAATGAGCTGGTTATAATCATCTTGGACATTGCCAAATCCCTTTTCTGTATGACGACCATCAATTACTGGTTTAATCTCATAATTGCTTAGGAAAATAGTCTCCGCTTCAAGGCCTTTAACAGCGTGTTCTGTCAACATCTCGGTATTGCCGTTTTCACGAGTCCCTCCATAAATGACTGCAATAGACATATAAGTTTCCTCCTCATATAACCTTTTATAAAAGCTGTAATTTAAATATATACTTTTGAAAGTATCTTTTCACGTAATTATATAATGTAGCAATAATGTTTAAACATAACTACTTTATTGACGAATATATAAAAATTGTATAGTGTTTAAGTATTGAATTTTCTGATAACAACTCATACATTCCGCAGACGAAGGCTGAGCCGTCTAGCCGCAAGCTCTAATCAATTTTTTGAAAGAAGGTAGATACATATGAAAAAGATGATTAAAATACCACGTAACTATGTTAATACATTTTCTATTGTAGGCTTTGATCCAGAAACAAAGGAACTTGGTGTCGCGGTTGCATCAAAATTTTTAGCAGTCGGTTCTGTAGTTCCATGGGCTAAAGCTGGAGTCGGGGCAGTTGCGACACAATCATGGGCGAACCCAGATTATGGGAGCAAAGGTCTTGAGTTAATGGCTCAAGGTAAAAGCGCCGAGGATGTTCTAACATTATTAACTGCAGAAGATCATAAAAAAGCGGACAGACAAGTAGGAATTGTAGATGCAAAGGGGAACAGCGCAACATTTACAGGCGATCATTGCTTTGATTGGGCTGGAGGTATAGCTGGTCCTAACTTTGCATGCCAAGGTAATATTTTAGTTGATGAACAAACAGTTAAGGCAATGGCAGATTCCTTCCAAACGAGTAGGGGGGATTTAGCGAGCCGTTTAGTTCAGGCATTACTAGCTGGGGACATTGCTGGAGGAGATAGACGCGGTAAACAGTCAGCTGCTTTACTAATTGTTAAAGAAAACGGCGGATATGGAGGGGCAAATGACCGTTATATCGATCTCCGTGTAGATGACCATAAAGATCCTGTCCATGAATTACACCGTCTTCTTGAACTCCATAAGCTTTATTTTGAACAATCAGCAGTGGAAGATATTATCGAAATAGATGTGTTACTAAAGGAGCAATTAAAATCGAAATTAACAAAGCTACAGTACATAAAAGTGGCGGATCCTACAGATGAACAATTTTTTGCCGCTTTGAATGCCTTTCAGCTTATTGAAAACTTTGATGAGCGGGTACAAAATAATGGTTATATAGATAAAAAGGTAGTCGAATTTTTAGAAAATGTAGTAAAATAAAAGTAGTATTATAATTTTGGGATGGTAAATTAATTAGTTTTCCGTTCCAAAATTAGATAGTAGCGATGTAGTTTATATATAAAGAAAAAAGGAAATATAAAAGTAGAATGCTTCAATCATTTAGGGGGTATGCTGGCTAGGAGAGAGAACTACTAAAAAGACTATTAGCAAAAAACAGATTAATAGAAATACTACATAAGTAAGCAGCCTAATAGATTAATTTCTATTGCTTGCTTTTATACTGTTTTGGATAACTAGTTAAAATTAAAGGTTCTTTTATAAAATTAAATGAATTTTGTTCACTTAAACAGATGAAGAAGTAGTTGATTGGAGTGGAAGGTGCGAGACTTCTGTAGGATACGGGATAGGGGAGGCACCGAAGGCGTGAAGCGCTAAGGAGGCTCACAGTTTGCCTGCAGAAAATAAGTATCTTGGAGCCGGAATCAGCTGCTTTTTTGATGAAAAAGTAGCAGGTTTACGAAAACGGTTGAATTAAAAATTAAATATAAAATACATCGCTGATTAAAACGGAAGAAGGTGTTACAGTGAAAGAAAAGGTAGAAACTTTAAGAAGAGATATAGGTCTTTTCGCACTTACTTTAACAGGTATTGGTTCTATTATCGGTTCAGGATGGTTATTTGGAGCATGGAAAGCAGCAAAAGTAGCCGGACCCGCATCCATCTTTTCATGGGTAATCGGCTGTTTAATCATTATTTGTATCGCAATTTCTTATGCCGAATTAGGTGGAATGTTTCCTGAATCGGGAGGTATGGTTCGCTATCCTCAATTTTCACATGGATCATTTGTAGGATTTATTGCTGGTTGGGCGAACTGGATCGCAATTGTCTCTGTTATCCCAATTGAGGCAGAAGCTTCTGTTCAATATATGAGTTCGTGGCCATGGGAATGGGCACAGAATATGTATAATGGTACCGAATTAACAACATCCGGCCTTACTTTAGCATTTTTTCTCGTTCTCGTTTTCTTCTTATTGAATTATTGGACGGTCGGGCTGTTTGCGAAAGCGAATACGATTGTGACCATTATAAAGTTTGTCGTTCCGTTGCTAACAATTGTTGGTATTTTCTTTGCTGGTTTTCACACACATAATTTCACACATGTTTCTGGTGGATTTATGCCGAATGGCTGGTCAGGAGTATTAACAGCAATTGCTACATCTGGTATTGTGTTTGCATTTAACGGTTTCCAAACTCCGATTAACCTTGCAGGAGAAGTAAAAAGACCAGGTAGGAATGTACCGTTAGCTGTTATATTATCACTATTATTAGCTGGTGTTATTTATTTTCTTCTCGAACTTGTATTCATCGGTAGTGTTCCAGGAAGTATGTTGAAACACGGCTGGGCTGGTCTAGACATGAAATCACCGTTCGCCGACCTTGCAATGGCACTGGGAATTGGCTGGTTGGCTGTTTGTATGTATGCAGATGCAGTTATTTCTCCATCAGGCACAGGAACTGTTTATACAGCTACTACAGCGAGAATGATTTATGGAATGGAGAAGAACGGTTATTTTCCAAAGATTTTCGGAAACATTCATCCACTATATAAGGTTCCTCGTCCTGCTATGTGGTTAAACTTAGTTGTTGCTTATCTGTTTATGTATTTATTCAGGGGCTGGGGCGAGCTTGTTGAAGTCATCTCTGTTGCAACTGTTGTCAGCTACATGGCTGGTCCTGTTACGGTAATGGCATTGCGGAGACTTGTTCCTAATTTTAAACGCCCTCTAAAAACGAAGGGATTAGCAATTATTGCTCCAATTGGTTTTATCGTTTCATCACTCATCTTGTATTGGTCTAGATGGCCATTAACGGGTCAAGTGTTATTCGTTATGTTGATCGGTTTACCAATTTATTTCTACTATGAAATAAAAAGGAGAAAAGAAACCTTTTTACGAAATATAAAAGCAGGATTATGGCTTGTTTGCTATCTCCTTTACATGATGCTTATTTCATACTTAGGAAGCGAACAATTTGGAGGACATAATATCATACCATATGGCTGGGATATGATCATTGTCATAATAAGTGCGCTATTGTTCTACTTATGGGCTCTCCGTTCAGCTTATTACACAGAAGAATTGAAAGATATTGAACAACGCAGTCAGGAAACAGGAAGTGTAGATATGTAATAACACTGCAAAACCCTACTTAAAAAGAAGAATATCTTTTTAAGTAGGGTTTTTTGTGATTTACTCTTTTTCCTCAAATTTTTCAACATGAATGCTGGATTCTTTTTGTATCTGTTTTTTTGCGGGAGGCATTTCTGCTGGGTATCCAAACCCTAATATTGCTACGATTCTGCGATCGTCCGGAATATGCAAAGCAACACGAACATAATCTTCTCTTTTTTCGGCTTCTGCCTGATCTTCTGCATTGTAAATCGCACCGAATGCGCAGCCAATTCCAAGATCGGTAGCTTGCAGCCAAACGAACCCGCAAGCAAGAAGCATCCTGAAGCCAATATTTACTAACCGATGGACGTCCTGTAATAACAATAGCAGCTTGTGCTTCTGCCAGCCAAGGTACGAAGGGAGTGGAGAGAGCAAGATGCTCAAGCATAGCTCGGTTCGTAATGAGTACGAATTCTCTAGATGGAAGATTATTTCCGGTCGGGCTTAAATAGCCAGCATTGAGCAATTGCTGTAATTCTTCTTCAGAAATAGGCTTTTCTAAATAATGGGTAATCTCCCGTCGTTGTCGAATTGTTTCTTTAACATTCATAATATTCCTTCTATCTTTATATACAAGTAAATCAATGAGAAAAATATGCTATAAATTAACAATAATGACAGACGAAATAAATGTCAAACTTTTCTGAATAAAAATCCCTGTATGTATCACTTCTTGGCCAATCATCTCTAAATTTAGTAATGAATGTCTTTAAGTTTGGAAGTAAATACTATAGTAAAAAATCGGAGGGAAGTTTATGATATATGATTGCGTAATTATTGGAGGTGGGATTGCAGGATTGCAGGCTGCTATTCAGCTTGGAAGATATCACCATCAAGTGTTAGTAATCGATTCGAATAATGGACGTTCCAATTTATGTAACGCTTATCATAATATTTTAGGATACCCGGATGGTGTCAGTGGGCAGGTGCTACGGAATATTGGAGTCGAACAGGCAAAAGCGCTCGAAGTTGAGTTTATCCATGCTACGGCTACAAACATAGAAAAAGGTAAAGGTGATAGCGAGTTTTCTGTTATGGTAAAGGAGAGCGATCAAATATATAGGGGAAGACGTTTGCTGTTTGCAACGGGTGTTATGGATACGATCCCTCCATTTCCTGAAATTTATCCGTGTTTAGGCATTTCCATCTATGTTTGCCCTGACTGTGATGGTTATGAGGTGAGCGACAAACAAACAATTGTTTTTGGCTCTGGGAATGTAGGGGCTAAAATGGCGCTTTCTTTAACTTATTGGACGGATAAGCTTATTTATATTAATCATAGTAAAGTATCTGTAGATAAGGAGATTGTTCAACAGTTAAAAGAACATCATATAAAGTTTTACGAAGCATCTATCGATAGAGTGCTGGTAGATAATACAAACTTTCACGGAGTATTGCTAGAAAACGGTCAAACTATTTATGGAGAAAGGGGATTTTTAGCTTTTGGGAATAATGAAGTACGCTCACAACTTGCAAACCAGCTTGGGGTTCAGCTCCATCAAAATCGTCATATATTAGTGAATGCAAGAACGAAAATGACAAATATAGAATACGTTTGGGCGGCTGGTGATATCGTTGCCCATTCTGAACAAGTAACGATTGCGATGGGGGAAGGTTCCCAGGCAGCTATTTGGATTCATAAAAGTTTAATGCCAAACGAAAAAAGTAATTGAACATCATCATCCAAATAAAAAGCTCATTTGTAGGACCAAATGGGCTTTTTATAATGATACTTAATGGTGGGTTATTTATGGGAAAATACGGTAAAAATAGATATAAAAATAGTGAAGGGATTTTTGAGAAAATGGTAGCAAAAGAGTTTCGTATAGAGTCAATATCCATCATCGTGGGAGGATTTCTTGTGTTAATTGCAACTTTTCTTCATCCTCCATTAGTTGATCCATATAATGGTGCGAAAGCTATCCATCAGTTTAGTCATTGTAACATTTGGATGGAAGACCATGTGTTAATGCTTTGTGGAATAGTATGTTGGCTCCTAGGTTTAGCAGGTTGTAAACCATTTATCTCCAGCCAGCATAAAGCTTCAACAATGGCCGCGGCTTTATGTTATATTTCTTTATGTTTATGGATAATGATTTTAACGACAGAATTGACTATTTTGCCCGTATTAGGAGCCGAAATGAAAAGACCGTATGATGTCTACATAGCAGCGGTATGGAAAGCAGCCTTTTCATTTGGTTTGCTAGCTGGTTATTTTGCGGTGGCCTGCAGTTGGCTTGCGATTATTCTGTATGGCTGTGCAATGAAAAAAAGTGGCCATCGATTTTCAAATTGGTTTACGAATGGCACTATCTTTTTTGGGCTTTTAGGGTTTATCGGAATCATTGTTACTTGTTTTTCGTTTCATTTAGGATATGTTATATTGCCGCTAACCTCAGGACCTGTCTTTCTTTGGACGATGTGGTTAGGATATCGAGCAGGATTTGCAAATATTAGATGAGAAGTTTCGTTCAATAATTAAATTTACATTTTTATGGCTTTCCAAATTGTCCAGCGATCTTTTTCAATGATCTCCTCATTATTGTTTAAGTGCAATTGAATATATTCGACTAGTGCTTTCAATTGTTTATCATTTAATTCGTGAAGAATAGAACGGCCTGTTCTATTTAGTAAGTCAGCTGTTAATTCTTCTTTGCTTGTATATTTTTTGCGGGTTTCCCATAAATAATGTTCTTCTATATCATCAAATCCAACTGTTTGCAGTGCTTGAGTAACGACATTGCTCGTATATCTTCTTGAAATTTCTTTATTGATTAGACTTGGGTATTTAGCAAAAAAGTACCCCCGTATATGTGTGGGGCTTCCTTCAAGCAGGCAATCCTCAGGGGTTCTGTCTTGAATGAGGCATATACCATCTGGTTTTAGCAGACGAAATATCTCAGAGAAACAAGAATTTAAATCTGATAAATGGTGGATGACAGCTCTGGATAAAATAATATCATATTGTTTTTCTTCTAATCTTGTATTTAAAACATCACCCAAGTAAAAATGAATATTTGCATAGCTTTTGCAGTTTTCACGAGCAGAAGAGAGAAGCTGCTGTGAAAAATCTATTCCTGTCACACTGGCTGCCCCCATATGTGCAAATGCTTTTGAGTAAATGCCGCCGCCACAGCCCATATCCAGTACTTTTTTATCTTTAACCTCACAAATCTTCAATATTTTTTTAGTCCAGGAAATATCTGCTTCTCGTGAAGAGTAGGTAGAACGATTGTCTTCATTGTGGAAATCAATTGGCATTTAACATTCCCCCTTTATTTAAATGATACTGCTGAGTTGCAGATAAAAAAATATTATGTTTTTTATCATGTATAATAACTATTTCTTATGCAGTCGTATTAATTATGGCGACTATTTCCAATGTCTCTTCAAGAAAATAATGAAACTATCTTTCCAGATTAGACGTATATATAGAAAAAGGGTGGTGTAAAATGGGATCTATTGTATTATTATCCATTATTATTGCAGTTGCGATAGCTTTGCTTGTCGTACCATTTACGAAAAAGGGAGTCAAGGAACAGAAAGCGCTCGTCAATCATACGGCTATTTTGATTACGACAGCAATCTTCGTATTTATTATTTCAGTCGTCTTTTTTTATCTTACAAAAGTTGACTTGAATTGGACGATTCTTTGGCCATTATTAATCATTGCGACGTTGCTTGGAAGCATCGCTGCAAGTGGAAAGGAACAAATATTGAAGGGTAGCCTGTTTTTTATCAGTCTGGTCATCGGTATTTATATGCTTTCTGCTCCTTTATGGAATGCGAATGAAAAGTACCGTGGTGCTAAAATGAACCAGAAAGTGGAAATTGAACCGTTTGATGAACATGAAACACCTGCGAGTGTCCCGCCGAAATTTGCGCGCAATAAAATGAAAAAAGCGTTCGGGCAAGTGCCAAATACAAGTTATTACCAGCTGGGGAATTTACAAATTCAAAAAGTAAACGGTAAATATGTGTATATTGCCCCTGTTGAGTTTTCAGGATTTTTTAAATGGCTGAAAGGTAAAGTGACACCAGGATATTTTATAATGAGTGCAACAAATGCAGCAGATAATCCAAAGTTTATAAAACAAGAAATGACGTATACACCTTCATCATATTTTCAGAAAAACTTAGAAAGGCATATCCGTCTAGCGAATCCGACGAAGATTTTTTACGGCGATCCACAGCTCGAAGTGAACGATGACGGTAAACCGTACTATATTCGTACATACGGGACATTTGTTTCAGCCCGGAATGGCTTCAAAGCTTCGGGGATAGTAATGGTTGATCCGAAAACGGGTGCATCGAAAACTTATTCATTAAAGCATGTACCAGATTTTATCGATGGTGCCGTCTCGCCAGAAGCTGTTAGTTTACAAAATAGTTATTTTGGAAAATACATTCATGGTTTTTGGAACAGTGTTTTTGGGAAAAGAGACGTGAAGTTACCTACTGATGAAGGAACGGAAGCAAATGTCAGTCCAATTTTTGATGATCATGGCAACATGTATTACTTCACGGATTTTACAAGTCCGAAAGCGGGCGTCGACTCAATGCTAGGCTATTCTTTAACGAATGGAAAGACAGGAAAGGCTACCTACTACACTGGTAATTTACAAGAATCTTATATGGATTCCCAAGGAAACTTACAAATTGTTGAAAAGAAATTTATCGAGAAAAAATGGAAAGGATCAATGCCAATTTTATATAATTTTTATGGTGAGGCAAGCTGGTTTACTCCTGTTCTCGATTCTAATGGATTTTTACAAACATACTTCATCGTTTCAGCTGCAAATCCTGAAATATCCGTTAATGCCGAAACTCCAAATGCAGCATTGAAGCTATATAAATTGGCACTTCAACGAGGTGACAGCAGCTTAAACCGTAGTTCAACATCATCAATCAAAACAGTGAGTGGAACGGTTCTTCGTGTATATAAAGAAAAGGATGATGAGTATACGAGTGTTTCGTTTTTATTAAGCAATCACAAAAACTTTATTGTTAGCTCCGAAGTATCTCCGCTTGCGGTTTATTTAAAAGAGGGTGACAAAGTAATTGTTAAGTATTTAAATACAGGGGAACAATTTTTACCGGTTAAAGATATGACAATAAAAGATCTCAATGTAAAATAATTATCGAATAGCCTCTGTCTGACCCAGCTTTATAATGGGTTTAGGCAGAGGTTTTTTTTTATATCATACTTATTAATCAAACGTTTGATTAATAAAGTTCCGGATCAAAGATAATAAGCGGTTTAATAGGAAAGTAAACTGGCTATTATTTTGAAGTAATTTTACAGATTTGGAGGAATTACCATTAGATAATCATTCCAACTATTTAGGAGTAAGGAATGGTTTGAAGTTATTTAGGTTCACTAAGTAAATATTTTTGTTACAATAGTGAATATAAATAAAGGAGATCATTCATTTTTTTGAATGGTTGAATAAGATAAATTGTTAGAATGGGTGGTCACATGTACTGGAAGCGAACTTTATGGGTTCTATGGCCTGCGAATTTTTTACAAGCAGCTGGCATGAGCCTAATCATACCGTTTTTACCTCTATATATAGAAAAATTAGGGGTTCACCAAATGTCAGATGTTGAACGTTGGACTGGATGGATTTTTTCTGCGCAATTTATTACTTCTTTTTTGTTTCAGCCACTATGGGGATCTTTGGCCGATAAATACGGTCGTAAAGTAATGTTAATTCGGTCATCTATTGGAATGGGGATTGTCACCATTTTGATGGGGATTGTCACGAGCCCGCTCCAATTATTAATATTACGATTAATTAATGGGCTCTTTTCTGGATTTATTTCGATGTCTATTTCTTTATTAGCTTCGGTTACACCTGATAAAGACTCAGGAAAAGCACTAGGAACATTACAAACAGGGCAAATTGTTGGTACACTCATCGGTCCGCTCATTGGCGGAATTTTATCTGAATTGGTCGGCTATAATGGTGTATTTTTCCTTACAGGGAGTCTTATACTATTAGCTGGTGTAGTTGTTATGTTCTTCATTAAGGAAAATGTTCCTGAGAAAAAAGAAAGATCCAAAAAGCAAAAGGCGGATTGGAAAGCGTTGAAGCCACTATTGCCAGTCCTAATTGCCTCGACTGTTACACAATTGGCAATGATGACGATTCAACCGATCATTTCTTTGTATACAAAAACGCTATACCAAGGGAAACATTTGGCGCTTATCGTTGGACTTGTCAGTGCAGTAACAGGTATAGCAAATTTAATTGGTTCGCCAACACTGGGAAGAATAGGAGACAAGATTGGGCAAAGAAAAATTTTGATCATTTCTTTGACGATGTCCGCGCTCGCTTTTCTCCCGCAAGTATTAGCGCCAAATGTATTTGTTTTGTTAATAGGGCGTTTTTTATTAGGTCTATTTATTGGTGGGATGATCCCATCACTCAACGTTCTCGTTAAAAAGTTAGCACCTGCAAATTTACAAGCTACAGCTTTTGGCTTTAGTTCATCTGCTCGTTTTCTTGGGAATTTAATAGGGCCGTTACTAGGGAGCTCAATTGCTGCTGCATATAACATAAAGGATATATTTTATGTAACGATGCTTTTCTTGCTAATGAATATGGTCATGATCTTTTTTAATAAAAATTTGGAGATCAACAAGAAAAAGGTACAGCAATAACGATATGGAACAATGTTGTAAAAGATAGCATCAATGACTATCATAAAAGGATTTAAATGTGAACTAGTAGGCGATGGAACTGTAAGCAAATCTCGCCTACTCACGGAATCCTTTCGTTACTTGTGGTCTCACGAATTTCACTAAATTAATAAAAAAATTAGCCATTTCCTCTGGGGGCTGTGGCATATCTTGTTCTAGCCAATGCTCGATTAGACCTAAGAAGGCAGAGGAAGCAAATGCAGGTATATATTCTTGAAGCATCGGATTACTGTTGCTAAAGGCTTTCTCTACGACGATATGTTTAAAAATATTTTTTAATTTGTTCCGGAAAATAGGATCCCCATTTGTACTTAATAATGCTTTTATCTTTCTATAATGTTTCTCTAAATATTTGAAAAATTCTATTATTGGTGGGTAAGGCTGCTGATTTAAATGAAACATAATCCCATCTATCATATTAATTTGCGCCATAATCTCCTGTACGTCATCTATAATTTCCGCTTGTAACTGCTCCATCAAATCATATTTATCTTTGTAATGAAGATAAAAAGTTCCTCGATTTAATTTAGCGCTTGTCGTTAAATCTCGTATTGTTATTTTTTCAAATCCTTTTTCCTCCATTAATGAAATAAAAGCTTCTTTTAAAATTTTACGAGTCTCCATGACCATTTGCTCATGTATGTTTTCTTGCAATCAATAATCCCCCTCTGTTGTTCATAAACAGATCCAATGAACACTTCTCGTTTAATTGTTTATTGTTTTTCATGTACCTCCATTTTATGATGAAGGCATAAGGTTATCAACACACTGTTTATTTTAATCAAGCTGCGTGCTGGAGGTATTTTATATGGAAACAACCATTAAAGTGGAACACGTAAGTAAGAGCTATGGAAAAAGGATCGTGTTGAACGATATTAACACCGTGA
Organism: Heyndrickxia ginsengihumi; assembly: GCF_011008565.1. Classification (GTDB taxonomy): domain Bacteria; phylum Bacillota; class Bacilli; order Bacillales; family Bacillaceae_C; genus Weizmannia; species Weizmannia ginsengihumi. The sequence goes on from NZ_JAAIWK010000003.1 coordinate 99,786, forward strand.
TGAAAAGGGGGCAAATATATGGGTTAATTGGACCTTCAGGAGCGGGGAAGACGACATTGGTTAAAATGATCGTAGGAATGGAAAAAACTGATGAAGGAACAATTGAGGTATTTAATCAGAGGATGCCAAATTTAGATATATTACAAGAAATTGGCTATATGGCACAATCAGACGCATTATATTCAGACTTAACTGGCGAAGAAAATTTAGCATTTTTTGCTTCGCTATATAAATTAGCAAAGAATGAGCGAAAGGAGCGCATTGCTTATACAACGCGTTTAGTTCATTTAGAGGACGATCTGAAGAAAAAAGTTTCTGCTTATTCCGGGGGAATGAAGCGCCGATTGTCCCTTGCGATCGCATTAATTCAAAACCCAAGTATTTTAATTTTAGATGAACCGACAGTTGGTATTGATCCGGCATTACGTTTTTCCATTTGGGATGAGTTGGTGCGTTTGAAGAAGGAAGAGAAAAAAACCATTATTGTCACTACACATGTTATGGACGAAGCAAATCGCTGTGATATTGTTTCGATGGTCCGGGATGGAAACATATTAACGAGCGGTTCCCCGGATGAGTTGAAAAGCCAATATAAAGTGGATACATTTGACGAAGTATTTTTAAAAGCGGGGGGTGACGGCTTTGAGAATAACCGCCATGATTAAAAGAATTGTTCAAGAAATGTTTCGGGATAAACGAACGCTCGCTTTACTGTTTTGTGCACCATTGCTCATTTTAAGTTTAATGTATTTCTTTTTTAATGGAAAAACAGTGGATCCATCTTTAGGAGTTGTTCATATTGATTCTCAACTTGTAAATACTTTAAAACATTCGGGTATTGATATAAAGCACTATGATCATGCTACGAGTGAAACAGTGAAAAAGGATAACTTAGATGGTGTTCTTAAAGTCGATAAAGGAAAATGGACATTAATTCTCCAAAATAGTGATCCGAATAAAGCGAAGTCATTAGAAATGAAAGTAAAGCAGGCTGTGGCCTCGCAAGTGCAAATGACCGTCAAGCAACATGTTATCAATGTAAAACAGCCAAAAATCGGAATGGAGACAAAGTATGTATACGGCAATAAAGACACGACATTTTTTGATGTGTTAAGTCCTGTTCTAGTTGGATTTTTTGTGTTCTTTTTTGTATTCCTTATTTCCGGAATCGGTATGTTAAAGGAGCGTACAAAAGGAACATTGGAGAAGGTGCTGTCGACACCGATTCGCAGACGGGAAATTGTTGTTTCTTATTTAGTAGGCTATGGGATCTTTGCATTAATTCAAACGATCATTGTCGTCCTGTTTTCAACAACCGTATTAGATGTCGTATTAGTTGGGTCTATATGGAACGTCATACTCATTAATTTACTACTGGCATTGGTTGCCCTATCTTTAGGTACACTGTTATCGACTTTTGCGTCTTCTGAATTCCAAATGTTGCAATTTATTCCGATCGTTGTTGTTCCGCAAGTATTTTTTTCAGGGATTTTCCCTTTAGACAGTATGGCGAATTGGCTGCAACTATTAGGAAAAATCATGCCAATCTATTATGGGGCAGATGCATTAAAAGCGGTCATGTATAAAGGATTGTCCATTAGCGATGTAGGAGGAGATATAATCGCATTATTAGTGTTTGCCATTATTTTCATCCTTTTAAACATAGTAGCACTAAAGAGATACCGAGTATTATAGTGGTATTAAAAACTTCCCTCTATTCAAAGTATAATTATAAATGGGTTGAATACAATATAATAAAAAGTTTTTTCTTGAATGTTCAGATTTTGTAAAATATAATGAATGTAATGTTTATAACGATTGAAAAACGATGAAGAGGGAAAGTAAGATTATGCGATTTTCAAAGAGAGCTTCGGGAGCTGAAAAGAAGCAAAGTTGCTAATCTGAACAATGGCCTCAGAGTTTCGTGCTGAAAATGTTTAAACATGAGTAGGTTCCGACGGGATGGTATTCGTTACAATTACCGCAGTATAAAAGTAGTGTATACTTTGTACTGATTTGAGGCTGTTTGCAAGGGCAAATGGTAAAGTAAGGTGGTACCACGTGAACTGAAACCACGTCCTTATCTTTGGATAAGGGCGTGGTTTTTTGTATGAAGGGACCAGCAAATAGGAGTATTGACAACTTATGAAAAATGGGGGCGTGTTTATATTGAATAAACAATTAGTCATTCAAACAGATTTTGGAACTTGTGATGGGGCAGTAAGTGCGATGTATGGAGTGGCTGTTTCGGTAGATCCAACTCTTCGCATTAGTGATTTAACGCATGAAATACCCCAATACAATATTTGGGAAGCATCTTACCGACTATATCAAACGATTTCTTATTGGCCAGAAGAGACAGTATTCGTCTCAGTCGTAGATCCTGGCGTTGGCTCTGAACGGAGAAGTATTGCTGTAAAAACAGCCACTAATCATTACATAATTACACCAGATAATGGAACGCTTACACATATTAAAGAAAGTGTAGGTATTATTGAAGCGAGAATCATCGATGAGCATGAAAATTGCTTGCCGCAGACAGGCAATTCATATACTTTCTATGGCCGAGATTTATATGCGTATACGAGTGCACGACTGGCAGCAAACATTCTTTCCTTTGAAGAAATAGGTGCAACAGTTCCGGTAGAATCTATCGTAGAATTACCTAAAAAACGAGCTAGTTTACAAGATCAAACCGTTGTAGGCAATATTGATATTTTAGACGTAAGATTTGGAAATTTATGGACGAATATTGATGAAGATCTATTTAAACAATTAGAAGTAACATATGGCGATCTTTGTGAGGTAACGATTGAAAACGATGCACGTCAAGTTTATAAACATGTTATGACATTCGGACGATCATTTGCAGATACCCATGTTGGGGAACCGTTGCTGTATATTAATTCTCTTTATACAATTGGAGTCGCAATCAATCAAGGATCATTTGCGAAGGCGTATCATATCGGGGCAGGGGCCCAATGGAAAATTACGGTTCGAAAAGTGTCCCCTGGTATTTTGTCATAGATTCAGCGTTATGCAGGAGAAATAGTTATTTACATTTATATTATAATTTTGTAAAGTTTCTTTTTTGAATTTTATCTGAATTTTGTGTTGACTCATGAAACAATTAGGTATAAAATTTTCTTCAAGTGAATAATTTTTTTCTTATCCAGAGAGGTGGAGGGATAGGCCCTGTGAAACCTCGGCAACAGATTCGTAATGAAAACTGTGCCAATTCCTACAGGAGTACCTGAGAGATAAGAAGATACCGAATACTGTTTATAGTAAAGGACATCTTCTTACTGCAAGGTAGGAAGATTTTTTTATTTACTCTATTTACATTTTTGTCGATTCACACATTTTTCTGATCGAACACACGAATGAATCAAGCAACAGAGTTAACAAAACCTTGAAAAATCTTATTTGCTGCAGGTCCACAATTACTAACAGTTGCATAGACATACAACACGCTATTGCTTGGCAGTATCGGTTTTTGTGGTTATTTCTGAGTAAACAAATACGAAAGAAGGGTGTTTGAAAAATGGAAGCTGGTTTAATTACCTATGATAATTTTGTTGATGATCCATTTCAAACGTTACAGCCCGATGATGAAACAAAGGGTGCTTTAAACATTTTAAAATGGGCATATGACGCATATGGTGACTCGATTATATATGCATGCAGCTTTGGAGCAGAAGGCATTGTGTTAGTCGATCTTATTGCAAAAGTAAAACAAGATGCTGACATTGTATTTCTTGATACAGGTTTACATTTTCCTGAAACTTATGAATTGATTAATAAGGTTAAAGAGAAGTATCCGAGTTTGCGCATTCGTTTAAAAGAGCCGGATTTAACATTAGATGAACAAAGGGAAAAATATGGCTCAGCACTGTGGAAGCGTCAGCCAGATCAATGCTGCTATATTCGGAAGGTAAAACCATTGGAAGAAACATTGCAAGGTGCGGTTGCATGGCTCTCCGGACTCAGAAGAGAACAATCACCGACAAGAAGAAACACAAATTTTATTAATAAAGATGAGAGATTTCAATCTATTAAAATATGTCCGCTCATTTATTGGACTTGGGAAGATGTTTGGAATTATATCCGAGAAAACAACTTACCTTACAATGAGTTACATGACCAAGGATATCCAAGTATTGGATGTTTCCCATGCACAAGTCCAGTTAGCAAAGATGGTGATTCACGCGAAGGTAGATGGAGTGGATTAAATAAAACAGAATGCGGGCTACACACGACTGGAAAATAATGACACTAAGGAGGCAATAAAAATGGCTACAATTGAACCACATGGAGGTATTTTAGTTAACCAAGTAGAAGCAAGCACATATTGTCCGGAGACAACTTTAGAAATTGAATTGGACTCAATGGCATTGAGTGATTTGGAATTAATTGCAAATGGGGCATACAGTCCTTTAAAAGGCTTTATGAACCAAGCTGATTATAATGCTGTCGTGGAAACAATGCATCTTTCATCAGGCGTGGCATGGAGTATTCCAATTGCATTGCCAGTTGACGAAGCAAAGGCAAAAACATTAAAAGCGGGTGTGGCTGCTGCTCTTGTAAAAGATGGAACAATTTATGGTTATATTGAGGTTGAAGAAGTTTACAAACCCGACAAAGAAAAAGAAGCTGTCAATGTTTACTTAACTTCAGAAGCTGAGCATCCAGGTGTAAAAAAACTATTTAGCAGACCTGAGTATTATGTTGGCGGTGAGATAAAATTAGTAAAACGTCCTAGTCGTGAACATAGCGCTGAATTTTTCCTTGATCCGAAAGAAACGCGGGCAAAATTTGAAGAACTTGGCTGGAAAACAGTTGTCGGGTTCCAGACGCGTAATCCTGTTCATCGTGCACATGAATATATTCAAAAAACAGCACTTGAAACAGTTGATGGCCTGTTTTTAAATCCGCTTGTCGGTGAGACGAAAAAAGACGATATTCCTGGTGATGTCCGCATGGAGAGCTACCAAGTGCTGTTGAAAAACTACTATCCAAAGAATCGCGTCTTTTTAGCAGTGTTTAATGCAGCAATGCGATATGCCGGACCTCGAGAAGCAATCTTCCATGCTATTGTTCGTAAAAATTTTGGATGTACACATTTTATTGTTGGTCGCGACCATGCTGGGGTTGGAAATTATTACGGAACGTATGATGCCCAAAAAATATTCAGCTGTTTTGAGCCAGAAGAACTAGGCATTAAACCGTTATTTTTTGAGCATAGCTTTTATTGTAATGCTTGCGGTGGAATGGCTTCCTATAAAACTTGCCCGCACGATGATGATCAGCATGTTATTTTATCAGGTACAAAAGTGCGTGAATTATTAAGAAGCGGCACAAGACCACCTGGAACTTTTAGCCGTCCAGAAGTTGTAGATGTATTGATTGCTGGCCTAAGAAGAAAAGAAGAAGCGGAATTGATTAAATAAAGAGTTAACGTGGAGAGGGGGAGAAAGAGTGGCTTCAAATATTGTCTGGCATGACCAAACGATTACAAAACAAGATTATCGGGAAAAAAATGGGCATTTTAGCGGTGTCATCTGGTTAACAGGACTTTCTGGTGCGGGGAAATCAACGATTGCTAATATTGTGAACCAAAAACTATTTCAGGCTAATGTTCAATCGTATTTATTAGATGGGGATAACGTTCGTCACGGTTTAAATAAGGGGTTAGGTTTTAGTGAGGAAGATCGGCGTGAAAATATTCGCCGTGTAGGTGAAGTGGCAAAGTTGTTTGTTGATAGCGGAAAAATTGTAATTGTCGCTTTTATTTCACCGTTCAGAGCTGACCGCGATCGTGTAAGAGAATCACTGGAAAGCAACGAATTTTTAGAGGTGTTTGTAGATTGCCCAATTTCTGAATGTGAAGTTCGTGATCCAAAGGGCTTGTATCAAAAAGCACGACGCGGGGAAATTAAATCCTTTACAGGTATTGATTCCCCTTATGAAGAACCGCTATCTCCAGAGTTTGTTCTTCATTCTGATCAATACGATGCAGAACAATGTGCAGATCAGCTAATTGAGTTGTTAAAAGAAAAACAGTGGATTCCAACTATATAGAAAAGCAGATTTATATATGTTATTAGCATGTATCAATTAGGTTATTGTGTCTATGTTGTCATTAGAAAGCAGCAAAGTGCTTTACTTTCTAAAAATACGAAACCGGTGAATTTCGCATACATTGTGATTTAAGAATATGTATTGTGAACGAGTTGCAGAACTTTTATTATTTAATATTTCCCAATCGTTTATAGTTCATTAATATGCAGCTTTTTGTGCAGAGATTGAATATTGTAATCTCGTTTTAGCAGAACCAAAGAAAAAACAGGTTGTATTGCTATATCATTTTAATAGAAAGAAAAAGCTTAGAGTACTAGAACGTTTATGAAAACTGTCTGCGGGTTATTGTTAAATCATGGCGATTTTAACAAGATATAAGGCGAAGAAGTGCTCGCAGACACATTGCCACAAGGTTTAAAAGAAATTATACTTTAATACAAATCAAACTATTTGAAATATCCAAAAGTAAAAGAGATTACATTATTCAAAAAAACGTAAATGAAAAGTGAGGGTGCCGGTTTTGGTAGTTCATCCTCAAATGAGGTGAAATAGAATGAGGAAAGTATATTTAGTTGGTGCGGGCCCAGGAGATCCAGATTTAATTACTGTAAAAGGCTTAAAGGCAATCCAACAAGCAGATGTTATTCTATACGATCGACTTGTAAATGCTGAGCTATTAAACTATGCCAAAAAGGATGCTGAACTCGTATATTGTGGAAAACGTCCTGGACATCATTCTTTTAATCAAGAAGCAATTAATCATTTGCTTTGTAAGTTTGCTAATCAAGGAAAAATCGTTACGAGGTTAAAAGGCGGAGATCCATTTATTTTTGGCAGAGGCGGAGAAGAGGCTGAGGCTCTCGCGAAAAAACAAATTCCATTTGAAATTGTGCCGGGTATTACATCCGGTGCCGCGGCACCAGCTTATGCCGGCATTCCGCTTACCCATCGTGATTACGGGTCTAACGTAGCTTTTGTTGCCGGAGTGACAAAGCGTGATGAAAATTTAGACGAATATTGGGCTAGATTTTCAAAAGTAGATACTTTATGTATTTACATGGGCGTGAAAAATCTACCAATTATTTGCGAGCAGCTAATCAAACACGGAAAAGATACCAGTACTCCAATTGCATTGGTGCATTGGGGAACAACGGATAAGCAGCAAACAGTGACAGGAACATTGGCAACGATTTGCGAAAGAGCGTCGTCATTAGAAAATCCTTCACTCATAATCGTTGGAGAAGTGGTACGGCTGCGAGAACAGTTACAGTGGTTTGAAAAGTTGAAAGTTTACAACGATGTAAATGCTATTACAGGATAGGATGAGGCATTGATGAAGAACCAAGGCGTATTATATGTTAGCCACGGAAGCCGTATTGCACAGGCAACGGCAGAAGCATCTGAGTGTATTCAACAGGCTCAAAAGCAAGTCGATGTTCGGCTTCAAGAAATTTGTTATTTAGAGATTGCAAAGCCGGATATTGCAGAAGGAATTGAAAGGCTTGTGCGCCGCGGTGCCTCGCATATTGCAATTGTTCCTGTCCTATTATTAAGTGCTGGACATTATTATGAAGATATTCCTAAAGCTATTGTCCAAGCAAAAAAACGTTTCCCACAAATTATTTTTACGTATGGAAAACCGCTCGGCGTCCAAGATCGGCTGGTAGATATTTTAGTAGAGCGTGTTATCGAAACAGGCATATTTAATAACTTAAGCACGAACATCTTACTAGTTGGGAGAGGAAGCCGCAATCCGGAAACAATTCACGATATTAATAGGATTGCAGAAAAACTTCAGAATAAATTACAAACCCATTCAATTAAAGTCTGTTTTCTAGCTGCTTGTAAGCCTTCATTTGACGACACATTAAAACAAATAGCAGAGAAAGAGCATGCACCAATCATTGTTCTTCCTTACTTATGGTTTACTGGTTTATTAATCAAGTCAATGAAAAAGAAAGTAGATTCATTGAATCAAGAGGGGAATCACGTTGTGTTAGCTGATTACCTCGGTTTACATCCTCATATTGTACAGGCACTTGTTGAACGCGTAAATGAGGCGATTACTTCAGGATTTATATATAATGATTGAGAAGAGGGATTTAAATGGCATTTGTCATTACATCACCATGTGAACATGAAAAAGCAGCAGAATGTGCTGATGTTTGCCCTGTTGATTGTATTGAAGAAGGGGAAAACATGTATTATATTAATCCAGATCTATGTATTGATTGTGGGGCATGTGAAGCAGTCTGTCCTGTTGAAGCTATTTATATTGAAGATGAGATTCCAGAAGATCAACAACATTATATTGAATTGAACAAAAAATTTTTCGAGAGCAGGGATTAAGGAGTGAAGGTTCATGGCCCCTATTCCAGTAATGCTAGATCTTTATGAAAAGCATGTTGTCATTATTGGCGGCGGGAAGGTAGCAAAAAGAAGAATACAAACATTATTGGAAACAGGTGCGCTTATAACCATTGTAAGTCCGACAATTGATCCTGATCTTCAATCTATGCATGATCAGCAATTATTTAGATGGAAGCAGAAACGATTTGATCGTGCTGATATTCTCGATGCACATGTTATTATTGCTGCGACAAATGATTCAGTGGTGAATAATCAAGTTGTTGAAGAAGCGCCAAGTTCTGCTTGGATTAATGTTACAGAACAATCAGAGAGAGGGGATATTACATTCCCTGCTTATTTTAGGCGTGGAAAACTGGTGATCAGTATTTCAACGAGTGGGGCAAGCCCTATGCTAGCATCTAAAATTAGAAAATCGTTAGAGGAAACATTTGAGGAAACTTATGATCGATATGTTGACTTTTTATCTTGTACGAGGCAGCTTATTAAACAGTCATTGTTAGCAAAAGAGGAAAAGTTATATTGGCTCAAGAAAGTTCTTGATGATGAGTATAAAGATGGTGAAAAGCAAAAAGAAATGATTGAATATTTAAAACAACTCCACTGAAAGGGGGAACTTCAGTCATGAAAGGTCTGATCAATAAAAGGATAGGAATTGCAGCTGAGCGCCAAGCAGAAGCAATCTCAACGTTGATCACGAAACAGGGTGGCACAGCCGAAGTTTTTTCTATTCAAGGTGAATGGATACTAAATGACGATATTTGCGTTGAAAATGTTAAAAAGCTCATTCATGGTTCATTTCCTTGGGTTGTGTTAACGACAGGAATCGGAGCGAAGAGCTTAGAAGACGCTGCAATTAGAATTAATGAGCGAGAGGCTTTTCTTCAAGCTCTAAGAAACACGAAGATAGCTATTCGAGGCAGTAAAACATTGAATTGGCTAAGACAGCATGATCTTAAACCGTTGTATGTTGCAGAAGATGGAACGATGGAAAATCTATTATCTTTTTTTCAAGATGGTGAAAAGCGTGAAGGACAGGAAAACATTTACATACAATTATATGACCAAGATGATCAAGTGCTACAAACGAGCTTTGAGCAATTAGGATTTGCTCCTTATTTATCTAAACCATATCATTATAAACATCCAGATACACAAGTATTGCAAGATTTAAAAGACAATATTCTTCAGTCGTCACTTGATGCTGTTGTTTTTACGAGTAAGACACAGGTTCGAAATTTATTTCAACAAACTGAGCAAAACGAGGCCCTTACACGTTCGTTTAATGAACATGTTTTAGCGGTGGCAGTTGGTAAAGTGACAGCAAGTGAACTAGAGAGGCAAGGTATCAAGAAGGTCATTCAGCCAGCAAATCAAAAAATGGGTGAAATGATTGTGAAGCTTAGTGAATACTACATAAGTAAGGAGTGGTAACGGTGTCTCTTGCAAATGTCAAAAAGTATTTTCAGCAAAGGGGACGGGAGAACGATATTATTGAGCTTGAACTATCAAGTGCAACGGTAGAGCTTGCGGCAAAGGCTCTTCAGGTGGAACCAGAAAAAATTGCAAAAACACTTGCTTTTCGAGGTAGTGAACGTGAAGAAGCCATTATTGTTGTTGCTGCCGGAGATGCGAAAATTGATAATAAAAAGTTCAGACAAACCTTTGGTATTAAAGCGCGATTACTATCTCCGGATGAAACATTGGAACAGACTGGGCATGCGATCGGCGGTGTATGTCCGTTCGGCTTAATTAAAGACTTGCCTGTATATATTGACATCTCTGTTAAACGTTTTGATACAGTATTTCCTGCTTGTGGTAGTGCTAATTCGGCTATTGAATTGACGATAGAGGAACTGTATGAGTATGGGAGAGCATTGGACTGGGTCGATGTATGTAAAGGATGGGATGGAGAGACAGTAGAATAGCAGTCTTTGGCTTAATTAAAACTATACTACTACAAGAAATCTTTCACTGAACAAGAGGACAAGCATGCAACGTTTTTAACATTTTTAGATCCACAGATTTCAGAGATCAAAATAGGCAATCGTTACATATTAGGTATAGATGGGCTAGGCCACTCTGGCAAAACAGCTCTTTCGTTAGCACTCGGTCAGTCTCTCAAAGAACGAAATCCCCCTTTTATCTATTTCACCTAGATGATTTTATTGCTGAAAGAAAGCAGCAGTATCATACTGGCTATGAAGAGTGGATCGAGCATTACTACTTATAGTGGGATATTCAATGGCTGCGACATCATTTTTTTAGATTCTCTGCGAGAGCTTACAAGTACAACAACATATGAATAAATTTAGAAATAGATATTGGGAAGTTGAGGATTTTTACTTAAAAACTGAAAATCCTATTAAACGTGCAAATTACACTTTACAAAACTAGCGGTATCAATGGTGATGAAGGACTACATTATGTGCTGAATCCTAAAAGTTAGACCAAAATATTTATGCAGCTTGTTGACTGGTATAAAGACGGTATTCCACCGGGCTCATGCCAGTCAATTTTGCTTTTATCCGTTCATTGTTATAGTAAAAAATATAATCCGTTACTGCTTGTTTAAGCTCTTCAAATGACTTATAAACTCTACCGTAATACATTTCCTGTTTCATTATCCCAAAAAAATTTTCCATTGGTGAATTATCCAGACAGTTTCCCTTTCGGGACATACTTTGAAATATACCATTATCTTTTAGTTTCCTTACATATCTTTTCATTTGATAACCCCAACCTTGATCAGTGTGTATAGTCGTTCGATAGGGGCAATCTTTTGTTATTTTAATTGCTTCATCTAAAGCATCCATAATAGCTTGAGCGTTTGCCCGTTCTGAGAACCGAAAAGATAAAATATCCGACCGTCTCGGGTTACACGTAAATATCAACAAAAGATTCGAGAGTATTTTCAGGTCATACCGAACGGAAAAGAGACACGGCCCATCATGATTAACATCTTAACTGAGGCTGCTAAGGTGAAAGATCATCCCCCTGATCTAATTAATATCGCTATTGAAGAACTTGTTAAAAGTCGATGCGAGTTACCGAGTTTTCGGGTTCTAGATGAGTTAACCGGGCAAATTCGTAGGGCTGTAAATAAAGAGCTGTTCCAACTGGTATTCAGTAGGCTGTCCAACGAACAAATACATTCTTTCAATGAATTGCTCATAAAAAGCATAAACCAGCATTACAGCGACTACAATCGGTTTAAAACTCTTCCAAAAAAGCCAACTTTGAAAAATCTAAGGAATCATATCGACTATTTTATATGGCTTCAGTCATACGGTGACATGACGCCATTTTTGGAGGGAATTGCATCATCCAAGATTAAATATTATGCAGCAGAAGCAAAATCACTAGATGCAGCCGAATTAAAAGATTACTCCGAAACGAAGAGGATTACTCTTCTCATTTGTTTGATTCATCAAGCCCAAGTAAAAACCAAAGACCACCTGGCTGAAATGTATCAAAAACGGGTTGGAACTATACATAACTCAAGCAAAGAGGATCACAAAGAGATAAAGGAACAGAAGCAAAACGAACTAGAGAATTTGATTTCAATCTTTAACGATGTTTTGCTTATCATGTCTAGTGATAATGATGATGCAGTTATTCATGAAAAAGTGAAAGAGACCATCGCCTCTTATGGAAGTGTCCAGACATTGTTGGATAAATGTGAAGCAGTGGCTTCAACTAAAGGAAATAACTATTACCCTTTCATTCAGAAACATTATAAAAATAGTCGATCTATTCTTTTTAGACTTGCTGATCTGTTACAGTTTACATCTACCTCTCAAGATCAATCCTTAATGTATGCGCTTGAATTTGTGAAGGAGAACAGGAACAAGCGCACGGAATGGCTACCTGATGAAGTGGATCTTTCGTTCGCATCTGAACAGTGGCGCAGAATGGTTCGCGTAAAACAAAAGGATGAAGGTTGGCTAATTCATCGCCGGCACTTGGAAGCCTGTGTCTTCTCTTGTATTGCAACAGAACTAAAATCTTGCGATATTTGTGTTCCAGGTTCCGAGTTTTATGCTGACTATCGAAAACAATTGCTACCTTGGGAAGAGTGTGAACCTTTAATACCGGAATACTGTCGTGAATTAGGTTTCCCTGATAATGAGGTAGATTTTGTAAAAGGATTGAAATCATGGATGATCGAGTCCTCGAAACAAGTTGACCAAGACTTTCCTGATAACGAGCACGTCAGCATCAACGAAGCCGGGGAGTTCATTTTGAAAAAAGTGACGAAACGCGAATACAAAAAGTCATTGAAAGAATTAGAAGTGTTGATTAAAGAGCGTCTTCCGGAAAGAAATTTGATTGATATCTTGTGCAATGTGGAACACTGGATCAATTGGACACGTCATTTCGGGCCATCTTCCGGATCTGATCCAAAACTAAAAAATCCACGTGAGCGATACATTTTGACTACTTTTGCTTATGGCTGCAATTTAGGACCTGTTCAGGCAGCCCGTCATATGAGAGAGGATGTGACCGGGAATGTCCTGTCCTATACAAATCAAAGGCATGTCACGCCAAGAAAGATTGACCAAGCTTTGAAAGATATCATAAATCATTATCATCATGAGTTTGATTTACCTAAGCTTTGGGGAAAAGGTAAATCTGCTGCAGCTGATGGAACCAAATATGACATTTATGAGGAAAACCTATTGGCAGAATACCATATTCGCTATGGAGGTTATGGTGGAATTGCGTACCACCACGTATCAGACAACTACATTGCTCTTTTCAGCCATTTCATCCCTTGCGGGGTATGGGAGGCCGTTTATATCCTAGATGGTTTGCTGAAAAACGAGTCAGATGTGCAACCAGACACAATTCATGCCGACACACAAGGACAATCTACACCTGTATTTGGTTTATCTCATCTGCTGGGTATCAAACTGATGCCAAGAATTCGGAATTTCAAAAAGCTTACTTTCTACCTTCCTAGTTCCGAAATGAAATATAAGCACATTGATTCTCTTTTTAGTGATACAATCGACTGGGATTTAATCGAATTACATTGGAAGGACCTTTTACGTGTGGTTTTGTCCATTAAGCATGGGAAAATCTCTTCTGCTATGTTATTGAGAAAGCTGGGAAATTACAGCCAAAAAAACAAACTATATCAGGCATTTAGAGAGCTTGGACGTGTTGTGCGTACAGTTTTTTTACTCCAATTCATTTCTGATATTGATTTGTGAAGGACAATCACTGCTACCACTAATAAAGTAGAGGCCTACAACGGATTTTCCAAATGGTTGTTCTTTGGTGGACATGGCATTATCGCTGACAATGATCCCGAGCAACAGGAAAAGTCCATTAAGTATGGAGACCTGATTGCAAACGCAGTTATTTTTCAAAATGTTGTGGATATGACCACGGCAATCCGTCAGTTAGGGAAAGAAGGACATTACGTAGACCTGGACGATTTAAGTGTACTAAGTCCCTATCTTATGGAACATATCAAACGATTTGGCGATTACGTAATTGATTTAGAAGAACCACCTCAACCATTAGATGGAAAGCTGGGGTTAGAAGTTAAAACAGCTTAAATGAAGGGCTTTTGAGCCCTATTTACATTTTTACCCATCTATCATGCCGTTTTTGGACTTATCTCGGATTTACCCCTAGAAATGGATCTAAATAAGCCTTCTTAATGATTATCTTCCCATTAGAAGCGGTCGTATAGTATTTGAATTCAGATGTATCAGTTGTTAATTTTTGATGTGGAATGCTTGTATGGAATCTATGGTTTACAAGGTTTTTCGATATCTTGCCTACAGTTCCTTTGTAAGTGCTGTATTTACGAGATTTACGTGTGAATGATGTACAAGTAATACCAAGTTTATTGGTAATCCGTAGGATTTTTTTGTGATTTACGTTTTGTGATTTACGATATAACCTCTCTTACGTAATTCCATATCAATTCGACGATAGCCATAATTTCCATTATGTTTGTTTACAATCTCTTGGATAATCTTTTCAATCTCTTCATCTGGATTGGAGTCATCAAATCGTTTTTGCCCCACATATAAGTTGCCTTTGGAAAACCTGTTGCTTCAAGGATAACAGCTAATTTGAATTCTTTTCTGAGTTCGTAGATGACCCTGGATTCTGTTTTAGCAGTCGGCTCGGAATATTTATCCCTGAAGCTCGGAGCTTTTTTAAATAGGCATTCTCCGCACGTAGTAATTCTATTTCTTTTAATAATTGTTCTTCCTTCGTCATTTTTATTCTTCTTCGGCTTGTTGGACATTGATGGACGCCCCTTTGATTTAGAGAGCCCTTCAATACCTTCATTTTGCCATTTTCTCAACCAATTAAGAATCATAGGTGGTTCAGTAATGCCAAATTTTCTAGCAACTTCTTCAAGGGAATCTCCTGTTCTTACCTTATAGTTTAAGACATCTAATTTAAATTGAACAGGATAATTCGTAATTGCTTTTTTAGGAGCCAAACCTTGTTTGCCAAATTGTTGGAACACACTGACCCATTTTCTTATATTGGTTTTACTTCGAATTCCAAATCTGATAGCTAAGGAAGCATATCCACCTTCACCTGCTAAATAAGCGTCAACTACTTTTTGCTTAAATCCTTCATCATATTTGACCACAAAAAACACCCCAAGAGTTAGAATTGTTCGTCTAACTTTTGGGGTGCACATCATTATAAGTGGTCTTTTTTATTTTGCAAAAAACTATAAACACTATATATTGTGTAGTGTTTGTGAACATACATACAAAATATTGATTTTTATAGTGGCGATGTAGTACGCTCAAATTGTAAAAAGATTATATGGGGAGTTAGAAAACATTATGAAGCAACAAATCTATTTATCTACTAAAAATGGTATAGAGGACGCTGTAATTGAAAGTCTTGCAGATGGTGAAGGAGTTCGTTTAGTTCTTTTTATGTGCGGATGCCCTCATCATTGTACAGGATGCCATAATCAACAAACATGGTCAATTAGAAATGGAACTCCCTTTTATATTGAGGATGTTAGTGATTATTTGTACAAAAGAATGTCGGCATTTCCTTATAATGGATTGACAATTTCAGGCGGCGATCCTTTTCTGCAAAGAAAGGCTTTATTTAGCCTAGTTCAAAAACTTAAGGGGAAAAATGATCTTTTGAATCTATGGGTCTATACGGGCTATCGCTATGAGGAGATTGAAAATGAACCCGCCTTACTGTACGTTGACACTCTTATCGATGGGAAGTTTGAGATTCATAATCGTCGTATTAAAAAGAAATTCAGGGGCTCAGCTAATCAACGGATGATTCACTTACATAATGGAAGGCCGATATTTATTGAATAAAGAGGAGTGGTAAAAATGATAAAGGAAAAGCATGATGTTAATCTTTCAGAACAACAGACCCTTTATAATCAAATTAAGCAAATTTCAATGAAGACGGATCGTGAAAATGCCAATGTTGGCAATAGTCCTTCTGCAAAAATGCTGCAGATCGCAGAAGCAGCAAGTGTAGCATACGCCAATCAGCATTTGCTTACCCCGGAAGCTGCACAAGCTCATCAAAAGACGATCTATATCCATGATTGGTCATGGGGAACAACTGGAACGCTAACTTGTTGCTTTATTCCATTTGGAAAATTATTAAAAGAGGGATTTGAAACGGAAAAGGGGTTTATTAGATCACCAAAAAGAATTGGAACCGCAGCTGATTTAGTAGCTATTATCTTCCAGTCGAATCAAAACAATCAACATGGCGGACAAGCGGCAGGATGGCTTGACCGGGATCTTGCTCCTTATGTGGAGTTAGAATATCAATGGCAGTGGATTGATATATTAGAAGACACATTATTAAATGAAAAAAATAAATGGCCGGCATATGTTCATCAATTATTTTTACAAATCGTAAGTAAACGCAAGCACCCATTGGAATGCCCCGACGGATTATCAGAGCAGGATCTTTACGAGCAAGTTCAAGGATGTGTTCAAGCTTTTCCACTATCGGTTCAGTTTTCCATTCAAAGTAATTTGCAGGGAATAAGTCAACGTGCATGGCAAAAAACAGAAAGAGCAACTTATCAAGCAATGGAGGGGCTTGTGTTTAATTTAAATACGATGCATTCTCGCGGCGGCGGTCAAGTACCTTTTACGTCTGTAAATATTGGAACTGACCCATCGAAAGAAGCACGGTTAATTGTTCATTGTTTACTGGAAGTTTATAAAAGAGGGCTTGGAAAAGGAGAACAACCTTTTTTCCCTAATATCATTTTCAAAGTGAAGAAAGGCATTAATTATGATGAGGAAGATTTAAAGGTAGCTATTCAACAGTATAATCGGGCACGTAATGGGGAGATTCCATTTCATGCTCCAAACTTTGATTTATTGTTAGAAGCAATAGAATGTGCAGCTTTACGCCTATTTCCTACTTTCAATTTCCAAGATTGCGAGTTGAATCGGACATTTACCGAACATTATGGAGATGTCCCGAGCATGGGCTGCAGAACAAGAGTATCGTGGGACCGCCATCTTTCTGAAAAAGAGCAAACTTGTGAAGGGCGGGGAAACTGTTCTTTTACAACTATTAATCTTCCTGGTTTGGCTCTTAAAGCAAAGCATAGTAAAGAAGATGTAGATACTATGTTCTCTACAATAGAGTCTTATTATCAAATTACTTTGCCGTTAAATGTAAAAAATGATCAAGTTATTAAAACGTTTTTCGTATTGCTGAATGAAACGGAGGATATCGCAATCCGGCAATTGCACGATCGCTTGAAATATCAAGGAAAATTTACAGTTGCGGACTTTCCTTTTTTAATGAATGGTGTGTGGAAGGATTCAGAATTACTGCAAGAAGAGGATTCTATTTTTAAGGTAATTCAGCATGGAACGTTAGCAGTAGGGTTTATCGGACTAGCTGAAGCACTTACTTGTCTTATAGGGAAACATCATGGTGAGAGTGAAGAAGCGCTAGCGTTAGGATTAACGATTATCAAATTCATGAGGCAAAAAACGGATGAGGCGAGCGAAATCTTCAACTTAAATTATAGTTTAATTGCTACCCCAGCTGAAGGATTATCAGGAAAGTTTACGAGTCATGATCGGCATATATATGGTGCCGTTCCTGGTGTGACTGATAAGGAGTGGTATACGAATTCTTGTCACGTTCCTGTTGAATATGAAATTTCCGCCTTTAAAAAAATTGAAATTGAGGGGAAATTTGTTCAGTATTGTAATGGTGGGAATATTACGTACATTGAATGCCGCGAAGCCTTAAAAGAAAATCCGCAAGCCATGCTGCAATTACTTGCATACATGGAACAGCACCAAGTAGCTTTAGGAGCATTTAATTTTCCGTGCGATCGTTGTAACGATTGCGGTGAAGCAGGATATTTTCAGGATGATCATTGCTATGTATGTGGAAGCTCAAATATTTCTAAAACACGGAGAATTACTGGATATTTAGCAAGTTTAAACCAATTTAACATTGCGAAGCATGCTGAAGAACAAGCGAGGAAGAAGCATTTTTAAATATGATGTATCACTTTACTGCAACTTTCATTGGCATATATTGATTAATTTTTAAAAAAATATAAACATTATGTTTATTTATGCTAATTAATCATATAAAATAAATAGTGTACTACTCAATATGATTAACTAGGGGTGTCCATTAGCTGGGCTGAGAGAGAAACGCGCTTGAAGTTTCTTAACCCTTTGGACCTGATCTGGTTCATACCAGCGTGGGGAAAGTTAGTTCAGTTAAGATTGAACACTGCCTTCTTAAAAGCCGGGTCCTATTTAGACTCGGCTTTTTTATGTGAAAACTTCATTTATTTCCGCGCGACATGTTCTAGATCTCGTCCTTTACAAACAAAAAGGAGAGATTGAAATGTCAAAACAAACTGCAACAGAACAAAGTATTTCTATTAAATCAATGTTACCTGGAAGTCGAAAAGTCTATGTGCAAGGGTCTGATCCTAGTATTCAAGTTCCGATGCGTAAAATCGAACTAAGCCCAACGGTGAGTACATCGGGTGAAGAACAGAATGACCCAATATGTGTATATGATACTAGCGGTCCGTATACAGATCCTAATATGCAAATTGATCTTCACAAAGGTCTTTCTCCTCTTCGAAGAAAATGGATTTTAGATCGTGAAGACGTAGAAGAATATGAAGGGAGGCAGATAAAGCCTGAAGACAATGGTTTTAAATTAGAACATGATCCGAGAATGAATAAACATATTTTCCCTAATCTTAATCGAAAGCCTTTACGAGCGAAAAAAGGAAAAAATGTGACGCAATTACATTATGCTAAAAAAGGGATTATTACACCTGAGATGGAATTTATCGCAATAAGAGAACATATGACGCCCGAGTTTGTCAGAGATGAAGTTGCAAGAGGACGAGCAATTATTCCGGCGAACATTAATCATCCGGAAACGGAACCGATGATCATCGGCCGCCATTTCCATGTGAAAATTAATGCCAATATTGGGAATTCTGCGGTGAGCTCTTCTATTGAGGAAGAAGTAGAAAAGATGACGTGGGCGACGCGCTGGGGTGCAGATACAATTATGGACCTGTCAACGGGTAAAGATATTCATACGACAAGAGAATGGATTATCCGAAACGCCGCTGTTCCGGTTGGTACTGTCCCTATTTATCAAGCATTGGAAAAGGTAAACGGAGTTGTTGAACGGTTAACATGGGAGGTTTATCGAGATACGTTAATCGAACAGGCTGAACAAGGAGTCGATTATTTTACAATTCATGCCGGCGTTCTATTGCGGTATATTCCTTTAACAGCAAAACGGGTAACAGGTATTGTTTCACGCGGTGGTTCTATTATGGCGCAATGGTGTTTGTATCATCATCAAGAAAACTTTTTGTATACCCATTTTGAAGAAATCTGTGAAATTATGAAAACATATGATATTACCTTCTCGCTCGGCGATGGACTGCGGCCGGGTTCTATAGCAGATGCTAATGATGATGCTCAATTTGCGGAACTTGAAACATTGGGAGAACTTACAAAAATCGCTTGGCAACATGATGTTCAGGTAATGGTAGAGGGACCAGGACATATTCCGATGCATTTAATTAAGGAAAATATGGATAAGCAGTTAGAGCTTTGTGATGAGGCGCCATTTTATACGCTCGGTCCATTAACTACAGATATTGCCCCTGGATATGATCATATAACGTCTGCTATTGGCGCAGCAATGATTGGCTGGTATGGAACGGCGATGCTTTGTTATGTAACACCAAAGGAGCATTTAGGGCTACCAAATAGGGATGATGTCCGTGAAGGAGTCATCACATACAAAATTGCCGCACATGCAGCCGATTTAGCAAAGGGGCATCCAGGAGCACAAATGCGTGATGATGCTCTTTCGAAAGCAAGATTTGAATTTCGCTGGAAAGATCAATTCCATTTATCATTGGATCCTGAGCGTGCTATGGAATATCACGATGAAACATTGCCAAACGAAGCAGCGAAAACAGCACATTTCTGCTCAATGTGCGGTCCGAAGTTTTGCAGTATGAGAATTTCCCATGATATACGTCAATATGCAAAAGAAAAAGGGATAGATGCACAGGCTGCGATTCAAAAAGGAATGCGAGAGAAGGCTGAGCAGTTTAGAAAAACTGGCAATAACATTTTTCAATAACATCTACTCTAGAAAGAAGCATTGTTTAATAGCATTGACACTACATTTCTGTTTTGAACAGGAATGTAGTGTTTTAATCAAGTTATATTAAATAGAAATATAGCATATTCTCTTCTATAGGCTTGTTGTAAATATGATGATTTAGAAAAATAATACTTGTCTTTTTCACACTAAACTATTATAATCTAAATCGTAATGTTTACGATTTGAATTCGGTTTATTGAGGTAAATAGGTAAAATCAAGCAGGAACTAAAGGAAAAGAACGATGATGAATGATACATAAACTGTTTCGTCATTTTTCACAAGTGTAGCATCGTTCTCATAGGTTCATACGGACATTGAGCCTGCCCTGTATGACTTCCAGAAGTTAAAAAAACAAAAGAAAGGAAGATTTTTATGCGAGTAAAAATCACATTAGCATGTACAGAGACAGGGGATCGTAATTATATCACAACGAAGAACAAGCGGACTCATCCTGAGCGGCTAGAATTAATGAAATACTGCCCAAGATTGAAACGTCGTACTTTACATCGTGAAACAAGATAATGATATTTTTTTAGAATATAAATCGTAATATTTACGATTTAATGCGAAAAGGGAGGATATTGGAAGATGAAAAAATATAAGGGAAAACGGATCATTGCGGCTTTAGGAATTTCTGCATTATTAGGCGGTGCATTGGCAGGTTGTGGCAATCATACGAATAAAACAGCATCGCCTTCTAATAAAAGCATCCAGATCGTTGCTGCGGAAGATTTTTATGGGGAAGTCGCTAAAGCAGTTCTTGGAAACCACGGAACAGTGACATCAATTATTAATAAGCCAAGTATGGACCCGCATGATTTTGAGGCGACAACTGGAACAGCTAAGACAGTTAATAAGGCAGATATTGTCATTTATAATGGCATTGGCTATGATGGCTGGATGAAAAAACTGACTCAATCTAGCAAAAATGATGATCAAAAAGTGATTGCAGTTGGAGAAGATGTAATGAACAAACAAGAGGGAGATAATGAACATCTTTGGTACAATCCAACAACTGTTCCAAAACTAGCAGATAAAATTGCTGATGAATTAAGTGCATTAGATTCTAAACATAAGAAAGATTACGAGGCAAATGCGGCAGCCTATAAGAAAGATATTCAAGCCATTCAAGATGAAATCAATAAACTTAAAAAGAATTCAAATGGTGCAAAGGTAAATGTATCTGAACCAGTTTTTGACTATGCATTGCAGGCAATGGGATATAAAGAAGGCAATGAACATTTCTCTAAGGCAGTTGAAGACGGAAATGACCCTTCACCATCAGATATTGCCCAAATGCAAGAAGACGTAAAAAAACATAGAATTGCTTTTTTTGTTGATAACATTCAAGCAACAGATTCGACTGTAAAAAATATTGTAAATCTTTGTAAAAAATATAATGTACCGGTTGTGAAAGTCACAGAGACATTGCCAACTGGAAAAGACTATAAGACATGGATGCTTGACCAATATAAACAAGTTGAAAATATCCAATCATCACAAAAGTAATGGGAAAGGGAATTTCTTATGATTAAAACATTCGAGGTTTCTCATTTACAAGTTCATTTCAATGGTGAAAAGATATTAAATGATTTATCCTTTAAAGTTACACCTGGTACATCTCTGGGGATCATCGGCCCAAATGGTGCAGGTAAATCTACTTTATTAAAGGTGATTCTTGGCCTGATAAAACCGAATAATGGAACAGTAATGATAGAACATGAACATCAACAAAAAGTAAAAATCGGTTATGTTCCCCAATCACGTACACTTGATGAAGAAACTCCGGTTCAAACGAAAGATTTTGTTGCGTTAGGATTGCATGATACATTTAGACCGTGGCTTTCTGTCCATGAGCGCCAACTTGTGAGACGTGTGATGGAATGGACGGATACATGGAGATTTGCTAAAAAATCGATTGGTAAACTATCGGGTGGAGAAAACAGCGGGCTTTTTTAGCGCAAGCTTTAGTGAAAAATCCGGATGTTTTGTTGTTAGATGAATCGACTGCAAATTTAGATCCTGGTGCACAACAGCAAGTGATGGAACTTGTAGAAAGCATTGCGCGGTCAGCAAAAATTACTGTTATCTGTGTTAGTCACGATTTAGCGATGGTTAAACAATTTACAGAACAAGTTCTTTATATGACACGCAATCATTATGAATTTGGAAACACAAAAGAGATGCTGACAGACCAAAAAATAGCTGAATATTATACTTGTCAACATGTGCCGGAGGTGGAAATGTGTGCTACAGTATAGCTTTATGCAGCATGCCTTTTTAGCCGGTACGATTGTTGCAATTATGTGTGGAGTGATTGGTGTTTTCGTAATGGCCCGCGGGCTTTCATTCATCTCCCATACATTTTCACATATTGGTTTTGCAGGTGCGGCTTTTTCCATTTTTATGGGATGGGATCCGCTAATTGGTTTGCTATTGTTTACAATTTTAAGCGGTGTAACTATTGGACAAATGGGTGTGCAAGTTTTTCGTCGCGATGCTTCTGTAAGTGTCATGCTAAGTGTATTTCTCGGATTAGGGATATTGTTCTTATCGTTATCTCTAAAGCAAGCTAATTTTGCCACATCTATATTATTTGGCAGTGTTGTCGGTATCAGCATGAATGAGGTATGGCGAATTATCATTATGACGATAATTGTTTTATTCTTTATTACGCTTGGCTACCGTTGGCTGAAATTTGATTCATTCGATCCAATTGGTTCAAAGGCCGCTGGCTTGCCAGTGCATTTTATATCCGTTTTCTTTTTAGTATTATTAGCTATTAGTGTAAGTGTCACGGTGCAAATTATTGGTGCTTTGCTTGTATTTGCATTGCTAACAGTGCCGGCATCAGCTGCCCGTTACTATACACAATCTATTTTTGGCATGATTTTATTATCCGTTTTATTTGCTATTGTTGGTGTATGGGGCGGACTTATACTAAGCTATTATACTAATTGGCCAGTAAGCTTTTTCATTACAGTCATTGAGGCGCTCCTTTATTTTATAGGACTAACAAAAAGGTGCCTGACCCTTTCTGTGCATTAAAGCACGAAAGGGGTCAGGCACC
The DNA here is from genome assembly GCF_011008565.1 of Heyndrickxia ginsengihumi. Lineage (GTDB taxonomy): Bacteria > Bacillota > Bacilli > Bacillales > Bacillaceae_C > Weizmannia > Weizmannia ginsengihumi. The sequence continues at coordinate 122,993 of NZ_JAAIWK010000003.1, forward strand.
TTTTTTTAGACGAAGTTTCTTGCGTTGTTATTTCTGCTAAAACGATAGATCGCTATAAGCAGGAAGGCGGCAGCGAAGCTAAATAAGATGATAAGATTCATATATAGGCTGCTGAACGTATGACCTTCTTGAAGCTTTGTTAATGTTTCTAATACCCAGCGCTGCGGTAGAAAGTCAGCTATTTTTTGCAGTGGTTTTGGCATAATTTCTGCTGGCCAGTAGCAGCCCGCAATCATACATGTTGGAACATAAATTAAAGTTTGTAAGGAACTCGCTGATGCTCTGCTTGATGAGAAAGCAACAACCATTAAAGAAATTGCAATTGCGATTAAGGCGAATAAAAATAGGATTATTAGCGCCTCCCAAGCAGGGATATTCATTGTAATATGGAATATTTTCGTCATCATCAGCAATGTTAATAAAACTTGTATAATCATGATGATTAAGTTCACGATCGTATTAGATAGAATATACATTCTTGCATTGATTGGAGCAGAAAGCAATCTAAGGTAAGTTCGATTTTCTTTCTCGGATAGAATCATCTCAGACATGTTACCGGCAGAAATTAACATGATTAATAATAAAAATCCGATCGATTGGTAACTCATATTATTATTTTTAGAAGTGTCTGCCAATGAATGTGTATTTAACTTAAAGTTAGCATCTGTAAAGTGTTGATACATAATAGAAAATTTGTGCTGATCACCGTTTGCAACTTTGCTAAGTGATACGATATTATCAATAAATTGGTACAAGTTAGCTTTAACAAATGTGGTAACATCGGCTCCCCGGATCGAAATGATTTTGATATTGCCTGGATTCCCATTGAGCACGCTGCTTGAGAAGCCTTTATCTAATTTCACAACACAATCTAATGATCCGGAAGTAATTTTTCCATGTACTTGGGAATCGTGAATTTCAGTTACTTTGACATTTTTTGTTTGTTGCAAAAACTGAACTGTATCAGCCGCAATCTTCCCATGATCATCATTAACAATGCCGATATGAAGCACACTCTTTTGGTCTCCTCCATAGGCGAGGAATGCAATAAAAATTCCAACTAGCGGCATGATTAAAAAGAAAATAATATTTTTCTTTTTTTTAAAGAAAATGCGTAAAGTATTCTGTACTAGCCAGAGGACTTCTCTCATTATAATCCCTCCCGTCGTTGTAAAGAGATGACCGAAATCAGCAAGAATAAAATAGAAATACCGATATTAAGAGACATTGCAGAAATTGCTGATGTGTAATGATGCTCATAAATAATGTCCGTGATTGCATGATTTACCCATGTTAAAGGAGAAAGATCTGTTATGAACTTTAAAATTCCTCCAGGGTTATCAATTTTGAAGTATGCTCCGCCAAAGAATGATGATAGTTGAATAAATAGCATTGTGATCGTAGCTGGAGCAGTATTAGATTTGGACAAAAAGCTAATACCGATTCCGACGCTGACAGCGAGTAACACTTCAGTCAGTATGATAAGAAATATGAGCCCAAGGTGATCTCCCCAATTTGACTTGAAAAACAGCTTACTAAATGCAATCACAAGGGAGACGCATAATGTATTAATAATAATATTTCCAAGCACCTTGCCGATGAAAATTTCACTTTTTCTTACAGGGGAAGCGACTAATCGATCTCCTGTTTTCCGTGCTCTCTCACCTTGAACGGATTGAATGGCCGTTCTTGCCCCATATAAGGCAATCATCGTTGTCATAACAATTGCATAATAATCCATTGAACTAGGTTGTTTATGTGGAAGGAGGGATGTTTCTTGAATATAATGATCGCCTTGATTTGCGAAAACCGTCCCAATTTGCGCAGGGGCTACTTTTATAACTTCTGAAGCTAGATTGTATTTGTCTACAAATGATTTAAACATTCCTTGTAAAATACTGCCTTCAATACTATTGCTATCGTTCAGATACAGCTGAACTCCATTTTTGTTAAGCTCTACGTAGCCATCATAGTTGTTTTGCTTAACTTCTTTTTTGCCGTCCGTTGCATCTGTAGCTTTTTTAAAATCAATGCCTGATTTTTTTGCTGCCTTTATAAACTGATTAAATGGTTGGCTAAGACTACTATCAGCAGTTTGTTTGTATAATACCTTTACATTATCGATAGAATTTGTCGTTTTAAATGCATTTGTTAATGCTGAGCCAAGCACTAGCATTAGCACAAGCGGGAAAGCTAACAAAAAGATAAAGGTTTTCACATCTCGCAAGTCTTTGATGATTTCCTTTTTGGCAATATGAATAATGTTCATAAAGAAGGACCTCCTTTCTCGTTAATCTCGTAATGTTCTACCAGTTAATGTTAAGAAGACAGTTTCTAAATTTGGTGCTTTTTCTTCTAAAGATCTAATTTCTATATGCTGGTTGATAAAATGCTCAATGATCGTATTTAAATTATTGACACTTGTATCAGAATTGATTTTTACAATGTTTTCGTCTATTTGCACAGATTCTACGCCTTTAATCTCTTTAATGGCGTCAACACGAATGGGCTCCAATGATTTCACTTCAATCCAAACGTCCTTCGTATTCGTAATAATGGATTTAAGCTGCTCTTTCGTACCATCTGCTATCACCTTTCCATGATCAATAATGGCAATTCGCGAACAAATTTCTTCAACCTCTTCCATGTAATGGCTCGTATAGATAATGGTACATCCCATTTCATTTAGTTTTCGTACAGATGTAAGAATATAATTTCGAGATTGCGGATCAATCCCGACAGTTGGTTCATCCATAATAATTAGTTTTGGCTGATGAGCAATGGCACAAGCAATATTAAGCCGTCTCTTCATACCGCCTGAGAAGTTTTTTGGATAGCTTTTATGTTGATCCTGTAATCCTACGAATTCCAATGCTTCTTCAACTTTTTCTTTCAATTCAGCTCCCCGTAGCCCGTAAAGCCCAGCAAAAAAATTCACATTTTCATATGCAGTTAGATCTTCATATATTGCTAAATCTTGAGGAACCATCCCTAAATTCATCTTGGAAAAACGTTTATGCTTTGAAACGTCCTTTCCAAGAATATGAATGGATCCTTGATCAATACGCAGTAATCCTGCGATCATGTTGATTGTTGTACTTTTCCCAGCACCATTAGAACCGAGAAAACCAAAAATTTCTCCTTCTTTTACTTGCAGGGACATATTGTCTACAGCGATAAAATCTCCAAACCTTTTTGTTAAGTTATTTATTTCTAACACGTTCATCATTTTTTCACCTCTATGCCGTTTGTATGATGTAAGTATAAAAAAAAGAATGAACGAATTTAAGTGCAATCGTTCATTCATTTCATATGAAAATCTTCATGTTTTTTATATGAATTATTTCATGATTGTATTGGAAGCAATGTTGTAACGGAAAATCCATGTGTGCCATCGACAATGATTTTTCCGTGAATAGACGCTGTCCGTTCCTCCATGCCTAAAATGCCTAGACCTTTTTTTATTTTTGCAGCACCTTTGCCATTATCTTTTACTTCAACCTTAATCACTTTATTTAAAACGGTAATATCGACGTATACACGATTTGCATCTGAATACTTTCGGGCATTCGTTAACGCTTCAGTTACGTTCTCGTGGATGATTTTCCATTGTATAGGGGAGATGATGTCTATATTGTTACCATGTGTTAATGTTGTTTCTAAATCATTCTTTGTCGAGAATTCATCGATAAACAGTTTAAGTCTATGAATGCCCACTTGTTCTGTAGGAGGCTTCATGTTTTTTAATGTTAGCCGAATACTTTCTATTCCATCTTTGGAAATTTGAATGGCGTTTTCAAGTAGTTCTGTTGCTTTATTTTGATCGATATTCATAAGTCGTTTAGCCGCTTCCATTTGAATTAATGCCCCAGTCATTGAGTGACCAATTCGATCATGTATTTCTTGTGAGATACGATTCCGTTCCTCTAACTTGAAAGTGTACTCTGATTGCTTTATGTACTCATCATTTTCATTTAAACTTTTTGTTAACGTTTGTATCGACTTCCTCATCTGATCGATCTTGTTTTCGCTTTTTATCATACGTTGATTGAAAAATGTTACGATTGTAAACATGATCATACAAAGACAAGCAACAAGGCTATAGATGGGCTGAACTTCCGGTTGAATGTATATAATCGGAAGAAATGAAATGATCAGTATTGTCCATTTGTTTTCTGTTACAGTCGAAAGAATCTCAATAAGCGCCAGTGGCATAAGAACAATAAAGATTGTTTGTATGTATAGATAGGAAACGATTGATATCGCGATGGAAATGAGGAGAAGTCCTCTTTTTATCATGCTATTATGAAAAAGATATATAGAAATATTAATACAGAAGTACAACAGGATTGCAAAAACAATGAAAGAAATATGTTTGGCATCTGCTCGTATACAACTAAAAGCGATAAAAAAGATGAGTGCTAATTTGCACAAAATAACCCTGAATTCCATTTAGTTTACTTTCCCCGTTAAATAGTATATTGCGATTTGGGTACGATGCTCGAGCCCTGTTTTACCTAATATAGAAGAAATATAATTCGCTACTGTCCCGTCAGAAATAAATAGTTGCTTTGATATTTCTTTATTTGAGTATCCTTTGGCAATTAAGGCCATAATATCCCGTTCTCTTTCAGTAAACTTACTTGTATCGATTTTTGTTTTCACTTCTTCTTTTTCCTGAAGATTGCCCTTAATTTTTTCAAGAATGATATCTTGAAGAATACTATTCCCATTATAGACACTTTTAATCGCATCTCGAATACGTTCAGGATCGTTATTTTTTAATAAATAACCTTTTGCCCCATTTTTGACAGCGTCAACGATATATTCATCATCATCAAATGTCGTTAAAATAATCGGTTTCGTGTTTGTCTGTTCAGTAATGAGTTTTGTTGCCTCAACCCCATTTAAATTTGGCATACGTACATCAAGTAATGCAATATCGACATCATGATCCGTGCAATATTCAACAGCTTCTTGACCGTCATTGACAGTATCCAGAACTTCAAATTCATCATAAGAAGTTAAAATAATCTTTAGTCCCTCACGAATAAATGAATTATCATCTGCAATAATTAACTTAATACTCAAAAGTCCCACCCCGTTTTTGAGGTGCCTGACCCCTTCATTGCACTAGTGCAATGAAGGGGTCAGGCACCTTTTATAATTATTATGCATGAGTTTTATGCAAATTTACAATTAGAAGTTATATGAAATGTGGCGTATGATAAGAATAGAATAACACAATAAAGCATCCGAGGTATGAAGATGGAATGGCATCAAATTCAATATTTTCAAATGGTAGCAAAGACACAGCATATAACAAGAGCAGCAGAACAGCTATCAATTTCTCAGCCGGCCCTTAGCCGGTCAATTGCAAAGCTTGAAGAAGAATTAGGTGTTCAGCTTTTTGATCGGAAGGGGAGGAATATTTATTTAAATCGTTATGGAGAAATGTTTTTAAATAGAGTCGAACAATCAATTAAGCAAATTGAAATTGGAAAACAAGAAATACGTGATGAAATCCACCCTGATCATGGAACGATTTCATTAGCATTTCTGCCATCACTTGGCATGAGTATCGTTCCTGAAATTGTTAGCTCCTATCAAAATCAGTATTTCAATGTAAAGTTTCATTTAACCCAAGACTCTACTAAGCAAGTAATGGAACAACTAAAATCTGGAAATGTTGACCTTGCTTTAATTGCACTTCTTCACGATGATAAAGATATCGTATGGGAACCGCTTTTAACAGAGGAACTATTTTTGATTGTTTCAGTGGACCATTGGTTAGCAAGCTATGATGAAGTTGACCTGAAAATGATTGCAAAAGAGCCGTTTATATCTTTTAAAGATGGATATGGTTTACGGACCATTATTCACCATTTATGCAATGAAGCGGGTTTCTCTCCGAATATTGTATTTGAAGGGGAAGAAATAGGTACAGTTTCCGGATTCGTTGGCGCCAAATTAGGAGTATCATTAGTTCCTGATCTACAAGTGCTGGATAAAAATAAGGTGAAACTCATACATTTGAAGCATCCAAGATGTAAAAGGGATGTAGGAGTTGCATGGCTAAAGGATAGCTATTTATCACCTGTTACAAAAAGATTTATTCAGTATGTTAAACATTTATTCTAAGTAGCAAACAAAGGAGTAATAATGAGGAATGAGTTATATACAGCGCGGAACACGCACTTTTCGCATGGCAAATTTAGCTTTATTTGCAGGTGGTTTTAATACATTTGCAATTCTTTGGGGGACGCAGCCGCTACTGCCGGATATTGCAAAAGAATTTCATATATCTCCGGCTGTCTCAAGTTTAAGTTTATCATCTACTACGATCGCTTTAGCAATTAGTATGCTGATTGCTGGTTCTTTATCGGAAGTATTTGGACGTAAGCCAGTCATGACAATTTCATTAGTGGCTTCTTCGATTTTAGCCATTTTGACAGCGTACAGTCCTACTTTTCATCTATTAATTTTCTTTAGAATTTTACAAGGGGTTGTATTAGCAGGGCTTCCAGCGGTGGCGATGGCTTATTTAGGCGAGGAAATTGAACCACCAAGTTTAGGAATGGCAATGGGATTATACATTAGTGGAAATTCCATTGGAGGAATGGGCGGCAGAATCATAAGTGGTATTTTAACGGATTATTTTAACTGGCATGTTGCTCTCATAGGTATTGGAATCATTAGTTTGCTTGCAAGTTTAGTATTTTGGGCTATTTTACCGAAATCAAATCATTTCACAGCACGGAAATTTGAACTGCACTCGCTAGTAAAATCTTTGTTCAGCCAGTTTAAAGAGCCGGGTCTTATTTATTTATTTGCAATTGGCTTTTTACTAATGGGAAGTTTCGTATCATTATATAACTATATTGGTTTTCAGCTTATTGCACCACCGTATTCATTAAGCCAAACATTAGTTGGATTTATTTTTATCGTGTATATCGTTGGTACATTCAGCTCTACATGGATGGGGATGCTAGCTGATCAACATGGACGAAGAAAAATTTTGCAGGTTTCATTGTTTATTTTATTAATAGGTGCTTGTATTACTTTAAATACAAATCTATGGATTAAAATTATTGGCATTGCTATTTTCACGTATGGTTTTTTTGCTGGTCATTCAATTGCGAGCGGATGGATAGGACAATTGGCTACACATGATAAAGCGCAGGCCTCATCACTATATTTATTTTTTTATTATGTCGGTTCAAGCATCGGAGGGACGACAGGTGGAGCTTTCTACAGCGGTTATGGATGGTTCGGCGTCGTCGCAATGATTGTAGTACTTACGATCATTGGCATTTTGTTATCTATTCGTTTAGGCTTCGTTGCAAAAAAAAGAATGAAGCTCTCATCCCATAGTATTTAACGGATTAGGAGGCTGGGACAAAAAGCATGTAACGAAAGAAACCACGAATATTGCTCTAACCCAGCTCCGGAAGTATACTTCCGGAGCTGGGTTATCCAATGTTCGTCTTTAGCTAACTACTTTTGAGTTTTGTCCCAGCCTTAATTTTTTTGAAATAACTGTTGAAAGGAATTATAAAATAGCTGAAATAGCCCGTTGTCACGGGCTGCTTCCGAATGATTTTCAGTTAATAAGCATATGATAATGTCGAATAACCTCCTTTTATATATTCATTGTAACCTCTGTACATCTCCATATATTTACGTTTAGTCCAAAAGTTTGTAAGAAAATCGTATTGACAGTGAGATAGGAATGAAATAAAATTGTAAATGAAAATAATAATCATTTACAATTAGTTTCCGGCATTTTATCTGAAATTTTTAAATATATAGGAGGGGTATGTATGTCTAGGCTTTCAGCAAAAAATTTGAAAATTGCCTATGGAGAGACTGAAATTATTCGCGATTTAAGCGTAGAGATTCCAGATGGGAAAATTACGAGCATTATCGGTCCTAACGGTTGCGGAAAATCTACATTATTAAAAACATTGTCGCGCATTCTTTTTCCACATAATGGTGCGGTTTACTTAGATGGTAAAGAAATAGCAAAAGAGGCTACGAAAAAAATTGCCCAAAAGATGGCGATTTTACCACAGTCACCTGATGCCCCAGAGGGATTAACCGTTGCAGAACTTGTTTCGTATGGGAGATATCCTTATCAAAAAGGATTCGGGAAATTAAAAGCGGATGATTGGAAAGCAATTGATTGGGCATTACAAGTAACTGGTGTAGATGCATTCAGAAATAGACCAATTGATGCACTTTCAGGAGGACAAAGGCAGCGTGTATGGATTGCCATGGCATTGGCTCAAGAAACCGATATCATTTTGCTTGATGAACCAACGACTTATTTGGATTTATCCCATCAACTTGAAGTATTAGAGCTACTACAATATTTGAATCGTGTAGAGCATCGTACGATTGTTATGGTTATTCATGATTTGAATCAGGCAGCTCGTTTTGCTCATCATATTGTAGCAATGAAAGATGGGGAAATTCAGAAACAAGGCAGTGCTGACGATGTTATGACTTGTGAAGTTTTACGAAATGTATTTAATATCGATGCAGAAATTGTAACAGATCCTAGAACAAGAAAGCCGGTTTGTCTCTGTTATGACTTAGTAACCTCCTATAATAATGCAGCAGATAAAATTGCTCAGTAAATGATTTTTTACGATACTAATTGATAATGATTTTCAACAAGAGATTAAAGTGGGGGTAAAAGAATGAAAAGACAGAAATCATTCATTATAACAGTTTTATCGATATGTTGCCTGCTAGTATTGGCTGCTTGCGGAAATGATAAAGCATCTACGAAAAAGGATGCAGAGCCAAAAACAAAAGTTTATCATGCTGATAATGGAAATGTAAAAGTTCCGACTCATCCATTAAGAGTTGTTGATGTAACGTCTACCTATACAGGATGTTTGTTAAAGTTAGGAATTACACCTGTAGGGGTTACCCAATATTCGAAAAATAATTCATTTTTTGGTCATAAATTAGATAAGGCAAAAGTTGTAACATCTGATTCTCTTGATAAGATTATGGCCTTGAAACCGGATTTAATTATTGATTATACCAATGACAAAAACATTAAAAAGCTATCAAAGATTGCCCCAACAGTTGTATATACATATGAAAAGAGAGATTATCTCCAACAATTTATTGAAATTGGTAAATTGGTGGGGAAAGAAAAACAAGCAAAAAATTGGGTTGATCAATGGAATGCAAAAACAAAAGCTGAAAGTGCAAAAGTGAAAAAGGTCATCGGTAAAGATGCAACGGCTACTGTTTTGGAAAGTTATGGTAAACAAATGTATATTTTCGGCGATAACTGGGGACGCGGCTCAGAAGTTATCTATCAAGCACTTGGAATCAAGATGCCGGAAAAGGTTAAAAAAGATACAAAACCTGGATATAAAGCAATATCTACAGAGGTGATTCCAAAATATGCAGGTGATTATATGTTTGTTTCAAGCTGGGGAGACACATCAAACAATTCATTTATGAAAACAGATGTGTGGAAATCATTACCTGCATATAAAAATCATCATGTTATTACAGTGAATGCCAATGATTTCTATTTCAATGACCCGATTTCATTAGAAAATGAATTGAAAATTATTGTGAATGATTTAGTAGCAGCTAATAAATAATGAGGTCAAGGGAAGATATAGATGGCACGCATGAATACGGATGAAAAAGGATATTCGATTAAGTCACGTCCAGCAGTTGGCACAATTGTGTTAACTGCTGGAATTATAATACTTGTTGGTAGCCTAGTCTTAGCGATTTCAGTAGGTGCTGCAAATATTAAATTTTTAACAGTATGGCAAGCAGTCTTTCAATATGATCCAAGTAAAGAGACTAATAAAATTATTATGAGCTTGCGGATGCCTAGGGAGATTGGAGCTGCTGTTGTCGGAGCTGCCCTTGCTGTCAGTGGTGCTATTATGCAAGGAATGACACGGAATCCGTTAGCTGATCCTGGTTTACTTGGGCTCAATGCAGGTGCAAGTTTTGCACTAGCTTGTATTTTTGCGTTTAATCCGCACGTTTCTTTTATGATGATGATGTGTTTTTCATTTTTAGGAGCTGCACTTGGTGCGAGTATGGTGTTTGGGCTCAGTTCAATGCGAAAAGGAGGACTTTCTCCTTTACGACTTACTTTGGCAGGAGCAGCAGTCTCAGCATTGCTCACATCTTTAGGTGAGGGGATTGCCCTTTATTTTAAACTGTCCCAAGACTTAGCTTTTTGGACAGCAGGTGGAGTATCTGGAACGACATGGCTGCAGTTGGAAATTGTTATCCCAATTGTTGTTATTGGTATTTTAATTGCGATTATGATGTCAAAAGGATTAACGATTCTAAGTTTTGGTGAAGAAATAGCAAAAGGGTTAGGGCAAAGAACGTTTCTAATGAAATTAATTTTAATGCTCATTGTCCTTATTTTAGCGGGTGTTGCCGTATCGCTTGTTGGATCGATCGCATTTGTAGGGTTAATGGTGCCGCAAATAGTACGCTTTGTGGTAGGAACAGATTATCGTTGGATTATTCCTTGTTCAGCTGTTTTTGGCAGTATTTTAATGGTGTTGGCTGATACGGTTGCACGTACGATTAATGCTCCTTATGAAACACCGATTGGAGCAGTTGTTTCCTTGATTGGCGTTCCTTTCTTCCTTTATCTTGCGCGAAAAGGAGGAAAGATTAAATGAGGAATACGAATCAACAAAAAAGGTTTCGGATAACATTACTCATTTCGCTCATTGTATTAATTACTGTATTAGTTATTAGTCTCGCTACAGGATACATCTCTTTAACTCCTACCCAGTTATTGCAGATCATAATTGGACAAGGAACAAGTAATGAGAATTTAATTTTTTTCCAGTTTCGACTGCCGCGATTATTAGTTGGGATTTTTGCCGGAATGGGATTAGCAGTTTCGGGTGCTATTTTGCAAAGCATAACGCGCAATCCTCTTTCAGATCCAGGAATTTTAGGGATTAATTACGGAGCAGGACTCATGGTTGTGATTTATATTTCTTATTTTACAGCCGATTCATCTAAGTTCTTATATATATTGCCTTTATTTGCATTAATAGGGGGAATAGCAACAGCCTTTTTGATCTATCTGTTTTCTTATAAAAAGGGAGAGAGAATGGAGACAACAAGGATTGTTCTCGTTGGTGTTGGTTTGTCAGCGGCCTTTTCTGGAGCAATCATTACACTAACGTCCCATTTTAACCGTGATCAATATACTTTTATTGCGAGCTGGCTGGCCGGCACAGTTTGGGGAGATGACTGGAACTTTGTAGTGGCATTACTCCCTTGGATTGTCTTCTTAATCCCAATTGTATTATTGAAGTCAAATGTCTTAAATACTTTATATTTGCATGAAAATGTTTCTGTTGGACTAGGCGTCCATGTAGAGCGAGAAAGAATCCTTCTTATTTTGATTGCCGTTGCATTAGCTTCTGCATCTGTTTCTGTAAGTGGAGGAATTGCCTTTATTGGTTTAATGGCTCCGCATATTGCACGTTCATTAGTCGGTTCGAGCCATCAATTGTTTGTCCCAATTGCGGCGATGATTGGAGCAATATTATTGATTACTGCTGATACTATCGGGCGTGTGATTTTAGATCCGAGCGGTATCCCAGCAGGAATTATTGTGACGTTGATTGGAGCGCCATATTTTATGTACTTAATGGCAAAAAAATGATGTATAGGGAGAGAGTATAAATGGTTAAAGATTTATATGACGTAACGGTTATTGGTGGAGGTCCGATTGGCTTATTTACTACTTTTTATAGCGGCATGCGTAATTTAAAAACAAAGTTGATTGAATGTACATCTGAATTAGGCGGGAAAATTACGATGTTCTATCCAGAAAAAACATTAAGAGACATTGGTGGAATTACTGGCATTAAAGGCGGAAATTTAGTTGAACAACTCATTCAACAAGCAAAAACCTTCAATCCAACAATTTGCTTTAATCAACGTATATCTGACCTTGAGAGACTTTCAAATGGTACTTTTTTGTTAAGAAGTGAAGCAGGAGAAATTCATTATACTCGTACAGTTATTTTAACGGTCGGAGCGGGAATTTTTAAACCAATTAAATTAGATTTGCCTTATTCAGAACGTTATGAACAATATAATCTCCACTATTCAGTTGATGAACTTGAGCGTTTCCGAAATCAGCGCGTCCTTATTTCAGGCGGTGGAAATTCAGCGGTAGACTGGGCAAATGAGCTAGTATCAATTGCGAAAAGTGTGATGGTTGTTCACAGAAACAATGATTTTCGTGGCCATGAACGTCACGTCAGCGAAATGAGAGAAAAAACAGAAATACTAACTCCCTATACATTAAAACAGTTGCATGGTGATGGCGATTTTATTCAGTCTGTCACAATCGAGCATACTGAAACTGGGTTGACAAAGCATATCGAAATAGATGCTCTTGTCGTAAATCATGGTATTCAAGGCGATTATGGAAAAATGGCTCATTGGGGTCTCGAGATGCGTGAAGAGCGTTTTGTTGTCAACCATGCAATGGAAACGAATATCCCAGGTGTTTTTGCTGCTGGAGATGCGGTCACATATCCTCATAAGTTGAAATTAATAGCAGGAGGGTTTACAGAAGGGCCGATTGCATTAAATAGCGCTGTACGCTATATGAATCCAAATGCTGAGTCGATGGCCATGTACTCGACCCATCATGAAGCATTATTAGAAATGAACCATGAAACATTATATTAAAAAAAAGTCTAATTCCGATTGATGGCAGGAATTAGACTTTTTTCTTTATAGCTAAGAGTTATGCATTGTATGGAAGTGTCCTTTTAATTCAATACAATTGTTTTGCTTGCAATCTTTGTATTGTATCCAGATTTTGAAACGGTTGTTGTAATCAAATATTGTCCTTTATAAAAGTGAGAATTGGTTGTTAACTTATAAGTGATGGTACCCTTTGAATTTGTTTTGGTTGTTGTATTCTTAACAACACCTTTAATTGTCGTAATAACGATTTTAACATTCGCATCGCTTACGGGTTTTTTAGAATTAGCGTTTAACACATTTTCAGTAATCTGTACAGTATTTCCTCGTTTATAGGTTGATTGGTTTGTTTTGAGTGAAGTGGAAAAGGAACTTTTTATATACGGAGCTTGAACGAAACCATATCCGTAATAATGATCTTTTCCCTTTGCTCCAAGATCAATGGTCGACGTATATAATTTTGCAATCAATGCTTGATTACTTAAATGCGGATATTCTTGTTTTAATAAGGCTAATGCACCTGTAACAAACGGCGTGGCCATTGAAGTACCATCCATCCAAGCATATTGATTCCCGATATAAGTACTTAAAATATCAACGGCAGGGGCAGTAAATTCAATTTCTTTCCCGATGGATGAAAAAGATGCTTTCTTTAAATTTTTGCCAACACCACCGACGGCGACTGTTGAAGAAAGCCGTGCAGGATAGTCGATATTATCCGTCTTAGATGATGTTTTTGAATTGCTGTGGTTGCCGGCAGCTGCGACGACAAGAATTCCATTACGACTTGCTTTATCTACTTCCTTTTTTAGTGCCTCTGAATAGTCTAAAGTACCGAAACTCATATTGATAATATTCATGTGATGCTTAATGGACCATTCGATACCTGAAATGACATCAGATATATAACCATCTCCGTCCGACTTTAGTACTTTGACGGCATATATTTGTGCGTCTGGTGCAACTCCTACAACACCGATCTTGTTATTCTTTGCTGCAATAATACCAGCCACATGTGTGCCGTGGCCATCAGTATCATTGTAAGATTTTGATACCATAGAAACGCCGCCGGCAATGGATAAATCCGGATGCTTTGCAATGCCAGTATCTAAAACGGCAATTTTAACTCCTTTTCCTGTAAAATGGGAGCTCCAAGCTCTAGGGGCCTGAACCTTGCTGACGCCCCAATCACGAATTTGTCCGCTTACTCGCACTTTTTGATCAGGTTCTATTTTAGCAATTTGATCATTTGCTTGTAACTTTGAAATTGCAGATTGCGGTACTTCACCAGCAATGGCTGAAATGGAATGGAATGAATGTTTTACCTTTCCATCTAATTGTGTAATGGTGTTTTTCTCTATGTTGTTTTTAAAAATAATGATGACATGTTTTTTTGAAGCGCTGTTCTTTCCATAGGTGATATTCTGTGTGCATGGAACGATGAGGATGGAACAAAGAAAGATAAAAAATACTCTATACACATGTTTTCCATATTTCATCAAGTATGTCCCCCCTTCATGATTTAAACAGTTACTAGAATTATATCAGAATCACTCATAACAGAAAGGATAAATTTTATCTGATATTAAAATTTTTAAAAAATAATAAAAGGTTGGATACAGACAAGATTAACATTCCCAAAACATAAGAAAGCATGCTCTAGAGAAGAAGCTTCACTAGAGCATGCTTTTTTGAATTCTCACTGCATTTGCGCTTGATGAATGTAATCTGCATGATCGTTAATGGCAGGATTTTCAGTTTGAATGGTGGAGTGAATAATGCCATATTTACTTTTTAGCATCTGGTTAATTGTTTTAATAATGGTTAACGGTTCATCGTTCTTCTTTATAAAAACATGGGCAGTGAGCGAATATTGATCAGTAGCGATATTCCATAGATGCATTTCGTGTACATCTTCTATGCCCTCTAAATGGCGGATATCTGAACGAATCTTTTCCAGATCTAATTCCTTTGGTACTGCATCCATTAAAATTAAATAAGATTCATGAACGATTTTAGCTCCGCCAGTAAAAATAACAAAGCCGATGATCATACTAATAAGTGGGTCAAAAAAGTATAGGCCTGTAAAATAAATAATGATTGCCGATACGATGACTCCAACGGAATTTAACAGATCCCCGAAGAAATGCCATAACGCACTTTTTACATTTAAATTATGCTCTTCTTTAGTGCTTCTATAAAGTATGATTGTCAAGATAATGTTCACGATTAAACCGATTGACGCAATGATCATCATCCACTGAAAATCAATTTTTTCGGGATGAATAAATCTTTTAATTCCTTCAATAAAAATTCCAATGGAAATGATGATAAGTGTTAGTCCATTTAAAAATGATGCAATAATTTCAAATCGCAAATAACCGAATGTATAGTGTTTGTTAGGTGGTCTTGATGCTAAATAAAGAGCAATCATACTAAAGCATAGCGCAATGACATCAGAGGCCATATGGGCAGAGTCGGAAAGTAAAGCAAGTGAGTGCGAAATAAGGCCTCCAATAATTTCTACGATTGTAAAAAACAAAGTTAGGATGAGTGTCGTCCAAAGTGTTTTTTTAGATTTTTTTTGTATTTTCATATGAGGGAGATGATGGTAATCATAATTTTCCATAACATATCACACCTTCTTATTAATTTAAAATAAATTTAATTTAATACTTAATATAATACATGTATTCTAACATATTATTTGCGTTATTAATAGTATTATTCTCAATTAGATGTGAAAATTTAATTCTAATTGAGAATGCTAATCAATATCAACTTAGATAAATTCCTCTCAAATAATATGAAGTAAGTGAAGAATGTGTGTTGAAGGGGAAAAGAATAATGTGATGTTGGTGTTTTTTGTGAGATGGATAGGGGATGCAAGCTTCGCTTTGGGGTTCAGCAAGTATCCTAAAACTGCAATCAATTTGAGTAGGCGTTAGAAAGATCACTAAAAAAACATTCTAGAGCAATCCAGAATGTTTTTTAGTGTTATTCTACTGTTAAACTTTTTGCTAAGTTTCGAGGACGGTCAACATTATATCCGCGGACACAGCCAGCATAATAGGCTAATAGCTGTAAAGGAATAGCTGCCAAGATTGGCATAAGAAGAGGGTGTGCTTCAGGAATGTACATAACCTCATCAACGACACTGCTTATTGAGTCATCACCAATCGTTGTAATCCCTACAACATAGGCATCACGGGCTTTCATTTCTTTAATATTGTTAACAGTTTTCTCACGTAAATGGTGCTGTGTAGCAAGAGCAATTACTGGTATTCCTGGAGTAATCAATGCCATCGTTCCGTGCTTCATTTCACCAGCAGCATATGCATCGGCATGAATGTACGCTACTTCTTGAAGCTTAAGAGCACCTTCTAATGCAAGGACATAGTCACTTCCACGGCCAACAATAAATATTTTTTCCTGATCATTTGTAATTTGTGCAAATTGGTCAATGGCGTCTTGCGTCATAATGAGACACTTCTCCACATCCTCAGAAAGTGAATGTAGAGCATCTAAAAGAACAGGGATTTGCTCAACTCCACGCCCATTCATTTGCTTTGCTAATACAATTGCCAGTAGGACAAGGCCAGTAATTTGAGATGTATAGGCTTTTGTTGCTGCAACAGCTAATTCTTGCCCTTCATAAGTATAAATTGTGCAATCGGCTTGGCGTGAAAGTGTGCTTTTCCAATGATTTGTAATTGCAATGGTTGGGGTTCCATATTTTTTTGCCTCTTTTAGAGCAGATAATGTATCTGCTGTTTCACCAGATTGACTCACGACGATGACAAGATGCTTGTCAGTCAACGTACTATGTTCACAACTA
Source organism: Heyndrickxia ginsengihumi (assembly GCF_011008565.1). Taxonomy (GTDB): domain Bacteria; phylum Bacillota; class Bacilli; order Bacillales; family Bacillaceae_C; genus Weizmannia; species Weizmannia ginsengihumi. Next base: position 139,587 of record NZ_JAAIWK010000003.1, read on the forward strand.
AATTCGGAAGCAATCGCCACTTCAACTGGAATTTCAATTAATGAATCAAGTATCTTTTTCCCGATTATTCCCGAATGATAAGAGGTACCACTACCAACGATCATAATCTTTTCGAATGATTGCAAATTTCGTGAATGCAAAAAACCTTCAAGCTCGGGTATAGCAACACCATCTTCTGTTAAACGTCCTTTTAGTGTACGTTTAATTGCCTCTGGTTGTTCCATAATTTCTTTTAACATATAATGCTCGTATTGTTGTAATTCAAGCTCCTCGTGGTTCCATTGAATATGAACCCGTTTAGGAGTCACTTTGTCACCGCTCAATGTCTTCACTTCTACAGCGGTCTGTGTTAATACCGCTAATTCACCATTTTTAATTGGATATATATCCTTCGTGTATGGGAGTAGAGCTGGGATATCAGAAGATAAATATGCTTCATCTTGCCCAAAACCAATGATTAGCGGATTGTTTTGCGAAAGAGCAATCATTTGATTAGGATCATTTTTTGACAGGATTGCTAATGCAAATGTTCCTTTCAAAAGAGGGATTACTTCTCGCACAGTTTCTTCAAAATGGCCGGTATCATAGTGAGCTAAAAGATGTGGAATGACTTCAGTATCCGTATCGGTATGAAAATGATATCCCTCTTCCAGGAGGAACTTTTTTAATTGCTGATAATTTTCGATGATTCCATTATGCACGACAAAAAAGCGCTCTTCCTCATCGCATAAAGGATGTGAGTTGGAGATAGTTGGAGTACCGTGAGAGGCCCATCTTGTATGTCCAATACCAAGATTGCCATTGATAATAGGCTCTAATTGAAGAGATGCTTCTAAATCTTCAACGCGTCCTTTTTCCTTTCGAAGTTGAATTTCATGAAAATTTGAAATGGCAATTCCGGCTGAGTCATAACCCCGGTAATCCAATCTCCGCAAACAGTCAATTAGGATGGATTGTGCTGAATGCTTGCCAATATAGCCTACGATTCCACTCATTATGTTCACCTCACAAATGAAAAGCTTTCTATAAAATATATGCTATCATGAAACGAAAGGATGTTGTAGAAATAAATAAAAAACTTATAGAGATCATTCTCTACAAGTTTTTATTTTAGATAGGTAAGCTTAAAAAATGGCAAACTGGATATGGAAGAAATCGTATCCAGTTTGAACATGAGATAAAAACAGCCCCTCATTGATTTAATGGGGGCTGCACTCTGATTGTACAGAGTGAATCTATCAAAAAAGATTTTTAGAAATTGAAATTATCTGGATCCGCACCAGTTCTTTCATTTTTATTTAGACTATTAATAGTTTGAATATCTTCAGGGGACAATTCGAAATCAAAGATATTTGCATTTTCGATAATACGATGTTCTTTCGTTGATTTTGGAATGGTAATGATGTCATTTTGTACATCCCAGCGTAAAATGACTTGGGCAACAGTTTTGTTATATTTTTCGCCAATTTCTTTTAATACCGGGTTGTCTAATAGTTTACCATTGCCTAATGGAGACCAAGCTTCTACTTTAATATTTTTTGATTGGCAATATTCTCTTAAAGGCTCTTGGGAAAGAAGCGGATGTAATTCTATTTGGTTCACCATCGGAGTAATTTCAGCATCTACTAATAAATTTTCTAAATGATGTTGATGGAAATTGCTGACGCCAATCGCACGTACTTTGCCGTCTTTATAAAGCTTTTCGAATGCTCTCCATGTGTCTTTATATTTGCCAGCAACAGGCCAATGGATCAAATACAAATCTACATAATCAAGTCCTAGTTTTTCAAGACTCGTTTCAAAGGCAGCTAAGGCAGATTCATATCCTTGATCTGCATTCCAGCATTTTGTTGTAATAAACAAATCTTCGCGGGGCACACCTGCTTCTTTAATTGCTTGGCCTACACCTTCTTCATTCTTATATACTGCTGCTGTATCGATTGCTTTGTAACCAGCCTTTAAGGCATATTTTACAGAATTGACAACTTCATCACCATCTTGAACTTGCCATACGCCAAGACCAAAGCCGGGCATTTTTACTCCATTATGTAGAGTGACTATATCTTGTAAATTTTTGATCATTCATTATTCCCCCAATCCTTAGTATGGAAAAATTTTCGCAAAATTAAATGAGTTTGTAAAGTAATTTGATTTTATATGTAGTACATAAAGGATACGAAACATTAAACATAGTATGTTATTTTTGAAAAGCTTATTCACGATTAGCTTACTAGATGTTCATTTTATTTGCTTTAAAACGGTTCATTTGGAATGATAATAGGTAACAGGTAGGAAAGGGGAGAAAGTCATGAAAGTACTTGTGATTGGGGCAAACGGGCAGATTGGAAAGAAAATTGTAGGTCTGTTACGGGCAAGCAACCAGCATCAAGCGCGTGCAATGGTAAGAACAAAAGAACAGGTGGAACTGTTTCGTCATTTAGGTGTAGAAACAGTTTACGCTAATCTAGAGGGAACAGTTAATGAAATTGCTGAAGCGGCAAACGGCTGTGATGCCCTTGTGTTTACAGCAGGTTCTGGAGGAAAGACAGGCGCTGATAAAACATTGCTAGTTGACCTAGATGGAGCAGTTAAAGCAATAGAGGCTGCTGAAAAAGTCGGTATTCAACGTTTTATACTTGTAAGTGCATTACAAGCACATCATCGTGAAAATTGGAATGAGGCAATCAAGCCGTATTATGTAGCAAAGCATTATGCGGATCGTATACTTGAAGCAAGTGCTTTAAACTATACCATAATTCGCCCAGGAGGACTTACAAATGAACAAGGTACAGGGAGGGTGTCTGCAGCAGAAAACTTGAAACGCGGCACGATTCCTCGCGAGGATGTTGCCGAAGTAATAATTGCTTCGTTGACTGAAGAAAAAACATATAAACGGGCATTTGATATCATTTCAGGCGATACACCTATTAAGGAAGCATTAAGCTTATTATAAACATGCATAAGAGCGTCTTTGATTGTCTATAAAATTTGTTTAGCTTTCCTCGCAATAAGAAACTAGAATATAAAGCAACCCCGATGGAAGATAAATCTTCCTGTGAAGTGCCCCCTTGAGTTGGACTATAATCCAACTCAAGGGGGTTTTTATTCTAAAGGTGCATTTGCTTATATCAACGCTTGTTTCAGTCGATTTAGTCCATCTTTTAAAATATCTCTCGGACAAGCTATGTTCATGCGAACGAACCCTTCTCCACCAGGACCATATTTATTTCCGCTTTCAAGCCCCAGTTTTCCTCTATTAATAAGTAGCTTTCTTATCTCTGAGTCGCCTAAATGGAGTTTTCGTAAATTTAGCCACAGTAAATAGGTACCTTCCGGCTGCATGACTTCTATTGAAGGAAGGTTGTCATGGATAAAAGCTGTTGCTTCATCGACATTTCTTTGTAAATAAGCAAGCAACGCATCTAGCCAGCTACTTCCATAACGATAAGCAGCTTCCATGCCAACAATTCCAAAAGTGTTAATCGCTGAAGTGCCATTTAATGCTTGAACATCTTGGAAAGATTGCCGTAGTTTCCGATTCGAAATAATAACTGCTGAGGCTTTCAAACCAGCAAGATTAAATGTTTTTGTCGGCGCGATACATGTAATGATCATATCCTGATATTTACTTCCAAGTTTGGCAACAGGGATATGAACATGAGGAGCATAAATAAGGTCAGAGTGTATTTCATCTGATAAAAACAAACAGTTATATTGATAACAAAGATCCGCCATCTTCGTTAACTCTTCTTTTGTCCATACTCTGCCTCCCGGATTATGGGGGCTGCAGTTAATAAAAAGTTTCACGCCTTCTTTTAGTTTGGCCTCAAATTGTTCAAAATTGATTTCATAATGATTATTTACTAGTAATAACGGCGAATTGACAACAGTACGATGATTTTTCTCGATCATTTTAAAAAATGGATCGTAAACAGGAGATTGGACTAGCACTTTATCACCTGGTTCTGTAAATGCTTGGATAGCTGTACTGATTGCTGGAACAATACCAGTTGCATAAGAAATCCATGAAGTATCGATGTCCCAGTCATGCCGTTTTTTTAGCCAATGCTGAATTGATTCACCGGTGGAAGGCGGTACGAAAGTATAGCCGATAATTTCATGTTCCAATCTTTTCCGAATCGCAGCTGCTACTTCATGAGGAGGTTCGAAATCCATATCTGCAACCCACATCGGCAGCACATCTTCTGTTCCAAATACTTTTTTCAATTGTTCCCATTTAATTGAGGCTGTATTTGTACGATTGATCACTTTATCAAAATTGTATGTACTCACAGGCGTTCCTCCTAACAATCCTTTTTCAACATATTATCATAAACAGAAAAATAAATTATAAATTTAAGTTTGCAGCATATTTGTAGGGCTGTTTTTATATGCAGGCTCAAATCTATTATTTATAATGATCATGATTAAGAGTTATACGAGGATGAAGTTATTTTTTTAATATGAATTTGTATGTTAAAAAATGGGATAGATGTAAAAATGTTGTTTACAAAATAAAGAGCAATTAGCAAAATGATGATAGACATTCAAGTGAAAATTTGTGATAGTGTAAATAGGAAATTTTAATCAACGAGGAGTGAACGATCAATATGAAAGCTATTTTAACTGTTATTGGTAAGGATCGCGTGGGAATTATTGCAGGTGTTAGTAACCAGCTAGCCGAATTAGAGATTAATATTTTAGATGTAAGTCAGACGATTATGAATGGATACTTTACGATGATGATGATGCTTGACCTTTCACAAGCAACAGAAACATTTGAAAATATAAAAACAGCATTGGCTACAAAAGGTAAATCGTTGAATGTCCAAATTAAAATTCAACGTGAAGAAATTTTTAACTCAATGCACACACTTTAATAGATTAGAGGAGGGGAATCCAACGTCAACTTTTGGCGATTGCCAATTTTGACGAGGACAAGCAATGGAAACGACACAAATATTAGAAACAATTCGTATGATAGAGGAAGAAAAATTAGATATTCGTACTATTACAATGGGAATCTCTTTACTAGACTGTATTGATTCAGATGGTTCAAAAGCCCGGCAAAAAATATATGATAAAATCACCTCTTTAGCTGAAAATCTTGTTAAAGTTGGCGAAGATATTGAATCAGAGTATGGGATTCCAATTATCCATAAACGAATTTCAGTAACGCCAATTTCCTTAATTGCTGGCGCAACAGACGAAAAAAATTATGTGGAATTTGCGAAAACATTAGATGCGGCGGCTAAACAAGTCGGTGTGAATTTTATCGGTGGATTTTCAGCTCTTGTACAAAAAGGCTATCATAAAGGTGACAAAATTTTAATTGAATCCATTCCTGAAGCACTTGCGGTTACAGAAAGAGTCTGTGCATCTGTTAATATTGGTTCTACACGTTCTGGGATTAATATGGATGCTGCGAAGGATATGGGGGAAATTGTTAAGAAAACAGCAGAGTTAACAGCAGATACGAAAGGTTTAGGATGTGCTAAATTAGTTGTGTTTGCAAATGCAGTTGAGGATAATCCGTTTATGGCGGGTGCATTTCATGGTGTCGGTGAAAATGATGTTGTTATTAACGTTGGTGTAAGTGGCCCTGGTGTCGTAAAACGTGCTTTAGAAAAGGTTAAAGGCCAAAGCTTTGACGTCGTAGCAGAGACAGTTAAGAAAACTGCATTCAAAATTACAAGAATGGGGCAGTTAGTTGGACTTGAAGCGTCCAAACGCTTAAATGTTCCTTTCGGTATTGTTGATTTATCCCTTGCTCCAACACCTGCTGTCGGGGATTCAGTTGCACACATATTAGAAGAAATGGGCTTAGAAACAGTCGGTACACATGGTACAACAGCAGCACTTGCGTTATTAAACGATGCAGTAAAAAAAGGCGGAGTAATGGCTTGTGGACATGTTGGCGGTTTAAGCGGTGCTTTCATTCCTGTCTCTGAAGATGCTGGCATGATAGACGCTGTAAATAAAGGAACATTGAATTTAGAAAAGCTAGAAGCAATGACAGCTATTTGTTCGGTTGGTCTCGATATGATTGCTGTTCCGGGAGAAACTTCAGCTGAAACAATTGCGGCAATGATTGCTGATGAAGCAGCTATCGGAGTTATTAACAATAAAACAACCGCTGTGCGTATTATTCCAGCACCTAACACAAAAGTAGGAGACATGGTTGAATTTGGCGGATTACTAGGACAGGCTCCTGTAATGGCCGTTCATGATGAATCCTCAGCAGAATTTATAGCTCGAGGAGGCAGAATTCCAGCCCCTATTCACTCATTCAAAAATTAATAGTTGTATAAAGTTCGTTATTGATCTTGTTTTATTTATGTGAAGTTTAGTTTTCATATACCTTTCTGCAAATCCAAAAGTAATTTTATAATAAAAGGAGCTGGTGAAAATCAGGATAACTGATTTTTGCCAGCTCTTTTAGTAATGATCAAAAACTGTACGTTATTTTCATTTAGTTGCGGAGGCTCTTGCAGGAAAGGTGGGACAAAAATTCTGAAGAAGTCTTTATTTTTTAGATTATAAAAAGGAATTTTTCAAAATATCTCGAATGCAATTAACAAGGAAATCGTAAAGGTCGGTGATCCAGTTGATTAACAAATTTGTCATGCCTGAAGTCATATTTGGCAGAGGATCACTCAAACATGTAGGTGAAAGCTGTTTACGGCTAGGAGCGCAAAAAGTTTTAATTGTGACAGATAACGGGGTAATTGAGGCTGGATGGCTAGAACATGTAGTGGAGAGCTGCCGTGATGCTGGCTTGAATTATGCTTGTTTTTATGATGTGACGGTGAATCCTAAAGACATTGAAACAGAAAAGGGTGCGACTTTTTATAAAGAACATGAATGTGATGCAATAATCGGGGTCGGTGGCGGCAGTGTCATTGATACTGCGAAAGCGATTGCGATTTTAGTGACAAATGGCGGAAAAATCTCTGACTACGAAGGGGTTGATCGTATTGAAATCCCATTGCCTCCGCTTGTAATGGCAGCAACAACAGCGGGTTCGGGATCGGAAGTATCGCAATTTTCAGTAATTGTGGATACAACAAAAAAGAAAAAAATGACGATCATCTCTAAATCACTTGTACCAGATATTGCGATTATTGATCCGCAGACGCTTTCAACGAAAAGCGCCAGATTAACTGCCTCAACAGGACTGGATGTATTGACACATGCAATTGAATCTTATCTAAGTATTGCTGCAACACCGATGACAGATGTTTATGCTAAAAACGCGCTGAAGCTTGTGTCACAGAATTTACGACCATCTGTTGCTTCAAAATTTAATAAAGACGCGAAAGAGCAAATGGCAATGGCTAGCCTTCAGGCAGGCCTCGCTTTTTCTAATGCAATATTAGGTGCAGTTCATGCCTTATCACATGCAATTGGCGGCAGATATCCGATGCTTCATGGTGATGTAAATGCTGTCTTGCTGCCGTATGTGATGGAGTTTAATTTGTTGGCAGCACCGCAAAAATTTAAGGAAGTTGCTGAACTGCTTGGCGAGAAAGTCTCAGGACTGACGATGATTGAAGCAGGAGAAAAGGCGATTCATCATGTGAAAAAACTATCGGAGGATATTGGTGCACCCCAACGGCTGTCTGAAATGGGATTTGAAGAGGAAATGATTCATGAGATAAGTAAGCTTTCTTTGGATGATGCTTGCATGATCACTAACCCTAGAGATGTTACTTTTCTTGATGTAGAACAATTATTAAAGAAAGCATTTTAGGAGGGAGTATGGATGGAAAATAGGGGGGAAATGATCGAACTATTAACAGGGGTACAATCGTCACGGAGAACTTATTATGCCGAGTTAAAAAAGACAGTCAATGAATTACAAAAGAAAAACATTCAATTAGAGATTATCAATGATGTGATGAAGGGTTTTAACATCGAAATGACAATGGACGATATGTTGAAAAATGTAATGGAAAAATTAAAAACAATATTTCCGCTTGAAAGGATTAGTATCGCTCTCGGAAATGACAAAGAACTAACACTTTCAAATGTTTACCCTCAACATTTATTCCATATGATGCTTGGATTGCCTCTCCCTAAAGAAGAATCATTATACTGGCACGTATTTCATTCAGGAAAGCCATATGTTTTCATAACAAATTCTACACAAAATGAGCGAGTCTGGGTTGAGGAAGAATCATTTAGAAAGCTAGGACTAGTAAGTATTTTTCTATTTCCACTCACGATTAAAGGAACTGTAACAGGCATACTGACATTAGGAAGCAAAGAAATGATGGGAGATTGCGCTGCTGATCTTGCCTTTTTTCAGCAACTATCTGACCAGCTTGCAGTTTGTATAGAGAATACTCGTCTTTATAATGAAGTGCTGAAAACAAAAAAACAATGGGAGGAGACTTTTCTATCTGTATCAGACGCAATTTTTATTGCTGATTTGCACGGAAGTATTCTCCAAGCGAACGAGGCTGCAAAAAAGTATTTTCCCAAAGAAGAGAAACAAAAGCATCTTAATGTAGAACACTTGCTGTTTAAGCAGGCAATTGCCTCTTTTAAGAAAGCGTTATCAATGAGTGAAACTTCTGGAGGTGAATTGCATTTTGCGGAAAAGACATGTGAGTGGTATAGCTTTCCGATTTTAGATACTTCAAATGAACTGCATGCGACTATTTTTTATATAAAAGATGTTACGGCTAAAAGAAAAATGGAAGCGCAGCTCGTCCATTCTGGAAAATTGGCTGCAATTGGGGAAATGGCTGCTGGTGTTGCTCATGAATTAAATAATCCACTTACTGCTATTATGGGAAATGCCCAACTGTTACTGCGCAAGCAGCATTTTGACGATAAATTATTAGAAGGCATCTATGAGTGTGGAAAGCGCAGTAAAAATATCATTCGTAATCTTTTAACTTTTTCACGCCAAGAGGAATTCTTTTTTGAAAAATTTTCTGTTAACGAAGCAATTTTGCTGGCTTTAAGTCTTGTCGGAAATCAAATACAGAAGCAAGCAATTGATATTGAAACAAAGCTTGATGAATCTTTGCCGTTAATTGAAGGCAGCTGTCAGCAAATCGGACAAATTATTTTAAATTTGCTTTTAAATGCGAAAGATGCACTTGAAGATTGTGGGCGTTCTAATAAAAAAATTGTTATTCAAACGTCCATAGAGAAAATAAATGGGGCAGATGCTATTGCCGTCATGGTTCAAGATAATGGAAGTGGGATAAAGGAGGCTGTATTAACGGAAATTTTCCACCCGTTTTTTACAACGAAAAATGCTGCAACAGGAACGGGATTAGGCCTATCTGTAAGTCTTGGCATCGCAGAGGCACATGGTGGAACTTTGAAGGCGGACAGTGTATTTGGCAAAGGGAGCACCTTCAAACTCATTTTACCGGTTTAATGGATTTCCTTTATGTAGTGTCTAAACTTTATCGTTTTTTCATCAAAGATAACAGATATCATCTTGCTAAAGTTTCATAATGAAGTTGATTAGTGTGGAAGGTGCGAGACTTATGCGGAAAGCGAGCATCTTGAAACGGAAATCAACTCCTTATAAACAACAATCTACTAGAAAAGAGTCTCTAAAATGCAGGACTTTTCTCCGGTGAATTCGTTATACAAAAGGAGTGATATGATGTCTAATATTTTAATAGTTGATGATGAAATTGAGCTTTGCCATTTCCTTAACTATCTGTTATGCGATTTAGGGCATGCAGTTACAGTTTGTACAAGTGGAGAGGATTTTGATAGGGCAATTATGGAAAAAGAGTTTGAACTGGCGTTTCTCGATATTAGGCTTCCAGACAGAAATGGATTAGATATTTTACAACATTTGAAGCAGCGGCAGCCACTGTGCAAAGTCGTTGTGATGACAGGATATGGGACTATTAAAACAGCAGTTTCAGCTATTAAATTTGGGGCGGATGATTTTATTGAAAAACCATTCGATAATATTGAGGATATTGAACTTTTAACAGAACAATTATTGGTGAAGGGCAGTGCACCTGCAGATCATGAGGCGCTTGAACTTGCTAGCCGTCTGAATTGTTTTATTGGAAAAAATGAAGAGATGAATCAGCTTTATAAATTAGCATATAAGTTTGCGAAAAAGAATGTAACGGTTCTCATAGAAGGAGAAACAGGGACGGGGAAGGAAGTGCTTGCCCATTTCATTCATCATGCAAGCAAACGTGCAGGATCTCCATTTATTGGAGTAAACTGTGGAGCGATCCAAGAAAATCTCCTTGAGAGTGAATTGTTCGGGCATACAAAAGGGGCTTTTACAGGAGCTGCAAAGGAAAAAAAGGGGTATTTTGAACAAGCAGGGAAAGGGACGTTATTTCTTGACGAAATTGGTGAAGCATCACTTGCCACACAAGTAAAGCTCCTAAGAGTTCTTGAAACAGGTGAATTTATAAAAGTTGGCGGGGAGACGATCAAAAAAAATCAAGCAAGGCTGATTGCTGCGTCACATGTTAATTTAGAGGAAGCGGTAGAAAACGGGACTTTTCGAGAAGATCTATTGTACCGTATTGATGTGGTGAAACTGACAATCCCTCCTTTACGGAAACGAGTTGAGGATATTCCGCAACTTGTTGATTACTATCTTAAACAGCATGAGTTGGGACTTTCCTTTACACCAGATACGATTGAATGTCTGTGCAAGTATAATTGGCCAGGAAATATGCGAGAATTCGTTAATATGATTAAGAGAGTAGCAGCACTGGCAGAAGGAGAAACGGCAATCATTACACCTCATTATCTTCCTAGTAAGTTAATGAGCAATTCTAAGTATCTAGCAAGTGCAAATGTTCCAACAGCAGTTCATCAATCTATTCCGGCTATTGAAATGAACTTTGCGGATTATTTAAGAGAATGGTGTCAACAAATGATAGATACATGGGAAGATGACGATGTTGTTGATTTACACCATGTTCTACAAATGATTAAGTCAATGGAAGTCGAAACGTTACAAGCTATTATAAAAAAGGCTTTAAAAAGAACCGTTGGGGATCGCAAACAAGCAGCAGAACAATTGGGGATATCATTGAGAACATTAAGATATTACTTGAATGAGAAAAAATAACCAATGTTGCAAGGTACGGAAAAGGGATATTTTCTATTATAAAAAAGGTTAGTAGGGCATGCTGATTTCTTTTTATCTGTGAATCAGTCACCCAAAAAATTGAAAATTAACCTGAGCTTTTTTATACAAAAACAGGGAGCATATTGCATCATGCTCCTTGTTTTTGTATGAAAGATTAGATTAATTGTAAAGCGTTTTCAAAATAACTTATTTGTCCATTGTTAATACAATACGTCCATTGATTTTGCCGGATTCCATTTTTTCAAATACATCGTTAATAGCCTCGAGAGGAGCTGTTTCGATTTGGGCACGGACTTTTCCACGTGCAGCAAAATCGAGCGCTTCTTGCATATCCTTTCTTGTACCGACAATGGATCCTTTTATAGCGACCCCATTTAGAACAGTATCAAAAATTGGAATTGGTAATTCTTCATGTGGAAGACCGACAACAACCAATGTTCCACCACGTTTTACAGATTGATAGGCCTGTTCAAATGCCTTGCTTGTAACAGCAACACTGACCGCCGCTTGAACTCCGTCGACTTTCTCTTGAATCGCAGCGACTGGATCGACTTTCATGCTATTAATTGTAATGTCTGCTCCAAGCTGTTTTGCTAAGTCTAATTTTTCGTCATGAATATCAACACCAATGACGTTAAGCCCCATTGCTTTTGCATATTGAAGGGCGATGTGTCCAAGACCGCCGATTCCATAAATTGCCACCCATTCTCCAGGTTTTGCTTCAGATACTTTCAATGCCTTATATGTTGTAACGCCAGCACAAAGTATAGGAGCGATTTCAACAGGATCTAATCCAGCTGGTATTTTTGCTACGTAATCTGCAGGCGCTTTACAGTACTCTGCGTAGCCTCCATCTACTGAGTAGCCACCATTCAACTGGTTAGGACAAAGCGTTTCCCGACCGCTCAGACAATATTCACATTCGCCACAAGCTGAATATAGCCATGGAATTCCTACACGATCGCCAACTTTGAGAGATTTAACCCCATCGCCGATTTCTTCAATAATCCCTACCCCTTCATGTCCGGGAATTAAGGGGAGCTTTGGTTTTACTGGCCAGTCTCCATGTGCGGCATGAAGATCTGTGTGGCATACACCACAAGCCTCAATTTTAACGAGTACTTCCCCATATTCCAAAACAGGTTTTTCCACTTCTTTAATTTCCAACTGCTTTTTAAATTCATTCACAACTGCTGCCTTCATTGTTCCCATTCCCCCTTGTTCTCTTCATTCAATATTATTTAATGCAATTACTATGCCAACTTTAAAATTCTATAAAAATATGAGAATCATACAAAATGAACATGCTAACGGCCAAAATTTCGGCAATGAAGGTCAAATGTTCGGCTAAATCTGCCGAAAAACTTGCCAGCCTCCATTTGAAAGCAGCTAATACATTCTTTCCCGCCATAGCTATACACATCAAAATGAAGCGGACTTGTCCCATATGCTAGATTATTCAAAGAATGAAAAGAATGTTGGAGAATCAATCATGACAATCAATTATGCCAGCGAGTCTGAAAATAAAGAGAGAATCTCATCAAGGAATTAAATCTTTGACGAAATTCTCTCATTAAGTATTCCTTTAAAATTGAAAAGGTACATTAATATTTCATTTTTAAAGCTTTATTCGCATTTTTTACATCATTACTGAGAAGCTGGCTTAGATTATAAGCAGGATATTGACCATTTTGATACATATAATTGAACACGCGTGTATGCCAATCAATTGCCCCGTTTAGATGGCGGGTAAGTAAGGTTTTTAATGCTGGTGTAGCTGTTTCGGTAATAGCGGCTGCATAGTTTTTAATTGCTGATTTTGAAGAGCTTAGTAGTTCGCCAGCAAAATAGCCAGTGTCTACTTCTCTAATTTCCTCTACCTCATCTTCTTCAAGACGGGGAGCGGATTTATAAAAAGGCAGCAGTTCGCGAATATTATTCTCAAGAGTCTGAATAGAGAAAGTGTAAAGCTCTTTTAATTGCGCATCTTTTAAGTTCTTGAAAGATGCTTTACATTTTGTTAGACAATTCGTTTGCGATGCAACGAGTTCGTGAATTTCTAATGTTTCATGCCAGCCTAATGTTTTGGGCATACGAGTTTCCTCCTTTTATTCTTTACACTAACCCATTATTATTCTTTATTCTCTTCACGGTGCATGTTTGTTGCTTTTAAAAACTTAATGAATAAGCCTAAATATTTTCACAAATGAATCATATTTGCTATGATATGGTTGAATCTTATACGGAGGAGTGGATATAGATGTCGGAACAAAAGAGACTTGGAAAAACAGATCTTTATGTAAATCCAATTGGACTTGGTACCAATGCGGTAGGGGGACATAACATTTATCCAAACTTAAATGAAGAAACGGGAAAAGATGTTGTTCGCACTGCCTTAGATCATGGTATGAACTTTTTAGATACTGCCTTTATATATGGGCCAGAAAGATCGGAAGAATTAATTGGCGAAGTGTTAAAAGAAAAAGGCAACCGTGATAAAGTGGTACTTGCAACAAAAGGTGCTCATAAATTTGAAGGAAATAATATTGTATTCGATAACTCCCCGGCTTTTTTGAAAGATGCCGTTGAAGGCAGCTTAAGACGTTTGCAAACTGATTATATTGACTTATTTTATATTCACTTTCCCGATGAACAAACACCAAAGGATGAAGCTGTCGGTGCCTTACAACGTTTGAAGGATGAAGGGAAGATTCGCGCAATTGGTGTTTCAAATTTTTCAATTGATCAGTTAAAAGAAGCTAATAAAGATGGCTATGTGGATGTATTACAGTCTGAATATAATTTGTTTAAACGTGAAGCAGAAAAAGAATTACTACCGTATACTGCAGAACACCAAATTTCTTTTATTCCGTACTTCCCACTTGCAGCAGGTTTATTAGCAGGAAAGTATACGAAAGATACAACATTTGAAGGTGGACGGGCAAATAATCCTTTATACAAAGGAGAAACTTTCATCCGTAATCTAGAGAAGGTTGAACAACTGCGTACCATTGCAAATGCCAAAAACGCAGAGGTTGCTCATGTTGTCCTTGCCTGGTATCTTACTCGTGAATCAATTGATGCAGTTATCCCAGGTGCAAAAAAACCAGAGCAAGTTGTAAATAATCTCGAAACATTAAAAGTTCAATTAACACCAGATGAAGTCCAAAAAATCAGCGATATTTTTCAGTAAAACTCATATTATTGCATTCATAAAGTAGAAACTGTGCTTTGCCATTGAAGTACGATTTTTCATAGCATATACTTGTCTTATATGACAGATGTTAAGGAGTGGAAAAAATGGGTGTTTTAGATTTAATTAAATCTCGCAGATCTATTGGTGTTGTCGATGAAAGAGATGTGCCGGATGAAGTCATTCATACATTATTAGAGGCAGCTACTTGGGCGCCAAACCATAAAAAAACTGAGCCATGGAAGTTTCGTGTGATCAAGGGAGAAGGCCGCGCAAAGCTTGGTGAAGAAATGGGACGGATCATGAAATTAAAGACAGCGGATTTAAGTGAAGAAGAAGCTGCAAAAAAAGTCGAAAAGGCAGCAAAAGGCCCGCTAAGAGCACCGGTTATTATTGCGGTTTGTGTGAGTCCATCTGGAAAAGTGCCAGAAGTAGAGGAAGTTGTTGCAGCGGGTTGTGCTCTGCAAAATCTACTATTAACAGCTACTGAAAAAGGTTTAGCGACTATTTGTAGAACAGGGGATATCGTCTATCAGCCTGAGTTGAAGCAATACTTGCAATTAGAAGAAAATGACCAAATTATAGGGCTCGTTTATGTAGGTTATCCGAAGAAAGAATTAGACATTAAAGCACAACGTACACCAATTGAAGAAAAAACGATCTGGTATCAATAATGAGTTTGAGCCGATTCCTTTATAAGGGCGGCTTTCTTTTTTTAATGCAGAAAAAATACTAATAAATTGAAAGAATAAATACATAGAAAATTATGATATAATTTTATTGTAAGCCTTTTCTATAATATTTACATCATTTCGAATAAGGAGAGAATTTATGGTGGAACTACCGAAACAAAAAACATTGGAACGTGGACTTAAAAATCGTCATATCCAATTGATTGCGATAGGTGGAGCAATTGGAACAGGGCTTTTTCTTGGAGCTGGTAAATCCATTCATTTTGCAGGTCCTTCTATTATGCTCGTATACTTAATTATTGGACTTGCACTGTTTTTTATGATGAGGGCTCTAGGAGAATTGTTACTTTACAAACCGACAACTGGTTCTTTTACGGAGTTTGCTGATGCGTTCATTGGCCCTTGGGCTGGCTTTATTACAGGCTGGACTTATTGGTTCTGTTGGATCGCAACAGGGATTGCTGAAATTACAGCAGTAGGAATGTATGTCAAGTTTTGGATTCCGGATTGTCCTCAATGGATTCCAGCACTTATTTGTGTCGTCGTGCTATTTTTTATTAATGTTGCAACAGTTAAAGCTTTTGGTGAAATTGAATTTTGGTTTGCAATTATTAAAGTTATTACAATTATTGCCCTAATTGTTGTGGGGCTTGCTCTAGTATTTATTGGCTTTAAAAGCCATGGTGGAGGAACACATGCATCATTTGCCAATCTTTGGGACTATGGTGGCTTTTTCCCAAATGGCACTTCAGGATTCCTTCTTGCGTTTGAGATGGCTGTATTCTCTTTCGTAGGAATAGAGCTTGTTGGTGTCACTGCTGGGGAGGCAGAAAATCCAAATGAAACTTTGCCAAAGGCAATTAATAATATTCCAATTCGTATTTTAATTTTCTACATTGGTGCATTGTTTGTGATCATGTCCATTTATCCTTGGAGTCATATTGATCCTGCGGCAAGCCCGTTTGTTAAAGTATTTTCCGATATTGGAATTCCAGCTGCGGCAGGAATTATCAATTTTGTTGTATTAACATCTGCTGCCTCCTCTTGTAATAGTGGAATTTTTAGTACAAGCAGGATGTTGTATACCCTAGCAGAGGAAGGGAAGGCGCCGAAAGTATTTAGGACGTTAAATAACCGTAAAGTCCCTGCCCCTGCTTTACTTGGCTCTACGGCAGTTCTCCTCCTTGGAGTTGTATTAAACTATTTTCTTAAAGAAGAAGTGTTCACGCTTGTGACAAGTATTGCAACGATATGCTTTATTTGGATATGGGCGATTATATTGATTGCTCATTTACGTTTTCGTAAAACAATGCCGGAGGAAGCAGCAAAAAATCCATTTAAAATGCCGTTAGCACCATATATTAATTGGATTGTTCTTATTTTCTTTGCATTTATACTCGTTGTACTTGGTTTTGCAGAAGATACAAGAGTCGCTTTATTTGTAACACCAATATGGTTCATCATCTTAATCATTGCATATTTAATATTGAAAAGAAAACAATCTACGAAAAACATATGAGAGTCTAGATGAATTTATTTATATACGATGAAGAAGGCTGAGAAGAAGCTTTCAAATTGCAGACATGCCCATTGAATCTACTATTTGATGGATGTGTCTGTTTTTTGTTAAGCGGGATATCGTTTCTAGTTTGGCAAGTTCTTTAAGTTCACGGCAACAAAAGCAAGCTCAGAGAGTCACCACACCATTTACTTAGATATAAAAACAGCTGTCCCAATTAGGAACAGCTGTTTTTTTAAAATTAATGAACACCGCGCATTAATTTTTTAATCATTGGTGAAAGAGCAATTAATAGAATACCTAAAATAACAGATACGATTCCGACACCGCCAAAATAGGCAACTTCATGATGATCAAATAGTTTGATAATTTGTGCGTTAATCGTTTGTGCAGAAGCATCTGATAAATTCCATAAGCTAATCATTTGTGCAGAGAATGCAGCTGGTGCTAATTTAGTTGATACAGAAAGACCAACAGGAGATAAACATAATTCCCCGATTACCACTAAGAAATAGCTTAATACAAGCCATAACGGACTCACAAGAGTATTTGTGTCATTAATATAGGCAGGTATCATCATCACAATAAATGATAAACCAGCAAAAATAAGTCCGAATGAAAATTTAATTGGTGTTGACGGTTGTTTCTTGCCTAATTTCACCCATAACCATGCTAAGATTGGAGCAATGATGACAATAAATAATGGGTTTAACGTTTGGAACCAAGAAGGAAGTATTTTTATACCTGCATAGTGTAATTGTGTGCGTTTGTCAGCGTAAATCGCAAGCAATGTAGCTCCTTGTTCTTCAATCGCCCAGAAAACAACTGCACCAATAAATAGTGGGATATAAGCAAGTATACGTGCACGCTCTTCTGCTGATGTCTTTTTACTGAAATACATCATAATGAAATACCATAACGGAATTACGATACCTAAAACCGTAATAATCATGATAAAACGATTAAGTGTTAAAATATGCGTTGGAATTGTAATAGCTAATAGAATAATTAAAATAGCAGTGGAAATTCCAATTCTTGTGAAAACTTTTACTTTTTCATCCCCACTTAATGGATTTGGTGCGTATACGCCTGCTAAGCCGAGAGCTTTCTTTTTAGTAGCTACAAACATAACTAGTCCAAAGAACATTCCAACTGCTGCGATACTAAAACCAAGATGATAGTTATACGTTTGTCCAACTGTTCCGACAACTAATGGTGCAACAAGTGCTCCGAAGTTAACAGCCATATAATAAATACTGAAACCTGAATCACGGCGTTCATCGTTAGCGCTATATAATTCCCCAACCGTTGTTGCTGCGCTAGGTTTTAATAATGCTGTACCTGCTACGATAAGTATCATAGAGATGATTAAAGTTGTCATTCCTCCTGGAATTGCAAGTGCAATATGTCCAAGCATGATCAGGACTCCACCGTAAAATACAGTTCTAGCGGAACCAAGTATACGGTCTGAGATCCATCCGCCAATAATTCCGGACATATAAACGAGGGCTCCGTAAATCGATGCGATAGAGGCAGCGGTATCAGTATCTAATCCAAGCCCGCCATTTTTTAACTGGTCATACATGTAGTAAATTAGTAGACCTTTCATTCCGTAATATGAGAATCTCTCCCAAAATTCTGTGAAGAAAAGTGTGAATAACCCTCTAGGGTGACCAAAGAATCCCTTTTGCGGCACACTTTCTAGAATTTTCTGTCTATCAAGTGACATCTTGTTTCCTCCTCTTAATTTTTTACAAAATCATAGGTGAATCTTTTTTAAAAAAAGTATATTAGTATAATTTGGCGAATTAACAAAAAATTCACTCTAGAATATAAATAGAAACACCAATAGGTCACAGTAAAAACTATAATATCGTAAAATCGTTAAAAAATAAAGCTAAAAATTTACCAATTCTTATATTTTACGTGTATTTTCTACAAAAAACGACAAAATTTTAATTTTTTTATTTTACAGAATGTATTAAATTAAAACAAAAAAACACTTTATTTGTATAATATCTAAAAATAACGAACAATTTGAAAAAACAAAAAGCCAGACATTACACATTTGAATACGTAATGTCTGACAGTTATAAGGGATTTACTCTTTATTAAAATGACAATCTTCCAAACGGACAACTTTAGTCTTTTTAACAATTTTGTATCCTAACCAAAAGATAATAAAAATTGGTAAACCAATATAAGAAACTAAGGCACCTTTCCAGTCAATTGAATCCCCGGTAAAAGCAGAGTAGTTTTGTCCAAGTATGACAATGGCACAAAGGATAAAGGCGAAAATTGGACCGAATGGGAACCATTTTGCCCGATAAGGGAGATCTTTTAAATCCTTTCCTTGAGCAACATAAGCTTTTCTAAAGCGGTAGTGGCTAATGGCGATTCCTAGCCAAGCGATAAAACCGGACATTCCTGATGCATTTAATAGCCAATTATATACAGCACCATCACCGAACAGAGAAGCAAGAAAGGCAACCGTTCCAATGAGTGCAGTTACAATTAGGGCATTAACGGGAACACCGCGTTTATCTAATTTTCCTAAAAATTTCGGTGCTTTTCCATCACGGGCTAAATCCCAGAGCATCCTTGTTGATGCATACATTCCTGAATTTCCTGCAGATAGTACGGCTGTCAAAATAATAGCATTCATTACTGAAGCAGCAAATGCAATACCTGCGCGCTGAAATACGATTGTAAATGGACTAACCGTAATATCATCCGCTGTTAATTTGGCATCTGTAAAAGGAATCAACAAACCAATTACAAAAATTGCAAGAATATAGAATAATAGAATCCGCCAAAATACCGATTTAATTGCACGCGGAATTGTTTTTTCAGGACTTTCACTTTCCCCAGCTGCAACGCCGAGAAGTTCAGTACCTTGGAAAGAGAAACCGGCAGCCATAAAAATACCAAGTACAGCTAAAAATCCTCCATGAATAGGACCATCACTGATCATGAAATTACTGAAACCTATTGCTTTTCCACCCATAATACCAAAAATCATTAATCCACCAATAATGATAAAGGCAATCACTGTTACTACTTTAATAATGGAAAACCAATATTCACCTTCTCCAAAGCCTTTAACCGATAGATAGTTTAATAGGAACATGATAACGAGAGCAATCGCACTCCAAATAATAGAAGGTGTATGTGGGAACCAAAACTTCATAATAATGGTTGCTGCAGAAAGTTCAGCAGCAATCGTAATTGCCCAGTTGTACCAATAATTCCATCCAAGTGCAAAACCAAGGGAAGGATCAACGAATTTAGTTGCGTACGTACTGAATGTTCCTGCTACAGGCATGTATGCAGCCATTTCTGCTAAACTAGTCATCAAAAAATAAACCATGATACCAATAAGGGCATATGCGATAAGGGCTCCGCCAGGTCCAGCAGTGTGAATAGCTCCACCGCTTGCTAAGAACAAACCAGTTCCAATGGATCCTCCTAGTGAGATCATCGTTAAATGACGAGATTTTAGTTTTCTTTTGAGCTGACCGCCTTCGTTTGAAACTGAAAATGGTTGGTCATGAGTCTGATACGTGTCTTTCATATTTGTACACTCCTTTTTTATTAGGAAGGAGTAGGGAATAAACAAAAATGCCGTGGTCAAGGAGACAACGGCATAAACGTATATACCCTTCATCATACCTTCCGAAGATAGCTCAACACATTTACTTGGCGTAGTAAATGTGACAGTTCTGTCCCTATTCGGAAACAGCCCCAGCCCATTCATACGAGAATATGGAATGAACTTCGGCAACTTTTCCTTTCAAACGGAGTCAACAATATTCTCTGTATCTCGTCCGAATTACTTATAAAAGTTGCGACCTCTACCTCATCGGTTTTTGATGAGGATTTTCTTATTAAATTTTTAATAACACAAATAATTATATTAATAATATTAGTAGAATTCAATAGATAAATTATGAATGAATGGAAAAAATATCAATTTTTGTCGAATTGGAAAAATGATTACAGAAATGTCGTGTTCGTGTATAATAATTTGGATAAATAGTAAACTTATAGTTTTGTATTAGTAAACTTTCTTGCTCTTTCGTTTACTAATTCTTAACTTGTTGGAAGGTTATTCAATATGCAGATAGGGAAAAAAATTAAAAATTTACGATTAAAAAAAGGATTGACGCAAGAAGAGTTAGGTGAACGAACTAATTTAAGTAAGGGCTATATTTCACAGTTAGAAAGAGACTTAAGTTCACCGGCAATTGATACTCTTTTTGCCATTTTAGAAGTGTTAGGCTGTTCTCCAAAAGAATTTTTTGATGAGGATACACATTTGCAGAAAGTCGTTTATGGTGAAGACGATCGAACAGGTTTCTATGATGAAGAACGAGGATATAACATTCAATGGCTAGTACCTGAATCAAATGAAAAAGAGATGGAGCCGATCCTGCTGACATTCAAACAAAGAGGTGAATTTAAAACGTTTGAACCATCTTTGTCAGAGACATTTGCTTATGTATTGAAAGGTAGTGTAGCAATAAGATTAGGAAGGCATATGTATTATGCAAAAGCTGGACAATCGATTTATTATACTGCTTCAGATGAACATCAAATCGTCAATGATTTTCCAGGGGAATCAACTATTTTACTTGTTGCGACTAGGTCATATTTATAAAAAATTTTAACAAAGGAGGAAGCTATGAAAGCTAATACGATTATTCGATTTGAATATGTTACCCAAAAGTATGATGATGATCCAGCAGTTTTAGATGAAGTCAGCTTTGAAATTGAAAGAGGTAAATTTTATACGTTATTAGGACCTTCAGGCTGCGGAAAAACGACAATTTTGCGATTAATTGCAGGTTTTATTGAGCCGACTAAAGGAAATATTTACATGAATGAAAAGAAAATCAATAAAGTTCCTGCTAATCAACGGCAAGTAAATACGGTATTTCAAGACTACGCACTTTTTCCGCACCTAAATGTATATGAAAATGTAGCGTTTGGATTACGAATAAAAAAATTAAAGCAAGCCGTCATCGATAAAAAAGTGAAAGATGCTCTTCGTTTTGTTAATTTGAGCGGCTATGAAAATCGTGAAATTCGAGAAATGTCCGGCGGCCAAAGGCAGCGTGTTGCGATTGCACGGGCAATTGTTAATGAGCCAGAAATTATTTTGCTTGATGAGCCTTTATCTGCATTAGATTTAAAATTGCGTACAGAAATGCAGTATGAGCTTCGTGAATTACAACAACGGTTAGGGATCACCTTTGTTTTTGTTACACATGACCAAGAGGAAGCTCTTGCTATGAGCGATGAAATTTTTGTAATTAATAAGGGGAAAATCCAACAAAGTGGAACACCGACAGATATATATGATGAACCGATTAATCGTTTTGTCGCAGATTTTATTGGAGAGTCCAATATTATTCCAGGGACAATGATTAAGGACTTCCTTGTGGAATTTAATGGCAAGCAATTTGAGTGTGTCGATCAAGGTTTTAACAATAACGAACCAGTTGAAATTGTCATTCGACCTGAGGATTTGGAGATTACAGAACCTGAAAAAGGAAACCTCCGAGTACGTGTCGATTCACAATTATTTCGCGGCGTACATTATGAAATATGCTGCTACGATGAAGAGGGGCATGAATGGCTTGTCCATTCTACTAGAAAGGCGAATGTAGGCGATCAAATTGGGCTTTACTTTGATCCAGAGGCTATCCATGTAATGAGATTCGGGGAAACAGAAGAAGAATATGATAAGCGATTAGAATCTTATAGTGAGGATCACTATGCAAAATAAAGGACGAAATATTTACCTTATTCCTTATATTCTTTGGCTAGCCCTTTTTGTTATTGCCCCGATCATTTTAATTTTTTACTATTCCCTTTTTGATATTGAAGGGAATGTTTCCTTTGTAAACTATGAGAAGTTCTTTTCTCCTGTTTATTTAAGAATGACGGTTAGTTCTTTTTGGTATGCCTTCTTAATCACTGTTTTAACATTATTGATTTCTTATCCAACTGCGTATTTGTTAACAAAAACAAAGCATAAGCAGCTATGGTTATTGCTAATTATTTTACCAACTTGGATTAATTTATTATTAAAAGCATATGCCTTTTTAGGGATTTTTGGAACGTATGGTCCTACAAATGCTTTTCTAGATTTTATAGGTATTGGTACGAAACAAATTTTATTTACGGATTTTAGTTTTCTCTTTGTGTCCATTTATATTTTTATTCCATTTATGATTTTACCTATTTATAACGCTATTGAAGAATTAAATCCGTCTTTAATGGATGCTTCTCGAGATCTTGGGGCTTCTTCATGGACAACATTTCGCCGCGTTGTCTTTCCATTGACGTTAGATGGGGTCAAATCAGGGTGTCAAGCAGTATTTATACCAGCTCTATCCTTATTTATGATTACCCGCTTAATTGCCGGAAATCGAGTAATTACACTTGGAACAGCTATAGAAGAGCATTTTCTTGTTACTCAAGATTGGGGGATGGGCTCGACAATTGCAGTGTTCTTAATTATTGCAATGGTTCTGATTATGATTTTAACAGGAAGTCGGAAGTGAGGGATGTACAATGAAAAGAAAATGGAAATTATCTCATCTATATTTAATGATCGTGTTTGTCATCCTTTATGCACCGATTTTTTATTTGATTTACTATTCCTTTAATAAAGCTGACAATATGCATCATTTTACAGGGGTTACATGGAAATGGTACAAAGAAGTATTTCAAGATACGCGCTTAATGATCATTGTGTTAAATACACTTGTCATTGCCTTATTAGCATCAGTTATTTCAACAATTATCGGTGTGATGGGGGCACTTGCCATTCGCTATGTGAAAAGCAGATATGTCAAAAATACATTGCTGTCTTTAAACAATGTGTTAATTGTTAGTCCTGATGTTATTATTGGTGCCTCTTTTTTAATTTTATTTACAATTGTCGGCATAAAGCTCGGATTTTCATCGGTATTGATTTCTCATATTGCCTTTTGTGTCCCGATTGTGGTGATTATGGTGTTGCCAAAGTTGCAGGAAATGAGTCCAACATTATTAGACGCTGCACGAGATCTAGGAGCGAGCCAATGGGATGTATTAAGTAAAGTCATTTTACCGTACATCACGCCGGGGATTTTCGCAGGATTTTTTATGGCGTTCACGTATTCTCTTGATGATTTTGCCGTAACCTTTTTTGTAACAGGAAATGGCTTTTCAACTTTATCAGTCGAGATATACTCCCGTGCCCGTCAAGGGATCTCGCTAACTATTAACGCTTTGTCAAGTTTACTATTCTTATTCTCCATCGTCCTTGTCATTGGTTATTATGTAATCAATCTTCGGCAAAATCGGGTGAACGGAATGGGGGATAAATGATGAAACAGCTTATTCGTGTATTTATGGTTATCATCATGATCGCGCTCGCACTACAATATACAGCACACCGACTTAATTCAACAAAAGGGAGTGCATCTGGAAATACGTTAACCATTTACAACTGGGGTGATTATATTGACCCGGCACTAATCAAGAAGTTTGAAAAAGAAACCGGTATTCATGTTATTTATCAAACATTTGATTCTAATGAAGCAATGATGACAAAAATCTTTCAAGGAGGCACAACGTTTGATGTAGCAGTTCCTTCCGAATATGCAGTAGATAAAATGAAGAAAGAGCATTTACTCATCCCAATTGATCATAAAAAGCTTTCTAACTTAAAATATATTGATTCGCGTTTCATGAATTTATCTTTTGACCCTCATAACAAGTATTCTGTTCCTTACTTTTGGGGGACAGTTGGAATTGTTTATAATTCCAGTATGCTTCATGGAAAAAAGATTACTGGCTGGAATGATTTATGGGATAAAGATTTAAAAAATGAGATTTTACTTGTAGATGGTGCTCGAGAAGAGATCGGAATGAGTTTAAATAGCCTGCATTATTCATTAAATGATACAAATGAGAAGCATCTTGAACAGGCAAAGGTTAAACTTGACCGTTTAACCCCAAATGTAAAAGCAATTGTAGGCGATGAAATTAAGATGCTTCTAGCGAATGAAGAAGCGGCGATCGGGGTTGTATGGTCTGGAGATGCTGCAGAAATTATGTCTGAAAATGATAAACTCAATTATGTCGTGCCAAAGGAAGGATCAAATCTTTGGTTTGATAATATCGTTATTCCTAAGACAGCGAAAAATGTGGAGGGTGCTCATAAGTTTATTAATTTTATGCTGGATCCAAAGAATGCTGCGCAAAACGCCGAATATGTGGGATACTCGACCCCTAATAAAAAAGCATTAACTTATTTGCCAACATCGATTTCTGGAGATAAACGTTTTTATCCTGATTCATCAATGACAAAAAAATTAGAAGTCTATAAAAATTTAGGGAAGAAAAATCTTGCCCGTTATAATGAGCTATTTTTAGAGTTTAAAATGCATAAACAATAGGGTCTTACCCCACTTCAAAATGAGTGGGGGTAAGACCCTATTGTTATACCGAGAAAAGCAGCTGAAATACCTAGTATGTAGCTGACTGCTAAATACAAAATAGAGGTGCGAATTTGCTTCCTTTCTATTAATTGGACATTTTCTAGCTTATATGTCGAGAATGTTGTATAAGCCCCCATAAAACCTGTTCCAAATAAGAGCATCCATGTTTGCTGAAAATGCCCGCCGTATAAGAAACCTAATAGAAATGAACCAGTAACATTAATCAATAAAGTTGCGACTGGAAAAAGAATAGAAAACTTCCTTTTTCCAATACTTGTCATGACAAAACGTACAATTGCCCCAGCAAAGCCGCCAATTCCAACAAGCATGAAGGAAAACAAACTCATTTAGATATCCCCCTTTGTTTATCTTTTTTTCCGAGCGTATAGCCAATAGAAGCAAACGCTAGACCTAAAATACAACTAAGTGCTAGATACAGCATAGCTAACAGCCATTGAGAGGATTGAAAGAGTTGTACCGTTTCAACGCTAAATGTTGAAAATGTAGTAAAGGACCCAATGATTCCAGTCGTTATCCCTGTCATGACATAAGGGGGGAGTATGTTCCTTCTCCCAGCATATGACGTCAACCAACCAAGAATAAAACAGCCAATTAGATTAATCGTCAATGTCGGCAGTGGAAAGGCCCCATTCCATATATGCTGAAAAAGGAGACCAACTGTGTAGCGGAGGATAGCACCGATTACGCCACCAATACCAACGAACAAATAAGTTAAAGCCATCGTATCACCTCAAAGTTTTATTTATCTAGAAAAGTGTAAAAAAATAGACTCCTACCATTAAAGGTAGGAGTCATCAGCTTAAAGCAGTTAAAGGCGAACTCCATCGCCGCAATTATGAATTCAACAGACTCAGTATAACATATTGTTTCAGTTGCTGTTAAGCTCTTTTTTGCATATCGATATATAAATTTTGATATGCTTTATACTCGGCTTTTAATCCCATTTCACTGTAAATTTTTGATAACCACTTAACTGGTGTTGGATCATTTCCCTTTAGCTCCATTTCCCAGCTAAAACAATCAATAGCTTTGTCGAACTGTTTGAATTGGTAATACAATTCTCCTAACTGCGATTGTTTATCAGGGTCGTCAACCATTTGCTGCATGTTCTCTAATCTTTTGATCATTGGCGTTGTACCAAGTTCTTTTTTAAAGGGAAGTAGCCATTCTTGAATATAATGTACATCATGCTGATTCAAAAGCAGTGATATACATCTTTGTAGAAATTTTTCTGCCTGTTGCGGGTGTTCTGCAAAAAATGGAGCTAATTTATTAACTGCCTCCAGATTTAAATGATCAGATTCGATATCAATTTCATTTAGTAAGCCCTCAATTGCTTCAATTTGAGCAGATGTTAGCTGAACATGGTTATTTATAATGATCGACATTAATTTTTCCGTTTGTTTTAGTTCGATATAATATTGTACTAAGTCGTTTTGAATTTGTGGAATTTGCGTTTTTTGTTTATACATTTCCTCTAGAATACCGAGGATTTCCTTGTGAGAAAAATGAACCTTTAATAAGTGTAGAAGGGATGAATAATCTTCATTTGTCGCGGTATGTAACGCTCTTTGGATCCATAGTGCAATTTCATCGAGCCAACGAGCTTGTTGTTGAAGGAGAGAAAGTAAACATTGAAACTGTTCTTCATTGCTGCGTTCAGTATATAAACGCTTCTCAGTATAGAGGATATCTTTTTTTATCAATTCTGGAGAGATTGTTTTGTATATACGTTCATATTTAATGAAATTTAAATCATGTGACAGTTCTCTAACCCATCTTTGTTTTGGAGCAAAATCCATTAAAATGCGGAGAATTCGATAGCATGATAATAATTGGCCATTACGGCGGAATTCATAAAAAATTGTTTGAATAAATTCGAATATTTTCCTTTTCGGTACAAATGATTCAAAATATGTAGCGACAAGGGCTGTTTCTTGAGGTGTTAATGATTTTTCTGCTTTTTTGATGAATTGATCGAACGTAAGCTTTTTAAATGGTTGGTGATAGTTTTTAAGAAATATTTGAATGAGTGGATGAGGAGTATTGAGCACAATTCCGTCTCGAAAGGCGTGTGCAATATATGAGTTTTTTCTCAACTTCATTGCAGTGACTGTTGTAAGGTACTGATCTTTATAGAAAAATAGATAAAATATTTGACCCTGCGCATCAGAAGCCTCAATGATTTTACTTTGTAGATAAACGGCCATTCTTTCTACATTCATATGAATTGTTTGCTTATGGTCTAAAATGGTTAAATCGGTTATCATAAAATCCCTCCTCGGTTAGTTTTATTATATCATAAAGAAGAGACTTTACTAAAATTCAATTCATAAAAGTAAAAATTTACAAAAAGAATCCGTGAGAAAGGGGGCTAAATCACGGATTCAACAATTAGATAATTGTGTCACATAAGCGTGTATGATAATGATAATCATTTTCATTATCTATGGTTTCATTATAGTAAGTTCATATATTATAGTCAAGAAAAATTTGAAAACTTTTCACTCTTTATATGATCAGCATCACGAACATACAATAGCACAATTGTGCCGATGATCGTTAAAATGACAAGCGAGCCAAGTGCAAGACGGCTGGCTACATTTCCAAATGAAGCAAATCCCCATGTAATGCTTCCGTATAAGAGGGGGCCGAAAACAGCAGATACTTTCCCAGAGAATGCAAATAATCCAAAAAATTGACCTCGTTTTTGTTCAGGGGATAGGTCAATAATAAGACTGCGTGAAGCGACCCACATAGCCCCTAAGCTAACGCCAAAAAGACTTCCTGCTATCCACATTAAGGTTTGTGAAGTAGCAATACAGGCGCAAACTAATGCACATACCATAATCATTGCAACAAAGAGAACACTTCTTTTTCCACCTTTAGCCTTTGTAATATATCCAAAAAGGAATGAGCCAACAATACTTGAAATGGTAGAAATAAAATAAAGCAATATAAAGGTACTATTCGAAAAATGTACAATCGTTTTTGCATAAACAGCCATCATGGCAATGGCGGTTGCGATGGCATCATTTAGGAAAAAGTAAGAGATCATAAAAATAAAGATAGATTTAAACTTTTGCATTTCTTTAAATGTCAGCCAAATATCAAAATAGCCGGAAAAGAACCTTGTTTTTGTTTGATTTAAATGCGGTTTTCCATCTTTCGTGAATAAGCAAATTGGTAATGAGAAGAGAAAGAATAATACAGCGGTTGCAATAAAGGCAATACCATATTGATGATGTACGAATGGATAAATTGAAAGCCCTAGTAATGTTCCCATATATCCAGTTGCAACACCGAAACCCGATACTAATGGAACTTGTGTTTTTTCTACAATATCTGCGAGCATTGCATCGTAAAATATTAAACTAGATTGATAGAAAAACTTTGCAACGACAAAAGCTAAAATGACGAAAATAAGAGAAGTGGGCAAATGCAATAAATTACCTGGGAGTGTAAATGCTGTAAAAACCCCCATTAAAAAGGTGGCCACCACACAGATAAAGGTAAAGATGATGATCCAAATCTTTTTCTTACCTGTACGATCAATGCTAGCTCCAAAAAGTGGCGAAAAAAATACTAAGAAAATACTTGCGGCTCCATTGGCATATGAGATGAAGGTACTGGAGATTTGGTTCATTTCTTGATTTCCGCCAATTTTATCTGCCAAGAATAGCGGGAAGAAAATTGTATTGACGTTTGAAGAAAAAATCGTATTAGCGAAATCATAAAGGGCCCAAGATAACACGGGTAATGAAAGGAACAGTTTCCAATTTGACTTCATGTCTAATCTCCTTTGCAAAAAGATCTTTGAAAAAGAAAATGTTTAACAGAAGATTTAAATGCCGTTCTTAATAATGATTTTAACAATCGGTCGTTTAAGAAATGGTTGAATATTGTATAGAAAGCAATCAATCTTGAAAAATATTCTTACTTGCAGAAAGGTTCATTATTAATATTAATGCAGATAATTTGCTGAAATTGATGGTAGGAGTAAAAAAATAAGCTCTCAAAGTCTAGGAAATAGTTGTTTCCAAAACTTTGAGAGCTAGTGATTTATCGATCGTTAACAATGACATATGCCGCTTTAACAGGTCCGTGAACGCCTACAATTAGATTCATTTCAATATCTGCAGAGTTGCTAGGTCCAGTTATAAAATTGATACAAGAAGGGAGCACTTCGCCATTTTGAATTTTTTTCCGAATTTGCAGAGCTGCCTGCGTCATTCTTGGTACAATTGTACTTTTAGGGATAATGGCAATATAATGCTTTGGCAGAAAACTAACAGATCGTCCTTTGTCTTTACTGCTAAATAAAACAACAGTTCCTGACTCAGCTAAAGTAATATCGCTAAAGGTAATACCGATATTTGCCTGATTACAGCGCTCAATGTTTTCTTTTCCGAGTTCGGGATTCCAAACGTGTACATCTATTTGTTTGTTTGTCCAATCTTGTTCAAGTAAGGGGGTCAGTCCATATTCGCTAAATCTTTCATCATTCCAAAGAGAGATCGGACCGCCGCCATATTGATTTACGACTTCATTTAATTTATCTGATAATCCTTCATTTGTTGTTTCAAAAAAATCAACGTGAATCTTTTTCGATTGTGTTTTCAGCACGTCCAACAGTTCAGTTTGACTGGCGTTTTTTAGCACCTCATATTGAGGTTGGTATCTATAGATTGGTCGTGTAACGCCCGCTGTACGACGTGACCTTCCTAAGCTTGCTGCAATATTATCCAAAAATGTCTCGCGATTTTGAATCAACTCACTCATGTTTTTGAATCCTCCTATCAATTGAAAGAGGGAAGCAGTCATACATCATGACCAATTCCTTTATTATTAACATCTTTACCCGTACTTGAATATTTCTCTTCAGCATGATGGTCGAACCAATCACGAAATCTTTCCTTGCTTGGGGCTGGAAAATCACGAACGTCTGTCCACGCTTTTAAAGGACCAGGCCCACTGTGAATACGGTCTCCTTTTGTGAAAGGCTTCATTGCCTTTGAAGCAATTTTTGATCCGACACCATATAAGGCGTTAGAAGAGGCACCAACTCCAAATGCTTTCATCATCAATTTCTCTACAAACGGAGATTGTCCTTTTTGTTCTGCAATTACTTGGCGATGCTTACGTAACAAGTCATGAAGTGGAATTTTTACTGGACAAACTTCAGTACATGCTCCGCATAATGATGAAGCATATGGAAGTTCTTTATATTCCTCATACCCGCCTAAAAGCGGTGTTAACACGGCACCGATTGGGCCGGGATAGATGGAGCCGTAAGAGTGACCGCCGATATGTCTATATACAGGGCAAACATTTATACAGGCAGCGCAGCGAATACATTGCAAAACAGGCTGAAATTCTGTTCCAAGTATTTTTGAACGGCCGTTATCGACAATGACAAGATGAAATTCCTCTGGACCATCAACTGAGCCTACATCTTTTGGACCGGTCAATGTAGTAATATAACTTGTTAAACTTTGACCTACTGCACTGCGTGTAAGAAGTCCGACGAGTACTTCAAATTCTTCAAATGTCGGTACAATTCTTTCCATTCCCATAACAGTAATTTGGGTTTTTGGGAGAATTGTTACCATATCAGCATTCCCTTCATTTGTAACAAGCCCTATTGAACCGCTCTCAGCTATTGCAAAGTTGCATCCTGTTATCCCAACATCTGCTGATAAAAACTCTTTACGCAACACTTCACGAGCAAATTGGGCAAGTTCTTCAGGTTTTTCTGATTGTTCATAGCCTAATGTTTCGTGAAACACGTCCCGTATCTGGTTTTTATTTTTATGCAAAGCAGGTGCTACAATATGTGAAGGATGGTCATGATCAACTTGTAAAATAAATTCTCCTAAGTCAGATTCCACAACATTACATCCGGCTTTTTCAAGATACTCGTTTAAACCAATTTCCTCTGTCACCATTGATTTTGATTTAACAACTTTCTTTGCGTTTTTTTTAATGACAACATCACGTATGTAGCTACTTGCTTCCTCTGCTGTTTGCGCAAAAAAGACATGTCCACCTCGTTTTGCTACATTATTACTTAATTGATTGAGATAATAATCGAGGTTTTCTAATACGTGCTGGCGAATTTCCTCTCCGTGTGATCTCCAATCTTCCCAATTGCCGAGCTGATCTGCAGCATTTTGCCGATTTGTTTGTAATCGTTCTTGAGCATCACGAACAGCTCCGCGCATAAATTCATCATGAATTCCTTCGTCAACTCTTCCTTTAAATTTTTGTTCACCAATGCCTATGCCCACAATCTTACCCCTTTTCGTTAAACTAATCTCTACTATTTAATACTTCAGCAATGTGCATTACTTTAACTGATTTTCCCTGTCTTTCGATGCGACCGCCAATATTCATTAAGCAGCCACAATCACCGCCAATTAAATACTCTGCTTCTGTTTCCTCTACATGTTGAACTTTTTCATCAACCATTTGCTCTGAAATAGGTCCCATTTTTACAGCGAAAGTTCCGCCAAAGCCACAGCAAGCAGCGGCATTTGGAAGAGGAACAAATTCAAGCCCTTTAACATGTTGTAAAAGTTTCATCGGTGCATCTTTAACACCAAGCAACCGTGTCATATGACAAGATGGATGATAGGTTGCTTTTCCTCTTAGGGAAGCGCCAACATCTTCTACTTTTAGTACATCTACAAGAAATTGTGTGAATTCATACGTTTTATCCGCAAGCGCTTTCGCTTTAGGTCCCCATTCTGGATCATCTGCAAAAACAGATGGATATTCTTTAAACATAAATGCACAAGAGCCGGAAGGGGAAACTACATAGTCCGACTGTTCAAAAGCTGTAATCATTGTTTTCATAGCAGGTTTTGAGCTTTCTACATATCCGCTATTATAGCTAGGTTGACCGCAGCAGATTTGCCCTCTTGGAAAATCAACTTCACAGCCGAGTCTTTCTAAAACATCTACCATAGCTTTTCCAACGTCAGTTTTAAACATGTCCACGAGACAAGTTATAAATAAACTAACTTTCAACATCTTCACCTTCTTAATAGTTTGAAAGAGTCATCAGATGACCTGATAAAATAATTATACTCCTTCCGTCACAAAATTTTCAATAATTGATTGATATTATTATAGCTATTCCAATCTATTTACCTTATAAACAACTGTATCATGATACGGAATGGATAAAGATTTTTATTTTCACTGTTCATGCACATGTACGAAGGGATTTTGTAAAACTATTATTAAATATGGGAAAAAGATATAACGTACTAGCTTTAGAAAACATATACCTCTTTTATATTATGAAACAAGCCGAGCTTTCAGTATGGGAAAGCGTGAGTTTAGTTTTCTAATATTTCCGATGTCTTTAAAGTGCTGTCATTGGAAGGGGAGGTCTTGCATTTAATCTGAAACAAACAGATGCAGGTGTAAAAAATGAATGATAATCTAAAGCATCTTATAGCGATTAGTTTTCGTTAAATATGATGAATAATCTAGTATTGGCCACCGAAAATTGAAAGGAGGTTTATCATTCTTTACAGAAAGAGTCCGAAAAAATTGGATAACATAAAAATGGCAACTATATAATTGGATGTCACCTTTTCTAACTTATAATATCTGAATATTAAAATAATTTGTTAAGTATCTTGACAAAACTCTTTCATTAACTGAATGAGAATGTTAAATAAATTATAACAGATTATAACCAGCTTACATTGAGTCGACCTCAAAAGCGCTATTTTCATCACACAAATTACATTTAACCGAGTCAATAACAAAAATGGAGGGGAAATCAAATGCAACAGCAAAAAGTTTTAATCAACTCTGATAGATTAAAAAGGACGTTGGAAAAGTTCGCGGAATTTGGACGTACAGAAAATAATGGTGTTACACGGCTATCCCTATCGAAAGAAGATGTAGCAGCTAGAGACTATTTTGTTTCGTGCTGTGAAGAAATTGGTATGACAGTAAAAATTGATGATATGGCCAATATTTATGCAACAATGCCTGGTATTGAAGACAAACCTCCACTTGTTATCGGTTCACATTTAGATTCGGTAAAGAAAGGCGGCCGCTTTGACGGAGTCTTGGGTGTCATTGCTGGTTTAGAAGTTGCCCGTACACTTTATGATCACCATATTCAGCCGAAAATTCCACTTATGATTGTCAATTTTACAAATGAGGAAGGCGCTAGATTTGATCCTGCGATGATGTGTTCAGGGGTCATTTCTGGAAAATTTGAAAAAGCGAAAATGCTGGAAAGTAGGGACGTTGAAGGAATCACATTTGGCGAAGCGCTAACCGCCAGTGGATATGAAGGCGAAATTGAAAATCGTTTAACAGAAGCAACGGCATTTTTAGAAATGCATATTGAACAAGGACCTGTTTTAGAGAGTGAATCATTAAAGATTGGTATCGTTGAAGGAGTAGTAGGGATGGTCAATTATGAAATTGCAGTACATGGTGAATCAGATCATGCCGGTACAACTCCGATGTGGATGAGAAAGGACGCGCTTTTTACTGCAACGGATATTATGACTCAATTGCGTACTAAACTAAATGCGTTAGACCACGATTTAGTGTATACGATGGGAAGAATGAATGTCCATCCAAATATACACACTGTCATCCCGAATCAGGTTGTTTTTACATTAGAGGCAAGGCATAAGGACCCCGCAGTTATCAACCAAGTCGTACAAATTATTCACGAGGTACCAGAAACATTGGGAGGATGCTCAGTTTCAATGGAAAAACTATGGGGCAGAGATACGGTTATTTTTGATAAGAAATTATGTGATCAACTAGAAAAATCTGCTCGTTCACTCGGGTATTCCAATAAAAGAATGTACAGCGGTGCGGGACATGATGCACAGTTCATTTCTAGCTATCTCCCTACAGCGATGTTATTTGTTCCAAGTGTAAATGGAAAAAGTCATTGTGAGGAAGAACTGACTTCTTATGAAGAATGTGCTAATGGTGTAAATGTCATTTTAGATACAGTTCTTGCAATTTCGGAATATTGATACACCTTTAAAGCATTTATATGACTTTTTTCTTAACAGCATAAGGCTATGCAGACATCTTTAATAACTATAGAAAAGAATGTAATTAAAGAAATGAAACGAAGGATAATCAATTGTTGCTTTCAATGTCGCTCAACAAACGTACATCGAAAAAGATTATCGTTTTTCTAAAGAACTATGGGGGTGCTTCAATGAAGTCTTCGGTAACATTGGAAGAATTACATGTCAATTTTCATGAAGTTACAAATGACTTAAGTAATAAAGAGGCGATTGATGAAGCGAACCGTTGTCTGTATTGCTATGATGCTCCATGTACAAAGGCATGTCCTACAGGAATCGATATCCCTTCATTTATTAAAAAGATTGTTACTGGTAATTTAAAAGGATCTGCTCATGTAATCTTCGATGCAAATCCAATGGGTGCAACGTGTGCGAGAGTATGTCCGACAGAGGAGCTATGTGAAGGTGCTTGTGTATTAAATGATGTATCAATACCCGTTAAGATTGGCGACTTGCAAAGACATGCAACAAACTGGGCAATGAATCATGACCAACTGCTTTTTACTAAAGGAGCCTCTAATGGCAGAAAAATCGCCGTTATAGGAGGTGGCCCCGCAGGATTATCAGGAGCTAGAGAGCTTGCTAGATTAGGATATGAAGTGACTGTTTTTGAGGCAAAGGAAAAAGCTGGAGGGTTAGATACATATGGTATCGTTCCTTTTCGTTTGCCGCAGGAAATTTCATTATGGGAAGTCGAACAAGTGAAGCAACTAGGAGTAAATATTGTAACGAATACAATTGTTGGAAAAGATATTGCAGTTCATACTCTTTATGAAAACTATGATGCCATATTGCTTGCAATTGGTATGGGAAACGTTCCGATGCTTGGTATTCCAGGTGAGGAGCTCCAAGGTGTCTATGATGCTATTAAGCTAATAGAGGAAATAAAAGACGGTGGCATTACTAGCCGCTTTGTTGGTAAGCGTGCTGCTGTAATTGGGGCGGGTAATACAGCGATTGATGCGGCGACATGCTTAAAGCGAATGGGCGCATCTGATGTAAAAATCGTATATCGCAGAAGTGAATCAGAGATGAGTGCATATGCAAGTGAATATGAGTTTGCCAAACAGGAAGGTATTGAATTTCGCTGGTTAACTCAGCCGCAAGCGCTTATAGATGATGGTAGAGGAAACGTAGTAAAAATGATATGTAAAAAAATGAAGTTAGGAAAAGCTGATGATACGGGGAGATACAGCTCGGAGGAGATAGAAGACTCAGACTTTTTAATGGATGTTGATATCGTAGTTAAGGCAATTGGTCAAACCCGTTATATAGATTTAATTGAAGCATTTGATGTGGAACACTATCAAGGGATCGTCAGAATTGACAAAGAAACATATCAAACATCAAAGCAACATCTGTTTGCAGCAGGTGATGTTATTTTCGGGAAGGGGCAAGGTGATGCAATGGTTGTCAGTGCTGTTGAACAAGGGAAGAGAGCAGCCTATGCTATTCACCAGCAATTATAAAGGGGGCGAAACGAATGGCTGATTTGCGCATTAATTTTGCTGGAATCCAATCTATTAATCCTTTTTGGCTAGCATCTGCACCACCGACAAATTCAGGTTATCAAGTGCAAAGAGCATTTGAAGCAGGTTGGGGAGGAGCTGTCTGGAAAACACTTGGTGATCCGATATTGAATGTATCGTCTCGATTTGCCTCCTTACAGCACAATGGGCAAAAAATGGCGGGCTTTAATAATATTGAATTAATTACAGATAGGCCATTAGAAATAAATCTAGAGGAAATCTATGAGACTAAAAAGAAATACCCTGAACACGTGATCATTGCTTCTTTAATGGTAGAACCAAATCAAGAAAAATGGCATGAAATCGTTAAAAAGGTTGAAGATGTTGGAGTTGATGGCTTGGAATTAAACTTTGGTTGTCCGCATGGAATGGCCGAACGCGGGATGGGGGCAGCCTCAGGGCAAGTGCCAGAACTAGTCAAAAAACAAACATATTGGGTGAAAGAAGTAGCACAAACCCCTGTCATCGTAAAGTTAACGCCGAATATAACAGATATTACGGCAACTGCTTATGCAGCTGTGCAAGGCGGAGCTGATGCTGTCAGTATGATTAATACGATTAATAGTTTAATGGGGGTTGACCTGGATACATGGAATACAATCCCGAATGTAGCAGGAAAAGGAACGCATGGAGGCTATTGCGGGCCTGCAGTTAAACCGATTGCCTTAAATATGGTTGCTGAATGTGCACGCCAATCCGATGTGACTGTACCAATTTCGGGAATAGGAGGTATATCCGATTGGAAAGATGTAGCCGAATTTATGCTAGTAGGAGCAACAAGTGTTCAAGTATGTACAGCAGCAATGCACCATGGATTCAGAATTGTGGAAGACATGATTGATGGGCTGAACAGCTATCTAGATGATAAAAGAATACATTCAGTCATGGATCTTATTGGTCGATCAGTTCCAAAGTATACAGATTGGGGAGATTTAGATCTCAACTATAAGGTTGTGGCCCATATAAATGATGATTCATGCATTCACTGTAATAAATGCTATATTGCGTGCGAAGATACATCACATCAATGCATTGATATGATAACAGCCGAAAATGGTAAGAGTGTCTTAAAAGTACGAGAAGAGGATTGTGTCGGCTGTAATCTTTGTTCGATTGTTTGTCCGGTAGACGGTGCGATTGACATGATTGAAACCCACAGTGAAGCGCCTTTAACGTGGAATAATCGCCAAAAATTAATTAATAGTGTTTCAGCAAGTCAAATTATGATTGGCTAATCGATATGGGAGGGGAAAATATGAAAAAGGTTATTAAAAATGGGACTATTGTGACGGCGGTTGATACGTATCAAGCAGATATTTTAATTGATGGAGAAAAAATTGTGCAAATTGGCGCTGAATTATTAACAAATGGTGCAGAGATTATTGATGCTGAAGGAAAATATGTTTTTCCAGGAGGAGTTGATCCCCATACGCATTTAGACATGCCATTTAATAGTACTGTTACTGATGATGATTGGGAATCTGGAACGATGGCAGCAGCTTTTGGTGGTACTACTACAATTCTTGATTTTTGCCTTACAACTGGAGACGATACATTGAAAAAAGCAGTACAAAGATGGCATGGAAAG
This sequence comes from Heyndrickxia ginsengihumi, assembly GCF_011008565.1. Classification (GTDB taxonomy): domain Bacteria; phylum Bacillota; class Bacilli; order Bacillales; family Bacillaceae_C; genus Weizmannia; species Weizmannia ginsengihumi. The sequence goes on from NZ_JAAIWK010000003.1 coordinate 176,823, forward strand.
GCTGAGGGAAAGGCTGTCATTGACTATGGATTTCATTTAATGTTAGCAAATGTCGATGAACAAGTCATGAGCGAGCTCCCTACAGTGTTAAATGAAGAGGGAATCACTTCTATAAAAATCTTTATGGCATATGCGAGGGAATTCCAAGCAGACGATCGGACATTATTCCGGACATTTAAACTGGCAAAAGATGAAGGAGCATTAGTAATGGTCCACTGTGAAAATGGCTCGGTTATTGATGAACTTGTAACCCAAGCTTTGGCTAAAGGTCAAACAGAACCGATTTACCATGCTTTAACGAGACCGCCTGAAGTAGAAGGGGAAGCTACTCATCGAGCAATTGAATTAGCTAATGTTGCTGGCTCGCAATTGTATGTAGTACATGTCACCTGCGCAGAAGCTGTCCAAGAAATTACGGAGGCACGTGCAAAAGGATACAAAGTATGGGGAGAAACATGTCCACAATATTTAGTTCTTGACCAATCCTATTTAGAAAAACCGGATTTTGAGGGGGCAAAATATGTTTGGTCACCGCCACTTCGGGAAAAATCGCACCAAGATGTTCTCTGGAATGCTTTAAAATCAGGAGCATTGCAAACTTTAGGCTCTGATCAATGTTCTTTTAATTTTAATGGAAAGAAGCAACTTGGCCGTGATGATTTTTCTAAAATACCGAATGGCGGTCCATTTATTGAAGATAGATTTAGTATTTTGTTTTCAGAAGGTGTTGCAAAAGGCAAGTTAACAGTAAATCAATTTGTAGATATTGTCTCGACGCAGCCTGCTAAATTGTTTGGCATGTTCCCATATAAAGGAACAATTGCAGTTGGAAGTGACGCAGATATTGTTATTTTTGATCCAAATGTAACACGTACATTGTCAGCACAAACTCACCATATGAATGTTGATTACAGTGCGTTTGAAGGAATGGAAATATCAGGAGAACCAGTTTCTGTACTTTGCCGAGGAAATTTCGTCATTAAAGATAAGCAATTTGTCGGCGTGCCTGGAAGTGGAAAGTATTTAAAACGGCAAAAATTTAATCATGATGTCATCCAGACAGCATCTGTTGCAAAGATATAAATGTTTATCTTGTATGTAATGTTCACCCAATATTTAAATGGGGGGCTGAAAAATGCTTGAATCAAAATTATTTATGAATGAAAAAAGAGAGATTGATACATTGCTGGCACAAGGTTATACAATTAGTGCTGTAACAGAAAATTTGAGCGGGGCATTTGTTGATTTCTGCATGGAAAACACTAATCAACAAGATCAGATAGTTAAAACATTGCATATTGTGACGCCTAACGGTAGAAAATATTATACTACTAGAATGCTGATGAATAAAAATTAACAGTAGAAACGCGCAGTCCTTGATTCCCTTAAGTAGATAATGGATTTATTAAAATCCGTTATTACTAGGGAATTTTTTAGTTATTATTACTTTAAAAGAATTTATTTGGTTATGACTTGGCTTAAAATGAAGTGAAATTGCTCTATCCCCTAAAATGTTTTATCTATTTAGAAATAGAGCATAGACATCTGATGCTGATATCTTATATGTGGGCTTTCAATGAAAATCAGTTTCGTTCAAATAATTCATGAGTTCATTTTCAATATGCTCTAAATGTTTGAGCATCTTTTCTCTCGCCATTTCCGGATTTTGTTGTACAATTGCTTCTAATATATTTGCATGCTGGTCATAGAGTGTTTCGAGTGTAGAATGGTTTGAAAATAACAAAATTCTTCGCGTCTCTTTCATTGCCTCAATCATTAAGTCTGAAACATGATTCATAAGACGTATTAAAAGTGGATTAAAGGAAGCATCAGCGATTGCAAGATGAAAATCTAAATCAGCTTTTTCACCTAATTCCTCATTTCCTGTTGCTTTTTTCATTTCCTCTAATGCTTTCTCCATTTTTTGTATATTTTCTTCTGTACGTTTTGCTGCTGCAACAGTTACAACGCCCGTTTCTAATATTTTGCGTACTTCTAATAAATGAATGATGTCTTCTTTATTCATAAGCATTGCTTGAGAGAGAGGATAAGAAATATCTGACGGTTCAAATTCACGGACAAAAGTTCCTTCGCCTTGTTTTAATTCAATTAGCCCCATTGCTCTTAATGATGTAAGTGCTTCGCGGATTGCAGATCTACCGACAGAGAAATTCTCTGCAAGTTGCTGAACAGAATCAAGACGGTCTCCGGGTTTTAATGTTCCATTCCGAATCATATCAATTAACTCGCTGGCCACTTGCTCATATATTTTTTTTGATTGTATTTTCTTATATTCCATATCGTTCGCTCCTAAAGGATAGTCATTACTATTTCTAATTTAAACTTGGAATAGGAAAATATGCAAATAGTATTTTTTAAAAGAAAAAGCATACTAAGTTGTATTTTTTGTATATAATTGATACGTACAACTTTCTAGATCGTAAATATTCAATTATTTAAAGGATGATTCAACCAACATGAAAAAAGAGCCCAAATATATTATGATTAAGAATCAAATTATGAGCTGGATTTTGGAAGGAAGGATTGTTCCAGGTGAAAAAATAAATTCGGAGAATGAGTTAGTAAAAATCTTTAGTGCCAGTCGCTATACGGTTAGGCAAGCAATAGGGGAACTTGTGCATGAAGGATGGCTTTATCGTGAACAAGGTTCTGGTACTTATTGTGCGCATAGGAAAAATAACGAAAGTGCTCCTAAAAATAAAAAAACAATTGGAGTGATTACTACTTATTTATCCGATTATATTTTTCCATCTATTATCCGCGGAATCGAATCTTACTTAACAGAAAAGGGTTATGCACTCGTTTTAGCAAGTACAAACAACGATACAAATTTAGAAGAAAAATGTTTGCAAAATATGATTGATAGAAAAGTTGATGGCTTGATCGTTGAACCAACGAAAAGCAGCAATTCCAATCCGAACATTCATTACTATTTAAATTTAGAGAAAATCGGGATTCCATATTTAATGATCAACCAATTTTACTCGGAAATAACCCCGCCAAGAATGTTATTAGATGATGAATTAGGGGAGTTTTTAGCAACTGAGCATCTAATTAAATTGCATCATAAAAAGATCATGGGGATTTTCAAAAATGATGATTATCAAGGGATTAATCGAATGAAAGGGTTTTTAAAAGCATTTAGAACTTATGAACTTCCTTTTCTTCCTGAATTTCTCCTTACCTATACGACAGAGACTGCTGACGCCATGATGAAAGACAAAGTTATACAGATTTTACGGAGTCCGAATAGACCGACAGCGATTGTATGTTATAACGATGAAATAGCAATGAAAATATTGGACATTACTCGCCAACTCAATTTGCATGTTCCAAATGATTTATCCATTGTTGGATTCGATGATTCTCATTTAGCTGAGACATCTGACGTAAAACTTACTTCCATCAAACATCCAAAAATGCAAATGGGTATTGACGCTGCCAAATGGATTATAGCTCGTGTTGAGCATAAGAAAGGAAGGGAAACAGAAGATATTAAAGTCTACAAGCCGGAACTTATTGTTAGAACTTCGACAAAGTCGCTAAATAAAGAAGATTAAAAGGGTAGTCATCACTCTTCATAGGATTATGGATGAGTTGGTGACCTCTTTTTTTGTGGCAATTTTTAATAAAAAATAATTCGTACTTTTGTCATAGTATTAAAATTTATACGTATAACTGATAAAGAAAAAAACTGAAGGACAGAGAATAAATCGACAACTTTATCTCCATATTTCTAGCAGGATTATTCGTTCTACTTCTGTTCCGCCCTTATAAAAACTAGATTGCATAGGTGAGAGCAGCCTCATTCCTATGCATAGCAAGCTTATTTCTGCTGTTTATAGGAATGAGGCTTAAACAAAGCCTTTAAAAGAGTAAGGAGGGGGAAAGGGGATTGTAAGTTGTAAAAACAATATTGTAAGCGTTTTAGAAACTTATCGAGACAGAGGGGGAAATTTTGTGAAAAAAAAGTGGATGATTGTTTTAAGTGTATGTATTTTAGTGTTGTCCTTAGCTGCTTGTGGAAAGGGAGGAACTAAAAATAAAGGTTATGTTGGAATTGCAATGCCAACAAAATCCTCCGAAAGATGGATAGCAGATGGAAATAATATGAAGAAACAATTTGAAAAGCTTGGCTATAAAGTTGATCTTCAATATGGGGAAGATGATGTTCAAAATCAAGTATCACAAATTGAGAATATGATTACAAAAGGTGTCAATATATTAGTCATTGCTTCTATTGATGGAGAAGCATTGACAGATGTATTAAAAAAGGCACATGAGCAAAATATTAAAGTCATTGCTTATGACCGCTTAATTCGCAATTCAAAATACGTAGATTATTATGCTACCTTTGATAACTATAAAGTTGGTGTATTACAAGGGCAATATATTGTTGACAAACTTGGACTGAAAGAGGGGAAAGGTCCATTCAATATTGAGCTATTTGGTGGTTCTCCAGATGATAATAACTCTCAGTTTTTCTTTAAAGGGGCAATGTCGGTTTTAAATCCTTATATAGATACTGGCAAACTTAAAGTGTTAAGCGGACAGACAAAATTCAGTCAAATTGCAACGCTTCGTTGGGATGGGGCAACTGCACAATCACGTATGGATAACATTTTAAGCGCACATTATACAAAGGATAAAGTAGACGCAGTTCTTTCTCCTTATGATGGAATTAGCATCGGGGTCATTTCTTCATTAAAAAGTGTTGGATATGGCTCGGCTAAAAAGCCTATGCCGATCATTACTGGCCAGGATGCCGAACTTGCTTCTGTAAAATCGATTCTTGCTGGTGAACAAACGCAGACGGTTTTTAAGGATACGAGAAAGTTAGCAAAACAAGCAGTACAAATGGCAGATGATGTGCTACACAAGAAAAAAGTAACAGTGAACGATACAAAATCTTATGATAACGGTGTTAAAGTTGTTCCTTCCTATTTGCTGAATCCAGTTTCAGTCGATAAGTCGAACTATAAAAAAGTTTTAGTGGATAGTGGCTACTACAAAGAAAGTCAATTAAAATAGCATTTTTCATTGAATGAAGCTGTCTTATATATGTTCTATGGTATAGGGCAGCTTCTCCTTCACTTTTGTAAGGGGGGAGCAAAATGTCCAAGTATATTTTAGAGATGGATAGTATTACAAAAGAATTCCCAGGGGTTAAGGCGCTCGAACAAGTTCAATTACGAGTAAAAAAAGGGGAAATACATGCTCTATGTGGTGAAAATGGTGCTGGTAAATCAACTTTAATGAAAATATTGAGTGGAGTTTATCCGTACAGTTCTTACTCTGGAGAGATTTACTTTGATGGGGAGCTTTGTAAATTTAAGGATATTAAACAAAGTGAGAAAATGGGGATCGTTATTATTCATCAGGAGTTAGCACTCATCCCTGATTTATCAATTGCAGAAAATATATTTTTAGGAAATGAACGTTCAAAGAAAGGGGTTATTAATTGGATTGAAACTTTCATTCAAACAAACGAACTATTACAAAAGGTTGGGCTAAATGAATCTCCCGAAACATTAATTAGAAGTATCGGGGTGGGCAAACAGCAACTTGTGGAAATTGCTAAAGCACTTTCAAAGGAAGTGAAACTACTAATCTTAGATGAACCGACCTCTGCTTTAAATGAAACTGAAAGTGATAATTTATTATCTTTAATTCTAGAATTTAAAAAGCAAGGGATTACCTCTATTATTATTTCTCATAAATTGAACGAAATCGCAAAAATCGCAGATTCCCTCACGATTTTACGGGATGGAAAAACGATTGAAACGATGAATATGAAAGAGGATCAGGTTACTGAGGAGCGAATTATCCGCGGAATGGTTGGACGAGATTTAACGAATCGTTTTCCAGATCGAATAGCCAACATAGGGGATACGATACTTGAAATAAAGGATTGGACTGTTTATCATCCTGCCAATACTGATCAAAAAATTGTGGATAGCGTTAATCTTTCTGTCAAAAAGGGTGAGATTGTTGGAATCGCAGGTCTTATGGGAGCAGGGAGAACTGAAATGGCAATGAGCTTATTTGGCAGATCGTATGGTAAGAAAATTACAGGACAAATCCTTAAAGATGCACAACCAATTCAGATTAAGTCTGTCGCAGATGCGATCCGATATGGTTTCGCATATGTAACAGAGGACCGTAAAAATCTTGGACTGAATTTAATTCAATCGATAAAAGAAAATATGACATTAGCAAACTTAAAAAGAATTTCTAAAAAAACAGTCATTAATGAACGCAAGGAAATAAAAGAAGTAGAACGATTAAGGGAAAAGCTAAAAATTAAATCGTCAAGCATTTTACAAATGTCCGGAAATTTAAGCGGAGGAAATCAACAAAAAGTCTTATTAAGCAAATGGATGTTTGCTGAGCCTGATATTTTAATATTAGATGAGCCGACAAGAGGAATAGATGTTGGAGCGAAGTATGAGATTTATACAATTATTCATCAACTGGCAAATCAAGGGAAAGGGATTATCTTTATTTCTTCTGAGCTTCCAGAGATTTTAGGGATGGCTGATCGAATTTACGTAATGAATAAAGGGAAAATCACCGGCGAAGTAATGAAAGAAGATGCGACACAAGAATTGATGATGAAATATATGACGAAGGAGGGTGTATAATATGGGCGCGATTGTTCAAATCATGAAAAATAATATGAGGCAATACGGAATGTTCATTGCGCTAGTTTTAATTGCAATTTTGTTTCAAATTTTAACCGATGGTATTTTATTACGTCCTTTAAATATTACAAATATTATTTTACAAAATAGTTATGTACTCATTTTGGCTATTGGGATGGTTTTGATTATTATTACAGGACATATTGATTTATCGGTAGGGTCTGTTGCAGCGTTTGTCGGAGCGGTTTCTGCGATTATGACAATTAATATGCACCTTCCAACATACCTTGTCCTGATCTTTTCGTTAATCATCGGTGCTTTCATTGGGGCTTGGCAAGGTTTCTGGGTTGCGTATGTTAAAATTCCTGCCTTTATCGTCACGTTAGCAGGTATGCTTATTTTTCGCGGCTTAACTATGCTCGTATTGCAAGGGGAATCTTTGGCCCCTTTTCCTAACAGCTATCAAGAAATAAGCTCTGGTTTTATTCCCGATATTGTTCATGGAAAAGATATAAATATATTGGCGATTGTACTCGGTATTATTGTCACTGTCATTTATATTGTGAATGAGTTGAGAAATCGAAATCAGCAGAAAAAATATCAATTGCCGATTTTGTCTAGTAAGTTATTTTTCGCGAAAATTATTATTATAGCGATCATTGTAAATCTCTTTACCTATATTCTTGCAACATACGAGGGAATACCAAATATACTTGTAATCCTCTTTGTATTAATTTTAGTCTATTCGTTTATGATGAAAAGAACTGTTGTTGGAAGACAAGTGTATGCGATTGGCGGGAATGAGAAAGCAGCAAGTTTATCTGGGGTAAAAACAAAAAGGGTTACATTTTGGGTATTTGTTAATATGGGAATATTAGCTGCATTATCAGGATTAGCTTTTGCGGCGCGTCTAAATGCAGCTACGCCAAAAGCTGGTACCAACTTTGAACTGGACGCAATTGCAGCATGTTTTATTGGCGGGGCATCAGCGTATGGAGGAATTGGAACGGTTGGAGGAGCAATTGTTGGCGGTTTGGTTATGGGGGTAATGAACAATGGGATGTCTATTTTAGGACTGGGAATTGATTGGCAGCAGACGATTAAAGGATTAGTGTTACTACTGGCAGTTGCGTTCGATGTTTATAATAAAAATAAAGCATTATAAAGCGAAAAGGCCCTCTAAATACATTATTGGAGGGTCTTTTCTATTGTACACTGCCCATTATGATGCCCGAGTTTTACTAATGTAGAAGGATGATGCAAATGATCGTTTTGTTGTGAATATAACGATTTCCCCTATGCCCTTAATATTAGAAAATAGGGAAAGGACGTAAAAATTACCAATTAAAATTTTAGTATATTAGCTATTTACTACTTTACTAAACTAAAGGGTTATTATACAATATGTCCATCCGATAATTTAATGAGAATACAGCTAGAAGGGTGAAAATATAATGGAAGCAAAAAAATGGGGTTTATGGACATTAACAACTTTTGTTGTTGGAAATATGGTTGGGGGCGGTATTTTTATGTTGCCTGCCAATCTTGCAAATGTATCTGGTCCACTTGGATCTACATTGGCGTGGATTTTAACAGGATTGGGTGTATTCATGATCGCTTTAGTTTTTGGTAGTTTAGCTATTCGTAAACCAGAACTAAAAGCAGGTCCGCAAAGTTATGCGCAAGCCCTTTTCAAATCAAAAAGGGCAGGTAAAGTTGCTGGATACAGTATGGCATGGGGATATTGGGCAGCAAACTGGGCAGCTACAGCATCGGTTATTATTTCTTTTGCTGGCTATTTGACAACATTTTTTCCGATTATGCAAAGTACAAAAGTCATTGCATCAATCGGCTCTTTTCAATTAGAAATAGGGAAGTTTTTAACTTTTGCTGTTTGTACCGTTATGTTGTGGGGAATTCAATGGATTCTTGCGCGCAATATCAATAGCGGTGGTAAAGTAAACTTAGTTGCGACAATTACAAAAGTACTCGGGTTCATGATGTTTATTTTATTAACAGTGTTTGCATTTGATGCTGCAAATTTCGGGAATGCTAAAGAGTTCATTGATGCTAAAGGTAATTCAATCTCATTAGGTGGACAAATTAATGGAGCAGCCATTTCAACATTATGGGCATTTGTTGGAATTGAGTCAGCAGTTATGCTTTCAAACCGGGCGGAATCTCAACGAGACGTCAAAAAGGCAACACTTTTAGGTTTGCTTATTTCCGTTTTAATTTATGTAGGTATTACACTGCTAACAATGGGAGCTTTATCACAAGCAGAATTAAAGACATCACAAAAACCACTTGTTGATGCACTTGGGGAAGTTCTTGGAAGCAACGGACAATATATTTTAGCTGTGTTAGCTTTAATATCACTTCTTGGCTCAACGGTTGGATGGATTATTGTTAGCTCGGAAGTTCCGTATCAAGCGGCAAAAGTTGGACTATTTCCTAATGTGTTTAGTAAAATCAATAAAAATGGAAGCCCGATATTTTCATTGACGTTAACAAATATTATGACACAGTTTTTCCTATTTGCGACGATTTCAGGTACAATTTCTAAAGCCTATAATTTTACGATTGTAGTAGCAACACTTGCTTATTTAATACCTTATCTCGTTTCAACTATTTATCAATTAAAATTGGTGATAACAGGAGAAACGTATGTAAAAACAACATCACGCTACGCTGACGGTATTATTACATTTATCGCATTAGTATACTCGGTGTGGGTAATTGTAACAGGAACGGCGGATTTAAAAACATTCGCATTAGGAATTGGCTTATTTATAGTTGGTCTAATCTTATATCCATTTATTATGAAACGTAAGACAGTCGTAACGAAAGTCGTTGAAGAGTCTTAAAGAATACTTCTTGTTGGCTTAGCGTGTAGACACCCCCCATTGAATTTATTATTCGCTGGGGGGTGTACTTTTTTTATTTTAAGTCTATGGGCTCGGTCCGCGGAAAGCTTCGGGAACTATCCTCTTCCGTAATAAAAAAAACAGCCGACAAGAAAACTTCTTGTCGGCCTAGAGTTTTGATTTGGCTTAAATATTATAAACTCATTTTTAAAATTTCATACACGTCTTCTTCGGAAAGCTTTTTGAAGTTTCCGATTGGCCCGAATGGCAGAGCTTTTTTAGCCATTACTTTTAATTGATCGTCACCAATATTATAATCAGCTAAGCGGCTAGGAGCACCGATTTCGTTAAAGAAATTCCTTACTGCTTCAATACCAGCTAAAGCAATTTCTTCATCAGATTTACCTTCTGGCGAAACATCCCACACTTCTATTGCAAATCGTTTGAAACGGGAAACATCCTCTTTGTATACGTATTTCATCCAGTTAGGGAATATAATGGCAAGACCGCCGCCATGCGGAATATCATAAACAGCACTCACAGCGTGTTCTATAGAATGGGTCGCCCAGTCTGTTTCAACACCCATTGCAAGTAACCCGTTTAATGCAAGGGTAGAACTTAACATTAAATTTGCCCTCGCATCATAATCTTCAGGATTATCAAGAGCCTTCTTGGCATTTCCAATTACTGTTTTCATAATTGTTTCTGCTAATCCTGTCTGTAATGGAATTTCAGGTGTATGTGAAAAGTATTGCTCGAACGTATGGGAGAGAGTATCAGAAATCCCATAAACAGTTTGGTTTTTTGGAACTGTGAAGGTATTCTCTGGATCTAATATAGAGAAGGTTGGGAAAGTTGTACCAGCGCCATGTTTTTGCTTTGTTTCCCAATTTGTAACGACAGAACCACGGTTCATTTCAGAGCCTGTCGCAGATAATGTTAAGATTGTTCCTAGAGGCAATGCATCCTTAGCAACAGCTTTTCTTTCATAAAAATCCCAAACATCTCCATCATAAAGCGCTCCGACAGCCATAGCTTTAGAGGCATCGATGACGCTCCCGCCGCCTACTGCTAATATCCAATTAAGTTTATGTTCACGAATGAATTCAATCCCTTTATGGACAGTAGAAAGGCGTGGATTAGGTTCTACTCCTGCTAGTTCCACAATTTCGCAGTTTTTTTTCTGGAAAATTGTTTGTAATTTATCGTATAAACCAGATTTTTTAATGCTCCCGCCACCATATACGAGAAGTATCTTGCTTCCTAATTGATCAATTTTGTTTTCCAATTGGCTGAGTTGGCCTTTTCCAAAAATCAACTCAGTCGGGTTATGAAAAGTGAATGAATTCATGCCAGACCCTTCTTTCCATTCTTATTTGTTACGTTGAGATTGTATCATATTTTAGAATGCACTAAGAAATGATTAAGCTTGCACATTTTTTTATTACATTTTTTTAATTTCTCTCCTTTCTTTAATGTTTTTTTAATTGACTAGGATTAAGATAGGCTTATCTAAAAAGTTGTTCTTGCTATGTCTCTGGTTGCAGATTCAACAAGCTGTTTGGGTTTGTGGCTATGATCATCGGCATGAACAACGACCAAAAGATTAATAGACTTTTTGTTTACATATATGAACTTCCATAAGTCGTTTAGATTTATGGGAGTTTTTTTATGATAAATTCATTTGAAAGCGATGACAAATTAGTTGTGTAAGAAAACCTAACAGCATTTTTTAGAAATTTCTAAAAAAATGGTCCTATAGTATTGAAATCTTTGTTAGATTTTCGTATGATAAGTTTAATAACAAATAAATGTTAAAAAAACTAACATTATTAAAAGGGGAGAGACAAATGCAACCTGCAGATTCAGTATTTATGTTTGTGGCGACAGCATTGGTATGGATCATGACACCGGCTATTGCGCTTTTTTACGGAGGTATGGTAAAAAGTAAAAATGTTTTAAGTACAGCGATGTATAGTTTTGGTTCTTTAGCAGTTGTTTCGGTTTTATGGGTTTTAGTTGGCTATTCACTTGCTTTTTCTCCTAGTGGGAACGCTATTATTGGGGGATTAAACTGGTCTGGATTACATGGCGTAACATTTAAACCTAATGCAGACTATAGTGCGACAATTCCTCATAATTTATTCATGTTATTTCAAATGACTTTTGCAATTATAACAGTTGCTATTATATCTGGTGGTTTTGTTGGCCGAATGAAATTTTCAGCATACCTTATCTTCATTACTGCTTGGTGTCTGCTTGTCTATTCACCTGTTGCTCACTGGGTTTGGGGTGTTGGTGGATGGTTACGTAATTTAGGTACTTTAGATTTTGCCGGCGGTAACGTTGTTCATATTTCCTCTGGGGTAGCTGGCTTAGTTCTTGCTATTGTACTTGGGAAAAGAAAACACTCTGAAGCAGAGGCAAAACACAATCTAATGCTTGTGCTTATTGGTGGAAGTTTCTTATGGCTCGGATGGTTTGGATTTAATGTAGGTAGTGCGCTGACACTCAATAATGTTGCAATGACTGCCTTTGTTAATACAAATACCGCTGCTGCATGTGGAATGATTGGGTGGACTGCGGTGGAATGGATTACAAATAAAAAGCCTTCTTTATCTGGTGCAATTTCCGGCGGAGTTGCAGGACTTGTAGCAATTACACCTGCTTGTGGATTTGTTGAAACTTATGCATCAATTATTATCGGTATAGTTGGTGGAATTGTTTGTTTCTGGGCTGTCACTTATTTGAAAACTAAACTTGGTTACGATGACACTTTAGATGCTTTTGGAATTCACGGTATTGGTGGAACATGGGGCGGTATCGCAACAGGTTTATTTGCAACAAAAGCAGTAAATGATGCTGGTGCAAATGGAGTATTTTATGGGGATCCAAGTTTAATCCTTAAACAGCTTACAGCTATTGTTGCAACATATATCTTTGTTGCGGTTGTATCTTATGTGATTATAAAAGTGATCCAATTATTTATGCCAATTCGTGTTGACGAAGAAGCGGAAATTAAAGGTCTTGATATTACAATGCATGGTGAGCAGGCATATATTGACTAAGGAAAATATTCATTAATCTTTAAAAAGGGGATCTAATCTTTAGATCCCCTCTTTTTGGTGTTTTACCTGAAAAACCCAAAGTCGGCTTCCGATAAAGTTAACTGCAATTCCAGCAACGGTAGCACCTAGTTTAGCGATCATTAGCGGCATGTGCATTTGTTGGTGGAATATAAACAGCAGTAATGACGTTATACCATAAACGATTACGTTGATTACAATAAAACGGATCATTTCTTGAAAGCTTGCTTTTTTTCTAACTTGAAAGGTCCATGATCTGTTTAGTATGTAACTATTTACCATTCCCGCTGAGTAAGAACATGCTTGGGCGACGAGATATTCTATATGGAAGGTTGTAAGTATGAAAAAAACAATACAATCTATAAGAGTATTTGCTATTCCGACTATACCAAACTTACATAATTGGCGAAGCTTATCAAACATAATCGAATGGTCTCCCTCCTAATTTAAAGCATACGTATAATAACGAAAATGCCGTTACATATCGTTTAGTAATTCGTATATTCTACAATAGTATTCTTAATATTTCATAAAGAAAAGTAGGAGCTGAAGAAATCTTCTTTAGCCCCTACCATGATTGCCGGAATGGATAAGCCTTTTTTTCTTATCCCTTTTTGAATATAAATTTGTTTCAATTGAAAATCGTGGTCGTCTTTTAACTTCTTTGAAAATCTTTCCTATATATTCACCGACAAGTCCGATTGCAATTAATTCTATCCCTCCAAGAAACCAAATAGACAAAATGAGTGATGTCCACCCTGTGCTTGTATGGCCCATTTGTTTTTGGATGAACGCATAAATGCCGACGAGAATACTTAATAAGACTGAAATAAATCCTAAAGAGGTAACAAAGCGAATAGGCGCAATACTAAAAGAAGTAATGCCATCAAATGCAAAGGCAAGCATTTTCTTTAATGGATACTTTGATTCTCCGGCTAATCGCTTTTTACGGTCATACATTACTTTTGTGGAAGGGAAACCGAGTAATGGGATAATACCGCGTAAAAATAAGTTTGTTTCTTTATATTTAAGAAGTTCATCTAGAGCCCTTTTGCTCATTAGTCGAAAATCAGCATGGTTTGGGATAAGTTGGATGCCCAGCTTTCGCATTACCCAGTAAAACCCTTCAGCAGTTGTCCGTTTGAAAAAAGTATCTGTTTCACGGCTGTCCCGTACACCGTACACGATGTCGTAGCCTTCGTGATATTTTTCAACAAAGGTACGAATAGCATTAATATCGTCCTGTAAATCTGCATCAATAGAAATGACACATGATGAATGCTCGCTTGCAACAGTTAAACCGGCTAGTAAAGCATTTTGGTGGCCAGCATTATGAGCCAGTTTTAAACCTTTTACAAATGGATTGACCAATGATTCCGACTCTATTAGGTCCCAAGTGCGATCATGACTGCCATCGTCTACAAATAGAAGACTGCTGTCATAGGAAATTAAGTTATCATCCATCAGTACATGGAGCATATCAGTTAATTGTTTTGCTGTATCTTGGAATACTTCCTCTTCGTTATAACAAGGAATTACAATGGTCAAAACAGGTTTATTGTTCATGATTCATACACCTCAATCATTATTTTGCTTCGTATAAATAAATAGTCCATGCAGATTCTTTATTATGGAAAACCTTTAACAAGTGTAAATGATCTTGTTCAGCATTTAAGATTGGAACTGCGGAAAAAATATAACGGCCGCCCATTTTTTTAAACTGTTTAATATTTAAATCTAAATGATGTATTTTTTTCTTGCTTGTTTTTTGAAAGGCATAATGTTTTCCTAACTCAGCCACAAAAATATAGCATCTGTTTCCCCAATGATCATAGTAATCCCTTAACTCTGGACTCTTATCTAACTCTTTAGCAATGATTTTACGAAATTGATGTTTGTATGATAATGGATAGTAGTTATTATACGTATCTAAAGTGTAAAAACCGTTGTATTGAGCAATAGCTGGATGAATCCCGATGCTTGCAACACGATAGGATGATTTCGGTTTTCCAATATAGTGATCTATTTGCTTAAATTGCTGCACCGCATAAAATTGATTAAAAGATGGTGTATGACACACGCGATAATAAATTTCTGGATTTGCCGCAAATAAAACAAGAATTTGTAATATTAAACAAACCTTCACGAATACTTTCCATTTATTATTTATTTTCCAGAGAATTAAACATCCTACTGCAAACATGACGTAAATAATGAGCGGACGCAAAAAATGGAAACGGGCAAAGTTAAAAGTGTTTAGTAGGCTAATCTTTTCTTTCAAAGGTTGCCACATTTCATTGAACCAAAAGGCATACCAAACAGAGAGAACGAAATTTAAAATAAAGAGCTGCATATAGCGCTTATCTTCATGCCAAGTTTTCCTTTTCAAAATAATCCATAAAACAATAAATGACAAAGGAACGATGACAAATGTATGGAGCGTCATGACATGAGTATGTCCTAAAAAATAGTTTTTGAATACAAGTCTAATGGTGTGCCAGAAATGTAATTTCGAACTTACAAATTCATTTCTACTTGTAGGTTCTTTCGGGAATACTAAAGAATAGACAAGACGATACTCAATCGCTAAATAGAGACTTGTCATAAAAGCGATACTTGCTAAAAACTTAATATTCCAATCTTTTTTAACGATTACGTCACGTAACCATAATAATACCATGGCCGTTAAGAAAAAGAAGAATCCTAAAATAAAGCTTGAGTAGAAAGGCAGCAATGTAAGTGTCAGCCATTCTCTCCAAGTTCCTTTTCTGGCACGAATGTTTAAAAATGCCCAAAGTGCAAGAGGCTGTCCTAATGTACTAAGCATTCCAGAAGGCCAAAAAGGTGTAATGGCAAATGCTAAAGAAACCCATACTCTAATAGGATATGCATCGTCGTTTTTTATGAAGTGTTTCTTTAATAGTAAGTACATCCCTAAAAAAGCAAAAATTCTTGTGATCGTTTGACTCCAAGTATATGCAACGACAGGGGAAAACAATTGATATAACCATTGAATACCACTAAACTCTGTTCCGTAAGCATCTCGCGGTAAGCCATTAATAATTTGCGGGATGGTCGAATTTAAAGGACTGAATAGTTCTCCGCTATCATGTAAGACTTTGTACCAGGCAATATTAGAATCCAAATTATCATGTACTCGAATGTGCATATTGCCGCCGAGTATGAACATTGGTGCAAGATAAATGGCAAGAAGAAATATTGCAACCAATAGTGATTTTTTTTCTCCATTTAAGTTTTTGGCTAAATGGAATTTCATATATATGTACACCGCCCTACTAATCTAGTTGTGATTGTTTCGGCAAGAGAGTGAGTTCAATCACATAAAGGTTTTGCCTTATTCACATACAAAAAGACGAAGTGTATTTAAGAAAAGTTCATCTAAAATCATATTATAAGAAAAACTATATTAATTATAACCAACTTACGGAAAATTAATCTTTTTTTCATATATGCTTAAAGGAGCTATTCTTTATTCCTTTTCATTATGGAAGAAAAAACAGTTCTTTTTTGCTTTATTAATAAAGTGCATGTTGCCGACAAATCGTACATCATTTGTTACACATGATGTTGGAATTGTTTTCTAACGAAGTGAATTCATGTAAAATAAAAAGTAAATGAATCGTTGGTGGGAGGATGTAAACGATGAGTGTTCAAAAAGCGTTAATCAATATTGATTATACTTATGACTTTGTTGCGGATGAAGGTCGGCTGACATGCGGAAAACCTGGTCAAGTAATTGAGAAGAATATTGTGAATTTGACCCGTACATTTATTGAAAGAAATGATTATGTCGTTTTTGCAGTAGATTGTCATGAAGAACAAGATTCATATCATCCTGAAACAATATTATTCCCACCTCATAATATTGTTGACACACAAGGGCGAAATTTATATGGTTCCTTGCAGAAACTGTACGAACAACATAAAAATAGGAAAAATGTATATTATATGGATAAAACACGTTACAGTGCATTTGCGGGAACAAACTTGGAATTAAAATTAAGAGAAAGATCTATTAAGGAAGTTTATTTATGTGGTGTATGCACGGATATATGTGTGCTGCATACAGCAATTGATGCTTATAATAAAGGCTTTAAACTGTTCATCTATCAAGATGCAGTAGCAAGTTTTAATCCAAAGGGACACGAATGGGCATTGGACCATTTTCGGCACTCTCTTGGTGCGGAACTTCTTTAATAGATCATTAGGAGTGAAAAATCATGCGTTACAAAGATGATAGTTTAGCGCTTCATACCGATTTGTACCAAATCAATATGGTGAAAGCGTATTGGGAAGACGGCATCCATAATCGAAAAGTTGTGTTTGAGGCGTTTTTTAGAAAAATTCCATTTGATAATGGTTTTGCCATTTTTGCTGGATTAGAAAGAATTATTGAGTATCTAAAAAATTTCAGCTTTTCCGATGATGACATTGCATACTTGCGTGAAGAAGTGGGGTACGAAGAGGCATTTTTGCAGTATTTAAAGAGTATGCGGTTTACAGGTACATTCCGTTCTGTTCGTGAAGGAGAATTGGTATTCGATAAAGAACCGCTTATTCAGGTAGAAACGACACTGGCAGAAGCGCAAATCATTGAAACGGCAATCCTAAATATTATTAATTACCAGACTTTAATTGCAACTAAGGCAGCTAGAATTAAGCTCGTTGCGAAAGATGAATTAGTTTTAGAATTTGGTACGAGACGTGCCCATGAATTAGACGCGGCAATATGGGGTACGCGTGCAGCTTATATTGGCGGTTTTGATGCAACTAGCAATGTCAGGGCTGGAAAAATGTTTGGCATCCCAGTTAGCGGGACACATGCCCATGCGATGGTACAAGCTTATCGGGATGACTATACTGCATTTAAGAAGTACGCTGAGACATTTAAAGATTGTGTTTTTCTTGTTGATACATATGATACTTTAGGCTCAGGAGTCCCGAATGCAATAAAAGTAGCCAAAGAATTTGGTGACCGTATTAATTTTATTGGCATCCGTTTAGATAGCGGCGATATGGCCTTTTTATCAAAAAAAGCACGAGAGATGTTGGATCAAGCTGGATTTCCTAATGCAAAAATTGTTGCCTCTGGAGATTTAGATGAATATACAATGCTGCATTTAAAAGCTCAAGGGGCGAAGATTGATACATGGGGGGTCGGCACAAAATTAATTACGGCATACGATCAGCCGGCTTTGGGCGCCGTCTATAAAATGGTCTCCATTGAAGATGAAAATGGAGTTATGCAAGATACGATTAAAATTTCAAGTAATGCTGAAAAGGTAACTACACCAGGGCTGAAAAAGGTATACCGGATTTTAAATAAACGAACTAACAAACTAGAAGGGGATTATATAACACTTAAAGATGAAAACCCGCAAGCAGAAAAAAGACTAAAGATGTTCCACCCTGTTCATACTTTTATTAGTAAATATGTTACTAATTTCGAAGCGATTAATATTCATCAAAATATTTTTGTGGATGGAAAATTAATTTATGAACTTCCAGAGTTAAAGGAAATTCAACAATACGCACTCGAAAATCTTAACTATTTATGGGATGAATACAAGCGTTCTTTAAATCCAGAAGAATATCCGGTTGATTTGAGCCAAAAATGTTGGGATAACAAGATGCGTAATATTGCGGAAGTAAGAGAAAAGGTTGCGCGGTTTAAAGAAGATGAATGATTTAAGTGAATTGATGTAAAATGATAGAAGATAGACTTAGTGCTAAATAGTGTATACTATTTTAATGTTGTAGAAGGAGGGAAATATAATGGATGCCTTACAAAAGAGAATTGTAGAAGAAATGAAGGTTCAGCCAGTTATTGATCCAAAAGAGGAAATTCGTAAAAGCGTTAATTTTCTAAAAAGTTATCTTAAAAAATATACGTTTATGAAAGGATTTGTCCTTGGGATTTCAGGAGGGCAAGATTCGTGCTTAACAGGGAAACTAGCGCAAATTGCTATTAATGAAATGAAAGAAGAGACAGGGGACGAAGACTATAAATTTATCGCAGTACGTCTTCCTTACGGTGTACAAAAGGACGCAGACGACGTAGAATTATCCATCCAATTTATTCAGCCGGATAAAGATATAACCGTAAATATTAAACCTGCTGTTGATGCAAGTGAAGCCTCTCTAAAAGAAGCGGGCATTATTTTATCTGATTTTGCAAAAGGTAATGAAAAAGCAAGAGAACGTATGAAAGTTCAGTACAGTATCGCAGCAATGGAAAATTGTGCTGTTTTAGGAACGGATCACTCGGCAGAAAATGTTACTGGTTTTTATACAAAATATGGTGATGGTGGTGCGGATCTTGTTCCTATTTTCCGTTTAAATAAACGTCAAGGAAAAATGCTTCTTAAGGAACTCGGGGCACCAGAACGTTTATATTTAAAAACACCTACAGCGGATTTAGAAGATGACCGTCCACAATTAGCGGATGAAGTTGCGCTTGGTGTTACATATAATGAAATTGATGATTATTTAGAAGGAAAAGAAGTTTCACCTGAAGCAAAAGAAAAAATTGAATCATGGTATTTAAAGGCTCAGCATAAACGCCATATGCCGATTACGATATTTGATGATTTTTGGAAATAATTGGTCACCCATTTAACTGAAAGGGCCTTATACCAAGCCTTGAATGTGCAGGTGTAAGACCCTTTTTGATATTATTTATTAATCGTTAATAGCGGATCTTCTCCTGCTTTAACTTCGTTTGCTGCCTGTAATATAATCGATTCCATTTCGTTGGAATTTGTAATAACAATAGGAGTTACAGAACTGTTCGCATTTGCTTTGATAAAGTTTAAGTTAAACGTGACAAGAAGATCGCCTTGTTTTACTTTTTCACCTTCAGATACATATATGTTAAATCCTTCTCCGTTAAGTGAAACTGTTTCTAATCCAATATGAATTAATAATTCTACTCCATTTTTTGCTTGAATTCCTATTGCGTGCTTTGTTGGAAAAATTTGTACGATTCTTCCTTCGACAGGGGATAGAATCTTTCCTTCAACAGGATCAATTGCAATGCCATCACCCATCATTTTTTCTGAGAAGACTGGATCAGGAACATCCTCTAATTTAGTCACCTTACCAGAGATTGGTGCAATAACTGTCAATGTATCTTTTGAATCGTTGTTCCTACCAAACCATTTTCTAAACAAACAGTTGACCTCCTTTGAAATTGGTAAAGCCTAGTTTGGAAAGCGAATACAATATTATTATACTATTTCATTATATAAGAAAGTAAAGAAATCCTGTATTTGAAAAAAGTGTTCATAAAATGGAAACGAATTTGCTAGAAAATTAAATTAACTATGTAGGTGGTTGACCAACTTATGATTCAAGAGGTAAAATGAGGACAAATTCAATCCCAATAAACTCTTACTTCATATAATTTCGATAATAAGGTTCGAAAGTCTCTACCTAATCACCGTAAATGATTGGACTATGAAGGCAGTTAGTATTATACATACTAGAATTCTGCCTTCATGTCTTTTTTAGGTGGAAATTCTAGTTTTTTTATTTTTGGCTTTTTTGCTTGAAGCTGATTTTCTGCATTATGGAAATTAAATAAAAACAGGATCTTTCATAATAGAGAGTATAAGCCAAATAAACAGAATGATGCAATATAGCCTATTGCTTGCTATGTTACGTGAGTAGAGATTTTTAGTATGATTGTGTTAAAACTGGGATAATGCTACATTTATGATAACGAAAATAAAAATATGTTAAAAATTTTTACTATTGGAGGATTTTTAGTATGTCAAAAGCGATGGATCTAGCCCATCAAGAAAAAATTATTGTATTGGATTTCGGCAGTCAATATAATCAGCTTATTACCCGCAGAATTCGTGAATTCGGGGTTTATAGCGAATTACATCCACATACGATCACTGCAGAAGAAATTAAGGCGATGAATCCAAAGGGAATTATTTTTTCAGGTGGACCAAACAGTGTGTATGACGAGAATGCATTCCATTGTGATGAAGAAATATTTGAACTTGATGTACCAATTTTAGGTATTTGCTACGGTATGCAGCTAATGACAAAATTCTTTGGCGGAAAAGTAGAAAAGGCGAATCATCGCGAGTATGGAAAAGCTGAAATCCATATTGAGCATGCAACGAAATTATTTGGCGACTTACCGTCAGATCAAGTTGTATGGATGAGCCACGGAGATCTTGTTACAGAGACACCAGAAGGATTTACAATCGTTGCAAGCAATCCAACTTGCCCAATTGCAGCAATGAGTGATGAATCTCGTCGTCTATACGCTGTACAATTCCATCCTGAAGTTAGACATTCTGTGCATGGAAATGAGTTGTTGAGAAATTTTGCTTTTGACATTTGCGATTGTCAAGGTACTTGGTCAATGGAGAATTTTATTGAAATGGAAATGGAAAAAATTCGCCAGACTGTCGGAGATAAGAAAGTGCTTTGTGCTTTAAGCGGAGGGGTAGATTCTTCTGTTGTTGCTGTTCTTATTCATAAAGCAATTGGAGATCAATTAACATGTATTTTTGTTGATCATGGTTTGCTTAGAAAAGGAGAAGCGGAAAGCGTCATGAAAACATTCACAGAAGGTTTCAACATGAATGTCATTAAAGTTGATGCAAAAGATCGCTTCTTGAATAAGTTAGAAGGGGTATCTGACCCAGAGAAAAAACGTAAAATCATTGGTAACGAATTTATTTACGTATTTGACGATGAGGCTTCAAAATTAAAAGGAATTGATTTTCTAGCGCAAGGAACACTTTATACAGATATTATTGAAAGCGGAACTGCTACGGCACAAACGATTAAATCCCACCATAATGTTGGCGGATTACCGGAAGATATGAAATTTAAACTAATAGAGCCATTAAATACTTTATTTAAAGATGAAGTACGCGCAGTTGGGACAGAATTAGGGATTCCTGATGAAATCGTATGGAGACAACCTTTCCCAGGTCCGGGTTTAGGTATTCGTGTACTTGGTGAAATTACAGAAGAAAAACTTGAAATGGTTCGTGAATCTGATTATATTTTACGCGAGGAAATTAAAAATGCCGGATTAGAACGCGATATTTGGCAGTATTTTACTGTATTGCCGAATATTCGTAGTGTTGGTGTAATGGGTGATGCTAGGACATATGATTATACAATTGGAATTCGAGCTGTAACTTCCATTGATGGTATGACATCAGACTGGGCCCGCATCCCTTGGGAAGTTCTTGAAGTAATTTCTCGTAGAATTGTCAATGAAGTCCCACATGTAAACCGAGTCGTTTACGATATTACAAGTAAACCACCTGCAACGATTGAGTGGGAATAATAAGATTTCCCCTAGGAAAGCTGCTATAGAGTTTTCCTAGGGCTTTTTTGTTTATTTTTGGAACTTTCGCTGCTTTATTTTTCTCCTGAATAAATTGGCATCAGCACTTCATCCACTAATTTTATTAAATACTCTTCGGATACATTTCCGCCGCGTATTAAGTTTTCGAAACGTAATAAATCAAAAGGCAAACTCATTTGCATCGGTGTAAATTCGTGGTTTATTTCGCCGTTTTGTTTGGCAAAATGTTGTATCTTCTTCATCATTATAAAATTACTCTCACGCGCTCTCTCTCCAAATTGTTGGAATAGTTCTTTTTTCTGGCTCAATTCGAATACCATTGCACTCAATATTTCAGGGCCGACCGCCTCGAAGAACTGTTGATAAAGTTGTACAACCGTTAATAGATTCCCCCGCAAACTTCCCTTATCTTGTAATAAATCAATCATATTTCCACCGAGCGCTCGTTTTGATTTATATCGTATCAACGCATGTAATAAATTGACTTTCGTTTCGTAACGGCGGTAGAGTACAGTTCGACTTGTTTGTGCTCGTTTTGCAACGTTTTGAAATGTCATGTTTTCGTATCCAGATGTTTGAAGAATTTCAAATGCAGCTTCTAAAATTGCAACTTCCAATTCACTTCCGCGTTTGCGTTCATTTGCCATGTCTGTACCCCCTGGTTCAATTTAACATTATTTTATCATAATTTTAAAGTACATATTGTACTTTAAATGTTTTAGGTGTATACTGAATTCGTATTTAAGGTACAAAATGTTTCTAATATAAGAAAGAGAGTGATAAACATGACGGGGAAGAGTGAGGGAAAATTACCAAAAGAACTGGTAAGTGTCGCACTTGTATTAGTGCTTGGGGCAATTGCGCCGATGCTGGATTCAACGATGGTGAACATTGCTATAAATAATTTTAGTAAGGATTTCCATACTTCCATTGATACGATTCAATGGGTAATAACAGGTTATGTTTTAGCAACAGGAATTGCGGTTCCTTTTTCAGGGTGGTTCATCAATCGCTTTGACGGAAAAAATATTTATTTAGTAGCACAAGCACTGTTTTTGATTAGTTCCATCCTTTCGGGGACTGCTTGGAACATTGATAGCTTAATTGTTTTCCGTCTTGTTCAAGGTTTTAGCGCAGGACTTATCATTCCGTTGTTAACGACATTATTAGTGCAGGCCGCGGGACAAGAAAATATGGGGAAATTAATGTCTATTGTTGGGATGCCGATCATTCTAGGACCGATCATTGGTCCGATCATCGGAGGAGTTATTGTGCAGTATCTATCATGGCGCTGGATCTTCTTTGTAAATATTCCAATTGGGTTGATTGCGTTATACTTCATTTACAAAAAGCTCCCAAGCTTCGCTGCCACCAATAAACAGGCAACATTTGATTGGTTCGGTATATTATTGTTAGGCGGGCTTTCAGCAAGCTTTATTTATGGGATTACAAAAGCATCGACAGGCTCCGGTTTCAATAATTCTAAGACAATTGAATTTGTCGGACTAGGCATTGTATTAACGATTATATATATTATTTATGCGTTCAAACGAACTGAAAAAGCGGTACTCCCATTAAACTTATTTAAATTCAAAAGTTTTAGCGCGTCCATTTTCGCCTTGTTTTTAGCGGGAATCGGCACTAATGGACCAATGCTGCTTTTACCGCTATATTTTCAAAATATTAGAGAGGATACTGTTATTTTTGCAGCTTTATCGCTCATACCACAAGGATTAGGTATGTTTCTTGCGAGACCGTTAATTGGAAAAATGATTGACAAAGTAGGAGCAAAATTTGTTGTTATATTTGCTATTGTCATAACCTTTATTGGAACATTACCTTTTTTATGGTTCTCCCAAAACACAAACTATTGGGTCATCGCCATTGTATTGTTTATTCGCGGTATTGGTGTAGGAGGTATTACGATTCCGGTCATGACGGATGCATATACAGGTCTATCTAAAAAACAAATACCACAGGCTAGTATTGCAACGCGTATTATTCAAAATATCGGTGGTGCATTTGGGTCGGCAGTGCTAGCGACAGTTGTTGCTAATCAGATGAGTCATGTTGTTCCAAGCATATCTCATTTAACATCTGCTTACCATGCAGGCTTTTTTATCGCAACTGTATTAACTGTTGTAATGTTCATTCCAGCTTTATTCTTAACAAATAAAGTAAAAACCAAAATGCAGTAAGGAATCCATTGTAAGGTTATTAAATTTGTCATTTAGTAGATATCGTTTTTTGCCATAATCTCAGAAAAGGGGATTATGGCTTTTTTAATGGTTATTAATTATTCTCTTTTTTTAATCTCTCTTTTTTATAAAGCTTGCCTCTATACTAGAGACTTATATTTTGTGGAAAATACTCGAAAAATGTAGCCCTTTTTCTTCTTTTTTTAAATTTTTAGACATATGAACTTCAAATATTCGAGGATTTTGAATAAACCGTTAATGTATACGATTTTAAAATCGTTGAGTCAGTACTGTCTCAATTAATAAAAATTACAAGAATAGGAGAGTGCTTAAATTGCCTGAAATGAAGCTTATTCCTTATAAGGTAGAAGAAGTAGCTGCCCAATCTCAACAGCAAACACCAGAAGGAATAAACATTATTCAAGCGCCAAAAGTTTGGGATGATAGTAATCGAGGAAAAGGAGTAGTTGTCGCAGTTATTGATACAGGTGTTCAGACTAAACATCCAGATTTAGCTGGCCGAATTATTGGCGGACGGAATTTTACTAGTGACTATAATGGCGATGTTAATAACTATGAAGATAATAACGGACACGGAACACATGTGGCGGGCACAATTGCAGCGGCAGCAAACAATATCGGTGTTGTTGGTGTAGCACCAGAAGCGAGTATTCTTGCACTAAAAGTTTTAGATAAAAATGGTAGTGGACAATATGATTGGATTATTAAAGGAATTCAATATGCCATTAATTGGAGAGGGCCAAATAACGAGAAAGTACGAGTAATTTCAATGTCACTTGGTGGCCCAGAGGATGTCCCAGAATTACACAACGTTATCAAACAAGCAGTAGCAGCAGATATAGCTGTTGTAGTCGCAGCAGGGAATAGCGGGGATGGAAGAGCGGATACGATTGAAAAAGACTATCCGGGTAACTACAACGAAGTGATAACAGTTGGTGCCGTCGATAATCAGTTGAAAATTGCTGATTTTAGTGATTCAAATTTTGAGATTGACCTTGTAGCACCAGGTGTTCAAGTGCTTTCAACTTATTTAAACAGTCAATATGCGGTCCTATCAGGTACTTCTATGGCAACTCCGCATGTTTCAGGGGCAATTGCTTTGCTTATAAATTTAACGGAAAAACAATTTGGCAGACATTTAATTGAACCAGAAATTTATTCGCAATTAATAAAACGGACAGTCACACTTGGCAATAGTAAAAAAGAAGAAGGAAACGGTCTTGTTATGCTCGATTTAGCTGAGAAAGTTCGTGACATTATTAGTATGACCAATTTTGAATATCATGCAAAACAATAAACATAACAGGTGTGCCTTTGCAGGTGCACCTGTTCATATCATGATATTGTATTTTTTTTAAAAAGAATAACTGTACATATTCAATTTACTAGACTTAGTGTGCGCTTATAGGTTTTCTAGTTTTATATCGGTATCGTGTAGTAATTTGAACTAAAATATGGGATCCATCGCTTTCAAGGATGAATGTCCTAGGCTCGGTTACGGCCCTGCATTTCCATTTATGATGATGAGTAGCTTTGTTTTTTATGTGTATAGGTGAGAGTCAATGAAAAAAGCAGTATGAAATACGAAGATCAAAATAGCTGTGAAATCATTTTCCAAACTAAATACGAAAGTTTGTAAAAAAATAACAAAAATTGTTCGTGTTTTTGTATTGACTTCAAGATAAATTAAAGATACAATCTATCTGTACTTAATTAAATACTTTGTACTTTCGTATAAATTCAGGAATATGGCCTGAACGTTTCTACCGAGCTACCGTAAATGGCTTGACTACGAGGTGAGTGCATAATAAAAAGAATCGCGAATTCTTTTATTACATACACGTGCCTTTTGTCAACGCTCCGGTAGATATCGGAGTGTTTTTTCGTTTTAGATAAAATATTTAGGGGGAAATAAAAAATGCAAAAATATTTTCAGTTCAAGGAACTGGGAACAAGTTACCGTCAAGAATTCATGGGTGGATTAACTACCTTTTTAGCAATGGCTTATATTTTGGTTGTGAATCCACTTACGTTATCGCTTGCGAGCATTAAAGGTCTTCCAGATGCGATGAGAATGGATCATGGTGCTGTATTTGTAGCAACAGCCATTGCTTCTGCAATAGGATCTATTGTAATGGGGCTTTTAGGAAAATATCCACTTGCCTTGGCACCAGGAATGGGTTTAAATGCATTCTTTGCTTATACAGTCGTTTTAGGGGATAAAATTCCATGGCAGCATGCCCTTGGTGCAGTTTTAATCTCAGGTGTGTTCTTCTTTCTTTTAACACTTACAGGGTTACGGGAAAAAATTATTAACGCCATTCCTGTTCAATTAAAACACGCAGTTGGCGCTGGTATTGGTTTATTCATTACTTTTATCGGTTTTCAAGATGCGGGAATTATTGTGAAGGATGATGCGACACTTGTTGCATTAGGTGACTTGTCCAAAGGTCCTACACTTCTTGCTATTTTTGGTCTTGTTATAACAGTTATCTTAATGACAAGAGGCTTTAAAGGCGCTGTATTTTATGGAATGATCATTACTGCGATTGTCGGAATGATTTTTGGGTTAATTTCTGTTCCACATAAAGTAGTTGATGCAGTTCCAAGTATAAAACCAACATTTGGCGAAGTTTTTAGTTCATTTGGTGATCATTCATTCTGGTCTACACAGATGATTGGCATTGTCTTAACGTTCTTGTTTGTTGATTTCTTTGATAATGCAGGTACACTTGTAGCGGTTGCCAATCAAGCAGGTTTAATGAAAGATAATAAGCTTCCTAATGCAGGAAGAGCACTCGTTTCAGATTCAATTGCAACGATGGTTGGAGCTGTTTTAGGAACTTCAACTACAACTTCTTATGTTGAGTCATCTTCGGGAGTTGCAGCAGGTGCAAAAACGGGCTTTGCTTCATTAGTAACAGCTGGATTTTTTATTCTATCATTATTTTTCTTCCCGTTACTATCTGTTATTACATCACCTGTAACGGCACCAGCACTTATCATTGTTGGGGTATTAATGGTTTCTTCATTAAGACATATTGAATGGAATAAGTTTGAAATTGCTGTTCCGGCTTTCTTAACAATGATTACAATGCCTTTAACTTATAGTATTGCAACAGGTATTGCGATTGGATTCATCTTTTACCCAATTACAATGATTGTAAAAGGTAGAATAAAAGATATTCACCCAATCATGTACTTCTTCTTTGTTATCTTTTTACTCTATTTTATTTTCTTAAAATAGTACTTTGAAGAATCATATATATATTCAGCTTGTAGGTAAATCTAACTTTATCTACAGGCTTTTTTTATAATGATCGATAATGCTGATTGGACGGAAAGAAACTCTGTGGAATAAGCGGGCCAGAGACTTTGCAGGTGCATGTCGAGGAGGCTTCCAGATTGCCCGCTGAAGCCAAAAGCAATAACTTTTTATGTTTTTATTTAAATATAAAAACTAATCTACAAAATGAATATCGTGATATAATAATTTGTACAATTTAAAAGCACATACGATTTTCGATAGACTATAGTTAGTGTGTTCGTTTCATTCAGGGGGAATGTTATGGAAGCGTTTAGAGTAAAAAAGGTGTTAAATAACAATGTATTGATTGCCTCTCATCCCCAATATGAGGAGTCTGTGTTAATTGGGAAAGGAATAGGATTCAATAGAAAAAAAGATGAAATAATTTCTGAAGAATCAGCTGAAAAAATGTTTGTACTCAAGAATGAAAAAGAGCAAGAGCAGTATAAGAAAATTTTGCCGTTTATCGATAACGACACACTTGAAGTCATTATTTCAGCAACTGAAATGATTCGGAGTAAAATGGAGTCACACTTAAATGAACATATCCATGTTGCCTTGACAGACCATATCGTCTTTGCGATTAATCGTATACGAAAAGGTCTTGCTGTAAAAAATCCTTTTGTATCAGAAACGAAAATATTATATCCGCGTGAGTACGAAATTGCTCGTGAGGTTGTTGATTATATTAATGAAAGTACAGATGTATATTTGCCAGAAGGAGAAGTAGGGTTTATTGCTCTGCATATCCACAGTGCTGTAACAGATAAACAGCTATCTGAAATTAATCAGCATTCGCAACTAATCGCTAAATTAATTGAAACTGTTGAACGTGAATTTGATATTCATTTAAACAAAGATAGCACTAATTATATGCGGCTTGTTAGACATCTTCGCTATACAATTGACCGGGTGTTAACTGGTGAAAAAGTAAATGAACCAGAAAAATTAGCTTTTTTCTTAAAACAGGAATTTCCATTATGCTATAACCTAGCTTGGAAGTTAATTAAAATTATGCAGCAATCGTTGCGAAAACCTGTATATGACGCTGAAGTTGTTTATTTAACAATGCACTTACAGCGTATTCAAAATAAAATATTGTAACCACTTGCATTTTGTCTGTTTTGTGTTATTATAAGGGTAATTAATTGAATAGTTGACGTGTTACTGATTCGATCAGGCATGAGTAAAACGATGATGAATTTATGTTATATGGGAACACTACTCACATAACAATTTTCACCAGTTTGCTCATGCCTTTTTTTGTGTCGAATTTTGTAAGCGTATAAGCTATCGCTTTCATTCTAATGATTATGTTCTTATATTATAAGGAGGTACAACTATGTTTAAACAGATTTTTGGGGTTCTACAAAAAGTTGGTAAAGCCCTTATGCTGCCAGTGGCTATTTTGCCAGCAGCTGGAATTTTATTAGCAGTTGGTACAGCATTAACTAACCCAACTTTGACTGAACATGCTCCATTTTTAGAAGCCCATTGGGTTGTTCATGTTTCTAATATCATGTCACAAGCAGGTAACATTATTTTCAGTAATCTAGCTTTACTGTTTGCAGTAGGGGTAGCCATCGGTCTTGCTGGTGGTGATGGTGTTGCAGGTCTTGCAGCAATTGTTGGATTTTTAATTATGAATGTTACAATGGGCGTTGCTCTTGGAATTGACGCGAAAGATGTGGCAAAAGATCCAGCCTATGCATCTGTATTAGGTATTAATACATTACAAACAGGTGTATTTGGCGGTATTATTGTTGGGATTATCGCTGCAACTATGTACAATAAGTTTTTTAAAATTGAATTACCATCTTATTTAGGATTCTTTGCTGGTAAACGTTTCGTACCGATTGTTACAGCTGGTTCTGCAGTTGTCCTTGGTTTAATTATGATTTTGATTTGGCCGCCAATTCAAACAGGCTTAAATGAATTTTCAAACTTTATGTTGAACAAGCAGCCAACATTAGCAGCGTTTATTTTTGGGCTTGTTGAACGCTCATTAATTCCGTTTGGATTACATCATATTTGGTATGCCCCTTTCTGGTATGAGTTTGGTTCATATACACCACATGGTTCTACTACACCTGTTCATGGTGACCAAGCGATCTTTATGGCACAAATTAAAGATGGTGTCCAACATTTAACAGCTGGTACATTTATGGCTGGTAAATATCCATTCATGATGTTTGGATTACCGGCGGCTGCGCTGGCGATTTATCATGAAGCTCGTCCAGAAAAGAAAAAATTTGTAGCTGGTATTATGGGTTCAGCAGCATTAACATCGTTTTTAACTGGTATTACAGAACCACTTGAATTCTCATTCTTATTCGTAGCACCAGTACTATTTGCAATTCATGCAGTGTTTGCGGGCTTGTCCTTCATGGTTATGCAGCTATTAAATGTTAAAATCGGGATGACATTCTCCGGTGGATTAATTGATTTCTTACTCTTTGGGGTATTAAATAAACAAACGCACTGGTGGTGGGTAATTCCAGTCGGTTTAGTATTTGCAGTTATTTATTACTTCGGCTTCCGTTTCGCCATCCGTACTTTCAATTTGAAAACTCCGGGTCGTGAAGATGAAGCAGAGGATACAAGTGCAGCAAACAAAGGTTCAGTAACTGAATTACCATATAATATTTTAGAAGCTATGGGTGGACAAACGAATATCACAAATCTTGATGCTTGTATTACCCGTTTACGTGTGCAAGTTGCAGATCCGAAAAATGTTGATAAAGAGCGCTTAAAACAACTTGGTGCTGCAGGTGTACTTGAAGTTGGTAATAATATCCAAGCAATTTTTGGTCCAAGATCTGATACGTTAAAATCACAAATGCAAGATATTATTTCTGGTAGAGCACCTAAAACGGCATCTGTAAATCCAGAGCGTGAAGTTCAGGAACAAATCGAAGATGTTCAACCAGATGCACTTCAGTCAGCAATTCAAGAAAATGAAACTTTTGTAGCCCCGTTAAAAGGTGAAATCAAACCGATTACAGAAGTACCTGACCAAGTATTTTCAGGTAAAATGATGGGAGATGGTTTTGCAATTCTTCCAAGTGAAGGTACAATTGTTTCACCAGTAAATGGTAAAATCGTAAATGTATTTCCAACTAAGCATGCGTTAGGCATTCAATCTGATGGTGGACGCGAGATTTTGATCCATGTTGGTATTGATACGGTTAACCTAAAAGGTGAAGGATTTGAGACATTAGTAAATGAAGGAGATCTAGTTGAAGCAGGACAACCATTATTAAAAGTTGATCTTGATTTTTTGAAAGAAAAAGTTCCTTCCACAATGACACCTGTTGTATTTACAAACTTACAACCTGGACAAGAAGTTGTGCTTGAAAAACAAGGTCCAGTTGACTTAAAAGAAGAAAACATTATTACGATCAAATAATATAGAAGAAATGATCCATGTTGGGTCTATCTTAAGAGAATGGGACAAAACTCAAAAGTGGTTAGCCAAAGATGAACATTGCACAGCGCCAGAAATATACGTAGATTCCTGCGGGAGGATAGTCATCGGTGGACCCCGCAGTGCACTAGTGCGAGGAGACTCAGCATCCGCCCGCGGAAAGCGATGTATATTTCCGAAGCGAGGTTGGAACGCAATATTCGGGTTTTCTTTAGTCCATACTTTACTTCTGTCCCGTTCTCTTTTTCTATATGTAGGGCCTGTTGGAATTAAAAAAAATCATTAAATATAATAATTTAATTTCATTGTCATATACTTTTACAAACGATCTTGAAGCTAGAGTACGGATTCAAGTCCAGAATTTGTTAAACTATGCTAAAGATCTTGTTTTTTGACCTAATCAGACTGTTCATTCTGTTTGCTTTTTTCTTTCCTGAAAAAGCTCCAACAGAAAGAAGCCAGTAATTTTTATCCCGTATTTATGGGTGGAAATTGCTGGCTTTATTTTTTGAAAGGGGGGGAGATGTTTGTCAAAGGCGCTAAAAGGCATTAAGGTTCTTGATTTAACAAGGGTATTAGCGGGGCCGTATTGTACGATGATTCTTGGTGATCTAGGGGCTGAAGTAATTAAAGTAGAGGCTCCGGGCGGTAGTGATGAAACTCGTGGTTGGGGTCCGCCTTTCCAAAATGGAGTAAGCGCTTATTATATATGTGCAAACAGAAATAAAAAGAGTATTACTGTTGATTTGAAAAGCAATGAAGGAATTGAGATTATTCACCGCTTAGTGAGAGAGAGTGATGTCATTATCAATAATTTCAAAACGGGAACAATGGATCGCCTAGGTATCGGTTATAAAACACTTGCTAAGATTAACCCTGAGTTGGTCTTCTGCTCTATAACTGGATTTGGCGAAACAGGTCCCTATAAAAATATTCCGGGATACGATTTTATTATTCAGGCGATGAGTGGATTGATGAGTATAACAGGTGAGGAACATGGTTCTCCGCAAAAAGTGGGCGTTGCAATTACAGATGTTTTAACTGGTTTGTATGCTTGTATTGGCATTCATGCTGCGCTAATTGAAAGAGGGCATTCAGGAGAAGGACAGAAAATTGATATTTCTTTATATGATTCAGCAGTCAGTGCGCTTGTTAATATTGCCAGCAATTATTTAATGTCTGGAAAGGTTCCGCAACTGATGGGAAACCTTCATCCGAATATTGTTCCTTATCAAACTTTCAAGACCCAAGATGGAGAAATAGCTATTGCGGTTGGAAACGATCAACAATTTACCCGCTTTTGTAAAATTCTTGGCGTTCAGAATTTAGCAATAGACAAACGATTCACAACCAATTCGAAGCGGGTGGAAAATCGGGACGTACTTATTCCTCTTCTACAACACGCTTTGCAACAGAAGTCGACAAAATTTTGGCAAGAGGCCTGTAGGGAAAATAAAATTCCATGCGGTCCAATTCAGACGTTGCAATCTATCGTAACAGATCCACAACTTGCTGCAAGAGAAATGTTCATCTCAATTCCTCATCCTATAGCAGGAAACGTTAAGCTTGTTGGGAGTCCGTTGAAATTATCAAAAACACCTATTAGTATTGAACAATATCCACCAATGCCCGGAGAACATACTGTAGAAATACTGAAACAACTGGGGTATTCTCAGGAACATATAGAAGAGTATAGAAAAAAGCAAATTATATAGGAGTGAAGAAAAATGAATTTTGATTTAACTGAAGAACAGGATTTGTTAAGAAGAACAGTTAGAAGCTTTGTAGATAAGGAAATTATGCCATATATCGGGGAGTGGGATGCTAATCATCATTTTGAAACAAGTATTTTAAAAAGTTTAGCGAATCTTGGACTTATGGGAGTCTGTATTCCAGAAAAGTATAGAGGAAGTGGAATGGATTATAATTCATTAGCCATTGTATGTGAAGAGCTGGAACGGGGTGATACAGCATTTAGAACTGCTGTAAGTGTTCATACCGGTTTAAATAGTCTAACTCTTTTGCAGTGGGGGACAGAAAATCAAAAAAGAAAATATCTTGTTCCTCAGGCGAAAGGTGAAAAAATAGGGGCGTTTGGTTTAACAGAGCCTGGGGCTGGTTCAGATGTTGCATCCCTTGGTACGACAGCTATAAAAGAAGGAGATCATTATATTTTAAGTGGTCAAAAAACATGGATATCCCTCTGTGATGTTGCTGATCACTTTATTGTATTCGCTTACACGGATAAAACTAAGAAACATCATGGAATATCTGCTTTTATTGTGGAAAGAACAATGGATGGCTTTTCATCTAAGGCGATAAAAGGAAAACTTGGCATTCGTGCAGGAAATACAGGTGAATTATTTTTTGACAATGTTAAAGTTCCGGAAGAAAACCTACTTGGTAAAGAGGGGGAAGGATTCAAGATTGCTATGTCAGCTCTAGATAATGGCAGGTTCACTGTTGCCGCAGGGGCATGTGGTCAAATTATGGCTTGTTTAGAAGCAAGTGTTAAATATTGTCATGAACGAAAAACGTTTGGAAAGGAAATTGGAAAGCACCAGCTAGTGCAACAGATGATTGCTAAAATGGAGGCTGGCTATCAAATGAGCCGTCTGCTTGTATTTCGGGCAGGAGAATTAAAAAATCAAGGAAAACGTAATACACGTGAAACGTCATTAGCAAAATGGCAAGCATGTGATTTTGCTAATGATGCTGCAAATGATGCTGTACAAATTCATGGAGCGTATGGGTATTCAAATGAATATCCAGTCGAACGATACTTGAGAAATTCAAAAGCTCCCGTTATTTATGAGGGAACAAGAGAAATCCATACGATTATGCAAGCCGAATATGTTCTTGGTTATCGTAAAGATAAGCCGCTAGATCATATGCTGCCTCCATGGGCGAATTCAAAATGATAGACGAAATTGGTGTGCAGCGGCAGTTAATGTCTATTCCTTTGGAGCTAGGGTGAGGCATAAAATAAGGGGGCGTGACTATGAAGACATCTGGGCAACCATCGAGTGAAACAGGAAAGAAAATGAATAGTCAGCAGCGGAATATTTTAGCAATTGTTACATTGGCTTGGATCTTTGATGCTTTCGATTATTTAATGTTAACTTATATTGCTGTTGATATTATGAAGGAATTTGATGTAACTGCAGCTATATTAGGGACTGTAACTTCGATTACTGTACTTGCAAGGCTGATCGGTGGAGCCTTAGTCGGGATTATTGCTGACAAATGGGGGAGAAGAATTCCTCTGATCACTTCTATGATTTGGTATGGTGTTTTCCAATTTATTACTGGTTTTTCTCCCACGTTTTCATTTTTATATATCGTCCGGTTTTTATTCGGCCTAGGGATGGGTTCGATGTACTCTGTAGGTGTGCCACTATTAATGGAAATGGTTCCTAGAAACAAGAGAGGACTTGCCTCAGGTCTATTGGAAATTGGTTTTCCAGCCGGAGGGATACTAGCCAGTTTGCTATATGTAAGTATATATTCTAGCGGCGGTTGGCGTGATATGTTTTTTATTGCGGCTATTCCTCCTATTATATTAGGAGTCTATACAATGATTACTTTAAAAAATTCAAAAAAATGGATTAAGCAACAGAGGGTTGAACGAGGGATAAAAACAGTCCCGCTTATCAATCTATTTGCAGGAAAACAACTATGGGATACCATTCATTCTGTTTTAGTGAATGCTGGTTTTTTAGTCTTGTTTTATTCTATATGTTCTTGGTATCCTACCTTTTTAAAAATAGAACATCATTTCACAGTAACAATGGTTAGTATAGTGACAATATTATTAAATTTGTCTGCTGTAATCGGAAGTATCATATTTGGGCGGTTATCTGACCGGATTGGAAGAAGATGGACGATTACAATTTCTGCAATTGGAACAATGTTAGGATCACCTCTTTTCGTTATGCTTCATAATAATCTTCTGCTTTATATCGGTGCCGTTATTGTTGGCTTTTTCGGACCTGGGGGAGTATGGAGTATTAATGCTACCTATACAGCAGAGCATTTTCCGTTGCGAATGCGATCAGCTGGCCACGGTCTCACATACAATGCAGGGAACTTTTTCGGGGGAATGATCACTCCTGTTATTATTGGGTTGCTGTCGGATCGGTATGGATTTGGGGCTGTAATGACAGTAGGTGTCCTGTCATCTGCCGCGTTTCTAATTATTATGGCTTGGTCTTGGAAAGAAACAAAAGACATGGATATGGCGATTTAGTTTATTTAATGAAATGATTGAAAGGCTCTTATTAAAAAGATGTTTGAAGGGCTGGAGATGACCAGCTCTTCATCTAAAGTTTATTATGTTTTAACTTGTATTGTTTATGTAAATCTTTTAATGCTGATGTCAATGCGTTATATGCTTTCCCTAAATAATATTTTTGTAATTCATCCAAAGGTGCATCAATTCCATCTTTTAGACTATATCCTCTTAAAAGATTTGTAATGAATCTCTTGCTGTGATCTGTTGCAAGTGTACAAGATACTTCGAGAATAACCCCATATTTCAAATCAATTTCAGCAGTAATCGTTAAGGTCTCATAAATACTTTTAGCTGCCATGCCTGCGGGAAGTCTTGCGTGACCAGCAATAAATTCCGTATGCAATTTATCTTTCCTCCATTCAAGTTTTATAGTTCTCTATTACTAATCTAATATTCTATATATGAGTTTTTCTGGTCATTTATTTACTAATAGAATAGTTGTGTTACAGTTTGCTAAAAAATATTTACAAATGAGAAAGTTAAAGTCTGTTGGTTTAGGGAAAAAGAATATATTTAGGCTTGACCAAGTAATCAATAGATGATATTATATAAAAGTTGAGTTAATCAACACGAGTTATCGCCGTTGATGAACTTAAATAAAATAAAAAAAGATTTGACATTAAATATCTTATATGATAAGATATGAAAGTTGTCGCATGATTGATCTTTGAAAACTGAACGAAACGAAACGTCAATTTTTTATGAGCTTATATCAAACATCTTTTTGGAGAGTTTGATCCTGGCTCAGGACGAACGCTGGCGGCGTGCCTAATACATGCAAGTCGAGCGAACTG
>NZ_JAAIWK010000040.1 GCF_011008565.1 Heyndrickxia ginsengihumi
TCTTCTGCAGAGTAAGATCTTTTGGACATAACAAATACTCCCCCATAAGCAGCCAGATTTTTATTTTTTAATCTGTCTACCTAAAGGGGAGCATATCAAATTGCAAGCGGGGTTTTTAAGATTGATATTATGTAAAAGAAAATAGACTAACAATTTGAATCATTGCTTATGTTAAAGAAGCTTTCATTGTAAAAATTATAATGTTATTCGATTTAAATAGACGTTTTGAGCCTCTTATTTCGATCGAGTAACTGCCTTCCTAAAAATGTAGCCACAACGATACATATACCACCAGTCCAATTAAGAAGTGATAAATATTCTCCGCCAACGACAACGGAAAATAATGCTCCGAATACTGGTTCCATCCCCATTAAAAGGCCAACTCTTGATGGGGAAGTTTTACGAATAAATACCATTTGTGCATAAAACGCAAAGATCGTACAAAATAGTGCTAAGTAAATAGTAAGGAGCCAAAACTCTGTAGATTTCGGAATGATAAACAATGTGGAGTGTTCAAATGAAATATTTATTATTCCGGCAAGAATAGCTACAACAGCTAATTGAATAATCGTTAAAGCGCTATTATCAAGAATCTTCCCGTCTGTTAATCTTTTTGTAAATGTCATTTGTGTAGCCCGAAGAAACGCAGCCACCAGTATTAATATATCCCCGAAATTTAACGAAAACGTATCTTTAAAGGTTAATAAACCAGTGCCTATAATAGACAAACCAACTGCTAAGAAAAATAAATTGCCTGTAAATTTTTTATTGATAATCCATTCCATGATTGGCGTTAAAATAAGCGTTAGACTAATAATAAAAGCAGAATTGGAAGCTGAAGTGTAGTCGATCCCCCATGTCTCAAACGAGAAGATAGCAAATAAAAATACACCAAAAATAGCCCCGGTTATCCAAGTTTCCATACTAGCTCCCAGTAAATGTTTCCAAACAAAAGGAAGCATTAACAACACTGTAATCGTAAATCGATAAAATAAAAACATAAATGGTTCATAGTTTTGCAGGACAGTTTTAGCAGTTATGTAGCTTGAACCCCAGACAAACGCAACACAAAGTAAAGTTATATCGGCGATCCATAAATTTGAGGGAGCTGACATCGTTTTTTTTTTACGGATACATCTGATTTCGGATGGCTCATAATAATCCCCTTTATTCGATTATGGTTAAAAAATGCTACATAAGAGTAGCCTTTACATAAAATTTCACACCTCTAAAAAATCTGATAATACTGACTATTTGAATGATAACTGGAAAAAATTTTTTTGTAAAGTCTTTTAACAAAAAACACAATGATTTTTACAATCAAACAGGAGAGAGGATGGTAAAAATAGAATTATAATATGTTAAAGTAGATGATAGAAACGACGATGCAAAAACTTACATTGTAAATAGATAGTAATTAAAGGAGATACAAAAAGATGATACGCTCAGCAAAGACCACTGATATAGAGGCAATTGCATTCCTTAAATATAAAATGTTCCAAGAAATTCATATTGAACATATCCTATGCGATCATTTTTTAGAGAAGAGTAATAGACTTGCTCGTCCATTGGGGCTTTATTTGTAAACTTCAAAGCTACTCATAAATTTTATTGGAGCGCAAGGGGTGAGACTCCTGCGGGAATAGCGTGCCAGCGGGAGACCCCGCAGGAGCTTGCGACGAGAAGGCTCCCATACTGCCCGCGGAAAGCGAACCTCTGGAGCGGAAATCAACTACTTCTATTTAAGAACAACAAATAGTATCAATCAAAATTTTTAATAAATTCGGTTACTTGCAAGTCAGAGTGCACGTCCTCTTTATGAGTCTCTAGGCTTTCAATTGACAGATGAAATGATGTTGAAAATATGAAAGAGATAAAATTAGAGGAGGGAATATCGGTGAAATATAAAATTGGATTTATTGCAGTTTTTTTGGCATTCTTGCTTTTATTGTTTGGAAAAGACACACCGTTAGCAACGGTAGAAGCCTCACATTTGAATAAAGAACATACACATATCGTAAAAGATATTCAGGTTCTGTCTATACCAGAAAAATCTAAAAACACATCTTTATCATTTAATTATGCGGAAGGAAACAATGGTGTTATTACTTTATACAAAATCATTGGGATGAAAGGAAAATTTGGTTTTGTAAACGTACCACTCATTGTCAATAAAAAAAGTGATCTAGAATGGCTATTATGGGACAAAGAGAACGCATTTGAAGGAAAGACACTGAAAATTATTGCAGTGAACTTAACCACTGGCGATCAAATTGAAGCTACTAGTCAAATAACAAAAAGAGACAAGCCTATCATTCATTTATCAAAAAAAATTGAAACGCAATCTCTCTCATCGAGTGATCAATCAAATCTATATAAAATTAGTAATAAAGTAGAAACTTCATCAACTGAATTGCTATTTCCTAAACAAGGGGAATGGGAATTACAGCTATATATTAATGGAAACTATTTTAATCAAATGCTTGTTAATGTTTATAAATCAAAGAAGCAATTTCGATTATTTGATTAATAAGATATGGTGATTTATCCATGAGGCTCTGGATGCTATAGAAAAACGAGATTTGATTAAAGATATTGTTCAGACACTCTATTCATCCTTATAGTAAAAAAGAAATGCGTTATTATGAAAATTTCTTTCAAAAGCAAAGAAGGTAGCTTATAATAATGTTAAATCAGTGACAAAAGACTTATGCAATTCGAATATGAATGTATTTATCTACGTTTTTTGTTACATACAACTAATAAGTGGCTATATGACGGTGAATTGGTATGAGGTGAACTTTGGGGGAGCATATATTGAATATGGAATATTGCGAAGGGAAATCACATTTAACTATGAATTTAAACGAGATTTTGGCAAGAAAAGAGTTACGGCTTTATTTTCAGCCAATGCTCAACTTGAATTCAGGGAAGATTAATGAGGTAGAGGCGCTGTTTCACTGGGAACACCCTGAAAAAGGTGTGATTTCTTCATTTGAGCTGTTCGCACTTGCTGAAGAAACAGGCGCGATCATCCAAATAGGTGAATGGCTCATGCGGAAGGCATGTGAACAAAATAAATTGTGGCAAAAAATGGGATTACCTTCGTTCCCAATTGCAGTTTGTCTTTCTGCTTGTCAACTAACACAACCAAATTTTGTTGAGAGAGTGCAAAGGATTTTAGAAGAAACACAATTGTCTCCTGAATACTTAGAATTGGAGATAACGGAAAGTATAATGATGGACGCTCATATCGTTCTTCCGATTTTAAGAGAACTAAAACGAATTGGTGTACAAATCAGTTTAGATGATTTTGGAATGGGATATTGCTCTCTTTATTATTTGAAAGAATTTCCAATTGATAAAATAAAAATTAGCCGAAGCTTTGTGTGTAACTGTACGACAGACAAAAAGGATGCCACACTTATAAAAGCAATCATTGCAATGGCACATCAATTAAGTCTAGAAGTGGCTGCAAAAGGAATTGAATCGAAAGATCAATTGCTTTTTCTTCAACAGCATCTTTGTAATATCGGAGAAGGAGCTTTTTTTAGCGATCCGTTACTGCCTAACGAATTTTATGAATCTTTTTATAATATCGAGCGAATTATACGAGAAGAGGGTATATCTCCGGTTCTATGTAGACAAAAGCAATTGGAAGAAGAATTGGAAAACGCTCGTCAAGAATTACGTGATACGGTGAGTCTACAGCAAGGAATGATTTTTAAGTTTGTGAAGGAAAATGGGAAATTTATACATACCTTATGTTACGGTGAGTTATTTTATAGAATCGGTATTATTCCTGAAAAGCTCATTGGAAAAGAACTTTTTGATTTTTTTCCAAAAGATGTTGCTGAAAAAAAGCTTCAATATTATGAAAGAGCATGGGCAGGGGAAGAAAATGTAAAATATGAAGGATTTCAAAATGGTATTTGGTATCTTACTTCATTGCGCCCTGTGAAGCAAGGAGAAAAAATCATTGAAGTCATTTGTTCAAGCATTGATATTACTGAACGAAAAAAAATGGAAGAAACTTTGCGAGAAAGAGAGCAGAAATACCGCCTTATTGCTGAAAATATGCAAGATTTAATTGCTGTAGTCAATACAAATGGCATAATATTATATGCCTCACCTTCCTATGAAACAGTGTTGGGATTTCCACCTAATGTGTATGAAGGAAATGCGCCAACACTGTTAGTTCACCCTGATGATGTGTCCAAAATTCATTCCCAGTATGAACATATGGCATTAACAAAATCACCGGGTTATGTTGAATTTCGATATCAACATGCTCAAAATGGCTGGGTATATGTTGAGTCATTAGGAACTCCTGTCCTTAATGGGCATGGGGAAGTAGAACATTTTGTAGTTGTTGCTCGTGATATTTCGAAACGGAAAAAAGTAGAAGAATTAATGAGAAAATCTGAGAAGTTATCTGTTGTCGGGCAATTGGCCGCTGGAGTAGCACATGAAATTAGAAATCCACTCACTTCAATTAAAGGATTTGTTCAGTTATTACGACAAGAAGTCAATCATTCATTCTATATGGATATTATCATATCTGAAATTAACAGATTAGAAAGTATCGTCGGAGAATTTTTAACTCTCGCGAAGAATCAGCCTCCGAAAAGAGAACGGCTAGATTTAAGAATCCTTTTACAGCAAGTAGTTTCCTTATTTGACACTAAATCATTATATAAGAATGTCGAAATTATCCAAGAATATGATGAAGGTTTACCGTTTATTTATTGTGATGGAAATCAAATGAAGCAAGTATTTATGAATATTATTAAAAATGCGATAGAGGCGATGCCTAATGGAGGGATTATTGAAATTCAAATATCCTGCCACAATTTTCATTCAGTTCGTCTCACATTTATTGATCAAGGGGTCGGGATTTCTGCTGAACGAATTAAGCATATTGGCGAACCTTATTTCAGTACAAAGGAGAAAGGAACGGGATTAGGCTTAATGATTAGCCATAAAATTGTTCAAGAGCACGGTGGGACAATCCATATTGAGAGTCAAGTAAATAAAGGAACAAAGGTGGAAGTGATGCTGCCGATAAAGCAACCTTCTCCTGTTGAAAATTCTATTTAGCTGTAAAGAATGATTTTTAAGAAACTCACATTTATGAGCATAATTGAATCTCACCTAATGAATCATAAAAAATCGAAAAATCGCAATAAAAGACGCGCGGGGATGAATTCGCTGTGCGTTTTTTATTGGTTATATGTTTTAAGTTTATTCGTTTGAATGATAGGATCATTCAGAAGGAAGTTTAGGGGTATTAATGTTCATTGCCGCTATCAAAGTGACATGTTTTCCAACAGGTCATAAATGATTCGCAACTTTTTGCCTCGTATTGGTGCAGAAACATTAAATAACCTTTTTCAGGGGAACAATTCACACATCAATGACCAATTATTTGCTGGATGAAAAGAAATTCTCTAAAACTCTCTGCTAAACATGGCTTATGGAATATAGTTGACTAAAGCAACTAAAGTCCTATATTATAAAAAGTATTAATATTCTAAATTTTTGGAGGGGTCGTTATGAACTGTAAACAAACAGTAGAAAAAATTAGGAAATTCAATAGATTTTATGCCGATGTTCTTGGAAAAATAGATCAAGAAATATATAATCAATCATTTTCGCTTACGGAGGCACGTGTGATCATGGAAATTCATTTAAGCAATGGCTGTACGGCAACTGAGGTTAGAAAGAAGCTTGGCATTGATCGAGGTTATATGAGTCGAATTGTACAACGATTAGAAAGTGAACATGTAATTATAAAAAAACAAGTAAGCAATGATAAAAGACAATATCTTCTTTATTTAAGTAATGATGGGATAAACATTTTAAATAGATTAATAGATGATGCAAATCGTGAAGTAGGTAGAAGGATTCAACGCTTATCAGCACACGATGCATCTAAACTGGTAACATCGATGGAAACGATTGAAGCAATCTATATGAAAAGTGCCTTAACCCCACCGGATGTTTTAATTCGGACATTTGTTCCAGGAGATGTTGGCTACATTGCATACCTTCATGGAAGATTATATGAAAATACATATCAATTCGGAAAGAAATTTGAATACTATGTTATGAAAGGGCTAACTGAATTTTTGTTTGATTCAGAGGGAGGAGAACTTTGGGTTGCTGAGATAAATGGAGAAATTGTTGGCTCGATTGCGATTACGAAGAATAATCGTACGGTTGCCCAACTTAGATGGTTTCTTATTGATGAGAGATACCAAGGAATGGGAATTGGTAAAAAATTGATGGAAGCAGCTATTCAATTTTGCGTAGAACAAAAATATCAGCATATATTCTTATGGACGGTCAGTATTTTAACTGCTGCACGCCATCTTTATAAAAAGTATCATTTTGTATTAACTGAGGAGAAAACGAATAGTGAATGGACAGAAAGTATGATAGTGGAAGAGCGATGGGACTTGGATTTATCTACTGTAAGAAGTGATGAACATTGACCGCACAAAGGAGAATAAAGAATGATTAGAGATGCAAAGATAGAGGATTGGAAAGAAGTGATGCAATTGTTGGAGCAGTTAGATTATCCAAATACGCAATCATTTCTTAAAGATAAGATCAAAAGATTGCTACATGATCCTAATGAGGAACTGCTAGTTTATGAACATAATGGAAAAGTGATTGCGCTTATTTCCATACATTTTATTCCGCAAATTGCATTAGAAGGTGATTTTGCCCGGATCAGCTATTTCATCGTTGATCAATCGATTAGAAGTAAAGGAATCGGTCAGCAGATTGAAAAGTATTGTACTGAATTAGCGCAGAAAAAACAGTGTGATCGAATTGAAGTCCACTGTCATGCAAGTAGGGAAGAAGCACATCGATTTTATGCTCGCCAAGGATATATAGAATCCCCGAAATATTTTATTAAGAAGATCTGTTATTAAGGTAATGATGATATTATAAAGGTTCACAGGAAACTATACGATGGTAAAAGGATTATATGAAAAGCCCAGCCAGTTCGTAATTTGAATTAGGCTGAAAATATCTATTTAAGTGAATTTCCGCTCCCGGTGCTTGCTTTCCACTGGCGGTCCGGGGGCCTCGATCTTTATTAAAGCCGCTCCTCTGAAACTGTAATTGACCATTTAAGCATTCAATGTTATTCTAAAATCCGTTCAGTTGTATTCGTGAGGAGTGACCACCAACGAACGTAAAATTATGATGAACATAACAAACCTTGAAATTGAAAGGTTAAATGGCTTAGTCAACCACATCCGATAATCCTCTTCATACGAAAGAAAAGATGGCATTCGTTTTTGGTATCTTTTTTTCGCAATATATAGTAGCTCCCAATTTTTTTGTTTTTCTTTCTTGTAATAGCCACAAATTTAGCTAACAGTTTTAATAAAATCCAAACATACATGTAGTTGAAACTGGATAATCGGTGTAGGACAAGCGTTAAAGACGTGAATGATGATACTCGGCTTAGGTGATTACATAATGATGAAAGACTTGTTTGCCAATCTGGCAATAATTACTTCACTTTTATATTTATATACACAATTTACAAAGGATTATCCACTTAGTACACATTCTTCCTTAAAGGTAAAACTAATTGCCGGTATATTAGGAGGAATACTAAG
Organism: Heyndrickxia ginsengihumi; assembly: GCF_011008565.1. Taxonomy (GTDB): domain Bacteria; phylum Bacillota; class Bacilli; order Bacillales; family Bacillaceae_C; genus Weizmannia; species Weizmannia ginsengihumi. The sequence goes on from NZ_JAAIWK010000040.1 coordinate 7,644, forward strand.
TAATATTTTAATGCAATATGGCATTCATTTTGAAGATTTAATTGTTGACTTAAGACAAATACCAATACTTTTACTATCTTTTTATGGCGGTCCACTGCCTCCAATTATAGCAATGATTATGGTCATAATCGGCCGGTTTATGATAGGGGTAAATGTTTCCGCTGCTGCTTCAAATATATATATTTTCATCGTTGCAATATGTTCAATCTATATTTTTAAAGCAAGAATACCTGCATTAGCCAAAATAGTAGTCATGATTTCTTTCTCCAATATTATATTTTCTATATTTCTTTACTATTTGACAAAAGACATGCAAATATTGCTTGCGCTTTTACCAATATTTTGGATCATTTCTTATTTAGCTGGGTATATTGGTTTTTACATGATTCGTTATAGCCGAAGAAGTCAGCTACTATTTAAAAAGTATAAGATTGAATCGACGATTGATAGTTTAACAGGTCTTAATAATGTTAGAAAGTTCGATGAGGTGTTTAATAAGCTATCCAATGAGGTCAAAATAAATCGTAAAAAGCTGGCACTTATGTATATTGACATTGATTTTTTTAAGCATATTAATGATACTTACGGACATTTAGAGGGAGATAAAGTCTTAAAGGATCTTGGGTTTATTCTTCGAAAATATACAAGGGAAGATGATATTGTAAGTAGAAATGGTGGAGAAGAATTCACGATTTTGTTGCAAGACTGTGATTTAAGATTGGCTAAAGAAATTGCTGAAAATATTAGAAATAGGGTTGAACATTATGACTTTATTTTAAATAATGGTCAAACAATTAAATTGACAGTTTCAATTGGGCTTTCTAGTTTTAATGAAACAACGAGCGATCTAACGCTCCTAATTGATGATGCAGATAAAGCATTATATACGGCAAAAAGATCAGGGAGAAATAAAGTTTGTGTTTGCAACTCAGCATAATCATACCATTTTTTATACTCATCAATCTAAGAATGAATAATTAAAAAATGATTTAATATTAACGAAGGTCCCTTCTCATCATGTGAGAGGGGTTTTTTATAAATAAGAGAAAAGAACAATAATAAAAAAGAATTTGCATACTTAATTTGCACAATGTTCGTCTTTAACTAACCACTTTTGAGTTTTTTCCAGCCTCTTCGTACTGTTTGGAGATAATTGTATCTTTTCTATTTGTATAGTTTATATTAAACTGGGTTATTTTATCATTGACTAGTTTTGAAAGAAAAGTGCAAAGCAAGTAAATTGACAAAACTGTGTGTTCTCTATATATAATAGTATGCACTAAAAAATTCTTGTTTGATCTTGGGTAATGAAATGTAATGATTTTAAAAGTCCATCCTTCATTATAATAAAAGGATACAAGTGAAGATCGCTTTAATTATACTTATTTTTAAAATTTTCCAAGATCTAATTCATTACATATAGGGAGGAAATATTACTTGAGTATCTCAAAAGTATCAAATCAAGCAATCCGGACAACGCCGATTTTTGCCGTTTTACTTGCCGGGGCTTTTGTTGCATTTTTGAATCAAACGGTCATAAATGTAGCATTACCAAAAATTATGAATTATTTTGACATTTCTGCGGTTACTGCCAATTGGTTAAGTACCATCTTTATGTTAACAAACGGGATTGTCATACCAATAACAGCCTTTTTAATGGAGAGGTTCACAACAAGACAGTTGTTTTTATTCTCAATTGGAATTTTTGCTGTTGGCACATTTATTTGTGCAACTGCGTTTAGCTTTCCAATTATGTTAGTTGGTAGGGTTGTACAGGCAATTGGTGCCGGAATCCTTTTTCCGCTAATTACAAATGTTATTTTTACGATCTTCCCAATTGAGCGACGCGGGTTTGCGATGGGAATCTTTGGGGTTGCAATGAACTTTGCTCCAGCTGTCGGCCCAACATGGGCAGGATGGATAATTGAAACATATTCATGGCGCGTTATTTTCTATATTATTGGTCCTATTGCCCTTATAGATTTTATCATTGCAATTTTTCTTGTGAAAAACGTAACGGAAACGAGCAGGCCTAAGCTTGATACCCTTGGTATTATTTTATCAACAATTGGGTTCGGTGGCCTACTGTATGGCTTTTCTACAGGAGGGTCAAAAGGATGGAGCGACCCAGAGGTCATTACATTATTTATTATCGGTGGTGTAAGCTTAATCCTTTTCGTTTGGAGACAATTAACTGTCAAACATCCGATTTTAGAGTTCCGGATTTTCAAATATCGAATGTTTACATTAACAACTATTATTAATGTAATTGTGACAATGGCAATGTTCTCAGGAATGATCTTAATGCCAATTTATATGCAAAATGTTCGCGGATTTAGCCCGCTTGAAGCCGGGTTCATGCTCTTACCTGGTGGTATTGTAATGGGTGTGATGTCGCCCATTACCGGAAGACTTTTTGATAAATATGGAGCAAAGTGGTTAGCCATTATTGGTTTAGCAATTACAATTATTACGACCTTTGCGTTAACAAGGCTGCATACTGATACACCTTTTGCATATGTTTTGTGGGTCTATACGGCGCGGATGTTTGGGATGTCTATTTTAATGATGCCAATCTTTACAGCTGGTCTTAATGATCTAGGGCTTGGATTAAACAAATATGGTACAGCTATGGTTAATACATTTAGAATGGTAGCTGGAGCGGTTGGAATGGCCTTTTTTGTTTCAGTCATGACAAACCAAGGGGCCAGTCATGTGAAGACGATTATTAGTGAACATCATATATTGCCAACAGATAAGGCGCATATGGCATTGGCAGTTAATCAAGGAACGGTGATGGGAATTAATGATGCATTTATGATTGCCACTTATTTAACGATAATTGCATTCATATTGTCATTCTTTATTCGTGGAACCAAACCTTCGAATGAGGAAACTGTGCCTAATACGGAAAAGGAATTGAAAAAAGTACCACAACCGCAATAAGTAAACAGTTGCAACAACTTAAATGAAAACTAAAGTAATAAAAGAGAAGTATCTATTTCAAAACGAATAGATGCTTCTTTTTTTTAGAATCAAAAAATGGATATATTTTTTGCCTGTATGGAAAGTATTTTAGCTGTTTCCATGATCTCTATCTGCAAGGTTTGAAAATTTTTACTTCAAAAACCTTTTGGTGATGCATATAAATGAAAAATGTATGAACAGTTGCAAAGCATCGCGGGGGATATTTACAAAGCTTGAGGAGGGAAGAAATGAATAAAAAACAAGTAGTCTCATGGGATAAACAAGATCAGATTGCGACGATTAAGATTGACAATCCGCCAGTAAATGTACTAAGTAAAGCGGTAATCGAACAGTTAAATATTGTTATTGACGAAATTGAAAACGATTACAATATAAAGGTGGTAATTGTTACCGGTGAAGGTGAAAAAGCATTTGTCGCAGGAGGAAATATTAAAGAATTTCCTGATTGGATCGGAAAAGGAGTAGAACTAGGGAAGGAGAAATCGCTTTGGCTTCAAAGGCCATTAAATCGCATAGAGCGATTGTCACAGCCAACAATTGCTGCAATCAATGGCGCTGCATTAGGGGGAGGATGTGAGCTTGCTTTATGTTGTGACATTCGTGTAGCGGAGGAACAAATCAAGATTGGACTTCCTGAAATTACTTTAGGTCTATTTCCAGGTGCGGGAGGTACACAAAGATTAGCAAGATTGATCGGAAAGGCAAAAGCAAAGGAAATGATTTTTACTGGAAAACCGCTATCAGCCGATGAGGCACAGCAAGCTGGCTTAGTAAATCATGTTGTGTCAAAGGGGAAATCATTACAGAAAGCCGTTGAATTAGCTCAATCGATTTGTCAATATTCTTTACCCGTTCTGTCTTCTGCGAAACGAGCGATTGATGAAGGTTATGAACAGCGACTTGAAGATGGTCTGATCACGGAAGCAGAGTATTTTGGTTATGTTTTTCAAACGAAAGATGTTAAGGAGGGAGTGGAAGCATTTATTCAAAAGAGAGCTCCTCGCTTTATTGATCAGTAATTTTGATGAAAGACATTTTTGAAGCTTACTGCTTTCTACAAGACAATTTAACAGTTGCTGCCGAATGAGAAACAATAGCGCTCGCTAATTTCGTAACATTTGATAGTCAATTATCATTTGAAAAATACAGACAGTTATGATGGAATGTGAAAAAAGTGTTAAAGGAGCGTGCTCATGGATCTAAATGGCATTTTACAGGTTGTTTCTAATAGCAAACTAGTTGATCCAAGTGAAGAAAAAGAACATGCGACGTCGATTGGAAGTAGAACCGCTTTTCAGGAACTTCTTCAACGGTCTCAAAAGGATCCTGCAATGTTTTGGGATGCTGTAGCCCGCGAACTTGTTTGGTATGAACCGTGGAAAGAAGCGATGAGTGGAGGACTTCCTGATTTTCAATTTTTTGCTGGTGGAGTTAGTAACCCATGTGTGAATTTATTAGATCGCCATGTTGAGCAAGGAGCTGGAAATCGGACGGCCCTCATTTGGGAAGGAGAAAATGGGGATACAAACATGTATACGTACCGTATGCTTCTTACAGAAGTAAATCGGTTTGCAAATGTGCTCAAATCATTTGGAGTGAAGAAAGGTGATTGTGTTGCAATTTTTCTGCCCAATCTTGCGGAAGCCTTTATTGCAGTATTAGCTTGTTTTCGTATCGGCGCTATTTATAATACGATCTTTTCAGGATACTCGGAAAAATCATTAAAGGACCGTCTCGTTAGTTTTGAACCGAAAGTTATTGTTACTGCCGATGCGACAGAGCGCAGAGGGAAGGCCGTACCTTTAAAAGAAAAAGTTGATCATGTTATTACAGACATTCCTTCAATTGATGCTGTCATTGTCGTAAACCGTTTAAACTCTGATGTGCGAATGACAGCGGGAAGAGACTACTGGTGGCATGAATTGACGAAAAAAGCAAGCATTAAATGTGAACCGGCAAGAATCGAAGCTAATGAATATGGAATTGTATTTTATACGAGTGGTACAACTGGGAAGCCAAAAGGGGTTGTCCATTCTGGAATGGCATTCGTCATTCAAAATTATATTTACGCTAAATACCATATGGACCATCATGAAGACGATGTTTTCTGGTGTACTGCGGATATTGGCTGGTTAACGATGCATATTTGGGGGATTGTCGGTTCTTTAGCAAATGGTGTAACGACGGTTGTTTATGAAGGGGCGATCGATTATCCAACAAAAGACCGATTTTATCAAATTATTGACAAGTATCGCGTGAATAAACTATTTACGGCACCAACGGCTTTGCGAATGTTAAAAAGCATGGGAGAAAAGCCGCTGCAGGAATATGAGTTATCATGCCTGGAAGTTATTTCTCTAGTAGGCGAGCCATTTGATGCTGAAACGTGGCAATGGGCATTTGAAGTATTAGGGAAGAAAAAGATTTGTATTAATAATACTTGGGGGCAGACCGAGACAGCTGGTTCACCGATTGCTGGTGCTGCATGGTTGACACCAATGAAACCAGGAGCAGCAGGATGCCAATTTTTAGGTGCAGTTCTTGATGTTGTTGATGAAGAGGGACATCCTGTTAAACCAGGTACGTTGGGAAATTTAGTTATTCGCAAACCATTTCCAATGCTCTGTAGAACGCTTTGGAAAGAGCCTGAGCGCTATTACAGCTCGTATTTTAGTCAAGTAAAGGATTGCTATTACGCTAGCGATCTAGCGTTAATAGATAAAGATGGCTATATATGGGTTGTAGGTAGATCTGATGACGCTTTTAACGTTGCCGGCCATCGCTTAAGTACGATGGAAATGGAGAGTGCAGTGCTTGAATGCGCTGGAATTTATGAAAGCGCAGTCATTGGTATCCCTGATGACATTAAAGGTGAAGTTCCTGTTATATTTGCCCGTCTAAGTGAAGAGATGAAAGAAACCGATGAGCTAAAAGAACAAATTAAAAGCCGGATTGTTGAGCAAATTGGTAAAATTGCCGAGCCAAAGACGATTATTTTCACACACGTTTTACCGAAAACGGTCAGTGGAAAAATTATGCGCCGCTTATTAAAAGAAATGATTGTAAATGGAACGGTAACCGGCGATATTACAGGGCTTGAAGATCCTGCTACTGTTGCGCAAATTAAAGCACAAATCGCAGCCATCAATTCAAAAAATTAAGGCATTCGGTCTTTAAATAAAATTGGAAATTTATTTAAAGGAAATGAACGTTTCGAAAGCTTAGAAGGAGGGAGAAACAATGGATTTCGAATTAAGCAAAGAGCAGACAATGCTGCAAGAAATGGTTAGAGGATTTGCGGAAAAAGAGATTAAACCGTACGCACGTGAAGTAGACGAAACTGGAAAAATGAAATATGAAACCTTTGAAAAATTAGGGAAACTTGGGTTGCTTGGTATTCCTTTTCCTGAAAAATATGGCGGTGCCGGAGGAGATACGATTTCTTATTGTATAGCTGTAGAAGAGATAGGCAAGGCTTGCGGCGGCACAGGCTTAAGTTATGCAGCTAACACGAGTTTAGGAGCAAGCCCTATTTATTATTTTGGAACGGAAGAACAAAAACAAAAATGGCTAGTTCCGATGGCAAAAGGAGAAACGATGGGGGCTTTTGGACTGACAGAGCCGAACGCTGGTTCTGATGCTGGCGGAACAAGAACGAAAGCCGTACTAGACGGAGATGAGTGGGTCATCAATGGGGAAAAATGCTGGATTACGAATGCTGAATATTCTCGCCAAGTGATTGTTACAGCTGTTACAGGCAAAAGGGATGATGGCCGCAATATTATCTCTGCCATCATCGTTCCGACCGATTCACCCGGTATCACGATTAGTAGTAACTATGAAAAAATGGGGGTCCGTGGTTCAAATACATGTCAAATTGTCCTAGATCATGTTCGTGTTCCTAGGGAGAATTTGCTTGGCGACGAGAAAAAAGGATTTAACCAGTTTTTATATACATTAGATGGGGGACGAATTTCGATTGCAGCTTTATCCGTAGGAATTGCACAAGCCGCATATGAAAAGGCGCTCCAGTATGCAAAAGAACGTAAGCAGTTCGGCCGATCAATTTCCAATTTTCAAGCGATACAGTTTAAACTGGCAGATATGGCAATGGAAATTGATTTGGCACGCAATGAAGTTTATAAAGCGGCTTGGTTGAAAGATCAAGGGAAACCATTTGGAAAAGAATCTGCTTTTGCAAAGCTTTTTGCCTCGGAAATGGGCTTTCGCGTTTGCAACCAAGCTATTCAAATCCATGGTGGTTCAGGATATATGCGGGAATATGATGTTGAGAGATATTTGCGTGATATAAAATTGATGGAGATTGGTGAAGGAACGTCTGAAATTCAACGTCTAGTCATTGCCCGTCATCTTGGCTGCTAATTTATTAGAATTATAGCGGCAAACAATCTATCAGTCTGTAGATTAAACAGGAAGGGGCGTTTTCTAGTGTTTTCAAAAATATTAATTGCAAATCGTGGTGAAATTGCATTGCGAATTATCCGAACATGCAAGCGGCTCGGCATTCATTCTGTTGCTGTCTATTCTGAAGCGGATGACACGGCACTTTTCGTCCGACAGGCAGATGAAGCATATTGCATCGGGAAACCGCCTGTGAATCAAAGCTATTTAAATGCAGAAGAAATCATTCGTGTTGCTATAGAAAGCGGTGCAGAAGCAATCCATCCAGGTTACGGACTACTATCGGAAAATGCTGACTTTGCAAAGAAATGTATTAATGCCGGCCTCATTTTTATTGGTCCTCCACCGGAAATTATCTCCACAATGGGAAGTAAAATTGAGGCGCGCAAGACGATGAAAGAAGCAGGTATCCCGATTATTGAAGGGATCAATACAGCGCTTAGAAAAGAACATGAAGCTGTATTAGCAGCTCGTGAGATTGGCTATCCCCTTATGCTAAAGGCATCAGCTGGCGGCGGCGGGATCGGCATGCAGCTTGTTGCTTCAGAGGAGGAGCTTTTAAAAGCGTTTGCCGGCAATAAAAAGCGGGCAGAGATGTTTTTTGGAGACGGGGCAATGTTTTTAGAAAAATATATATCGGAACCACATCATATTGAAGTACAAATTTTAGCCGATCATTTTGGCAATGTGATTCCACTTTGGGAAAGAGAATGTTCGATCCAGCGCCGCAATCAAAAGGTAGTAGAAGAGGCTCCTTCTCCTTTTATTAGTGAGGAAACACGAGAAAAAATGCTGAATGCGGCAGTAAAGGCAGCGAAGCATATTGGCTATACAAATGCGGGAACAATCGAATTTTTAGTTGACCGTGAGCAACACTTCTATTTTTTAGAAATGAATACGAGATTACAAGTTGAGCATCCTGTGACAGAGGAAATAACAGGGCTTGATCTCGTAGAAGAGCAATTGAAAATAGCAGCAGGTGAACGTCTTATGCTTACTCGTGAAGCTGTAAAGAAAAACGGGCATGCGATTGAAGTCCGTATTTATGCAGAAGATCCGAAAACTTTTTTTCCCTCACCGGGCAACATTACTGAATTTCAACTACCACAAGGAGCAGGCATCCGAAATGAGTGTGCAATTGAAGCCGGTTCAAAGGTGACCCCTTTCTACGATCCAATGATCGGAAAGCTGATCGCATGGGGAAATTCACGTGAAGAAGCGTGCAGCAGAATCAAGACAGCATTGGAACATTATAACATTAAAGGGATCAAAACAAATCTTTCAATGCTGATTGAAATCGTCAGTCATGAACAATTTTTATCGGGTTATACGACAACCCAATTTGTGAATAAGTATTATTTAAATCAAGAAAACAAAAGGAAATGAGGAGGAAGTCAATATGGCAGAGATTAAAGCAAGTATGGCCGGAAACGTGTGGAAAGTGTTAGTAAATGAAGGGGATGAAGTAAAAGCTGGAGAGGACGTCATCATTCTTGAATCTATGAAAATGGAAATTCCGATTGCTGCGGAGGAGAACGGAATAGTAAAGAAGATTCATATTCAAGAAGGCGATTTTGTCAATGATTCTGATGTACTTGTAGAAACGGAATAGGGAGGCGGAAAAGTGAGACTACCTAAGAAAGTAACGATCAAAGAAGTTGGTCCGAGGGATGGCCTTCAAAATGAAAAAAAGATCATTTCAACAGCAGAGAAAATTGCCTGGATTGATTCATTGTCTGAGATCGGTCTTTCTTATATTGAAGTCAGCTCCTTTGTCCATCCAAAATGGATTCCACAGCTGGCAGATGCAGAAGAAGTACTTAAAAAAATAAAAAGAAAACATGATATCACTTATGCTGCCCTCGTCCCAAATCTTAAGGGACTCGAACGAGCATTAAAAGTGAATATAGATGAAGTTAATATTTTTATGTCTGCCAGCGAGTCCCATAATAGAAACAATATAAATAAATCAATTGAAGAAACGTACCCGGTTTTAGAAGAAGTGATAAAAGAGGCAAAGGGAGCTGGTAAAACAGTTAGAGGTTATGTATCGACTGTAATTGCTTGCCCTTATGAAGGGTCTATATCACCAGAGCAGGTAAAGAAGATTGCAGACCGCCTCTTCACAATGGGTATTGATGAACTTTCATTGGGAGATACAATTGGCGTCGGGGTACCGAATCAAGTAGAAAGATTGCTAGAGGAACTGTTACCGTACTTTGCTGTCGACAAACTTGCCATGCATTTCCATGATACAAGGGGAACTGCATTAGCAAATATTGTGAAATCACTTGAAATGGGAGTCACGATTTTTGATAGTGCAATAGGAGGGTTGGGCGGCTGCCCGTATGCGAAAGGTGCTTCAGGAAATGTAGCGACAGAAGACTTGTTGTATTTACTACAGCAAATGGGTGTAGAAACTGGGGTAGACTTTCATGAAGCATTGAGATCAGCCCAGCTTATTGAAAATATACTAGGTAAAGAGCTGAAAAGCCGCCAAATGGAAATTTTACGGGCAGAAGGAGAGGGGGAAAACTAGCTTTGTCAAAAACTATTTCGCTTGAAAAACGAAGTGATGGAATTGCTATAGTAACTTTAAACCGCCCGCATGCAGCAAATGCCTTATCTAAGGAACTGCTTTTAGATCTGCATGGTGTGTTGAAACATATAAAAGATGATCAGGCTATCAGGGTTGTGATATTAAGCGGAGCCGGTGAGAAAGTATTTTGTGCAGGAGCAGATTTAAAAGAACGGATAGGGATGGGAGAGGAGGAAGTATTAAAAGCTGTTCGTTCGATTGGTGAAATAGTAAGTGAAGTAGAAGCACTGCCACAGCCAGTGATCGCAGCTTTAAACGGAGGAGCATTTGGCGGCGGACTTGAATTAGCGCTTGCATGTGATCTCCGTATTGGTGCGTTAGAAGCAGCATTCGGGCTAACCGAGACATCTCTTGCTATTATTCCAGGAGCAGGTGGGACACAGCGGCTGCCTCGTCTTATCGGGATTGGAAAAGCGAAAGAACTGATTTTTTCAGCAAAACGCATTTCAGCGGAGGAAGCAACAGCCATCGGTCTTCTTGAATATGCGGTTCCTCGTGCACAAGTGTTAGAACAAGCATTAGAAATTGCCAAAACGATGGTGAAAAACGCCCCCCTTGCACTCATTCAGGCAAAGGTGGCTATCAATAAAGGTATTGAGACTGATCTTTCTACAGGTCTGAAAATAGAAGAATTGGCGTATAATGCTTTAGTTTGTACTGAGGATAGATTAGAAGGATTGAGGGCTTTTGTAGAAAAACGTCCTCCTCAATATAAAGGAAAATAGGAGGGAGTAGGATGAAAGAGACTTTATCAACATCAGACTACGAAATGAAAAAAAATTCGGTTTTGCAAGGAGGAAAAGAAAAGTATCAGAAAAAAAATCAAGAGCAAGGCAAAATGTTCGTGCGTAAACGATTGGATTTACTTCTAGATGATGGCTTGAAAACAGAAGATGGCATGTTTGCAAATTTGCTTGCGGGGGATCTCCCAGCTGATGGCGTTGTTACTGGCATCGGGAAAATAGGCGGACGTACGGTTTGTGTGATGGCAAATGATTCTACCGTGAAAGCCGGTTCTTGGGGAAAAAGAACGGTAGAAAAAATAATCCGTATTCAAGAAACAGCTGAAAAATTGCGTTGCCCAATTTTATACCTTGTTGATTCAGCAGGTGCACGAATTACTGATCAAATTGAAATGTTTCCAGGCAGAAGAGGAGCAGGGAGAATCTTTCATAATCAAGTGAAATTATCGGGAAAAGTACCGCAAATTTGTCTTCTCTTCGGACCTTCTGCTGCAGGCGGAGCATACATCCCAGCATTTTGCGATATTGTCGTAATGGTTGATGGCAATGCCTCAATGTACTTAGGCTCTCCCCGCATGGCAGAAATGGTGATTGGAGAAAAGGTGACACTTGAGCAAATGGGCGGGGCAAATATGCATTGTACCGTATCTGGTTGCGGGGATGTTCTCGTGAAAAATGAACAAGAAGCGATCACATATGTCCAACAATATTTAACATACTTTCCAAATAATTTTTCTGAAAAACCGCTTAAAACGGCGGCGAAAGAACCAGCACCTTTTGAAAAAACGATTGAAGAGCTTATTCCAAACAATCAAAATGCGCCATTTGATATGTACCAACTCATTGACCGAATTATTGATGAAGGGTCAATGTGTGAAATTAAGAAAAAATTTGCTGCCGAATTGATTACATGTCTCGGCAGAATTAACGGCCAGCCTATCGGGATTATTGCCAATCAGCCCCGTGTTAAAGGCGGTGTGCTTTTTCATGATAGTGCCGATAAAGCAGCTAAATTCATCAACTTATGTGACGCATTCCATATTCCTCTTCTTTTTCTAGTAGATGTACCTGGATTCATGATTGGGACAAATGTTGAAAGGGCAGGAATTATTCGCCACGGTGCAAAAATGATATGCGCGATGAGTGAAGCAACTGTGCCGAAAATAACTGTGATTGTTCGCAAAGCTTACGGAGCAGGCTTGTATGCAATGGCAGGCCCTGCATTTGAGCCCGACTGCTGTCTCGCACTGCCTTCTGCCGCTATTGCTGTTATGGGTCCGGAAGCGGCTGTCAATGCAGTATATGCGAATAAAATTGCGGAACTTCCAGAAAGTGAGCGGGCTGCATTCATTGCAGAAAAACGGGAGGAGTACCGGCAAGATATTGATGTTTACAGGCTTGCTTCTGAACTGGTGATTGATGGCGTTATTCCTGCAAACTCATTACGGCAAGAGTTAGAAAATCGTTTTGATGTGTATATGTCAACATATACAGGTTGTTCCGCACGAAAACATCCTGTTTATCCTGTGTAATCATGATGTTCATAGCTTGCTATAGTCATTTGAATATTTTATTGAGAGGGGCTGATTTCTTTGAAAAAAGGGAAAATCATAGACTCTTACATGGAAGCGATTCAAGATATTCCAGATGGGGCGACGATTATTGTTGGGGGATTTGGATTATGCGGCATTCCTGAAAAAGCGATTTTGGCTTTGCGGGATAAAGGAACAAAAGATTTAACGATCGTAAGTAATAATTGCGGAGTTGATGATTGGGGGCTCGGATTATTATTAGCAAACAAGCAAATTAAGAAAATGATCGCTTCCTATGTTGGTGAAAATAAAATTTTTGAACAGCAATTTTTAAGTGGAGAATTGGAAGTAGAATTGGTTCCACAAGGGACACTTGCTGAACGTATCCGGGCAGGTGGTGCTGGAATTCCCGGTTTCTATACGGCAACAGGAGTTGGTACTCCTATTGCTGAAGGAAAAGAACAGAAGGTGTTTAACGGCAAGACTTATATTTTAGAGGAGGGGATTATCGGTGATTTTGCTTTTGTAAAAGCATGGAAGGCAGATCCGCAAGGTAATCTTGTTTACCGCAAGACTGCACGAAACTTTAATCCACTGGCGGCGATGGCTGGAAAAATCACGATTGCAGAAGTAGAGGAAATCACGAAAATCGGTGGATTGGATCCAGACTATGTTCATACTCCTGGCATCTTTGTGCAACGTTTGTTACTAGGTGAAAATTATGAAAAAAGAATAGAAAAAAAACGGACGGTTTCACGTGCATAGATCAAAATAAGAGGAGGGGGAAATTATATGAGCAATGCCAGAGCAATCATTGTTAAACGTGCAGTGAAAGAAGTGAAAGACGGTATGCATGTTAATCTCGGAATTGGCATCCCAACATTGATCGCAAATGAAATCCCGAATGATTTCAATGTTCTTCTTCAATCTGAAAATGGATTATTAGGAATCGGTCCATATCCGTTAGAAGGGAATGAGGATCCTGATCTCATTAATGCAGGAAAAGAGACAGTGACAGCGCTTAAAGGAGCTTCTTTTTTCGATAGTGCTGAATCCTTTGCCATGATTCGAGGTGGACATATTGACCTTGCGATTTTAGGAGGTATGGAAGTCTCTGAACAAGGAGATTTGGCAAACTGGATGATTCCAGGAAAGATGGTAAAAGGGATGGGGGGCGCCATGGATCTCGTCGACGGCGCTAAACGTGTCGTAGTGATCATGGAACATGTAAACAAAAAAGGTGAGTCAAAAGTTAAAAAGGACTGCACACTTCCATTAACAGGAAAACAGGTGGTCCACCGATTAATTACGGATTTAGCTGTCTTCGATTTTACGGAGGAAGGAATGATTCTCGTCGAAACGCAAGATGGTGTAACAGTAGAAGAAGTGATCAACAAAACAGAAGCGTCTTTCAAAGTGAGTCCGCACATCTAATCGTATGCTTGCTAATATGTATACAATCGTATGAGAACCTTTAGTGTAGATGTTCATGAATGGATTTCTCCATTAAAGGTTTATTTTAGATTATAGGTCAAACAACAGAAAAGAATCTTCTATAAAAATCGCGATTATTAATGCTATACTAATAGTACATATGTTGCACGGATAGATGAAAGGAAATGAATATGAAAGTTGTTGAAGATTTTTTTATTCGAAAAAAGGACGAACTAGGTGTTCAATTAAATGAAGTACAATTACAAGCAGTTCGTCAAACTGAAGGGCCTTTACTTTTATTAGCTTCTCCTGGGTCAGGAAAGACGACGACAGTGATCATGCGGATTGGCTATCTTATTGAAGAAAAAAGGATCAATCCAGCTCGAATTAAAGCAATTACGTTTAGTCGTACAGCCGCAAATGATATGAGGGAGCGTTTCAAACGTTTTTTTCCTGATGTACAACCTGTTGATTTCTCCACAATCCATAGTCTTGCCTTTAAAGTCGTACGTGAAAGTTTCCGTAAAAAGAGAACAGCGTACCAAATTATTGAAGGGGACATAGATAAGGAAAAAGATGCGTTCAACTCCCAGCAGCCGCTTTTACACAAAAAGATTATTTTGCGGAATTTATTTAATACGATCGTTGGTGAAAATATAACTGATGATCAATTGGACGAATTAACGACCTATATTAGTTATATAAAAAACAAGATGTTATCTGCTGATCAGTATTCACAAATGAACATGAATGTTCCTAAAGCTGTACAAATATTTAAAGAATACGAATCGTTTAAGAAAACAGGGGCGGGCAAATTATTGCTTGATTACGATGACATGCTTGTATTAGCTAATGAAATGCTGGAAAAGGACCAAGAACTTCTCCATAACTATCAACAGAGCTATGATTACGTATTGACAGATGAAAGTCAAGATACTTCTTTAGTCCAACATGCAATTATTGAAAAATTAGTCAAGCGCCATCAAAATTTATGTGTCGTTGCTGACGATGATCAAGCGATTTACAGTTGGAGAGGTGCAGAACCATCCTATTTATTGAACTTTAAACAAGTGTATCCGGATGCCAACATTTTATATATGGAACAAAACTATCGTTCATCCAAGGAAATCGTCACTGTCGCAAATCAATTTATTAAGAGAAATAAGCAGCGCTATGATAAAAATATGTTTACAGAGAATGCTGCTGATACATCTATTCAATTAACATCCTTGCCAGATTATCAATTTCAAGCGAAATATTTAGTACGGGCAATTGCGGACAGCGAAAACTTTGCTGATGTAGCGATATTGTATCGAAATAATGCTTCATCTATTGCGCTAATGAACGAATTTGATCGTGCTGGCATTCCTTTTTATATGAAAGATGTTGATAATCGTTTCTTTTCCCATTGGGTTGTTCAAGATATTTTAAATTTCATGAGAATGGCATTTACAGATAAGCGTTTCGATATTTTAGAAAAAATCCATATGAAGTTCAACGGGTATATTAGTAAAAAGCAGATGGAAGCATTGAAAAGAATTCATAATCATGAATCTGTGTTCGATAATTTGCTCCAATATGTTCCATTACAACCTTATCAAGTAAAAAATTTAAAGAATTGCAAAAAGACGTTAAAACAAATGAAGGATATGCGTCCGAAGCATGCGATCCATGTCATTCGAGAACAATTGGGCTATGAAAAGGCATTGGAAAAAATGTGCGAACGTCTCGGTTTTCGTAGGGAATATTTAATAGGAATATTAAATACGCTTGAAGAGATTGCCGATACATTAGAAACGTTGGAAGATTTTGCTAATCGTCTTAAATATTTAGCAACTGTTTTAAAGACAGCAAAACGTCGCAAAGGTCAAAATGCAGTTACATTTTCAACGTTTCATAGTGCAAAAGGATTGGAATTCGAAAAAGTTTATATGATTGATTTGATTGAAGGCATGATCCCATCCACTGATGAAACGAAGAATGAGAAGGAAGAAAAAGACATGCTTGAAGAAGCTGTTCGCCTTTTCTATGTCGGGATGACACGCGCAAAAACATATTTAGAATTAATCAGCTATGAAGCGCGAGATGGAAAGAAAGCTGTAGAATCACAATTTGTAACGGCAGTTAAACAAATTATGTCTCCTAATAAAATGGCTATTGAGAATAAAGAAGTTACAAACGGTAAAAAAGTGGTGAGATATGGAAAAAAGGCTTCTAATATACAATTTAATCCAAACGCAGTTCAAGATAGAACAAAATTGATGGTTGGAAATTTGATCAAGCATCGTGTATTTGGCCATGGGGAAATTGTTAAGTGTGACGGGGATACGATTGAAATTCGCTTTCAAGCTAAAATGAAAATCCTCTCTATTACGACATGTATCGAAATGGGGCTATTAGAGCCATTGACATAACGGTAATGAATCACAGGATCGGATCTGTAATTTTCGATCCTTTTTCATATGAAAACCTCTATTTTGTTCAATATAAAGAAACGGTCAATGAGTTGTTTATCATCTTCTTTATACTTAAAATGTAGATTCTTTTATTTTTCCTTAAAAATAAATTGAATATTTAGATTGATCTTTATATGATTATAGTTAAATATATAAATGAACTTAGGGGGATGTAAAATTGATGATATTTATATCGTCTTTCATCATTTTAATGATAGCACCAGCAAGCTTATTTATAATGGGTGATAAAGCTAAATTTGAAAAGAGTACATATAAAAAAGAGACGGCAAACTCATATTGGAAAGTTAGATGGGATAAAGGGCTTAATGGAGAATATTTAACAGTAAATGAGCTTGATAAGATGAAACAACATTTCAAAGTATTAATAAATATATATCTTCCTAACAGAAGGGGAGGAACTTCTGAAATTGATGTTGTTTTACTTCACCGAACAGGTATTTATGTGCTGGAATCAAAAAATTATAGTGGGTGGATTTTTGGCAGGGAGGAAGATAAAAAGTGGTGTCAATCATTGCCAAACGGTAAGAAAACTTTTTTCTATAATCCTATTAAACAAAACGAAACACATATTAGAGCATTACAACAAGCCCTGCCAGATGTGGATCAGTCATTGTTTCGCTCGATTATTGTTTTTAGTGAACGATGTGAGCTGAAGAAAATCCAACTGCAGTCATTGGACATCAAAGTTTTAAAAAGAAATAAGCTTAGAAACTATTTAAAAATGAATAAAGGAAAGCAACTGTCAGTAAAAGAAATGGAAACGATATATCAACAGTTAAAAAGTTATACAAATGTTCCATCACAGCTAAGAATACGACACATAGAAGAAATTAGGCAACGTTATAAAGTGAAGTAATCGATTAAGAAGAAGATAAACATGTAATATACATCGAATGGAATGAACTGTTTTTTTGATGAAAAACAATGAAACTTATAAAATATCCAATTCTAATAAGCAGGAAGAGATTGAACAAGTTTATTCAAGTGTCGTAACAACAAATTAGCATGCAAAAAAACTTTATACATCCGTTGGTTTCAATACTTTTGCAATCAAAAAAAGAGCATTAAAATTAACAGATCCATATCTTGATGAGGAACATATGGTTTTATTCCTGAAATAGAGATTTTCGAAAAAAAGTGGTGGAGGGTAAGAAGAGATGGAGCATTTTACACATGATACATATATCGTTTTAGATGTACCACAAGAAATATCTGATAAAGTGATGAGCATCCGATCACGTTTTAAAGATCAATTTTATATGGCTCTTCCTGCAGAGGTGACAGTTGCTGGTTCAAGTGGTGTTGGGGTATTAAAAAGCAGTCAAAATTCTTCCAATGTATATTCGAGATTAGATGAAATTGCCGCAAAAACGAAAGCAATCAAAGCTTCTTTTGGAGAAGTGCAACGGTTTCCATATACAAATATTTTCTTTTTTTCATTACAAAATGAAAATCCTTTTCGTAAGCTCCATGAAGAAATAGTGCAATCAAATATACGTTTTTTAGAGAATTCTTTTCCATATAAGCCGCATTGTACATTATGCAATCGTTCTTCAATAACGGAAGAAGAAGTTGACGCATTATATTCGATAGAAGTAAAAGAGGAATTCACGTTTAAAACGATGTCAGTTTATGCGCTTGAATCGACTGGTGATCATGTCATTGTCCACTTACTTCATCGAGCAACGTTATCTGGAAACGAATAATGCGATTGTTTTTGCAATATTTGTTATAATATTAATTCAATGAATAAATGATAAAGGGGAAATGTCTGATGGATGTTCGCTATCCGATAGGAAAATTGCGCTTACCAACTGAAATAACGAGTGAAGATGTAGAATTATGGATAAGTGAAATTGAAAAAGCGCCGCTAGCACTTAAAGAAGCTATAAGAGGGCTGACTACAGAGCAATTATCTACTCCATACCGTCAAGGAGGATGGAAAATCTATCAAGTTGTTCACCATTTAGCAGATGCACATATGAACGGATATATAAGAATAAAAAAAGGTTTGACAGAGCACGAACCTAACATTATGCCTTATAATCAAGAGGATTGGGCGGAATTAGAAGATAATCAACTGCCGATAGAAGTATCGGTGGATCTGTTTTCAACAATACAAAAGCGGCTAACTGCTCTATTAAAATCATTAACTGATATTGATCTTAAAAGAACAGTACAACATCCAGAAAATGGTCTGTCGACGATTGAAAAACTAATTGCGACTTACGCTTGGCACGGAAAACACCACATCGCCCATATTACATCTTTGAGAAAGAAAATGGGATGGTGAAGGGGCGTTTCAGATGTCTTTTGTAACGTTCGTTGCTTTCCAACAAAGGTGTTGCTTCCGCTCCAGATATTGCTTTCCGCGGGCGGAAGCTGAGCCTCCTCGGCGTTACCCGGAGGCCACTGAAAATCTTACGTTTTTATATAAATTGATTTAGCAAAGGCAGAAAAAAGGCAGTTTGTTGTTCTAGTTCAGACAACAAACTGCCT
>NZ_JAAIWK010000041.1 GCF_011008565.1 Heyndrickxia ginsengihumi
AAAAAGGCAGTTTGTTGTCTGAACTAGAACAACAAACTGCCTTTTTTCTGCCTTTGCTAAATCAATTTATATAAAAACGTAAGATTTTCAGTGGCCTCGGACATTCGCCGGGGGTGCCCTTTTTTTGCCCAAACTCAAACCGAGCATTATTTCTTCCTTATCCAGTTTGCCAATGATAACGAAAATAAATATCTTCTACATAGAAACTTTTAATCCCCCGGAAATTCGTTACCTCACACTATGAAATCGAAATAAATAGACTATGTTAATTGATAAGGTACAGATTTACACAAAACGGGCTCGACATTTTCTATTTCAGCAGTTTCTTCTTCTATAAACATAGAAGTACATACTGAGAGGCCACCATAAAACGCCAAAAATTGGATATATAGCCCAAATCGTATTTGGCGAAGAAACGGCATTTACAACGATAAAGAATATACTGATTAGTATAGCTGCCTGGATTGAAAAGGAAACGAATGTTTTTTTCTTTCCATGATACAAAGATAACGGCCACCATATAACCAAGAATGCAGGATAAAGTGCCCACGGATATTGGGGAGATAAGATTATATTTAATAGAGCATAATAGATGATCGTGCATAGACTCCCAATTAAGGCAACACGCATTAATGCTGCTTTTCTACCCAAGTACATGAATACCGGCCACCAAATAATAGGATAAACCGCATAAAGAAACCATGGAACATCGGGTGAATCTTTGTAGTTTTCAAAGACAAGGAGAGAAATGAACATTAAACTGCAAAAAACGGAATAGGACTTATAAGTCTTTCTAATCACGACATACATGGTAGTAGGCCATAATAAAAGAAGAAGGCACGGATAAATAAACCAGATCGTATCAGGTGTTGTTAAGTAATTTGAGATAGCTAAAAATATCATCGTCATTATGCTACCTGCCGTTGCAAATGCTTCATATCATCTCCCCTTACTTCCTACGCAACCAAACAAAATACATCGTTAACGGCCACCATAACACCCCAAATGTCGGATACACAAACCAAATTTTGCTAGGTGTGTAATAAAGGTTTATAAAAACAAATAATGCAATCGTAAGCAAGCTTCCGAGAATTGAATATTGCAAATTTAATTTTGACATATTTTTTTTGGCAAGATTCGATTGTTCAACTCCTAATTCATTCCTTATATCTTCAATATCCCCAAATTCAACAATTGCTTTATTAATAGCATCTTCCTCTGCTTTTCCTCGTTCCATTAAAAAAAATACTTTTTCTTCAAGATTTTGGATAATTTCTTGTTTCATTGATTCTGTTTCCTCGTTGTGCGGAAAATCTTTAAATAAATGATCAATATGCTCCCTAATTTTTTTCATCCTAAGCCCTCCATAAATAAATCAATAATTTCTTTTACTTCCTTCCACTCTTTTGCCAATTCTGCTAAATAAGCTTTTCCCAAAGTTGTAATGCGGTAATATTTACGCTTGCCTCCGTGCGAAACATCACCATAGTAAGCTTCAATGAGGTCCTTTTTTTCCAAGCGCTGGAATACAGCATACAAAGTCGCTTCTTTAATTTGAAAGCGGTCATTTGTTCGCAGACTGATTTCCTGGGATATTTCATAACCATAACGGTCTTTCTCAGAAATCAGCTTTAAAATAATCGAATCTAAATGCCCACGAATAATATCGCTTCTAACCATCATTCCACCTCAAGATTAATTATTCTATCTGATAGAGTAATATTAGCAAATATTACTCTATCTGTCAAAGTAATTTTAACTAAAGAAAATAGAGAAATTCTTTAAAAGCGTCTTTTCAAACATAAAAAAAACACAAAAAAAGGCTTCTACAACTGTAGAAGCCTTAAGATCGTAATATAAAATGCGGCCGAGAGGACTTGAACCTCCACGGTGTTGCCACCACTAGGCCCTCAACCTAGCGCGTCTGCCATTCCGCCACGACCGCGAATTATACGTTATATTGTATCATATTTATAGTGAAAATCAATAGAAAAATGCGGGTGAAGGGAGTCGAACCCCCACGCCTTGCGGCGCCAGATCCTAAGTCTGGTGCGTCTGCCAATTCCGCCACACCCGCAAATAATGGTGAGCCATGCAGGATTCGAACCTGCGACCCTCTGATTAAAAGTCAGATGCTCTACCAACTGAGCTAATGGCTCGTACAAAAAAATAATGGCTGGGCCAGCTGGATTCGAACCAACGCATGACGGAGTCAAAGTCCGTTGCCTTACCGCTTGGCTATGGCCCACCAATAATAATGGCGGTTCCGACGGGAATCGAACCCGCGATCTCCTGCGTGACAGGCAGGCGTGATAACCGCTACACTACGGAACCATTATTAAATGTATTGTATGTATTGTAAAAATGACCCGTACGGGATTCGAACCCGTGTTACCGCCGTGAAAGGGCGGTGTCTTAACCGCTTGACCAACGGGCCGCAGCAACATCAATTATGTATTCATTACATCGAAGTACGTATGGCGGAGAAGGAGGGATTTGAACCCTCGCGCCGCTTACACGACCTACACCCTTAGCAGGGGCGCCTCTTCAGCCACTTGAGTACTTCCCCATTATAACTCCGCAGGTAGGATTCGAACCTACGACCGATCGGTTAACAGCCGATAGCTCTACCACTGAGCTACTGCGGAATAACAAGAATCATCTTGTCGACTCTTTAAATTATACTCAGGACAACATAGACTGTCAACACTTTTTCAAAAAAAATTTAAAAATCTTCCTGAGCATCGTCTTCTTCTTAGTAATGTTTTCCATATAGATGATACAATATCCGGGAACATACTGGTTGTTTCGAAAACATGATAATCCTCAATGATTGCCTTTGCCAGACAATACTAATTTTCCCTTACACTTCCCACATACATATCTCTTTACATCCACTTTTTTTCTTCGCCTATATACTATGCCACATTGACTACATATATATTCGTACATTTTTCCACTTTTAGCATCTTTTCTACTCGGTAATGAAGAACAATAGCGCGGTGCATCGACTCTTTGTAAAAGTAGCTTAAAATCTTGATCCCGATGTTGATACCCCTTGCCATTAATATGTAAATGGTAATGACATAGTTCATGTTTAATAATGCCGATTAGTTCAGCTTCACCTAGCTCATCTAAATATTTTTTATTAATTTCAATATGATGGCTGTTTAATAAATATCTACCACCAGTAGTCCGTAAACGGGGATTAAAAATTGCTGTATGAAGAAACGGTTTTTGAAAATATTGAAGTGAAATTTCTTCAACTAGTTTTTGAAGTTGCACATTATTCATCCTTCATTTCTCCCTTTTATGAACGTGACAAGTTATTATAACATATACTGATTACACATTAAATTTTATTGTAAGGAGGGGGACTTCAAATGCCTACATGGTTTAAAAAGCAAATGCAAAAGGCATTTTCCAACAAACAGCGACAACAAATCAAATTATTGAATCAATGTTGGTTCTTTTATAACGAAAAAAAGATGTCCGAAAAATAGTAGCTGGACATCTTTTTTTATGTATGAATACTTATCAAACAATTTTATCTTAGACGTTCACAATTTTTATCGCTGATTTTCGCTGCAGGAATCCCGCACCTATTCCCTCCAATCAGCTTTATAAATAAGTGTGTACATCTATTTAAAACAAGAATATTTTGAGCGGTTGGTCTAATATGATTATTTTATTATAAAAAGCGGAAATCGATTTCTCCCCCAAGATACTCACTTTCCACAGGCGGGTGCCCTCGGTGAAGCATTCCTAAAGGAGTCTCGCATCTCGCGTTCCTCCAATCGATATTTTAAACATTATCCTTTTGGAAGCATCGTCAAGGACAGTCTCCCCTTTTGAACATCAACTTGTTCCACCCACACTGTTACAATGTCGCCAACAGCCACAATATCAAGGGGATGTTTGACATAATGATTACTTAATTTTGAAATATGCACGAGGCCATCTTCTTTTACACCGACATCAATAAAGGCACCAAAATCAACTACGTTTCGAACGGTACCTTGCATTTCCATGCCAGGCTTCAAATCCTCTAGTTTTAAAATATCTTTTTTTAGTAACGGTTTTGGCAATTCATCACGCGGATCACGGCCTGGACGATTTAATGCATCAAAAATATCCTTTAACGTCAGTTCGCCAATATTCAATTCTGCTGCAATTTCAGAAACCGATACAGTTTGTAGTGCATCTTTTAATTGGTCAGAACCTATATCCATCGTGGTATAACCTAGTTTTTTTAGTAACTTCTTCACTTCGGGATATGTTTCGGGATGAATAGGTGTTTTATCTAACGGCTCATTACCATCTGTTATTCGTAAAAATCCGATACTTTGTTCATAAGTTTTTGCACCTAGTCTTGGAATGCCCTTTAATTGTGTACGATTTGAAAACTTACCATTTTCATCTCGATATTTAACAATATTATTAGCAACTGTACTACTTAGTCCAGAAACATATTGGAGCAATGAAGGCGATGCTGTATTTACATCAACACCAACTTGGTTAACAGCTGTTTCAACGACAAATTTTAGCGATTCATTTAATTTTTTCTGCGACACATCATGCTGGTATTGCCCCACTCCTACTGATTTTGGATCAATTTTCACGAGTTCTGCCAATGGGTCCTGTAATCTGCGGGCAATCGAAACAGCACTTCTTTCTTCAACTTGCAAGTCAGGAAATTCTTTACGGGCTAAATCCGAGGCTGAATAAACACTTGCCCCAGCTTCATTTACAATAATATATGACAAATCTTCATCTATTTCTTTAATGATACCCGCAATAAATTGTTCTGTTTCTTGAGAAGCAGTACCATTCCCTATTGCTATTACTTCAACATGGAATCTTTTAATTATGTTGATTACAGATTCCTTTGCCTCTTCTGGTTTTGCTTTCGGTGGGTGTGGATAAATGACGCCGATCTTTAACACTTTACCAGTTTCATCAACAACTGCCAGTTTGCATCCTGTACGATAAGCAGGATCGACCCCTAAAACCATTTTTCCTTTAAGCGGTGGTTGAAGAAGAAGATTTCTTAAATTCTCCGCAAAAATATGGATCGCTTGATCTTCGGCCTTCTCTGTTAATTCATTTCGAATTTCACGCTCTATGGATGGTTGAATTAAACGTTTATAGCCATCCTCTACAGCCTCTTTAACGAGAGAAACTGTTGTCGAGTGCTCGTTCTTTATCACATTATTATTTAAATATTGTAAAATACGCTCTGTATCTAATTGTAAAGAAACTCGAATAATTTCTTCCTTTTCTCCACGGTTTAATGCCAGAATACGATGGGGAACAATTTTACGAACAGGTTCTTCATATTCGTAATACATTTCATAAATTTTTTTCTCATCTTTTTCTTCATTTTTAACAGCGCTTGTAATCAGGCCAATTTTAAATGTTTCATTACGAATCCAGCCGCGATATTTCGGCTCATCTGAAATCATTTCAGCTATGATATCTTTAGCTCCTTGAAGAGCCTCCTCAATCGTATGTACTTCTTTTTCTTCAGAAATAAATGATTGTGCCTTAGAGACAATATCCTCACCCATTGGAAAAGTAAGCAGCCATTGTGCTAAAGGCTCTAATCCTTTCTCTTTTGCAACTGTTGCTTTCGTACGGCGTTTTTGTTTATATGGCCGATACAGATCTTCAACAAGCTGAAGCTTATCAGCATGGACAATTTTTTGGTGCAATTCCTCAGTTAATTTCCCTTGCTCATCAATTAACCGCAATACCTCTTCTTTTCTCTGTTCCAAATTTTGCAGGTAATGCCAGCGCTCCATAATATCTCTAATTTGTACTTCGTCAAGCGCCCCTGTCATTTCTTTTCGGTATCTTGCTATAAAAGGTACGGTATTACCATCTTCAAGAAGATTGATGACATTTTGTACCTGTTTATGTGAGAATTTAAGTTCTTTCACTAATTGATTAAGAAGCAACTCGTTTTTTTCCATAAGTTGTTCTGTCATTTCATCACCACATTTCTAGTCATGTTAACATTCTTTTCCTTTTATTTTATCACGAGTACGTTATAAAAAACATGGTCGCGCTTTCTTATTAAACATTCAAGCCTATCGACCATTTTTCCTGCAATAACTAGTAGATTAGTGCTGAGCGCCATCATTAAAGGGTAGCAAAATGATATTGCTACCCTCATCTTAAACGATTATGAATCAGTCTTTTGACTTTGCCGATCCGTCTTCAACCGCATCTCTTAACTTCTTAATCGCTTTGCGCAACAAACGAGAAACATGCATTTGCGAAATTCCAAGCTTTTCACCGGTTTCTTTTTGACTCATATTTTCAATATATGTGTAGTGAATAATTTGCCGTTCACGTTCATTCAAAACATGCAATACTTCACCTAATACTAATCTTTGATTGACTTTTTCAAATCCGTTATCTTCCGACCCAACAAGATCTAGAAGCGTCACTGTACTCCCATCGGAATCAGATTCAATAGAGTGGTCAACGGATAAAGCATGATAGCTTTTTCCCATTTCCATTGCTTCTAGTATTTCCTCTTCCGACACTTGTAATGCTTCAGCAATTTCATCAATCTTTGGCGATCTTTGCAACTCTATTGTCAATGTTTCAACAGTAGATTTGATTTTTGGACCTAGTTCCTTAATACGCCGCGGTACATGAACACTCCACGTTTTATCGCGAAGAAATCTTTTAATTTCACCTATAATAGTAGGAATTGCAAATGATTCAAAGCTTTTTCCATAGTCAGGATCAAAGCGTTGGATCGCCCCTAGCAAACCGATAATCCCTACTTGAAAAATATCTTCTTGAAACAACCGATCTCTCGCATATTTGCGTGCTAGTGATTCTACTAGCCTTTTATAGTGCGATACAAGCGTTTCTTGGATTTCTTCATCACCAGTTGCCTGATACATTTTAATTAATTGATTTACATCACTTTGGTCAGGTAAAGACAGTTTTGACATTCGTCTCCACCTGCTCTCCTTGAAGATATTTTGTCATCATAACTGTAATTCCTTTGTTGCGGTGAATCCGAACTTCATCCATTAAACTTTCCATTAGATAAAGGCCCAATCCTCCTTCACGTAAAAATTCAATTTGTTCATCTTCAGAATAAGGTTGTAATAAACCTTTTGCTTTCTCAATATCAAAGCTATCTCCATTATCTGAAACAAAGATTTCTAGACGATTTCCAAAAAGTCTAAAATCAATTTGTACCACACCACTTTCATCCCCTTTATAGGCATGTTGGATAGCATTGGTAATAGCTTCGCTTGTCGCAATTTTCAAATCTTCCATATACTCATAGTCAAACCCCATACGACTCGCAATTCCTGAGATGGTTAGACGTATCACCCCAACATATTCCGGTTTGGCTGGGATAGTCATGCTGACATGATCAAACTCCTTCATTATTACACTCCACCTTCTATCTCACTATTAATGTTCATAATATCAGTAAGTCCTGTAATATCAAACAACCGTTTTAATCGATCAGAAAGTCCTCTTAACGTCATATCTCCATTGCTTGCTCTTAGATTTTTAAATATACCGACTAAAACACCTAAGCCAGTACTATCCATATAAGTTACTTCCGAAAGATCCACCAATACCTTTAAATCTTTTATCCCTGCATAGGGCTCAAATGCTTCCTTCAGTTTTGGTGCAGTAAATGCATCGATCTCTCCATCAATGTTTATATCAATTTGTTTTCCGTCTTTATTTAAATCAATTTTAAAATTCATTTCTATCACCTCATTAACATGCAGTGCTAATATTATCTACCCTGTTTTTTTCAACGCAAAACCTCATAACCCCTCTTTTTCCAAAAACAGTCTCAATTTTTTTATCGCGAATGAAAGATTAGAAAAATAGTCATTAAAAAAACGCCCCTAAATTAGAGCGTTATCAAAATTCTATTAAACCTAAACTAATTTGAAGAGCATCGTCGACTTTCTCCATCATTTCTTCGTCAAGATGCGTAATTTTATCCGTTAAGCGCTGTTTATCTATTGTACGAATTTGTTCAAGTAAAATAACAGAATCACGTTCAAAACCATAACGTTTTGCATCAATTTCAACATGTGTAGGCAGTTTTGCTTTTTGGATTTGCGCTGTTATAGCAGCAACAATTACAGTGGGGCTAAAACGATTCCCAATGTCGTTTTGTAAAACGAGTACTGGACGAACGCCACCCTGTTCAGAACCAACAACAGGAGAAAGGTCTGCAAAGTACACGTCACCACGCTTAACAATCAAAGGATTAACCTCCGCTTACTAAGCTTTCAACTGTATGTTCTGCCTCATATTCTGCCTGAATCGCTTCTGTGGCAATGGATAAATTAATTTTTGCCATCTCCATATATCCACGTCTCATCGTTTCGCGAATTTGACGTTTTTTACGCTCTTTTAAATACATTTTCGTTGCACGGTAAATTAGTTCATCACGATTCATATTTTCTGTTTCAGCAAATCCATCGAGCTCTGTTAATAGTTGTTGCGGTAATCTAATTAATATCTCTGTTGAAATGGACTCAGACACAAACTACACCTCCAACGTCACTACACACCGGACTTTATCTTAACCAATATCATCATACCATCAAATCAGTCATCTGCCTA
This sequence comes from Heyndrickxia ginsengihumi, assembly GCF_011008565.1. Classification (GTDB taxonomy): domain Bacteria; phylum Bacillota; class Bacilli; order Bacillales; family Bacillaceae_C; genus Weizmannia; species Weizmannia ginsengihumi. Next base: position 8,632 of record NZ_JAAIWK010000041.1, read on the forward strand.
GATGAATTCACTATTCTTCTATATTATCGGCAAAAAAATCTGTTTATTATTCAATCTATTCCATAAATTGCCACTATACATTAAGAATAGGGTTGGAAATTTCAACAATTTCTCCCTTTTTTATATATACTCTCGGAACCCGATGCGCAATTGAACATGTCACTTCATAATTAATTGTGTCCAATTTTCTCGCAATATCATCAACAGAAATAGACAAATTTCCTTGTTTTCCGATTAATGTTACTTTTGTTCCAACCTTTACTTTATGGGACAATTTGATCATACATTGATCCATACATACTCTTCCAACGATTGGTGCCTTTTCACCATCGACTATAACCTCTTGACCTTGTAATTTACGAATCCATCCATCAGCATAACCAATTGGCAGCGTCGCTATCCATTCATCTTTGTCAGCTGAAAAAGTTGCGCCATAGCTTACCGTATCTCCTGGATGAATCTTTTTAATATGCATAACCTTTGTATGCAAGGAAAAAGCCTCTTTTAACGGATAAGGCAATAAAGGTTTTATTTCTGGGGATGGTGATAAACCATACATAGCGATTCCAAAGCGAACAGCATTGAAATTGCTTTGATCATATCTTAAACTTGCTGCACTATTAGCACAATGCACATATTTAGGCCGCACTTTTAATGCACTGACCATCGTTTGAAATTTGACGTATTGCTTTTCAAATAAAGTTGTATCTAATTCATCTGCCGTAGCAAAATGAGTAAAAATACCGGTGAAATCAAAACAAGCAGATTGTTCAACTATGCGTTCTACTTCTTCAAGTTCTTCTACTGTTCGTACACCAATTCTCCCCATGCCTGTGTCACATTTTATATGAACAGACAATGGCTCTTGCGGATTTAAATATTCCTTTGCGATTTCTAGCCAGTTTGTTTGAAAAACTGTAAGTGAAATATGATGTTTTGCAGCAATTGCCGCATCTTCCGGACGAGACGTACCAAGGACAAGTATTGGTGCCTCAATCCCTTTCTTCCTAAGAGCTAAAGCTTCATCTAAAAATGCAACTGCGAGCATTGTAGCACCCGATTCGAGTGCTGTTTTTGCTATTTGTACATCGCCGTGTCCATATGCATTCGCTTTTACGACCGCAATAATCTCTACATGTTCTGGTAGACGATTGCGAAGGTTAGATAGATTCTCTGAAATAGCATCAAGTTGAATTTCTACCCATGTGTCACGATAAAAAGCGGTTTCCTCGTTCATGATTACACTTCCTTTAATTTTACCATTATACTGATTATTGAACGAGATGCGTAAGTTGTCAAATGCTTTTTAGCAGGAACATTGATTCGCCTTTACACTTATTATATTTTTTTCTTTTCTAAACATTATTGTCACTAAAATCAATTTATGACTCATTCATGTATATGAGCATGAGTCATAAATATGCAAATCCTATTCGTGTTGTAATAGACTTTCAGCCATATTATGTTATGATAACCTATCATCCATAAATCTACACATAAAAAACAAGAAATAGATAAGTAGAGATCACTTATCTATTCCTTGCCATTCAAATACATTTTTATTTTTCAGGTTCTCCTTGGACAGATTGGGCAATTTCGACCATTTCATCCTTTGTTAAATGTTTCGAAGCAACCATATAGTCCACCCCATTATCTGACCATGATATAGAATGATCCGTCAGTATTCCAAAAGTGAAGCCAAGATTGACCACGTCTCCATTTATTGGTGTAGCATCCATTGATGAAGTCGGCATGACTTCTGACCGTTCTTGAATTAAAGTATACGATTTATCACCAGTATAGGTAAGCACAGCTCGTTTTCCATTTGTCGTACTTACTTCTTGCTCATCTAACAGTTTCGTGTTTCCAATTTTTGCGGTCGGGTATTTCACGGAAAATTCTTTTGAATTAATTTTAGCATCTACAGGGATTTCCAGCTTAGCCCCTGTCATATTTTTTCTTGTATCAAAAGCATTATTATCAAATTTGGCTTTCATATCTACCTTCGAAAACTTTACTTTCACAAGAGGATTATGATCTGTATCCATTACAACTACGCTAACAGGCGCAAGTGTTCGTTTATCAAAGGTAATTTTTTGATATGGAAGCATTTTATGATTCTGATAACGTGTTTTTGTTTCAAAAACATACTGATTCTTTGTAGTTGTAAGTTTCGCATTTTTATCTTTTATAATATCTTTTACAAGCGACTCATATAAGTATGCCTGGCTCGTATTATTTGGCCATTCACTTTGAAACTTATAGCTTTTATTTAAAGCTGGTGTAACAACATATACACCTTCTTTATTACGCAAAATCATCTGGCTTTGGCCTTTATCGCCATTTTTCAAAGAAACACGATAGTAATCTGGTTTATTATGCCATACATCAATATTATATGTTCTTGGTTCATCCCCCATATTCAACGTCATCTTTGCTGTAAGTTTATATCCTTGCAATTTTGAAGCTTTTTCATCTAGCTTACTGACAATATCTTCCTTAGATTTGGATCCACACGCGGAAAGTACGAGCATGGCTGCAAATGCGACGACAACGATCCAAAATGTCTTCTTCATCCTTTCAACCCCTTTATTGTCTCATTAATCGTTCATAAAGAGAAAGGTAATAGGATACCTTGTCTCTCCCTCTCGCTATGAATATATGAGACAATCCTAACCAATATGATTAGGAATTTTCAGGATGATGTACATCTGTTATTCTTCAATGATGACTTGGGCGGCAGCATAGTCTCTGCTATGGGTAATAGATAAATGGACACCCTTTTTATATGGTTTTACAAAAAACGGCCTGCCATTATTATCACTTGTTATTTCCATATCATGAAAAGACAGTTCTTTGCCAATTCCCGTCCCATTTGCTTTTGAAAAAGCCTCTTTTGCTGAAAAACGACCTGCTAAAAATTCTATTCTCCTGTTTCCTTTTAATGTACGAAAATAGTTCATCTCAGAGTCCGTCAATATTTTTTCTGGAAAACGAGACTGCCTTTCACAAACCTCTTTCACTCTATCAATTTCAATAATATCGATCCCAATTCCTTTAATCATGACGATTCACCTTCTAACTTTTCATTTTGTGCATATATCCATATAAAGAAACATTCTCTTAATGAAAGGAGGAATTCTCTTGTTCATCCGTTCGAAAAATATCTCTACTTTTTTAAAAGACTACCCCATTACAGCAAGTATTATTATCATTCAAAGTCTCTTATTTTTTATTACCTTTATCCCTTATCTCCCGCATGACTTTATATTTCAATATTTTGCAGGTGTTAATTTATATATTGCCCGAGGAGAGCTATGGCGTTTAATCACACCCATTTTCGTTCATCGTAACTTTAGCCATTTACTTTGGAACTCTTGTTCCATTATATTATTAGGTCCCTTTTTAGAAAATATATTAGGCAAATGGAAATTTACTTTCGTTTATATCGGATGTGGATTGTTTGCAAATATCGCATCCTATCTTTTTTTGCCTCGCACATATATTCACGTTGGGGCCAGCGGTGCAATATTTGGGTTACTTGGAATGTATTTCATGATATTGATTTTTTCTAAAGGATCATTACCGGCTATTTACCAAAAAACAATCTTAACTGTCGTATTATTATCAATTGTCATTACCTTTCTTCAGCCTGGAACGAATGTAGTGGCCCATTTATTCGGCTTAATTATTGGTGTATTGCTTGGCTGGTGGCTATTTAACAAAAAAGGTCTGAAACCATATTGATCCATTATGGTTTCAGACCCATCACTTTAAATTAGGCTATAATCGCTTACTCTTTTGGCCCCGCTATAGTAATTTTACATTTTATGATTTATGGTAATTTTTGTTTGTTCTTCTCGGTTTACGACCTTTGTTGTTATGATGATTGCTAGAAGAATGTTTGCCTTTTCTTCCGTTACGATTATCCTTTTTAGTTGGGAGTGGTCGTTCATCACTAATTTGAACAGGTGTTTTATCCGGTTCTTTTGTCATTAATTTTAATGCCGCTGCGGTTACTTCAATTGGATCATAATCCGTTAGCAACTCTTTTGCAACATTTAAATATTCTTCAATACTGCCTTCTTTAATCGCCTCGCCGATTTTTTCCATTGTCATGCGCTGTTGGCCTTCAAATGCTTCGCTCCAAGTAGGCGGACGCATCGGGATCATTCGTTTTTTCGTTGTTTGTTCAACAATTCTTAAATAACCCATTTCACGCGGAGTTACGAATGTCATAGCCATTCCTTCTTTACCAGCGCGTCCTGTTCTTCCGATACGGTGTACATAAGACTCTGGATCCTGCGGAATGTCAAAGTTATATACGTGTGTGACACCAGAAATATCTAATCCACGTGCAGCCACGTCAGTTGCAACAAGAACATCTACTTTACCTTCTTTAAATTTGCGCAATACTGATAAACGTTTCGCCTGGCTAAGATCGCCGTGAATACCTTCTGCTAAATAACCGCGTAAGTTCAAAGCATTCGCCAATTCATCCACTCTGCGCTTTGTACGTCCAAAGACAATTGCAAGTTCTGGCGATTGAACGTCTAATAGTCTTGAAAGGACATCAAATTTTTCCCGCTCTTGAACTTTAACAAAGTATTGTTCAATTAAAGGTACAGTCATTTCCTTCGCTTTCACACGTACCAATTCTGGATCCTTCATAAAGCGTTCCGCAATTTTACGGATAGGATCAGGCATCGTAGCAGAGAATAACAATGTTTGACGATTTTCTGGAACAGATGATAGAATTGCTTCGATATCATCAATGAATCCCATGTTAAGCATTTCGTCTGCTTCATCTAGCACAAGTGTATGAACGTTGTCTAGTTTCAACGTGCGTCTTTTAATATGATCAAGTAAACGTCCTGGCGTACCAACAATAATTTGCGGACGATTCTTTAATGCTCTAATTTGACGTTGAATATCTTGGCCGCCGTATACAGCGAGAACACGAATACGTGAGTCTTGACCAACTCGGTATAATTCTTCTGATACTTGTATTGCCAATTCACGTGTTGGTGCAATGATAATTCCTTGAATATGTTGACTCTTATGGTCAATTTTTTCAATTAAAGGAATACCGAAAGCCGCTGTTTTACCAGTACCTGTTTGGGCTTGCCCAATGATATCTTTTCCTTCTAAACTTAATGGTATAGTAGCTGCTTGTATTGGTGATGCTTCTTCAAAGCCCATTCGTTTTACTGATTTTAAAATTGCTGGGCTAATATTTAGATCTGAAAACTTCGTCAATCTTCTCATTCTCCTTCTATACGTTCAACAGGGCCATCGTTCCCCTAAAGGGAAAATCCCATTATTACAAATAAAATATACTCTTTTCTCAGAGTTTCGGTTAAAAGCGTAAACGATGTACGGTAATCGTAACATGTATAACCTAATATTTCAATGTATTAGAGCAATACTGTCATAAATCAATAATTTCGAATAAGCAATCTTCTCTATCTAGATATCATTATTCATTTTATGTATTTCTCAAAAAATTATACATGGTGCCTGACCCCATTAATGCTTTAAAGCATTAATGGGGTCAGGCACTAGATACCTTCTTGCACCAGCTAATTCTTCATAATATCCCTTTGTTTTTAAAGGAATAATTTCTACATCTTTTTTTGAATTTGGAGAATGAATCATCATGCCATTTCCAATGTACATTGCAACATGATGCACTTTGCCCTTTCCTTCATCATAAGCAAAGAACAGTAGGTCACCTGGCTGTAATTGATCTAATGGTACTTCTGTGCCATTTTGTGCTTGCACACTTGAATCTCGAGGAATCGTAATACCGTGGGATTGATAAATTGTAAAGGTAAATCCAGAGCAGTCAAATCCAAAGCCACTCATTCCGGCCCATAAATAGTGCAATCCCAAAAATTTCTTCGCTGTTTTGACCAGATCTTCACCTGTAGGATATGGAATAGACTTTTCAGATTGGAAATATTGGCCATCTCCCTTGGATATCCAAGCAGTCTTCCCGTCTGGCTGCAACACTTTAAAAGCTTGCTTCGTTTCAGTTATATAAGGCAAACGCGTATTATAACTAATCTCCAACCCTTTTTTCTTCAATGATGCATTTTTATAAAGAAAGGCTGTCGGCGATTCAACCAAGACAAATGGGGCATCTTTCTTTTTCGCAAACTTCTTATCATATGTTAATTGTTTTATAGGCATCCAACCCGGATATCCCAAATCATTTCGAGGTGTTAACTGTCCTTCGACAGCAACCTTCACCCAGTCCCCATTTCTCTCAAGAATCGTTACTTTATTACCATATAATGCCTGCGTCTCTAACATTCCATCATCAGATAGTTGCAACTGCTGTTCTAAACTCATAGAAGAAGTCCATTTTCTCATATCAACAGGGTTTGTAGAGGATGGCAAATCAACGGAACGCAAAATATTTGGTGCAGTCCACAATGTCGCAACCGACACGTCAATATATGCTTCCTTTCCAGCAATTGGTTGTTTCTCCTTTGCAAGCACAACGCGGCTTAACCCAACCCCTAAAACAATGACTGTAAAGAAACAAATAATGCCTTTTTTCATTACTATTCTCCTCTCCTCATTGTGAAATAAAACCAATACCAGGTGCATTTGATAATATGATTGTTTCTCCTTCATAATCCATCCATTTGGACTCTGTCGCCAGCCAGGACAGAAAAGATATGAATGTCCCCACATCTCAATAATATTACGTTTCATAAACCCACATAACAGCTATGTATTTCCGTTTAGCAATACACATGCAATCACTATAATTTGAATATCCACTCAAACCAGTAATAAATTTTAACTCTCCCCCATCATATGCAGCGACAGGTTGTTCTATTAAAAGTGCCTGACCCCTTTTATGCACTACAGCATAAAAGGGGTCAGGCACCATTTTTTTATTTTGTTGGGAAGTAAATGTTTGCTACTACTTCTCCTGTACTTTGTACTTCATTATTAGGTTTATTTTCTATTGGCAATAATGGGAATAGCAGATCTGCTACTTGATATGCCTCTTCTAAATGTGGATATCCTGATAGTACAAAAGTTTCAATGCCGAGATCAGCGTATTCCTTCATACGTGCTGCTACTTGATTAGGATCACCTACAAGTGCAGTTCCTGCTCCGCTACGTACTAGACCGATGCCAGCCCATAGATTAGGGCTAATTTCTAGTTGTTCCCTTCTGCTGCCAGCATCATGCAAGTTTGCCATTCTTTTTTGTCCAACAGAGTCCATTCGTGCAAATGCTGATTGAGCTGCTTTTATTGTGTCATCATCTAAATATTGGATTAAACGATCCGCCGCTTCCCAAGCCTCTTTTTCTGTTTCTCTCACAATAACGTGAAGCCTTATGCCGAATCTAACCGTTCTTCCTTCTAATTCCGCTAATCGACGAACTTCTTTTATTTTACGTTCTACTTGCTCTGGTGGCTCTCCCCATGTTAAGTAAACGTCTGAATGTTTTGCTGCCACCGCTTGCCCGGCTGGTGAAGACCCGCCAAAATAAATTGGTGGATTTGTACCGCTAGTAGTAGGAAATAACAACTCTCCTCCCTTTACTTCGATGAATTTCCCTTTAAAATCAACCTTCTCTTGGTTCAACAAACCTTTCCATACCGTTAAAAATTCATCTGTCGCTTCATACCGTTCATCATGCGAAAGGAAAACTCCATCACCAGCAAGCTCAACAGGGTCACCGCCTGCAACGACATTAATGAGCACCCTTCCATTAGAAATACGATCTAATGTGGATGCCATTCTTGCTGCTACAGAAGGAAGCATTAAACCCGGACGAACAGCAACTAAAAACTTCAAACGCTCTGTTACCGGAACAAGCGAGGACGCTAACAACCATGGGTCTTCGCAAGATTTTCCTGTTGGTATTAACACACCCGTGAATCCAAGACGATCTGCTGCTTGTGCCACTTGTTTAAAATAAGTGTAGTCTGTCTTTCTACTTCCCTTTGTTGTACCTAAATAACGACCTTCTCCATGTGACGGAATAAACCATAAAATTTCCATAATTTACATCTCCTTGATTTTTATTATTTTATGATCATCGAGATGGTATGAAATACCTCCCCTGATGCATCCAAATTCAAATCTATATTTCAATCATTACTTACCGCTGTAGGTATCACGCCATTTTAATAACTTCAATTCAAGTAAACGCACAATGGAATCTGTGAGCTTCCCACCAATGGCAAAAATGATAATTCCAACAAACACAATATCTGTATTTGAAAATTGTCGGGCGTCCATGATCATATAGCCAATTCCTGCGCTTGACCCCATCATTTCCGCAACGACTAATCCTAACCAAGCAGCACCAAGTGATAAACGAATTCCAAGAAGAATATTTGGCAATGCTGCAGGTAAAATAAGCCGCGTAATCAATTTTGTCCGACTAAATTCTAATATTTTTGCTACATCAAATAGCTTTGAATCTACTCCGCGAATTCCTAGGAAAGTATTAACATAGACAGGGAAAAATGCCCCCATAGAAATTAATAAAATTTTTGAAGTTTCGCCAAACCCAAACCAAAGAATAAACAAAGGGGTTACGGCCAAATGCGGCACTGTTCGTAACATTTGAAAAGATGGATCCAGCAACTCTTCTGATCGCGTAGAAAAACCAACGATGACGCCAAAGATAAGACCTAAACTTGCACCTAAAATAAAGCCGAGCGCTGCACGCCATACACTAATTTCTAAGTTACTCCATAACTCACCAGTAACAGCTAAATTTATAAAGGAATGGTAGATTACAGACGGCGCTGGTAAAATCGTCGGAGAAACAAACCCAAATGAACCTCCTAACTGCCATAACACTAAGATTAATAGAGGGATAATGAATCCTCGTAATAGCACTTTTGTCTTCCTCTGGTAGGAAGGTAATTTAGGACTTTTCACAACTAAGGATTTACCGACATCCACAACTGATGTTTTGCTCATTATTAATCACTCCCTTTCAAAGCTTTCTTAATATAGCTGTTATCTACTACCTTCGATGTATCGATTTTTTGTTTAATCGTTCCTTGCTTATATAAGAAATCTGCTGTTTTCTGCTGTTCATTAATGATCTTTTTCGTAGTCACTTTGTTGAGCATTTCATTGTTTACCAATACTCTTCGAACAACATCTTTATCAATGCCTTTTGCTTTTGCATAGAAATCAATTGCCTGTTCAGGATGCTTCTTTTGCCATGTTAATGCCTTCTGATAGATTTTTAAGAAGTCAACAACCAATTCTGGATGTTCTTTCGCAAATGCTGATCGTACAATCGTAAAACCAGGTGAAGTTAGGTCAAGAGTAGTTCCATCGGCCAATACCCTTGCCCCCTTTTTAATTACTTGTAAGGAAACAAATGGCTCCCAAATAGACCAAGCATCAACCTTGCCACTTTCAAATGCCGGCTGTGCTTCATCAGGCTGAAGTTGAATGATCTGAACATCGTTCGGTTTAATACCTGCTTTATTTAAAGCTACATATAGTAAATTAAACCCGCTGCTTCCTTTTGCAACCGCAATTTTTTTCCCTTTTAAATCTTTTAAACTCTTAATCTTACTGTTCTTTTGTACAAGAATGGCATTTCCCTTAGTTCCTTCGCTCGATAAAGCAATCTCTTTAAAAGGAATATTAGCTGCTTGACCAACGATGACAGGCGCATTCCCAACTTGCGCAAAATCAATTCTTCCTGATGACATAGCCTCGAATTGTGGTGGCCCGCTTTGAAACTCTGCCCATTTTACATTGACTCCCTTTTTCTTAAATTCTTTTTCAAACCACCCTTTTTCTTTCGCTAAAAGTACTGGTGAAAGTGATTGCTGGTAACCTATTGTAACAGTAGTGTTTTTGCCTTCTGCAGTACCATTTACGCTTTTTGACTGTGAGCAGCCTGTAAGTATGAGAATAAATGCTATTATAATGACGGGAAACAATCCTACCTTTTTCAATTCGTAACACCCCTTGTTTTTTCTTCAAATTCTTCTAACAGACGTTGTCTCATCTCCAAAAATCTGTTTTCGCTTCTTTTTCGCGGATAAGGCAGACCCACCTCCATAATGTTCGTTATTCTCCCTGGGCGAGGGCTCATAATGACTACACGATTCCCCAAATAAATTGATTCATCTAAATCATGGGTCACGAGGATCATCGTTGTTTTCTTCTTTTTCCAAATTTCTACTAAAACATCTTGTAAATGCTGCCTTGTAAATGCATCTAGTGCACCGAATGGTTCATCCAAAAGCAGCACATCTGGATTCCTCAATAACGCTCTAGCGATTGCTACCCTTTGTGACATTCCTCCTGATAACTCGCGCGGATAAGATTTTTCAAAACCCTTTAACTTCACAATTTCAATGAGTTCCTTTACCTTATCTCTTACCTCTACTTTTTTAAGAGATAAGTCTGCTGCAATATTCTGCTCCACAGTTAACCAAGGAAAAAGCCGATGCTCTTGAAAAATAAAACCTTGCTTAATACTTGGACCTTTTATCGGTTCCCCTCCGATATTGACTGCTCCGCTAAATCCTAGATCAAGACCGGCAATAATTTTTAACAGTGTGCTTTTTCCACATCCACTTGGACCAATGATCGTAATGAACTCTCCTTCAGCAATATGTAAATTAACATTCTGCAATGCGTGAGTTTCCTGCTGTTCCTTTTGAAAAGAACGATTTAATCCTTCAATGAAAACACTCAATTCCATCCTCCCCTTCGTGTTTAGCATATAAAAAGAGACTCCTAGCTTTATAACTTAATGTTTTAAAGCTAAGAGCCTCTAGTGGTCTAGTCGGCTACATCTATATTTATCTGCAATTTTCATAATTGAATTATTTAACTCTCACTTTCTTTTTTAGATCAAAACGATATTTTTCAACTTTTTCAATTTGTGTTACTTGCGAGTCATGGACCGTAATTTGAACAGTCCCATATTCTAAGTTTTCCAATGTGCGGATAATTTTTTCAATCACAATTGACTCAATTTTTTGATTTGAAATCAAGAATATCCTCTTCCTTCCATGATTGAATTCTATTTTCTAATAAATCTTCAAGTGTCGTTCTTTCTAATACAAAAGCAATTGTATCTCGTACTAATGACCAAAGCGGCTTTAATAAACATCCTTGCTCAAGTGGACATGACTGATATTGTGTAACACTGGCACAACTCATAGGTGACAGCGGCCCTTCTAACATTCGGATTACTTCACCAATATTAACATCCTTTGCTTCTTTGCCTAACATATATCCACCTTTTGCTCCACGTTTACTTTGCAAATATCCTAATTTTTTCAGTTGCAGCAAAATTTGTTCAAGATAATTCGTTGTCACAAGCGTTTTTTCCGAAATTTCTTGAATCGACATCACTCCCCCTTGATGTTGACCGAGTACAATTAATGCTCTTAATGCATATTCCCCTTTACTAGAAATTTTCAACCTTTTCACCCTGCTTCTATTGTTGAGTAAAGTAGTCAACATTCATGCTTAACAAGTATGTTCGTTTCGTTGGAAATATGTTCAACATAAATCCCTACTAAACTTATAAGAAATGTTAAAAATAATAATAATACCTCCAAAATTAAAAATCAATATATTTTTTATTATTAAAAAATTATTACGCAATCTAATCCTATTGACGGTGGACCATTTTTGGAATATGATTATTTTTAATAAATAGAAAATTTTAATTTGTCAATTGAATAGTGTTTCTTATCAAGAGAGGTGGAGGGACTGGCCCTATGAAGCCTCAGCAACCAGCCAAACATGGTCAGGTGCTAATTCCAGCAAACAAGTATTGTCATTGTTTGACAGATAAGAAGGAATGATGCCTTATGTCAATAAAAGCCTTCTTATCTGTAAGAAGGCTTTTTCTTTTTATAAAAATTACTAAATTTGATGGGGTGGAGGGAATCTTATGGGATTGATTGAACGCTTAAAGAATGAAATTTTAATAGCAGATGGAGCAATGGGCACACTCCTATACTCGTATGGAATTGACTTTGGCTATGAAGAATTAAACGTGACAAATCCTTCTATCATTGAAAGAATCCATCGTGATTATCTTGAAGCTGGTGCTGATATCATTCAAACGAATACATATAGTGCCAATGCCATTAAATTGGCGCGCTACGGCCTAGAGAACGATGTAAAAAAAATTAATAATGCTGCTGTCAGCATTGCTAAAAAATCCATTTCCTCATCTGAACAATATGTTATTGGAACATTAGGCGGTATTCGTGGCATTCGTAAAAACAGTGCAAGTATGGATGAAATCTCAGCTGCTTTTACCAAGCAATTGGACATATTACTCGAAGGAAATCTTGACGGCTTCTTACTAGAAACATATTACGATTTTGAAGAACTTACGAATGTATTAAAAATTGCTAGAAGCATGACAGATCTCCCAATTATTGCTCAAGTGTCCATGCACGAGCCTGGATTTCTGCAAAATGGGCTTCCTCTTAATTCAGCACTCGAGCAACTAGAAATATTAGGTGCTGATGTAATAGGTGTTAACTGTCATTTAGGTCCTTATCATACTTGTCAAGCATTCGATCAGGTTACTTTGCCAAAAAAGGCTTTTTTATCTGCCTATCCAAACGCGAGCTTACTAGATGTAGTGGATGAGCGTATCGTCTATAAGTCAACAGCAGACTATTTTGGAAAATTAGCTGTTGAGCTGCGCAATCAAGGTGTACGGTTAATCGGCGGCTGCTGCGGCACAACACCCGATCATATTGCTGCTGTCAAAAAGGCGCTAAAAGGACTACTCCCAATAACAGAGAAAGAAGTCGAGCACCCGAGAGAATCCATTCTAATTGAAGATCATGCACCTACCCCTCCTTCTTTAGTTGAAAAGGTGAAAAAACAGCGCTCTGTCATTGTCGAATTAGATACGACCAAACATTTAGAAACAACTACATTTTTTAAAGGGGCAAAAAGTTTGCAAGAGGCCGGAATCGATGCCTTAACAATGGCAGACAATTCATTGGCCTCGCCGCGAATTAGCAATATGGCGATGGCAACTTTATTGCAAACAAACCACAATATCCGTCCACTCGTACATATAACATGTCGAGATCGCAATATCATTGGATTGCAATCGCATTTAATGGGACTTCACGCTTTAGGAATTCACGATATTTTAGCTATTACAGGAGATCCATCTAAAATCGGGGATTTTCCTGGAGCTACTTCAGTTTATGATGTATCGAGTACAGAACTGCTGCAGCTCATTAAGCAATTAAACGAAGGCATTTCCTTTTCGGGAAAGCCATTAAAGACAAAAACAAATTTTACAGTTGCTGCAGCGTTTAATCCAAATGTCCGCTTATTAGACCGGGCAGTGAAACGGTTAGAAAGGAAAATAAAAGCAGGTGCAGATTACTTCATTAGCCAGCCTGTTTTTTCCATTGAAAAAATTGAAGAGATGTATGAGGCAACAAAACATTTAAGTACACCAATTTATATCGGGATATTGCCATTAACAAGCTCAAGAAATGCTGAATTTTTGCACAACGAAGTCCCCGGCATTCAGCTATCGGAAGAAATATTAATGCGAATGAAAGCTTGGGAACACGATAAAGTTCAAGCAGAACGTGAAGGTATTAAAATTGCCAAAGAACTAATTGACGTTGCTGCTAGGAAATTTAACGGTATTTATTTAATTACACCATTTTTACGTTACCACTTAACAACTGAGCTCGTTACATATATTCACGATCTTGATGCAACTATAACAAAAGGAGATGCCAATGATGTCCAATCAATCTCGCATTGAACAAGAGCTGAAAAAAAAAATATTAGTCCTTGATGGGGCAATGGGCACGATGCTACAGCAAGCGAATTTAACTGCTGGAGATTTTGGCGGTGAACAATACGAAGGCTGCAATGAATATTTAAATATCACTTCTCCTAATACAGTCACTGATATTCATTTAGCCTATTTAGAAGCAGGTGCTGATATCATTGAAACAAATACATTTGGAGGCACTCCGCTCGTTTTAAATGAATATCAGTTGGGAGAAAAGGCATACGAGATTAATAAAGCTGCTGCACAGATTGCGAAACAGTGTGCCGAACAATTTTCAACAACTGAGCATCCCCGATTTGTAGCCGGATCAATAGGACCCACTACAAAGACTTTATCTATCACTGGCGGTATTGATTTTGACACACTCAGTGCTCATTTTGAATTGCAGGCAACCGCACTCATTGATGGTGGTTGCGATGTTCTCTTGCTTGAAACGAGTCAAGATATGCTTAATGTAAAAGCTGCATACATTGGCATATTACGCGCGTTCGAACAAACAAAGAAAAAACTTCCTATTATGATTTCAGGAACAATTGAACCAATGGGTACAACCCTCGCAGGTCAAAGCATTGAGTCTTTTTATATTTCTGTTCAGCATATGAATCCCCTATCTGTCGGCATAAATTGTGCAACCGGACCTGAATTTATGACAGACCACTTACGGACATTATCTGAATTATGTACTACTAATGTGAGCTGCTATCCAAATGCAGGCTTACCAGATGAGGAAGGTTGCTACCATGAGTCACCTGAATCCCTTGCCCATAAAATTGAAGGATTTGCAAAAAAAGGTTGGCTGAACATTGTCGGTGGCTGCTGCGGTACGACGCCTGCACATATTAAAGCTATTCGTAATGCAGTAAAAAAATATCAACCACGAAAAACGATAAATACATCACATCAACATGAAATATCAGGAATTGAACCTTTACTATACGATGATTCAATGCGGCCTTTATTTATTGGAGAACGGACAAACGTCATCGGTTCGCGTAAATTCAAACGTCTTATAATAGAAGGTAAATATGAAGAAGCTGCAGAAGTTGCGCGCGCTCAAGTAAAGGGCGGAGCACATGTGATTGATATTTGTCTTGCTAATCCTGACCGTGATGAACTACAAGATATGAAACTTTTTATTCAAGAAGTTGTAAAAAAGGTGAAAGTACCTCTCGTAATTGACTCAACCGATGAAAAGGTGATAGAAGAAGCATTAAAACTCTCACAAGGAAAAAGCATTATTAACTCCATTAACTTGGAAGATGGGGAAGAACGGTTTGAGAAGGTTCTCCCGATTGTCAAAAAATATGGCGCTGCAGTTGTCGTTGGTACTATTGATGAAAAAGGAATGGCTGTTACACGTGAAAGAAAACTAGAAATTGCTGAACGTTCCTATGATTTGCTCGTTCATAAATGGGGGGTAGCACCTGAGGATATTATTTTTGATCCTCTCGTGTTTCCAGTAGGCACAGGAGATGAGCAATATATCGGTTCAGCAACCGAAACCGTTGAAGGAATTCGCCTAATTAAAGAAAAATTGCCAAACTGTTTAACTGTACTTGGTGTCAGTAACGTATCATTTGGTCTCCCACCTGTAGGAAGAGAAATTTTAAACGCAGTTTATTTATATCACTGTACACAAGCAGGGCTAGATTATGCAATTGTAAATACAGAAAAATTACAACGATACGCTTCTATTTCAATGGAAGAAATTAAATTGGCAGAACAGCTTTTATTTGAGACAACGGACAAAACATTAGCAACATTCACTGCCTTTTATCGTGACAAAATAAGCGAAAAAAAAGAAAGCTCATTGCCTGAAACTGTAGAAAAACGACTTAGCTACTACGTTGTGGAAGGAACAAAAGAAGGCTTAATCCCTGATTTAGAACAAGCGTTAAATATGTTTGATTCACCTCTTGATATTATTAATGGCCCGCTTATGGAGGGGATGGCTGAGGTTGGACGCCTATTTAACGATAACCAATTAATTGTTGCTGAAGTGCTTCAAAGTGCCGAAGTAATGAAAGCAGCCGTTTCCTTTTTAGAGCCATTTATGGAGAAGCAAGATGATGCTGGAAAAGGTAAAGTGATACTGGCTACTGTCAAAGGTGACGTCCATGATATCGGGAAAAATTTAGTCGATATTATTTTAAGCAATAATGGATTCCAAGTGATTGACCTGGGTATTAAAGTAGCACCTAATGATTTAATAAACGCCATTGAAAAGGAAAAACCAGATATCGTTGGTTTATCAGGTCTGCTTGTAAAATCTGCTCAGCAAATGGTTTTGACTGTTCAAGATATGAAACAATTCAATATTGACGTACCCGTTCTTGTCGGCGGTGCCGCACTATCTAGAAGATTCACAGAAACAAAAATTTCTCCAGAATACGACGGACCCGTTCTTTACGCTAAAGACGCAATGGATGGACTTGCACTTGCTAATCGTCTACAAAATAAAAAGGAAAAGCCAAAATTATTATTTGAACTTGCAGCACAGCAAGAAAAAAGAAAAAAAATTGAGCACTATCGTTCAAATACATCCGACAGCAATATAGCCGTATTAGATAAGCCGAAAAAAACAGTGCGGGCAGATATACCAGTTTATGTACCGCGTGATTTAAATCGGCACACGTTACGAAATTATCCTATATCCTATTTATATCCTTATATTAATATGCAGACTTTAATTGGTCATCACCTTGGTTTAAAGGGAAAAGTAGAAAAGCAGTTAGCTGAAGGAAATGAAAAAGCATTAAAGTTAAAAGAGACTGTTGAGCGGTTCTTGAAATCTGGGGATTTACGTACCGCAGCAGTTTATCAATTTTTCCCTGCCCAAGCCGATGGTGATGATGTTGTTATTTATGATCCGAAAAATCAAACAGTAGAAATCGAACGTTTCTCATTTCCACGGCAAACAAAATCACCATACCTTTGTCTTGCAGACTACTTAAAACCAAAAGAAAGCGGGCAAATGGATTATGTTGGAATTTTCCTTGTCACTGCAGGATTTGATGTTAGAAAAAAAGCAAATGAATATAAACAAAAAGGGGAATTTTTACTAAGCCATGCAATCCAAGCAACTGCACTCGAGTTGGCAGAAGGTTTTGCAGAAAGAATCCATCAAGAAATGCGCGATCATTGGGGGTTTCCAGATCCTACAGATTTTACAATGAAACAGCGTTTTGCTGCTAAATACCAAGGTCAACGCTTCTCATTTGGTTATCCAGCATGCCCAAACTTAGAAGACCAAGCAAAATTGTTCAAACTTATTAAACCAGAAAGTATTGGAGTCCACTTAACAGAAGGCTTTATGATGGAACCTGAGGCATCTGTCTCTGCTATCGTTTTCTCCCACCCTGATGCGCAATATTTTAATGTTCAATAATAGTCTTTGTTTGACACCTACTTTTTCAAAGTAGGTGTCAATATATTATCCAAATATATAAATAAAAAGATACCACAAAATATTCTGTGGTATCTCGTCTTTGCCCGGCAACGTCCTACTCTCACAGGGGGAACCCCCCAACTACCATCGGCGCTGAGAAGCTTAACTTCCGTGTTCGGGATGGGAACGGGTGTGACC
>NZ_JAAIWK010000042.1 GCF_011008565.1 Heyndrickxia ginsengihumi
AGGCAGTTTGTTGTCTGAACTAGAACAACAAACTGCCTTTTTTCTGCCTTTGCTAAATCAATTTATATAAAAACGTAAGATTTTCAGTGGCCTCGCTGCTCGTCTGTGGGGTCTCAGCGATCTCGCTAATCCCGCAGGCATCTCGCATCCTTCCGCTCCAAGCTAATGCTTAATGATTTTATTTAAGTGTGGAAGAGTAACAATTTTATGAAAAGAACCCATACTCTCAAGGAATAATAAAAAGGAGCAAAGCTGAATTTACTACAGCTTGCTCCATTTTTATTTAGATATTGCTAAATAATGACTCTAGTTATTAATTTCCTGCAACTACTTGATCCCATATTCCGCCATCACCGTAAAGTTTAGTTCCAACTTTATTCCAACCACCCAAATAACTCGTTGTAAATAACCCCGCCGGCTGAGTATATTTGTCGGCGTACTTTTTAGCAATCTGTGAATCAACTGGACGGAACCCGCTTTCTGCAAATATTTTTTGAGCTTGAGGAGACCAAAGGAACTTCAAGAAAGCCTCGGCGACTTTTCGTGTGCCATGTTTATCAACATATTTGTCTACTACTGCGGCAGGGTTTTCAATACTAGTTGTATATTTAGGAATGACTTCCTCATAATTTTTTCCAGATTTAATTCGATCAATTAGTTCATTTTCATATGTTATGATTACATCGCCATTTCCTTTATCAAAGGTAGACATAGATTCTTCTCCGCTTTTATCTAATGACTTCACGTTTTTATATACTTTGCTAAGAAGTTTCTTAGCTTGCTCTGGATCTTTTTTACCTGTCTTTTCTTCCGAGCTCTTTAATCCAGCACCGTAAATGGCATTTACATCCCAACGTGCTCCTCCTGAAGTTTTTGGATCTGGAAGTAAAACTTGCACACCTTTTTTCGTTAAATCTGCCCAATCATGAATTTTTTTTGGATTTCCATTACGGACACCGAAAGCTACTATTGATTTTGTAATAATGCCCCCATGCGGAGCAGACTTCCAATTGTGTGTAATTAATCCTGCTTTAACAATTTTATCAATATCCCCCTCTAAAGATAAGGCCGCAATATCAGCCTCAAAGCCGTTTGTTATATTTAAAGCTTGCGACCCTGAACCTTGATAAGATTCTTTGAATACAACTGTTTGCCCTGTTTTTTTCTTCCACTCTTTCTGAAACAAAGGGAAAATGGCTTCAAACTCATCTTTGATAGTGGAGTAACCCCCAATAGTAAGTGTAACGGTTTTCTTATTTTTTTGATTGTCTGATCCTTGATTGGTGCTTGACTTACTTGAAGATGAACATCCAGAAAGCACTAATGCTAAAAGTAATGTAATCGTTGTGATAATTGAAAAAGATTGTTTTCATTTATATACAGGTATTGGATCGATTAACTTATTTTCCAATACTCGTGTTTCATCAGGTGTAATCAAAGAAAGCTTATGAATTAATACATCAACCTCTTCCCCAGGTTGGAAAACTTTTTGATTAATAGACTGATAAGTAAATAATTTAACATTATTTAAGATTTCCACTTCTAGAAACCATGATTCTCCACGAAAATGCATATGCTTAACAACACCTCTTTCCCCGACTCTTGCATAATTAGCGGATTTTTGAGGTCGCACCTCAATCCATTCCGGACGTATAAGTATGTGAGCATCACTTTTCGAAGCGACACTATCTGTTAATTCCGGAAAACCATTAAGTGAAAGAGGAGTTTCGAGTTTGTTTGATTCACCGATAAATGATGCAACAAATGCTGTAGCTGGTTGATTGTATATTTCCCACGGTGTACCTTGTTGTTCTACCTTACCGTTATGAATAATAATGATCTCATCAGCGACCTCTATCGCTTCATCTTGATCATGTGTTACAAATATAGTCGTTGTACCAAATTCACTTATTAAGTTACGGAGCCAATGCCGTAATTCCTTACGAATCTTTGCATCTATTGCTGCAAATGGCTCATCCAATAAGAGAAGTTGCGGTTCAGGAGCAAGTGCTCGTGCAAAAGCTACCCGTTGGCGTTGGCCTCCTGAAAGTTGGTGAGGATATTTGTTTTCCTTTCCTTCAAGCCCCATAAGTTCTATAAGATAGCGTACACGTTCTTTTATCACTGATGATTTTACTTTTTTGACCTTTAAACCAAATGCAATATTCTCAAACACAGACATATGTTTGAACAAAGCATAATTTTGAAACACAAAACCAATCCCCCGTTTTTGAACAGGTAATGAATTAGCTAACGTACCATTAAACAGAATTTCACCGGAATCTGGTTGTTCAAGACCTGCTAGCATTTTAAGGATAGAGGTTTTCCCACCTCCACTCGGTCCTAACAGTCCAACCAAATGTCCTTTCTGAATTTGAAAATTTGTCTTGTTAATAGCATGAAATGAGCCAAAATGTTTTTCTAGTTCTCTGACTTCAATATGCATGAAATTTACCTTCCTTCCTATGTTTCATCCATTCTAAAAGCAACAGGACAATAATTGATAATAGGCCCAACAGTAATGCGATGCTATCAGCTGCAACTGTATCGTTGTCTACTGAATCTTGATACACTAATGTTGTGGCTGTCTGAGTTTGATTGATAATATTACCGGATACAACCAAAACGGCACCAAATTCTCCTGCTGCCCTCGCAATAGTCAAAACCAATCCATAACTTACTGCCCAGCGGATAGATGGCCAAGTTACTTGAAAGAATGTATGGATCGGACCTGCTCCTAAAGTTGCAGAGGCTTCCTCAGAAGATGTACCTAGCTCAGTTAACACTGGAACAATTTCCCGAATCATAAGCGGTAAAGTGACAAAGATTGTTGCCAAAATCATACCCGGAAGAGCAAAAACAATTTTTACTCCCATATGTTCAAAAAACATTCCCAGAACAGTTGTCGGTCCAAAAAGCAAAATGATCATCAAACCACCAATGACAGGGGAAACAGAAAACGGCAAGTCTATGACTATATTAATGAAAGAGCGAAGCCATTTTGGCATCCATGTACTTCGAACAATTTCCAAAGATAATAAAATTCCAATGACTGTATTCAAGAAAACAACAATAATCACAATAATTAACGTAACGGTTAGGGCATGGATGGACTCACCTCTCTTTATAGCATCGAAAAAGTCACCCATTCCATTTTGAAACGCCCCGATGACAATACTAGAAAAAGGCAAGATAAGAGTTAGGAAAAATGCTAGATATGTAATGAATATAAAGATCCGCCTCATTTTTTAAGTATCCCTTCTTTTCAAAAAAATGTTTACTAGTAAAAGCACGATTAGAGAAAAAGTAATCAACACAATGGAAACGGCCGCGGCGCCTTGTATATTGCTGTTTTCAATTTCGCCGTATATAAATACTGAAGCAACCTGTGTTTTTCCAGGAAGGTTACCGGAAATTAGTGAAAGGGCTCCAAATTCTGATAGTGCCCGAGAAAAGGCAAGCATACTGCCAGCAATTATCCCAGGAAAAACGGATGGAAGTAGCACTTTTAAAAAGGTCCTTGCCTTACCTGCACCAAGTGTATAACTGGCTTGTTCTTCAGAAGGATCAAACTGCTCGATCAATGGCTGAACTGTACGAATAACAAATGGAAATGTGATAAAAGTCATCCCGATAACAATTGCAGCTTGATTATAGAGAAGATGAACACCTATTGATTCAAGCCATTTTCCAATAGGGCTTTGATTCCCTAAAAGTGTTAAAAACATTAATCCTGATACTGAGGTCGGTAGTGAAAAAGGGAGATCCACCATACTGCTTAGAAACTTATTTCCTAAAAAACGGTAGCGAACTAACACAAAGGCAATAAAGGTTCCTACTACGGCCTGAATCAAGGTAGTGAACAAGCTAAGCTTAAAAGTCAATATAATCGCTTTCCAGGCAATTATTCCGGAAATTTCTTTCCAAAAAGGAGACCAGCCTAGTGAAAAACCTTTTAAATAGACAGCTGATATCGGTAAAATAACAAGAACGAGAAGATAGGCAATCAGAACTGACCGTATTGCCACACGATAACTTTGTAGTTTCATAACGACACTCCATTTCATACCAATCATATCCGAATAATACTAATTAGATCGTAATAATTGCAGCAATACCCAAATGATTATTGCTGCAATTAAAAATTTTCACTCTCTTTTAGAGACAAGCGGCCCATTTTATATAACTGACTATTCTCTCCTTTCATTACACCTCAAACTATGGACTATAGTTAATACAGTGAAATTAAACATATTACTGTGTTTATTTAAACTAGCATACTATTACTAGATGCCCCAAACTTAAGTTTTTTGGATTGGCAGGTAAATTCACCTATAATTATTGATAATTATATTATATAAACTAATCCGATCAGTCAAGGGGGTTTTAAGAATAGTTTGAATTTATCACGAATTGACAATTTTCTATTTCTCATTAAGGAAATAGTTGAAATTCCCCCTTCTATTTAAGGAGCAGAATCCATTAGTATGAAGCTAAATTAGACTCTAATTAAAAAGTTCCTCACAATTCACTTCCGTGTTATTAACTAGTCTCATAAATTACACTCGAATAATCATTGAATTTTAATTTAAAATGTAGTTGACAAATTGGAATAATAAGAGTAATTTTATTATTACCAAATTTAGAAACTATAAAACGATTACTTATACTTATCAAGAGAGGTGGAGGGACTGGCCCGATGAAACCTCAGCAACAGATTCATAGAATACTGTGCTAAGTCCTACAAGTTTTAGCTTGGAAGATAAGTTGAGGATACATAATGAACATACCATCCTCTCCTTATCTTTTAAGAATATTCTTAAGAAATAAAGGAGAGGATTTTTATCATGGATAAATTGTGTGAAGCAACTGAAAAAAAAACGAAACAAGTTAATTAGTAAAATAATTGAAGTGGAACAGTTTAAAAAAGATAAAAAACATCTGTTTGAATTAACGTCAACGGAGTTGGAATATGAATATTTTAGAGTTCAATCTAAAGGGCATCCGCACAGCAGCTTTGGTTCAATCAGATTAAACAACTTTTAGTTTTTCAAGTTCACTTGGTAAGCGAAATTGTTACTAAATTCAATTTTAAAGAAGAACTGTTCCAAGCCATGGTAGCAAGGTCTATAAGATAGCTACATTTATCAAGACCTTTAAGAACTTACTGGAACAATTTAATTCGGGTATTATCAAGATATGAAATTGTCTCAAAGAGAAGGCTACCAGATAGAGTCTCTGCCTCCCATAGAAATGAAGGATAGTACTATATCTAGTTATATTCAAAAAATATAATTTAAAAACGCTTATTTCTACAAAGGGGATTAGGGTAAACAATACTGAATAACTTTATACAAATGTAGACTTCAATATACGAGACATATAAGTACCCTTCACGTGGTTTATTCTTTTCTACTTCAAGAATACGCTATGCATGAATCTCGATCCATAAACATATTGTAATTTTACAAACTGATTGAATCGAATTTATCTGTAAATGCTTCTCAAGGATAAGTAATGAAGTTTTACGATGATCCAACCGCCTCATCTTTAACATAATTACTTGCTATTACATAATTCCTTTTTCATTGATGATTTCTTGTTTAATTATTTTCCCCCTCTGCTAAAAGCATTTGATATAGTGTAGAAGACAGTATGTCAATAATATAGATATCCATCATATGTTGAATAGCCGCCCGTTCTAAATCCCATAAATAAAAAAACTCATCTATACAGATCCTTCTGATCCAGAAAGGGTAGCAAACTGCTTAGCAGTCTCCCCTGGAAAAGTTCTAATTGCTGTCGATGCCCATAGAACGATGGAAAGTCTCGTCGATCATGGTATCGAAGTCATACCAATTGAAGTGACAGAAATTCGAAAACTTGGCGGAGGTATCCATTGTTCAACACTACCACTTATGCGTGAAGACATTTAACATAAAGAAACAGCTCTTGTTCATTCAAGAGCTGTTTCTTTATGATCCATGAATCGGAATAAATAATGCACAGATCTGTTCTAATATTTCTTCAGGTGTATGCCCGCGTGCTTCTCTCTGAAACAAATAAGCATCACTTCTTAAAGCTTGAAGCAACATATCTGTTCTAAACACATTGTCTGTCCCGGGTTCTATTTCATTAAACAATTCTACAAATAGTTGATGTAATTCATCATATAGCGGACTATGTGTACCCGGTTTTGATCGGTTAGTTACCGTAGAGTCTTCAACCCCTTTTAGCAACTGTGCTTTGCTTTCTCTAAAGCGGATATATAAACTGAGAACCCCCTTTAGCCGCTCACTTGCTGAAGCAGTCCGATTATCTTCCAAATATGCTTCAGCATTCTCGAAGAAAATAACAACATTTTCTTTTAATAAATCGAGGCATAGCTCCCCTTTATTTCGATAACGGCGATAAAGAGTTCCTGAACCGATTTCGGCCTCTTTTGCAATTTGATTCATGCTGACCTGTTCAACACCATTTTTTTTAAATAGTCTTAGGGCAGCATCTAATATCCGTTGGCGATTTTCAGCAGCATCGCGTCGTTCTGTCCGTCTGTTAAATAATTTATCATCATTCACTATGCCATCACTCCAAAAAATTCATTGACTTTATGTTGACAAGTGGAGATATCTCCATTTATTATAAGTGGGAGAGCTCTCCACTTTATTCTAACCTAATAAAAAGGAGATTACAACAAATGCAAAATCAAGAACATAAAACTGCATTACTCATTATGGATTTACAAAATGGTATTGTCCAACATTTAGGAGACAATTTAGAGGAAGCATTAGTTCCATATGAGAAAGCAATCAAAGCGGCCCGCGAACACTCTATTCCCGTGATTTTTGTTAGAGTTGGATTTAGTAAAGGCTATCCAGAGATTAGCCCAAATAACAAAGCTTTTTCCGCAATATCTAACTATGGTGCGATGACTGTCAATGATGAAGCAACACAAATCCATAAGCTTGTTCAACCAGAAGGCAACGAACCAGTTGTAACGAAATATCGAGTTAGCGCATTTG
Source organism: Heyndrickxia ginsengihumi (assembly GCF_011008565.1). Lineage (GTDB taxonomy): Bacteria > Bacillota > Bacilli > Bacillales > Bacillaceae_C > Weizmannia > Weizmannia ginsengihumi. The sequence goes on from NZ_JAAIWK010000042.1 coordinate 7,023, forward strand.
CCGGCAGTAATCTAGAAATGATCTTGCGCGCGCAACAAATCGATACTCTTGTTCTTAGTGGAATTTCTACGGGCGGGGTTGTTCTTTCTACTTTGCGTGAAGCGGCGGACAAAGACTTCAAGATTAATGTGCTGGCTGACGCTTGTTTTGACCGAGACCAAGAGGTTCACAAAGTTTTAATGGAGAAGATTTTCCCTCGCCAAGCCGATGTTCTAACTGTCGATACTTGGATTGATACATTGAATTAAACAAAAGGGCTGTTTCCGTTATGATGGAGCGGCCCTATCCGTTTGTCCTTCATTGTTTTAATGATCGAAACAGGCTTTCGAAATTGCACTGTATGATCTTAAACTTTACAGGACGAAAGAAGGAAGGAAGAAATATGTCCAAATCGGATACGCATAATGTTTTTAATCAAAAATTAATTACACCGATGGTTTTAGGATCAATCCTTAACCCTATCAACTCTTCGATTATTTCAGTTGCCTTAATTCCAATAGGCCAGGCATTTGGTGCCCCGCCTTCACAAACAGCCTGGCTCGTTTCGGCTCTATATTTAGCTACAGCAATTGGACAGCCGGTCGTCGGAAAATTGATTGATATTTTCGGTCCAAAGCTTCTCTTTCTAATTGCAACATCATTAGTTGGCATATCTAGTTTCATTGCAATTTTTGCCCCTAATCTTTGGTGGTTAGTAGCTGCAAGAGTGTTGCTCGGTCTTGGTACTTGCGCAGGATACCCTGCCTCAATGTATCTTATCCGCAGTGAAGCAGAACGAACAGGCCATGATAGTCCAACGAGTGTACTGACAATTTTAGCAATTGCCAGCCAAACGATTGCGGTTATCGGCCCAACATTAGGCGGCCTTCTTATTGAAATTGGCGGTTGGCAAAGTACATTTTTAGTAAATATTCCACTATCACTCGCTTGTGTTATTTTAGGGTACTTTCGTTTTCCAAAAACTTCACTATCTAATGATGGAGAGAAAAAAAGATTTTCGATTGATTTTACTGGAATAATTTTGTTTGGCATTACATTAATATCTGCTTTACTTTTTTTAATGAATCCAAGCTTTCATAAACTCTATTTAGTAATCATTGCGATCATTGCCGGAATTATTTTTGCAATCACTGAATTGAACATTAAAGTTCCTTTTATCGATATTCGCATATTAGGCGGAAATACTCCGTTATTATTGACTTATGCTCGTAGTTTACTTTCGGCTACAGTTTCCTATTGTTTCCTCTATGGATTTTCTCAGTGGCTAGAGAAAGGAAGGGGCTTATCACCTTCGCACGCTGGCCTGCTATTATTGCCAATGTTTTTAACGTCTATCATCGTTTCGCGAATGACAGGGAAAAGTCCGGCAATACATTTGAAATTGGTTGTCGGTAGTATCATTCAATTCATCACGATGATATTATTACTGTTCACAGATCATACGAGCAGCCTTGTTTTTCTAGTGATCATTGCTATATTATTAGGATTCCCTCAAGGGTTATTAAGTTTAGCCAATCAAAACGCCGTTTACTTCCAAGCTCTTCCAAGTCAAATGGGGGCGTCAGCTGGTTTATTAAGAACATTTATGTACATGGGCGCTATGCTTGCTTCTTCGGCAAACGGACTCTTTTTAAAATCTGACGCAATTACAGTTGGTATTCACGAAGTTGCGATATTTAGTTCTGTCATCGGAATCATCCTCATCATGATTACCCTGTTTGATCGTTCGTTAAGCAAAGTTGGTGTTCGCGAGAAATCCAACTAAATAAGACGGGCATGATCTCGCTACAGTTTCAGTGATTAATAGAATAAGAGACAACATAGAAAAAAGGTGTTCAGAATGTTTGGTTCTGGACACCTTTTTTCTATAAACCTTTCTCTTTAATGGAGAGATCTACTTTATATATATTTATTCTGGAATGTAAGGCAGTTCTCCAACTTTTGGAATATTAATGACATGTGTGTCTGTGTAGGCAAGAATACCTTCTTTGCCATATTCACGGCCAATACCTGACTGTTTTACGCCACCAAATGGAAAACGTACATCTAGTCCTTGAACCGCCGCAGTATTAATCATCGTCGTTCCAGCTTGGATCTGTTTGGCCACTTCGATTGCGTGTTCTTCTTCCCCCCAAACAGAGCTAGTTAATCCATAAATGCTGTCATTTACAAGTTCAATGGCATGTTGATCACCATCAAAAGGTAAAATTGGCAACGTCGGGCCGAACTGTTCTTCGACAACAATTGGATCGTTATAAACGGCATCTAATACTAAAGTTGGCTGTAAGAAGTAACCTGTTTCGAATAGATCCTGATCTAACACTTTTCCTAATTTAATTGCTTTTGCACCTTTGCTTACAGCATCATCAATCAAACTTTGGACAAATTCAGCTTGTTTTTTATTATTAACAGGGCCGATCGTAACATCTTTATTAAAAGGATCACCAACTCTAATCCATTTGTTTGCTGCTTCAATATATTTTTCTACAAATTGATCATAGATCGCACGGTCTACATATACTCGTTTCGCAATCATACAGATTTGACCGGCAGTTAAGAAATTGGAAATAACAAGACGGCGCATCGCTCTATCATCATTTACATCGAAGTCTTTTAAAATAACCGCCGCATCATTCCCCCCTAATTCTAATGTCATATCCTTAATTGTGTCAGCTGCAGACTTCATAATATGTGTTGCTGTTCTCGTTCCACCTGTAAACGCAATTTTTGCTACTTTTGGATTTGTTGTTAATTCAACGCCAATTTCACTTTCCCCGTTCACAATATTAAGGACACCTTTAGGAAATTCATCAGCAATCATTTCCGCAACTTTCGTAACCGCTAATGGTGCTAATGGGCTTGGTTTTAAAACCATTGTGTTACCTGCTAATAATGCTGGTGCAATTTTAATGGTTGACAGTGATAATGGATAGTTCCACGGTGTAATTGCTGAAATAACGCCCTTTGGATCTTTCGCAATAATCGTTTTTCCTGTGCTATGTTCAATTACTTCATTTCGTAACACTTCTTCTGCATGATCACATGCAAATTCCATCCACATTAAAGAAACACCGATTTCCCCTTCTGCATCATACAATGGTTTCCCATGTTCTGTTGACAGCAGTTTTGCAATTTCTGGCGCTGCATCTTTAATCTTTTGAACAGCATTTCTCATCCGTTCAACCCGTTCTTTCATTGGCGTTTTAGCCCAGCCCGGAAAGGCATTAGCTGCAGAATCGATTGCTTTAGCAGCTTCCTCACGTGTATTAATCGGATAATAGCCAACAATCTCATTTGGACGAGCTGGGTTCTCCCGCGGAGCCAATTTTTCAGTTGTAATTTTTTCCCCGTCAATGATTGCATTGACAACAATTTGTTCCTGTTGCATACAAAAATCCCCTTTACTCTTTAAGTATATAAAAATCTCGATATTGAGATATTAGGTTTTAAACATTCATCACAAAACCTATTACTCTATATCATATTTGTACGATTAATAAAATAATTATTAACAAATTCATAGTAACAAGGTTATGTCTTATAAGCAAATGATTAGCTCATCACTAAAAAGAAGCAGAATGACGTCTGCTTCTTTTTATCTATTCATTGCTTAATGTTAATGTTGTCCTTTGATAGCATAAATTTATAAACGCTATTAATTCTATTGAACAATAAGAAATTCATCTCTTTTAGAACTTCGAAAATACAAAATTCGTCAATTTCAAAACTCCAATAGTGAAAGAAATGATATCATATATAAAGAACAAAATTATTAGGAGGCAATTATGAAAAAACACGTAAAAGTGGTGGCTGCAATCATAGAAAATGATCAACAAGAAATTCTATGTGCTCTAAGATCCCCGCGTATGTCAGTTCCAAACCATTGGGAGTTCCCCGGGGGGAAGGTAGAGGTAAATGAGAGCATTTACTCGGCACTTGAAAGAGAAATTGCTGAAGAGCTAAGCTGTAAGATTGAAACATTTAAAGAAGTATTTAATATTAACACACATGAATATGAAACATTTATAATCAACTTAATCTCCATTAAGTGTAGAGTTGTCGAAGGAAATCCAATACCTAGTGAACACTCCAAACTAATTTGGCTAAAAAGGGAAAATTTAGCTTCATTAAATTGGGCTCCTGCAGACATACCTGCCGTTGAACAATTGATAAATGAACAATAGTCTTCTCAAAATGAGAAGACTATACTTTTTTAGTTAACTCTGTAAATAAGTTTGAAGGTATTGGTTTTTTCAATTTGATTTTAACTGTGATTGGTTTCTCTCCTTCATAATGGACAGTATCTCCTGTTCCAATATAAATAAAAGGCTCATTTTTTCCGTCTATTTTTCTGTATTTCCTTACAAATAAATGAAGTTTTATTCCTCGACGATTATTATAAATAATGTTTTTCCCTCTATCGGTTTTCTGGGATGTGCTATTTGGAGTTTGCCACTGAAAGTAGTGCTCATCTATAAATTTATCCTGGTAATTTATACTTTCTTTGATATCGTCTTCCTTATGTAGATCTATGAACAAGAAATAGTCATTCCCATTTGTCAGAAGCCCTGATCCTCTAAATGAACTATGGGTTTTCCGATAATTGGATAACAAAGCAGCATCAACCATTTGATATTGTTCATAGAGTTTAAAATGTGGAACACCATAGTATTCTTTTTTAAATTCCTTTTCATAACGGAAAATGCCATAGTGAACGACGTCCTCAATATATTTTCTGTATTCCTCATTATCTAGCAACTCATTTAGCAAAAAAGTTTTAATCAGTTTTCCATTGCTTAACTCTACTAACTTAGGCTTATTCTTTATTTGGACATTATCATAATAGTCTTGATTTAAGCATTCAAATGCATGTAAAATACTATCCTCTTCAACATGATTAACTACCTTTAAAATTTGTTGTTTTGCAATTTCTAGATTAATTTCATCGTTATTTAATAAATATTGAATGATAACAAATTCATAAACCCGTTTAAGTGGCAATTTACTAGATAATTCTTTTAACGTTCCTTTAAATGCTTCGTTTTGTAATAATTCATTTATATAATCATTTTTCTCTACTTTAGACACGAATTGTAAGTATGTTTTTTCACGATCAATAAATTTAACTGGGTCAGGTGCACCGTCAAATTTCACATAATCCATTAATAAATATGGAATTCTTCCCTGATTTAGCTTTTTAAATTCAAAATACTCTTCCTTTAAATACTTCATTGAATTAAAGTTTTCCTTATCAATCTGTGCCAAAATTCTTTCCTGAGCTATTTTATCCATTTGAATATGAGTACAACCAGGTATACTAGCAAATCCAGTTTTCATTGCTACCTTCAAGCTCTCTTTATCGTAGTAACGACTTCCGTTTAATGCCAATGCAATAAGAAATGCCTTATTATGATTCCCAATAAAATCAAGAACTGTTAAGAAATTCTTTTCAGCGTGCTTTCGCAATCCCCTTCCTAATTGCTGAATAAACACAATCGGGGAATTGGTTGGTCGCAACATAAGCACAGTATTGATAGAAGGAATGTCGATACCTTCATTAAAAATATCAACCGAAAAAATAAATTCCAACTGATCATGATCATCTTCTAATCGATTTATATATTGTTCACGTATCTCTGGTGAATTTGCACTATGCAAGCAAACACTTTCATATCCTCTTTTATTAAATTCACTAGCCATGTATTGAGCGTGCTCAATACTGGCACAGAATCCAAGACCTTTTCTTTTTTCTCCGTCATGGCCATAGAAGTTCATTTTTTCAATAATAAAATCAACTCGTTCATTTACCTTTAACCTCTTCGTGATTTCAGCAATATCATCAATATCTACGTCACTTAAATCAATGCCCTCAATATCCGTTATTCCAAAGTAATGAAAAGGTATAACCAACTCGTCTTCTAAGGCCTCATGTAAACGAACCTCTAATGCAACATTATTATCAAACAGATCAAATACATTATAACCATCACTTCTCTCTGGAGTAGCTGTCATCCCCAAAGTAAAATGTGGCTCAAAATAATTTAAAACAGCTTGATAGGTCGGACTAGCTGCATGGTGGGCTTCATCAATGATTAAATAGTCAAATTCTCCTTTATCAAACTCATGAAAACATTTAGAAATAGTTTGAATGGTGGTAAACACATAATCTACATTTTTTTGTTTATAATTTCCTGTTAACAAGCCTATAGTAATGTCTTCATTAGGAAGAAGTAATTCAAAAGTTTCTTTTGCCTTTTTCAGTATTTCTTCCCTATGTACAATAAAAAGAAGTCTCTTAGGTTTTACTTGCTTTACATCAAAAGCCGACATATATGTTTTACCTGTACCAGTCGCAGCAATAACAAGTGCCTTTTTCTCTCCAAAACTTCTAAGTCGTTCTAAATTCTCGGTAGCTTGCCTTTGCATTCTGTTTGGGATAATATACTTCTGTTTATTCTCATAAATTAACAGATGTGTTGTTTGTGTATTCTTAAGGCTTTTTAGAAAATCTTCATATCTCACAATAAAATCATGATCGGCTTCATCACTCCTACTCCATAGATAATCGAATTCTTTTAATACATCTTGAATAAACCGACCATTCTCTTTTGTAATAATCCCGACATTCCACTCAATATTACTTTTCAGTGCACTTTGAGTAATATTTGATGAGCCGATAATTATCTTGTAGTTATCTTTGTTCTCAAATATATAAGCTTTCGTGTGAAAACCAAGCTCTTTATCAGTAACAAAAACCTTTAATTCTACATTATTGAATTCTCGTATTTTTTTTAAAGCCTTTGCATCAGTGAAGTTTAGATAAGTGGAAGTAATAATCTTACCTTTAATTCCCTTTCTCTCTGCTTCCTTCAAAGGATCAAGAAGTAGCTGTAATCCGCTAAAATTAATAAAAGCAACACTGAAATAAAAACGTTCACACTCGCTCATCGCTTTTACTAACTCTCTTAATAAATTTCCACTATCAGAATTTACGATTAGATTTCCTTGAACCAATTCCATTTTATTTCTCATTCCTCAATCCATTTATATATATTTCATAAAAAATAATACTATATATATGAAAAAATAAAAGAATTTCTATATAGAAAAGGCATAAGGATTTTCATATTGGCAAAAAAACTACAAAAGATATCTTATCCAATGTAGTTCCGCCTAATTTAGTATTTATTTAACACATAAATAGACCTTTGAATGATGATTGGTTTCCTTTAGAGCTAGCATTTTATAGAAAAGGATCGCACTGCCTTTAAATGGAATGCGTTTTGTGTTGTAGCTAATAGTGGAGACATTATTGTTTTTCTCTCATAAAAGTGTAGTAAAAAGCAGTCGTATCACCTTTAAATTGCTCAGCAACAGCGGTTATTAATTTACATCCTGATTCTCCAAGCTCATTTAATCGTTTATCATTTTGAATGTTTGTATTAAAAAACCCTTTGCTTTCAATTTTTATAGTTTTATATTCATATTTATTCATAGAATTACATCTGATTAAATATTATGATTAGTATAATTACACACAATAAATGATATATTTCAATTTTATGAATGACAATCCAATGGGATATATCAGAAATAACTGCATCATATTTATAAAGTTAATTTTATCAGTAATGTCTGTCTGCTTTATTCCTAACTTTTTAATATTTGTCTATTATTGGGGTTTTCTGGGTTGTAAAATTTTGGGGATAAAAATTTAATTTTTGCTATATGGATTTTTACGTCGTTCATTTATCTCTAATATTTGATTTCCCCTCTTTGATAAATTGCAGAGACCAATAGTCTGGCTCTTTTCATCAGACTTGAGAACATATCCGCTTCTTACAGAAGTATCATTGTAATCAAAAAAGCAGAAGCCTTCCCTCAAGAAGAGGTGAAGGTTCTGCTTTAGGGGAATGTCAGTGCATCCCGTTCCATTCTCCCTGGTTTTTGGATGCCTTCTCTTTTTTAGCCTTTTCCTTATGCGCCCGGTTTGCGGCTGCGCTTCCGCTTCCATTCCCCAATTCTGCAGAGAATTCAGAATCTGATTTACTGGAATCAAATCCTTGCTTGTTCTTTTGAGCAGCATCATGTTTCTTTGTCCGTTTTGCCATCATATCCCTCCTTTCCATGTTTAGTATGATAAATGAAAGTGGAAATATGCGCGGATGTCATATCAGTATCATTTTCAAATATATTGCAAGTGCTATACATTTTTTGGCGCTAGATGAATAACCCAAGAAAGAGAGGGTATAAACATTAATAGATTGAATGAAAAGCAGCTTAGTCGTTTTAAAGATACGGTGAACAATATTTCCTTTTTACATTGAAAAATTCAAAAAAATGTCGTTTTTTAGAAATTTTTTAATGTAAAGCGTCTTGTTTTATTTGCCTTTCACAAATAGTTGGCGTTAACATTAAGCTGTAAGTGAAATACTTCACTTATTCGTCCTATCTATCATTTAGTAAGAGAGCTTTTAAACAAATGGAGGTAATCTTATGAAAAAAGTAGCTTTAGTTACCGGTGCAGGACAAGGAATTGGATTAAAAATTGCAGAAAGACTCGTTAAAGATGGATTTTATGTTAGTTTAGTAGATTACAATATAGAGACTGCGCAAAAAGCAGCTGAACATCTTTCAAGTGATGGAAGTAAGGCAATTGCGATTCAAGCAGATGTCTCAAAGCGGGATGATGTTTTTGCAGCAGTAAACGAAACCGTCGATCAATTTGGCGACTTACATGTCATTGTCAATAATGCTGGTGTTGGTCCTACGACTCCAATTGATACGATAACAGAAGATCAATTTAGAAAAGTATACGGTGTTAACGTCGGCGGCGTTTTATGGGGCATTCAAGCTGCCCATGAGGCATGGAAAAAATTAGGACACGGCGGAAAAGTTATCAATGCTACTTCCCAAGCTGGGGTCGTAGGAAATCCTAACCTAGCCCTTTACAGTGGAACAAAATTTGCTGTTCGAGGAATCACTCAAGTGGCCGCCCGTGATTTAGCAGAAGAAGGAATTACTGTAAACGCCTATGCTCCAGGTATTGTGAAAACCCCAATGATGATGGACATCGCCCACAATGTTGGGAAAAATGCCGGAAAAGATGATGAATGGGGTATGCAACAATTTGCGAAAGACATCACTCTTAAACGTTTGTCTGAACCAGAAGATGTCGCGAATGTTGTCTCATTTCTGGCAGGAGAAGACTCAAACTATATTACTGGACAAACCATTATCGTTGATGGCGGCATGCAATTCCATTAATTTGTTCGATTGACTATGTTCAAACAACAGCCTCTTCAATAATAGAAAAGATGAAAAACAAGCGGAACTGCAACGGAGATCTTATCCAATGCAGTTCCGCTCCTTTTAGTATTTGTTTAGCTCTTGAATAGGCGTTTGAATGATAACTGGTTTCTTTTTAGGGTCCAGCCATTTTAAAATTTTTACAACATTTGTTTCAGATGTTGCTGTACAGCCAAGAGTATAACTAGTTCCAATATGGAAGAAGATTGCACTGCCTTTATATGGAATACGTTTTGTATTGTAGTTAATTACAAAACCGTAAGTATATGCAGGAATATTCATGTTTTCAGCACTTTTCCATTTTCCCTTAGTTTTTTGACGGGATTGCCATGTGTTGTAAAGCGACGATGTTGGATCATCTACCCATACATCATCACTTGTAATTCTTCGGTATGGTAATTTCGTTCCCGGATTGGCTTTTCGTCCAAAAGCTGTTCCAATTGTATACTTCCCAATTGGAGATTTTTTGCCGCCTTCACTCATGTTTGCAGTGAATCCATATTTTCCAATATGCCCTGTTGCAGTTAAGACAGGAACCCATTGTCCTTTAGAATTCTTCTCATATGTATGAATGTCAGCAGAAGACGTATTATATCCATTGGAAGTGACAAGAATTAATTGCTTATTGCTTCCTACAGTTTTTAAACCTGCTGCTAAGTTTTTAGGAGCTGCTGGTTTTTTCGACGTTAAATATTTTCCCGAAACCCAGCCTGTTTTGCTCCCTACCGCTACTTTATCCCAAGAACCTTTCGTTTGCGTTACTTTTACCGATTGGTTTTTCTTGACGACTGTGACAACTTTATACGTTGTACTAGGACCAGTCCTCACATTCAACGTACTTGCTGTGACATACATTGTTTTAGAAAGTGCAGGCTTCTTCGTAGTTAAATATGTATTTGATACCCAGCCTGTCTTACTGCCAACTGTTATCTTATCCCAAGAACCTTTCGTTTGCGTCACCTTTACAGATTGATTCTTCTTAATTGTTGTGATGACTTTATATTTCGTTCCTGGACCAGTTCGCACATTCAATGCACTTGCTGTGACATACTTTGTTTTAGCTGATGCAGCATCAACCGGTTTAGCCATATGAAGCCCTATAAATAAGGCCGAAATTGCAACAAGGATTGCAAATATCTTTTTCACCAACTACTTCCCCTCCTTTAATCAAAATCGCTTCCCTTTTTACGTATATATTATATGCCGATTCCCTCTGTTTTTCTATCTATTTCCAAAAGAGAAGGCTTTGGGTAAAGGGAAAACAATGGAAAAGTGATTGATATTGACTCTATCCTGAATTGAATTTAACTCCAATCACTATGTTTATTATATTTTTGTATTTTCCGGCGCAAGACACTTATTCCTCTCTCCTTAAAATGGAAGCAATGGATTGTTTTTTTATGATACTTTTTAGCAGCGCTCCTCCAATCAACATTGGGCAAAAGATAATGAAATAAGCTAAGAAGAAATATTTTGCATAAAAGAAATATGAATAACGAGGATGTAAAATAAATATGGCGACACTAAAAATAAACCAACTGAAAATCATTGAAATCACGATATAACTGAGCATTTCACAAAAGAAGAATGTTGAAATATTCTTTTTACTCATTCCAAGTGATAAGTATATTCCCCAATTCCTTTTTTGTAATTGATATTTACTGAATAGAATAATTGTCATACTTATAGTCGTTAGCAAAATAGAAACGAAGAACAGCAAAGCACCGAACACCTTAAATAAATTAAACAAATTAGCATTGTCCCTAATGACCGAGGTGATGTCTTCCATTAAACTTCCCGGTACGGTTGATGTAATATTTTTCACTTGTTTATCGAGATTCGTTGATTTTTCTTGAGATAAGTCCTTTTTAGTAAAAATATAAAGCTCACTATATCCTTTGAATAAACCTGACTCTATTGCAGTTTCTTTATCCATTGCAATTGTTAAATAGTCTTCATTCTTCATTTTTGTCGTTTGATTAATTTTATAAGTATACGGTTCGTTCATGACATCTAAAACTTCAAGATCTTTTTCTTTAACCTTTCGTCCTGACGAGCTGTTATACATCTTAATTAAAGATATATTTTTACCAATTAAAGATTTTTCTTCTTCACTATTAGAATGGATTGGATTAAAAATAATGACTTTTTCTTTAGTCTCTCTATATTTTTTTCGAGTAATTAAATCATTCATATCATGTTTGTCAAAAATCACATACCTTACATTCGGAATAATAACTTTTCCTTCGTATTTTTTATAATGCGAATCTGTATGATAGATCCATTGAGTAAGGGACGGTGTAATAGCTTGCAAATCTATTAAAGTTTCGACATCTTCCATAAAAGGAATTTTTTCAATATAAAGAACCCCCGGATGTTTTTCAAGCTGCTCAACATCGTTAATTGAATATATTAACCCTTGGCGATGCAATACTTTTAAATTTTGAACTATCTCAAAACCAAAGAGTTGCTGTGAGTTTAAGTAATATTTTGATTTAATATTATCCCATCCATAAAGGTTTTCCTTTTGAAAATAATTTGCAAAAATGAAAGTCAATACTGAAAAACTAACAATCAAAATAATTAGTATAAATTGCCTCGGATACATGAGTACTTGCTTTGCCAATTGCTTTTGATAAAAAGAATTGAAATATTTGGATATACTATCATAATATTTATTTGACTTAGAGGTTGAAAAACTTGTAAGCAATTCATTCACTGTTAAGTGATTTACCTTTTTGACCGTTGTTAATGAAATAGTTAATAAAATAGCAAAGAACATTACGTAAATGATTAAAGCCATTGCTACTAGTTTTATAAAAAATAAGAAATCAAGGAAACCACTTCTATAGGAAAAATGAATAATTAGCTTTTGAAATAGAAAGACAAAGGGAATAGAACATATAGAACTAAGTAAAAAAATAATGAGCGTTTGGTATATATATAATTTGTACAATGTCCGATTATTAAAACCAACTGCTTTCATTATCCCGATTTTCTTATGTTGATTACGGATGAAATACAAAAATAAAGTACTAATCGAAAATAGAGACAGTAACAAAATGAATATTTGGAAAAAAACAGAAAGAAAAGTAATTGTACTTGCGAGATTAAGACCATTATTAAATAATTGACTATTCGGGTTGCCCTGCTGATTATATAAATCAAGAAGAGTGGACATTCTTTCAGATGCTTTTTGACTATTTCCTGAAAACCTGACTAAAAAATTGTGAGTGTTATTATTTTCAACAAATGCCTTTTTTGAAACAAAAATATTTGGGAAATCATTAACACCCTTTTCAAAATCTACAGGAACGGACCATTGCGCAGAATAATTTTCTACGATGCCAACAAGTGTAAGAGAAATTTTTTTATTTCCGACAGTTAATCTTCGTTTCTCCCCAATTTTCCAATGCTTAAGTTTCCCTTTTAAATAGGCAGATTCTATTGCAACTTCATTAAAGCTACGAGGAAATCTTCCGTCATTTAATTTTAGATTTCCTATAGCAATAGCGTCTTTATCCATCCAACCTACAGTTGCAACGACATTGTCATTTATATTCATTTTCCCTAGTATTTCATATTCACCAACAGCTATCTTCTTATTTTCCTTTAACATTTTTTGCTTTGTTGCCGAAACATCCGTTAAAAAACCAGTATGACTGCCATACATTTCTTCAGCTTTATCTATAACTGCTTTCTTTACAAATTGAGAGGCAGTAAAAATAGAAGTAATAGAAGCAATTGCAATAGCAATGGAAAAAGTCATAATTAATAACCACTTTTTTCTCGAAAAAAGCATTCTAGCCCCTAACCTAAACATGTTCTTCTGCCACTCCCAATACACCGTTCTTCATTTTAAATAAAGTATGAGGATGATCAAATAAATTCTTTTCATGTGTTACAACAACGAATGAAATAGATTTTTCGGTACAAAGCTCAGTAAAAAGCTTAATGATCTTTTTTGTCGTAATTGTATCTAAGTTTCCTGTTGGCTCATCCGCAAAGATAATCTCTGGAGAGGTAATAAGTGCTCTTGCAATAGCCACTCTTTGCTGTTCTCCTCCAGATAAGTATTCAGGATGTTTATGTAATTGGGAGTGAATCCCTAAGTATGCTGCTAGTTCATGTGTATGATGTATGTTGTCTTTTTTATTTTTCACAAATTTAAGTGGAAGTTCGATATTTTCCTGAACAGTTAATTCAGGAATGAGCTGATAGGATTGGAACACAAAACCGTAATACTTTCCTCTAATTTCAGCTTGTTTTTCTTCACTCAAATCAAAAAAAGAGTTTCCTTTATAGTAAATTTTACCCATTGACGGTTCTTCCATTCCCCCAAGAACACTTAACAAAGTAGATTTCCCTGCTCCGCTTTGTCCCTCGATAACATAAATTTTTCCTTTTTCAATCGTTAGTGAAGTAGGTTTTAATTCCATGTAATGGCTGTTCACTGTGTATCTTTTACTTATTCCATCGGCTTTGATTAGTACCGACATGTTCATCCCTCTTTTCTACTATAAAATCATTATATAAAAAAAATATTGAATTTTTTCATAATAATTGTATAGTAATAATATCACAAATATTTGGAAAAGGATGGAAAAATGAGGGGATTTTTAAAAAAAGATACTTTTTATCTTCTGGTCTAGTATTATTGTTAACGTTGCCAACAATTGCAAGTGCAGCAAGCTATAGTTATTCATTCAACACATCTAGTGTTACCGGTAACACAAAACATACATTATCAGCTGGTACAGTTAAAACAACTGCAAAAGGAAACACATATAGTGCAGATGGTGGTGAAAGTTCATCAAAGTCAAAATACCAAGTAGGAGTACAAAGATTTTTAACGAACTATGCTGATCCTATTTCTGCAAATGGTTCCAGCTACACAAAAACAATTGGAAGTGTAAACTCAGGTTCTTATGCAGTTGTTGTAAACAAATATTCTTCTACGGGTTACAAGGTTACAGGGAAGGGAACTATCAATCAATAGAATGAGGTCTTTATATGAATCAGTTATTATTCAGTTTAATCTTTTGGGTCTTGCCTATTCTCTTAATTTATTTGATGATTCGTTTACTTGTAATTAAAAGGCAGAAATTGAATGCAAAAAAAGAGTGTTTAAGAGTGTTTTCAATTGCATATATTGCTTATCTCGTTTATATTGTTTGGCTAAAACCGACAGCACAATTAGGATATATTGACTTAAATTTCGTTCCCTTTAAAACAATAGGAAACTATACAATTAGTTTAATAAATCACTCTCTACCCTATTCTCTTGTGATTAGTAATCTATTTGGGAATATTTTATTACTCCTGCCATTAGGATTATTGTTTCCGCTTTACTTTAAGCGAATATCCTTCAAATCAACAGTCATAACAGGCATTATAATTCCTTTATTAATAGAAGTGGGACAACTTGGACTATATCTTTTTAGGATGGGGACTAGAACAGTAGATATTGATGATGTAATTTTAAACTTTATAGGTTTTATGCTTGGATTTTACATCATGAAAATAGGTCTGATGAAAACGACTTTAAAAAATAGCGTTTATATGTAATACATCTTTTAATGAATAGAGTGATCTAATTCTTAGGTTACTCTAATTTCAATACCAGTGATAGAGGTTGAAATGTGCAGGTAGAGTACCCGACCTTCTTACCTTGTAATTCATAATAACAATTCAGGAGTATATTGCCATTGGTAGCACTAAAAGAGAAGGGACATTGATTCTTGATTCAATCAAGTTGGTCATCCATACTGCTTTTCATTGAGATAAACAGTTCATCTAGTGCCTTTTGTTTGAACAACTTAGACCCAGTATTCCTAAATAAGGTTATATTGTCATTCGAGGTTATAACCAACTTAACCACTTTCCTAATAACTGTTAAAACTCTCGTCTATCATTTCATCCATGCAATTATGCACAAATAAGTTCAGATACACAGTAATAACGGCCTTCAACTTATCATTGGCATTTATTATACAGATTAAATCGGTAATTTGATTCTCCGTGAAACTCTCTTCTTCATACTCTTAACTTGCTTTAGAACAGCTTGATCATTATTTTTCTTACCACCTTTCTTTCAATAATTCTTAGAAGATATTGATAACTTGAAACGAAGTACAGTAGAATTAATCAAGAAAGAATGTTGATCTACATTATAAATTGAGGAGCTAAAATAATGAAAGAGAATAATAAAGACATAGATTTTTTACATGAAATAGCTAAAAAAATTTCAGAAAGATCAAAACATGGTTTTCCAATTTCACCTGAAGAAGTTTTTGATTTATTCGGAGAAACTTTAGAAAGTATGAACGATAAACGAATTATTGAAACTCCAATTTTTGTACCTTTTATCATTGAAAAAACAGAAGAAGAATTTTATACTGCACGATGCAACTCATTTCGTTTATGTAAAGGAATGGGGGTTACTGAGGAAGAAGCAATTGAAAACTTAAAAGAGCAAATTGATAGTTACCATAAATCAAGTATAGAGACAGAAAAAAGAATGCGGATGGAAGAAATAATTAAAAACTTATTTCGAAAAGATTATTTTTAATACTACTCTCTAGTAAGCTCTACGTTGCACTTAAACTTTCAAAAAAATCACCTTAAATATAAAAATCAAGGTGACTTTTTTTACAAAAGCCATTTGTTGTAAACATCCCAAGAAGTAAGGATGTAACAGTATTATATAAGGGGTCTTATTACAAAATTAAGGATCCAACACTGCTGCTCGCTTAATTCAGGATCTGGCGGTTAAGACCTTCCTTTTTTAAACAATGTAATGTATATAATACCTTTTTCCACTATAGCCATTGACTGATAATTTTTGAAAATTTATCATTAAATAGGAAAGGGGTCCTATTCATGAAATTAATTCATTTCATATTAGTTACTGTACTTATGTTTGTTATGACGGGGTGTCATTCTTCACAATCACAAAATTCTCATTCTAAAAAAAGTGAAAGCGTTAGCTCTAAGCAAGAAAGTCATTCAGATGATAAAGGTCAAACACAACAAACGAGTAACCAATCCGAACAAGAAAAGGCAAATACAACTTCTTCACAGGATACTGCGGACAAAGACAAGAATTTGAAACAAAGTACAAATAATGAAAACAGTACAATGCAAACATCTAACAATAATTCAGCAGATGCAGGAGAAGCAAATACAACAAGTAGTATAAAAAGTAGCGAGAATAGCAGTAATTCAGCGAGTAGTCAAAAGAGTAGCAGTCAACAAAATTCAAAAACGAACACAAACGCTTCCGAACCAAACTCAAGTTCAACTACTGACGTAACGAACAGTAAGACTCAAAAAACTAACATTACTTCCGGAAATGCTGCTGCCACTTACTTAAAAAGTCAATTGAAAATGGAAAAGGATAATGATGTTCTTTTTGATGATATGGGCGGACAGTTAGATAAAGATGATAAAGGATCCTATTATACGATTACTTTATATTCAAAATCTATGAAAAAAAATGGCGGTTCGGGTACATTAGATATTTATAAAGTTTATCAAGATGGTACATACAAAGAGAAAAATTCATAATAAGAATGAATTCATATCTAATGGAGAAGAGAAAATAAATGGAACGATGTATTAAGATGATAGTCATCACTTTTTGTACGCGCAAGGAATAAAGCGATTATTTTACCATAATCCAATGTAGTAGCAACCAAAAAGAAGAGACTGGGACAAAAGTATATTAACTAAAGAAAATCCGATTATTGCGATCTAATGCCGCTCCGGAAATATACTTCGCTTTCCGCGGGCGGCTAGTGAGCCTCTTCTTTTTCTTTCCCTTTCAGATGCTCCGATGATATAAATTGAATCGGCTACACTAAGTTGGACAGATACTATAAGGGCTAGTACACTTAACATACTAACCTAAGGGAGCGTGCTATTATGCCACGTCAACGTCGAA
>NZ_JAAIWK010000043.1 GCF_011008565.1 Heyndrickxia ginsengihumi
GAACTAGAACAACAAACTGCCTTTTTTCTGCCTTTGCTAAATCAATTTATATAAAAACGTAAGATTTTCAGTGGCCTCCGTGCAGCGCCGAGGAGGCACAGCATTTGCCCACGGAAAGCAAGCATCCTGGAGCGAAAATCACTCCCACTTTAATTAAAACAGTCAGTGAAAATAAGCTTATTGTTTCCCTATTTATTGATTATGTTTTGTTTCTTCCGCTACTTCACTAGCTAATTGTAAAAAATTTGCTAATGCAGGACTATAATCATCTTTACGATGAGCGAGAGCAAGTACTGTATTCAATGGGTGGTGTTCGATTTCTCTATAAACAATATCAAGATTAAACAACTTTTCAGCTGTTTTCGGTAATACCCCAATGCCGATACCTGCTTGCACTAAGCCGATGACCATCTGATATTCTGTAGCCTCTTGGACAATATTTGGCGTAAAGCTGGCATCGTGAAATGCTGAAACAAACTCGTCATATAAGCCTGGCCAAATATCACGCGAAACAACAACAAATGGAATATCAATTAAGTCCTCAATCTCAATAACCTCTTTTTTAGCTAAAGGATGATTTTTCGGAAATGCTAATGCAGCGGCTCCTTGCTGGATCGTCTTTGTTTCGATCAGCGGATCATTAATAGGAGGATGCAGCAGTCCGACATCAATTTCCTTGCGATTTAATGCCCTAATTTGATCGGGTGTCGATAGTTCATGTAAAGATACGGCAATTTTAGGATATTTGAGACGAAACTCACGGACAATGTCTGGGAGAATATCGTATGTCGCCGATCCGACAAAGCCGACAATGACATTTCCGAACTCGCCTCTTTCAGCACGCTGGGCATTTTCAACAGCAATGTCAAGATGTTCTATAATTTGTTTAACCTCTTTTAAAAACACCTTTCCAGGAATAGTTAGTTCCACATGTCTTTTACTTCTTTTGAATAAGTCAACGCCTACTTCTACCTCTAATTGCCGAATTTGCTGACTGAGAGGAGGCTGTGTCATTTGTAATCGTTCAGCCGCCCTGCCAAAATGAAGTTCTTCTGCAACGGTTAAAAAATAGTGAAGATGTCGAAGTTCCATTATAACTCGCTTCTCCTTAAATTATATTAGAATAATATCTTTTGCATATTAGTAATGTATCAATAATATATTTTAAACATTTTAATAGATGAGGTAAAGTATAAGTATAGATAAACAAAAACACTCAGTCTAATGAATATAGATTGAATGTCTTATTCAGGATCGATCCACTAAAGACTGGTAAAAGATACAGTAGTACTATCAATGTGAAATGATGCACATATTGAAAACGTTATTTTCATAGGAGCGTGAATAAAGTTATGTCACAAGAAAAAAAATCTCAAACAACAAAAACAACAACAGCAGCAGATCTTATCGTTGATTGCTTAATTAAACAAGAGGTACCTTATGTATTTGGTATTCCTGGTGCAAAAATTGATGCGGTGTTCGATGTTCTTCAAGAACGCGGCCCAGAATTAATTGTAACGCGTCATGAACAAAATGCAGCATTTATGGCAGCAGCAATGGGCCGATTAACTGGTAAACCAGGCGTATGTATTGCGACTTCTGGACCTGGAGCTTCAAACTTAGCTACTGGTTTAGTGACAGCAAATACTGAAGGAGATCCAGTTGTTGCACTTGCAGGTGCGGTTCAAAGAGCAGACAGCCTAAAGAAAACCCACCAATCAATGGATAATGTGGCACTTTTCCAACCAATTACGAAATATAGTGCAGAAGTTGTTGATCCAAATTCAGTTCCTGAAGTAATGACAAATGCTTTCCGTTCTGCGTCTTCAGCACAAGCTGGTGCAGCATTTGTTAGTTTTCCACAAGATGTACTTTCAAGTCCGGCTACTGTTAAAGCATTAGGACCGCTTCCAAGTCCAAAATTGGGCAGACCATCAGAAGATGCAGTAAAAGAAGCAGTTGAAGCTATTCAACATGCTAAACTACCAGTTATTTTAGTTGGTATGAGAGCGAGCCGTCCACAAGTTGTTGCCGCTGTAAGAGCATTATTGAAAAAAATGGCTTTACCAGTTGTCGAAACATTCCAAGCTGCTGGATTAATTTCAAGAGAATTGGAATCCCATTTCTTTGGACGTATCGGATTATTCCGTAATCAGCCTGGGGATATCCTATTAGAGCATGCTGATGTCGTTGTAACGATTGGTTATGATTCTGTTGAATACGATCCTAAATATTGGAACGGCGTAGGTGAAAGAAAAATCATTCATATTGATGAAATTCAAGCAGATATTGACCATGATTATCAACCGGAAATTGAACTTGTTGGTGATATTGTAGCAAGTGTAGATAGTCTTAGAGAAAACCTTTCTCGTTTAAATATGAGTGAAAAGGGAATGGAACTTTTAGACATTTTACGCAACAAACTAAATATGCGCGATGAGCCATCTGAACCGACACATCCAAATCTTGTTCATCCACTTCAATTTATTCGTGAGTTACGTTCATTAATTGATGATAATGTAACTGTTACATGTGATGTTGGTTCCCATTATATTTGGATGGCTAGACATTTCCGTTCATATGAACCAAATCGTCTTCTATTTAGTAACGGAATGCAAACACTTGGTGTCGCTCTTCCGTGGGGAATTGCTGCAGGGCTTGTAAATCCTAATGAAAAAGTAGTTTCTATTTCAGGAGATGGCGGCTTCTTATTCTCAGCAATGGAATTAGAAACAGCTGTCCGTTTGAATTCACCGCTTGTTCATATCGTATGGAATGACGGTACTTATGATATGGTCGCTTTCCAACAACAATTAAAATACAATCGTACTTCTGGTGCACATTTTGGTTCGATTGATATTGTAAAACATGCGGAAAGCTATGGTGCGAAAGGATTGCGTGTAAATTCTCCGGAAGAATTATCCGCAGTTCTTAAGGAAGCATTAAGTACAGAAGGACCAGTTGTAGTTGATGTTCCGATCGATTACAAGGACAATATCGAACTAGCTAAAAAATTACTTCCTGACCAATTAGTATAAAAACGATAAAGATTGAATCTAGCAAGTTCATAAATGATGAACCTCAAGCGTTGCTATATGAAAAAATGAAACCATTGAAAGAAGGAATTATAAATGAGTATGGTTATCCAACCTCAAGATTTAAAAGCATCAGCCCGCTCTTTTGATGAAGTATATCAATTATCTACGATGACTTCTCTGTTAGATGGTGTCTATGTCAGTGACAAAACCTTTTCTGAATTAAAAAAACAAGGCGACTTTGGAATTGGTACATTTGAACATCTAGATGGCGAATTGATTGCTTTTGATAATGAATTCTATCAATTAAAGTCAGATGGTACTGCTAATATCGTAAAAGATGAAGATAAATCACCATTTTGTTCTTTAACTCATTTTAAAACGGATTTAACTTATAATATTGAAAGACCAATGACGCGTGAGGAATTTGAACAATTAATTAAAGACTTAGTTCGTAGTGAAAATTTGTTTTATGCAATTCGTGTTGATGGTGTATTTAAAGAAATGAAAACAAGAACGGTTTCCTATCAAGAGGAAGCTATTCCAATGACAGAAGCGGTAAAGGTGCAACCAATTTTTACGTTCAATGATATTTCAGGAACATTGGCGGGCTTTTGGACTCCTGCCTATGCGCAAGGAATTGCTGTTCCAGGATTCCACTTTCATTTCATTGATGATGAGAGAACAGGTGGCGGACATGTGTTTGATTATGTCATCGAACAAGGTAAAATCCAAATTAGTACAAAAACACATATGAACTTACATCTTCCAGAAACAGATGCATTTCTAAATGCTAATTTATCACGCTCAGATTTAGCAGATGAATTGGAGAAAACTGAAGGAATGGCAGAGTAAGTATTTGATTTCAAACAGAGGCGGCGGCGCCTCTGTTTTTCTAGTTATAATCTGCTATTTTTTGGTCGTATCTTTTAAAGCAAAATGGTTTTATGCTAGTTAATGAGAGTGTAATGTGCATCACATTTTTATGATCGATTTCTGTTTATAATTTATAGAAAAAAATGTGAGCTGGTTATAGCCGGTATTCTTTGTGGACAATATGGTCGCTATAATTTTATTTGCCATTCCTGTTTCAAATATTTGGGGATTCCGGAAAAGTGTTTTATCATAAAAGGGAAACATTTTTTATAGAGAAAGAAGCCGATTATTTAAATGGCTCTGTTAAATATAATTGTTAATGTTATTAACTCTATGAATGACTCTGTTGCTTTTATAGTAAAGAGTATTAGATGATTTCCGCTCCAGGGGTTCGCTTTCCGCGGGCGGATGCTGAGCCTCCTCGACGTTGGACGCCTGCAGGGTCTCATCAATCTCGCTAATCCTCCCCTTGCGCTTCAATCGATAAGTGATTGAAGCAAAAAAGAAGGGAAATAGGAGGGGGGTGATTCCGCTTTATGGATTTACTGTTCGTGAGCGGACAAAGTCTGATTGCTAGACATTAACAGTGCTATTTAACAAAGCCATGCTAAATTGCTGCAGGATGCCAATCTGTTCACATAAAAAGTAATCGAAAAACATATTTTATTTAATTAACAATCTTAAACAATGTGACGTGCATCACGTTGTTTGCGGTATATATGATTGCGTATGTATTAGACTTAGACTCTTAGAGGAAACGAGGAATGTAAGATGTTAGTGGATGCTTTGAATCGTCCGTTATTGGATTTGCGAATTTCTGTGACAGATCGGTGTAATTTTCGTTGTGTGTATTGTATGCCGGAGACAGATGGCAAAACATATTGTTTTATGAAAAAGTCACAATTAATGACGTTTGAAGAAATTGTGCGCTTGGCAAATATTTTTGTCTCTTTAGGTGTAAGAAAAATTCGCTTAACTGGCGGCGAGCCTTTATTAAGAAAAGATATCGATGTCTTAATATCAATGTTGAACAAAATAGAAGGCCTTCAAGATATTTCTGTAACAACAAATGGCTTTTTACTTAAAAGATATGCAAGCCGTCTAAAACAAGCGGGTATTCACCGTGTAAACGTCAGTTTGGACGCTATAAATGACGATGTGTTCTCTGCGATAAATGGCGTCGGCGTAAAATCTAAGAGCATACTAGAAGGAATTGATGAAGCTGTTCGCCAAGGAATAGCTGTAAAGGTTAATATGGTCGTGAAAAAGGGAATGAATGATACAGAAGTGTTACCGATGGCAAGATATTTTAAAGAAAAGGGAATCACACTTCGATTTATTGAATTTATGGACGTTGGTTCAATCAATGGATGGAAATTAGATGAAGTGTTAACGAGTAAAAATATATTCGACATGATTTCCCAGGAAATGCCGTTGGAACCACTAGAAAGAAACTATTTAGGCGAGGTAGCAAAACGCTATCGTTATATTGGAACAGATACTGAAGTAGGTTTTATCTCTTCTGTGTCACATCCATTTTGTGCGGATTGTACAAGATGCCGGCTTTCTGCTGAAGGAAAAATCTATACTTGCTTATTTGCCAGTGATGGCGTCGATTTGTTAACGAATATCCGCAATGGTGCAAGCGACCAAGATTTGATTTCACAAATTGAAAGTGTATGGCAAGTCCGTAAAGATCGCTATTCTGAAGTTCGGGGAAAAAATACGACATTAAAAGGAAAACGGATTGAAATGTCCTATATTGGAGGATAAATGGTAATGAGTACGAGCGAGCATAAACAAAAGGCAACAATTCCAGTATTTTGTAAAGTCATTACAGTCTCAGATACGCGTACAAAAGAAGATGACAAAAGTGGAAAATTAATCATGGAATTATTAAAAAGAGAAGAAATTGCTGTAATCAATTATGATATTGTAAAAGATGATCAGAAAGAGATCCAAGTGGCTATTGAATCAGCAGATGAAGCAGTAAATGCGATTTTAATTAATGGAGGAACTGGGTTTACGAAGCGGGATGTTACGGCAGAAACGGTAAAAACAATGCTAGAGAAGGAAATGGTTGGGTTTGGAGAACTATTTCGTTACTTAAGTTATGATGAAATTGGCAGTGCTTCAATGTTAAGCAAAGCAATTGCAGGCACGATTGAACGAACAATCATATTCTGCATGCCAGGATCAAGTAATGCAGTCCGACTAGCAATGGAAAAATTAATTTTACCAGAACTAAAACATATTGTTTGGGAGCTTCACAGACAATGACCGAATACGCAGCGATTGTCTTGGCAGGGGGAATGTCAAGACGATTTGGCGACGAGAAAGCTATTGCCAAGTGGAACGATAAGCTTTTTATTTCATATAGCTTAGAGGCAGTAAATCATGTAGAACAAACAATCATTGTTACGCGTGATGATCTGCTTTCAAAGGTTCCTCAATTGGCAAACGTGCAATTGATTACCGATGCAGAAGCGTATAAGGGAAAGGGACCGCTTGCTGGCATTTATTCAGGAATGACACGAGCAGAGGCAGAATGGTATGTTGTTTTGCCATGTGATACCCCATGGATCAATAAAACGATTATGAAGCAATTGCAAGCTTATTGTGATGGGCAGTTCGAGGCGATTGTATCAAAAGTAAATGGATGCATGCAGCCATTAATCGGAATCTATCACCGGCGGTTAAAAGAGAAGATCAAAGAGAAGCTAGAAAAAAATGAGTTGCGTATGAAGCAGCTGCTATCTGAATGTATTGTAAAGGAAGTTCATTTTTCTGAAGAAAAGTTGTTTGCAAACATAAACACAAAAGAGGAATATGAAAATTTATTAAGAATGGATCATCAATAGTGTTAACAAAAAGCATTCGAAGTGAATAGAAACCGAATGCTTTTTCCGGTTGCTTTTTAACATCCAAAAATATTTTCACGATATTTTTGAATGTTGCCCTATCAGAATTTGCAATTAAATATTATACATACAGATTATTGCTGCTTCGATTTGTGTGACGTACATCACACAAATTGGACAACGACTATAGTATAGTAAACTTACCATACATTGTTACGGTTTTTAGGAAAGGAATGGAGCCCAATGCGAAAACCAATTAAGGTTGAAGAAGCGATTCAAAGTGTGATGAAATGGCCGCTTACAGGCGAGAAAGAGTTTGTATCCATTGAAAATAGTTATAATAGAGTACTGGCAGAAGATTTGCTAGCAACAACTGATGTTCCTTGGTTTAAACGTTCCCCTTATGATGGATATGCAATCGTTGCAGCTTCGACTCAACAGGCAAATTCGGAATATCCAATCTTTCTAGAAGTACTTGGAACGATTGGAGCAGGGTTTACATGGGATGCTGAACTGCAGCCACATCAGGCAGTGAAAATTATGACAGGAGCCGCAATTCCTGAAGGGGCAACTGCCGTTATTATGGTCGAGTTAACAAAAGAAGTGATAAAAGACGGAAAAACATACGTGCAAATAAAAAGAAAAGTAAAAGACGGGGAAAATATCGTAGAAATTGGCGAAGATATGCAAAAGGATGAAGTGCTCGTTAAAAAAGGTACGAGTATTAATCCGGGAGTGATGGCAACATTAGCTACGTTCGGATATAAGACAGTTGCCGTAATGAAAAAGCCAACAGTTGCCATTATTGCAACAGGAAGCGAACTATTAGAAGTCGATGACCCGCTTGAAAAAGGAAAAATCCGCAATAGCAATGCCTATATGTTAAAGGCGCAAATATTGCGGGCGGGCGGTGAACCGATTTATTACCGGTTAGTAAAGGATGATTTTGAAGAAACATTTCTTGCTGTAAAACAAGCAATCGAACAAGCGGATATTGTCATCACTACAGGCGGTGTTTCCGTAGGGGATTTTGATTATATTCCAAAAGTATACGAAAAGCTTGGAGCGACACTTTTATTTAATAAAATTGCGATGCGCCCTGGGAGCGTAACGTCAGGTGCACTTTTAAATGAAAAAGTAATTTTTGGGCTTTCGGGAAATCCTTCCGCATGCTATGTTGGTTTCGAATTGTTTGTTCGTCCATACTTAAAGGCAATGCTTGGACAAGAAAATATTTATTTGAAGAAGGCACAAGCGATTTTAGAGAAAGACTTTTTAAAAGCAAATCCATTTACCCGTTTTGTACGTGCGAAAACTACTTTTGATGGAAACGAATTACACGTCGAACCTGTTGGAAAGGACAAGTCGAACATTGTATCTTCTTTAATTGACGCAAATTGTTTCATCGTCTTGCCCGGCGGATCTCGTGGCTTTGAAAAGGGGCTAAAAGTAGATATTCTGTTAATTGAAGATGAAGGAGCACCAATTTGGGATGAACATATTACAGATAGTAGGCTACCAAGATAGCGGCAAAACAACCTTAATGGAAAAGCTCGTCAACATGCTTAGCGACCAAGGATTTCGTGTCGGAACACTTAAACACCATGGCCATGGAGGGGCACCAATGCTTCCAGCGCAAAAAGACTCTACACGCCATTTTGAAGCTGGATCAATGATGGCCGGTGTTGAAGGCGAAGGCACTTTATCATTAGCGATTCACAACAACAATGGCTGGCAGATTGATGAACTGGTTGATTTTTATCGAACGTTGCCACTTGATATTTTGCTCATTGAAGGTTTTAAAAAAGCCTCATATCCAAAGCTTGTTTGCCTTCGTAATGACGAAGAAGATTTACAGTTACTAGAACTTTCAAATGTTGTTGCGGCATTTAGTTTTAATCGAATTGAACATCCTCGATGTTTTCTCATTCAAAAAGAAGAAAGCTATCGAAAATGGTTGTTAGATTATATGATGGGGGAGTCAAATGTTTGAGATTGTAAAAGAGCCAATAGACGTTTCGGCTGTAATTAATGAGGTTGTCAATCGGAACGCAGGCGCGATTGTAACATTTATCGGTACGGTTAGGGAATTAACGAAAGGTAAGAAAACATTATATTTGGAATATGAAGCATATGAACAAATGGCAAGAAAGAAGCTCGAACAGATCGGCAGTGAAATTACTGCACGGTATCCGGAAACAAAAGTAGCCATTGTTCACCGTGTTGGCCGTCTTGAAATTACTGATGTCGCGGTCGTAATTGCAGTGTCTACTCCACATCGCGATGATGCTTATAAGGCGAACCGTTATGCTATTGAGAGAATTAAGGAAATGGTGCCAATTTGGAAAAAGGAACATTGGGAAGACGGCGAAAAATGGATCGGTAATCAACAAGAAACGGTTTCTTATGAAGGAACGGGTTCTCCTAAGGAGTGTGAATCATGATTCGGGTTTTATTATTCGCTCATTTAAAAGAACAATTGAATCGTTCAGAGCTAACGATTGAACGAGAAAAAATGACAGTTAAAGATTTAAAAGAAGAATTAGAAAAAACGTATTTACTTTCACAAGCTGCATCTTTAATGATTGCCGTAAATGAAGAATTTGTTACCGATCAGGAAGTTATCCGGGCAGGGGATGTTGTGGCACTTATTCCCCCAGTAAGTGGAGGGTGAAAAATGGATAAATTAACACATATGAATGAACAAGGCCGCGCAAAGATGGTCGATATTACCGAAAAAGGTGAAACATTAAGAACGGCACATGCGAAGACAAGCCTGTTTTTATCAAAAGAATTGTATGAAAACATTACTAATTTAAAAATGAAAAAAGGTGATGTCCTTGCAGTCGCACAAGTTGCGGGGATTATGGGAGCAAAGAAAACATCAGATATTATCCCGATGTGCCATCCGCTGCAACTGACAGGCGTGGATATTCAATTTAATTGGAATGAAATGGAAAATGAACAATACGAATTAAAAATTGATACTTTTGTGAAAACGAAAGGAAGTACTGGTGTGGAAATGGAAGCATTGACTGCCGCATCTGTTTGTGCCTTAACTGTTTACGATATGTGTAAAGCGGTTGATAAAGGAATTGTCATCGGACAAACATATTTAGTACAAAAAACAGGCGGGAAAAGCGGAGATTTTACACGCCAAGGAGTGTAAGAAATGGAGCGGTATTCTAGACAAGTTCTTTTTTCTCCAATTGGGGAAGAAGGACAAGCGCAAATCTCTCAAAAGCATGTGCTAAT
The DNA here is from genome assembly GCF_011008565.1 of Heyndrickxia ginsengihumi. Classification (GTDB taxonomy): domain Bacteria; phylum Bacillota; class Bacilli; order Bacillales; family Bacillaceae_C; genus Weizmannia; species Weizmannia ginsengihumi. Next base: position 10,028 of record NZ_JAAIWK010000043.1, read on the forward strand.
TGTTGGGGTTGGAGCACTCGGTTCTGTTAGTGCGGAACTACTGACAAGAGCAGGAATCGGGAAACTGACAATAGTGGATCGCGACTATGTAGATGTGACAAATTTACAAAGACAGCTCTTATATTCTGAGCAAGATGTCAAGGAAAAATTACCAAAAGCGATTGCAGCAAAGCGCCGTTTACAAGCGATTAATCAAGATGTTATGATTGAGGCGCATGTAATCGATGCATTTGACCCTCAGCTCGTTTCGATTTTAGAGCAAGGTGTAGATGTGATGATTGATGGCACCGATAATTTTGAAACAAGGTTTTACATCAATGATCTCGCAGTAAAATATAATATTCCGTGGATATATGGATCATGTGTAAGCAGCTTCGGGGTGTCATTTCCAATTATACCGAATGAAACACCTTGTTTTCGCTGTCTTATTAATCATTTGCCATCTTATCAAATGACATGTGATACGGTAGGAATTATTTCGCCAACAGTACAAATGGTTGCTTCTTATCAGACAGCAGAAGTGTTAAAAATACTTGTAGGTGCAAAAGAGATTCGCAATTCAGTCGTTGTCTTTGATCTTTGGAAAAATGACCATCATTTTTTAAAGGCAGGAAAACTAAAAAATGCGCAATGTCCAACTTGCGGAGAACATAGAACATATCCGGCATTGCAAGAAAAATCGTCAGCGGATGTATTATGCGGCAGGGATACTGTTCAAATTCGCCATTCGGAGCCGTTTCATTTAGCAAAAATGGTTCAGCAAATGAAAGCAAGCGGCCATCATGTGCAATATAACGATTATTTAATTATTACAGAGTTAGAAGGATATCGGACGGTTTTATTTAAAGATGGAAGAATGCTGATCCATGGCACGAAGGACATGTTGAAAGCACGCTCCTTGTACCAAAAGTATTTCGCCTAACAATGGGGGAATGAACAATGACCAGTTTATTAAGTGACAAGAATCTCAAACAGCTGAAATCAATGGCGCATGCTGCACAAAAAGTACCAAAAGGAACATTTATTTTTCGAGAAGGGCAAGCTGGAGAAAACTTTTTTATCGTTCTTTCCCGTAAATTTGAGATTAGTAAATTTACGGGCGATGGAAAAGAGCTATGCTTGCGCCTCTGTGGGGAAAATGCAGTAATTGGAGAATTAATGGTCTTTTCGAATAATGGGAAATATCTCTTTAACGGACGTGCATTGGAAGACAGTGAGGTTCTAGTAATTAAAAATAAGGCAATTGAACAAGAACTGCTTGTAAATGCCGAATTTGCACTTGAGTTTTTGAAAATGATGACAGATCATTTTCGTAAACAGCATACGAAATTCCGTGATCTTGTACTGTATGGAAAAAAAGGTGCATTATACTCTACATTAATTCGGATTTCAAACAGCTACGGTGTGAAAGTAAATGGCGGGATCTTGTTAGATGCGCCGATCACCCATCAAGAATTGGCAAATTTTAGCTCGACATCTCGTGAAAGTGTTACACGGGAATTAAATTATTTAAAAAGTAAAGGAATCATTTCTTTTAAAGGTAGAAAAATTATTATTCATAGTTTAGACTACTTAAAATTAAAAATTAATTGTGAAGGTTGTCCAGCATCATACTGTGTCATAGATTAGCATTTATTAGTGGGAAAGAAACGGTTAGGAATATTCTTAATGGCTTCTTTCCCACTTTTATTATGAAAAAATAAAGATTATGATCGTTGTTTGACATCGTGATGTAAATCACTTCTTCTTCCCGCCGGCTTTTTTACAATAGGTATATAAAGAACGCTGACAAGAAATGAGGGAGTTATGATGGAATGTTTTTCACATACGTTTAAGAACGAGCACGGATCATTTTGTCCAGGATTACAGCAGTTATTACATGAACATCAACAATTAAATCAAAGGAAATTATCTTTATTTGAATTAGCACAGCATATTGCTAATGGTGAAGTTGAGGATGTTGCTGAGGCCCTCCATTATTTGCGCGGAGACGTGATTATTTTCTCAGAAGAGCTGGAGCATCATTCGAGCCGAGAAGAGGATGTTTTATTTACAAAGTTAGAGGAGTATATTGGCAAGGATCATGGGCCAATTGCCGTGATGGAATATGAGCATGATCTTGCTAAAGAAAAGATCGCAACCTTTTTAGCAGAAACAGCTGTTATTCATTCAGCAGAAGCAGAAAAACTTGCTTCTTACGTTATAGATACTTATCAATTGCTAACAGAGCATTTCTTTAAAGAGGAGAATGTCCTTTTCCCAATGGCAGAGCAATTATTATCAGCAAGTGAAAAAGAGGAATTAGAAAAACGATTAGTATAAACCCTTCGACTTTTCGAAGGGTTTTTTCGTCTGGCAGAGTGAGACTAAATGCTAAAAAGTTAGAATGGAATGTCGGAAGAACAGACTGATAAGTAAGTATTTCAAAACATGTAATCTTGACAAATATGTGAATACCATAAGATATGTGACGTACTGCACATTTCTCATGTTCGTTTCCCTTTATATTGAACATATCAAAGGAACTGAATTAGGAGTGAGCGATGTGAAGAAAAGGTCACCACTTTTCAAACGCTTTAAATATAGTAAACCAATTGAAAAACATGCAGATGGACATAGTCAAGTCACCTATGGGGACAGAGAGTGGGAAAATGCATACCGCAGAAGATGGCAGCACGATAAAGTAATTCGTTCAACACATGGGGTGAATTGCACAGGATCTTGCAGCTGGAACATCTTTGTAAAAGATGGCATTGTGACGTGGGAAGGGCAGCAAACCGATTATCCATCAACAGGACCGGATATGCCTGACTTTGAACCGCGGGGCTGTCCTCGTGGCGCCAGCTTTTCATGGTATATATACAGTCCGCTACGTGTGAAATATCCATATGTCCGCGGCATTTTATTAACGATGTGGCGTGAAGCATTGGCAGAGCATGATAATCCGCTTGATGCCTGGAAAAGTATCGTTGAAAATCCTGAAAAGGCGAAACGCTATAAACAAGCTCGCGGTAAAGGTGGATTTGTAAGAGCGGATTGGGATGAAGTGTTGAAGCTTATTTCTACTTCACTGCTTTATACAACTTTAAAATATGGACCGGATTGCAATATTGGTTTTTCACCAATTCCAGCGATGTCGATGGTAAGTTACGCAGGTGGTTCACGGTTCATGCATTTGATGGGGGCACCAATGTTAAGCTTTTACGATTGGTATGCTGACTTACCTCCTGCATCTCCACAAATTTGGGGTGATCAAACAGACGTACCTGAAAGCAGTGATTGGTACAATGCTGGTTATATCATCACATGGGGATCAAATGTGCCGTTAACGCGAACACCTGATGCCCACTTCTTAGCGGAAGTGCGTTATAAAGGAACGAAGGTTATTTCGGTCAGTCCCGATTATGCTGAATCAACAAAATTTGCGGATGACTGGATGAGCGTGAAACAAGGGACAGACGGTGCTCTTGCGATGGCAATGGGACATGTCATTTTAAAAGAATACTATGTTGATCAGCAAGTACCTCATTTCCATAACTATGCAAAACAATATACAGATTTTCCATTCCTCGTCACTTTGAAAAAGCAAGAGAATGGTCACTATGTTGCCGATCGTTTTTTAAATGCAAGCGATATTGGCAGAAAAAGCGAAAATGGCGAATGGAAACCGGTGCTTTGGAATGAGCTTACTAATGATTTCGCCAACCCGAACGGTACGATGGGATCAAGATGGGATGGCAAAGGAAAATGGAATTTAAACATGAATGATGAAGAAACAGAAGAAGCGATTGACCCAAGATTATCTCTTTTAGGAATGGAAGACCAGATTACAAATATCCAAATTCCGTATTTTTCAGAGGAAGGAAATAAAGTGCTTGAGCGTGCGGTTCCCGTTAAAAAAGTGCAAACGGAAGAAGAAGAACTGTATGTGACAACCGTGTATGATCTCGTCCTTGCCAACTACGGGGTAGATCGCGGAATTGGCGGAGATGTTGCAAAAGATTACGACGAAGACATTCCTTTCACACCGGGATGGCAAGAAAAAGTGACAGGGGTTAAACGTGAGTTAGCAATCAAAATTGCCCGTGAGTTTGCGCAAAATGCAATCGATACGAATGGACGGTCAATGATTATCGTTGGCGCAGGTATTAATCACTGGTTTAACTCTGATACGATTTATCGCGCTGTTTTAAATCTTGTCTTGTTTGTAGGTGCACAAGGTGTAAATGGCGGAGGATGGGCACATTATGTCGGCCAGGAAAAATTGCGTCCTGTCGAAGGCTGGCAAGCAATCATGTCTGCGCGTGACTGGCAAATGCCGCCAAAATTGCAAAACGGTACATCATTCTTCTATTTTGCTACAGATCAATGGCGTTATGAGGATACACCTGTTGGCGACCTTGCTTCTCCAACTGTTGATAAGGCAAGATACCAACATTTTGCTGACTATAATGTTCTGGCAGCAAGATTAGGCTGGCTGCCATCTTATCCAACTTTCGAAAAAAACGGCATCGATTTATACAAAGAAGCCGTCCAGCAAGGGGCTAAGACGCAAGAAGAAATCGGCCAATATGTCGCACAGCAATTGAAAGAAAAGAAATTGCGTTTTTCAATAGAAGATCCTGACAATGAGAACAACTTCCCAAGAAATATGATTGTTTGGCGTGCCAATCTCATCTCGAGCTCAGGAAAAGGGCATGAATATTTCTTGAAATATTTGCTCGGTACGACAAACGGTTTAATGAATGAAGATGATGAAAGCTTACGTCCAGAGGAAATTGAATGGCGTGAAGATGCACCAGAAGGAAAATTAGATTTACTTATTAACTTAGATTTCCGGATGGCAGGAACTGCTTTATATTCTGATATCGTATTGCCAGCTGCAACATGGTATGAAAAACATGATTTAAGCAGCACAGATATGCATCCATTTGTCCATCCGTTCAATCCAGCAATTGCTGAGCCATGGGAAGCCCGCTCTGACTGGGATATCTTTACTTCTTTAGCTGAGGCAGTATCTAAACTAGCAACAGATTTAAATATGGACCCAATTAAAGAAGTTGTCGCAACGCCAATTCAGCACGATACAGCTGGGGAAATGTCACAGCCGCTTGGACGGGTTAAAGATTGGAGCAAAGGCGAAGGAGAGCCAATTCCAGGAAAAACGATGCCGCAAATTCATGTAGTAGAACGTGATTTTACAAAGATTTATGAAAAAATGACGGCATTAGGGCCAAATGTGATCAAAAAGCCGTACGGAACAAAAGGTATTTCATGGTCAGTGGAAGAGGAATATGAAAAACTGAAAAAGACATTAGGAACGGTAAGAGGCACAACGATTGCAGAAGGCTGTCCAGATATTAGCACAGCAAAGAAAGCGGCGGAAGCAATTTTAACGCTTTCCTCTACGACGAATGGTCATGTTGCGGTCAAAGCTTGGGAATCACTTGAGAAAACAACGAGCCTCAGTTTAAAAGATTTAGCGAGTGAACGCGAGGAAGAGTGTTTTACATTTGAACAAATTACAGCTCAGCCACGAACTGTTATTACGTCTCCGGCGTTTAGCGGTTCTGAAAAAGGCGGACGCCGATATTCACCATTCACGACGAATGTGGAACGTCTTATTCCATGGCGGACATTAACAGGCCGACAATCGTATTATCTCGATCATGAATTAATGCAGGAATTTGGTGAAGCAATGGCAACATTCAAGCCAATTCTTCAGCATAAGCCGTTTAACAGTAAACGTCCAGGAATCGAAGGAAAAGAAATTACTTTAAATTATTTAACACCGCATAACAAATGGTCTATTCATAGTATGTATTTTGATTCTCAGCCGATGTTGACCCTTTTCCGAGGCGGACCAACGATTTGGCTGAACAAAGATGACGCTGCAGAAGCAGACTTGAAAGATAATGATTGGATTGAATGCTTTAATCGCAACGGTGTCGTTGTAGCCCGGGCTGTCATCTCCCACCGGATTCCACGCGGGATGGCATTTATGCACCATGCACAAGATAGGCATATTAACGTACCTGGAACGAAGCTAACAAATAATCGCGGTGGTACACATAACAGTCCTACTAGAATTCATGTGAAACCGACGCATATGATCGGCGGTTACGCGCAATTAAGTTATGGATTTAACTATTACGGACCGACGGGAAATCAACGTGATTTGAATGTCATTATCCGGAAGTTGAAGGAGGTTGATTGGCTTGAAGATTAAAGCACAAGTCGGAATGGTAATGAATTTAGATAAATGTATCGGCTGCCATACTTGCAGTGTGACATGTAAAAATACTTGGACGAACCGTGCAGGCGCAGAATATATGTATTTTAACAATGTCGAAACAAAACCTGGGATCGGCTATCCGAAACGATGGGAAGATCAAGAAAAATACCGCGGAGGCTGGGAGCTAAAAAATGGTGAACTGCGCTTAAAATCGGGATCAAAAGCAAACAGGCTAAAAAACATTTTCTACAATCCGGATTTACCAACGATTGATGACTATTATGAGCCTTGGAATTATGATTATGAAACATTAACAAATAGTCCTGAGAAAAAACATCAGCCTGTTGCGCGCCCTAAATCAGCGATCACTGGTGACTTCATGGAATTAAAATGGGGACCAAACTGGGAAGATGATTTAGCAGGTGCACCGGAAACAGCATTAAAAGATCCGAACATCGAAAAGATGGAAAACGATGTAAAAGCGGAATTTGAAGATGTGTTTATGATGTATTTGCCACGTATTTGTGAGCATTGCATGAATCCATCTTGTGTATCGGCATGTCCTTCAGGGGCAATGTATAAACGCGACGAAGACGGAATTGTCCTTGTTGACCAAAATGCATGCCGTGCATGGCGCTTCTGCGTATCAAGCTGTCCTTATAAAAAGGTGTATTTTAACTGGAAAACGAGTAAAGCAGAAAAATGTACGCTTTGCTTCCCAAGAATTGAGGCAGGATTGCCAACAATTTGTTCGGAAACATGTGTTGGACGTATCCGCTACTTAGGCGTAATGCTATATGATGCTGACAAAGTGGAAGAAGCTGCAAGTGTTACAGATGAAAAGGATTTATATGAATCACAACTATCTGTTTTCTTAGACCCGAACGATCCAGAAGTGATAAAACAGGCAAAAGAAGACGGAATTCCAGAACAATGGATCAAAGCGGCACAACAATCGCCTATTTATAAAATGATTATCGACTGGAAAATTGCGCTCCCATTACATCCAGAATATCGGACATTGCCAATGGTTTGGTATATTCCGCCATTAAGTCCAATTACAAATATGATCGAAGGAAAAGGAAGCAATGCAATCGAATCTGATATTTTCCCGGCAATCGATCAAATGCGCATTCCGATTGAATATTTAGCTAATTTATTAACAGCTGGTGATCAACAAATCATTCGTACGGTACTGAAAAAAATGGCTGCAATGCGAATTTATATGAGAGCAGAGCAAACGAACCAAACTCCGGATGCTGATATGGTAGAAGCATTAGGATTAACGACAACAGATATTCAAGATATGTATCGCCTCTTGGCCATTGCCAAATATCAAGATCGTTTTGTTATTCCGCCGTCTCATCGTGAACAAGTGGCAGATTTATATTCAGAACAAGGTGCGTGCGGCTTATCATTCGCTGGCGGACCAGGAGCATGCGGTGTCATTTCTTAATAAGGGGCTGTGAAACATGAAGTATCAAGAAGTGCAAAATGTACTCGAAATCGTATCTTACTTACTCTCTTATCCTGATCGAGGATGGCAGGAAGGATTAAACGAATGTTTGAACATTTTGGATGATTTGCAAGACGAACAAATTGTTCAAGATTTAAAACAGTTTATTGAAAAAGTGCAAACTCAAGATAAAGATAGATTCATTGAATCATATGTATACACATTTGATTTTGGCAAAAAAACGAATATGTATTTGACCTATATGGTTACAGGTGAACAACGCGAAAGAGGCATGGAACTATTAGATTTAAAACAAATTTATCAATCGGCTGGATTTGCCGTTACAGATAAGGAGCTGCCGGATTACTTGCCGCTTATGCTCGAAATTGCTGCTCAAGCTGAGGAACAGTACACGGTCCAACTTTTGCATAGATACACAGACAATATTGCTGAAATACATCAGCAGCTGCAAACGATGGAAAGTGAATACGCGATTGTGTTCACTATCCTTTTGCAAGTCATTCATGAACTCAAAAATGATAACGTCGTTGAAGGGATCGGATAACAATGGTGAATCAATTTCTTTGGGGTTATCTCCCATACATTGTCTTAACGATTTTTATTGGCGGACATATTTTTCGTTATCAACATGATCAGTTTGGCTGGACGAGCAAATCGAGTGAGTTTTTAGAGAAAAAAAGATTGCGGATCGGGAGTTTAATGTTTCACTGGGGATTTCTGTTTGTTGTCGGCGGCCACGTCATGGGCATTCTCATCCCAAAAACCGTCTATGATACATTCGGAATAACAGAGGAATTTTATCATAAGATCGCTATTGGTTTCGGTGTTCCAGCGGGAATCGTTTCGATCATCGGTCTTTTTATATTGCTCTATCGGCGCATTAGTGTAAAACGGATTTTAAAAACAAGTACGAAATCAGATATGCTCGTTCTCGTCTTTTTAGCGATTATTATGTTGAGCGGTTTGTCCTCTACATTTTTGAATATTGATCCGAAAGGCTTTGACTATCGGGCAACGATCGGACCATGGTTTCGCAGTATTTTCCTCTTTAGGGCTGATCCAGCTTACATGAGCGACGTGCCAATTTGGTTTAAAATCCATATTATCGCAGCGTTTGGCATTTTTGCTGTCTGGCCGTTTACACGTCTCGTTCACGTATTCAGTTTTCCGTTGCGATATTTTAGCAGAAGCTATGTCGTTTATCGCAAAAGAATGCCTAATGAAGAAAAGAAACATCAAAGCTTTTAAAGTCATCACATAATAGATATAAGAGGCTGGGACAAAAGCACAAAGGTTGTTAACTAAAGACGAATATTGCACAGATCAGCTCCGGAAATATACGTAGATTCCTGCGGGAGGATAAGTACCGGTGAGACACCGCATTGCTGCATTGCACGAGGAGGCTCCAGCGGCCCGTTGAAAGCGAAGGATATTTGCGGAGCGGGTGGGCGCAATATTCTGGTTTTCTTTCGTTACTATCCTTTTGTCCCAGCCTCATTCTTATCAAATACGATGGCAGCGGAAAGGAGGATCATGATGGCCGCATCAAAAAAAATATTATTGCCGAAGCAGCATGGAGCATGGGCGATGCTGTTTATTCCTTTTTTGTTAGGCGCCAGCAGAGGAGGATTCTCTTGGCTTCAAATTCCGTGTTTAATTGGCTGGCTGCTCTTATACTTATCGACATACCCGTTGTTAATGGCGTTGAAAATGAAGAAAAACAAGGTATATCTATCATGGTTTTATCGCTATTTTTCAGGTGCAATCGTGCTATTTTTTATTCCGCTTTTTTTCCATATTGAATTGATTTATTTTGGGCTTGCTATGATTCCGTTCTTTTTTATCAATGTATATTTTGCCAAAAAGAAAAAGGAACGCGCCTTTATTAACGATGTTGCAGCGATTACAGTGTTATGTATCGGTGGACTTGTGAGCTTTTATTTAGGCAAAGGGGAATTGACGGTTACAGCCTTTAAGCTTTATATTTCTTGTCTGCTCTTTTTTATTGGAAGTACATTTTATGTAAAAACGATGATAAGAGAGAAAAAGAATGTTCGGTTCAAATGGTATTCATGGGGATACCATGTTGTTCTCATCATCTTCCTTATGCTTTCAGGATATGCTATCTTGACACTTGCCTATATACCTAGCGTAATTCGGGCATTCTTTTTATATGGTCAGTCTTTGTCGATTAAAACAATTGGTATATTAGAGATCATCAATGCAGTCTATTTCTTCATCGTTATACTCGCTCTGTATAGCGTCATCTAACTTATTACAAATATGTGAAACTGCATGAAATTGTGATAAATGATACAAAAAAATATTGATCGTTCTCTTACTATGTAAATAACAAAGCCTAGGTTTGTTATTAGACATTTCTGGAGGAATGATCATGAATAAGCAACATGCAGTTTTACCAATTACGACATTAGCAATGACATTTTCCTTTGCAGTCTGGGGCGTATTTTCGCCGTTAGCGAGTACGTTTCAGCAAATGTACGACTTATCTTCAGTGCAGAAAAGTATATTAGTAGCAATACCTGTATTGCTTGGATCGGTCATGCGGATTCCGCTCGGTATATTCACTGATCGTTACGGCGGAAAAAAATTATTTTCACTGCTATTACTGTTTATTATTTTCCCATTGTTAGGCGCAGGGTTCGCTCATTCATATGAGTCACTATTAATTTGGGCCTTTTTTATTGGAATGGCCGGAACTTCTTTTGCCATTTCTGTCACCTTCGTGTCAAAATTAACATCTGCTGATAAGCAGGGTACAGCGTTAGGGATTAATGCAGTCGGAAATATCGGAACTGCGATCGCAAGTTTCTCGGTTCCAACAATCGCAGCGAGCTTCGGTGTTAAATGGGCATTTTGGGGCCTCATTATACCAGTCGTTGTCATGCTCATACTTGTTTGGTTTGGTACACCGACTACAGATGTCGTAAAACAAAAAGAAAAGAAATCAATGCTCAGTTCTTTATCAGTATTAAAATATAAACATACGTGGACATTATCTTTACTCTATTTTGTTACATTCGGTTCATTCGTAGCCTTTGGGATGTATTTGCCAACATTGCTAGTCGATCTATTTCATTTAAGCCCCGTTGATGCAGGATTAAGAGCAGCTGGCTTTACAGTTGTTGCCACGATTCTAAGACCAATCGGGGGAAGCCTCTCCGATAAAATCGGGGCAAGAAAAATATTGACGTTTGTTTTTATCGGTATGGTTGCCGGCGCCCTTGTCATTGCATTCGGAATGAGCAACATCGTAATGATGACGATTGCTTGTATATTTGTTTCGATCATGTCTGGGCTAGGAAATGGAGCAGTGTTTAAATTAGTTCCGCAAATCTTTCCTAATGAAACAGGAGCTGTTACAGGCATTGTCGGAGCATGGGGAGGCTTAGGCGGATTTTTCCCACCGATATTAATGGGGATTTTTAAAGAAGCAACAGGCTCTTACATGATTGGCTTCGTTCTTCTTAGTGGATTAGCAGCTATCTGTCTTATCCTTAACCAAGTTGTATTTCGAAAAAATGCATGATAAACTTTTATTTCAAACCTCCTTTATGGAATTTTCATATAGCATAAAGGGGGTTTTTCCATTTTATTTTAACTACTCTTTTAAAAAAATCTTATTTGAATTAAAGATAAGAATGGAATATACTGAAATTTGTCGTAAATTCAGCAGGATTTTGTAGAATTTTATCGAAATAGATTGTATGTTAAAGACGTGGAGGAATTATGAATGAAAGATATTCTCAGACCGATTTATCAAGAACGAGCGAGTCAATCTAATACTTTAGCTGTTTTATATATTGAAAAAAAGCAAAACGAAGATGTCCTCACAAATTCATTTGATGCTGTTTTATTAATGATTGTGAAAGAATTAGAGAGTCCTATTCATATTAAACATTATAAATATGAAAATAAAAAAGCTGTTCTTTATGTCGTCAGAGAAAATCAATTAAAGGAATGGCTGCATCTCGGTTCAAATATAAAGATTATGGAATGGATTACGCAAGGGGTCATTTTATTTGACCGCAATGAATATATAACGAATCTTAAAAATGAACTAAGAGATTTTCCGATGGAAGAACGGAAAGTAAAAATGAATGCGGAGTTCGCAAAATTAATTCAAAGATATATGCGCGGAAAGTACTTTTTCGACAGTCAGCAATATGTAGATGCGTACAGCCACGTTGTCCATGCATTACATCATTTAGCCCGTCTATCCATTATAGAGCATGGCTTCCATCCTGAAACGACTGTTTGGAATCAAGTAAAGCAAATGGAGCCTGCAATTTTTAAATTATATGAAGAACTGATTAATAGTCATGAAACACTCGAAAAAAGGCTGGAGCTTCTATTTCTTGCAAGTGAATTTTTCATTCATTCTAAAACGTGTATCGGCACGCAGCATTTGCTGGAAACTATGAGTATGAAAGATGAATGGACAATCAACGATCTAATATCTGATTCGGCATTACAATCTTATAGTATTGATTTAATGGGTCTTGTTGAATATCTTATTGAAAAGAAATATATAGAAGAAGTCATTGTTCCTACGAAGGGGCCGGATATTTTCCATCGCCATTATCGCGTTCATAAAAAAACACAATAAAAAATTTGATTTTGGTATTGACGTATAATAAATATCTTGGTATATTATTATACGTCGCTGATAACAATACAGATTAGCGAAAAAAAGAAATTTAAAAAAGTGTTGACAAGAAAACATTATCCTGATATAATAAAAAAAGTCGCTGACAAAGAATAGCTGATTTGAAAATTGGATGATTGATCTTTGAAAACTGAACAAAACGAAACGTCAATTTTTTTATGAGCTTATATCAAACATCTTTTTGGAGAGTTTGATCCTGGCTCAGGACGAA
>NZ_JAAIWK010000044.1 GCF_011008565.1 Heyndrickxia ginsengihumi
ACACCCGTTCCCATCCCGAACACGGAAGTTAAGCTTCTCAGCGCCGATGGTAGTTGGGGGTTTCCCCCTGTGAGAGTAGGACGTTGCCGGGCAAAATGAAAACCACAGAGATTTCTCTGTGGTTTTTTTGTCACTATGATAGAAATAAACTTAATGATTAAGAAACTTTAACATTCATTGTGAATTTTTGCATTTAGAAATTCAAAACAGATGTAGGGGGCTTTGTTCATCGTCTGTTCAATAAAGCTTTGAATAATGGGATAATCATAGGTTTGTCTAGTTTTTAATAATTCTGCCCACCATTCTGTTTCATAGCGAGCAATCATGCTCAAATTGTAGAGTAATAAGTAATGAATAATAAGTTCAGGCAGAAACATTTCCTTGCTCAACTTATTCGGCAAACAATACTGATTATTGTATAGATGGAATCGGAATGGTAACGGTAAATTTTTTTTTGAAGTAAAATGAATACAATCTTTTGAAGACTGTACTTCCTCAATAATCCCGGAACTTTTTTGATTTATGTAATTTGCAAATCTTTCGGCAGTCATATGGTAATGGTCCAATATAGAAATTGGCAAAGTGAATTGACCATTTTTTTGATCTAGAAAAAGAAATGGGTCTATATGATCTAGATAAGAAAAACAATCATTTAATTCCGGCAGCTGTTTCAACAAGTGAATCATTAAAAATTTTTCACCTTCTAAATAGTTAAGTTGAAACATTTTATTTGCAAAATGAGTGCATAAACCTAATTTTTGAATTTTTACCTCATCATGTAAAAATTGAAAATTTTGCTTTTTTCTTTTGCGGGAAGAGACACCGTGCGCCATCACTGAGGTTGTTTCAGGATAAGACGGATCCACGGTTAAAAGGCAGGCTTTAATCAAATGAATCAGTCCATAAAACATCAGTACAGGCTGAATGGCAAGAGGTGATTTTTTAGATTGATTGTAGTAGATTTCAGCATGCTCTAAATAATACATAAATGTGTAGCTATTTTCATAGCTCTTTACATCCAAATCATTAAATTGCAATTGACTATAACATTTTTTTAAAAAATTTTGAGTGTAATCTGCAGACTGGAAAAAAGTAAACGTTTTCCAGATGTTTTTTTCACACAACTTTATCTTCCTTTCAATTAACAGAATAGTTTTAAATTTAGCCGTTATCTTGACAGTATTTTAACCAATTGTTAACCTTCTAATTAATATTTTTATCTACTTAGGAGGGGTTATGAAGTGTGGGAGACAAAATTTGCTAAAGAGGGATTAACTTTTGACGATGTTTTATTAGTACCAGCTAAATCTGAGATCTTACCGAAAGATGTAGAGACAAAGGTGACACTTACGGATCAATTAAAATTGAATATACCGATTATAAGTGCGGGAATGGACACTGTTACAGAGGCTGAAATGGCAATCTCAATGGCAAGACAAGGCGGACTTGGAATTATTCATAAAAATATGAGCATTGAGCAGCAGGCTGAACAAGTAGATAAAGTTAAACGTTCAGAAAGTGGTGTTATTACAAATCCATTCTTTTTAACTCCTGAACACCAAGTGTTTGCAGCTGAACACTTGATGAGTAAATATCGTATTTCGGGTGTACCAATTGTAAATAATCAAGAAGAACAAAAATTGGTCGGTATTATTACGAATCGTGACTTACGGTTTGTTGAAGACTTTTCTATCCAAATATCAGAAGTTATGACGAAAGAAAATCTCGTTACTGCTCCAGTAGGAACAACGTTAAAAGATGCTGAACAGTTACTTCATCGTTATAAAATTGAAAAGCTACCATTAGTTGATCAAAATGGTGTATTAAAAGGACTTATCACGATAAAAGATATCGAAAAAGTGATCGAATTTCCGAATGCAGCAAAAGATGCACAAGGCCGTTTATTAGTTGGTGCGGCTGTAGGTGTGACGAAGGATAGTCTCCGACGTGTGGAACTGCTCGTAGAAGCGGGAGTAGATGTAATTGTAATTGATACGGCTCATGGCCATTCTAAAGGCGTTCTCGATATGGTTGCTACGATTAGAAAGGCTTATCCATCATTGAATATAATCGCAGGCAATGTAGCCACTGCAGAAGGTACTAGAGCACTTATAGAAGCAGGTGCAGATATTGTAAAAGTCGGAATTGGTCCTGGTTCTATTTGTACAACCCGTGTAGTTGCTGGAGTAGGTGTTCCGCAAATTACTGCTATTTATGATTGTGCAACAGAGGCGCGTAAGCATGGGAAAGCAATTATTGCAGATGGTGGTATAAAGTATTCAGGAGATATGGTGAAAGCTCTTGCTGCTGGTGGACATGCTGTAATGTTAGGCAGTTTATTGGCAGGAACAGCAGAAAGCCCAGGAGAAACTGAAATCTATCAAGGAAGACAATATAAAGTATACCGTGGCATGGGGTCTATTTCAGCGATGGAAAACGGATCAAAAGATCGCTATTTCCAGGAGGATGCCAAAAAATTTGTTCCAGAAGGTATAGAAGGTAGAGTTCCTTATAAAGGATCAATTGGAGATGTCATTTATCAATTAATTGGTGGTCTACGCTCTGGTATGGGATATTGCGGTACAAAAGATTTAACTTCGCTTCGTGAGGAAGCACAATTTATAAGAATGACAGGTGCAGGCTTGAGAGAAAGCCATCCTCATGATATTCAAATCACAAAAGAAGCACCAAATTATTCATTATCTTAAATGTTGATATTTTAAATATATAACTTTTCAGGTTTATTTACAGAAAATACATTTTGATGACAGGGGATTTTATTGACTATAAAAACTCCTGTCATTTTTTGTGATTTTTTACGGTCTTAATTCGTCTACTCATGAGGTTTCAACTATGTTAAAATAACGAAAGTGTATACATAATATGATGGAGGGTTCACAGTGAAAAAGAGGTTACAAACATTCATAGTTTGCCTTTTAACAATTTTAATTGTTGCAGGCGTTACTCAAGTACCAAATAAAGCTTACGCACAAGATGACTTAAATGTACAAGCAAATGCTGCTATACTCGTTGATGCCGATTCAGGGAAAATTTTATATGAGAAAAATGCAGATAAGGCACTAGGCATTGCTTCAATGAGCAAAATGTTAACAGAGTATATTTTGTTAAAAGCAATTAAAGAGCATAAAGTGTCATGGGATCAAAAGGTTACAGTTGATAATTATGTTTATAAAGTTTCACAAAGACGCGATCTTTCAAATGTTCCTTTAAGAAAAGGAGCACAATATACAATAAAAGAGTTATATCAAGCAATGGCAATCTATTCAGCGAATGCAGCAACAATAGCAATTGCTGAAACACTTGCAGGCTCAGAAACAAATTATTTAAAAATGATGAACAAGCAAGCTAAAGAATTAGGATTAACTGACTATAAATTCGTAAACGCCACTGGGTTAAATAATAGAGATTTAGATGGCATGCAGCCAAAAGGCACATCTCCAACTGCGGAAAACGAAATGTCTGCTAGATCTGTTGCTAAGTTAGCATATCATTTAGTTACAGATTTTCCAGATTCATTAAAGACGACTAGTATTCCAAAATTAAAATTTAGAGCTGGTACGGACGACGAAATTGATATGCAGAACTGGAACTGGATGCTACCTTCATTAGTTTATGGAGAAAAGGGCGTAGATGGACTTAAAACGGGTACAACTGATTTCGCAGGCTACTGCTTTACTGGAACGGCAAAAAGAAATGGAATGCGGATTATTACCGTTGTTATGAATGCAAAAGGCTCTGATGGTGATGGATATAAGGCACGTTTTACAGAGACGAAAAAAATGATGGATTATGCATTTAATAACTACTCTCTTAAAACAATTTATGCAAAAAATAGTGCCGTTAAAAATCATAAAACAATTCCGGTAGAAAATGGGAAAGATAAAACAGCAAATATTGTAACTAATTCTCCATTAAAACTCCCTGTAAAAAATGGCGAGGAAAATATGTACAAGCCAGTATTTACGCTTGATAAAACAAAATTAAATAAAGATGGGAAACTTGTTGCCCCGGCGAAAAAAGGGACAGCAGTTGGAACTTTATCTGTTCAATATAAAAACGGAACGGATTATGGCTATCTTTATGGAAAGAAATCATCAGGAGTAAAATTAGTCACAAAAGATGAAGTGGAAAAGGCTAATTGGTTTGTCCGGATGATGAGAGGAATCGGTGGTTTATTTAGTAATATGTGGAATTCAACTGTAGGTAGTTGGTTCTAATTGATGAATAAAAGCAGGATGAAGAATAAAGCTATATTCTTATCCTGCTTTTTTAGCAATTGTAATAAAATAAATAGTTAGCTGGTTTTTATTCGGATTTCATGTTTAAAATGTCCATAGTAAATTAAGTCACAAACTTCTAGTTAAATCGACTTTATTATGAATAATTCCCCTTTTTTAGTGAAAATTATAATGAACTTTGCCTTGACAAGCTTTCGTTTTTAGTGTTTATTTAAAGTTAAATACATATTGAAAGATAATTTCTAATTTTTTATAAAGGAGTTTAATAACATTATGAAAACTGGAACAGATTTAGTAAAACGTGGGATGGCTGAAATGCAAAAAGGCGGCGTTATTATGGACGTTGTCAATGCAGAGCAGGCGAAACTTGCTGAGGAAGCAGGAGCAGTTGCTGTAATGGCATTAGAAAGAGTCCCTTCAGATATTCGTAAAGCTGGAGGAGTAGCAAGAATGGCTGATCCTCGTATTGTCGAAGAGGTTATGAATGCAGTTAGTATTCCAGTTATGGCAAAAGCAAGAATTGGACATATTGTCGAAGCACGTGTTTTAGAAGCGATGGGTGTCGACTATATTGATGAAAGTGAAGTATTAACACCGGCTGATGAAGAATTCCATCTAAATAAAAAAGAGTATACTGTTCCATTTGTATGTGGTTGTCGTGATCTTGGTGAAGCTGCTCGCCGTATTGGAGAAGGTGCTTCCATGCTTAGAACAAAAGGTGAACCAGGAACAGGAAATATTGTCGAAGCAGTAAGACATATGCGTAAAGTAAATGCACAAGTTAGAAAAGTTGTAAATATGAGCGAAGATGAACTTATGACAGAAGCAAAACAACTTGGAGCACCTTATGAATTGTTGTTAGAAATTAAAAGACTAGGTCGTTTGCCAGTTGTTAATTTCGCTGCAGGTGGTGTTGCAACACCAGCTGATGCTGCTTTAATGATGCAATTAGGAGCAGATGGTGTATTTGTAGGTTCCGGTATTTTTAAATCTGAAAACCCTGCGAAATTTGCAAAAGCAATTGTAGAAGCAACAACACATTTTCAAGATTATAAATTGATTGCTGAATTATCAAAAGATCTAGGAGTAGCAATGAAAGGTCTTGAAATCTCTACATTGCCTGCAGATATGAGAATGCAAGAACGCGGTTGGTAAGGAGAGATTTACATGACAAAGAAAATCGGTGTATTAGGTTTGCAAGGAGCTGTTCGAGAACATATTCAGGCGATCGAAGCGTGTGGCGCTGAAGGGATTGTTCTTAAAAAGAAGGAGCAACTTAAGGAAATTGATGGTTTAATTCTACCTGGTGGAGAAAGTACCACAATGCGGCGGTTAATTGATACATATGATTTTCTTGACGAGCTAAAGGATTTTGCAGCAAGCGGTAAGCCTATATTTGGGACATGTGCCGGATTGATTTTATTAGCAAAAAATATTGTTGGTCAAGATGTGGCCCATATTGGTGCAATGGATATTACGGTTGAACGGAATTCTTTCGGAAGACAGAGAGAAAGTTTTGAAGAGAGTGTCCGTATAGACGGCATAGCAGAAGATTTCCCGGCCGTCTTTATTAGAGCGCCGCATATTGTCGAAACAGGTAAAGAAGTGAAAGTACTAGCTGAATGCAGAGGTAGAATTGTTGCTGTACAACAAGGCAATATATTAGGCTGTTCTTTCCATCCTGAGTTGACGGATGATACACGTTTAGTTGAATACTTTTTAAACCTTATTTAAGTTAAACAGATACGATGTATAACATCTTGCAAATTGGATAAAATTGTAGTACATTATGTTTAATTAAAAGGTGAAAGCAATGAGAGGAACTAGTAGCGAGTAATTCTTCTAAAGAGAGTCGATGGTTGGTGTGAATCGATGGAGAGGACTTGTGAATCCATCCTTGAGTAGAGTGCTGAAACAGAGTGAAGTAGGTACTTTCGGGACTAATCCCGTTATCAATGTAAAGTGGAAAACACTATGTTTTCAATTTGGGTGGCAACGCGGGTCAACTCTCGTCCCTTTTTTAGGGCGGGAGTTTTTTTATGGTATTAAAATATGAAATACAGGTGCTAACTAATAAATATCTTTACATTAAAGCGGGAAAGGGAAATGGTTGTCGCCTATTATTCCTACTAAGATCTTTTCAATTTCAGTTTATAGTAAAGGAGATATCATAACATGCTTGATATTAAATATTTACGAGCAAATTTTCAAGAAGTAAAAGAGAAAATGAAACATCGAGGTGAGGATTTAACTGACTTCGAAAAATTTGAGGGGCTTGATAAAAAGCGCCGTGAGCTTATAAAGGAAACGGAAGAACTCAAAAGTAAAAGAAACGAAGTAACTGAACAAGTTGCCTCTTTAAAACGCGAAAAAAAGGATGCTACACATTTAATTGAGGAAATGCGTAAAGTTGGTGATAAGATTAAGCAGCTGGATGGGGAACTACGCGAAGTAGAAGAAGAATTGCAGGCTTTAATGCTATCTATTCCAAATATTCCTCATGAAAGTGTTCCTGTAGGTGAAAGCGAAGATGATAATGTTGAGATTAGACAATGGGGAGAGGTACGTGAATTTGGTTTTGAGCCAAAACCCCATTGGGATATTGCAACGAATTTAGATATTCTTGACTTTGAACGCGCAGCTAAAGTTACAGGCAGTCGTTTTGTATTTTATAAAGGGCTTGGCGCCCGTTTAGAACGTGCCCTTTTTAACTTTATGCTTGACTTGCATGTTGAAGAACATGGATATGAAGAAATTATTCCGCCTTATATGGTAAATCGTGCCAGCATGACTGGGACTGGACAATTACCTAAGTTTGAAGAAGATGCCTTTTTAGTAAATGAAAAAGATTATTTCTTAATTCCTACCGCAGAAGTACCTGTAACGAATCTACACAGAGATGAAATTTTAAATGGAGCAGAGCTGCCAATTAGCTATGCAGCATTTAGTGCATGTTTTCGTTCTGAGGCGGGGTCAGCTGGCCGCGATACAAGGGGATTAATTCGTCAACATCAATTTAATAAAGTTGAACTTGTAAAATTTGTTAAACCAGAAGATTCTTATGCAGAACTTGAAAAATTAACTGGCCATGCTGAAAAAGTACTGCAGCTGTTAAAATTACCTTATCGTGTTCTTAGCATGTGTACTGCAGATCTTGGTTTTACTGCTGCAAAAAAATATGACATTGAAGTATGGATTCCGAGCTATAATACTTACCGTGAAATCTCATCTTGTAGTAATTTTGAAGCATTTCAAGCACGCAGAGCAAATATCCGCTTCCGCAGAGAGGCGAACGCAAAGCCTGAGCATGTACACACATTAAATGGATCAGGATTGGCAATTGGCAGAACTGTAGCGGCAATACTTGAAAATTATCAACAAGAAGATGGCAGTGTAATTATTCCAGAAGTTTTACGTCCATATATGAGAAATGTAGCTGTGATTAAACCAGACTGACAGTAAAAAGAGAGGTTTGTCCTCTCTTTTTACTAACTTTAATTTATTTGGAAAATAGTGTTGACTTCTTAAAAATGTTGTTTTATAATAATAAATGTCGGAACGGAGGAATACCCAAGTCTGGCTGAAGGGATCGGTCTTGAAAACCGACAGGCGGGTTACACCGCGCGGGGGTTCGAATCCCTCTTCCTCCGCCATTTTTTATATCAAACAACGCGCATAAAATATTGGAGATACAAAAACCTGCTATAAATATAGCGGGTTTTTTTGAGTTTTTTTTATTTTCATTGAATACAAAAATTCATTGAAATTTTCTGCTATTTTCATTAAAAAACGCATTGACATTGGAAAAAGATATTGATAGAATCTTTAACAAATAATAAATATTCAGGAATAATCCGACCAGAAAACTGGAGGCTCCTTTAGATTTCATTATCATGAGATCTAAAGGGGCCTTTTTCATTCCATGAATGATAAAAAAAGGGGGATGTGAAGTGGATAAACGGCTCATACAAAAAAAGAAACTATCTACCGTAGGGATCTCGATTGTGAGTGTTGCTCTACTATTAATCATCTGGACTTTGAGTACTAACTTGAAATGGGTGGACCCGATTTTTCTGCCAACTCCCCAATCGGTTTGGGATGCATTCTTAGATTTAGTGAATGAGGGGTATAAAGGTACGTCATTAAGCGCTAACATTTTAAGTAGTTTATATCGACTATTCTTCTCATTGGTTTTAGCCTTTTTTACTGCAATCCCACTTGGAATTTTGTGCGGCTCATCAAAATATTTACTTGCCATTTTTGATCCTATTATTGAATTTTATAGGCCGCTTCCTCCGTTAGCTTATTATGCATTACTTGTTCTATGGATGGGGATTGATGACAAATCAAAAATAGCATTATTATTTTTGAGTGCTTTTGCTCCACTATTTATTGCAACTGTATCTAGTGTTCAGAAGGTTCCACGTGATCGCATAAATGGTGCATTAACTTTAGGAGCCTCAAAATGGAAGATTTTGATATATGTTGTTTTGCCATCTGCTTTTCCGGATATTGTAACAGGCCTTCGAACATCGATTGGTGTTACTTATTCTACATTGGTTGCAGCAGAGATGGTGGCTGCTACTTCGGGAATCGGCTGGATGGTATTAGACGCCAGTAAGTATTTACGTAGTGATATTGTTTTTGTGGGGATTATTCTCATGGGACTTATTGCCATTCTCCTTGATGGGGTCATTAGATTATATCAACATTTTCAATTCTCCTGGGTTGGAAAACAAGATTCATAATAGATATCAATATATGTTGGGGGACAGTATGCATGAATTTACAAAGAAAACAAAATTGGTTGTGGTTGTTTATATTGCTTATGATTTTTAGCTTAATAACAGGCTGCTCTAGTCAAAATACATTAGGAAAGCAAAAAGACTTAGAAACAACTGATAAAGAACCAAAGGAAATTAGATTGGGATATCAAGTTTCGCCAAATGGTGAGTTGTTAGCGAAAGCGTTAGGTCTGTTAGAGAAGAAATATCCTAATATAAAAATTAGCTGGATTAAGTTTGATTCAGGAAGAGATGTTAACAATGCAATGGCAAGTGGAAGTATTGATTTTGGTTTGGTTGGCACTCCCCCGGGTTCAATAGGAATTGCGGATAAATTGCCTTATAAAATATATTATCTCCACGATATTATCGGTGAAAGTGAAGCATTGGTAGCAAAAAAAGGCTCTGGTATTAAATCATTAAAAGATTTAAAGGGAAAGAAAGTAGCTACTACTTTTAGTTCTACAT
This sequence comes from Heyndrickxia ginsengihumi, assembly GCF_011008565.1. Taxonomy (GTDB): domain Bacteria; phylum Bacillota; class Bacilli; order Bacillales; family Bacillaceae_C; genus Weizmannia; species Weizmannia ginsengihumi. The sequence continues at coordinate 9,512 of NZ_JAAIWK010000044.1, forward strand.
CTCATTATAGTTTGCTAAAGGCTTTAGAAGAAGAAAAAATTGATCCTAAAAAGGAAGGGATAACAATCCTTGATATGCAGGCTCCAGATATTGATGCTGCTTGGAAGAGAAATGATATTGATGCTGCTTATATTTGGCAGCCGATACAGACGCAGTTGTTACAAGACGGCGGTAAGCGGATTATTTCTTCAAAGGATTTAGCGAAAAAAGGAATTATAACAGGGGAATTTGGAGTTGTAAACAAGAATTTTGCAAAGAAGTACCCTGGAATTGTTAAAGGTTATATCTCTGTATTGGATAAAGCTGTCCATTATTATCATAAACAGCCTAAAAAATCAGCTAATGTTCTCTCTAAGGAATTAGGTCTATCACCTGAGAAAAGCTTAACAACGATGAAACAAATTATATGGTTAGATGCTTCCCAACAAACAAAATATTTTGGGTCTCCAGGACATCCTGGAAAATTAGCTCACATATTAAAAGATACTGCGAATTTTATGGCTGCACAAAAGGATATAAAATCCGCTCCAAATTTGGATACTTATCAGCAGGCATTATTAAGTAATCTTTATAAATAAAATTGTAATGAGGGGGAGCGATATGACCTTAAGTATTTCGAATAAAAGCCAAGCGGAGGCTGTAAATCGCCCTGTTATCATAGATATTAAGGATTTAAGCTTGCGTTATTCAAGTCAGGATTTGAACGTGCTAGATTATATTGATCTTCAATTATACGAAAAGGATTTTGTATGTGTATTAGGGCCATCTGGTTGTGGTAAATCCTCGCTTCTTAATGTAATAGCTGGGTTCCAGAAACAATCAACGGGAGAAGTTATGATGAATGGAAAAACACGTAAGAAACCGAATGCAGATATAGGGGTAGTATTTCAGCATCACAACCTGTTTCCGTGGCTGTCAATTGAGAAAAACGTTGCATTCGGTTTGAAAATGAAAGGTGTACCGAAGAAAGCAAGAAAGCAGACAGTTTCTTACTATTTGGAGCTAGTCGGGTTAAGTGCTGCTGCTAAAAAGCTTCCATATCAGGTTTCTGGGGGTATGAAACAAAGGGCAGCTATTGCAAGAACACTTATTACAGATCCTAAAGTTATATTAATGGATGAACCATTTAGTGCCCTGGATGCTATTACTCGTGTATCGATGCAAAATCATCTTCTTGAGATTTGGAGAAAAACAAAAAAATGTATTTTCTTCATTACTCATGATGTTGAGGAAGCCTTATTATTAGGGACACGAATTGTAGTCATGCAATCAAATCCAGGTAGGGTTATAGTTGATATGCAAAATCCGCTTATAAGACAAAATAAACCAATAGAGAGCATCAAGCGTGAAAAGGAATTTAATAAATGGAGCGATTACTTATTATCCTGTATCAGTGATACAGAGTCAGAAATAGAAGCATGATTCTAATCTTGTTTTAAGTCTAATAGAGTTTTTTAACAAGTGAAGAAGGGAGGAAAGTAGATGAACTGGATTTTACTATTATTAGGAATTTTATCAGAAGTGGTAGGTACAACTTCTATGAAAATGTCTTTTGGATTTACGAAATTGATTCCTTCAATCTCCATATTCATGTTTTACGGATTAAGTCTTATCTTCGTAACATTAGCACTTAAACGCATTGACGTGAGTATTGCTTATTCTATATGGTCTGGTCTAGGTACGGCTATTATTGCAATTGTTTCAATGGTGTTTTTTAAGGAAGCAATATCTTTAGTTAAGATCTTGTCTATACTCATGATTATTGCCGGTGTTATAGGCTTGAATATAAGTGAAGGAATGCATGGAAAAGAATTTTCTCCATCAAACATCTCAGTTGGAAAAGGAGCTAATTAAAAAACTGATCTAAATTTCATTAATAGATAAATGGAAACAGACTCCTGATTCTAATTTAGAACTATAAAGTGCCGATCAGTCAACTGAAGGCTAGAACACTCTTTTAACTGTGTTCTCATCCTTATTTATCAAGTCAGCGCTTTTATTGTATTAATTAGTCAAACAATGAAGATCTATTTTTCGAAGGAGGAGTAATATGAGTAATTTCACAAATACTAGTTTGCAAGTACAGCCGGTAGCAGCTCGGATCGGTGCTGAAGTTAGAGGAATAAAACTATCGGCAGATCTAAACACTTCAGAAGTTTCAGCGATACGCCAAGCTTTGCTGAAATATAAGGTTTTATTTTTCCGTAATCAGCATCATCTCGATGATCACGGCCAAGAGGAATTTTCAAGGTTATTCGGTAACCTATACAATCATCCAACTGTACCTAATAAAAACGGCACAAATATATTGGAGCTTGATTCTACTCATGGAAGTAGGGCAGATGCATGGCACACTGATTTAACATTTGTTGATGCTTATCCTCAAGTTTCGGTTCTTCGTTCCGTTGTTATCCCTGAAGTTGGAGGTGATACAGTTTGGGCAAATACTGCAACTGCTTATGAAAGTCTCCCTAAGGCATTGCGTAATCTTGTTGATCAACTATGGGCACTACATACGAATGATTATGATTATGCGGCGTATCACACAAATGCTTCATCTGAGGATTATCAATATTACAATGATTTGTTTACATCGACGATTTATGAAACTAAGCATCCAGTTGTACGAGTGCATCCAGAGACAGGGGAGAGGACATTAGTGCTGGGGCAGTTCGTAAAAAGGATTTTAGACTTATCTTTGTCGGATTCCAATCAGCTCATCTCCATTCTCCAAGACCATATTACTAAACTAGAAAACACTGTACGTTGGCGTTGGAAAGTTGGTGATGTTGTCATTTGGGATAATAGAGCGACACAACATTATGCGGTAAATGATTATGGTGATCAAACTCGCGTGGTACGCCGAGTTACTTTAGCTGGTGATATTCCAATTAGTGTTGATGGTAAACGTAGTGTTACTCAAAGAAAATTCAAAACTATTCCAGAGAAAGTTTAATCGTTTTTCAGTAATAGTTTTTTCTAACTCTGTTCTTATAAAAAAGGCCAGACACCACATCTAAATTAGCAAAGATGAGGGTCTGACCCTTTTCTTATCTAAATTTCTTTGCAGCTGCGGTCTGCGCTAGCATGTAACCAATTCTTTCGATAATTGGTTCAATTGATTCCTCGTTTTCCATCAAATCGTATTCATGAATATTCAAGCGTAAAACAGGACAAGTATTAAAAGCATTGATCCATTGCTCATAACGTTTATGCATTTCAATCCAATAGTCTATTGGAGTATTTTGCTCCATAGGACGTCCGCGTCTTTGAATTCGTTCAATGACATCTTCTATCGAACCTTCTAAATAAATTAATAAATCAGGATGTGGGAAATAAGGCGTCATCACCATAGCATCAAATAGACTTTTATAAGTTTGAAAATCTACTTCCGACATATTCCCCTTTTCATAATGCATTTGTGCAAAAATTCCTGTATCTTCATAAATCGAGCGATCTTGAATAAATCCGCCACCATATTCAAAAATTCGTTTTTGTTCTTTGAATCTCTCTGCTAAAAAATAGACTTGTAAATGGAAGCTCCATCTTTTAAAGTCAGCATAAAATTGATCTAAATATGGATTTGTATCGACCTTTTCAAAAGAAGTACGGAAACCTAATGCATTTGCGAGCGATGTTGTTAAAGTTGATTTCCCTACTCCAACAGTTCCAGCAATTGTAATCACTGTATGGCTTGGAATATTGTATTTATTGCGAAGTTCCATTTGAAAATACTCCTTTTTGTAATGTTTGATCAAGTTTCTGAAAAATATCATGTAAATCTTGCTTGTTTTTTACAAAATCTAATTGATCGCCATTAAACTGAAGTACTGGAATATTTGGATGAGTTTGCTCAAATTGTTCCATAAACAATTCGTAGTCAGCTGAGAGTTGTTGTAAATACTCTTCACTCATATTCTTCTCAAATTCCCTACCTCTTTTAGCGATCCGCTGTAATAGAGTCTCAAGGCTGGCATGTAAATAAATAACCAAGCTAGGTTGAGGCATATCAGACGTTAAAATATTATAAATTTGGAGATATTTACGATATTCTTGTTCTTGTAAATTTCTTTTTGCAAAAATGATGTTTTTAAAGATATGATAGTCTGAAACAACGGGGAGTTGGTGTTGTAAATAGTCTCTATTAATATCTTCTAATTGCTTATAGCGGTTGCACAGAAAAAACATCTCTGTCTGAAAACTCCATTCCTCAATATTCTTATAGAATTTACCGAGGAAAGGATTCTCGTCGACAATTTCCTTTAATAAATGAAATTGGAATTGTTGGGAGATGGCTTTAGCTAATGAGGTTTTCCCTATTCCAATAGGACCCTCTACCGCAATAAATGGTAATTTCTCCATCTATGGCCCTCCTATATAGACACAGCAGTCAGCAATATATGGTGAAAGCTAAAGGCTGTCCATTTCTTAAACACTAGATGTTATTTTAGCATAGATTAGATGGAGTTGAATATATGGAGATACAGGGAAGATTTTGAAATTCGGTGAAATGCATACATTTAAAAGACTTATAGATAAAAAGGGGCTGGGACAAAAGAGTATTAACTAAAAAACCAAAAATATTGCGTTCCAATCCAACTTTGGAATTATACTTTGCTTTCCGCGAGCGGCTGGTGAGCCTCCCGCAGGAGTCTACGTATATTTCCGGATCTAATTTGTGCAATGTTCGTCTTTAGTCAACCACTTTTGATTGTGCCCAGCATCTAATAATTATTTATTTTTTTACAACTTCAAAATTATTTGCAATTAGTAGCCAATTTTGTGGGAATGAGAGTCCGAGCTTCCAATAACTCATACCTCTAAGCCCAAGACTTTTCAGTAAATCAAATTTAGCTTGGATTGAGCGCGCATCTTCAAACCATACTTTGTGTTGGCGGTTGTTTTCATCAGTATAATCGATATGTGGTGCTTGGGATTGCTGATCATAATGTATTGGAACCCCATATTTAACGGCTAGTCTTATTGCCTGTTGGGGACTGATCGCCTTAGCGGTATCTTTTCCAGGTGTGAAGGGGAGTGTCCAATCATAGCCGTATAAGTTTTGCCCCATTAGTATTTTGTTTGCGGGTATTTTTGTGATTGCGTAGTTTAGAACATCATGGACAGGTCCAATAGGAGATACAGCCATCGGTGGTCCGCCACTAAATCCCCACTCATAAGTCATAATAACCACAAAATCAACGATCTCTCCATGTGCTGCATAGTCATGTGCTTCATACCATTGCCCTTTTTGTTCATCGCTCGTTTTTGGCGCTAAAGCAGTTGAAATGAACCAATTATGTTGTCTAAAACGATTTTTGGCTTTACGTAAAAATGCAGTGTATGCTTCTCTGTCACTTGCGAATAAATGTTCAAAATCAAAATGAATATCACGAAAACCGTAAGACTGCGCTGTTGATACAATATTATTTAAAAATGTATTTTGAACTTCTTCATTTGTTAATAAAATATGACCTAGATCTGCACTAAATTGTCCATTTTCTTGATTATCAATTACCATTACAAGTATATTGTTATAAGATTGGGCTATTGTACGCAGATTTCCTAGTGGAGGTGCTTCAAGTGTTCCGTCGCGTTTAGCTCTAAAGGCGAAAGGCGATAAATATGTCAAATAAGGAGCTGCTCTCTGTGCACTGTTTTCAAGAGCTGAAGAGAGGGTGCCTCCGGATGGTTCGACATATGCGTTGAATTCAGCATTTGGTCTTGGTCTTTCTGGAATATAAAGGCGCAGGCCTACCTGTAATGGCTGATTGGCTGATAGAGCATTTATGCGTGCTAATTCTTGATAGGACATTTGGAATCGTTGAGCTACACTCCATAAGCTATCTCCTGGTTGGATCCAGTAAAATTGACCGACAATGGGTATGACAATGGCTTGCCCAACCACTAATTGGTTTGGATTCGGCAATTCATTTGCTCTGATGATTTCCTGAATAGGAGCACTATATCTTTGGGAAATCTGTGCCAATGTTTCGTTGTTTTGAACAACATGGATTTGCAAATCCTTCTCCTCCTATCTAAACAATCACTATGCTATTAACAAATTATGTTTGATAAACATGAGAAATGTTATTTTTTTAATAGGGATTGATTAATCTTTTTAATCCGTTTGAAAAAACGTTATAAGGAGTTTTTTGATGGAAAATATAGATGAATATTATATGGAACTCGCTATTCGTGAAGCAAGAAAGGCAATGGAACAAGAAGAGGTTCCGATTGGAGCTGTTATTGTACTTGATCATAAAGTAATATCTTCTGCACATAATCTTCGGGAAATAACGCAGAAGGCAACAACACATGCTGAATTGCTAGCAATTGAGAAAGCGTGTGAAGAAATTGGATCTTGGAGATTAGAAAATTCCACTTTATATGTAACATTGGAACCTTGCCCGATGTGCAGCGGAGCTATCCTTCTATCTAGAATTAAGCGTGTTGTGTATGGTGCTAAAGATCCGAAAGCGGGATGCGCAGGTACATTGATGAATCTACTGCAAGATTCTCGGTTTAATCATCAAAGTGAAGTTGAAAACGGTGTTTTAGAAGATGAGTGCGGTGAATTGTTACGAACCTTTTTTAGAAATCTACGACAAAAGAAGAAAGCGCAAAAGACTGAGATGATGGGAAATGGATTAAATACCATCAATTGACAGAACGAATACGTTGATTTTTATTTAAAGGACGGTTATACTAAATTATGCGTTAGTAATTAGCGCATTTAATATTGGTATCAACTTTGCCGCGCTAGGTGGGGAGGTAGCGGTGCCCTGTACTCGCAATCCGCTCTAGCGAGACTGAACTCCTTTCTGAGGCTAACTGTTTGTAGGGCCTGCCTTAAGTAAGTGGTGTTGACGCCTGGGTCCTGCGCAATGGAAATCCATGAACCATGTCAGGTCCGGAAGGAAGCAGCATTAAGTGGATCTTTCCATGTGCCGCAGGGCAGCCTGGGTCGAGCTAACTGCTTAAGTAACGCCTATGAAGGTTAGTCGAAGAAAGGTGCGCGGCAGTTATATTACATATATAAATCAACTCATCCTTTTCGGGTGAGTTTTTTTATTAGGAAGCATGTTAATAAAGGGTAAATAGATTATGTAAATGATGTAAATTTAAAACATACTGCGATATAATAGAGTAAAGAAACCATCAAAAAGTGATGGGCTTTTTTGTTTTTATTTAATAAAATGATAAACTTTTCTTATCTAGATATAATCAATTATTGGTATTTACTATTATACATGGGGAGGTGAATATGAATGAGCTATCAAGCTTTATATCGAGTATGGAGACCTCAGACATTCGCTGATGTTGTCGGGCAAGAACATGTCACAAAAACTTTGCAAAATGCACTATTGCAGCAAAAAATTTCCCATGCCTATCTTTTCTCTGGCCCTAGAGGAACCGGAAAAACGAGTGCAGCTAAAATTTTTGCAAAAACGGTAAACTGTGAGAAATCACCAGTAGGGGAACCGTGCAATGAATGTAATGCTTGTCGAGGAATAATGGATGGCACGATACCCGATGTTATTGAAATTGATGCGGCTTCAAATACAGGGGTTGACGATATTCGGGATATTCGGGATAAAGTTAAATTTGCCCCGAGTGTTGTAAAATATAAGGTTTATATTATTGACGAAGTTCATATGCTATCTATTGGAGCCTTTAATGCCTTATTGAAGACTTTGGAGGAGCCTCCAAAACATGTTATTTTCATATTAGCAACTACAGAGCCACATAAAATACCATTGACAATTATCTCCCGATGTCAACGTTTTGACTTTAAGCGCATCACTGCCCTAGATATTACACAACGTCTAAAATATGTAGCAAATGAGTCGGGGATTGAATATGATGAACAAGCGCTAAATGTGATTGCTCATGCTGCAGAAGGTGGAATGCGTGATGCACTGAGTTTGCTTGACCAAGCTGTTTCATTTAGTGAGGGTAAAATCAGAATAGAAGATGCACTGACCGTCACTGGCTCGATCTCACAAAGTTATTTCAATCAGCTTGCTAAGGCTATATATAAAAAGGATATTGCACATGCACTTGAGGTCCTTGGGGAACTATTGCAGCAAGGGAAGGATGCATCTCGCCTTGTTGAAGATTTTATACTTTACTATCGAGATATGCTACTTTATAAGGCAGCACCGCAACTTGAAGAAGCTGTTGAGAAAGTAATGGTTGATGAAGATTTCCAACAATTAAGCGGGGAAATTTCATCAGATCAATTGTATGAATATATCGAGGTATTGAATAAAACACAGCAGGAGATGCGATTTTCAAATCTTGCTCGTATTTATTTAGAAGTTGCCTTTATAAAATTGTGTGAGGTAAAAAAGCCTGTACAAGTAAAGGATCAGAATGTAGAATCGTTGACTGCTAAGATCGAAGCTTTAGAAAAGGAAATACAAGTCCTTAAAACAAGTGGCGTTCAAGTACACGAACAGCACATGACACCAAAGGCAAGTCATCCCCCTAAAAAAACTTCACATTCTACAAAAGGTTTTAAAGTACAGGAAGGGCGAATTCATGATATATTAAAAGAAGCAACAAAAGAAGATTTAAATTTGATTAGAAGCCGTTGGAAAGATATGATTGAGACATTAAATAGCAGGCAAATGAGATCTCAAGCAGCTTTATTAAATGAGGCTGAACCAGTAGCGGCATCAACAACATCTTTTGTGATTAAGTTTAAATATGAAATTCACTGTCAGATGGCAATGGACAATCAAAAGTTTTTACAGGCCATAACATCAATTTTAAGTGAAGTTACAGGCGTTGGTTATCAGCCAGTAGGAGTGCCAGAAAGTCAGTGGAATACTATTCGTGAACATTTCATCCAGCATAGGAATGAAAATGAAGATGAAGAAGCAAATGAGCAAACAGATGACCCGCTAATTTCTGAAGCGATGAAACTTGTGGGCTCTGATTTAATTGAAATTAAAGACTAATATTGGAGGGTTTTACATGCGCGGAATGGGAAATATGCAAAATATGATGAAACAAATGCAAAAAATGCAGAAAAAAATGATGGAAGCACAAGAAGAACTCGGGGAAAAGAGAATTGAAGGAACAGCTGGTGGCGGAATGGTTACTGTTGTTGTTTCAGGGCATAAGCAAGTGGTTGAGGTAAATATTAAAGAAGAAGTTGTAGATCCAGAGGATATTGAAATGCTACAAGATTTAGTCCTTGCTGCAACTAATGATGCATTGAAAAAAGTTGATGAATTATCTAACCAAACAATGGGGCAGTTTACAAAGGGCTTAAATATACCAGGATTTTAAAGGTGGATAAATAATGCAATATCCAGAACCAATATCAAAATTAATCGATAGTTTTATGAAGTTGCCAGGAATTGGGCCAAAGACAGCGGCTCGACTGGCGTTTTTTGTTCTCGATATGAAGGAAGATACAGTACTAGATTTTGCAAAGGCACTTATTAATGCTAAACGGGATCTTGGATATTGTTCTGTCTGTGGACATATTACTGACCAAGATCCTTGCTACATATGTGCAGATCAACGCCGAGATCGAAGTATTATTTGTGTAGTACAGGAACCGAAAGATGTTATTGCTATGGAAAAAATGAGGGAGTTCAATGGACTCTATCATGTGTTACATGGAGCAATTTCTCCTATGGATGGAATTGGTCCAGAGGATATTCGCGTTCCCGATCTACTGAAACGACTCCAAGATGAAACCGTACAAGAAGTTATTCTTGCAACAAACCCGAATATTGAAGGTGAAGCAACAGCGATGTATATTTCTCGTTTGCTTAAGCCATCAGGCATTAAAGTTACTAGAATTGCTCATGGATTACCAGTTGGTGGAGATTTAGAATATGCTGATGAAGTAACCCTATCAAAAGCATTAGAAGGAAGAAGAGAACTCTAAACATAAGAGGTGAATAATATGTTTAGTAAAAAACATAAACTTCGCCAAGAATACAACGAGAAGTTGCTAGCTCTAGTGACAGAAATGAAAAATTCTTGGGTCAGACAAAGTAATTTTCAGGAATTAAGTTTTGAATTTAACGAAGAACTTTATTATCAGACAAAAATTGCTCAAGCAAAATATATCTTTCTTTTCCGTGAAGTAAAGCGCCGGAACATTTATATTCAAAAAAAATAAAAGAATCCTCAATATTTATCTATATGTTCTTTTTTGGACAACATCTTCATAGAATGATGATACGTAGAGACTTATTGGGGTGGTAAAATTGAATTCAACTATTATCATTGTTGGGGTAATTAGTTTAATGATTCTTATTTTGTTAACGGCTTCTATCAGTAGACCAATTCGTTGGATCGGACAATTATTTGTAAAATTTATTATTGGGGCCATTATTCTCTTCTTTTTAAACCAATTTGGTGGAAGATATGGATTACATGTTCCAATCAATGTAGCGACTACGGCAGTTTCAGGGATACTAGGAATACCAGGAATTGTAGGACTCGCTGTCATACAAACTTGGATATTATCTTAACATGATAAGGGTGTTCATAGATGAAAGGAATCATACATTTCCTGGATCTTGGACACTCTTTTTTTATATTTTATGATTTATAAAAAAGACTATTGACTTGGGATAATAATGGTGATAATATATTAAAGGTCGTCAGATAAAAGCTGCTGATGATAATTTTTAAAAATATTTGACTCACTATTAACAATGTGATATAATATGAAAGTCGTCGCTAAGATGGCTAAAATATTGATCTTTGAAAACTGAACAAAACGAAACGTCAATTTTTTTATGAGCTTATATCAAACATCTTTTTGGAGAGTTTGATCCTGGCTCAGGACGAACGC
>NZ_JAAIWK010000045.1 GCF_011008565.1 Heyndrickxia ginsengihumi
ACGTGGAGCTGACGAATACTAATCGATCGAGGACTTAACCAAAATGAAAGACAAACATGATTTAAGGTTTACAATCTTCTCCTATCTAATTTTGAGAGAACATCTTCTCAATAATTTAATAGGTCCGGTAATTATAGCGAGAAGGTCACACCCGTTCCCATCCCGAACACGGAAGTTAAGCTTCTCAGCGCCGATGGTAGTTGGGGGTTTCCCCCTGTGAGAGTAGGACGTTGCCGGGCTTTAATTTTAAATATTATTATCGCGGGGTGGAGCAGTCTGGTAGCTCGTCGGGCTCATAACCCGAAGGTCGTAGGTTCAAATCCTACCCCCGCAATTAAAAAATAACAAATGGATTTATCCATTTGTTATTTTTTTGTCCTTATTTTTGCTCCTGCAGTTTTTCTCCTCCAAGTGCTTTTCTAGTTAGGTCAAGAAATGCAGATAGAATAGGAGACATCCACTTATTTTTATGCCAGACGAGATAGGAATGGATGTATAATGGGTTTCCCTTCCAAGGAAGAATTTGAATGGTCCCTTCGGTCAGTTCTTTTTGAATCGTCATTTTTGGTAATACAGCAACCCCTAATCCTGAAATGACGCATTGTTTCATCGCCTCCACACTTGCAAACTCGAATACTTGCTGTTGATGAAAACCATGAGCTGCAAATTCATTATCAAATGACCGGCGATAACTACAGTTTTTTTCTGTCAATAATAGTGATTCAGAGGATAAATCAGCAGCACTCACAAATTCCCTATGAAAGAGTGGATGATTTGGTGAAGCAACCACATTGATCTCTTCCCGCCGTAGCTTCTCAGTGATAAATGCATCAGGTACTTGTTCAATATTCATTAAAATTGCTGCATCTAGATTCCCCTTTTCAAGTTGCTGAAGAATTTCTCTATCAGAAGTTCCTGGAGAAAACTGAAATTGTACTTTTGGAAATCGCTGCTTGAATGTAGTTAGTATGGGCGGCAGACGATACGTACAGAGACTTTCCGCAGCACCAATTACTAAAGTTCCTGCGTTCTCTTTTTCGGCAATAATTGCTTTTTTTGCTTCTTCTGTTAAAGAAAGAATTTGATTGGCGTAAAATAAAAGTTTCCTTCCAGCATCTGTTAACGCTAAAGTTCTTCCTAAACGGTCAAATAATTGAACATCTAGCTCTGTTTCAAGCGCCTTAATGTGGGCGGTAACACTTGATTGTGCAAAGTTTAACGCCTCTGCTGTTTTTGTGAAATTTAATTTATTAGCGGCAATTTGAAATGTCTCAAGATGTTTATAATCCATATAAATCCTCCTATCGGAAAAACTGATGATTATGATCAAAATTATCATTTTTACAAATGGATCATTCTACCTTATGATACTTAAAGAGTAGTAAATTATCAATTAAGGGGAGAAAAAATGAGTAAAAAAAGTGAAGGGACGATTCGCTTACCGCAAGCAATCGCGCTATATATTGGAGCTGTTTTAGGATCCGGCATTTTAATTGTACCTGGACTGGCTGCTCAAATGGCAGGTCCAGCTTCTTTAACGGATTGGGGGATGATGCTAATTTTAGTATTACCGCTGTCCATGTGTATGGCCTTTCTTGCCCAAAAGTATCCACATGCAGGCGGGGTTTCCCATTTTGTTACACTTGCTTTTGGAAGTGCATTTGGAAATCTAGTTGGCTGGTTTTTTCTAATGTCTATTCCGATTGGTGCCCCAGTTGCTGCATTAACAGGGGCAGGCTATTTATGTTCTGCACTCAATTTATCGGCAAACGCCCAGATCATTGCTGCGTCAGTTATTCTTTTATTCGCGGTTGTTTTAAATTATATTGGAATGCGTTTTGCAGGAAAAGTCCAAGTTGGGGTAGTCGTCGGAATTATATGTGTGCTTCTCTTGGCAATTGTAGGTGCTATTCCTAATATGGAGAGAGAAAACTTTCAACCGTTTATGCCGCACGGAATTACAAGTGTTGGATTTGCTTCAACCATTTTATTCTGGTGTTTCATTGGCTGGGAAGCTGTTTCCCATCTTTCAGAAGAGTTTGTGAATCCTAAGAAAGACGTTATGAAGGCCACGGTTATTGCAGCAGTTTTAATAGGAATTCTCTATTTTGCAACAGCTGTGGCAGTAGTCGGAACAAAGAGTTATGGTCATGTCTCACAAGCTTCTCTTGTTATAATTGCTGAAAAAGCTTTTGGACCATTTGGAGGCATCTTGATTGGTTTTGTAAGTTTGTTAATTTGTTTAGCAACCGTGATTGCCTATATTGGCGCGGCTTCAAGATTAGCTTATTCATTGGCGCTAAATGGTTATGCGCCAAAATGGTTTAGTATACAATCAAAAAAGTTTGCGACACCTAAAGGGGGATTATTCTTTTTAACCCTTTGCTTTACGGCTGTGATGGGAATGTATGCCCTTCACATTTACACATTAACGGAACTTATTCAGCTTCCGAATGCCACCTTTTTACTTACGTATTTAAGTGGATGTGCAGCTGGTGTTGTGCTATTTAAAAAACAGAAGCAACAATTCCTTATAAGCTTTATTTCACTTTTAGCAACGATTATTATGTTTTTATTTGTTGGAAAGGCAATAATTTATCCACTCATTATTGTTTTATTTTTTACGGCGTATCATGTCTTAGCAAAAAGGGGCAGTGTATTTCTGAAACGAAAAAGGGATACTGGAAAGGTAGAAAAGTATCATATAAAATAAAGTAAAAATAATGTTGGAATGGAGGATCTCGAATAATGAAAGTGCAAAAGAAGAAAGAGCGGAAAAAAGAGAAGGATTCACTTTTCAAGGCACTAATTGAAGAAATTCGGGACTCTATTTTTATTGAAGTTATATGGGCGATGTTTACTTTCTTGCCTAGGTGGATTTTTAGAATGTGCAGGAATATTTTTTAAAAATGGGAGAATGATTTTTGCTGTAGGGGATGCCTAGTACCCAAATTATTCATAACTGTTTAAATATGAAGCGCAATTTGATAAAGGAATTCAGAATGGAAGTATTTTGAATTCCTTTTGCTAATAAAGCTGAAAGATTAAATCATATATGCTTATAGATGCCTATTTTTTTAGTTGCTGAGTCCGGCTTCATGTAAAAGGTGATCCATCATCGAGACGACGTGAGAGGTGTTTCGATAGAGCCGAGTGCATAGTTTTGTGAAGCAATTGCTTTTTCAACGCCTTGAATTTCATAAACCATTGCCTGTTCAGTTTTTCCCGCTACAATCGTTTCTTTCTCACCGTTAGGATATACAAGTATAGCTGTATTTGCACGAGGATAATTATCTACTGTAATGTATCCTTTTTCTCCAGCGATAATTCCTTGCTTTGGCAATTTTGCTCTAAAAGTTAAATGAACATTTCCTATTTCATCTTCATCATTTTTGACATGAATGCTCCATGTTTCATCACCACCTGTTTGAAATTTGCTTATGACATAGTTCAGCTCGGTTGCTGGACGAGATAAGAAATATTGAACGAAAGAAAGTGCGTATGTACCAATGTCCAACAGCGCACCACCGCCGAGCTCTTTGGAAAAGAAACGGTTGGCTGGGTCAGGATCTTTTAAACTGCCAAAGTCAGCACGAATCATTTTTAATTTTCCAAGTTTACCTTGAGTGATCATTTCTTTAATTTTTTTATAAAGAGGCATATAGTAAATTGTCATCGCTTCACCGAGAAATACGTTCTTTTTCTTTGCGAACGCATAAGCTTTTTTCATATCATGCTTGTTATGCCAAATGGCTTTCTCACATAATACATGCTTATTATGTTGGAGGCATTGCATGATATTTTGATAGTGTTGACTATTCACCGTTGCGATGTAAACAATATCGACATTCTCGTCCGAAAGCAATTCTTCATAACTTGCATATATGTTTTTGATATGATGCTTTTTTGCAAAATTATAGGCTCTCTCCGGATTTCTCGATGCAGCAGCATAAATTTCATGTACTTGATTTAAACTTTGTGCGAATTCATTTGCGATTTCTCCAAGTCCCATTATTGCCCAATTTAAATGTAACAAGTTCTTCATCCTTTCTTACACAATTTTTTTATACTTTTCCATTATTCATACGTTGAAAGTTTCTATAAAAGTCGTATTAAATTTTATTCAAGGATTGATTATAGATATCTATCTTTGCTCATTTCATGAAAATGAGTTAAACTAAATAGACAAGCATTTCCTTAGGACAAATTCCTGAGGATTTTTTTATATGGAATATTGATAAAAGGGGACTTATTATGAATGAAAACATATAATTGGATTTCCAATAGCCCAGAAGAAACAAATGCTTTTGCAGAAAAGCTGGCAAGCTTTTTGCAGCCTGGGGATGTCTTATTGTTAGAAGGGGATCTCGGGGCAGGAAAAACAACCTTTACAAAAGGCATTGCAAAAGGACTGGGAATTAAGCGTACGGTGAATAGCCCTACTTTTACAATTATAAAAGAATATCAAGGACGGATTCCATTATATCACATGGATGTTTATAGACTTGAAGATACATTTGAGGATTTAGGGTTTGATGAATATTTTGATGGTGATGGTGTGACCATTGTTGAATGGGCACATTTAATCGAAGATCAACTGCCAACGGAATATTTAAAAATAAATTTACATCACGCAGGAAATGATCGACGTGAATTGATGTTGGAACCAGTTGGCAAACGTTACGTATTATTATGTGAGGAGATACTTTCATGAAAGTGTTAGCAATAGATACATCGAATGCCGTTTTAGGTGTCGCATTAACTGATGGTGAGACGGTTCTAGGCGAGTATATGACCAATCTGAAAAAAAATCATAGTGTTCGTGTAATGCCTGCAATTCAGCAAATATTGGCAGAATGCGGTGTGAAGCCAGGAGAGCTTGAAAAAGTTGTTGTTGCAAAGGGCCCTGGTTCTTATACGGGTGTAAGAATTGGCGTTACGATTGCAAAAACATTAGCATGGAGTTTACAAATTCCTTTAGTCGGCATTTCTAGTTTGCAAATTATGGCTGCAGTTGGACGCTATTTTGACGGAATGGTGTCACCATTGTTTGATGCAAGAAGAGGACAGATTTATACAGGGCTTTATCGCTATATGAATGGACAGTTAGAGACGGTGATCAACGATTGCAATATATTAGCAAGTGATTGGGCAAATACACTGAAAGAGTATAACCAGCCTGTTTTAGTCGTTGGAAATGACTTCGCAATTCATAAAGAAACTTTCCAAACAGTGCTAGCTGATCAAATGGTTCAAGCAAGCTTTACAGAGTATAATCCGCGTCCAAGCGAGTTAGCTAAGCTTGGAATGAATCAGCCGGGGGAAGATATTCATCGTTTTGTTCCAAATTATATACGTTTAGTAGAGGCTGAGGCAAAATGGCTAGAATCACACAATAAAGATTAAGTTAGGAATTGAGGATAATGGGAGATATACTACTTCGAAAAGCGACGATTAACGATCTTGAAGGCATTTATAATGTAGAAATAAGATCGTTTACGGCTCCTTGGACAAAAGATGCCTTTTATAATGAATTTGTCCAGAATCATTTTGCGCACTATTTAGTTTTAGTCGACGAAGGGATGATCATTGGTTACTGCGGTGTTTGGATTATTATCGATGAGGCGCATGTCACGAACATTGCAATTTTACCAGAATATAGGGGACGTAAACTTGGTGAATCATTGTTAAAGCAGGTAATGAATTATGCACAGTTAAATCATGCTAAAAGTATGAGCTTAGAGGTAAGAGTTAGTAACAATGTAGCCCGGAATCTATATAAAAAACTTGGTTTTCAAGAGGGCGGAATTCGAAAAGGTTATTATCAAGATAATTATGAAGACGCAATTGTAATGTGGGTGAAATTATAATGGAAAAAGATTTATTCGTATTAGGAATCGAAACAAGTTGTGATGAAACAGCAGCAGCTATTATTAAAAATGGAACCGAAATTGTTTCAAATGTTGTAGCTTCCCAAATTGAAAGTCATAAACGCTTTGGCGGGGTAGTCCCAGAACTCGCATCCCGCCATCATGTTGAACAAATTACGATCGTCATAGAAGAAGCGCTACAAAAAGCGAATGTAACGTTTCAAGATATTGATGCAATTGCCGTTACTGAAGGTCCAGGGCTTGTTGGAGCTCTTCTTGTAGGTGTAAATGCAGCAAAGGCACTTGCATTTGCACAGCAAATTCCACTTGTCGGTGTACATCACATTGCAGGGCATATTTATGCTAACCGTCTCGAGCGTGAGCTGAAGTTTCCTTTGCTTGCACTTGTTGTATCAGGGGGACATACAGAATTGGTATTGATGAAAGATCACGCTCAGTTTGAGGTGATTGGTGAAACACGGGATGATGCCGCAGGGGAAGCTTATGATAAAGTAGCCCGAACATTAAACTTGCCATATCCGGGTGGTCCACAAATTGATCGTCTTGCTCACGAAGGTGTGCCAAATATAGATTTACCACGTGCGTGGCTAGAAGAAGATTCGTATGATTTTAGTTTTAGCGGGTTAAAATCTGCGGTCATTAATACGATGCATAATGCTGCACAGCGGGGAGAGACAATTAAACCGGAGGATCTTGCAGCAAGCTTTCAGGCAAGTGTCGTAGAGGTTTTAGTTGGAAAAACGGTAAAGGCAGCAAAGGAATACAATGTGAAAGAAGTATTAGTTGCAGGGGGAGTAGCTGCTAACAAAGGCTTACGGACTGCTTTAGAAGCTGCTTTTGAAAAACTGCCAGAAGTGGAACTGCATATTCCACCAATCCATCTATGTACCGATAATGCTGCAATGATCGCGGCATGTGGAACAGTTCTTTTCCAACAAGGAAAAAGAAGCGAATTAAACTTAAATGCTTATCCTGGTCTGGATCTCGAACGTTTTTAATGTTATGAGGCCTGACATGATCATGAATAGATAAGGGAGTTATACACAAAAAATTTCCTTGTATATTGTCATATCGTGTCAGGCCTTTTTATGTTGTGCACAATCTGTGGAAAAATTGTTAATAAACTATATGTTCTGTGTAAAACTCAGAAAAAAATTTTATAAAAATCTGTGTATAATGTGGATAACTTTGTTGATAACTGTGAATAATGTGGAAAAGTTGAATAAAGATGAATAGATCAAGGTTAGTTATGTGTATAAAAATGTGGATACGATTTGTAGAATGAAAGTTGCTTATGGCGAATCATTCAAAAGCTTGTCAAAAAGAGGCACAGTAATGACTCCTTAAAAAATTCAGTTTATCATTGAAAGGTATCAGCACGAACTGTACGTAAATGGGCTCTTTTACAAGAAAAAACCTGACAAAAGAATGAATTTCCTCTGTCAAGTTTTTAATGCTTTATATAAAGTTTATTCTTCTAATTCAGCCCATTCTTCCATTAGAACTTCAATTTGTTCTTTCAGAGCGTTCATTTCATTTGTCAGCTCCAGCATTTTTTGGTGATCTTGAAAGATATTGGGATTTGTAAGTGCTGTTTCTTTCTCTGTAACTTCTTTTTCGAGCAGGTCAATTTTAGTTTCAATCTCTTCCAGCTTGCGTTTCCGTTGACGTTCCAATTTCTTGGCTTCTTTATCAATTTTATGCGCGTTTTTCACGGATGGCTCAGTCTGGACTTTAGGTGCCTGTTCTTGTTTTTCAAGATTTTGTAATTCAATCATTTCTTGATGTTTTTGTACATAATAATCATAATCTCCAAGATATTCTGTTGTGCCGTCCTTTGACAGCTCTACCACTTTTGTTGCAATCCGATTAATAAAGTAGCGGTCATGAGAGATAAACAGAATTGTCCCAGGATAATCTATTAATGCATTTTCTAAAACTTCTTTACTATCTAAGTCAAGATGGTTTGTCGGTTCGTCAAGGATCAAGAAGTTTGCTTTTTGCAGCATAAGCTTAGATAAGGCAAGGCGAGCTTTTTCTCCACCGCTTAAGGAAGAAACAATTTTTAGGACATCATCTCCAGAAAATAAAAAGTTACCTAATGTTGTCCGAATTTCCTTCTCTGTTTTTAGCGGATAGTCATCCCATAACTCTTGCAAAACGGTTTTATTTGATGATAAGTTTGCTTGTTCTTGATCATAATAACCGATTGTAACATTAGAGCCGTAACGGATCGCCCCCGATAAAAGAGGGAGCTTTTTAATAATAGTTTTAATAAGCGTCGATTTTCCAACACCGTTTGGCCCAACAAGGGCAACACTATCGCCTTTTTTTACGGACATTCCAATGTTTTGGGAAATGACCGTATCACCATAGCCAATTGAAACATGCTCCACATTTAAAACTTCATTTCCACTTTGTCTTTCAATGTCAAAAGAGAAATTTGCTGATTTTTCATCTCCGAGTGGCCGATCCATCAATTCCATTTTCTCTAATTGTTTTCTTCGGCTTTGGGCTCGTTTTGTTGTCGAAGCTCGGGCAATATTTTTTTGAACAAATTCTTGTAGCTTTACAACCTCTTCCTGCTGTTTTTCATATTGTTTTAATTCTCGTTCGTATTGTTCAGCCTTTTGAATTAAATAGTGGCTGTAATTCCCATTGTACTTTCTTATCGAGTGACGAGAAACCTCGTATACTTGGTTGACGACTTTATCTAAAAAATAACGGTCATGGGAAACAATTAAAATGGCCCCTTGGTAACTTTGTAAATATTGTTCTAGCCACGATAATGTTTCAATATCTAAATGGTTTGTCGGTTCATCCAAAATTAAAATATCCGGTTTCGTAAGGAGAAGCTTTGCGAGTGCCAAGCGTGTTTTTTGACCGCCGCTTAATGTATGAATCGGCGTTGCATAATCATATTGTTGGAAGCGCAAGCCATGTAACACCGAGCGAATATCCGCCTCGTATTGGTAGCCGCCGCTATCTTTAAAACGAATTTGTAACTCATCATAATCATGCGTTAATTTTTCATAGCGTTCTGCATTATTATAAATAGAAGGATCCGTCATGCTTTGTTCCATATTACGCAATTGCTTTTCCATATCATGTAAATATTGGAAAACAGACAACATTTCATCCCAAATAGATAAGTTAGATTCCAGCCCAGTATTTTGTGCTAAATAACCTAATTCGACTTCTTTTGGCTTTACAATTTGACCTGAATCGTAGGATAATTGACCTGCAATCATTTTCAATAATGTTGATTTCCCGGCCCCGTTTCTGCCCACTAATGCAATACGGTCTCGATTTTGGATTTCTAATTTTATATTGGATAAAATAAGTTCAGCACCAAAGTATTTTGTAAGCTGTTGAACTTGAAGTAACATCATTGTTTTTCACCTCTACAATATAGTTAGTGTACCGTATTCTGGGCGGACTCCGCAATATAATTGCAGTAAGGTTACAAAGGAGGAAATCCTTTTTTAACTGAAATGAAATCAATTATGTGATATATTTAACATAATCATACAAAGATGAATATTGTTAAACAATTGTTTTCTGAATGAGAAAAGTGGAGTATGATAAAAGTAAAAAATGGGAGCGTTGTCATAATCATCTCATGTAAGTTAAATTGATTCAACTTGGGGGAGTACATATGAAAGATGAAACAATTAAAATACCGCAAGCAACTGCTAAGCGGCTGCCGCTATATTACCGTTATTTAAAAAATTTATATTCATTAGGTAAACAAAGAGTATCCTCAGCTGAATTAAGTGATGCGGTAAAAGTAGATTCTGCAACAATTCGCAGAGATTTCTCTTACTTCGGTGCGCTAGGAAAGAAAGGGTACGGCTATAACGTTAAGTATTTGTTGACGTTTTTTAGTAAAACTTTAAATCAAGATGAA
Organism: Heyndrickxia ginsengihumi; assembly: GCF_011008565.1. GTDB lineage: Bacteria > Bacillota > Bacilli > Bacillales > Bacillaceae_C > Weizmannia > Weizmannia ginsengihumi. The sequence goes on from NZ_JAAIWK010000045.1 coordinate 9,802, forward strand.
ATGACAAAAGTTGCTTTAATTGGCGTTGGTAATTTAGGTACTGCGCTATTAAATTACAATTTTTCTAAAAATAATAGCTCGAAAATTACAATGGCTTTTGATAATGATGGAGAGAAAGTAGGGCAAAAAGTCAGTAATGTGCCGATTTTTAGTATGAAAGAACTGCAAAAGCGTTTATGCGAGGAAGATATATCTGTAGTTATTTTAACGGTTCCGGCAAAGGTTGCACAGGCAGTAACCGATGAGCTGGCAGGGACAAATGTGAAAGGAATTTTAAATTTTACACCGGCACGCTTAAATGTGCCTTCACATATGCGTGTCCACCATATTGATTTAACAGTGGAACTTCAAGCATTAATTTATTTTCTTAGACATTATTCGAACGATCCAGAACCAATTCAAGAGAAATAATCTGCAAATGTATCGGGGTGTTCCTGTATAATAGGGTCAAAAGAAGGATTAAAACACATCTAAAGGAAGATGAAAACAATGAATCCAAAACATATGACCATCATTGAACATCTAACAGAATTGCGGAAAAGATTAATTATCGTCGCTGTTTTTTTCGTGATCGCAATGATTGCAAGTCTTTTTATGGCACAGCCTGTCATTCGTTATTTACAGCATTCGACAGAAGCAAAAGAATTAACGATGAATGCTTTTCGTGTTACAGATCCATTAAAAGTTTATATGGAAGTATCTGTCATTATTGCAGTTGTATTGATACTCCCGATCATTTTATATCAGATTTGGGCTTTTATAAGTCCTGGTTTATACGAGAGAGAAAGAAAAATTACTTTGACATATATCCCACTGGCCATTTGTTTATTTTTAATCGGTATTATATTTTCCTATTACATTCTTTTTCCATTAGTTATTCAATTTATGATGAAATTATCCCATCAAATGGCGATTCATACAGTGATCGGAATTAATGAATATTTTTCTTTCCTTATACAAATTACGCTGCCGTTCGGATTTATATTCCAAATGCCTGTTGTTACGATGTTTTTAACACGTCTAGGAATGATTACCCCGGTATTCCTAAAGAAAGTTCGAAAGTATGCTTATCTTGGTTTAATCATTATAGCAGCAATTATTACACCTCCAGATGTCTTTTCGCAATTGGTTGTCAGTGTTCCGCTAATTGCCCTTTATGAAATTAGTGTATTGGTTTCGAAATTCTCCTATCGGAAAGTAAAATTAATAGAACACTCACTGGAAATAGAAAATTAATCATGAAAATGGACTTAAGTCCTAGGAGTATCTTTCTAAAAAGAGGCATATAAGCCTCTTTTTTTATATTTGACATTAAATATTCAGAAAAAAATGAGTCTAATTGATATTGAATATCATTATCATTAATGATATTATCCTTCTATAAAATTAATATTTAGGAGGAGAGAGTATGGTCATTCAATTTTTTAGACAAAACAAATATATCTCTATTTTGCTTGTCATACTTCGTGTATATGTAGGGTATACGTGGATGATGGCAGGTTTGGAGAAACTGGAAGCGAAACATTTCAGTGCATACAGTTTTTTACATAGTGCATTAGTGCAAGCAAGTGGTGAGCATCCTGCCGTTCAGCAATGGTGGGCAGAAATAGTGAAGCATGCAATTATTCCTAATATCGCTTTATTTAATATGTTAGTCCCTTGGGGAGAATTATTCGTCGGGATCGGTATACTTGTCGGGTGTTTTACAAAAACAGCAGTTTTCTTTGCAATGGTTATGAATTTTTCTTATATGTTTAGCGGCAGTGTTAGTACAAATCCTCAGCTTATTTTATTATCGATGTTTATTCTCGTATCTGCAGCAAATGCGGGAAGATATGGCATAGATGGATTCGTTCTCCCTTATTTTAAAGAAAAACTATTTATGAATAAGACGCGGGAGAAGAAGGTAGCAGCTTAATATGCTAAAAGGGCTGTTTCAGCATCATGTTGATGCTGGAACAGCCCTTAAACTTTTTTTAATGTAATTCAGATGATTTTGTTGAAATATTGGATAATGCTTCGCCTGCTTCATTTTGGTACTGATCTTGGACAGCAAGATCACCTAGAGACACAAAGCCAACAAGTTGGTTGTTTTCAACGATCGGTAATCTTCTCACTTGATGCTGGGCCATAACTTGTGAAGCTTCATGTACGTCCATATCTGGAGTACCATGAATAACTTCATTTGTCATGCAAGAAGAGACAGGTACATTGGCATCTGCGCCTTTTGCTGTTAAACGCAAAGTGATATCTCTGTCTGTAAGCATTCCTTTTACTTGCCCATTTTCAACAACAGGAATTGCACCAAGGTTATGCTGGCGCATTAGTTGAGCCGCTTCCTGAACTGTTTGATTTGGTTGGACAGAAATAACTTCTTTACTCATTAATGAACGAATAGAATTTGTCATAGATTAACCTCCTTTTTTTCATCTCTTAGAATGCCTTATAAAGACATCATTATTCCTCTTTTTTCTAAAAAAAATGTCAAAAAAACACCCATATTGTTTACAACAACATGGGTGGATGAACTTCTTATTTTTTTTGGGAATTTTTTATCTTAAAATGAAGGAAAATTAACCTTAATCCCGAACCTATATCAAGTGTGGCAATTATGAGGAGTAAGTAACTAAAAAATCCCCAGCCATTTTCTTGTACTTGCTGAAATGCAAAATAGGTGAACAAAACACCTAGCACGAAATTAATTAAACCAGAAAGAAGTGGTCTCATAAATAAATCCTCCAATAATGCGATATACATTGTGATTTTGTGCAGCGTGCTCCATTGTTGGTTGTGCAAACTGGCTAATAACGACGATCGTGTTCATTGTCACATGGGCGAACATCGATACAGTAATTCGTTTCGTTCTCTCATATAAGAAAGCAAGTGAGAAGCCCAGTAAAGTATACAATAACAAATGCGGTATTTCTTGGTGGGCTAGGCCAAATATGATTGAGCTAATCAAACCTGATATAAAAAATGAAAATCTTTTTCGAAGTGAGCCAAATATAATTTTTCGAAAGACAATTTCTTCCAAAATAGGACCGACTATTGAACTAACTAAAATAACGAGAGGAAACTTCGTAATAAGTGTTAAAATTCTTTCCGTATTTTGTGAGCCTTGTTGAATTCCTAGAAGTGTTTCAATCATAATCGCAACATACTGTGCTAGGAAGGTAAGAAAAATGCCGCCTATTGCCCAGGCGATTGATTGACTGACTGGTAATGGGGCAACCCGATTGAATTCTTTCCGCTCTGATTTAGATAGCATAAATAAAATGACAATCAAGCCTAGAATAAAACTGATAACAATCCAAATAGGAGAAGTCATCACTTTCATCGTTTGGGCAGATTGATGGAAAAGCTTAATGCCAATTTGATAAACGAGCGGCTGACCGATGATAAAGGAGAACTGCATAGCAACATATGCAATGAGAATATAGGTATACTCTTTTTTCACTCGCTAAGTTCCTTTCCTTATGTATGTGAAGTTTATTCAAGACAAAAATGAAACCGATACTAATCATTTTACTATTGAAAAAGAAAACGTTCAAATATTGGAACATGATTTTCCAAAAATGTGAATAGTTGAGAGAACCAAGCATACATTAGACAAGAAAAAAATTAAACAAAAAATTGAGTTTGAGACTTGCAAAATAAATTGGAATTATTTATTATAATAAATGTATTAGCACTCATGTTGATAGAGTGCTAATAATTAAGAGAATTTACATAAAAAGAATCAAGGAGGTTGTTTCACTTGTTAAAACCACTAGGTGATCGCGTCGTTATTGAACTAGTAGAAACTGAAGAAAAAACTGCAAGCGGTATTGTGCTTCCTGACTCTGCAAAAGAAAAACCGCAAGAAGGTCGAATTGTAGCTGTTGGTTCTGGCCGCGTATTAGATAACGGTGAGCGCGTTGCTCTTGATGTAGCAGAAGGCGATCGCATCATTTTCTCTAAATATGCTGGTACAGAAGTGAAATACCAAGGAAATGAATATTTAATCCTTCGTGAGAGTGACATTTTAGCTGTAGTTGAGTAATAAATAGAACAGTTCTATGATATACATTTAGATTGACTTTATACGAGGAGGTTATTTGTAATGGCAAAAGATATTCAATTTGGCGAAGAAGCTCGTCGTGGAATGCTCCGCGGTGTAGATAAATTAGCAGATGCTGTTAAAGTAACATTAGGACCTAAAGGCCGCAACGTTGTACTTGAGAAAAAATTCGGTTCACCTCTTATTACAAATGATGGTGTAACAATTGCAAAAGAAATCGAACTTGAAGATGCATTCGAAAATATGGGTGCAAAACTTGTATCTGAAGTTGCTAGCAAAACGAACGATGTAGCTGGTGACGGTACAACAACTGCAACAGTTTTAGCACAAGCAATGATCCGTGAAGGCTTGAAAAACGTTACTGCTGGTGCAAACCCAGTCGGAATTCGTAAAGGTATTGAAAAAGCAGTAGCTACTGCTGTTGAAGAATTAAAAGCAATTTCTAAACCAATCGAAGGCAAAGCTTCTATTGCTCAAGTTGCTGCAATTTCTGCTGCTGACGAAGAAGTAGGTCAATTAATTGCTGAAGCAATGGAACGCGTTGGTAACGATGGTGTTATCACAATTGAAGAATCTAAAGGATTCACAACTGAATTAGATGTTGTAGAAGGTATGCAATTCGATCGTGGATATTCATCACCATACATGGTAACAGATTCTGACAAAATGGAAGCTGTTCTTGATAATCCATACATCTTAATTACAGATAAAAAGATTTCTAACATTCAAGAAATCTTACCTGTACTTGAACAAGTTGTACAACAAGGCAAACCACTTCTTTTAATTGCTGAAGACATTGAAGGTGAAGCTCTTGCAACACTTGTTCTAAACAAACTTCGTGGCACATTCAATGCAGTAGCTGTTAAAGCTCCTGGCTTCGGTGATCGTCGTAAAGCAATGTTAGAAGATATTGCAATTTTAACTGGCGGTACAGTGATTACTGAAGATTTAGGACTTGACCTTAAATCTGCATCAGTTGAACAATTAGGCCGCGCTGGTAAAGTTGTAGTAACAAAAGAAACTACTACAATTGTTGAAGGTGCTGGAAATGCGCAAGATATTTCTGCCCGCGTAAACCAAATCCGTGCTCAAGTTGAAGAAACTACATCTGAATTTGATCGTGAAAAACTACAAGAACGCCTTGCGAAACTTGCTGGTGGTGTAGCTGTGATCAAAGTAGGTGCTGCAACTGAAACAGAATTAAAAGAGCGCAAACTTCGCATTGAAGATGCTCTTAACTCAACTCGTGCTGCAGTTGAAGAAGGTATCGTATCCGGTGGTGGTACAGCATTAGTAAATGTGTACAATAAAGTAGCTAGCATCGATGCTGAAGGCGATGTAGCAACTGGTATTAAAATCGTTCTTCGTGCATTAGAAGAACCAGTACGTCAAATTGCACACAATGCTGGTCTTGAAGGCTCAGTAATTGTTGAACGCTTGAAAAAAGAAGCAGTTGGCGTTGGTTTCAATGCTGCTAACGGCGAATGGGTAAACATGATCGAAGCTGGTATCGTTGACCCAACAAAAGTTACACGTTCAGCTCTTCAAAACGCTGGATCTGTAGCTGCAATGCTTCTAACTACAGAAGCAGTTGTTGCGGACAAACCAGAACCTGCTGCTGCAGGCGGCGGCATGCCTGACATGGGTGGCATGGGCGGCATGGGCGGCATGATGTAATAAGGGTCTTAAGACCTTTATTACAAGGCCACATTAAAAAATCTCTCAGATTTATAATATGTACCCTATAAGATAGACACTTTAAAAAAGTCTATCTTATAGGGTATTTTTATTTATACTAAAGAAAAAGGGCTCTATTATATTTGTTGGGGTGTGAATAAAATTCAGACATAAAAATACACGTAAACTCCTAAATCCTTTACACTTGAATTGTCGAGAAACAAATGA
>NZ_JAAIWK010000046.1 GCF_011008565.1 Heyndrickxia ginsengihumi
TAACAACATTCGGATTCATGGAACACTTGGCTATTTAACACCAATCGAATACAAGAAAAAGACCTTATAAAAATTGTCCAGTTTAGTGTTGACAATCCATTCATTCCTCCAAGTACTGTTGGCAATTATACGTCCGTTCCAAAGTATGGATAACTAAACGTTCATTCAAACGGGGGAAGTGTTGATAGATGGAATAAATTTTACAGCAATATTTGACCGGCTACTTCACCATTGACGAGTATGTTCAGTTGATGGCTCTAGTTAGCATAAGGGCACATATTGAGGTGCAGTATTTGTACAAATACAAATATATCCCGACGATTTTGTATAAGACTAAAACGTTATTGACACATATTCACTTTTTAATATGTGTCAATATCCTAAAAAACTCACTTTTTTTAGAAAACAAATAATAAAGAGTGGACAGGCTGAAGAAGACCTACCACTCTTAAAATATCTTTTCGGATCATCTTTATCTCCATAATAATATTATTATGCATTCTTACGTAAAAATACACCTTTAAGGTTGTAAAGTATATTTTTTTCGTACTTTAATATCAAAGATTTGTAACTCTTAGAAGCTATTATAAATAAAGTGACTATAAAAATAATTGATATAACTACGCTCGAAATTACGCTTAAAATATCCACCTCATTATTAGCAATACGGAATAACATTGTGAATGGTGAAAATAATGGAATATAACTACTTACCTTTACAAAATAATTTTCAGTATTATCATAACTGAAAATGACAATATAGAAACTTGCAAGTAAGATCAATATTAGTGGCATCACTGATTGTCCTATATCCTCAATTCTAGAGGTCAAAGATCCTAATACTGCAGCAACTATAGTATATGATATGATTCCAATTAACCAAAAAACAATACTTAAAATTATTAAAAAAGTACTATGTGATGTTACTTCTAAATCAAACTTCTCAAATATAGCTCCTGCATCGAAAATTAACAAACAAAAACATACAGTTAAAATTACTATAATTACTTGAGTTAAAGCAACCATAAATACACCTACAATTTTAGCTAAAATATGCAGACTAGGCTTTATACTAGTTAATATCATTTCAATTACCCGAGAAGTTTTTTCCACCGCAACTTCCATTGCAATTTGATTAGTATAAGTCATAACAATAAAAAATATAGCTACTATTATAAAAGTAAAAAATAATAACTGGAAATTCTTCTCTTTATCTGATATTTCTCCACTATTATTCAAGATTTTTTCTTTTAATGTGCTTTGCTTATTTAACTCCTTTATCTCGGTATTGTTCAATCCCAATTTTTGAATAGAAATTTGAGATTGAAGATTATCTAATAAATTCTTGGTTCCTGATCTTATCTGTGTCGGAATTTCTGATTTACTAAATAACTCCGCATTAATTTCGTCATTTTCTGAAATGTTTATTTCTATAAAGTAATCTATTTCGCCACTCTCTAAATGTTGCTCAGCCTCTTCTTTTGAATATTTTTCCACACCTATATTTCCATAGTATGCATTTTTGTTACTGCTAATTGCTTTATAAATATTCTCATTTTCTGTCACAATACCAATATTTTTATCATCATCCAGCAAATTTAAAATATTCTTGGAATTAAAAGCTAAAATTACTAATAAAACCAGCAATAGAGTAATAATAATAAAAGATTTACTTTTCACTTTTCCTAGGTATGTGAATTTAAAACTAGTCATAAATTTACTCATTTTTTTCACCTACTTGATCTATATATATATCATTTAGTGAGGGTTCTACAATTTGAAATCTTTGGATGAACCCCATATCTTTAACTTCATTGAATAATAATTCTGCTGCATCGTAATTTTCAATTTTAAATATGCTTTGCTTTTTATTTGTTTCCATTTTACTTACACCTGGAACATTACTTAGTCTACTAAAATCAATATTTCCTTCTATAATAACCTTTTTATAACCGTAATCTTTTTTTATATCATTTATACTGCCATTTAACACTAATTTACCTTTATTTATAAGACAGATGTCATCACAGAGTTCTTCAACATGATCCATTCTATGAGAACTAAATATAATCATTGTTCCTTTACTATTAAGCTCTATTACGGCTCTTTTTAAGAGTTCAACATTTATAGGATCTAAACCACTAAATGGTTCATCTAATATCAAAAGTTTTGGTTTATGTATCAGACTAGCAATTAATTGAATTTTTTGCTGATTACCTTTAGACAATGATTCTATTTTTTTATTGATATTTTCTTCAATATCAAATTTTTTCATCCAATAGGAAACTTCTTTTTTTATTTCCTTTTTATTCATTCCTTTCAAACTTGCCAAATAAAATAATTCTTGTGAAACTGTTAACTTTGGATGTAGACCTCTTTCTTCTGGTAAATAACCAATTTGATTATTAAACTTATTAGTCATTTTTTCACCCCAAAAAAGAACTTCCCCTCGGGTCATTTCTGTTAACCCCAATATCATCCTAAATGTAGTAGTTTTGCCAGCGCCATTTCTACCTAAAAATCCAAGCATTTTACCCTCTTTTAAAGAAAAAGAGACATCCTCTACGGCTTTAGTATCTTTATAAACTTTTGTAATATTTCTAACTATTAAAGACAAGAATCTTTCCTCCTATTTCAATAATTACTTTATAAATAAATTACATAACGATAGAAAACTATAAATAATTAATAAAAAAATCATCAATATGTTGATTATTCCCATGATAAAAACTACAAAATTAAACTGCTTTCTTCTTTTTAACATATCAAAAAAGTAAATCATGTAATTATTAGAACGCAAAATAGAGCTTGCATACCAATAGCCATCTAATTTAAAAAATGGTAATAAATTAAAAGCAATAGACAGAAAGTTCAAGCAATAAATTAATTGGAAATATGTATTATAACCAAACAACAAACCATATATACTAAAAATCCCCATAATAAATATCTGTGTTTTTATTCCTGCTAAAATTAGTTTTTCCTTATTTTTTTTATCCATTAAGTCTATAAACGGAACGGAAGTAAAAAAGAGAAATAAGGAAAAATATCGAAATGTTATTCCGAATACACTATACTTAGGTTGAAAAAATTCATAGTAATAATAATAATGTGATATTTCGTGTAACATTAAAATAAACAACTGAGTTAAATAGCACACTATCACGTAATAAATAATATTTGCCTTTATTTCTTTGAAATCAAATTTATAAAAATCTAAATTCAAAAATATAAATAGCGCTGACAAAATCAATGATATTAGAACAAGGACATTCATATTAGTTAATTTTGTATATTGCCCCACTTTAGCTATGTAAGAATATGGCATTTTAAATTTTAGTAAAGAGAAGTCTAAAATATTAATTTTTTTCTTATGCTCCACAAAATTATAGAGTGGGCTTTCAATAGAAAGATGCGAGTTTTCAACCAAGTGATCCACTACTTCTTTATTTCCTATTATGGTACGATTATTAAAATAATTATAAATATAGTATTTGCTATTTATGTTATCTTCAACAATTTCTATATTTTTATTATTTACAGTAATATGTTTAATCATATTTTTTCACGGTCTTTGCTATAAATTTCATAATCCTTTTAAGTAGATCTATATCTATATAAATATTTGGAACTATAATTAATCCTTGCTCTTTACCAGTTTCAAAGCAATAAGTAAGAATCTTTTTGTCCTTTAGTTTTCTCATTATCGTGTTTAAACTATTAATCTTATTAACAGGGACTGCGCACATTAATCCTATTATTCTCATACTTAAATCAAATTCCATATTCACATGGTAATATAGACTTTCTATATTTTCTACTTTCTTTTTAATATCATTATCATGTTCTTCGTAATATGTAATACTGTCAAAAATTGTTTGGATGCATAGTAAATTTCCATTTTGAGTAGAGAAATGCTCTGCTGTAATATTTTCTAATAAACTATATACCTTTTCATTAATTAATACTGCACCAGTTGGTAAAACTCCATTATTAATTCCTTTACTTAAACATAATATATCAGGAGAATACTCTAGCTTATCTATAAAAAACCTATATTTTGTTTTATAAAATCCTGTTGCCACTTCGTCAAAGATAGTTAATATTTCATTTTCATTGCAAAATTTCATTAATCTATTATAGAAAGCACTATTAGCAAATTTGATGCCCCCAGAACTAATAACGGGTTCAACACATATTATACCTATATAATCCCTATTATCCATCAAAAATTCAAAAAACTCTTTCTCCTTTTCTTCAGTTATCGGCAAATCTAGATTAATAATCTCTCTATAATCTGGTTCGTGACTTTTTACAAATTCCTTTGTTATCCCACTTAAAGCCATTCCTCCATAGTATGTGCCATGATAAGAATCATTCAAAGTAACAATCTTTTTTTTGGAACTAATTGCCCTCGCGATTTTTAAACTCAATTCTAAAGATTCAGAACCACTATTAGTATAAAATACTTTTTCAAATATTCCTTTTCCTACAAAATTCAAAATTTTAGTAGCTGTTCTTTCATATAAATAATGATTATACGATGATATATCAAGATAAGGTAGGTTTTTATTTAAAATATTAGACAAGCCTTTTTCTATTATTCTATTAAATCCATTATTATATCCAAGTGACACATTCCAAAGCCCACTATTAAGGTCAATATATTCTTCATTATTTTCATCATATAGAAAACTGTCATTTGCATAATTGATATTTATATTATGTAATTTTGTTGCATTAATATTACCATTCAAAACTATATTTTTTTCACTCATGCATGACACCTTCTATTATAAAGTAATCTTTTTGTGGGTTTGTAATTTTTACATAAAACCCTATTTTTTGCAACATACTCACTATATCCTTCCAATTATGATTAAATTTTACACTATACCCGATTTTTTGAGATTCTTTATGAAATATATTATAAATAATACAGTTATCTTCCTCGAAATTAAGGTAGTAAAAGGTACCTTTTTCTGTTATCTCTTTTTTAGGCTTTTCAGAAAGAAATTTACGTAGATTATATACATCTAAAATAATTCTTAATCCTTTATTCATTATTTTTATTGAATTTAGTAACTCCGCAAAGTTTTCTAAGCTAAATAAAGATATAGACGTAGCCGGTAGTAACAAACAATCAGTTCTACTATATTCTTTTTTTAACTTTTCCACACAAAATATATTTTCATGAATAACTTTATCTTGATGTTTTTCCATTTTCATTATCATTTCTTTTTCTTTTTCTATACCTACAATATTATATCCATCCTCAGCTAACGGGATAAGTATTCTTCCTGAACCAGAAGCCAATTCGATTATGTTTTCACTTTTAGTTAGCCTACTTTTATAGTATTCCAAATCATTCAAAAAGTTTTCAGTTTGAATATCACTATAATATTGGCTGAATATATTTTCACTGTATAATTCAACTAAATTCAATGACCCCTCTAGATTCCTGAATTTTTCTGATATCAATTTATTCGTTTGCATTATTCAGCATCCTTTTTACATCATTTACTAATTTTAAATCCATATAGCCTTCTGCTTCCTTTATTATATATTCATATACTTTCAAAAATTCTTCATTGACTTTAAATAGCCTTAATGTCAATTTATGTAGAAAGTACCCTTGATTATCAACTATAAATGCTAACCACTCATTAAAGATTGGCATTTTTTTAATATTTGAGTAATTTTCCAAATACCTATTTGTATTTCTAGATATAATTTGAATTTTTTTATTGTATTGAAAAGAAAGTAAATGACCTAAATAATAATCATAAGTTAAAAATGAATTGAAATCATCTTTGCTTTTAAGACTATTCAACTCATGTAACAGTTCATTTACCGAGGTATTTATATCCTCACTTAAGCATATAGAATATTGTGAGTCATAATATATTTTTTCATTCTTAATGAATAGAGAATATATTCTAGGCTCAAAGAAATATTTCCCAAAGTCCCTGATTAAGTAATGATTATTTTCCAAAGTCCCCTCTTGACTAAAACGTATTATATCTTCTAACACATCATCTTTCTTTATGTCTAAAAATGATATTTTTCTAATTTTAGACATAAAATCTTCCATCCCCATTATTTTCGAATAAATGTTAGAATCTAACTCCAATATTTCACCTTTAGGAGCTTTAGAGAATAAAATCAATGAATTAAAGCTACAATTTCTAAATATAGAACTATGTATTTTATTCAAATCTTTTATATCATCTATGTATAGATGCTTAATATGTATATTTTCATTATAATTATAAACCCCTTGGTACAAACATTCATAAGAATTTTGTAGACGCTGTTCTATATCGTCTTCCTCAGAAAAATAAAAACTATAATCTAAGTCACTATTAGTATCATTAATAAAAAATGAATTTATTTTAGCATTATAAACACTTATATTGATTTCTAAATTGCCCCTAATATAACTTAAAATATTTTCCATTCTAATAGTTAATTCATTTGTAATAATAATAAAATCCCTATAATCAGAAAACTCCAACTCATCTAAAAAGTCATTCACTGTCAATGTATCCAAGTTGTATTTCTCAAAACACAGATTATTATTGCTATATTTTTCTTCCAAGTAGTTCTTTTCTTCTTTTGAAAAATCTATACAGATTAACACGTCGTCAATGTTCTGTATTTTCACAATGCCAATAGCACTAGTCATATTTAACTTATCCCCTTTTTTATCCATAATAAAAGAACTTAGAAGAAACAAAAGTGTATTATTCTCTTTAGTGCCTTAAAAAAGTAATTGAGAAAAATAATACATTAATTCAAATAAATGTTCACTTCTAAGTTCTTTATTTAATTAGTGAGTATTATGTTAGAATAATTCCTGCTACAGCTGCCCCTGCACCTACTGCCGCAACACCTGCACCAAATCCAGCAATGAAATGTGATACATTAATTCCATTTAACTCACTTGTTTTAACTTCTTTAAATTCTAACATTGTTATTCACCCCTTTGTTTATGTAAATTTATGTTGAATAATATCTGCAACTACCCAACCAACTAAAACAGCCCCAATTAAGTAAGAAATGGAAACTATTAAGAATTTAGGATGAGGAACTATCATTACGTATGCAGATCCACCCAAACCAATTATAGTGCCAGTCAATATTCTCAATATTAATGAAAGCAATATACCATTCCCCTCTTTTATCATGTGAGTAAAATTATTGCTCCAGCAGCTAAACCTGCTGTACCTGCACCGGCAGCCACACCTAGCATAAATGAACCTATTCCATTTAATTCTGCAGTATTTACTTCTGAGAATTCTAGCATAAATATCACCTCCTATGACTTTATAACTATATTACGAAAATTTCCAATTAAATGCAATATTTAGATGAAGAATAATATTAAAAAAAATCAAATATTACCGATATTATCGAAGGAAATATTCCATTCCCTTGTTTTATCAAGTGAGTGCAATTCCTGCAACTATACCCGCAGCTTCACCGGTACCTAGCAATAATGAACCTGTTCCATTTAATCTGTAGTATTCACTTCTGAGAATCCTAGTATAAATATTACTCACTATGTCTATATGATTATATATATAATTGACTTTTTTTCGAAAAGTGTCAATATTTAGATGCAAAATAATGTTAATAAATTTTAATTTTCAACTATATTATATTAAACTTTGAAAGAGGTGTTTAGAATCACTACCTTAGTTGTAGGTTCTAGTGGCCAATTAGCAAGCGAATATATAAATAAATGTAATTATGAAACTATAATTGGAGTTGATATAAGTAATAGCTCTCAAATTAAAAACTCTAAATTCCATTATTTGCCAGTTAATGTAACTAAAGAAGAAGAAATACACAAATTAGTGACTTTTTTAGAGGAAAATTCAATTATTTTAAATAAGATACTTTTTTGTGTCGGTGTAAATAAACTTCATAATTTTTTCTCATCTACTATAGAGGATTTTGAAGAGACAATTTCAGTGAATTTTATATCGGTATATAAAATTTTAAAAAACATATATAATAGTCTTAGCGAAAAAACATCTATAGTTTTGGTAGCTTCCCAAAATGGTGTAGTAGGACATATAGATAGAATTGATTACGGACCATCTAAAGCGGCTCTTATTCATTTGGTTAAAAATTTAAGCTTAGATTTTGCAGAGTATTCATCAAAAGACATTAAAGTCAACGCTATTTCCCCAGGATATATTGTTAATAGTAAAAATCATGATTTTTTTAATACATCAAAAGGTAAGAAATTAATCTCTAAAATTCCGTATAGAAAATTAGTAACTAATACAGATGTTATTAATACTATTGATTTTCTGTTTTCGGAAAAGTCAAATGCTATACGAGGGCAAAATATAGTAGTTGATTATGGATTCACAATACAATAACCATATAAATATTAAAACTAAGAAAATTTTATAAAAAAAAACCTCTCAGCAATATAAAATGTACCCTTTGTAAAGGACATTTATAAAAAAATCTTTAAGCAATTTGAAGAAGATGCTGTCTGTATTTTACAGGTGGCATCTTCTTTAAATTCCATTGTCCACGATAATGGTTATAGTATGTCATATAACTTTTTACTTCTCTTTTCACATCTTCCAGTGTTTCACAATCCTCTATATTCGTCTCATCTTTAAAATGCCCAAAGACTGATTCTTGGGGCGCATTATCCCAACAATTACCACGACGTGACATTGACTGACCCAATCCCATTTTCTTCACAAGCTTTTGGAATTGCGGATTCGTATAATGGAATCCTTGATCTGAATGTATAAACGCCTCTTCAGCTATATGCGGATAATTTCGTTTTAATTTACGTAAAGTATTTAAGGCGATGTCGAGCGTAATTTTGTCTGATACTTCATAGGCTAATATTTCATTGGTTTCCGCATCTTTTACCGTGGATAAGTAGGCACGCTTACCTTGTTTTATATGTTAGGTAAGTAATGTCTGTTAATAATACTTTGCCAACTATGCCTTGTTTAAATTGACGTTGGAGGAGGTTTGGACATGTCCGATGTTCCTGCGTAGCTTTTGCCATTCGACGATAGGGGTTAGCTTTTCGAATCGGACAAACAATATCAAATTTCTTCATTATCCGGCGAATCCGTTTAAGATTGTATGTGATACCATATTGATTTTCCAAAGTCATTTTAATTTGACGTGCACCTTTCTTACGACGACGGAAATGAAACGCTTTTAAAATGATTGCCTTTACTTCTTCATCTGCTTGATAACGTACTGCACGGTTTTGTTTTGCTTTTTCAGTAAAATAATTGTAATAACCTGAACGAGATACACCGACTACTTCACAAAGGTACTTGACCATTCGCTTTAGTTTGTATTTTTCAATCGTTTGATAAATTAATAAGAATTTCTGCTCGGTTATCAGTTCTATTTTTTCTTCACCATCTGCCTTTCGAGTAGATCGAGCCTTTTTAAGAGTTCATTTTCAGCTTGTAATATTCGGTTTTTCGCTTCTAATCGAGCATATTTCTCCTCTAAGCTTAGTTCACGTTCTAAAGGACGTCCTGAATGGTTTTTTCGTGTATCTACTAATCCATTGATTCCTCTTTCTCGATATATTTTACGCCAACGTTTACCAGAGGAAATCACGCGATCTAAGCCAATTAAATCTACATCTAAACCAGTCTCTTCAAAGATTTCACGTGTACCTTTTCCTTTTTCATTCTCTGCAATAAAATGTCTTTTAAATTCATCTGTATAAGTGATTCCTTTTTCAGTAACAGATTCTACATAGGGGTTACAAGCAAGTTGTTTTTGTTCTACTTCACTTAAGTACCTTTTAGTCATCTTCGTCATCTCCAACACTTTTTCTGGTTCTACGTCAAATGTTGGGGTATGAGCTCTCGCTCCTACCCCTAAATTACCGGAATTCCTTTAACCTTAAATTGATGATGTAATAAAACACGCAAAC
>NZ_JAAIWK010000047.1 GCF_011008565.1 Heyndrickxia ginsengihumi
TTCATTTGTTTCTCGACAATTCAAGTGTAAAGGATTTAGGAGTTTACGTGTATTTTTATGTCTGAATTTTATTCACACCCCAACAAATATAATAGAGCCGCATTTGGCCACGCATTTATCACCTCATAAGCTTCATCACAACAAAAAGCACACATTATCTATTACATTTATTGTAATCGGTAATGTGTGCTTTTAAAACAACTTTATTGTCACTCAACACAAAGGAGCAAAACAGTATAGCTTTTTATTCCACTGTTACACTTTTAGCTAGGTTACGTGGTTTGTCAACATCGCATCCACGATGGAGTGCTGCGTAATAAGCTAATAGTTGTAATGGAACAACAGAGATAAGAGGTGTTAATAATTCATTCACTTCTGGAATCACGAAGCGATCTTCTTCTGTTTCAAGACCCTTCATTGAAATAGTACATACATTCGCGCCACGTGCTAATACTTCTTTTGCATTACCGCGAATGTTCCAGTTAACATCGTTTTGTGTTGCAAGCGCGACAACTGGTGTACCTTCTTCGATTAAAGCGATTGTACCATGCTTCAATTCGCCGCCTGCGAAACCTTCAGCTTGAATATAAGAAATTTCTTTAAGTTTTAAAGCACCTTCAAGACATACATAATAGTCAAGAGCACGACCGATAAAGAAGCAGTTGCGTGTGTCACTTAAATATTCAGAAGCCATTTTTTCAAACTCTTCTTTAGAATCACATAGAACTTCCATTGCATTGGCAACAATTCCTAGTTCATGTACTAAATCAAAGTTACGTTCAATTCCGTTCACTTTTGCAGTTACATCTGCTAAGATCGCAAGAACAGCAATTTGAGCAGTATATGCTTTTGTTGATGCAACAGCAATTTCCGGACCTGCATGTAGAAGCAATGTATAATCTGCCTCACGAGATAAAGTTGAACCAGCAACATTTGTTACTGTTAATGTTTTATAGCCTAGTTCTTTTACTTTCACAAGCACGGCACGACTATCTGCTGTTTCACCACTTTGTGAAATGAAAATGAATAGTGGATTTTTAGAAAGTAATGGCATGTTGTAAACAAATTCACTTGCAACATGGACTTCAACAGGAACCTTTGCAATATGTTCAAGTAATTGTTTTCCAACTAAACCTGAATGATAACTTGTTCCGCACGCAATGATATATAGGCGATCCGCTTCGCTTACTGCCTTTGTAATATCGGAGTCGATTGTCAACTCACCGTTAATATCTTGGTATGCTTGAATAATTTTACGAGTAACAAGCGGTTGTTCATCGATTTCTTTTAGCATATAAAATGGATATGTTCCTTTTTCGATATCGCTAGCATCGATTTCAGCAGTATATGGATCACGGGCAATTGTCTCCCCAGCTAAGTTTTGAATCGTAACTTTAGCAGCTGTTACAATAACCATTTCTTTATCCATTAATTCAACAAATTGATCTGTTACTTGAAGCATCGCCATCGCGTCACTTGCAATGACATTAAATGTATCACCAACTCCAACTAACAATGGACTTTTGTTTTTCGCAACATAAATTGTGTCAGGATCTTGTTCGTCTAGTAACGCAAGCGCGTAAGAACCTTTTAACAAAGTAAGTGTTTTACGAAAAGCTTCAGCCGTATTTAGCCCTTCATTTGCAAATTTTTCTACTAACTGAACAATGATCTCTGTATCAGTATCACTTTTTAAAGCAACATCTGCTAAATATTCTTTTTGTAATAATGTATAGTTTTCAATTACACCGTTGTGCACAAGTGTAAAACGTCCTGATGCACTTTGATGTGGATGAGCATTTTCTTTACTTGGGATTCCGTGCGTTGCCCAACGTGTATGCCCAATACCAGCAGTCGCATGAACATGTTTATCTACGATTTGGCGAAGATCTTCAATGCGGCCTTTTTCTTTGAAAACATGAACGCCCTCATTATTTCTTACTGCAATACCTGCAGAATCATATCCTCTATATTCAAGCTTCTCTAATCCTTTAAGCAAAATTTCCTTCGCATCTTCCGTACCAATATAACCTACAATACCACACATAGTTTGCTTCCTCCTTGTGAAAAGGGAGCAAGAATACCCGGGAGCATACTTGCCCCCTTATCTCTAATTTTTAATGGTTAGATTTCAGACTTCATTCAACTTTTCACATTGACTTCCTTCATCCGAGTAATGTGATGTCTGTTTTCTCTCCACCTATCTTTTTCCTTTGTCCACTTAGTCACCTAAGTGATTTAAGAAAAGATTAACGACTGTGTGGCAGCCGGGAGGCATCCGCCGATTACTCTCGATACTCCTCCTCCTCGTCAACTAAATCCCTTCCGATCGGATTTAGTCCAGGCGCTTCTAATGATTCAACTTTCCAACAATGCTCCTTTCCTTATTATTTTCAAGAGAAAACAACAAGATAATATTATCGGATACTTGGAACAGTTGTCAACATATTTTGTTACTTACAACATAAAATATGCATAAGAGGATCTATTCGTTCCCCTTATGCATAAAATCATGATTATTCATTAAGACCCATTTCTTGTTTAACAACATCAGCAATGCGTTCAACATAGCGATTACAATCTTCTTGATTTGGTGCTTCGGCCATTACACGAACTAATGGTTCGGTACCTGATGGACGGACTAGAATTCGTCCATTCCCATCCATTTCTTTTTCTACTTCAGTAATAACGGCTTTAATTTTTTCATTATCCGTCACATGATATTTATCTGTTACTTTAATATTCACTAGTTTTTGCGGATATTTTTTCATTTCGGCTGCTAACTCTGATAACGATTTATTTGTTAAACTCATTATATTTACAAGTTGCAAACCTGTTAACAAACCATCACCAGTAGTATTGTAATCTAAAAAGATAATATGGCCTGATTGTTCTCCGCCAAGATTATAGCCATTTTCCTTCATTGCTTCTACAACATAGCGGTCTCCAACTGCCGTCTGTACACTATGAATTCCTAGTGCTTCTAATCCTTTATGAAAGCCTAGATTGCTCATAACGGTTGAAACGACGGTTGATTTCTTTAAAAATCCCTCTTTATTTAAATATTTCGCACAAATGTACATGATTTGATCGCCATCTACAACTTGTCCTTTTTCATCAACAGCAATTAGACGATCACCATCACCATCGAAAGCAAGTCCAATATTTGCTCCTTTTTCTAACACGAATGCTGCAAGTGCTTCTGGGTGAGTTGATCCAACACCATCATTAATATTAAGCCCATTCGGTGAAGCCCCCATTGTTGAAACATCTGCGTCTAAATCAGCAAATAAGTAAGTTGCTAATGATGAAGTAGCCCCATGTGCACAATCCAAAGCAATATGAATACCTGTAAAATCTTCGTCAACCGACTGTTTTAAATATTGTAAATATTTTTGTCCACCTTCGA
The DNA here is from genome assembly GCF_011008565.1 of Heyndrickxia ginsengihumi. Classification (GTDB taxonomy): domain Bacteria; phylum Bacillota; class Bacilli; order Bacillales; family Bacillaceae_C; genus Weizmannia; species Weizmannia ginsengihumi. Next base: position 3,410 of record NZ_JAAIWK010000047.1, read on the forward strand.
AATAGTCGCTCACAATACCAAGATCCTTTCCTACAGGTCTTGGTAATTGATCTGCATCCATATTCAGCAGTTCTTCTATTTCCGCCTCTTGGTCATCTGAAAGTTTAAAGCCATCTGAACCAAAAAATTTAATGCCATTATCCTCTACAGGGTTATGCGATGCTGAAATCATTACGCCTGCTTGTGCACCTAACGCTTTTGTCAAATAAGCGACACCTGGTGTTGAAATAACGCCTAGGCGCATAGCCTCTACCCCAATAGATAGTAATCCAGCAACGAGAGCCCCTTCTAACATTTGCCCTGAAATACGTGTATCGCGACCAATAATTACCTTTGGCCGGCCTTCAGCATGTTTTGTTAGCACATATCCGCCAAATCTCCCTAACTTAAAAGCAAGTTCAGGTGTTAATTCTGAGTTGGCCACTCCGCGTACTCCATCTGTTCCAAAATATTTACCCATTATATTTCTTCCCTTCTTTTCAACAACGTCTAGTAAATCATTATTTCGTTGGCTTAAAGTTAATTTTCCGTTTTATTTTCAGTGTCAGCACTATTCATATCAGCATTCTGATCTGATGAATCATCCGTCGTTGATTCTTTGGATTGGCTAGATTCATCATCATTTGTAGTTGTCGTAACAGATTTTTCTTTAATGCTGACTTTTGCTTTGTCATCTGGAAGCTTCCATGATACACCTTTAGGACCAGATACTGTGTAACTCACTTCATGTACTCCATTTGACATTCCCGATAAATTTACAGAAACACGGAAATCGCTAGCAGAAATATTATTAAGTTCTTCTGTTGTACCATCTGCGAAAATATCAATGGTTCCACTTTCTGGAGAGAGGAATTTCACATCATAATCATTACCTAAACCTTTTTCATAGATCGGCACATTCGATATTTTTTTCTCGTCCATATTCTTTTCAACTGTAATTTTTGCTTTGACCGTATCAGGGGTTGCTTTGTTAACTCCATCCGGTAATTTAATTGGTACTTTAATCGTTGTGTCTTTTTTAACTTTGCTAATATCTACATTCACTGGCAGCTTATCGATTCCAGCTAGAACGTCTGATGTTCCGTATAACGTTACTTTCTTTGGCTCTGTCGTTATCGATTTTATCGTAACGCCCTGATTCTCACTGCCAATTGGATTAACGGTTATTGGAATTTGTTTACTTGGATTCGAAACTGGAACGGTTACTTCTACCGTGCTCGGTTCAACAACAACATCCAGTTTGTTTAGATTTTTATCAAGAACTCTCACTTTTGCTTGCTGTGATACTGTCGAATTAATCGGCTTACTTGTTTCCAATGTCGCCTTGACATAACTAATTTTGTCTAATACATCTTTTGCACCTGTAATCTTAACTGTTGCTGGATCGACTATTGGACTTGATGTTTCATATCCTTCTGGGACAAGCCCTTTGTCGAACTCTGCCTCAACGTTAAACCGTTTCGAGATTTTTTCTTGCACAGTTACATATGCATATTTCCGACTTAATTTCACTTTTAATTTATCAGAAATATTTTTAATTTTAATTTCAGCCTTTTGTCTTCCAATGTGAGCATTACTTAAATCCATATAAACATTGAAATCTCTTGAAGCTTTAACTTGTTGGACAAGGATTTTTGGCCCCGAAATCTCCACATTGACTGTCTTTGGAGCCCCTGATACTACTAAGTTTGTACTATCATAGTAAAGCTCAATTGGAACATCTTTTACGACGCCGCTTCCTTTATTCTGTGTAATGTTGATAACTTTACCGCCATTCTCAACGGTAACAGACATATATAATGAAACAGCAAATACTAAAGCTAAAATTCGCATAAACCAACGACTGTCCATCAGTCTATCCATTCTTTTTCCCCCTCCAATTCCACTTCAATGAGGAAGGTTCTTTTGCTTTTTGCGCAATCTTTAATTCAATTTTCAATGCTTCTTGTAGTTGCTCTAGTGTTAAATCACGATGTAATTCGCCATTTTTCGTGATGGTAATACCTCCCGTTTCTTCTGAGACCACCACCGTTAAACTATCCGTCACTTCACTTATTCCAACAGCCGCCCGATGCCTTGTCCCTAATTCTTTAGAAATAAACGGACTTTCTGATAGAGGCAGGTAACACGCGGCAGCAGCTACTTTTCCTTTTTGAATAATAACAGCTCCATCATGAAGCGGTGTATTCGGTATAAAAATATTGATTAATAGCTGAGAGGATATTGCTGAATCGAGCTGGATACCTGTTTCAACATAATCGCCTAAACCCGTTTCCCTCTCAATAGAAATCAGCGCCCCAATTCTCCGTTTCGCCATATAACTTGTTGCACTCACAATTGAGTCAATAAGCTGAATCTGTTCATCATCTTCATGATTAGCCGCTCTTGAGAAAAATTTTCCGCGCCCGAGCTGTTCCAACGCACGGCGTAACTCTGGCTGAAAAATAATGATGATCGCTAAAAATCCATATGTGAAAACTTGTTCCATAATGAACTCGAGCGTTTGTAGTCCTAATAAAGAACTAAGAAAACGAATAATGATGATCACAAATATTCCTTCTACAAGCTGTACTGCTTTTGTTCCACGTATAATCATTAAAACTTTATATATGACAAACCAAACTACCAATATATCCACAATATTGGAAAGGTAGCTAAAGATGGGGAAATCTGCAATATGCATGATCCTGCCTCCGTTGTTTTTAAATCATATTCTTATTTTCAACTGTTCCATTATACCACTTATTTAGAACAAATAGGAGTCATTCAATATTGTCAATCGTAAATATAGAGCTATTAGACATGCTCTCCTCTTTAGTAATATATTCATTTATTGTGAGCAAATGCATCGTGTCCTAAATCTTTCATTTTGTACCATATCCACTCAAATATTTTATCAATTTCTTTTACCTTCCCTGTAACATTTCCTGCTGATGCCATATATTCTTTTCCTTTTATCACTGTTACATTTCCTTGAACGGTCCCTTCAACACGAATATTTCCATTTCTCACAGTCACATCTTCTTTTACTACTTTCCCTTTTGGAACAATGACCGTATGATTTTTAACAACTAAATTAGGATTTTTCGTAAAAGAAAATTCATTCGGATCATTCCACGAGGAAAAAAGTGTTCCTGCCATTAATATAATAAATAGAGATGCCGCAGTTAAAAAAGGATGGGCGCTAATCCAACGCTTCATACCAATTCTTCTTTTTTCTTTAGGTAATTGGCTCATAACATTCTTCGTAAAATGATCCGGTGCAGTCACTTTGGACAAGCTTTGTACATATGAAACACTCTTTTGCAATTCGTCAAAATGTTGCTTGCATATTGCACAAGTCTCCAAATGGTGGAGAAGGATTTCTTTATGATCTTCTGATATATCATGATCTAAATAATCATGCATATAATGGATGATTTGATCAGGGCATGTCGTCACCTTTTTTCCTCCTCTCTATAATTTTTTCAATTGCTTTCTTAAAGCTTCTCGTCCGCGATGAATTCTCGTTTTTACGGTCCCAAGTGGCATATCTAAAATATCACTAATTTCATTTAAAGAAAGCTCTTCAATATATTTCAGGACGATTACAACCCGATATTTTTCAGGTAATCTTAAAATGGCTCTATGGATGATTTCCTGCAACTCTAATTCTTCAACTTTCGTATCCGGCAATTTCTCATCTATGGCAATTGTTGAGTACATTGTTAATCCATCTGTCCCCGATATTTCCGCATCTAAATAGTAATCAGGCTTTTTCTTTCTAATTCTATCAATGCAAAGATTAGTCGCAATTCGAAATAACCAAGATGAAAATTTTCTTTCTTGTTTATAACTTAAAATATTCGTATATGCGCGAATAAAAACCTCCTGAGCAACATCCTCTGCTTCATGCTTGCTGCCTAACATTCGATAACATATTTGATACACTTTATCTTTATATAATTCAACAATATCATTAAAAGCATTTTGATCTCCTTTAATGACTTGTCTAATTTTCCGCTTTATGATTGTTTCCATTGTTCCCCTCCGCTCTCTGCGGTACCCATTGATTACGTTTGATCTACAAAAAAAGTTTCATTAAAAATATAAAATTGTCCAATATACTAACAAACATTTTCAAAATGTGTTTATATCATAAAAAAAATGGTTATAAATAATTTACATATACAATAAAAGAATATGGGGGCTCACTATGGATTCAAAAACACTAGCTCTCATCGAAGAAATCGAAAAAAAACGTCTTGAGCTAACTCAGCTAGCAGCGAGTAATGGTTATGTAAATGAGCATGTAATCCGAACAAGTGAACATTTGGATCAATTAATTAACCAATATTATACACTAAAAAAGCGGTAGTATTGCTCATACTAACCGCTTTTTATCGCTTAATTTTTTGCACCTTATAATAGCTTTTTCCCAAATAAAACAGTTATCAATTGCATCGCAATGATTGCTGTCCGATTTCGTTGATCTAAGAGTGGATTCACTTCTACAAATTCTGCTGAAGTAATAAGGCCCGATTCAGAAAGTAATTCCATCGCGAGTCTACTTTCACGAAATGAAATTCCACCCTCTACAGGGGTACCTACACCTGGTGTCTCGCTTGGATCGAGTGCATCAAGGTCGAGCGATAAATGTATACCGTCCGTTTTATCCTTTAAATAAGCAATACTCTCCTCAATAACCGTCCTCATACCGAGTTGATCAATATCTTGCATCGTATAAGTTTTAATACCCAATTTTTTAATTAATTCTTTTTCACCCGGATCTAAATCTCTCTGCCCAATTAAAACAATATTCTCTTGCTTAATTTTCGGAGAATAAGCATGAACTGTATTTAATTTTTCGTGGCCCAATCCCAAATTTACGGCAAGCGGAATACCATGAATATTGCCAGAGGGACTTGTTTCTGGTGTATTTAAATCTGCATGTGCATCAAACCATATAACACCCAAGTTTTCGAAATGCTTGCTAATACCGGCAATTGTACCTATAGCCATGCTATGATCTCCGCCAAGAGTAAGTGGAAACTCCCCTGATTTGACAATGGTATCAACTTTTGAGGCAACTACTTCACTTATATTTGAAATCGCATCCAAATTACGTAGTCTACAAACCTCGTCTATAGAAGGTGCCACTTGCTTTATCTCAATGTCACCATAATCTGTTACATGATAATGAAGCTCTTCCAGCCTTTCAAGAACGCCAGCATAACGGATTGCTGTTGGACCAAGCGCAACACCTTTATAAATTTGCCCCAAATTCATCGGTACACCTAATAAAGATATCCTCTTTTGCATATCGATCCCTCCCATTGTTTGTTATCATTGTATGTCTATAAAGCAAATGACTCAACGACGCAATATTCTGTATTTTTATTCAATTAAACATGATATTCGGGAGAAAATCTTTAGACAAACTCGTAAAAATGATTGTGGACATATGTTGTTCTAAACAATAATTACTGATAATAGAATATTAAAAACAAGATAATTAATATATACGGACAATCAAAGATTGGGAGCGAATATTAAGGTTCTACGTCAAATGTTGGGGTATGAGCTCTCGCTCCTACCCCTAAATTACCGGAATTCCTTTAACCTTAAATTGATGATGTAATAAAACACGCAAAC
>NZ_JAAIWK010000048.1 GCF_011008565.1 Heyndrickxia ginsengihumi
GATCAAAGGGGCTAGCTAGAACTAAATATACTGCAATCGCTAAGTAAATTAATGTTGCAATGATATTTTTTTTATTCATTCTTGCACCTCCTTTTATTTTTGATTACAAATTTTACAAATATTTCCTTGGAGGAACTTTCGGAAAAGATGTAATTGTTGTAATATTTTAATGTATTGTTCTATTAATTCTGGGGGGGAATTATGAAAAGACGTATTGTTTATCTAATTGCTTGTATTTTATTGGTCTCATTTGCCTCTTTGGGTTTGAGTAACTTGAGTAGTAAAGTGGAGGCAGCTTCAAATGATAGTAGTATTGATTCTCAGCTTTCCGATTTTGCAAAAGATAATGGCTTAACAAAGGTTGACCCAAATTTAATTCCTGAAGATAAAATGATGAATTTCAATTCTGTAGAGGATTTCGAAAAATTCATTCAGAAAGATGAAAGTGCTACACTAGAATCAAGCGTTGTCAGTACTACAACTTCAGGACTTTCATTTAATGTTTTGAGCGCATCAAGCAGCAGTACGAAAACATATAAGACAACTGAATATAATGCTACAGGGAAAATTACAGCCTACGCTCGTGTTACAAGGAAAAGTTCAAAGAAAGTTTCTAAGGTAAAAATATGGAGTGAACAATCCGGGGTAATATTTGGTATTACATATACTCCAAATGATTCAGCGTCATATTACAAATTGAATTCAAGTAAAACTGGCGGAAAAGCATATGCTAAAGGAACTAAATTGTATGGAGCAAACATCGGTGGCCAATCTGTTGGATATATAAAACATGTAACATATACTATAAAATTTTAAAGATAACTGAAGGAGGATTAAATTTATGAATACCAGTTACATTAATTGGTCTGATATAATATTTCAGTTTGGCTGGCTGGTTCTTCTGTGTGCTATAGGATTTGTGATATATAAAATCGTCAAAATTAGAAGAATGAACAAACACTTAAATAAATAATTCTGAACTTGATCATAAGCCCAAAGCAAGGAAGTTAAAAAGAAAAAGGTCTTGTGAATAATGCTTTAGGGCACTGTAGAGGATTCCCATATTGTGGGAGTCCTTTTTTGTAAATCCCCATATCATCTTTGCAGGAGATAGAGACGCTGTACCAGATCATTTACAAGTAATGTTTTATAAATCTATGAAAATCAAGGAGGAATCAGCGTCTTAACATTACATGAAGGTAATTCGTCTAGTATTAGATTTACAGTTAAGGATTCCCTTGTAAATAAAAGGTTTTTTAAACAAAAGCGTATTTTAAGCGACAAACAGAAGCAATCGCTAGCGAATGGACGAGAAAAAGCATTAAAAAGATTTGCTGCAGCTTCACGGTCATAGATTTACGATACGTTCACGAAAACAATCTATTTTCGGTGCATGTATAACCATTTTTAATGCACGTTCATAACCGATAACAGGAAAACATTGGTACAATAGAGAATGTAGATAATGAATGATTGGTGTACTATTGACCGTGAACGAATGGACGTATGAAGATAGAGGTGTTTTTATGGCTGAAGGAGATTGGTTAACTGTTAGTGATGTAAGTGACAGGATAGGAGTGCCGGTCGAAACTTTGCGACGATACTTAAGGAATCACGGTATTCACCTGAAGGTTAAAAAGGTACATAAACGGTATTTGATTCATGCAGATTCTGTGACCGTATTAAAGCAGATTCGTGACCTATACTCTGATAGCAAGAACCTAGATGAAGTTGAACAAACCCTATCAAATAGGGGAATAGCGATGAATGTGACCGTTCAAACGGATGATGAAGAATCTGTGACTGTGAACGTGGCTGACGAATTAAAAGCAATAAAAGAAGCACTAGCCAAACAACAAGGGTTTAATCAGATAAGGGAAGAACAGCATAAAGAAACTCAACAAGTATTAGGACAAGTTTTAGCGAAGCTGGGACAATTGGAATCACAGGTGGAAGAATCATTAAATGAAAGTCAAAAGAGAATGAACGAATACGTTCGACTTATTGAAGAAAGCAATCAAGCAAAATTAGAGACAGCAGCGGCCACTCAAACTGAAGTCAAGAAGAAGGGATTATTCAGTAGATTGTTCGGCAAAAAATAAAAATTATGTGTCCTATTTTTGATGTAAATTGCAAGTCCATTTCCGACGGTAGGTTATGGACTTTTTTAATAACCTACGAAACCATTTTGGGAGGAAATTTTATGACCAAATGCGTGATGTTAAGCGAAAATACCAAGAAACAGATGTTGCTTACACAGGCTTTTTTTCGTTGTATAAAGGAAACTATCGAAGGATTGTCCATGATTGGAAAAGATAATTTCGTTGTAGGTGTCCGTAGCAACATCAAATTGCCTGACGATTAAAGTTTAAAAACCGTCGCATATATTTTTTAGACATCAGACACCCCCGAAAGAGGGGGGACTCCCCCAGAGGTACCCTTCACACCTTTAGATATTCAGTTCATTAATGCTTCATAGCTTCACCTCTTCATACCATTCTTACCCTGTTACATTGAACCATCATATTTTGATAGTTACTTTCGATAGTTGATTAATGTTGATCTATCAAGACAGGTCAATGGCTATCGTATATGTTGGTATATGAGAGTCCCATAGTGGTGCTATGCCATGCCGGTGTGGTATGTAGTGGCACATGGTATGCCTATCTATCTCTGCATGTATCGGTATGTAATGGGTGCATGACTGGGTAGTGTGGTGCTGGGTAGCGGTGTGCTGCTGTCCTGTCCTGCTTACTGTCCTATTTATGTGTGATATGTCTATGGATTCTTATTTTGGATTCTAAGACGTTCTAAGTACGTAATATACTTATCTATCTATATATCTGTTCAAAGGCTTGTATGGACATTCCGAGAGTCCCTAGACCCCTTTTTGAATGGACACACCCCTGTTTTTTGATCAAGCAACCCCTTTTAATAAAAAAAACCCTATTTGATTCTAAAAAAAGTGGTACCAAAACTTAAAAGTATTGACACCATTTTCCATGTCCTGTATTATCAAGGTACCAAACGGTGTCATAACTTAGAGTCATAAATAAACTATAGAAAATGAGGTTTTTACATAATGAGATACGGATACGCTAGGGTAAGTACAAAAGGACAAGCTACAAATGGAAATTCATTAGAAGAACAAGTAAAGAAATTAGAAGCTGAGGGTTGCGAGGTTATCTATAAAGAATCGTTCACTGGAACTAAAACAGATCGTCCGCAATTTCAAGAATTACTTTCAGTATTAAAAGAAGGTGACACACTAGTTGTAACTAAACTAGATCGCTTTGCTAGGTCAATGTCTCAGGGTAGTGAATTGGTCAATGAATTGATTGATAAAGGTGTCAGGGTACATATTCTTAATATTGGTTTAATGGATAACACATCATCTAGTAAACTCATTAGGAATATTTTCTTTGCTTTTGCAGAATTTGAACGTGATATGATTGTAGAACGTACTCAAGAAGGAAAGGCTATTGCTAAACAGCGTGAGGATTTCAGGGAAGGTCGGCCTAATAAATACAGCAAGAAACAGCTACAACACGCTTTAAAGCTGTTAGAAACTCATTCCTACAAACAAGTAGAAGAGATAACGGGTATTAGTAAAAGCACTTTAATCCGTGCAAAGAAGAAGGAGAAACTAGCATGAATACATTAAAAACAATTGCTATAGACATATCCCAGTCTGTATTTGATCGGGATACTGAAGCGGTTATGTACATCACAAAAGACATTTACTCAGATAGTTTCATTGTATCTATTCCAGTAATTACTTTTTCTTGTGATATAGCCACAGAACATGATTATAACTGGCTATTAAGATTTAGCCTATTCGGAGATTTAGAGAAAAATAAGCGATTAGTAAACGCAATAAAAGAAGGAATTGCAGAATTTGAATATTAGGAGGGATTAGTGTACAAATCAAACCTAATGTGCTAAGATTACAAACAAAGAAGCAAAGAAACCAAGAAATTTTGTTTCTTAGAAATACTGCGTTAAAGATTCTGGGAATTTTGGTATATTTTCTTAAAGGGGGGACATAACTTATGGTAATGGTACAAAAAGAATTGGAGAGAATGTCCATGCCAAATAGACGTCCTAAGAAGGTTAAAAGAATTTCTGTTTCAAGTAAGAGACAAATCAGCATACCAAAAGAATTTTATGAGACACTTAATATTGGGGATGAAGTAAACCTAGAGTTATATCAAAATCAATTGGTTATTAGACCAATACGTGAAGGGTTTGACGACTTTTCAGAGGAAATTCTTGCTGATCTTATTGAAGAAGGTTATTCCGGGGCTGATTTAATGGCTGAATTCAAAAATCGCAAAGCACAATTAGGAAATGCTGTAGATTCCTTAATTGCTGAAACAATAGCAGAAGGTAAGATAACGACTGTGGCTGATTTGTTCGGAGAAGATGATGATGAACTATAGTTTGAAAACATCTCTAGCTACAGAAAAATTTATCAAGAAGCTTAAAGATAAGCCATTAAAGCAAAAATTTAAAGAAGCATTCCGAGAAATTCAGCTAGATCCTTACGCTGTAGGCGAACAAAAAAAGGGGGATCTAGCTGGAATCTATGGTTATGACATATATCATAATGGTACAAACTATGAAATTGCCTACAGTATTCGAGAAGATGAGGATGGTAATTTAATTCTCGTTATTTTAGCGGGCACTCGTGAGCAGTTTTACCAAGAATTAAAACGATACATAAGAACTTCAAAGTTTAGCAGATAAAACTTCCTGATAGATTGGAAGTTTTTTATTATGTGAAATAAAAAAGTTGTTTTTTGAACTGTTTGTATAATAAAAAATAGAGCGAGTTTTGTACAGTTGATTCAAGAGAATTTTTGAATTTGTTTAGCCATTTTATTTGCAAAGGTAAAAAATTTAAAAGATAATAATTTTATAAGTGTGTCGCTAGTCCTTGAGCGACGAATAAAAAAGGAGTCGTTCTTCCTAATGACGGCTAACAAAAAGGAATCGCAAACCCCTTATGCGATTAATAAAATAGGGGCTTGTAAAAGGTGAGGAAAGGGAAATACTCTTTCCTGTTGGGAATTAAGAACCTTCACCGGTTGCGACGGTGAGAACAAAATTCTCTTTCTACGTGTGATGTTTGAATGCTCATTGCTTCCGAAAAGACAAATAAAAAAGCGGTGAAGTTTATTTCGATAACTTCCACCACTTTTTTATTTTCAAAACTAATTTTACTCTTTACTCCCTGTTCTGAGAGAGAACCTTCCCTAATCTTTAGTTCATCGTAATAAGAAAAACCAAAGATAAGCAAAGAACAGCAAGTAAATAATAATATAAAATAAAATATTTCCTAGACTTGGTTTCTTGTACATGTTATAAACCGATATTAAAAATAAGACAATGAAAGCAATCCAATAAATTGGTGTGCTTTTAAACAGAGTGGTCAGTACACCAATAATTATATATAGGGTAACTGAAAATGTTTTACGTGATGATTGACTCATTAATTTCACCAAACTTTTTTTATTTTTAAATCATTTTAAAATAAAAAAGCAAAATAAGATACCCACGATTAAAGATATTGTTGGATATCTTATTTTTACTTTTGAATTAAATGAATACACTTACCATCCTGGTGTATAAGTTATTTTAGTATGAGATTTACCAATTTTATGAGTTCTTGCAGAGTTGCTATAAACTGTTACAACATCTTTTTCGGCTCTTGGTAACTTAGTTCCTTTTATGTATCTAAAATATACTTTAACAGTATAATACACTGTTTTTGCATTCATTTGATAAGCTAGATTAGCAATTGATGTAGCCCAAGCAACTGTTGCCCAAGGTACAACAGCTGATATAGTTGTTGCTATTGCTCCAACAGTAAAATGTTTCAATTTACTTGAATATTTATCAGTACGACTATATTTCTATCCAGTTAATTGTGATCTTTTGCTTGTCGTACTCATTAGTACGATTTTATCTCTTGTTATTGATTCAAGCGCAGTTTCCTGAATGACATTAGTTTCTGTGGCTAAAGAATTATAAGCAGTGTCATTTTGTGGAATTGTTTGTGTATCAACAACTTGAAGATCATCTCCGGTAGTTGTTCTTATGGTTTTAACTTTAGTCTATTTAGGATTTAAAACAGTAATTGCAAAGGAACCACCTAATTTTAAGTCTGTAGGAGTAAATATTTTTATTTCTGCATTTCTGATCTTAGGGTTACCAACATTAATGGATACAATGCAGGACGTTTCAACAAAGTTTTATAATGATACTCAAACAGATAATAACAATGACCATGCTGCTAGTTTATCCTGGCATTTAATTCAAGAAAACGTTACGGACCTTCTTTACGTATCATCACAAGGATTCTCCATTTTGGATAATAAAGATAACAAGAGAAATGATTTAACCGAGAATTCGTTTAAAGTGACGAATTTAAATGCTTTAATTACACCAGATACGATAAGTGATGTAGACAGTGACGAGATTAAAAATTTGGCTTACAAATTAGATACAGATGAAAATGGTAAGGTGGTTGCTGACAAAATTCAGGATGGAGCATTTGCTTTTTTTACGGATGCATTTAAAGAAGGTTATTTCCGTTATCAAGCTAATTTCACACCAATCATTGTTGGTTTAAGTACTCTTCTAGTAGCCTACTTATTTACTCTTTTTGTTTTTGTTACGACAATTATAGAAATTGGATTTAAACAGGTAGTAGGTCTATTTATATTTGCTACTGATTTAGAGTCCGGTCAGCGTACCAAAATGGTTATAAGGGATATAACAAATGCGTTCTTATTAATTGCGTTTATCATCTTTGCAGGAGATAGAGACGCTGTACCAGATCATTTACAAGTAATGTTTTATAAATCTATGAAAATGCCTATATTAAAAGATTTGCCAAATAAGTTGTTTTAAATAAAAATTCGTGTTTAGCAAAAATGCTAAACACGAATTTTTTTATGTTTTCATGTGTCCCTTTTTGGGGACGGAACTGTCCCTTTTTGGGGACACATGAAAATCTCTAAAAGTATTGATATATCAATCTTTTTTATACTTTTTAAAGTCATGTCCTTCTCACTCTATATATAAGGGGCTTTTCTCCATGCAAGGTTCGGGTAGTATTTTTTTGCCCTTCGGGTTCGCTACGCCAAAAAAATCTCCACCCTTTCCCCCTTGCATGGAGAAATTCGGCAGGTGCTGACTTGTCGCCAAGCCGACCATACTCAAAACGAGGAACCTCGGAGGTCAGCTTGCTCTATCCATTGTACCTGCCGAACCGCCAGTCCATCCGTTCATGACAGTGATCTTACGCCATGTTTAAACACGCATAAGGGAGCTAACCCCCTCTTGGCTCCCGCCAATTCACCCCCAGCCTGCACCTTCCCACCTCAAAACAAGGAGAGAAAAAACCTCTTAAAACCCCTTATTTTTGATTTTAAGAGGTTTTAAACTATTCCCTTTATTTTTAGTCTAACAATCTATTTAAATGCGATATAGGGGAATCTGATGAGACTGAGAGGCATTTATTTTAACCTTTCGTAGAATTTAGTACATTAAAATCTTTTATGGCAAAATAAATATAGGTTTGCAAAATATCACGAGGGGTGAGAATGTTGACTTTTGCTGTAGTTGGATTGTCGGTTTTGACTTTAGCCATTAATGCAGTAACGATCGGTATCATGATAAAAAATAAGGTATGGGTAAGCTAAAAG
>NZ_JAAIWK010000049.1 GCF_011008565.1 Heyndrickxia ginsengihumi
CTTTTAGCTTACCCATACCTTATTTTTTATCATGATACCGATCGTTACTGCATTAATGGCTAAAGTCAAAACCGACAATCCAACTACAGCAAAAGTCAATGTCCTCACTCCTCGTGATATTTGCAAACCCATATTCATTTCGTCATAAATATAAAAATAATACTAATCGTGTTCTTGAATTTTGCTTACCACAATCACTCATCCTCCACGATTTAGCTCTTATAAGACTTATTACGCTATAGTAAATATCGAGAGACAATAAATCCGATAATGCTCGGAATTGATAAAATAATTAAGTTTCTTGAAAAATTTATTCTCCAATTTCTATCTTCTTTTGTTTCATTAGATGTATTTGCCCTAATCCGGTCTCCACTCACTCCAAAACCCGATACAAGCACAGCTAAGATTATAATAACGAGCGAAACTATAAAAAATATTTGACTTACACTAAATTTAATTGCGATGCCAATTATAGAAATAATAAGAGCTATTATGACACCAGCTATAAATGATCTAACCATAAATTTACTTCCTCCATCCAAGGACTATTTTAGGGGTTGAAATATATTATAACTAAAAAACAGCAAAAATTGAGGCGTATGCCTCAATTTTTGCTGTTAGCTTCCTAAGTTATTTGTAAAACTTAAACTCCAGGATTTACTACCAGATTTTTTAATTTTAACATACGAAGTACAACCTACAGCAGATCCTCCAACTGAAAATGAACCGTTAGCAACAACAGGCTTCCAAGATGATGGTACTGTGTAAGAAAAGGTTGTGCCTTTGGGATACTTAGTAGATACTTGACCAGTAACAACTCCACCCTTCCAATAACTCCAACCATTTTGTCCATATGTTACTTTCATGCCTGAAAGACTATATCTATTGTCAGTTACCTTCCATCCACCTTTTACTTTTGACATGTCCCAATGTTTTGAGCCCCTCGGATCAGTTTTGTTGTCATAATAGACAGTTGAATATGCTTTTACCCCAATAGTCGAATCCCATTTTGAGTCGGATTTAGAAGCATCTACTGACATTCTAATTAGATTATTTTTTGGAGCAATAGTATTTGTCTTAACCGTTTGTGTAGGAGCTACTTCCATTGTAGTAACTGCATATGTCTTGATTTTTGTACCATCTGCTTCTTGTTTTACAGTTAATAATTGAGCTGTTTGGTACTTATGAAAGTTCAATTCATTATTGTTGCTTTTCTCTTTTAAGGAAAGAGAAGATTTAGTACTTAAGCTTTTCTCGCTAGAAAAACTTAAGTCGCTTATCCCCTTTTGAGCTCTTTCATATAACTTATTTAGATCTGTAATCTCTTGATGGCTTTCAATAGTTTTTGCTTTTTGATTATCATTATTAGCTGCAAAGACATTAGTATGAGTTCCTGAAAATAATATTGCGGCTCCCAAAGCTGGCACTGTTAACATTTTCAAAACCTTCAACAATAACTCCCCCTATCTATGCTCTTGTAAGTCTATTGGAATAGTAAATTATCCCAATGAAAAAAATAGTACCATTTTTTTCATTGGGAAGTCTATCATTTTTTTGAATATTACGTTTTGTCTATCCATTTAAAAAAATAAAAAAGAGTCTTGGCCGTATAAGTGATGCTGGAACATCCTTAGAAATTCAATTTAAAGGTTAAAACATTCGGTCTAACAAAAAAGGTCGTATGAGCTTAAAAATAACCAATATAGCTTTTTCAGCTTTCAATATAATACGAATTTAGTTGAAAGCTAAAATTTAAGGAATGTATTTTCGCATAGTTTTTGCATAGCAAGATTAGAAAAATGCATAGCATTCGCGCATTTAGATTTATTAATTATCATTTTTCTTACTGTTTGAAGTTGTCTATCAGACAATCTAGTATTATACTAAAAATAACTATAAGATCGGAAAATAAAAAAGAGTCTTGGCCGTATAAGTGATGCTGGAACATCCTTATACCGTCCGTCGTGCCGACACACGACAAACACTTGCTCAAGACTCTTGAAACTACTTTTTTATATACCCATATTAAGGCATATAAAAGGGAATTTCAAGAGGAAAACTTTGTCTAGTTATGAAGAGCGTTGTTTGTCGTACACATTTTTTACGACAGACAATGCTCTTTTTCGTTTTCCTTAAAAAGGAGAAGACTAGACATGAGAAAAAAAGCAATTACACTCATTGCAAGTGAAGAAACATATAAAAATTTATCAACATTTGAAACGATTGATCAACTAAACGAAACTGTACGTACATACAAAGAAATGCTTTCAACTGAATTGAACAAAACGTGTGTAGCTGTATTAGATCTATTACATCGCTACAGTGCTAAGTATACAGGAGTTAGTTTTCTTCGTAAGAATCAAATTGGAGAATTAATCGGTAAAAGCCGTAGAACGATTATACGTGCTTGCAAAAAACTAGAAGAGCTAGGTATCATTCGTCAATATGAAATGAAACGTAATTCTGATATGCAGCAAACATCAAACGCTATTGTAATTCAACCTTTAGAAGAAGTTTTTGGATCCAATCATCAAAATGTCACACAAGAGGAGATTGAAAATCCCATTGTATCAAGCAGTAAAAAAATGGAAATGTCACACCAAGAAAACAATTTATATTCTTTAAAACAAAATATTATAAATAAACGTTATAACGGTGATGAAACAGAATTTACATCAAATCGTGTTCCAAAGAAATTTAAAGACCTTGCCTCAAATTTTTATGATTCTGCAAATACCATTGAAGAATTGTGGAAAGTTGTAAAATGTGCAACAAGCAAACTTGATTATACTTTTTCTGAAATCACTGATATGGCTTGTGATAGCTTTAGACAACTTGTAAGACAAATCAAAAAAAATCGTATTCGTAAAAATATTTATGCTTGCTATTGGGGTATTGTCAATAACATATTAGATCAAATGTTTTATGAAGAGCGTTACGAACTTGAAAAGGAATTAGGAGTTATTTAATTAAATTAAATTAAATTACATTACATAAACTAAAATACTGTGATTATCTGGTAAAATTGAAGTTACCACGGGGTTGTATGAGCTTAAAAACAACCAATACAGCTTTTTTAGCTTTCAACATAATGCGGATTTAGTTGAAAGCTAAAATTTAAGGAATGTATTTTCGCATAGTTTTTGCATAGCAAGATTAGAAAAATGCATAGCATTCGCATAGTATTTTTATTTTTACACTATCATACTAACATCAGGCTCTGCTTGATCTACACGTCCAGTGATAGCATGTTTACCTTATGCTCTTGCAGTTGGGATGGCAAAAATATGCAGGATTTTATGCAAAAACATATGTACAAAATGGTAATCAGATGTCCCCAAAACGCTTTAATATCAACAATGTATAAAATAGTGCATATTGATTTTGCAAGCATTAATTAACAAATATTGATATGAAGCCGTTAAAGGGATTTATCAGTTTACCATAATGTATATTATCGGAAGTTGAGTTAGTATTTTTATGCAAATAACCATAATGCTTGCTATTCCTTTTTATAGCTTTTGCTGCAATATCAAATGTATGACAATCTATAGGAGATTGCTAGAACTAGCGCTCCATCTCCCAATCATCAGCCCTAGATTTCTGTTTTCTTGATAGTTCGGATTTCTTTCCCTCCATATCAACTTGAATCTGCTTCTGCTCCTTCTCTTGTTGAATCAGCTTGTTGACTAACGGTACAATCTTCATTCGTTGGGCTAAATCATTTACCAAATCAAAGGCTTGTTTACGCATATCTCGAATAAATTCAGCACACCGCATAATTGTTTTTTCCAAGCTATTTATATGTTCTTCTTGTTCCTCAATGATTTTATCCTTTGCTTGAATAATCTTGTCCCTTTCTTGGATCTCCTTTTGCGCTTTTTGAAGTTCAGTTGCAGGTACAAAGTATTCATTCTGAATTGGCAATGCCTTCGTGACCCTTTCCAGTTCACTTGCAAGCAAATTTCTATTGTTTTTCACCCTATAATATTTTTCTGCGAGATGATTAAAGTTATCTATCAATCTTTCATGAATTTCTTGATATTTTCGTTGGCTATTCAACATTTTGTTGTACTCATCTACGTCTATTTTTAGTGCCCGTCCCCGTAATTTCTCCACTTTAAATTTAGGTTCATAAATCGGTTCTACCTTATTTGCACGGTACAACTTCGGGGGATTCTTTGATTTTACTTCTGAGGCCAATTTTTCTACACGCTGCGTATGTTCTTTGATCAACTCTTTTTTTCGCTTTATTTCGCTTTCTAAGGCGTTATTCGCTTCCTTAAGGGTTTTAACTCGTTCTTGAATGTTGTCGTGAAAATCGGCAATTTGAGAAGCCTTAGAAACAATCTTTTTCGTTTCTTCTTTCAATTTTTTGGCTTCTTCTTTAGCTTCCTTGTATTCAGGAACAGATAAATGCTTACGTTCAGATTCCTCTTTACCCCGTTGAATCTCAAAACCTTTTTCCTGCAAATGTTTTGGGAGTTCTTCCTGAATCGCCCTTAACTCCTGACGATTAAATACAGTCTTAGCTGAAAGTTTACCATCACGCATAGGAACGACTCCTAAGTGCATATGAGGTGTCCGTTCATCTAAATGGACCTGCGCATAGGCAATATTTTGTTGACCATAGCGTTCTTTGAACCAATTGGTCGCTTCCTGGAAGAAGCGATCCCTTTCTTCAGGATTCATATCTTTAAAGAAAGCTTTATCACTGGTAATAATCCACTCGTTAACCAATACTGCATCAGACCGAATTGCCCGATTCCCTTCTTTTTGGGATTCAATAATCTCCTTCACAACATCCGCATATTTCCCTTGGCGATTCATCAAATCGTAATTCAGGTACGACAGTTCCCCGTCAATATCTTCGTTACTATGATTCTTATAAATCCGTTTATTATGTCTCTCAATTCCTGCTAGATTATTGGCTTTCATCTTCTGCATTCGAGCCGCCAACATACTCATTTTTGACCACCACGCTCCGACCAAAATTCGGCACTACTTCCATGTAAAGTATAACCCACTATACTTTACTAGGTAAAGTGTGGGCTCTGCGAGGCTCTTTCGGCTATCGCCGAAGCACGCCTCAGCGTGCAAAAAACCTTGGGCTTTGCCCAAACCCACAAGGGGATGAATCCCCTTGACCCCATATAAAAACTCCCCCAACCCCCTCAATTTTGAGGGGGCTCCCTCGCCGGTTGGCAGGTCGAACCGAAAAGGTTCGACAATGCCAAGAGGGTGTAAATCATGCGCTCGTGTCAACTCCTTAAATTCTCCCTCGTTCGTTCCTCACTCAGTCCGATTTACCGTTGACACTTCCCCATAATTTGTAATCAAAAATAAAAGGTGCTATAACTGATTACAGAGATTGTGCCTTTTCCATATCTTTTTAACTTCGTAGATATGGAAAAAAAGCAATTCCTTATAATAGGAATTGCTTTTTTTATTTATAAAACTAATTTTGACCCCTGTTCTGAGAGAGAACCCCCCCCAAAAATGTAACTATAAATTCAAAAAAATCCAACGAATGCGCTTACAGAAGGTGTATAATGATATTATTGGATAAATTTACATTATTTGGGGGAGGTCCAACAAAATGAAGAAATCTATTCCAGTATTTTTAGCAATGGTGTTAGTAAGTATTATTGTTTTGAATCCAGTTACAAGTGAAGCTGCTGCTACCAGGTATCATCATGACCACCCAGGATATACTTGTTATAAAATAACGAGTTATATGTCTCCATCTAAAGTGAAAAAAATAGCAAAACAAGCAAATCAAATAAGTACGGCTTCAGATTGGGCAGCTGCATTAGGAGGATCTTACAAGGGATGGATAGGTGCTCTATCGTATGTTTATGGACAAAGTGTAAAAGCACAAATGAAACCTTTTCTTTCAGCAGCTAAAAAAGGTAAAGGTGTAGAATACAGTTATATTAATCATACAAGTAATTATACAACCGATTCGTATAATACAAATAAAACGTTTAAAATTAAATAAAAGGAGGTGCAAGAATGAATAAAAAAAATATCATTGCAACATTAATTTACTTAGCGATTGCAGTATATTTAGTTCTAGCTAGCCCCTTTGATC
>NZ_JAAIWK010000004.1 GCF_011008565.1 Heyndrickxia ginsengihumi
GATCATATGTTGAATAATGCTCATCTAATTCCTTTAATATCTCGTATTTCTCTTCTGCAGAGTAAGATCTTTTGGACATAACAAATACTCCCCCATAAGCAGCCAGATTTTTATTTTTTAATCTGTCTACCTAAAGGGGAGCATATCAAGTATCCCATCGGGTTTTCTTTATAAAGGACCGGTCTTTTTTGAAAGGACTTCCTTATTTTTGCAAATTTGATTTTAACATGTTCGTTACTTTTGATCTTTCGGAATCTGGAACAGATAAGTAATAAATGCCGTTTATCTTTTCACTTGTTCCCTGCACTTCGTATTGTTCAACGTTTTTACTTGCCCCGCGATAATTAGACTGGATCTTCATCATATCGTCAAATGTTAGATTCGTTTTAACATTGTCTCCTAAAGCATTAAATATTTCATTAAAGCGTGTGACAGATTTTATGCTCGCTGCTTTTTTAATAATGGCTTCAATAACTTGACGCTGACGTTGATTTCGTCCAAAGTCACCATTCGGATCAAGGTGGCGCATTCTTACATAACCGAGCGCCTGTTTACCATTTAAATGTAATTCGCCCTTGTGATAATGATAACCTTTTTTATAATATCCTTCATCATACCAGTCAAGTTTGTTATTAACTGTAATTCCTCCGACTGCATCGACAAGCGCGCTTAGTGCCTGCATATTCACTCGTATATAATAGTTGACTGGTACGTTTGTGAAGTTTTCCACTGTTTGAATAGCCATTTTCGTACCACCATATGCATATGCAGCGTTTATTTTGTTCATAGTACCGCGGCCTGCAATTTCTGTTCGAGTATCCCTAGGAATACTGACCATTTGCATTTTTTCTGTTTTTGGGTTTAATGTAATAAAAATAATCGTATCTGAACGTCCGACATCATTTTTACGTTGATCGACGCCTAGCAAAAGAATAGAAATCGGTGGCGCATTTTTGGAATTTAATTTAGGTGTTGTATGTGATTTACCAAGGTTAACTGATTCATGCATTTTATCGGCTGTTTCCTTTGCAGAATGGTAAAGATAGTAGGCATATCCTCCACCAGCAACAATGATAATCCCAATAACACTCAAAATCGTAATTAGGACTTTTTTCATGCGTTTTTTCCTCTCTTTAAATTAAAATAGTGTCATAATAGCAGATTATAGCATGATTCTCCAAAATAGGACATTAAATTTGCAGAGGATGAAATGCTACGAAAACTTTTCTCATTGAATTATTATGTTGTTTTAACACTAATTTAGGATTTTCCCTTTATCATTATAAATGTTGCAGGATTTAAACCCTTTTTCCCTTTTTATTAAACATTAGCTAAAAATGATTCCGGTATACATAAACCGGAATTTTTTTTGTTCGCTATAACAGTGTGAAAGAAAAAAGTATAGTTTAAGAAGTATACAATTAGTATGGAAAGCATTCGCAATTTTATGTGTCATTCAGCGAATGCTTTTTTTATCGTTTTAATTTTGATTAAGAAAAAATTAAGAAAGAAATTGGACAATAGACTCATCAAGAAAAGCTTGGCTTGTGAATCAAGTATGAGAGGAGAACAATTATGAAGAAGTGGTTAGTGATTATTGTTATTTTCATTGTGATCATAGGAGGAGGTTCATTCTTTTATATAAAACATAAACAGAGTAGCAGGCAGACATTTGCACAACAAACACAAACATCCACAGTTCAAAAGGGTTCGTTAAAAGTAACAGTAAGTGGTTCCGGTACTGTTAAGTCTGCGAGTAGTAAAGATGTAACATCTGATACGATGGGAACTGTTGACGAAGTACTCGTTTCTAAAGGGGACAAGGTTAAGAAAGGTGATGAACTTGTTACTTTTACGGATGGCAGTGACCCAATTACTGCACCAAATTCAGGAACAGTTACAAGTCTTAATGTCGAAAGCGGCGATAAAGTAAACCAAGGTAAGGTTGTTGCTCATATTACAAACTATAGTGATCTGGAAACGACAATTAATGTAGACGAGCTTGATATTAATAAAGTCAAGAAAGATCAAGATGCAACGATTACATTAAGTGCAATAGAGGATAAAACATTCAAGGGAAAAGTAACAGATGTAGCACAAGAAGGTACTTCTACAAACGGTGTTTCTACATTTGAAGTGACTGTCTCTATTGAAAATCCGAAAGATATTAAGGTTGGTATGACTACTGAAGCTAATATCGTCACAGCTAATAAAAAGAATGTCGTCTACGTTCCAGTTGATGCTGTTCATACGAATGGAACTAAAAAATATGTTGTTGTGAAGAATTCAGATGGAAGCACAAGTATGCAAGCTGTTAAGGTTGGTATTAATAATGACGACAATATTGAAATTACAAGCGGCTTAACTGTTGGACAAGAAATTGTATTGCCAACGATTAAGAGCAGTTCATCTAGTTCTTCTACTTCCGGTCAAGGACGATATGGCGGAAGTGGAATGGGTGGAATGAGCGGCGGTATGCAAGGCTTCAGTGGAGGAATGTCAGGCGGAGGCTTCCGAAGTGGAGGGGCAAGCAGATGAGTAAAACATTAATTGATATTAAACAGATGGTAAAAACATATAAAATTGGTGGAGAGACCGTGACGGCTCTTCACCGAGTTTCCCTTCATATTGAAAAGGGAGAATTTATTGCAATTATCGGTCCGTCGGGATCGGGGAAATCAACATTAATGAATATGATTGGCTGTTTAGATAAACCTGATTCAGGAGAGTATCTACTAGAAGAACAACATGTCGGGAAAATGAATGATAACCAATTAGCTACGATTCGTAATCAAAAAATTGGCTTCATCTTTCAAAACTTCAATCTACTCCCGAAATTAAGTGCGATTGAAAATGTTGCATTGCCATTATTATATCAAGGAGTTTCCCAACATGATCGTGTTGAAAGGGCGAAGGAGTGCTTGAATAAAGTTGGGCTTGCTGATCGTGCCTACCATCTTCCAACACAGTTATCAGGTGGACAGCAGCAACGGGTCGCCATTGCACGCTCATTAATTTGTAATCCGCCGATTTTGCTGGCAGATGAGCCAACAGGTGCGTTAGATAGTAGAACCAGTCAAGAAATTATGGAAGTGATAAAGGCTTTAAATGAAGAAGGACGTACAATTATTTTGATTACACATGACTTAGGTGTCGCAAAACAAGCAAAAAGGGTTGTTCAAATAAAAGACGGGCAGCTCTTTGAGAACGGGGGTAATTTCATTGAAACTTCTGCCCTCTCTTAAGCTGGCATTTATCAATATTAAAACGAGTAAATTAAGATCTATTTTAACGATGCTTGGGATCATTATTGGTGTTGCATCCGTCATTGCCCTTGTATCGATTGGACAGTCCAGTACAAAATCTGTTACATCCTCAATTAATAGTCTCGGAACAAATTTATTGACCGTTACTGTCCAAGATTCAGATAGTAATGATTTTACACTAGATGATGTGAATGCACTAAAAAAATTAAGTGGCGTTAAAAATGTTGCTCCGGTCGTTAGCGGCAGGGTGACAGCAAAATATAACAGAACATCTTCTACGATTAATGTAGTAGGAACGACGGCATCCTATCAAACGATCAAAAATACAACTGTCCAAAATGGCCGTTTTTTAGCAGACATCGATAACGATCTAAGGTTAAAAGTGGCTGTCATTGGATCAGAAACGGCAACAACATTATTTGGGGCAGATAACCCTATTGGGCAACAAATTCAATTAAATGGTACTTCTTATAAAGTTGTCGGTGTTCTAAAATCGGTCGGAAGCTCAATGGGAAGCAGCGGCGATAATACAATCATTGTTCCATTAAGCACAGCAGAAAGATTATTACAATCGACAAGTATTCAATCCGTTTATGTACAAGCACAAAATTCAAACATGGTCACATTTGCTGAAAATGAATTAAATCGTTCACTGTATTCTGTTTTCCATGACAGTGATAGTTATAGTGTCGTCAATCAACAAGATGTTATGGATACAATGAGTTCTGTTTCTAGTACGTTATCACTAATGCTCGGAAGTATTGCAAGTATTTCTTTGTTAGTTGGTGGTATTGGAATCATGAATATTATGTTTGTGTCCGTTACAGAAAGAACAAAAGAAATCGGCATTCGGAAAGCAATTGGAGCGAAACGAAAAGATATATTAATGCAGTTTTTAATTGAAGCGACTGTTTTAAGCGCGCTCGGAGGATTAATTGGTATTGGCATAGCCTTTATAGCCATCAAAATTTATGAGCTGTTTGCAAGTACAACAGTTGCTTTGTCTATACCAGTAACATTGTTAGCCTTTGCCTTTTCAGTTGTCATTGGCATAGTCTTCGGTGTATTCCCGGCAAATAAAGCATCAAAATTAAATCCAATACAAGCTTTAAGGTACGAATAAAACGAGGGCATGATACGAATATCATTTGTGAATGATATTCAAGTATCAGGCCCTTTTTAAAAAACGCCGGGAAAATCTTCAATATATAGAAACTGTTTTGTTATAATTGGGAAAATGGAGGTAGAGAACATGAAACTACTTATAATAGAAGATAATGAGTCATTATTAGATTCTATGAAGCAATTTTTACAAGATGAATTCGAAGTTGAAATTGCAACAACGGGGGATGATGGCCTTTATATGGCGCAGCAAGATATTTACGACATTATTATTCTTGATGTGATGCTTCCTGAAATAGATGGATTTGAAATTTTACGGCATTTACGCCATGATAAAATTATGACGCCTGTATTGTTTGTGACAGCAAAAGATTCTCTAGAAGACCGTGTTAAAGGCTTAGAGATTGGCGGTGATGATTATATTGTCAAACCTTTTCAAGCAGATGAATTAAAAGCAAGAATCCGTGCATCTTTAAGAAGATCGGGCAGCTTAACGATTGATCATACATTACGCTATCGCGGTATTGAGCTATTTGGTAAGGAAAAAGAAATAAACATAGATGGGAAACCACTTAAACTAACAATTAAACAGTATGAATTATTAGAGTATTTAGTTCAAAATAGCGGTCATATTTTAACTAGAGAGCAAATTTTTGACCGCATATGGGGGTTTGAATCGGATACAACCGTTGCAATTGTAGAAGTGTATATTCATCATTTACGGAAAAAATTAGAGCCGTTTGGATATCACAAAGATATTCAAAATGTAAGAGGGATTGGCTATTTGCTAAAGGAGCCTACTGAATAATATATGTTTCAGAAAACAAGAATAAAATTAACGGTTTTGAATTCATGCGTGTTTATTTTACTAATCAGTGTATTAGGAAGCGTTATTTATATGTATGTCAGAAACCATATGTTTGATGATGTTGATCGCAATATTATGGATGCCATTCATCGTGTTGAAAAAGCAGGGCTAGTTCAACAAATGCATGATCCACGATTGCGGCTATTAATTTGGGGTAACGATAAAATCATTAGTAATATAGATGGTCCTGATGAGTATATTTTTGAAAAAAACGCATCTAAGTTTATGCCCCATCAAATGAACGAATTTCAAGATATAGAAGTAGACGATTCGTATTTTCGTACTTTTTCTGTAAAAGCCATTGTCCAAGGTAAGACAGTTACATTGCAATTTGTAGAAAATATTGATGGAGAAATGATGATGCTTCACAAGCTTATGCTTATTACGATTATCGGCTGTGTTTTAGCGGGCATCTTTGCGGTAATCGCAGGTTTTATTTTAGCCGAGCGGGCATTAAAACCAATTAAGCGATCATGGGAGAAACAGCAGCAATTCGTTTCTGATGCGTCACATGAGCTCCGGACACCGCTGGCGGTTATTCAGTCGCGAGCTGAATTATTGCTCCAAAAACCAGCGGCAACCATCCAAGATCAAATTTCTAATATTTCTGTTGTCTTAAAAGAATGCAGACGTTTGACTAAATTAGTGGCGAACTTGCTTACATTAGCACGTTCAGATTCCAATGAAATTGAAATTGAAAAGAAAGAATTCTATTTGGATGAATTATTAAAAGAGATTACCGAGCATTTTTCAGAAGTGGCATCTATTCAAGGAAAAGAAATCGTATTAAAGTCTGCTCCACCTATTACGTTTATCGGTGATCGTGATCGTATTCATCAACTGATTGTTATTTTACTAGATAATGCGATGAAATATACAGATGAACACGGAACCATCCAACTTTCTTGTTTTGAAGAGAAGAACCACGTAGGATTGATGGTGAAAGATAATGGGATTGGCATTAAAGAGGAAGACCAGGTAAAAATCTTTGACCGGTTTTATCAGGTGAGCAAGTCGAGAACGAAGACCGACAGCTTAGGATTAGGTCTTTCAATTGCACAGTGGATTGTAGAAAAACATGGCGGGAAAATTAAAGTAGAGAGTAAGTTTGGGGAAGGTACGACCTTTATTATTACTTTTTCGAAAAAGAAAATAAAGTAGCTAAAAGGGACAGATGTGATGGAATGAACTCATATCTGTCCCTTTTTAATAATGTATATAAGATAAAAAAATATGTGAGCGTAAAAAGCTCACATATTCTTTGAGATTAACTTTCAATTTGGACTTTGCTGTTACGGCTAATTTTCCATGATAAAACAAAACCGATTATAGATAATAATAGGAAGACAATATTAATAATCAGTCCAATGATACTGGATTCGATTCTCATTAATGAGAAGGAATTGTTATATCTTTGCACTCCTCCAGCTCCCATTCCAGCCATTTGGCGGTTTCCGTATCCGCCGCTCATTTCTCCTGAACTATTTGTACTGTTTGAACTGCTAGTTGAACTACTGCTGGAACTATTATTACTATTGTTATTTCCATATTGTTGCATCATTCCGGATGGCCGCGACATGTTATTTTTCATATGGGAAGTTGAAAAATACGAATAAATTCCTAATCCCCCTTGAAGAAATAATAAGATGGAAGTAATGAGGCTTATCCAAAAATGGGCTTTCACTGTCTGTGACATTTTCAATACTCTCCTTTTTATAAAATAATGAACTTGTTGTAGGTATGGACTTCAACACCTATTATGAAATAGTTTCATTAATTTTCACTTAAAAAGGAGAAGAGGTTTTCCCGAGAATTATTTATTCTTGTTCATCAATTTCACGAATTAAGTTCCAAGTACGATAAATACGGTCTGTCATTTTTTCTGGATCTTTCAATAACAATTGATAAAAATTTTCATTATGGCTAAGTGTATCTAATAGTTTTTTCTCAGAAGAGCTGATCAGTTCACTTGGTTCATTTATTTCCGGATTATTAGTAATTCCTAATAAATAGTCAACAGAAACTTTCAGTGTCCGTGATATTTCATATAGAACTTTAATAGAAGGAAAACTGTATCCTGTTTCGTAATTTGAAATATTCCGATCTGTTGTGCCAATCAATTTAGCAAGTTCGGGCTGAGTATATCCGCGATCTTCACGGATCTTTTTTAATCGAGTAGCAAAAAATTGTTTCAGCTCATCTATGCTTCTATCTTTTTTGTCTGGCATAGTATAATTCTCCTTAAAAATTTCAAAAATTAAGTTGACACACAAAATAATTGTGTTAATATATGATTAAAGAAATTATTTTGTGGTTAATCTTTTAATAAAGATTATTAAAAACGTTGATAAGAGTTACAGGATAAAGTCATGCCAAAACTAAGAAACTTTATCTTCACTATAAAGCCTCAAATTCGCCAAATTATTAGTTGTCGTCCTGTAACTCTTTTTTTTACATTATACTAATATTAGTTTATCATGTATTTCGTTATTTTTTAATATTTATAGAGTTAAGTTTCATTTCTTTTCGAGAGAAACCCCCGAATATGATTATATTCGGGGGTTCGTGGTTGCCGTGTAATGCTATTTCAAATTTTGTAAATGGGTATTTACATTAATGGCGTGAAAACGGCTGTCATCATCTGAATTTTTATAGATGGTAATTCCCGTATTTTCTTGGGGAATCATACGATAATTGCGAAACGGTATTTCAAGTGTCCCCGCAACAAAAAATCTAATGGCTAAACTATGGGCGACAATTAAGATTGTTTCATTCGGATGCTGTTCTGTTTTTTCATCAATGAATGCGCGGAACCGTTTATAAACCTCACTGCCATTTTCGCCTTCAATTCCAGCCCTTGTTGTATATGGATCTTCTAACCAATGACTCCAATTATCTGGGTATTCCTTGGAGAAATCTTCTAACTTTTTTCCTTCCCATAAGCCAAAATCAGTCTCAACAATTCTGGCATCTTGTTGTACAGTAATTTCTCTATTTTGTAAAATCAAGCGGGCAGTATCGTATGCACGAGACAATGTGGAAGAATATGCTGCATCAAAATCCACATTTTGCAAATATTCACCAGCTTGAAGAGCCTGTTTTTTTCCAAGTTCAGATAAGCCAATATCACTTAATCCGCAATATTTATTGTCATGTGCGTTCCATTCTGATTGACCATGTCGTACTAAATAGAAAGTTGTCATATTAACCTCTTTTCATCTTCTTTCTGTAAAACTTTATCTTTATTGTAGCAAATCACGGACAATGAAGAAAATATGATAGAAGAAGTATAATTTTTTCTAATCCAAAAATTAATAATTGATAAGATATAATCATCTATTATATAATAATACAGGATGCTAGCTATAGTACTATAATAGTTAGTAGAGATGAACCAAACATTTTGCACAATTCCATAATATCGCTCAATTACATTTTTTGTAAGCGGGGGAACCAATTTTTGTACATGTTTGTACATTTGGGGTGAAACCTTTTATAGGTGGGGAGACTCTTTATTCCCTAATCCGTCAGCTAACCTCGTAAGCGTCTAGAGAGAGTCATGCGTGTCTAGTAACACGTATTTTTCAAGTGCTTACTGCGAAGGATCTCTCTTTCGTAGTTTTTTTTTACAGTAATATGTATAGTAGAATCTAACATTCTACTATTACTGAAATCAGTATCATTATATATAACATCTAGGAGGGGTTTTTATGAGAAAGATAAGCTTAGCTTGGCAAATTTTTATTGGCTTAATACTTGGCATTATCATTGGGGCTGTTTTTCATGGCAGTGATCAAGTAGCCAACTTTCTGCAACCATTTGGGGATATTTTCTTACGATTAATCAAAATGATTGTGATTCCAATCGTAGTGTCAAGTCTAATTGTTGGTATAGCTGGGGCAGGGGATTTAAAGCAAGTTGGTAAATTAGGGCTCAAAGCACTGATTTATTTTGAAATCGTGACAACGATTGCGATCATTGTTGGATTATTATCAGCTAATTTGGTTCATCCTGGTTCAGGTGTTAATATGGGTTCATTAACGAAAACAGATATTAACAGTTATGTGCAAACAGAAAAGCAAACACATGAGCAAGGTTTTGTAGCTACAATTGAAAGTATCGTTCCAACGAATTTATTCGAATCACTAGCGGAAGGAAATATGCTTCCAATCATTTTCTTCTCAGTTATGTTTGGTGTTGGTGTAGCTGCTATTGGGGAGAAAGGTCAACCTGTTCTTCGCTTTTTCCAAGGTGTTAGTGAAGCGATGTTTTATATTACGAATTTAATTATGAGATTAGCACCAATTGGCGTTTTTGCTCTAATCGGTGTAACTGTGACAAAATTTGGACTCGTTTCTTTAATCCCATTAAGTAAACTCGTTATTACTGTTTATATTACAATTATCTTTTTTGTTATCGTCGTACTAGGGTTAATTGCAAAACTTGTTGGAATTAATATTTTTAATATCTTTAAAATTTTAAAAGATGAATTAATATTGGCGTATTCAACAGCAAGTTCAGAGGCAGTTCTGCCGAAATTAATGGAGAAAATGGAAAAGTTCGGCTGCCCTAAATCAATTACGTCACTTGTTATTCCAACTGGTTATTCTTTTAACTTAGATGGTTCTACCCTTTATCAATCGCTTGCAGCATTATTTATTGCACAAATGTATGGCATTCATCTATCTATTAGTGCCCAAATTTCACTTGTGTTGGTATTAATGGTTACTTCAAAAGGGATTGCGGGAGTTCCAGGAGTTTCCTTCGTCGTATTATTGGCGACATTAGGTTCAGTCGGCATTCCATTAGAAGGACTTGCATTCATCGCAGGTATTGACCGTATTCTGGATATGGCAAGAACAGCTGTCAACGTAGTCGGTAACTCTCTTGCAACGATTGTTGTCTCAAAATGGGAAGGAAAATACGACAAAGCAAAAGCAAAAGCATATTTGGCAGAAATTGATCATAAAGAATCTGAATATGCAACAGAAGCAAAATAATAGAAAAAAAGATCACATCTACATTGGATGTGATCTTTTTTACTTTACTGTATAAAAGGGGTCAGGCACCATGAATAATTTTGCAATTCTTCCACAAAATATATAAAAAAGATAGGAGTGGAAGTATATGAAAAAAATAGTTCTTTCAATAGCTATACTTCTTTCGATTAGTATTGGCGCTTATTTTCAGGAGGGACATGCAAAAGTAGAAAATACAATGCAAACAAAACATCATCATATATCTGAAAAACAAGCTAGAGAAATTGCCTTGAAAAGAGTAAAAGGAAAAGTGATCCATGTAGAATTGGAAAAAGATAATGGAAATACCTATTATGAGGTAAAAATGAAGGCATCCAACAACATATACAAACTTGAGATTGACACAAAAACAGGAAAAATTGTCGAAATAGAAAAAGTAAATGAATAGTAATAAACATGATAAAAGACTGTATATAAAAATTGATATACAGTCTTTTATCATGTAAGGGCGATGTACGGGATTAATCTATTTTCGTATTTAATGACAGTGAACTATCAAAACAATAATGAGGATGTCACATTTTTCTTAGTGATAACGCTTCCCCGATTTTGTTTAATATTTTTTCGCTCTTTTCTTTTCCTTTTGTCATAACATTTACGTATAGGGCATCAATTAAACTTAATTGTGCAACGCGTGCTGAAATGGCACCTGAGCGAAAATCTGATTCGCATGAAGTAGTAAATAAAGGAACATCAACCTTTTGGCTTAAAGGGGATTTGGCAAAATTTGTTATACCGATTGATTTGGCACCGCTCTCTTTTACGACTTCAAGAAGTTGCAGCATATCTTTATTAGAACCAGAATAGGAGATAATAATTGCGACATCTTGAGGTGTTAATTGTGAGGCGCTCATCATTTGTAAATGCGTATCTGTATATGCAACTGTTTGCAAGCCTGTGCGTAAAAATTTATGTTGGGCATCAAGAGCAATAATGCCAGATCCCCCATTACCATAAAACTCGATTCGTCTTGCATTCAAAATGATATGGACAGCATGATGAAAAGAATTTTCATTAAACGTATGCATTGTATCTTGCAAAGTATTCATATTTGACTTAAATACTTTTTCAGCAATTTCTTTTTCACTATCAGTTTCTTGAATCGTTTCAAAGATATCTTGAACAGGTGTAGATATCTCAGAAGCTAAGGCGATTTTCATTGCTTGAAAGCCATTAAATCCGATCCGTTTACAAAAGCGAAAGACAGTTGCATCAGCAACAAACATGTCTTCAGCTACTTGGCTAATTGTACTATGAATTACTTTATTAGGATAATTTGTAATATAGTCAGCTATTTTTCTTTCTTTCTCGCTAAACTGTGTATACATCGCATGAATTCTCCGCAAGCACGGAATTGATTCCATATTTTCTCCCATTGTCCATACCCCTTTATGCATAATTCTTAATAGTATTGTATTACAAAAAAAATAAATTTGAAAGCGTTATCCATTGGTGCCTGACCCCTTTTGTGCTTTATTGCACAAAAGGGGTCAGGCACTTTTTTGAAAAAAATTTCAACATTTTTCTTGAATAAAAAAATTTTTGTCGTAAAATTGAATTATACTAAAAAATATTTCACTGGTAATGAATGTAACCGATTACTAGATTAGTTGTAAATTTTTTTGTTGTGAATTGTAAGCCTTATCAAGCAACATTAATCAACACGAAATTATTCAATCGATTAGGAGTGGGCAGAATGGAAAGTTTGTTTGGGTTAAGTCATAGTAATAGTTTGCTAATTTATACGTTAGTAGCTATTATTCTATTAATTTTTCTTATTGCTAAAGTGAATTGGCATCCATTTATTTCATTATTAGTTGTATCAGTTCTCCTCGGAATGGCGGCAGGAATGAAATTGCCAGCAGTGGCCGACGCCATTCAAGATGGTGTTGGAAGTACACTTGGCTCGATTGCAGTCATTATTGGTTTAGGTACGATGCTAGGAAAAATGATGGCAGAGTCAGGCGGTGCAGACCGTATTGCAAATACATTGCTAAATAAATTTGGGGAAAGAAAAGTTCACTGGACTATGATGGCTGTTGCCTTTATCGTTGGTATCCCTGTTTTCTTTGAAGTTGGTGTTGTATTATTAATTCCACTTCTTTATACAATTGCAAGAAGAACAAAAATGTCATTAGTAAAGATTGGTATCCCAATGTTGGCTGGCTTATCAACTGTTCATGGACTACTTCCACCACATCCAGCGCCAATGATCGCTGTTGAGGGGTTACACGCAAACGTTGCCAAAACGATTTTGTATGCAATCATTGTTGGACTTCCAGCAGCAATTATTGCTGGGCCAGTATTTGGTAGTTTTATCGCAAAAAGAATTAAAGTAGAACCTCCAAAACAATTATCAGAGCAGTTTTCTAAAAAAGATGATAGGAAATTGCCTAGTTTCGGAACAACAATGATTACGATTCTATTACCAGTGATTTTAATGTTAATTGGATCATTAAGTACTGTTTTCCATGAAAGTTCAGTTATAGCTGAGTGGAGCTCATTTTTAGGAAAACCGATTATTGCTTTAGTTATTTCTGTAATCGTTTCCTTCTTTACACTCGGATATGCTCGAGGATTCAATAAAAAACAACTTTCCTCATTTATGGGTGAATGTTTGGCGCCAACTGCAACTATTATTCTTGTGATCGGTGCAGGCGGTGCGTTTAAAAATATTTTAATTACAAGTGGAGTTGGTAATGCAATCGCTGATTTAGCAACAAGCGCAAATATCTCACCAATTTTATTTGCTTGGTTTGTTGCAGCGCTTATTCGTGTTGCTACAGGTTCTGCTACAGTAGCAATGACAACAGCAGTAGGAATTGTGGCACCAGTATTAGCACATGCAACTGGCAGCGTAAATATTGAATTAATTGTTCTTGCAATCGGTGCGGGATCACTCATCCTATCCCATGTAAACGATGCAGGCTTCTGGATGGTAAAAGAGTTTTTTAATATGACAGTTACACAAACATTAAAAACATGGACAGTAATGGAAACGCTTCTTTCAGTCATTGCTTTAGTTCTTATTCTCGTGATTAATGCTATAGTATAATAGTATTGAAGGACGGAAATATTCGAATAATAAAAATATGTTTTGAAAGCGAATTATAAAAAGTGGGGCAAGATCCCTTTTAGAGGTGACAGACATGCAGTGGAAATATATGTTGGGTGTAGATATCGGAACAACGAGTACGAAGGCGGTGCTTTTCACAAAAAAAGGAGAATTTGTGAAGAAGGTGTCGAAAGGATATCCATTATATAGTCCAACGCCATCAGTTGCTGAACAGGATCCCGATGCAATCTTTCGGGCTGTCATGTTGGCGATTGGTGAAGTAATGATTGAAAGCGGAATTGAAAAAGAAGAGCTCGGATTTATTTCATTTAGTTCAGCAATGCATAGTGTAATAGCTGTCGATGAAAATGGTGTCCCCCTTACTAAAAGCATTACATGGGCAGACAATCGAAGTGTGAAGTATGCGGACCAATTGAAAAAGTCTCCAAGAGGGCAGCAAGTTTATCAACGGACAGGGACACCGATTCATCCAATGTCTCCATTAGCAAAATTAATGTGGTTAAAAGAAGAACATACAGATGTCTTTGCAAAGACTGCCAAATTTCTAGGCATTAAAGAATATATTTTCTATAAATTATTTAACGAATATGTAATGGATTATTCTCTTGCTTCCGCAACAGGAATGTTTAATATTGAAAAGCTAACATGGGATGAAGAGGCATTAGAAATTGCGGGTGTTCAAGCAGATCGCTTGCCAAAATTAGTTCCAACTACATATATGTTTAAAGAGCTAAATGAAGATATGGCCTCTAAATTAAACATATCACCGAATACTCCCTTTGTGATCGGGGCAAGTGATGGGGTATTATCAAATCTAGGTTTGAATGCAATTAAACCTGGTGTTTTAGCAGTAACGATTGGAACGAGCGGTGCCATTCGTACGGTTAGTGATCGTCCAATCACTGATCCGAAGGGGAGAACGTTCTGCTATGCATTAACAGAGAACCATTGGGTAGTAGGAGGTCCAGTCAATAATGGCGGTATCACATTCCAATGGGCGCGCGATCAATTCGGCCAGTTAGAGATTCAGAAGGCAAAAGCTGGGGGAGAAGACCCATATGAATTATTAACGGCAATGGCAGAGCAAGTCGCTCCTGGTGCTGATGGTCTTATTTTTCATCCGTATATGGCAGGTGAACGTGCACCACTATGGAATGCCGAGGCGCGCGGTTCTTTCTTCGGACTTGCATTACATCATACGCGTGCACATTTTGTACGTGCTGTGCTTGAAGGTGTTATGTACAATTTGTATAGCGTCATGCTCGCACTCCAAGAACTAGTCGGTGAACCGAAAAAAATTCATGCAAGCGGAGGATTTGTTCGTTCGAAACTTTGGAGACAAATTATGGCAGATGTCTTTAATCAAGAAGTGATGATTCCGGAAAGCTATGAAAGTTCAAGCCTTGGTGCTGCTGTGTTAGGATTATATGCGCTTGGCGAAGTCGAAAGTCTTGAGGTTGTTGAACAAATGGTTGGTTCAACAAATAAGCTTGAGCCGATCGAAGAGAATGTCAAAGTTTACGAAGAATTAATGGGGATTTTCTTATCAGTAAGCAGAAAACTGGAAGACGATTATCATAGAATCGCCAAATATCAAAGAAAACATTTAGATGAATAATGTTGATTGAAGCCGTACATTTGTTGTACGGCTTTTTTATACGGCTTTGTTAAATAATTTTGTTGATATTCGATAAAAACAAACAAATGTTCTATAATAATCAAAAGAACGTATGTTTGTATTTCTTGAAATGACGTTAAGAGAATTGATAGCGGAGATAAAAAAATTAAATTCAGCAGAACAATATCGTTTAAAAGAATTCTTTATTAATTCAATTGCGTCATTTTCATTTAGTGAACCAGTATTTCGGGAAGTAACAGAACGTAAAAATAAAGATGATACACTTGTGTACATTGTGGTTCTAAGCAAGTTGTACGTTTTGGTAAGTATGGGGTGAAACTCGGACTTAAAGAAATTAAACTTCAAAGATACCGTTGTAAAGATTGTCATAAAACTTTTACTGATGTTACCTCAACTCCCCTTCACCACACTCATAAACCTGAAAAAATGGTTAGACTTTATTAGATGTATGTTGGAAGGGTATTCTCTTCGTAAATCAGCAGACCTTATTGGTGATGTTCATTTCGTTACCCTATTTTACTGGAGACACAAAGTATTATCATCCCTTAAACAAATGGATTTCGAGAAATTTTCGGGGATAGTGGAAATGGACGAAACGTATTCTCTGTACTCCGAAAAAGGAAAAAGAAATATCGAAGGGAGAAAACCTCGCAAACGTGGAGGTTCTTCAAAGTTTCGTGGTATCAGTCACGAACAAGTTTGTGTTTTAATTGCAAGAGACCGCCAAAAATTTACCTATTCAGGTGTTCTTGTAAAGGGCGAATTATGAAAACTCAATTAGACAAGGTTATTGGCTCTAAATTATCATCAGATAACACACTTTGCATAGATGCTTGGAGGGCTTTTTCCACTTATGCTAAAAGCAAAGGATTAGAACATTACCGTTTTAAGTCAGATGGGACAGAACGAGTAAAAGGGCTGTATCATATTCAAAATGTCAATGACTATCACAGTCGATTAAAAAGATGGATGCAACGATTTAATGGCGTAGCAACAAAATATCTCCAAAATTACCTTGTGTGGTTTGCATTTCTCGATAGCGTACATTTTAAAACAGATGGTATGTTTATCAAACAGTTTCTTGTGGAAAGTTGTGTTCATCCAATGACAGAAACGAATAGAACACTCCGTAAAAAGAAATTTGTTGCATAAATGAACTTGTGTAATCAAAAGGTATTTCGAAATTTTCACAGAATTTATGATATTAAATTTAAATATACAATTTAACTGCTCGAACTTTTACTAAAGGGGGCAATAAGAAAAGAGGTGTTAAATTGAAATACATTTACTATGTGTTATCACTAATTCCAGTAGCGTTTTTATTTCATTTCTATGAATATGGGCAACATCTAAAAGGAGAAGAGGCGAGATATTTATTTCCAACTTGGCTCATTTATATGCTAATTACAGGTTTGTTGTCTGTGTATATCAAAAAGCGTTATATGCTATTATTCCAAATTATTTCTTGTGTAATTTCTGTTTTATTAGCAAAATTATGGATAGCAAATGATGGTGCTTGGTTTACACCATTTGGACGAGATGTGGCAGTAGTCTGGATTGCAGGGATAACTTGTGTAGGGCAATTGATTATAAGGGCTTGCTTAAAGGTTTTTTAAAAGAATGGCAAATTATCTTTGAATCAAGATGGGAAGTGAAAATAGTTTTTTAGGTAAAGCAAGTTGATAAATAGGCTCAGTTCTTTTCCAATAGAACCGAACCTATTTTTTACATGTGTTAATCAACATTATAGTCTAACATAGCCTTTTATAAAAATCGCTTTCTTGACACGTTCCTTTACAGTAGGATCGGAAAATAAGCTTGTTCTTTTCTATGATTCACGAAAATAAGAAAGTAAAGAAACAATTTATTTTCGTGAACTAAATTGTTTCTATAAAAGTATCAAAGCTGATTGAAGCGGAAGGTGCGAGATGTGTATGGAGATTAACGAGATTGCTGAAACCCGCAGATGTGCAGCACCAAGGAGGTCTCAGCGTGTTCATGAAAAGCGAGCATCCTGAAGCGAAAATCAACGAATAAAGCCATTGTGTAAAAGAACGATTGTTTAGATAAAAGATAAAATAAAAAACAAGTGATGCATGATAGAAAAATATTGATAAAATAGTGAAGGAGGAAAGAAAACATTTATGGAGGGTATTCATAATGGTGTGAAAAAAGGTTTTAATCAAAAATTAAGGGGAAATTAATATTGTTCTAGTAGAAAAATGCATAGAATAAGATATAATTTTTTTGAAAACGAAAAGGAGAAGAAAATGATGCTAAAACGTTTCAGTTCAATCATTCTTAGCGCTGCTGTTATATTAGGGCTTGGAATGAACAGCGTTGTAAAAGCTGCAGGTTCAGATGATCAAGGAATAGATGAAAAATATGGGGAACCGATTGTTGTACTTGGAGAAACATTATCCGCTTCCCAAAAAGCTGAAGTAGAAAAATTACTTGGCGTAGATGATAGTAGTCAAGTACAAGAAATTACTGTAACTGGTGAAGATCTTGTTCACTATATTCAGGGTGAAGATCGCAACTCACATATGTACTCTTCGGCAAAAATTACGAGAAATGATTCTGGAAATGGAATCAATGTTAAAATCGTAACGCCAGAGAATATTACACAAGTTACGGCTGATATGTATAAAAATGCTCTATTAACAGCGGGAGTTGAAAATGCAGATATTGAAGTAGCTTCCCCAATTAAAGTGAGCGGGCATTCTGCTTTAGTAGGTATATATAAAGCATATGATTCAAGTAGCAGCAGCAATGATAAATTAGATTCTGACCGCACGAAAGTAGCAAGCCAAGAATTAAATGTAGCAACAGACTTAGCTAAAAATGATAATTTAAGCAATGATCAAGTAACACAACTTTTGTCTGAAATTAAGCAAGAAATTGCCAATCAACATCCAGCTACAAAAGCAGATATTGAACAGATTGTCGATGATAAATTAAAGTCTTTAAACATTCAATTAAGTGATTCTGATCGCCAGTTGCTTATTAATTTATTTGATGAAATGCGCAAGCTTAATATTAATTTTGGTTCTGTAAAAAGTGAATTAAGCGATTTATCAAGTAAGCTAAGCGATAAATTGAAAAATGTTGCGAGTGATAAAGGATTTTGGCAAAGTGTTGCTGACTTCTTTGGGAAAATCTTTTCAGCAATTGGAAGCTTTTTCTCTAGTCTTGCAGGATAATTGGTCGGTATTGCAAAAAAGGTTTGACATCCATTCAACGATGGTGTCGAACCTTTTTTTGTGTTGCGTAGTAAAAAAATAAAAATAATGATTGAAATCGAATGAATTATCAGTTATATTTTATGTAATCGATCTCAGAAAGCGCTTTCTTTTTTTCGGTTATATGTTTAAAGCATCTCATATTTTACGGTTTTTATAGGAGGGGAGAGCGTCACGCAAATAGGAGGATAACATGGCAAACATAGAAGATGTAGCAAAACTGGCAGGCTTATCAAGAGCAACAGTTTCTCGCGTTATTAACAATCAAAAATATGTAACAGAAGAAACAAGGCAGCGTGTGTACAAGGCAATGGATCAATTAGGGTATTATCCCAATTCCTCAGCGCAAAGATTGAGAAATCAAAGAACAAATACAATTGCTGTACTTGTACCATTTGTAACGAATCCTTTTTTTGCTTATTTGCTTGAAGGGATAGATGCCGTAGCGATGAAATATGGAATTCAGCTGCTTGTCTGTCAAACACGAAATAGTAAAGAAAAAGAGTTACAGTTTTTTAGATTTTTACAAGCAAAACAAGTAGATGGCATTATTTTAACATCAATAGAAAATCGCTGGGACGATCTAAAAACACTAACAAATTTTGGTCCTGTCGTCCTATGTAATGACTACGTAAAAGAAGCAAATCTTGCGACGATCAAATTAGATCAGCAATATGGAAGTTACATTGGGACAAAACATTTGCTTGAAAGAGGGCATACAAAAATTGCCTATTGCGAAGGGAAAGGCGGCAGTGATTTAGCAAAGGATCGGCTGGAGGGATTTAAACTTGCCTTAAAAGAACATCAATTGCTGTTACGAAAAGAATGGATGTTTCAGCATGCAACAAATATTGAAGGAGGGAAAATGGTCTTGAGAAAAATCTTGGCCATGGAGGATCGCCCTACAGCTATTTTTTCCGGAAGCGATCAGGTTGCTGCTGGTATTATGATGGAGGCGCAAAAGGCCGGTATTCAAATTCCAAATGAATTGGCAGTAGTGGGATTCGATAATCAGCCGATTGCAGAATTAACTTCTCTTGGGATTACAACGATATGTCAGCCAATAGAAAAGTTGGGGGAAAAGGCAATGTATCGTTTGCTGCAAATGCTTTTTCCAGAAGAACAATATCCTGAAACACCTGAACTAACGATGAAGCTCATTATTAGAGGATCAACTTAAATTTTTTTGGGGGGTTCATAATGAACAAACGAACAAAATTATGGGGAACAGTTGTTGTTTCTTTGTCCTTGTTGTTAGGTGCGTGTTCTAGCCAAACGAGTGGTGATTCTAAAAAAAGTTCAGACGCCAAATCTGGCAGTAAACCAGTTACCATTGTCTATGCAAAAGGAAAAGATGTGACAAAGGGAACAGAAAAAATGATTGAGGCATTCGAAAAAAGCCATCCGAACATTAAAATAAAATATCGAGAAATGCCAAACGACTCCAATCAGCAACATGATGCCTACGTAACAGCTTTAAATGCAAAATCCTCAGAAATTGACGTCTTTGATCTAGACGTAGTATGGCCAGCAGAATTTGCTCAAGCCGACTATTTATTACCTCTTGATCGCTTTATTCAGCGAGATCACATTGATTTAAATGAGTATAACAAAGGTGCATTAGCAGCATCTCAGTATAATGGAAAGCAATGGGCTTTGCCAAAATTTATCGACGCTGGGCTTCTTTATTACCGTAAAGATTTAGTAAAGCCAAATGAGGTGCCAAAAACTTGGGATGATCTTTTGAAAGAAGCTAAAGAAAAGCAAGGACAAGGCGGTACGAAGTTTGGATACGTAATGCAAGCAAAACAATATGAAGGCATTGTTTGTAATGCGATTGAATTTGTTGCTTCTTATGGCGGCCAATTTATCAATGATAAGAACCAAGTAGTTGTGAACAGCCCTGAAACGATTAAAGGGTTGAAAAAAATGGTTGAAATTGCACGTTCAAGTGCCGTCCCTAAAAATGTAAACACGTTCACAGAAATTGAATCAGATCAGGCATTTGTCGAAGGCCAAACTGTTTTCCTACGCAACTGGCCATATGAATATGCTAGTGCAAACGAGAAAGATAAATCTAAGATTGCCGGTGAAGTAGGGATTGCTCCTCTTCCTGCTGGGGATAAAGGCTCTGCAGCTGCATTAGGCGGTTGGCAAGCAGGAATTAATAAATATTCAAAACATCCGAAAGAAGCATGGGAATTTTTGAAATTTATGGCGGGTGAACAAGGACAAAAAATTGATGCGATTTACGGCGGTCATGCTCCAACGATTACGAAATTGTACCAAGATAAAGATGTGCTCAAAGCAAATCCAACATTTGCAGACAAAGGCTTCCAAAACGGCTTAAATGCTGCTGTACCTCGACCAGTCACTGCAAATTACCAAGAGATTTCTGAAATTATCCAAATCGAAGTATCAAAAGCAATTGCGGGAAAAGAAACGGTAGAGCAAGCGGTGAAAAATATGGAAACACAAATGAAAGCAAAAATAAAAGATTAACACATGAAAGGGGTCTGACCCCTTTCATGCAGTGAAGTGTGAAAGGGTAGCTTGGGAGAAAAATGGTTCGAGGGGTGATGAAATGGCAGATCGCTCAGAAAATCAACGGCCGCGAAAGAATCGTGATAAAGCCAAAGAGAAACGATTAGGTTATTTATTTGTAGCACCATCTTTACTATTGATTATCGTGATTGCCATTTGGCCAGTGCTGCAATCCTTTTATTTTAGTCTGTTTGATTTGCGTTTAAACAGTCCTACAAAATCAGAAACGCATTTGAATTACAGTATTGATTTGGAACAATATTTAAATCAATATCCATTTTTATTGACTGCCGTAGAAAATGAAATTCAACAAGAGCATTCCCCAGCAGCATTCAAGGATGTTAAAGAAAAATTAACTTCGATGGACAAAGAGCTCCAACAAAATCCAAAAGTAAAAGCGAATTATAAAAAAGTAAATGATAAACTACTAAACTATGAAAACGTCGATGCTAATAGCAGCATTGTCCCAATTGATAAAAAAACAGCGGAATCGATCCAACACTCATCGCAGCAAATATATAAAGAAGTGAAGGACGTTTCATCTAAGACAAAATTAAATCAAGGAAATAAACTTGTTGGACTTTCCTCAGGTTTGACGGAGTCAATTGTGAAGCCAAATTTTGTTGGTTTGCAGCATTATCAGCAAGATTTATCTAATCAAAGATTATGGAAAGCATTAAGTAATACAGTCATTTTTACGATCATTTCAGTTGGCATTGAACTAATTCTAGGAATGGCGATAGCACTGCTCATTAATAAAGCATTTGTAGGTAGAGGATTGATTCGCGCTACGATTTTAATTCCCTGGGCAATACCGACTGCTGTTTCAGCATTGATGTGGAAATTTCTATATGATGGCCAGAATGGCGTCGTTGCAAAAATATTTGAAGGTATCGGGCTTGTCAACAATATGGCGGATTTGCTTACAACCCAGACGGGTGCGATGTTTTCTATTATTTTTACGGATGTATGGAAAACAACTCCTTATATGGCACTTTTATTACTAGCAGGTTTGCAAACGATTCCCTCTTCGTTATATGAAGCTGCAGCGATCGATGGTGCTAGTAAATGGAAACAATTTTTAACTATTACTTTGCCATTGATGAAATCTAGTATGCTTGTTGCATTATTATTCCGTACATTAGATGCGTTTCGCGTATTTGATCTCATTTTCGTATTAACAGGCGGGGGTCCGGCAAACTCTACAGAAACCA
The DNA here is from genome assembly GCF_011008565.1 of Heyndrickxia ginsengihumi. Taxonomy (GTDB): domain Bacteria; phylum Bacillota; class Bacilli; order Bacillales; family Bacillaceae_C; genus Weizmannia; species Weizmannia ginsengihumi. The sequence goes on from NZ_JAAIWK010000004.1 coordinate 22,011, forward strand.
TCTCTGTACTTGCCTACAAGGTTATGTTTAACCAAACAAATTTTGGAGACGGCTCTGCCCTCTCAGTAATTGTGTTCATATGCGTAGCTATTATTTCAATGATCTATATTAAAATCCTTGGACGCGATTTATTAGGAAGCAATGGGGGGAAGGGGTGAAGGGATGAAAAAGCAAACGAGTTTTCTATTTTATATATTGTTGATCATATTCGTGTTTGTCGTGATGTTTCCTTTTTTGTGGATCCTTTGTGCTTCGCTGAAACCGGCCATTGAATTATTTGGAAGCAACGCCTTTACACCTTTTACAAAGCACCCAACTATTGAAAACTATGTCTCTGTCTTTACTAATTATCCATTTTTAAGATATTTATGGAATAGTTTCGTAGTTTCAACAATCACAACCCTTTACACTGTTTTCATTGCTTCCTTTGCGGCTTATGCGATTGCACGTTTAGAGTTTAAAGGAAAAACATTTATTTTAGGGCTTGTATTATCTGTAACAATGTTCCCGCAAATTGCGACACTCTCTCCAATATATATCTTTTTGAAAAATTTAGGGCTAACGAATTCTTACTTAGGGTTGATCATTCCGTATACAACGATTACATTACCTTTGTCTATTTGGATTCTTGTCACCTTTTTCCGCAAAATTCCACTTGAATTGGAAGAAGCGGCAAAGATGGATGGTGCATCTATTATCCAAACGTATTTCCGTATTATTTTTCCGCTGGCAGCACCAGGAATTTTTACAACTTCAATCCTTGTTTTTATAGCGGCTTGGAATGAATTTTTATTTGCATTAACGATTAATACCGAAGAAAAATTTAAAACGGTGCCGGTGGGAATTGCCATGTTTCAAGGGCAATTTACGATACCGTGGGGAGAAATTGCTGCAGCAACTGTCATTGTGACAGTTCCACTTGTTATTTTAGTATTAATTTTTCAAAGAAGAATTGTCTCAGGCTTAACATCAGGCTCGGTAAAAGAATAACAATATTCGTCTCCTGAAAGGTGGAATTTCTAATGAAAATTGGCGTTATTGGCTGTGGAAGTATTGCTCAACATCGGCATTTACCAGAGTATGCCGCACATCCCGATGCAGAGATTGTTGCGGTGTGTGATATTGTTCCAGAACGTGCTCAAACAATCGCAGATCAATATGGGACCCGTGCGTATACTGATTATCACGAAATGTTAGCAAATGAGGAAGTTGAGGCTGTAAGTGTATGTACACCAAATTATTTACATGCACCAATATCTATTGCAGCATTACATGCGGGAAAGCATGTATTGTGTGAAAAACCGATGGCATTGACGGTAGAAGACGCAGATAAGATGATCGAGGCAGCAAAATCTAATCAAAAAACATTGATGATTGGACATAATCAACGATTCGTTCGTTCACATGAAATAGCCAGAGAATTAATTGAAAGTGGAAAGATCGGAAAGATCTACAGTTTTCGGACGACATTTGGCCATGGCGGACCTGATACATGGAGTGTTGACGGAAAACATAGCTGGTTTTTCCAACAAGAAAAAGCAGGAATTGGCGCAATGGCAGATTTGGGCGTCCATAAAGCGGATTTAATTCGCTATTTGCTCGGTGAAGAAATCGTTGAAGTCGCTGCATTTGCAGGTACGTTTGCCAAGTCAGCTACAGTTGATGATAACGCGGTTTGTATTTTAAAAACTGAAAGCGGGATTGTCGGTACATTAACAGCAAGTTGGTCATATGTGTCGAAAGAAGATAACTCGACAATCATTTACGGTGAACGTGCCATTTTAAGATTAGAGGATCATCCACATTACTCATTAATTGTGGAGTACGCGAACGGCGAGGAAGCCCATTATGCTTTAGGAAAAATCCAATCAAATGAAGAAGGCGGACAAAATACTTCTCATGTGATCGATCATTTTTTAAAAAGCGTGATCAATCATGAAGAAGTACCTGTAACTGGCAGCGAGGGCAAACGCTCTTTAGGTGTTATTTTAGCGGCGATGGAATCCAGCCAGACAGGTAAAGTAATAAAAATCCACCCATAAGGAGCAGTTCTATGAGTCTATTGAAAATAGGGATTGTTGGAGTTGGAGGTATTGCAGTCAGTCGTCATATTCCGGCATTGTTACAGTTGGCAGATGAGGTTGAAATCATTGGGGTATACGATGTCAATATTGCTAGAGCAAAGGAAGTTTCTTCACAGTTTCGGATTACACATGTCTTTCATACGATGGAGGAACTTTTTCAACAAGCGGATGCAGTTGTAATTTGTACACCAAATAAATTTCATGCTGAAATTGCCATCGCTGCCCTTGAAGCTGGCTGTCATGTTCTATCCGAAAAGCCGATGGCAATGACGAGTAAAGAATGTATGGAAATGATTACGGCAGCTAAGAAAGCCCAGAAACATTTATCCGTTGCCTATCATTATCGCTTTATGAAGGAAGCACAAGCAGCGAAAAAAATAATGATGGCGAAAGAAATTGGAAAGCCCATGGTCGTACGTGTGCAGGCTTTAAGAAGAAGAAAGGTCCCGGGATGGGGTGTTTTCACAAATAAAGAATTGCAAGGCGGAGGCAGTTTAATTGACTACGGTTGTCATTTATTAGATCTTTCCCTTTGGTTGATTGGAAATCCAAAAGCAACAGAAGTAACGGGAACAACTTACAATGCTTTAAGTAAAACGCCTGATCAAGTGAATGAATGGGGCCAGTTTTCTCATGAAAACTTCGAAGTGGATGATCATGTTACCGCCTATCTTCGCTTTGAAAATGGCGCAACGATGCTAGTTGAAGTATCATGGTCAGCAAATATTGAACAAGATCAAGAAACGGTTAGCATTTCCGGAGATGAAGGCGGGCTTAACGTTTTTCCATTAAAGGTGAATTATGCAAAACATGGGATGTTGTTTACGAGTAAAGCAGATTGGATTCCACCTGTTTCAGATCCCGGGTTCGAGCAAGCGAAAAACTTTGTGAATGTTTGCCTTAATAGAGAGGAACCGATTGTTAAATGGGAAGAAGCATTGCAAGTTTCTGAAATCATTGAGTCGATATATAAAAGCAATGATGAAAGGAAAGGCATTCAACTTTAAACTTTAGGAGGTTTTAATCATGAAATTAGGTGTGTTTACTGTATTATTTAGAGATAAATCTTTTACAGACATGTTGGATTATGTGAAAGAAGCCGGGCTATCAGCTGTGGAAATCGGCACAGGCTGCTATTCCAGCGGGGTGCATTGTCCACTTGATGAGCTCCTAGAAAGTAAGGAAAAACGAGATGCTTACTTAAATGAAGTTGAGAAAAGAGGATTAACAATCAGTGCTTTTAGCTGCCATGGCAATCCTCTTTCACCTGATAAAGAATTTGCAAAACAATCCCATGAAACTTATTTGAAGACAGTCCAATTATCAGAGTATTTGAACGTTCCTGTTGTTAACTGCTTTTCTGGTACGGCAGGTGATCACGAAGGAGCAAAACATCCGAATTGGCCTGTAGCGCCATGGCCACATGACTATGGTGAAGTGTTGAAATGGCAATGGGAGGAGAAACTGATTCCTTACTGGAAAGAGGCTGGTGAATTTGCCGAACAACATCATGTGAAAATTGGATTAGAGCTTCATGGAGGTTTTTTAGTTCACACGCCTTATACTTTATTGAAATTAAGAGAAGCTACATGCGAAGCAATTGGTGCCAATCTAGATCCAAGTCATTTATGGTGGCAAGGAATTGATCCAGTTGGTGCAATTAAAATATTAGGAAAAGAAAAGGCTATCCACCATTTTCATGCAAAAGACACGTATATTGACCAGGATAATGTTAATATGTACGGTTTGCTTGATATGCAGCCGTATAACAATGTGCAAACGAGATCATGGTCATTTCGGTCAGTTGGTTATGGCCATGGTATTAAAGACTGGTCAGATATGATGAGCGCTTTAAGATTATATGGCTACGATTATGTAGTTAGCATTGAACATGAAGATCCGATTATGTCGATTGAAGAAGGATTTTCACGTGCAGTACAGAATTTGCAAACAGTATTAATAGAGGATAAACTAGAGAAAATGTGGTGGGTATAAATAAGTAGTAACCGAGGATAGTAGCTGTCCTCGGTTTTTTTTTCGTGAATGTGCATATCTTTTCTTTGTGTAGAACGGTATATAGAAGGTGTAGGGAGGAGGTGATGTTGATGCCAGAGGCTGTTTTAAAGGATACGAAAATTAGTTTAGTTTTTGACAATGGGGTTGATGCAAATGGAAAGCAGCTCTATAAAACGAAAACATTTAATAATGTCGCATTGCGAACAACACCAGAGGGAATTCAGCAATTTGCTCAAGCGATTGCGTCATTGCAGCAAAAAGGCTTGCTTCGTGTAGAAAGGAATGACAGCAGTGATGTTTTAAACTAATCAAAGGAGGAAAGGAGTGTCATGGATGAAAACGTTAGAACTGCAATTTTTATCAGAAGATCAAAAAACAGTGCGTGTTTCGATCGAAGATCCAATTGAACCAATTGATACAGCTAAAATAAAAGATGCGATGAGCAACGTACTTTCTTCCCAAGTTCTTGTTGGGTCTGCAGGCTTGCCCTTAACATCAATGAAAGGAGCACGCCTAATTGAACAAAACATTACGAATTATACGATTGAAGGATAGTTCAGTAAGAAGTGCCTGATCTCTTATGATCAGGCCTTTCATTTAAAATGGCAGTGGAGGTGCCTGTAGTGAATGATATGATGATTCTTATCAGTGAGGTTGGTTTCCCGATTGCAGTAACTGTTTATCTTTTATATCGGATTGAAGTCAAATTAGATGCGGTCATTGAATCGATTCAAACCTTGCCGGAACGGATGAGGAGTATTTGATATCAGGCAAAGACTCGGCTCATGCTTGTCCGAGTCTTTGTTTTAGATTGTATAAATTTAATCATTTTCTCCATAATAAACCTTAAAAAAAGAAGAAGGTTAGAATGTTATGACTAAACATGTATTGATTGCAATAATATGCTGCGTGCTATTTAGCTTGGCAGGATGCTCATCACAAAAGGTTCAACACCACGAAGCCATCACAACTTCAACAGCTAACGATTTATGCTCTGCACAGTCCAAAAATGAACGGCTCAAAATGGCAGTGCTCTGGTACGAAAATGCTGGGGAAATGAAAGCCCTTTATTATCAAGGATACCGGCTTGGAAAACAAGTAGTTGATCGCAGCTTACAACAACATATAGCGAAAAAAAGAGCAATTGTGTTAGACATCGATGAAACCGTTTTGAACAATGGTCCCTATTTAGAAAGCTTAGTAAAATCAGGTACAGATGATTTTGATCATGATTTTGGAGAGTGGGTAGAAAAAGCAGAAGCAAAACCATTGCCAGGAGTCCGTGACTTTTTAAATTATGTGAACAGAAAAGGCATTGATATTTATTATATTTCCAATCGCAATGAAAGACATTTAGAAGCAACAATGAAAAACTTAAAGATGGCAGGCTTGCCCCAAGTAACGAGCTCACATGTTTTATTAAAAACAAATGAAGCGAGTAAAGAATCACGGCGTCAATTGGTTGAAAAAAACCACGAAATTATTGCTTTGTTTGGTGACAATTTAATTGATTTTGCCCACGAATTTGATGGCAAAAGTACAGCCGAACGGAATAACGAAGTAGAACAGATGCAACAACTATTTGGAGATAAATTTATCGTCTTCCCAAATTCGATATATGGTAGCTGGGACGATGACCTTGATTGCCGCATTAAAGGGGCCTGACCCCTTTTGTGCTGTAACGAATAAAAGGGGTCAGACCCCTTGAAATGATTTTTATTTTGTACTATAATTCATATTGTCTTGAAGAAAGTCGCTGGTGTAGCACAGTTGGTAGTGCACTTCACTCGTAATGAAGGGGTCGTAGGTTCAAGTCCTATCACCAGCATTATAAAATCCTTGATACGATGCGGTTTCTCGTCATTAGAGAGACTGCATTTTTATTTTATTTTTGAGTGTATACGGAATTATTTAGTGTATAATTTTGTTTGAAGGTTTAAAAATTACAAATAATTCTGTGAGGCGATGGAGTTGAAAATTAGAGATGCGCAAATAGATGATTTGCCTGCAATGTTAGAGATTTATAATGATGCTGTTCGCAACTTAACGGCAACGTTTGACTTAGAAGAACAAACACTTGAGACTCGCCGTGAATGGTTTTTTAGTCATGGAGGGAGATATCCGTTGATTGTTGCTGAATCAGAAGGAAATGTTGTCGGCTATTGCTCATTATCGAAATATCGCGAGAAAGAGGCTTACATAAACTCTGCTGAACTTTCGGTCTATATTTCGAAAGACTTTCGGAGAAATGGACTCGGAACAATTTTTTTAAAGGAAATCATTAAGCGGGCAAAAGAGCTTAAATACCATACAATTATTTCTGGCATTACTGATGGAAATAGCGGAAGTATAGCACTCCATGAAAAATTTGGCTTTCATTACATAGGTTGTTTTCGCGAAGTAGGATATAAATTTAATCAATGGCAAGATGTTCATTTTTACCAGTTATTACTGGAGGATACAAAGCGATCAATAGAATAATATGAGGCTGGGACAAAACTCAAAAGTGGTTAGCTAAAGACGAACATTGCACAAATTAACTCCGGAAATAGACGTAGACCCTACGGGGGCTCACCAACCGCCCGCGGACAGCGCAGGATATTTCCGGAGCGTGGTGGAGCGCAATAGTTGGGGGTTCTTTAGTTAGTATTCTTTTGTCCCAGCCTCTCTTGCTATTTATTCGATGAAAGTTTAAATTTATTAATTAAATTTCCTAACGTTGCAACTACTAGCGAGCTTTTTTCGGAATCAAAGTGTGCTTCCCTCGTTAACTGGACCATTTTTTCAGTTGACTGATCTACACTTTCTACTGTTTTTGCATTTTGTTCATTAATACAGGCAATATTATGAATAATATCCCGCATTTGTTCTGTTACGTTTGGATGGGTAGCTGATGCTTGTGACATAGACGTTAATACATCTTGGACAATACGAATAAAATTAGATCCCTTTTCCACTTCTATATTGCTATCTTGAATCGCTTTCTGAACTAAAAATGAGTTATTTTCAATCTGTTTTAACATATTACTAATTTCGTCTGTTGCAATCGTTGTTTGATCAGCTAGTTTACGAATTTCATCGGCGACAATTGTAAATCCAAGCCCGTACTCTCCAGCTCTAGCTGCTTCAATTGTTGCATTTAATGCGAGCATATTTGTTCTTTTAGCGATCTGATAAATGGTCTCTACTATTTGTTCAATGTTTCGAGAAGATGCTGAGAACTGATTTGTTAAGCGTAAAGCAGCATTTACTTTTTCAACGATATGATTCATTTTCTCCGCTATTGTATTAACTTGATCTTGTGCTTCTAGTAATTGTTTTTGCGATAGGCGTTCTAAACTATTGAGTCTTTCACCGATCTCATCTACTTGCAACATCGCTGCTTGAACATCCTCGACTTGTTGATTAATCCCTTGGAACATCTCTCGCATTTGTTCAATAACAGTAAAAGAACCTTTCTCAACAAAAAGCGTTTTTTCACGTAATGATTCGTTATGTTTTTCCACATCATATGTGGCTGATTTTACTCTGCTCATCAAATGATCTTGAGTATCAATCAAATTATTTACCCATCTTCCTAGATCGCCTGTTTCATCATGAGAGAGCAAGTGAATATCTAAACGGCGTGTCAAATCTCCGCCTCCTTCAGCAATCTCACGAATAATAGCTGTCATGTTTCTCATACGTGTCACAATGGGCATTAATGTTTGTTTATGAAATAGGAAAGTGGCAATAACCGCATATATTAGCTCGACAAGAATCTTTATTGTGGATGGAAGGATTGTAAACATATGTAATAATTGATCAAGGATAAGTCCTAAAAATATGAAGAGAGCAAATTTCTTTGCGATACTCCAACTAATTGAACGATTGCGATAAACTTCTTCTAAATCGGCCTCACACATCATCCCCCACGTATCAAGTGAGCCTGGTAATTGAAAGGTAATCCCTTTTCCGATAACAGGAATATGACGATAATCAGAATAACCAGGAAACTGTACAAATAAATTTTCACCATGTTGAATCGTATTTTGAACACCAGGATGTAAATCGTTTGTTGCAGGATCTGTAAAGCGAATTTCAAATTCAGTATGCTTTTGTACCTGAACAATCCCCCAATGCTTTGTATGGATGCCATCTTTTAAGTTGTCGCCTAATGTAAAAGTACGATCTTCAAACCGGCTTCTAGATAGAGCAATTCCTTGGGGAATCGTCTCATCTAAAAAAGATCTCACCATAAACAAATAGTTATCTCCTGAATCGCGATAAACATGCCCGGCTTCCCGTTGGATAAGATCACCTAGTACGTCATTAGGGATGCGTCCTGCTAAAATGGTATGAACTTGTCCATTATGAAACACTGGCTGTAAAAATAATAACGTTACTTCGTCATGAAAATGAGAGGTTCTTGGACCGATTGCTAACGTAATTGGGTCAATAAAAGGTCCATATAATAGGTGTTTTTTCGTTCTGATGACATGTGTAATTGCTTGATGATAGACAGGGAAATGCTTTTTATCATAAGAAGTATCTATATGTTGTTTATATGTGGAAGAAGTTACGTTTGCTTCAAGATCGATTAAAAATAGCTCTGTAAAATATGTACTCTGTGATAATCTTAATTCAAGATATTTATTCAATTGATTTGCAGATGCTCTTTCAATTTCGGTTGCAGTATATTTCATAAAATCCCACTGTTCATTTGCCCAGTCTGTTAACAATACTACGCGTGTTTTCGCAATTCCTTCAAATATTTCTTCAATTGTGATCTTCTCTTGTTGATTTAATTTATACGACCACCACAACGGAAGCCCTTCCCGAAAGTCCAACCAATCAAAAAAACCCATATTTCCCACTCCTATTAATCTTCTTATTCAGCTTTTTATTTGAAAAGTGTTTCTTCTTTTGTTAGGTAATTGTTCGAATTATGTCATATTTTGTAACATTATGTATTTAATATCTATTATATGCACAATTGTTTATTTTTACAATAGTTAATAAAATTAAAAAAATCACTCTTTAAAAACGTTGTTTCTTTGTTCACGGATACCTATAACAAGGTATCCAAGCTGTTTTTAAAGAATGATAAACGATGCTTCATATTTATTCTTGCAAATTAAGTCAAGATATCTGTAGCAGCAGCCGGCGTGTAATTTGTGACTGAAAGAACGATCGGAACTCCTGCTTCTACTGTAGAACCTTCAGGAACGGTAACGACAAGTTGACCTGTACCTGTATCGCCTGGCGTGTATGCTAATAAGTTTCCCATTTGTTGAATGCCGTTGATAAAAACGTTGAAGAAACTGTTATTAGTTGTTAGAGCAGGCAATGTTGATGCGTTGGCTCCAGTATCTGTCCAGAAACTTTCAACAGGAATTGTGATTGTTCCCGCTCCCACAACTTGTGCGGCATTCTCATAAAAGAATGTACTCACTACTGGGTTTGCAGTAACATTTGTTGTGGCAGATACTGCCAATTTCATAATCTTAAGTGCCAATATGTTCACCACCTTTTTTACTATGGCATATTTTATGATTTCATTTTATTTGGTGCTTAGACTTTTTAAATTGTTCATAAAATGTACGAATCACATAAGGTAAAAGAGTTTTATATAATAACCATATCAAGAGTGAAGGAGTAGGCAGAGGTGGAAAATCCAAAATATGAACGTGCTCAAAATGATCCTTCAAGATTATTTTTAAATCTGCCCAGTGTCCAGTATGAACGAGAGTTTCGGCTCCATCTTCCTAACAAAGTAATGGTTTATGAGTTTTATACAATTTCGGACGGTTGTAGAAAAATATATACAAATAATGATGGAATTGAAGGAAACAACAAAATACTCGACCCTCTAACAGTGTCATATACAAGCCTGTTTATTAATGGGGTATTGCAACCGAGGGAAAACTATGTCATTCAAGAAGGGAAGCTCTTATTATTAACAGAGGATATCCCTATATTAGGTGCCCCAATTGTGCTGCAAATGATCAAATTATAAAGGTACAAGATTGGGGATGCAGTAGAAATCAGTTGCATTTTTTGGTGTTTCAATATAAAATATCAACGTGTTAAATATATTAGAAATTTGGAGAAGTACCCAAGTGGCTGAAGGGGGCGCACTCGAAATGCGTTAGGGCGGTTATTGCCGTCGCGTGGGTTCAAATCCCACTTTCTCCGCCATAAATGATGACAAAGTCAATTCCATTCCTAATGGAATTTTTTTGGTGCCTGACCCCTTTAATGCTAAAAAGCATTAAAGGGGTCAGGCACCTCTCTAGTATTTATGTTATTTTACACATACAATAGAAATAACATATTTTGTGGGAGGGAATGGCATGAATTTATTGACTAGTCATACATTAGAGGAAAGGCTGGAAACGATTGAATCGCTTTCGGGACAGTTTAAAGATAGAGCGGCGGAGAACGATGAAAAAGGACGGTTTCCGTTTGAAAATATTGAAGATTTAAAACGAATAAAGTACACCCTACTTACTGCGCCAAAAGAATATGGCGGGGAAGAGATTTCATTACATGAATTTGTTCGCCTGCAAGAAGCAATTGCCATTGGTGATGGCTCTACTGCTCTTTCCATTGGCTGGCATATGGGGCTGATAATGCATCTAGCAGAAACACGTCCATGGGATCCAAAGCTGTTTGAATTTATTTGTAAGGAAGTTACAAAAGGGGCTTTACTCAATACTTGTGCTACTGAAGCGCAAACAGGAAGCCCAACAAGAGGCGGGAAGCCAACAACGATTGCACAAAAATCTGGTGACACATGGATTATTAATGGAAGAAAAACATTTTCTACGATGTCCCCGGCGTTAGATTTTTTTGTTGTAACAGCTACAATTGATGAAACAGGCGAAGTGGGGAGCTTTTTAATTCCGCGAGAAACAAAAGGGCTCTCTGTAATCGAAACTTGGGACAGTATTGCATTAAGAGCAACGGGAAGCCATGATGTTGTATTGGATCGTGTAGAAATTCCTTTCGAGTATATGACTGAAATGATGTCTGCTAATAAAAAAAGGCCAGCCGGCTATTTATTGCATATTCCAGCTTGTTATTTAGGAATTGCAGAAGCTGCGAAACGAGAAGCGGAGTCGTTCGCGAAAAATTATACACCGAATAGCCTAAATCACCCGATCTCAGAGTTACCAACGATTCGTCAAAAATTTGGAGAGATTGAATTGAAATTAATGCAATCAAGGCATTTCCTTTATTCTGTTGCTAAAATGTGGGATGGGGGAAGTGAACAAGAGCGCCAACTGCTCGGCCCTGAGTTAGGAGCAGCTAAATTAACTGTCACAAATCAAGCGATAGAAGTTGTTGATTTAGCAATGAGGATAGTTGGGGCAAGAAGCCTTTCGCAAAAAAGTCCATTACAGCGTTATTACCGTGATGTCCGCGCAGGTCTACATAATCCACCAATGGATGACGTAACCATTATGCAACTTGCTTTTAGGGGTCAGGCCCCTTTTATGCGTTAACGCATAAAGGGGGTCTGACCCCCTTTTGAAATTTTTTTAGTAAAATAATTGCATATTTTTACTAAAAAAACTAAAATAAAAGTAAGCGTTACCAAAGGGCTGTTATTTTAAAAATGGGGGGATTATGGATGACTATAGAGCATTTAGATAGAAAATTTTATGAGTATTTTCAAGCGGAGCCTGTATCTGCCTTTTTTGCACCAGGCAGAATCAACTTAATAGGGGAGCATACAGACTATAACGGCGGTCATGTATTTCCTTGCGCAATTACATTAGGGACATATGCTTTAGCGAGAAAACGAGATGATGAAAAGATTCGATTCGTTTCTTTAAATTTTGAAGAAAAGGGAATAATTGAATTTACAATAAATCAATTAAACTATGATCAACATCATGGATGGGCAAATTATCCTAAAGGGGTAATTAAATTTGTTAAGGAGCAGGGATACGAATTGCATCATGGCTTTGATTGCCTTATCTATGGCAATATTCCAAACGGTGCAGGCCTGTCATCATCGGCTTCCATTGAGCTTTTAACAGGGGTAATGCTCGAAACATTATATGCTCTACAGATCCCAAGAATTGATTTAGTAAAGATAGGGCAGCAAGTAGAAAATCATTACATTGGCGTCAATAGTGGGATTATGGATCAATTTGCGGTAGGTATGGGCAAAAAAGATACTGGTATTTTTCTAGATTGTAACAAACTTGAATTTGAATATGCCCCTATTAAATTAGATCAACATCAAATTTTAATTATGAACACAAATAAACGCAGAGAATTATCAGATTCAAAATATAACGAACGTCGATCCGAATGTGATGATGCGTTAGCACAGTTGAAAAAAGTAGTATCTATTAAATCATTAGGAGATTTAACAGAAGAAGGATTTGAAAAAAATCAACATATCATAGAAAATAAGATTGTAAGGAAAAGAGCTAAACATGCAGTCTATGAAAATAGACGTACAATAAACGCTCTGAAAGCATTAAAACAAGGAAACTTGACTGAATTTGGAGAACTGATCAATGCTTCTCACCGTTCTTTACGTGATGATTATGAAGTGACAGGTAAAGAATTAGACACTTTAGTAAAAGCTGCCTGGGCGCAGGAAGGCGTACTTGGGGCGCGCATGACTGGTGCCGGTTTCGGTGGCTGTGCAATTGCTATAGTTGAAAAGGATAAAGTAGATGCTTTTATTGCCAATGTTGGAGCAATCTATGAACAAGAAGTTGGATACAAGGCAGATTTTTATATTGCTAGTGTTGGTGATGGAGCGAAAGAAATTAAATTGGAGGAAATTTCATGAGTATTTTAGTATTAGGCGGAGCGGGCTACATTGGCTCACATGCCGTTTATCAATTAATTGACCAGCAATTTGATGTAGTTGTCATTGATAATCTACAAACAGGTCACAGAACTGCCATTCATCCAGAGGCGAAATTTTATGAAGGGGATATTCGTGACCGTGCATTTATGAGAAATGTATTTAAACAAGAAAAGATTGAAGCGATTATTCACTTTGCCGCTAATTCACTTGTAGGTGAATCAATGGAAAAACCGCTAGAATATTTTGATAATAATGTGTTTGGGACACAAGTTGTTTTAGAGATGATGCAGGAATTCAACGTTCCACATATTGTCTTTTCATCAACTGCTGCCACATACGGTGAGCCAGAAGTTGTACCAATTACCGAAGAGATGCCTGTTCAACCGACGAACACATATGGTGAAACGAAACTAACGATGGAAAAAATGATGAAATGGTCTGAAAAGGCTTATGGCATTAAATACGTAGCACTTCGTTATTTTAATGTTGCTGGAGCAAGATCAACGGGGGAAATTGGAGAAGACCATCATCCTGAAACACATTTAATTCCTGTTGTGATCGAAACAGTGCTAGGGAAACGAGAGGCTATTACGATTTTCGGAGAAGATTACGATACAAAGGATGGCACTTGTGTACGTGACTACGTTCATGTAGAAGATTTAATTGCTGCTCATATTCTTGCTTTAAAATATTTACAAAACGGCGGCGAAAGCAATGTATTTAACTTAGGAAGCAGCCAAGGGTTCTCTGTGAAAGAAATTGTTGAGACGGTGAAAAAGGTGACCGAACGAGAAATCAATGTAAAAATTGGAGAAAGACGTGCCGGGGATCCAAGTACATTAATTGCTTCTTCCGATAAAGCAAAAAAAATTCTTGGCTGGAATCCGCAAAAAACTAATATTGAGAAAATCATTCAAGATGCTTGGAATTGGCATCAGCATCATCCAAATGGCTACGACGACAGAGGGTGAGATCATTGGACATTTATACAGTAGTTCAGCAGTTGGTGGAAAAGGCGGCTGCTGTCCATCTAATTGAAGATGCGGACAAAATTTATGCACGTAATCAAGTTTTGTCCCTCCTTCATTTGGAGGAATATAAAGAGGTTATTCATGAGGAAAGTGATCAAGATATTCCAACGTTACTAGAAGAGATTGTTCACTTTGCTGTGCAAAAAGGATTGATTGAGAATTTTTTTGATGATCGGGAAATATTTGCTAGCAAAGTTATGAACGTATTTATAGCAAGACCATCAACAGTTAATGAGCAATTCTATCAAAAATATTACGAAAGTCCAGTTAAGGCTACGCAATACTTTTATGAGCTTAGTAAAAACAGCAACTACATACAGATGAAGCAAATCCGTAAAAATATCGAATATAAAGTTGCAACACAATATGGAGATTTGGATATTACCATTAATCTTTCAAAACCAGAGAAAGATCCGAAAAGTATTGCGAAAGCGAAAGCAGTCAAAAAAGGTAACTATCCATCATGTTTACTTTGTGTTGAAAATGAAGGGTATGCCGGAAGAATTGGACACCCTGCTCGTTCCAACCATCGGATGATTCGAGTTCCGTTATTAGGAGAAGTATGGTATTTACAATATTCGCCGTATGTCTATTATAATGAGCATTGTATTGTCTTGGCAGAGGAACATCGCGATATGAAAATTAATCGCGATACGTTTGAAAGATTGTTGTTGTTCGTAGAAAAATTCCCTCATTATTTTCTTGGATCAAATGCAGATTTGCCAATTGTTGGGGGATCCATTTTATCCCATGATCATTATCAAGGCGGCGAATATGAATTTGCAATGGCGAAAGCAGAGATTGATTGGACTTTCAAAATGGATGCGTTTCCTGAAGTGGAAAGTTTCGTCCTAAAATGGCCAATGTCTGTGATCCGCCTGAGAAGTAAAGCTATTAATCAGCTTGTTTCTGCAAGCTCACGTATATTAGAAGTTTGGCGAACTTATTGTGACAAAACGGTTGAAATTGTTGCAGAAACAAATGGAATTCCGCATAATACGATTACACCGATTGCACGCAAACGTGGAGAGTATTTTGAAATCGATTTAGTTCTTCGTAACAATCGTACGAATGAGCAGCATCCACTTGGCATTTTCCACCCGCATGCAGAGGTTCATCATATTAAAAAGGAAAATATTGGTCTTATCGAAGTAATGGGTCTTGCGGTTTTGCCAGCACGTTTGAAAAATGAGCTAGTTGAAGTAGAAAAGTTTTTGTTAAACAAACCTAATCAAATCGAGAGTTATCATCTTCCATGGGCCAATCAATTAAAAAAGAAGTATGATCATTTCACAAATGAAAATGTCAGTGATATTGTAAGAAAAGAAGTTGGAAAGGTCTTTTTGCAAGTATTGGAGCACGCCGGCGTATTTAAAAGAAATGAACAAGGAATGACAGCGTTTAAAAAATTTCTGCAAAAGGTCTCCTTAGTGAAAGATTGACCTTGCTGATGAAAGGAAATGGTAATGATGGAAATCACTAAACGTTTATTCGGATATGTTAAAAACAAGCCAGTAATAGCTTTCCAATTGAAAAACGATCACGGCATAAAGATGACTTGTTTAAATTATGGTTGTGTCATTAGTGAGTTAATTGTACCTGACAAAGATGGAAAATTCGAAAATATCGTCCTTGGTTTTGATCATATTGAAGATTATATAAAGTACTCCCCTTATTTCGGGGCCGTCGTTGGTCGTGTTGCCGGGAGAATTAAAGATGCAGAGTTTGAATTAAATGGAAAAGTATATAAGTTATCAAAAAATGAGAACGGAAACCAGCTCCATGGTGGAGATCACGGATTTCATCATGTCATATGGAATGCGTCTACAATCGAGCGAGAAGATGCTGTAGGTGCGGAATTTTCATATAGCAGTGCTGATGGTGAAGAAGGTTATCCGGGAAATCTCGAAATACAAGTGACGTATTTGCTGACAAATAATCAAGAACTATTAATTACTTATCGGGGGAAGACAGACAAAAAGACAATTGTGAACGTAACCAATCATTCGTATTTTAATTTAAGCGGCAATTTGAAACGCGATGTAAAAGAGCACACGCTCCAGCTGGACAGTGATCAGTTTTTAGAATTAGATAAGGAATTGCTGCCGACAGGTAAAAAACTGAATGTTGATGGTACGGTATTTGATTTTCGTCATGGACGAAAGATCCGTGACGGGATTGAATCCCGCCATCCGCAAAATGTGCTAGTTGGAAATGGTTATGATCATCCGTTTCTTTTAAAGGGGGATAAAAATCCTATCATACTGCAAGATCAAGAAAGCGGTCGTATATTAGAAGTGGAAACAGATCAGCCAGCAGTTGTATTATATACAAGTAATTCTTTAACAGATGACTTTTCAATTCGAGGAAGAAGATCGAAAAAATATCTCGGCGTCTGTCTTGAAACACAAGGGGTTCCAGATGCGATCCATCATCCTGAATTTCCCTCAGTTGTGTTAAATCCTGGAGAAGAGTATACAGCAAGAACGAAATATGCATTTCGTGTATAAGATGTTGGAGTGATTGCATGGCAACCATTAAAGATATTGCAGAAAAAGCAGGCGTTTCAATCTCGACAGTTTCCCGAGTGTTGAACTACGATGAGACTTTGTCTGTAACAGATGAAACGAAGAAAAAAATTTTTGAAGTGGCTGAAGAGCTTTCTTATAAAAAAAGAAATGTAAGGAAGTCCGAAACAAAGAATATTGCGCTTATATATTGGTATACCGAGAGAGAAGAACTCGATGATTTATATTATATGTCGATCCGTTTAGGAATTATGGAGCGCTGTCAGCAAAAAAATATTCGGGTTATAACCTATTATCTTGATCAAATTGATGATTTTCATAAAGAAGATATCCAGGGGATTATTGCTGTTGGAAAGTTTAGTTTGAAGCAGGAAGAAATGTTGAGGCAACTCTCAACACATATCGTCTTTGTTGATTCGTCACCGAATGATGATCAATTTGATGCGGTTGTCGTCGATCTAAAAAAAGTAACGAAAAATATTATAGACTACTTCATCGACCATCAGCATAAACGGATTGGATTTATTGGCGGTCATGAAACGTTTAAAGATCAAACAGCTGAAATTGAAGATTCAAGAGAAACGACTTTTAAACAATACATGACTGAAAAAGGATTATTAGATGAATCACTGATTTATATTGGAAAGTTTACAGCACAGGATGGATACACTTTAATGAATCAAGCGATACGGGACCACCAGCAACAATTGCCGACAGCTTTTTTTGCTGCGAGTGATGCAATTGCGGTTGGCTGTCTGCGTGCATTATTAGAAAATAAAATTGCTGTACCTGAGCGTGTCAACATTATCGGTATTGATGATATCAGCGTTGCAAAATATGTATTTCCAGCATTAAGTACTGTGAAAGTGTATACAGATCTTATGGGAGAAACAGCTGTAGACCTATTACTGGAACGTATTGAAGGTAGAACAATCGCTAAGAAAGTATCGATTGCAACGAAGTTTATTAAAAGAAATAGCAGTTTTTAACAAAAGGGCCGTTTTCAAAAAGATTAGCGGAAAACTTTGGAGCGGGAACCAACGACTCTTTTTTATTAACATAAATAGTTTCATTTCGCACCCTCGTTCTAACTATTTTAGTTTTTACAAGATGCTTACCTTTAATCATGCTGGTTAGAGCGGAAGGATGCGAGACGCCTGAGGGAAAGTGGGCATCTTGGAGTTCCACTAGCAGCTTAACAACATGATGTTCGAACTAAACAAACAGTGACTGATTTCCTTCAATCATGAGTCAGTTATTATTTGTTAAGTTCGTTTTTTTTTTGTATGTTTTGGAGGCAATTAGCATAAAGTAAAAGGTATGGAAAGCTGTCCTCTTACCGTTAATTATTGTAAAAAGACTTTTTTCTAGTGATTTGTGTTATACTATAAAGAGAAGGGAGTCGTTTATGAATGGCATATTTTAATAATCAAAAGGAACCAGTTCCTGAAGTAGAGACGACTGTATGGGCTTGTACGAGTGATGATTGTAACGGTTTTATGCGTGAAAATTTTTCATTTGGTGAACATCCAGAATGCCCGTTGTGTCATTCTGAAATGAAGAAAGAGGTTAGAGTATTGCCACTTATTGGCGGATAATACTTTGCAAGTCATTCCTTTCATTTATGTTCTAAAAGAGCTAACCATCTCCCTGAGACGATTAGCTTTTTTTATTTTTATTATTATATTATAGTTTCTTTTCGATCATTATTTTTTATCGAATTCTTTGAAAATTTCATCAGCAATTTCTTCTAGTGATTTTACTTTTCCGTGAGGATGCTGTGTTTCTTTTCTAACTTCCCACTCTCTTTCTTTTTCATGTTTGGACTTCGTCATTTCACTCACCCCTTTTTAAAAATTTTTTCTTCATACATCTTTAATATCTCCATTACTCGGTAAAATTAAAATCATCCTTTTATATCTCTATAAGAATGTTATAATTACCTAATATTAGAAAATTGATTGAAAGAAAGAAGGAATGACGATGGCATTACAGGCTGGTACAGTAGCAACTTTAGACGTGATAAGAGAAGCCCCATTTGGGTATTTTTTAACGGACGGAACAGATGAAGTATTATTGCATCATCAAGATATGACAGATGACTTTGATGCTGAGAAACCGCAAACGGTATTTTTATTTCAAGATCATCAAGGGAGATTAACGGCAACGATGACTATTCCTGAGATTCAAATTGGAAAATACGGTTGGGCAGAAGTTGTCGAAGTGAAAGAAAAGCTTGGCGTATTTGTAACAATTGGGATTTCTAAAGATGTGTTAGTCTCATTGGATGATCTTCCAGCGATACACTCATTATGGCCGATAAATGGAGATCGATTATACATTACACTAAAAATTGGAAAAAATGGCCGCTTGTTTGGTAAACTTGCAACTGAAAATGTTATGAAGGAAATATCAACATCAGCAACAAGAACAATGTTTAATCAAAATATTCAAGGACACGCTTACCGCTTGTTAAAAGTAGGGACTTTTATCATGACAGATGAAGGATATATTGGGTTTATTCATGAATCTCAACGAAGACAAGAGCCGCGCCTCGGCCAAAAGGTAGAAGGACGAGTGATCGATGTTAAAGAGAATGGGATTGTCTATGTTTCTTTATTAGGAAGAGCCCATGAAGAAATAGATCGTGATGCCGAAGCTATTTTAGCATATATGGACAGTCGTGGTGGGAAAATGCCTTTCTGGGATAAAAGTACACCTGAAGATATTAAAGAACGCTTTGATATCAGTAAAGCTGCTTTTAAACGTGCACTTGGAAAATTGATTAAAGAAGATGTCATCTACCAAGAAGAAGGTTGGACATTTCGTAAACATCAGGGAGAAAAATAATCATGGCAATTCATCTGAAACGCGTTCATCATATTGCTATTATATGCACGAATTATGAAAAGTCGAAGCATTTTTATGTAAATATTTTAGGACTTCGGCCCATTAGAGAGATTTATCGTGAGGAAAGAAGATCTTATAAATTAGATTTAGCGGTAGGAGATGAATATCAAATTGAATTATTTTCTTTTCCTTCCCCTCCATCTCGACCTTCCTTTCCAGAAGCTGCTGGTCTTAGACATTTAGCGTTCGAAGTCGACTCAATTGATGACACCGTATCGGAAATTCAGGCTGCAGGAATTGAGGTTGAAGATGTGCGCATCGATCCAACGACGAATAAAAAATTCACTTTCTTTACAGATCCTGATCAACTTCCAATCGAAATTTATGAAGGTGCCTGACCCCTTTATTTCTGTGATATAATAAAGGGGTCAGACCCCTAAAAAGGAGAGGAATTAATATGCCTTTATTTCTAGAACCAGTTTTTCAAGAGAGAATTTGGGGAGGTACTGCTTTAAGAGATCAATTTGGATATGAGATCCCATCAGATCATACTGGGGAGTGCTGGGCAATTTCTGCACATCCAAATGGTCCTTCAGTTGTGAAAAATGGAGCTTTTGCAGGTAAAACGTTACAGCAATTATGGCAGGAACAGCCACAATTGTTTGGCCATTATCCAACAAAAGTCTTTCCATTATTAACGAAAATTTTAGATGCTAATTCTGATTTATCTGTGCAAGTGCATCCGAATGACGAATATGCAAATACATACGAAAATGGCGAGTTAGGGAAAACGGAATGCTGGTATATTATTGACTGTAAGGAAGGTGCAGAACTTATTTATGGGCATCATGCACAGTCAAAAGATGAGCTAATTGCACTCATTCGTGAAGGTAAATGGAATGATTTGTTACGTAAAGTTTCAATAAAGCCAGGAGACTTCTTCTATGTTCCGAGCGGTACGATTCATGCATTGTGTGAAGGGACACTAGTGCTAGAAACACAACAAAGCTCAGATACAACTTATCGTGTATACGATTATGATCGGACAGATGATAAAGGAAACAAACGTGAGTTACATTTAGATAAAGCAATTGATGTTTCTACTGTCCCACATCAAGATGCTGAAGTTCAGCTTGATGTAGACAAGCAACAAGGTGTGAATATTACAACGTTTGTAAAAGAAAAATACTTTACTGTTTATAAATGGGAAGTAGATGGCAGTGCTCAGTTGATACAAGATCAGCCATTTCAATTAGTCAGCATTATTAGTGGGGAAGGGATGTTAACTGTAGATGGGCAATCATTCCCACTAGAAAAAGGAATGCATTTTATTTTGACTGCTGATGAAAGTAAATTCTTGATTGAGGGAAAACTGACTGCAATCGTCTCACATCCATAAGAAAAAAATCCGTTGTTGCCGCAACGGATTTTTTTCACAAACTTTTTTATATGCAACACAATAAAAACGTTTATTGGTGGATAATTTATTTCGTATTCAGAAATAGATTGCTCATTACGAAAAAATCCTTTATAATAATAAAGAAATAGTTACCTTGATAACTTTTTTGGAAAACAGGAGTTTAACATCATGTCAAATTTTGATCCATTTTTTCATTTATTTTCACAAGTTGCTAGATCGATTCAGAAAAAGAGAAATGAAATATTATCTCCTTTAAATCTTTTTTATTCACAATGGTCAATTCTTTTTTACTTGAAAGAACATGGTCCATCAACACTCGTTGGGATCAGTAATTATTTGTTTGTGGAAAAACCGACGATCACGAGGACGGTGAAGCGCCTTGAGGAAAGTGGGTTAGTTCATCAAATTGATACAGCGGATAGACGTGAAAGATGTATTGATTTAACACCTTATGCAAGAGAACATTATGAAGAATGGCGTGACCATATGAGATGGATGGACGAAAAAGTGTTAGATGGAATACCTGAAGAAGAAATTGCGAATGCTCAACAGTTTCTTTCTAAAGTAATGAATAATTTAAACAATATGAAGGAGTGAGATGCTGTATATGAGTAAGCCAAAACTTTGGACGAAAGATTTTATTATTATTTCTTCCACAAACTTTTTTAGTTTTGTTACGTTTTATTTGTTAATGGCGACCATTTCCTTATTTGTAACAGAGCAATATCATGCTAGCCAAAGTGTAGCTGGGCTGGCAGTAGGGATTTTTGTCATTGCGACATTATTAGCACGGATTGTGATAGGAAAATATTTAGATCGTATTGGCCGCAAGCGGGTGTTAATTGTTTCGTTAATTGTCTTTTTAGTCATTACGTTGCTACACTTTGAAGCAAATAGCTTAATGTTTCTAATGATCATTCGCTTTATTCATGGTGCGGCATTTGGCGTGATTTCCACTACTGCAGGGGCTGTTGTCGCAGATCTTATTCCGGATGAGCGCCGCGGTGAAGGTACTGGCTATTTTGCGATGAGCATGAATTTAGCGATGGCTATTGGCCCGTTTTTAGGAATGATTTTAAGTCAGTATACTGGATTTAAAACAATCTTCCTTGTTGGCAGTATTTTTTCAGTAGTCGGTTTTATTGCGACGTTATTTTTAAAAGTACCAAAAGTAGAACTTTCAGAGCAACAAATAAAAGAAATTGCGAGTTTTAAAGTTAGAGATTTTTTCGAACCGAAAGCAATTCCAATTTCTGTCGCAGTTTTAGCTGTAACACTTGCCTATTCTAGTCTTCTTTCATTTTTATCTACGTATGCAAAACATATCAATCTAGTAGAAGTTTCAAGTTTCTTCTTCATCGTGTATGCAGTTGCGCTACTAGCAACACGCCCTTTTACAGGAAGATGGTTTGATGAACGTGGAGCTAATTTTGTGACTTATCCGCTTATTATTTGTTTGGCAATTGGCTTTTTCTTCTTAAGTCAAGCACATAACAGCATTATTTTTCTAGTAGCAGGTGCGTTAATTGGGATTGGATATGGAACAGTACAATCAAGCTTTCAGGCAATCGCTATTAATCAAGCGCCGTCCCATCGAAAAGCGTTAGCGACATCAACTTATTTTATTTTTCTTGATTTAGCAAATGGGGTCGGCCCATATGTGATCGGAACAGTCATTGCATTGATTGGCTTCCGAGAATTATATGTAGCGATGTCTATTTGGATTCTTGCTTGTATAGGAATTTATTATGTCATATACGGTAAAAAAGCAGCTGCTGAAAAAAAGAGCGCCGCTGTACAAAAAGCAACAGAATAATCTAAAAAGCCGACAAGCAATTTATAGCTTCTCGGCTTTTATGATTAAATGATGAAAATATGTGTAAGTGATAATCAAGGTGTCTCCACTTTTGTTATCATCCGGTTTCGACACCTAGCCCCTCGAGGTCAAATAACCTTTCGTCAATTAAGTCAAAGAGCGACTTTCTTGCCGAAAGAACATTTGCTTGTCGGGGCTAATCAAGGTGCCTCCACTTTTGTTTTTTTATATGTTTTTTCTTTTTTTAGTTGTGGGATAGCGAATGATAGGAGTAAACCGATAAGTGCGACTGTTGCCATTGTAATAAAAATATGATGAATGCCTGATACGAGTACACTTCGCAATAAGTTACGCGCAGAGGTTGAGAAAGTATGGGCATTCTCTGGATTAATAAGAGCGTTCAAGGCATTTCTTGTCAGGTGCTGCGGATTCTCTTTTTTCATTAATGAATTTGAAATGGTTGCATTAAAATATGTTCCAAATAAAGCAGAGCCAACAGATTGCCCTAAATTACGGAAAAATGTATTGGAGGCTGTTGCAGCTCCCCGATGTGACGAATCTACAGCAGATTGAACACAAACTAAGGAAATGGTCATCGCAATTCCGAATCCTAATCCACTAATAGCAGAAAAAATGTAGAAACACCACTCCATCGTATCAATCGTAAATGTCGATAACCAACATTCACTTATTAAAATCAATATTAACCCAACGATGAAGGCGAAGCGTGTTCCTTTATTCAATTGAATTTTTCCACCGAGAAATGATCCGATTGTCCATCCAACTGGCATCGGTGCTAACATAAGTCCAGAAACAGTTGCACCATGACCGAGCAGCCCTTGTGTCCACATTGGAATATAAACGTTAATTCCAATCAGAATGGCACTTGCTAAAAACCCGATTAGATTCGAAAGAGCGATTGCACGAATGCTAAACAGTTGTAGAGGAATCATCGGTTCTTCATGCCGGGATTCAATAAATAAGAAAATTCCAGTCATGATGATCGTCAAAATAAAAAGCCCAATAATTAGCGGAGATGACCAAGTATTCGTATCGCCTCCTTTTTGTAAAGCATAAAGAAAGGAAAGCATTGCGATTGAAAAAGTAATGGCCCCCCAAATATCGATCTTTTTCTTTCGTTTTTCCATATGTTCCTTTAAGGAAATAATGACCATAATGGTAGCGACAAGACCAAAAGGGACATTGATGAAGAAAATCCAATGCCAAGATAATTGATCGACAAAAAATCCGCCGATCAGTGGGCCAAGAACGCCGGCAATCCCCCAAGCAGCTGCCATAAATCCTAACATTTTTGCTCGTTTATGGTGCGGATAAATATCGGCAATGATAGTATTTGTTACAGGCATGATTGACCCAGCTCCAATTCCTTGGATTGCCCTGCAAATAATTAACATATCCATTGAGCGAGAAATTCCGCATAAAGTAGAGCCAATAAGAAAAGTAATAATACCGATCATAAAAATATTTTTGCGGCCAAATATATCAGATAATTTCCCGAAAATCGGAACTGTCACTGCGGATGTTAATAAATAGATGGTGAACACCCAGTTCATTATTTCGATTCCTTTTAAATCACTGACAATTCGCGGCATTGCAGTACTAACAATCGTTCCTTCAATTGCCGTTAAAAAAGTTGCAACAAACAAGGCGATTGTCACGACTTTTACATTTGTTTCTTTCATACATTAATCCTCCGTTTATTAATTAAGCCAACATCTAGTATATACTATCTTTTTCGAGAAACATAGCAAGCCGCCTAGTAAACAGGGAGTTGACTTTATAAAACAGAACGGTCTATAATTGGTATAGACAACTATATATATAAACCTTAAGAGGTGAAAAACATGACACAAAAAGTGTTAATGAATGTGGACATTTATACAGGTAAAGGGAAAGTGTTGAATGGGTATATACGCTTTTCAAAGCACATTATTGATATTGGAAGCATGGATGAATTGCAGTTGCAGGCGAATGATGAAGCGATAGATGGAAATGGTAAAAAGGTGATTCCAGGTATGATTGATATTCACATTCATGGTGGATACGATATTGATACGATGGATGCAAATGCTGATACGTTAGTGGAATTAAGCGAGAAACTTTTAAATGAAGGCGTTACGTCTTTCTTTCCAACGACGATGACACAAAGCTACGATGCTATTGAGAGAGCGTTGCAGGCTGTCAAGGCAGCGAAGGAAACAGGGAAAACAATTATAGAAGGCATTCATTTAGAGGGGCCATTTATTTCAAAACTCCGTGCTGGTGCACAACCATTACAATATATCCAAGCACCAGATATACAGCAATTTATGAAATGGTATGAGGCCTCAGGGGAATTGATAAAGTTAGTGACTTACGCTCCTGAAAATGAACATGCCCGTGAATTTGAAGAACTTTTAATCAACCATGGGATTGTTCCTTCAATGGGGCATTCTGATGCGGTTCGCGCGGAATTACTTCATAGTAAAACGACCCATGCGACACATATGTACAATGGCATGCGCGGACTTCATCACCGTGAGCCTGGCGTTGCAGGACATGCGTTGCTATCACCTCAAATTCAAGTAGAAATGATTGCAGATGGACTACATGTTCATCCTGATATGGTGAAACTGACTTACGAAATGAAAGGTCCGGAAAAATTAACTGTAATTACCGATGCGATGCGTGCTAAAGGACTTTCAGACGGTGAATCAGAGCTTGGTGGTCAAAAGGTATTCGTTCGTAACGGTGAAGCGAGACTCGAAAATGGAGCACTAGCTGGAAGTATTTTAACAATGGATGAAGCTTTTCGCAATATTATTGCATTCACAGGATGTTCCATTGAAGATGCTGTGCAAATGACATCAGTGAATCAAGCGCGAGAATTTGGTTTAGCGACAAAAGGTGAGTTAACAACGGGAAAAGATGCCGATTTTGTTATCCTTGACGAAGCATTGCAGGTAGTTGACACATATCATCTTGGAAAACGTCATGTAAGGGAGGAATAGAAGATGGAAATGTATACTTTTTCTACAAAGGAACAAGCATCAGCATTTGCATTTGAATTAATTGAAGCAGGTATTAAAAATGGTGAAGTTCGTACACTAGGTCTTGCAACAGGAGGAACACCTGATAAACTTTATGAATGTATGAGAAAATCTAATATAGACGTTTCAGAGATTACGACTGTAAACTTAGATGAGTACGTCGGCTTGGCTCCTGAAAATGAGCATAGCTACCATTATTACATGGAGAAAGAACTTTTTTCCCATCTACATTTTAAACAATCGTATTTACCAAATGGTATGGCTGCAAATTTACAAGGAGAATGTGATCGCTATGAAAACATTTTAGCGGAGCATCCAGTTGATCTTCAAGTGTTGGGAATTGGTAAAAATGGTCATATTGGTTTTAATGAGCCTGGTACGTCTTTTCAATCGAGAACCCATATTGTTGAACTGACTTCCTCAACAAGAGAAGCAAACCGTCGTTTTTTTAAGAGAGAAGAGGATGTACCTACACATGCCATTTCCATGGGTATTCATTCAATTATGTCGGCAAAAAAAATCGTATTGCTGGCATTTGGAGAAGAGAAAGCAGAAGCTGTTCAGCAAATGATCAATGGCCATGTTGATGAGCAATGTCCAGCAACTGTTTTACAAACACATGAGAATGTCATTGTCATTACAGATACACTAGCGGCATCAAAGATAAAGGGATGAATATAGAATGATTGATAAGGAATCACCCATCCCGATTTATTTTCAAATTCAAGAATATATTAGAAAAATGGTTGAAAGTGGAGAGTGGGAAGTTGGCGATGCCATTCCATCTGAAAGAATATTATCAGAACAATTTTCTGTAAGTCGAATGACGATTCGTCAGGCAGTGCAAGGGCTAGTTGATGAAGGGCTATTAACAAGAAAAAGAGGAAGTGGCACTTTTATTAGCAGTCAAAAAGTGGAGCAGCCTTTGGAAGGACGAACAAGTTTTACGAAGTTAATGGAAGATAGAGGGATGAAGCCTTCGAGTGAAATCATTGCCTTCCAGCAACGGAAAGCAGAAGGAACAGAGATAAAAGCGCTGAAATTATCGGAAGATGCACTCGTGTTATTAATCGAAAGAATTCGTTATGGGGATGATATTCCGATTGCTCTTGAAAAGATCGTAACTCCATGGGAAATTTCAAAAGATATAACAAAGGAAGAATTAAATCAATCATTTTATCAGTTTCTTGAAAGAAAAAAGGGACTGAAATTAGGAAATGGAACGCAATCAATTGAAGCAGTTGCTGCCGATGAACGTGTGGCACAATTATTAAAGATAAATAATGGATCTCCAGTTCTTTCAATTGAAAGGGTCACAACGCTAGCTAGCGGAGTTCCTTTTGAATATGTTCATTCACAATACGCAGGAAGTAGATTTAAGTTTTATATATAAAATAACAATAGAGGGTGCACAACGCACCCTCTATTGTTTTAGCCTATGGTCAAGCTTGACATGTTAAAGTTTTCCAAATTCTTCAAATTCATGATAGAAAAAATAAACATCGGCTTATGTAAACTTTATGCTAAATAGATGTGGTTCTCCGAAGTTTATCGCTCGCTTTCCGCGGGCAAGTGCCGAGCCACTTGCAGGGTCTCGTCAGTCTTGCCTTTCCCGTAAGAGTAGAGCGGATGTTTCTCCGAACCAATGAATATTCCTTTTAATAGGGATTAAAAAGAGGGTGCGTTGTGCACCCTCTTTTAGTAGTTGAATCAATATATTAATAGAAACGTTTATAGCTGTCGAAATGTGATTTCCAGTACGAATTATCAAGGGAAGCAATTTCAACTTTATCAGAAGCCGCTGAAATAAATTCCCCGTTGTCAAGGTAAATTCCTACATGTGAAACACCTTGTTTATATGTATTGTCAAAGAATACTAGATCTCCTGGCTGCGGACTTGAAACATAATAAGAACGGCTGTAATAACCAGATGCAGATAAGCGTGCAATATCATAACCAGCGTTATTAAACACGTAGTAAATAAAACCGCTGCAGTCAAAACCAGATGGAGAAGATCCGCCAAATTTATATGGAGTATTAACTAAGCTTTCTGCTAAACTAATCACTTTCGATGCTGATTTAGTAGAAGATTGAGTAGTCGTTTTTGTAGTTGCAGTTGTATCGCTTTTTACAACTGTTTTATTTGTGCTTGAAGCACTTACTGTTCCTGTAAGTTTTAATTTTTGTCCTACGTAGATCGTATCAGATTTCAAGTTGTTTAGTGATTTAATCGTTGAAACAGATACGTTGTAATGGCTGCTGATTCCCCATAAAGTATCTCCAGCTTTTACAGTATAAGTGGATGTAGAAGTGGAACTAGATGAGCTTGAGCTCTTAGTCGATGTTGAAACAACAGCGCCTGAAACTTTTAATACATCTCCAGGATGAATAAGAGTGGAAGATAAATTATTTAAACTCATAATCTTTGAAACTGTTGTGCTGTATTTTGCGGCAATAGCACTAAGCGTATCTCCAGATTTTACTGTGTACGTCTTCGTAGATGAAGAAGATGTTGAGCTTGCAGAAACTTTACCACTTGATTTAGATACTGTTAATACTTGATTTGGATAAATCGTGTCAGACTTAAGCTTGTTTAAAGATTTAAGTGAACTAACAGATGTATTGTATTGTTGTGAGATTTTCCAAAGGGAATCTCCTTTTTTTACTGTGTATGATTGAGCAAATGCTTGACTTGTGAAAGTTGTCGCTAATAATGTCGTTGCAGCAACAGATACGATTGTCTTTGATTTTCTATTCAACCTATGTAACCTCCATTGTTAGTATGTATTTTTTTAAGAATTATTTAATATCATTCTAACAAAATTTTTGTAAAAAGGTATCATTTTTTGGAATGTAATAAGAATGTAATATAACTAGAAATTTGATGGAAAATAAGATAAGAGGTCTATCATATCAAGAAATCGCAAAAAAATGTCTGTAACATTTTTGTATTAAAAATCGAAATTTCTGGAAATATTAGATAGGATAATCAATAAAATAGAACGAAGGTCTAGTCTAATTTCAATTTAATCGCTTTATAATTTGCAATTATTGCAAAAAACTGGTTCATTCGTATGATAAAAGAGATTACATACGAATGAACCAGTTCGTTTAGTAGTATTTAACTCATATTTTCTTTTTTAATTAGTTCCCTAAATTGATGGGCCTCATTGGTCGTTTGTGCCAAATATTGCGCAATCGTTTCATGATCTGATGTCATAGTTTCAATGGTGGCAGACATTTCTTCTAGGCTTGCAGATGTTTCCTCAATAATAGCCGCCAGCTCATTAGAAGCTCCTTCAACTTCATGTGCTTGATTTGTTACTTTACTAGAAAGAGATTTAAACTCTTTGAACTTCTCAACTTGATTGACTAATGTTTTTGATAATTTTCTAAAATAAGTAGTAACATTTTGACTCGATTCAGCAGTTGTTAAAATTTGTGTACTGCTTAATTGCATTTTTTCATGTGCTTTTGCATTACTTTCATTTAAATCAGTTAAATTTTCATTGATCTTTTCTGTCGTTTGATGAGTTGTTTCTGCGAGCCGACGAATTTCATCAGCAACAATAGAAAATCCTCGCCCAGCTTCGCCTGCTCTAGCTGCTTCAATAGATGCATTCAATGCTAATAAATTTGTTTGTTCTGTAATCTCTCTAATGCTATCTGTGAAACTGTTTGTTTCTGTAATTTTTTTCGTGAGTATTTCGAATGTATTATTCAATTCCATAATCGTATCAATAACATCGCTAATTTCCAGTGTTAATTTATCGACAAACTGTTCCCCTGATTTCGCAATATCTGTAGCTTCTTCAGCCTCATTCGTTAATTCATTAGAAATTGTATTCAAAATTTCCATAGAATGTAAAGTATTAGTAGCTTGACCGGCAATATTGGAAATTTGTTCACTTTGGGTTAAGCTTCCCTTTGAAATTTCATTAATAGCTGTTTTAATCTCATCATGAGATTGCAAATTTGTTTGGATATTTTCATTTGCTTGTGTGACATTGTCAATAATATTGGACATTTCTGATTGGTAATGTTGAGCCCGTTTTTCGACTTGTTCTTTCGTTTCTGTTAATGAAGAAAGGAAGGAGCTGCTCATTGATTTATGTAAATAAATAAGCGCATACAATAAAAATGTTGACAAAAGGTATACAGATATAATCGTTGTAAAATAAGTATCAATTAATCCGTGGTCAACAGATTTTGCAAAAAAACTGATTAACAGCTCGACAATGCCAAAACATGCGCCGATGATAAATAATGCGTTTTCAAATTGCATTGCAGAATAAATAAGTAAAAAGAATATTAAAAAGATCGTCGAAAAACTGTTATCAATAAATGAAATGTCAAGCAGACAGACAACGTGAGCCATAATGACCGTTATGTACGAGTAGCTGTTAAACCTTTTTAGACCTCTCACTAATGCAAAATATAGTATAATGATTAAAATCGCTTCAATTATAAACAAAATAGAGGCACCAATTGTTTTAGTAAATAAAGTCTCAATACTAGCAGCTACTAGTGCAATTAGTAAAGTGATAAATAATAGAAAGGTTTTTTTTCGTGTGTTCTCAATTTTTATTTGTTCGATGCTATTCATAGGAACCCCCCTTGAATGATGATGTAACATAAATGTATCATAAAATTAGATAAATATCTCTTTTTCTCGATATTTTTCTACTAAAAATGTATAAATTATGAAAGGGCTTTTTTGAGGAGAAGAGAACTTATTAATACTAGTTAAATAGGAGGTATTGTATTGAAAAAAAGTATGATACTTGGGACGTTGCTTCTGCTTGTTCTAACAGCATTAGCAGGGTGTCAAAAAGTGCCAACACCGAATGAAAGATTGTCTGATTACACTAAGCTTTGGAATAAACAAGACTTTACAAAAATGTATAATCAATATCTTTCTACAGAATCGAAGAATGAATATAAGACAAAGGATTTTGCATCACGATATAAAAAAGTATATGAAGATCTCAATGTCACGAAATTACATATTACTTTTGATTCCGTAAAAAAAGACGCTTTTAAAAACAAAGATAAAGTAAAGATTCCGGTGAATATTACTTTTGAAACGGTTGCAGGCAAAGTTTCATATAAAAAGACTGCTGAACTTGTGAAGGAAAAAAGAGATAAGAAAACAAACTGGTATTTAAATTGGGATCCAAGTTATATTTTACCGAACTTAACGCAAGACGATAAAATCCAGTTGAGTGAACAAAATCCTGAGCGGGGAGAAATTTTTGACCGCAATGGAAAAGGACTTGCTATTAATGCGAAAGCGTATCAAGTTGGTGTCATTCCAGGGGAAATTTCTAAAAAAACAAAAGAAAAGGTTGCCAAATTACTCGGTATTTCTGTAAAAGAAATTAATCAAAAACTTGGGCAGTCATGGGTCACGGAGAATGTATTTGTTCCTATTAAGGAAGTGCCGCAAACCGAAAAAGAACTGCTTAATAAGCTTACGGCCATGAAGGGTGTCAGCTTACAAACAACAGAAGTAAGAGAGTATCCATATGGAGAAGCGGCTGCGCATTTAACTGGCTATATTGGAAATATTACGGCAGATGAATTGAAAAAATTAAAAAATAAAGGCTACACGGCAAACAGTGTCATAGGTAAACGCGGATTGGAACAGCTTTATGATGAACAGTTGCGTGGAGAAGTCGGAGCAAAAATTAGTATTCAAAAACCAGATGGAAGTACATCAGTTGTCGCTGAAAAAACTGTGAAGAACGGTAAAGACATTCATACAACGATAGATGCAGCGCTGCAAAAGAAAATTTTCAACCAAATAAAAGGCAATGCTGGTACTGCGTCAGCAATTAATCCAAAAACAGGTGATGTACTAGCTTTAGTGAGTGCTCCATCCTTTGATCCAAATGAATTTGTTTTAGGCATGTCTAATAGTGCTTATAAAAAATTAGCTGACAATAAAAAACAGCCGCTTCTTAATCGGTTTGCTTTAACATATGCACCAGGATCAACGATTAAGCCAATTACAGGGGCTATCGCTTTAAATACAGGAACAACGACAACAACAGCTACAAAGACAATTAAAGGAACTGCTTGGAGTAAAAACAGCGACTGGGGTAACTATAAAATTACGCGTGTCCATGTAAATAATAGTCCTGAAAACATGGAAAAGGCGCTTATCCTATCTGATAATATTTTCTTTGCACAAACAGCACTTGATATCGGCGCTAATAAATTTGCAAAGGGATTACAAAGTTTTGGTGTTGGAGAGAATATACCTTTCGATTATCCATTAAAGGATTCACAAATTTCTTCCAATGGTAAATTTAGTAATGATATTCAATTAGCAGACAGCGGTTATGGCCAAGGACAAATGCAATTAAATATTTTGCATTTAGCTGTTGCTTATACGCCTTTTATTAACGACGGAAATATGATAAAGCCACATTTACTTAAAAATGAAAAAACGGAAACTTGGAAAAAAAGTGTGATCAGCAGTCAGACTGCAAATACGGTGGCAAAAATGCTCCGCCAAGTAGTAGCTGATCCAGAAGGAACCGGACATGCAGCCAATATTTCTAATGCCAAATTAGCTGGTAAAACAGGAACAGCAGAATTAAAAACAAGTAAAAAAGACAAGAATGGCAAAGAAAATGGATTGTTTGTCGCTTATGATGCGAATAAGAAAAATGTGTTAATTTCAATGCTGATTGAAGACGTAAAAAATCATGGCGGTAGTGGACTTGTTGTCCAAAAAGTAACCAATGTTTTTCGATAATAATTTAATATCTTTTGGAGAAAGATAAGGGATGGAGTAATCCATCTCTTTTTTTATATATTATGTACTTTTTACAAAGATATATTTAGAATTGGTAAAGAAAAAAAACAAGAAATATATCATATTAAATAAAATGATAGTGGATAATTTGTCGGAATAACATTATAATGAAAACAGTGTAAATTAATTAAAGAATTTGTTAAGATATTTTTAATAATTATACGTTATATTGTGAAGCATAAATGAATAAAAAATATACGTCGGTTTCTTTTCGTGTAGAAAAGGAGGAGGTAAAACATTGACTTACCTTACCTTGTTTGTTTGCTTTATGATGACCATTCTCATCACTCCATGGGTAAAAAAACTAGCAATTAAAATTGGTGCGGTAGATAAACCGAACAAGCGAAAAATTCATATGAAGTTAATGCCTCGTTTAGGAGGCCTTGCGATATATATTAGTTTTATTGTGGGAGTCCTCATTCTTAGGCCAGATAGTCCTCATTCATTCCCAATCTTGTTAGGCAGTCTAATTATTGTGATAACAGGGGTTGTGGATGATATTAAGGAACTGTCACCTAGAGTAAAACTATTGGGGCAATTATTATCCGCGATTGTTGTTGTCGTAGGTGGCATTCATGTTGAATTTATCAACCTTCCTTTCGGTGGACAGCTTGAATTCGGGATTTTCAGTATTCCGCTCACAATTTTATGGATTGTTGGTGTCACAAATGCGATTAATTTAATTGATGGTTTAGATGGGCTAGCAGCAGGTGTATCATCTATTGCCTTATTTACGATTTCAGGTATGGCAATTATTATGAGCGATCCATATGTTACAATTTTAGGTTTGATTTTAATGGTCAGCACAGTTGGATTTTTATTTTATAATTTCCATCCTGCAAAAATCTTTATGGGCGATACTGGGGCACTATTTTTAGGATATATGATTGCTGTTCTGTCATTACTTGGGTTTAAAAATGTAGCGTTTATCTCATTGATTATCCCAGTTATTATTCTAGGTGTTCCAATTTCAGATACGATCTTTGCCATTATTCGCAGATTTGTGAATAAACAGCCATTATCGGCTCCAGATAAATCTCATTTGCATCATTGTTTATTGCGTCTTGGATTTTCACATAGACAAGTTGTATTGATCATTTATGCGATTGCTGCAATGTTCAGCTTGGCGGCATTTATTTTCTCAATGGCAACGTTATGGGGCTCTCTCATTTTTATTGGCGTCTTGCTTATATCGATTGAGTTATTGGTCGAAAGTATCGGCCTTGTCGGAAAAGATTATAAACCATTATTGAATTTGTTAACTAAAAAAGGCTGAGTAATCAGCCTTTTAAATTTGTCATCAAAAGTATATTAATTAAAGAAACCCCGAATATTGCGTTCTAACTCAGCTCTGGAATATACTTCGCTTTCCGCAGGCGGCTCGTAAGCCTCCTCGTGCTCATGCACTTCGGGGTTCACCGATGCCTATCCTTCCGCAGGAGTCTACGTCTATTTCCGGAGCTGATTTGTGCAATGTTCCTCTTTAGCTAACGACTTGTTTTTCCAACTAAGTAATCAGCTCTTATAATTAAAAATTAAATCTCTTTTTCAAGATAAAGTACTTCGCCTTCAGTAATTGCTGCTTGTCCGTTCGTAAGTTCTGTCATCCACTCGATAAATGCTTCAACTTGGTCCGTTTCTACGTAAGTAAGAATCTCAACTTGATCAAGATAGTTGATTTCCTTTATGTTATTAAATATAGACGAGCGCAATTCATTTTCCACCTTACCGAGCCATGTATAATCAATTTTCGTGTGCACAATGCATACAAGAATTCTTTTCACAATGCCTGTATGATCAATGCCTTCAGAAGTTGATTTGCTATAAGCGCGAATCAGGCCGCCAGCGCCAAGCTTAATGCCGCCAAAATATCTCGTTACGACAACAGCTGTATCTTTTAAGTCTTTTTTCTTCAATACTTCCAGAATCGGCACGCCAGCAGTGCCGCTCGGTTCACCGTCATCGCTTGCTTTTTGAATTTGATTTTGTTCGCCAATCATATAAGCGGAGCAATTATGTGTCGCATTCCAATGCTCCTTTTTTATGGTCAAAATGAAGTTTTGTGCTTCTTCTTCTGTCGTGACCCGATTTACATGGGCAATAAATCTAGATTTTTGGATGATAATTTCGTGGGTTCCTTCACCTTTCACTGTTAAATATTGTTTTAACATCGTGACCTCCTAATGTTGATAATCCAATATCTTTCTTCATATATTCCATGATCAAACATTACAGTCAATAAATTCCTGTGTGTATCTCATTATATCATTGATTTTGTATGTTATAATTTTTTTAGGACGTTATTTAATAAGCAAACGTTGTAAGAAATAACATATTCCATTTTACTAGATGAGAAGAATACGTACAAAAGTTCTAGGGATAATGAATCAAATTTTGATATTTTCTATTTGGAAATAGTTTACTTACATGTTTCGAGGTAAAATAACTCTATAATCCGCAACGATTGAGGAGATATTTGGAGGAATGAACATGTCTTTAAAGTCTTTTAATTCTAAAGTGCTTGATGAAATTTTAGAGAAAATGGTTGCGGCAGTAGAGGAAAGTAAGCATGATATTTTTGAAATTGGGGAGCAATGTCGCCAAGACTATCAATCTCTTACAAAAGAGTTAGAAGAAATTAAGACTGTAGTAGGCCAAGTCATTAAGCGAACGGATGAATTTGAGCAAAAATCAAAATTTGCACGGCAACGTTTAGCGGAGGTTAGCCAGCATTTTCGCCATTTTTCGGAACAACAAGTTCGTGAGGCGTACGAAGATGCTCATAAAATTCAAACGCAATTGTCGATGTGCAGACAAAAAGAATTGCAGCTACGAGATAGAAGAGATGAATTAGAAAGGAGATTACAATCTCTTCAAGATACAATTGAACGTGCTGATCATCTTATTACACAAGTAACGATTGTACTTAATTATTTAACAAATGATTTACGGAGTATTAGTGATGCGATTGAAGATGCTAAGCATAAACAAGCATTTGGCTTACGTGTTATTGAAGCACAGGAAGAAGAAAGAAAACGTATTTCCCGGGAGATACATGATGGTCCTGCGCAAATGTTGGCAAACATGCTAATCCGTTCAGATTTAGTTGAAAAGGTATATCGTGAAAGGGGGATAGGTGAGGCACTGGCTGAAATTCATGACTTAAAAGAGCTAGTAAGAGATTCTTTAAAGGAAGTCCGCCGTATTATATATGATTTACGACCAATGGCATTAGATGATTTAGGCTTAATTCCAACCCTGAAAAAATATCTATCAACAATCGAATCTTATAATAAAGATGTATTTATTACATACCGGCATATTGGAGAAGAAAAACGACTTCCTACTAATTATGAGATTGCCATTTTTCGGCTAGTGCAGGAATCTGTCCAAAATACGTTAAAACATGCTAATGCTAAAAATGTGGATGTCAAAACAGAGATGAGAAAAGATTCTTTTACCGCAGTTGTGAAAGATGATGGTAAAGGATTTGACACTACCATTGAAAAAGAAGATTCTTTTGGCATTGTTGGTATGAAAGAACGTGTGAAATTATTAAATGGGGAAATTTCAATACACTCAAAAATCAGAAAAGGTACACTGGTAATTATTCAGATACCGCTTTGTTAATATATGCAAAGTTAAGGGAGGCGAATGGCATGACGACAAAGATCGCTATCATAGATGATCATCAATTATTTCGAGAAGGCGTTAAGCGTATTTTAGAATTTGAAAAAACATTCGAAGTTGTGGCAGAGAGCGAAGATGGAGAACACGCATTAGAGATTATTGAACAGTATCATCCTGATGTTGTGTTAATGGATATTAATATGCCAAATCAAAATGGAGTGGATACGACAAGACAGCTTGTAGAGGCATATCCAGATACAAAAGTCATTATCTTATCTATTCACGATGATGAAAGCTATGTCACACATGCATTAAAATCGGGTGCAACTGGATATTTATTAAAAGAGATGGATTCAGATTCATTAATTGAGGCTGTGAAAGTTGTAAAGGAGGGTGGTTCTTATTTACATCCAAGAATCACTCATAATTTAGTAGAAGAATTTCGCAGACTATCAGATCGCCTATCATCAGGTGCGGCCTACCAAAAACAAGAACTAATCCGCCCCTTACACCTATTAACACCACGAGAATGTGAAGTATTGCAATTATTAGCAGATGGAAAAAGCAATCGTGTGATAGGTGAAACTTTATATATTAGTGAGAAAACGGTCAAAAACCATGTAAGTAATATATTACAAAAAATGAATGTGAACGACCGAACACAGGCTGTTGTCACCGCAATTAAAAACGGCTGGGTTGAAGTTCGTTAATAAAAAATGTCCCTTCATAAGGGGCATTTTTTATGTTAGATGGATAATCGTTCTCCGAGCCAATGGAATGTTTGCTTTTTAATTTCTTTCTTTATATTGTTTTTTGTATGATATAGGCTATTTTATTTCTGTTCTGTGGGATTTATCACATTATCGAAACATGTATTTAAAGGATACTCCTAATAGTCTTTATTCGAAATTCGTTTTGATAGCCGCTCTAAGCAAAAAACTCATTATAAGGATATTTAAATATTATTTTATGACTAGTAGTTAGAGCGGAAGTGCGAGACCCCTGCGGGAATAGCGGAAAGCGAGTATCCTGAAGCAGAAATCATTACTTACTGAAGGAAAAGGTTTTAAGACTTCTGTATAAGTTCAGTTTTCATACAAATTGAACAACACTAATTCATAGTAAATGTACTATTCCTCCCTTTTCAAATCATGTATTTTCAACTAAAATAAAAAAAACATTTCTTTCAGTTAGTGTGGTGTTCCCATACTATGAAAATAAAGGAATGCGATGAAAGGAAAGTGAATATGAAAACTGCAATTGTAACAGATAGTACTGCTTATATTCCGAAAGAAGTGCGAGATGACCTTCATATTCATATGATTCCATTAAATGTCATTATTAATGGAGAATCTTTTCAAGAAGAAGTCGATATCACTGCGGAAGAATACTATGCAAAAATGCGGACTCTGGACAAGCTCCCTACATCCTCACAGCCGGCTATTGGTAAATTTGTTGAACTGTTTGAGCATTTAGCAAAAGATTATGATGCCATCATCAGCATTCATTTATCAAAAAACATTAGTGGAACATATCAAGGAGCGATGACAGCTGGTGACATGGTTGACGGTGTTGACGTTTATGCCTTCAATTCAGGCTGGAGCTGTATGGCGCAAGGGTTCCACGCCATTGATGCCGCTAAAATGGCACTGGATGGAAAAACCCCAGAAGAAATCCTTGCACGTTTAGAAAAGTTAAAAGCATCGACGAAAGCTTACTTCATGGTAGATGACTTATCACATTTACAGCGCGGTGGCAGATTATCCAGTTCACAAGCAATGATCGGAAGTCTATTAAAAATCAAACCATTGTTAACATTTAAAGATGATGTCATTGTTCCTTTTGAAAAAATTCGCACGCAGAAAAAAGCATTGAACCGTATTTATGAACTACTTGGTGAAGATGTTGCAAAAGGACTCCCTTTAAGAGCATCCATTATACATGCCAACCGCGAACAGCAGGCACAAGATATTAAAACGGAATTAGAGGCAAGATACCCAAATGTAGATTTTTCTATTAGCTATTTTGGACCTGTAATTGCAACCCATTTAGGTGAAGGTGCAATCGGGATCGCTTGGATGCTAAAATAAATAAAAAGTCAGTGTGATCAGGATGTTTCGCACTGGCTTTATCATTATTCATGATAGGAGTGATAGAAAGTTGACTACTGCTTTTACCCTCTCACAAGAACTTCAGCGCCATTTAGCTGGACGTTCCCTCCTCTTATCGGAAATCCCCTTTCCACTTGAACTCATTGAATCCCATAAAAAACAAGGGCTGATTACTGAACAGCCAGGTATTATTCAATCAACATTCACCTTCATCTGTCAAAGATGCGGAAATCAACATCCTTCTTTATTTGCTTCTTTCCCTTGTGCCCATTGCGGCAAGACGAGCATCTATTGTCGAAAATGCATCATGATGGGGCGGGTGGCAACTTGTACCCCATTATTTAATTGGATAGGTCCAGAACCGGAAATCGTTGTATCGCAATCGCCGCTGCGATGGAATGGCGCTTTATCATCAGGGCAAGAAGTTGCTGCCCAAGAAGTTGTTGAAGCGATTCGTCATTCATCAGAGCATTTAGTTTGGGCTGTATGCGGTGCAGGAAAAACTGAGATTCTTTTTAGAGGAATCAATGAGGCACTCCAGTCAGGAAAACGGATTTGTATTGCAACACCAAGAACAGATGTCGTCTTGGAACTCGCTCCCCGTTTGCAGCAAGTTTTTCCCACTACGAAAGTGGCAGCATTATATGGCGGCAGTCCTGATCGTCACGTATATGCACCATTAACCATTACTACGACCCATCAATTATATCGATTTCAACATGCATTTGATGTCATGATTGTCGATGAAGTTGACGCCTTTCCATATACGTACGATCAAACATTACAATACGCTGTTCAAAAGGCAGCAAAGAAACAGTGCGCGCATATTTATTTAACGGCGACGCCAAATGAGGCTTGGCAACGTGAATGCCGTTCTGGAAAACGTTCTTTTACAACGATTCCTGCTCGTTTTCACCGGCAGCCTCTTCCTGTCCCAGATTTTCGCTGGATTGGAAACTGGCGCAAACAACTTGCAAAAGGAAATATTCCGCATCGACTAGAACGCTGGATAAAACAACATCTTATTGCTAAGAAACAAGCTTTACTTTTCCTTCCAAATATTCATCTTATGAACACGATCCTACCAATGATGCAAATTTTTCACCATGCCATTGAATCCGTCCATGCTGAAGATCCTGATCGTAAATCAAAAATAGAAAACATGCGGACAAAACAAATCCCCATTTTGCTGACGACGACAATACTAGAACGTGGTGTCACAATTTCCAATATAGATGTAGCCGTTATTGGTGCTGAAGATGATATTTTTACAGAAGCAGCACTTGTACAAATTGCCGGCCGTGTTGGCAGAAGCGCACAATTTCCGTCAGGTGAGATCACTTTTTTTCATTACGGACGTTCTAGAGCGATGGTTCAAGCAAAGCAACATATTATGAATATGAATAGAGAAGCAAGAAGGCGGGGGCTCCTCGATGAATGAATACTGCTTATATTGTCATGAACGATTGGATGTGCAGCTTTCATGGTTCACACTTATGTTTCCGCCAAAGACAAGCTGGCTTTGTCATGTTTGTAAGAGGAAACTGACACGAATAACAGGTACGACTTGCAGAATGTGCTGCCGGCCGCTGGAAAACATTGCGGCTGGTTTTGTACAAAATGATTTATGCTTAGACTGTGTGAAATGGGAAAGGGACTCAAACTTTGCCGATGTGCTCGTCCAAAATATTTCTTTATTTGCATATGATGATGGGATGAAAGAGATGTTAGCACGGTTTAAATTTCGCGGCGATTATATTTTAGCAAAACTGTTTTCAGACGATATCAAACAAGCTTTACAAACATTACAATTTGACATGCTCGTTCCAATTCCGTTAAGTAAGGAGCGTCTTGCTGAACGCGGTTTTAATCAAGCGAAAGCACTGGCAGTTGAAGCCGGGTTCGAAACGTCAGACTGCCTTAAACGTATTCATACGGAGAAGCAATCAAAGAAAACAAGGGCAGAACGCTTTCAGTTAGAAAATATTTTTTATGTAAATGACCATTATGATATTAATGGGAAAACTATTTTATTAGTGGATGATATTTATACGACAGGTTCAACCGTCCGCCATGCTGCCTACGTATTAAGAAAACATGGCGCAAAAAAAGTCTGTGCATTTACATTGGCAAGGGGTTAAGAAAAAAGAAAATTTGCCGATATAATGATATAGAAACAATTAAGGGAGGATTAACGGATGGGTGAATTGGCAAACTGTCCGACATGCGGTAGATTATATACGAAAAATCCCGTACGAGACGTATGTGAAAATTGTTATAGAGAAGAGGAAAAAGCATATGATCGTGTTTATGCTTTTTTAAGAAAACGCGAAAATCGTGCCGCAACAGTTGAAACGATTGTAGAAAAAAATGATGTTACAGAAGAACTTGTATATAAATGGGTGAGAAAAGGACGGTTATTAGTAGCGCATTTTCCAAATCTCGGGTATCCGTGTGAACATTGTGGAACGTTAATTCAAAAGGGAAAACTATGTAACAGCTGTGCGAGTCGATTAAAAAATGATTTAGAACGTTTTGAGAATGAACAGCATAGACAAGAAGAGCTTTTGAGAAAAAGAACGTATTATTATAAAAAATGAGCGTTAAACATTTCGGAAAAAAACCGATATAATAGTTAGAGATAGTTTTTATGGTCGGACATGACGAAACGGAGGGATAGACGAATGAAGATTAATCCTATGAATATGTCGGGAATTCAAGCTTATCAAAGGACGCAAAATCAAAAGCAAGCCCAAACAAAAGCGGCTGATGCAAAAACAGATAAAGTGGAAATTTCTTATCAAGCGAAAGAAATGCAGGAAACATCACAAATTGATAAAGAGCGTGCAGATAAAGTAGCAGCATTGAGGCAGCAAGTCCAAAGCGGCAATTATAAAGCAGATCCTGAAAAGATTGC
Source organism: Heyndrickxia ginsengihumi (assembly GCF_011008565.1). Classification (GTDB taxonomy): domain Bacteria; phylum Bacillota; class Bacilli; order Bacillales; family Bacillaceae_C; genus Weizmannia; species Weizmannia ginsengihumi. Next base: position 63,111 of record NZ_JAAIWK010000004.1, read on the forward strand.
CCAAGGCTTATACAACTACTATGTTAAAAAATAATGAACAGTAAGGGGGTTCCTTCATGTCTATGCAACAACTGATCGTCTGCCTAGAAAAACTGCAAAAACTTCATGAAAGTTTACTCCAATTGGCTCGTGAAAAAACGGAGATGATAAAAACGAATGACATGGAGGGACTGCAAAAAATTACCAGCAATGAGCAGAAACATATTCGGGCCATTTCTACGCTGGAATTACAAAGAGATCAATTGGCACATGAGCTTGTTGACGGTCAAGAAGATGTGACGGTTTCGGCCTGCATCGAAGCCGCTGCCGGGGAAGAACGTTCAAAGCTGGAACAATTACGTGATATGCTGCTGCAAACGGTGGACAAGCTGAAGGAACAGAATGAGTTGAATCAGCTGATGATTTACCAGTCATTACAATTCATCAACCTTACACTTGATGCGATTTATCCGCAAAAACAGCCAACGACGTATGCGCCACCTGAAAAGTGCCAATTACAGACAAGTATTTCAAGATTTGATTCGAAAGCATAAATAAATGGTAAAACGGAGGATATGATATGAGCTCGACTTTTTCTGGCCTAGAAATTGCCAAGCGTGCAATGGCTGCTCAGCAGAGCGCTTTGTACACAGTCGGAAATAACGTTGCTAACGCAAATACAGAAGGCTATACAAGACAACGTGTGAATTTAACACCAACAGATGAGTACCCAACAGTCGCGAGAAACCGTCCACAAATGGCAGGACAAATTGGAACTGGTGTAGAAGCAGGATCTGTGCAACGTGTCCGTGAAAAATTTCTCGATGTTCAATATCGCGATAATAATAATACACTTGGCTATTGGAATGCACGTTCAGATTCATTAAGCCAATTGGAAGACGTCATGAATGATACGTCTGATAGCGGGTTGTCTAATACACTTGAAGATTTTTGGGAATCGATTCAAGATTTGAGTACTAATCCGGAAGACGTTTCAGCACGTTCTGTTGTGATTGAACGCGGGGAAACAGTAGCTGATACTTTTCATTATTTGAGTCAATCACTTTCAACGATAAAATCAAATTTAGGAAGTGAAATCAGTGTTTCGGTGAACGATATTAACTCCATTTTAAAAAGAATTGGAGATTTGAATAAACAAATTAGCCAGCAAGAAGTTAATGGCTATTTGCCAAATGATTTATATGATCAGCGTGATAATTTAGTCGATCAATTATCTAGTTATCTTAATATTAAAGTAAGTACCCAATCAAGCGGCGGCCAATCACCTGCGATGGCAGATGGCATATACAATATCACACTTGAAAATGGAGATGGACAAGAAATCTCACTTGTGCAAGGAAGTTCGTATTCAACACTTCAAGTCCAAAATGGAGTTGATAGTGACGGCGATGGTGTGCTTGACGCACCGCCAGCAGATGGAGAAATGACGGGGATTGTCGTTGGCGATACAACCCTTTCATTTGCGGATGCAAACGGCAATGTAACTTTTGCACAAGGTAAGCTTCGCGGCTCAATCGAAAGCTACGGCTACCAATATACAAACAGTGCAGGTAATACAGTAGCAACAGGTATTTACCCGGATGCGCTTGATCAATTAGACCAATTAGCATATACATTTGGTACGGTATTTAATGCAGTCCATGAAAAAGGAACAGACCTAGATGGAAATACTGGAAATGATTTTTTTACATTTGATGGTTTAACTGATTATCATGGTGCTGCAAATGCGCTAAAGGTTGATCCAAACATGACCTATAGTAAGGTTGCAGCTTCTACCAATGGCGACAGCGGTGATGGAACAAACGCGATCAATCTTGGCAATATTGAAGACTTTGAATTATCTTCTAGTTCTATCAGCTTGCAAGGTTTTACTGACCAGCTTGATTTATCATCACTAAATTTACCGATTTCAACTGGTACAATTGCAAGCAACTACGAAGGAATGATCGGTAAAATTGGTGTTGATGCCCAAGAGGCGAATAACTTACAAAGCAATTCCGAAAACTTATTGAATTCCGTTGATTCCAACCGTCAATCTGTCAGTGCGGTGTCTCTAGATGAAGAATTAACGAATATGATTAAATACCAACAGGCGTATAACGCTGCGGCCCGAAGCATCACCGTTTGCGATGAAATGCTCGATAAAATAATTAATAGCATGGGAACTGTAGGAAGATAGGTAGGTGAAAGAATATGCGTGTAACACAATCAATGTTAGCAAGTAACTTTTTAAATAACTTATCGAAAAACTATCAGAAGATGGCGACTTATCAAGAACAATTATCATCAGGGAAAAAAATCAACAAGCTTTCCGATGATCCCCTTTCTGCGATGAAAGGTATTGAATATCGAAGAACAGTGTCACAAGTACAGCAATTTGAAAGCAATTTTTCCGAAGCGAATACTTGGACACAAACGACAAATGATGCATTATCAGAAGCAAACAGTGTTATGCAGCAGATCCGTGATCTAACTGTTCAAGCTTCTTCCACAGGAACTGTAACAGATTCTGATCGGACAGCTATAGCTGATGAAGTTGAACAGCTTCGTGATCAATTGGTTACGATTGCTAACACGAAAGTTGGAGATAAATATATTTTTAACGGTACAGATACGGTCGATAAACCAATTGATGTTGATATTAATACAGTTGGAACGACGGCAACATTGAATATTAATAATCAACCGGTGCAAATTGAATTATCAAAGGGCATCTATTTACAAGTAAATGCGGATGGTTCAAAGGCGTTCTCTAATGATCTTTTTTCTGATTTGAATTCTTTGCTAAGTGATTTAAAATCGGATCAGCCGTCACAACCGCTTGATTCATATTTATCAAAAATTGATGACCATATAAATGCAATTTTAAGCGAGTTATCTCTCACAGGAGCACGCAGTAACCGTATTGAATTGATGCAAGACCGTGTTACCCAGCAAGAAACGACTTCAACAGAATTGATGTCCAATAATGAAGATGCTGATATAACCGAGATTTATACGGATTACTCAGTTCAACAAAGTGTGTATGAAGCGGCATTAAAAATTGGTGCTCAAGTGATGCAGCCAACATTATTAGATTTTCTAAAATAAATGTTAGACACCCTTGCCAATAATAGGTGATGAGGTGTCTTCTTTTTTACCATATAAGGAGTGTGACCAATGAACATTCAAACAAAATATCACGGCGAAATTAAAGTCAATGAACAGGAGATTTGGCATTTTGAGAAAGGTTTGCCAGGTTTTCCGGATGAAAAACAATTTGTGTTATTGCCATTACCCGATAATGATGTCTTTATGATTTTGCAGGCAGTGCAAACGCCATATATTGCTTTTGTAATTACAAATCCATTTCTAACGTTTAAAGACTACGAATTTAAGATTGATGACAGTACGCTTGAACAGCTACAATTAGAAAGTGAAAAAGATGTTGCTGTTTATTCGATCTTAACGGTAAAGGATCCGTTTGTGAACACAACTATCAATTTGCAGGCGCCGCTTATTTTTAACGTGAAAAATCATCAAGCGAAACAAATGATTTTAAATGATTCTCCATATCACACAAAACATTTGTTATTTCAACATGCACAAGAACCGGTAAAGGAGTGATTCGATGCTAATCTTGACGAGGAAAAAGGGTGAATCGATCCAAATTGGAGATGACATCGAAATCACGATTTCAGCAATCCAAGGTGAACAAGTAAAGATTGGCATCAATGCACCTAAATATATCGAAATTCACCGTAAAGAAGTTTATCTGGATATACAAAATGAAAATACTGAAGCCGCAAAAGGAATTCAGGATCTTCTCGATTTAATTAAAAAAGGGTAGACACGATAATGTTGTCTGATCCTTTAATATTTTTATAAAAAATTTTTTCAATATCTATTAAACAATTACTAAATTTGTCGATATAAGTAGTAAGCGGGGGAACAGGGCGGCCGACTTATTCCCCTGGAACATTAAACAGTTCACAAGGATGTGAACTTCAACATTCAAGGAGGAAACATACATGATTATCAATCATAATATTGCAGCGTTAAACACATTAAACAAATTAAATGCTGCTTCAAATGCACAAAGTAAGGCAATGGAAAAATTATCTTCAGGTCAACGTATTAACTCTGCAGCTGACGATGCAGCAGGTCTTGCAATTTCTGAAAAAATGCGTTCACAAATCCGTGGTTTGGATCAAGCATCAAGTAACGCACAAGATGCAAGTTCATTAGCTCAAACAGCTGAAGGTGCATTAAACGAAACAACTGATATTCTACAACGTATGCGTGAATTAGCAGTTCAAGGTGCTAACGATACGAATACTGACGAAGACCGTCAGCAAATCCAAACAGAACTTGATCAATTAACATCTGAAATCGACCGTATTTCAACAACAACACAATTTAACACACAAAATCTTTTAGATGGAAGCTTTAAAGGAACATTCCAAGTTGGTGCAAATGCAGGTCAAATTATTACCTTCTCTATCGGAACAATGAATTCAGCTGCTCTGTTTTCATCAGCAAGCATCAGCGTAGGATCGAATGCTAATGCAAGTGCGTCAATTTCCTATATTGATGGTGCAATTAAGAAAGTTTCAACACAACGTGCTAAATTAGGTGCTTTGGAAAATCGTCTAGATCACACAGTAAACAATTTAACTACTTCTTCAGAAAACTTAACATCTGCTGAATCACGTATAAGAGATGTTGATATGGCTCAAGAAATGTCTGAAGAAACTAAGGACTCTATCCTTTCACAGGCTGCACAAGCAATGCTTAGCCAAGCAAATCAACAGCCACAACAAGTGTTACAATTGTTGCGATAATATAGTATACGTCTCCTTCTTTTTAGAAGGAGATTCAATAAAATACCGTGGTGTTTTAAATATCACGGTATTTTATTGAATCAAAAACGTATTTAATGAGGGATATTATGAAACCATTTGTTTCTTTATGCATGATAGTAAAAAATGAAGAAAAAGTATTAGGCCGTTGCTTAGAGTCTGTTAAGGAGAATGTTGATGAAATTGTAATAGTTGATACTGGTTCAACAGATTCAACAAAAGAAATTGCTTCAAATTATACTGATAAAATATATGATTTTAAATGGACGGATAGTTTTGCAGATGCAAGAAACTTTGCACAATCAAAGGCAACTGGAGAATGGATTCTTGTATTGGATGCAGATGAATATTGTGATTCAGAAAACCTTAAAACTGCGATTCATGAGCTTAAAACAAAGGATAAAGATATTGACGCATATGAAGTGAAAATTTATAATTTTACCGGATATTCTGGGGAATCTATTGTTCAAAATGTTAGTATTCGATTATATAGAAATGATGAGACGATTGGATATTATAGAGCAATACATGAGCAAGTTTCGAAAAAAGAAGGTGAGTTAAAGACAGATGTTTCATCTTTGGTTCTTTATCACTCAGGTTATCTAGTTGGAGTAATTAAGAGTAAGCAGAAAAATGAAAGAAACTCTAAATTAATCGATAAAGAAATTAAGACATCTGGAAATAGTGCATTTGACTATTTTAATTTAGGAAATGAATATCGTTCTGTAGGAAACGTGGAGAAAGCATTGGAGTCATATATCAATGCTTATAAGAATAAACCAGATATTCGATATAGTTGGGTAGCCTTTGCGATTGTTCAAATTATTAATTGCTTATGTGATCTACATAGGTATTTAGATGCGCTTCATGTTATTGGCGATGCAGAATTACTTTATCCGACTTCACCAGATTTTAAATTTTTTAGAGCTAAAGTATATTTTGATCAACATCGTTTCGACGACGCAGCAGTTGTGTTAGAGGAAGTAATCGAAAATAAAGATAAATATCAATACTGTATTACTAGTGTTGATTTTTTAGAGTATCGACCACATCAGATGCTTGGATTGATATATAAACACAAAAATGATAATGATAAGGCAGTTTATCACTTTGCAAAGGCACTAAGTAAAAATAAATTTTGTAATGTTTCTCTTTTCAATTTAATTGAGATATTAACAAATAACTGTAGTTTGGCTGAGGTAGAATCTTTCATTCAAAATAATGAGTTTATAACAAATGAAAATGAATTATGTAAGTTTATTAAACTTTTTATATCTTTATCACAATTTGATCTAGCTAATCAATATATTCAAAAATTGAAAAATGATGGACTAATTCACCATGGATTTGCTATGAAATTACAGCTTGTGCAAGGAAATTATTCAATGATGGATGAATTTTTCAAAACAGATACGATCAATAATTTGAACTTGTTAATCAATAAAGGATGTTTAGATTTTTATGATCTTGTTTTATATAGTTTAACAACCAATGATTCTGATAGAATAGCTAGCTTATTAATAAGTTTGATAAATGATGAGGAGAAAAAGCAGTTATTAAACTTTTTATTTAATAGTCAAAAACCGAGTAAAATTATTAAAAATGATCTGCTAGAGCTTGTTGAAAGAACTTTGCAAGTTAAAAATATAAAATGGTTTACAGTACTTGCTCAAAAAATAGATGCATTTCCTGCAATTTATCAACCTGTGGGGCATTTATTGTACCAATATAATTTTAAAAACGAGGCTGTTCAAATATATAGTAAGATTAAGAATACCTACTATGAAGAACAAACATTTGTGAATTTAATTGAGTACCATAGTAGCAATGGCAATTTCTTAGTTGCCAAGGATCTTATTACAGAATCAATAGAGATTGGATATACTGATTTTAGAATTTTTGAATATGCACTGAAATTGGACGGTTACTTTGCAAAAACTGATGGTTGGAATATTAATGAAATTGTTAACAATGCTTTTTCACACTATCCAGGTAGTCAAAGTTTAGGATTATTATATAATTTAGTTCAACAGCAATCACAAGGTAACAAAGGTAATTCTAATCAATTGACGGTCGGCTTTTTCTTGGAAACTACTTTTCATTATTATGTATATGAATCAATTATTAATGAATTATTAAATAAAGGTGTTAATTGTCACCTTGTAATTAATGACTATTTTCAAGAACAATCTGAAACAAGCTATATGTATGATGATTTAATGTCCTTTATTCAAAGCTTAGATAGAAATGATATTGAAGCTTTTGCTGTTTCTATGGTAAAAGAAAGTCAATTTAAATATGATTGCATGGTAAGCTGTTATTATTCCGTACATTTGAATGAGATAGCAAATAAACATGTTAGAGTTATGTACGGATTAGCTAAAGATAATTGGAATTTTTCTTGGTGGAATGTTTTCTATGACAAAATTCTATGTTACGGAAATTATGATTACAGAAAATTAAATATCGATGATAATAGTGTAATTATTGGTAATCCAAAATTCGATAAATGGTTTAGAAAAGAATTTGATATTGAGAGAACTAAAGAAAAATTACTAATCGATGAAAATAAGAAAACTATTTTATATGCACCAACTTATGGTCATTTAAGTTCAATTGATGATTGGATTGACGATGTTAAGGCTTTAAATGATGACTATAATATCATTATAAAAATGCATCATGGTACAGCATATAGAGAGAGTGAAACATATCGTCGCGAAATGATAATGAGTAGTTTTAAAAATATAACTAGTGACCCTAGTGATCTACTTTCTCTTTTTGCAATATCCGACTTTGTTATTACAGATAATAGTGGAATTATATTTGATGCCATCTTAGCAGAAAAAAATATATTGTTATTAAATACAAATTACAATACGTCTCATAAAGATATGGGTAATGAGATAAAAATTAGAGAGACAATCATAAATTTAGATAAAGGTTATGATCTTAGAAGATATCTAGAAAATGAAAGTATTTTTAAACGTCAAAAAGATAAATTATCTAGCATAGTTTCAAATATGTATCATTTTAGAGATGGTAATTCTGGAAGTAGAGCTGCAGATGAAATTATTCGCCTTTTGAATCAGGAACAGTCAGCAACTGAAGAAAATAAATTTTTATATAGTCTTAGAAGGAGAGTTTTTGGAATCTAGATTATATATAAGCTTTTTCTTAAAAGAATCTAAAATTTCATAGTCATTGAACTTATTTTAAAGAACAACATAACTCAAGGGAACCTTCTGGTGTTTATAATAAATGTAAGATATTCAGAAGGTTCATATTGCCGCAAAATGAGTGACGAAAAATAATCGCTTAAAGGAATGTTTAATCTTGGTGAAAGGAAACGTAAAAGTAAGTGTTATAGTTCCAATGTATAATGTAATGTAACTAAAGATCAAAATGATTTATTTGCACTTTTTAAACTTTCTGACTTTGTAATTACTGATAATATCAGTATGATTTTTGAGGCAATGTTGGCAAAGAAAAATATATTATTGCTAAATCCAGAAAGAAGCTTTCCAATTAATGATAATTCTGGAGAAAAACTTATTAGAGATAATATTATTAATTTAAGTAAGGGATCAGATATTCGTAATTATTTAAATAATATTGAACTATTTAATAAGCAAAATGAGCGGGTTGAAAACATAATTAATAAAGTATATCAACTTACAGATGGATTTTCAGGAAAAAGGGCGGCAATTGAAATTCTGAAATTGATGGATGAAGAAGCACGACAAAATCAAGAAAATTATTTATTACGAAGTATTAGGCAACAAGTATTTGGTATTTAATGATTTCATCTTTTTTTCATCCTTTAGAATTAAGTATTTTAATATATGCTTATCTGGGAGGACTTTCTAATGTATTTATGAAAGTCCTTTTCTTTTGTGAATATTTACGGAGATATACTAGTTGAGTTAATGAATTTAAATGAAAGAAAATATGACTAACCTTACTAGTTCACTATTGTTTTATAGTTAATATAAAACAAGTTTTTTATAAACTCTAGCAAATTTTTCATAATAAATTAATTGACAAACAAAGACATAACTAACAGACGATAAAAAAGCACATTTTCTATTTAGATAGAAAATGAAAAAATAGTTAAAGGGAAGCCCTTAATACGGGAGGTAAGAAATGAAAATTACAAAAAAAGAAACAGTCTCAGCAGTCATAATGATAGACAAAATACACAATGTATTATCGGATAATGCAATGAAAGATGCTGAGTTCGTTAAACTTGTACCTGTTGTTGCAAAAATATGTATCAAATTGCATCCCTTGTATCACAATGATGTGCATTTTATGGCTCTTTTTAACTATGTAATCCAGTTGCTTGCTACTTTTAAAAGCGTTCCTATCGTTCCAATAAGTAAATCAATGGATAATAAAAGGCGTAAGCTCCTTTCTCTTCTTGAGCAATTCGAACTTTTGCAATTTAAGGATGTTCGATTTCATATTTATTTATATAACTGTACAATTGGGGATCTACCGATTAATGGTAAATATGTGCACTCTATTACGAGCTTACCTAGCAATACAAAAATACCGGTATCTATTCTTCAGTTTCAGGAAAGTAAGTCGGACTTTTCTGTATTAATTCATTCTGGTCAATTATCGAAAAATGATACAGCTTATGCAAATTTTTGTTTTCTACTAGAAGAAATTATGGACTCAATGAATGTCATAATTTCTGATTTGAAAAATCTTGATTATTACATGCGTGATAGACTTTACCTTGAAGCAAAATTAGAGAGTTTAAAAAAAAGATCAGATATTAGACTTTTGCTTGCAGGTTCCTCCTATACAATGTGTGGATTATTCGAAGAGCAAATGCCATTACCTGCACGAAATGTTGCAATAGATGCACAGGATCTATACTACACATTAAAAACAATTCGTACTGCGCTTACTTATAATCCGAATATTACGCACTGTATAATTTCATTTGCCTATTATTTTTGGGGATACGATTTATCTCTTTCAACTTCTATTTATCAATATAAACGTGTAACTGAAGTGAATTATCCTGTGTTTAAGGATAAACACAATTTTTCAGGAGACCCAATTGGAGAAACACAGACTTTTCTAACATCTATTACCCCTCTTAAAAAAAGTCTTTTTTCATTTGAAACATGGGCAGGTCAATATATTGATATTATCAAAAATAATTTGGCAGATTCACATTATTTTCCTTATCCGCGTGAGGACAGCGAAGTTCTTAAACATGATGATGTAACCAATCGTGAGAAGGCATTAGAAAGAGCTGAGAGCCATAATAAGTTTTTTAAATATACTTCTACTGTTAAAGAGAATCAAAAATTGTTTGCTGATTTCTTAAAGGAAATGAATAACTATGGAATAAAAATTCTTCTATATGTACCTCCTGTAACAGAATTTTATCGAAACAGCATTAATCCATGTTTAATTTCCGACTTCTACGCTTGTATGGAGCCACTTAAGGCAAACTATCATTTCAAATTGATAGACTTATTTAATTCAGATGCCTTTGAAAACACTGATTTTGCGGATTATGATCACCTAAATGATCTAGGTGCAAGGAAGCTTGCGGAAATTTTGGTTCATGAGTTGGAGTTTTAAAAGAAATTTGTGATACAGTGCCTGAATTTTTTATTACATCGCAATCCGCTCGTTATGATGGATAAGTGAGCACTGATTTATATGGATAGTTTCCTTCAAAATAAGTTTTTTTGAATAGCAGATAATTCTTTTTCTAAGTGTATTCTAATTTAGAGTAAATTGTTAAGAAGAACACGTCAAATTATCCAGCATTTTAAGGATTGAATATTAAAAAGGAGAGATTATTACTTTGTGGAATCTCTGCTCTACTGGTAGAATGAAAAAGACATCAGTTTTACACCGATGTCTTTCTTTTATTTACCAATAATATCCAGGTAATCCATACCCATACCCGTAAGGATAACCACCATATAAAGCAGGTCCAAGCAAGGCTGAAGTAGCAAGCCCACCAACCAGCCCTCCTAAGAACGGACCGCCAAATCCAAATCCGAATGGTCTGCCAAATCCGAATGGTCTGCCAAACCCGAATGGTCTGCCAAATCCGAATGGTCTACCGAATCCGAATGGTCTACCGAAGCCAAAAGGCCTTCCAAATCCAATTGGTTGTCTTTCATCTCCATAATATTCATTCACATCATAATAGGGCCCTTCTTGATAAACTTGATTCATATTGTCGTTGCCTCCTCAAAATTTATAAATAATTCTATAAAAGTGTATGCTTCGGCCTACAATTGGTATAGGTATATGCCTGTTTCATTAAAATTTTTCCGCTAAAGCTTTCGGAGAATCAACCGATACTAATAATAGAATATGAAAAAAGGGGAGTTCATAAATGATTGATCCGCTGCAGTGGCAATATTCTCCATCAACTGTGCCGGTTCAAGATCAAGCTTCTAATGTTAGTGCAACAGAACCGCTTCAATCACAAACGAACAGTAATGTAGATCAATATAAAGATAGCGATGAACATATTTCGGAAGAAAAAGTAAAAAGGGTCGTTGATGATTTAAATCAATCATTAGTAGGGGCAAATACCCATTTGAAATTCCAGTTTCATGAAAAACTGCAAAAATATTATGTAGCGATTATTGATGATCAAACAAATGAAGTGATTAAAGAAATTCCACCGAAAACATTGTTAGATACATATGCGGATATGATGGGTCATCTCGGATTATTAGTTAATACAAAGGCTTGAAAGGAAGGGATATAAAATGGTGCAAAGAATTGTAGGCTTGGCAAGTGGGATGGACATTGATTCCATGGTTAAATCAATGATGGATGCCGCCAAACAGCCGCTTATTAAACTGCAGCAAAAACAACAAATACTTGAATGGCAGCGCGACGACTACCGTACATTAAATCAAAAATTTTATGACTTTCGTTCATCTCTAACTCAAATGAAGTTAACAGCGCAGTATAGAGCAAGAACAACAACTTCATCTAATGAAAGTTTAGTAACTGCAACGGCAACAAATGTGGCCTCATTATCATCAACAACGATACAAAGTGTTACGCAATTAGCGACAACAGCAACAAGAGTCACAAATAATTCGGTAGCTAGTGACGCAACCAATCCAGGAATTGATGTCACAGATACGTTATTGAATCAAAGCTCAAACTTTGCAGCGAATATTAATTGGAGTAAAGGCGCGATTACATCGACTAATGTAACAGCAACAGGAACAAACTCACTTTCTTTAAATTTAGCAGGAACTCCACTTGCAGATGATAGTGGCAATGTCTCAATGAATGTCAAAGTAAATGGGAAAACATATAAAGTCGTTACAAGTGATGTTGTATCGGATCCTAGCCAACTTGATGATAACACAGTTCTTTTTACTCAATCATCAGATGGAACAACAGGGACATTACAATTTAAATCCGCGATATCAAGTGGGACAAGTGTAAGTGTTGAGTATGCATCAGAAACAGCGACACAAAATGTAACGCTTGCTTCAACTGATACAAAAACGATTCAGTTAAGCCGAAAGGGGCTCGCAACTGATACGACAGATACATTTAGCATGACAGTTGGTGATCATACGTATCAATTAGATGATTCGGGAAACTTATATGATACCGCTGATTCCTCAATCATTGTTGGAACAATTAATGGTGATAATGGGACCATTCAGTTAAATGATACGTTCTATACTGAAAATCCTGTATCTGATAGTACACCATTAAATGTTTCTGTTACTTATCAGCAAAAATATACTACGTTTAGCATGGGTGCTTACAATAGTGATGGTGAAGTAGATCATACTTTTTTTGTCCAAGCTAGTGATTCATTAAACGACGTAATTAATGATGTTAATAACTCAAACATAGGTGTCACGATGTTTTATGATGATGCTACCGGAAAAATGTCGCTAACACGAAAAGAGTCTGGAGATTTTAATAAATCTGGGGAAGAAATTATTATACCTGAGAAGACTGATAGTTCATCTTATAATTTCCTATCAGACACATTAGGGTTTGGCGATAGTACAGAATCAGGCGGAGAAAATGCAAAATTTACGATCAATGGATTAACAACTGAAAGAACGTCTAATTCATTTACAATTAACGGCGTTACTTATACGTTAAAAAATACATTTAATACAGAGAGCAATCCAAGTTCACCAGTGACAATCTCAGTGAACAATGATACTGATACAATCTTTAATAATATTAAAAACTTTGTCGATCAATATAATGACTTGATTAGTACTGTTCAATCTAAATTGAATGAAGAACGCTATACAGATTATCCGCCACTAACAGATGATCAGCGTTCACAAATGACGGATAATCAGCAAGATGAATGGGATGAAAAAGCGAAAAGCGGTTTGTTAAAAGGAGATTTAACCTTAACAAGTGCACTTTCAAATATGCGTTCATTAATTTATATGCCTGTTCAAAATGCTAATGTATCATCCGCTTACAATCAATTATCGAGTATTGGTATTACGACTTCTCCTGATTATACACAAGGTGGTAAGTTGGAAATTGATGAAGATAAATTGAGGGCAGCAATTGAAAATGATCCTGATTCAGTTGAAAACTTATTTCGTGGTACTGGAAGTAGTACTTCAGAAGAAGGGATTGTTCAAAGGTTATATGATAGTGTCAACAACACGTATAATACAATTGTTGATAAAGCCGGAACCTCAGCTTCAGTAAATAGTCAATTTTCAATTGGTAAAGATTTGGATCAGATTTCAAAACAAATAGATGATATGAATGATAAATTAGATGATCTTGAAAATAAATATTATGCGCAATTTGACGCAATGGAACAGGCAATTCAGCAATATAATAATCAGGCGACTTCTTTAGCGAGTTATTTTAGTTAAAAGGAGAGAAAAAGTAATGGCAACGAAAAATCCATATCAAGCGTATCAAAATAATTCTGTAACAACAGCGTCTCCAGGTGAATTAACACTGATGCTTTATAACGGCTGCTTAAAGTTTATTCATCTTGCTAAACAAGCGATTGAACAAAATAATATTGAAGAAAAACATAAAAACTTAATAAAAGCTCAAAATATCATTCGCGAATTGATGGTAACATTAGAACCGAAATTTGATGGGGCTGAAAATATGATGCGTCTTTATGATTTTATGTTGCAGGAGTTAATTGCGGCAAATTTAAAAAATGATATAAAAAAATTAAACGATGTTGAGGAATTAGTTACTGGCTTCCGTGATACATGGAAGGAAGTTATTCAATTAAACCGTAAGCAATCGTATGCTCAAGGCGGCAAAGCATAATGAATCATCTTGAAAACTACTTACAACTAACAGAGGAGCTATTGGCGCTTTTCGATCAAAAGATTGAAAGAGTAGAATTGATTTCACATGTTAAAGAGTTGCTTGCGAAGCGTGAAAGACATCTTGCACATATTCAACCGCCTTTTACTGATGATGATCAAATGGTTGGAAAGAAAATCGTAGATCTCGATCAAACATTAAAACCATTGTTACAACAGGTTAAAATTGAGATTCAGCAAGATATGAAAACAGTCGTGAAAAAACGGACGAATATGAAACAATACATTAATCCGTATACATCTTTACAGTTACATGACGGCAGATTTTACGATCGGCGCAGATAAAATAGAAAAAGGCTAGGACAAAACTCAAAAAATGGTTAGCTAAAGATGAACATTGCACAAATCATCTCCGAAAAGCGAAGTATATTTCCAGAGATGGGTTGGAGTGTAATGTTTGGAGGGGCTTTAGTTAATAAACCTTTGTCCCAGCTTTTTTTTGCTTTTCACAATTTCGTAAAAAAATTTCGCCAAAAAAGCAGGAATTTAGACAAGCTGTGTGTAATTATATAAGTGTAAGATTATTTGAATACTTACACAATTCGTTTAGGATTTTTAGATGAAAGGTTCCAAACGGCTTTGTAAGGAGATTTAGGAGGGGTCCACATGATGAACTACAACATTCGCGGTGAAAACATTGAGGTTACTCCAGCTCTACGAGATTACGTTGAAAAGAAAATTAGCAAACTTGACCGTTATTTTCTTGAAACGTTAAACACTGATGTTCATGTGAATTTGAAAGTCAACCAAGATAAAACAGCGAAAGTGGAAGTTACCATTCCTTTACCACAATTAGTGCTTCGTGCAGAAGAAGTACATGAAGATATGTATGCAGCCATTGATTTAATTGTCGATAAGCTTGAACGGCAAATCCGTAAACATAAAACAAAAGTAAATCGTAAAATGCGTGAAAAAGGAACAACAAAGGAATTCTTCAAACCAGTTGCTGTTAATCTTGAAGCTGAAGCTGAAACCGATAAGGATGATGCAGAGCTGCCAATTGTGCGGACCAAACATTTTAATTTAAAACCGATGGATAGTGAGGAAGCGGTTTTGCAAATGAACTTACTTGGCCATAACTTCTTCATTTATACAGATGCAGAAACCAACCATACCAATATTGTCTATAAACGTAAAGACGGAAAATATGGGCTTATTGAAACAAAATAAAGTTGAACAACACCCGCGATAACGAATTATATCGCGGGTGTTTTAATAAGGTGAGTGATCGCTGACCCCTTTAGGAGAGTGAAGAAAATGAAACCAGATTTTTTGTATCATCCTTATTCGTCAACAAGAAATACTGTATTTGCTAAAAATGGCATGGTGGCGACATCACAGCCACTGGCAGCACAGGCAGGGCTGGAAATGCTACAAAAAGGTGGAAATGCAATTGATGCGGCGATTGCGACGGCTGCCGCTTTAACGGTTGTGGAACCTACCTCAAACGGAATTGGTGGAGATGCATTTGCACTTGTTTGGACAAATGGAACATTACATGGCTTAAATGCAAGTGGTCCCGCTCCTCAATCGATCTCCATTGATTCGGTGAAAGCAATGGGCTATGAAAATATGCCGACTCATGGCGTGATTCCGATTACTGTTCCAGGTGCACCATCGGCATGGGCAGCGCTCTCGGAAAAATTTGGCGAACTTCCTTTTACAGAAGTATTAGCGCCTGCTATTCGCTATGCTGAAGAAGGCTATCCGTTAACTCCAACATTAGGGAAGTATTGGAAAATGGCATATCATCGCTTTACAGAAATGTTTCAAGAGGAAGTTTTCCAGCCGTGGTTTGATACATTTGCCCCCAATCATAAAGTTCCTGAAATAGGTGATGTATGGAAATCGCAAGGCCATGCGGATACGCTAAAGGAAATTGCTAAAACAAGAGCTGAAAGTTTTTATAGAGGTAATCTGGCAGCGAATATTAGTGATCATGTACAAAAATTTGGTGGCTTTTTATCAAAAGAGGATTTGGCCTCATACTATCCAGAATGGGTTGAGCCGATTTCAACGAATTACCGAGGTTACGATGTTTGGGAGATCCCTCCAAATGGGCAAGGATTAATTGCTTTGATGGCATTGAATATTGTAGGCGGCTTCCAATTCAGTGAAAAAGACTGCGTTGATACATATCATAAACAAATGGAAGCAATGAAGCTCGCTTTCACAGATGGAAAAGTATATATTACTGATGGCAACGAAATGGCGGCAGAAGTGAAAGATTTATTGTCAGAAGAGTATGCTCAAAAACGACGTGCTTTCATCCAAGATGAAGCGATCTTTCCGAAGCCTTCTGAGTTTACAAAAAGCGGAACAGTCTATTTAGCAGCCGCTGATCGCTACGGGAACATGGTATCTTATATTCAAAGTAACTACATGGGATTCGGTTCAGGAGTTGTCATACCTGGAACAGGCATTGCTTTACAAAACCGTGGTCATGATTTTTCTTTAGATCCTACTCATGCAAATGCCTTAAAGCCTGGGAAAAAAACTTATCACACAATTATTCCTGGATTTCTAACAAAAGATGGTCAGGCTGTAGGGCCTTTTGGAGTGATGGGCGGATATATGCAGCCGCAAGGTCATTTGCAAGTCATTATGAATACGATTGACTTTCATCTTCATCCACAGCAAGCTCTAGACGCTCCTCGGTGGCAGTGGATAGAAGGGAAAAAAATATTAGTTGAACCCTCATTTCCAAACCATTTGGTGCAAGCACTTATTCGCAAGGGTCATCAAATTGAAATTGCAAACGACAGCGGCCATTTTGGACGTGGGCAAATCATTTGGAGGAATCCTGATACAGGTGTTTTAATGGGAGGAACAGAATCGCGGACAGATGGAACAATCGCAGCATGGTAAAGGTGCCTGACCCCTTTAATGCTTCAAGGCATTAAAGGGGTCAGGCACCTGTTGTATATAGGGATTTTCAGTGTTAAAATGAAAAAAGGTGTATTTTTTAGCATGTAGCTTAAAAATACGAAATTTCTCTATAATATGGTAAAATAGAAATTTACAGAGGAAGTTATATAATTGTAGTGGATGATGTTCTAACACTCTCGTAAGTTTCGTTTATCAATTTAACATCATCATGAGGAGATTGGATTTGTACTCTCCTATTTGATCATAAAGGAGCGTTTTTGAATGGTAGCATTTTTAGATAAAGTGTTTGATGCCAACAAACGTGAAATCAAGCGTCTTGAGAAAAAAGCCAATCAGATCGAAAGTTTAGCAGCTGATATGGAAAAGCTCTCAGACGATCAATTACGTCAAAAAACAGAAGAATTTAAGCAACGCTATCAAAATGGTGAAACATTAGATGATTTATTAGTTGAAGCTTTCGCTGTTGTGCGCGAAGGAGCAAAGCGGGTGCTCGGTCTTTACCCTTATCATGTGCAATTAATGGGTGGGATTACGCTTCATGAAGGTAATATTGCGGAGATGAAAACCGGTGAAGGTAAAACATTAACAGCAACGATGCCTGTTTATTTAAATGCATTATCAGGCAAAGGTGTTCACGTTGTTACTGTCAATGAATATTTAGCTAGCCGTGATGCCAGTGAGATGGGGGAACTTTATCAATTTCTTGGCTTAACAGTTGGACTAAATTTAAACAGTATGTCAAGTGAAGAAAAACAGCAAGCATATGCTGCAGACATCACATATGGAACAAATAACGAATTTGGTTTCGACTATCTTCGTGACAATATGGTTGTTTATTTGGAACAAAAGGTTCAGCGGCCTCTTCACTTTGCTGTCATCGATGAAGTTGACTCGATTTTAATTGATGAAGCCCGTACCCCTTTAATCATTTCTGGACAGGCTGAAAAATCAACGAAGCTATATACGCAAGCAAATGCCTTTGTTCGTACTTTAAATAAAGAAACAGATTACACTTATGATGAAAAAACGAAAAGTGTACTGCTTACTGAAGAAGGAATTACAAAGGCAGAAAAATATTTCGGCTTGAAAAACTTATTTGATATTAACAATGTAACGATCAACCATCATATTAACCAAGCATTAAAAGCAATCGTAAGTATGCATCGTGATGTTGATTATGTCGTGCAAGATGGTGAAATTGTCATTGTAGACCAATTCACAGGTCGTTTAATGAAGGGCCGTCGTTTCAGCGAAGGATTGCACCAAGCAATTGAAGCGAAAGAGGCTGTTGAAATTCAAAATGAAAGTATGACGATGGCAACAATCACTTTCCAAAACTATTTCCGTATGTATGAGAAACTTGCCGGGATGACTGGGACAGCGAAAACGGAAGAGGAAGAGTTCCGCAACATCTATAATATGAAGGTTGTTGTCATTCCGACGAACCGTCCAATTGTTCGTGATGACAGGCCAGATCTCATTTACACAACGATGGAAGGAAAGTTCAAGGCCGTTGTTGAAGACATTAAACAACGTTATGATCTCGGACAACCAGTGCTTGTTGGTACCGTTGCAATTGAAACATCAGAATTAATTTCTGCAATGTTGAAAAAGAAAGGTGTACCGCATAATGTTTTAAATGCGAAAAACCATGAGCGTGAAGCTGAAATTATTGCTCAAGCTGGTCAGCGCGGGGCGGTTACGATCGCAACAAACATGGCAGGTCGTGGTACAGATATTAAATTGGGCGAAGGCGTCGTCCAACTTGGCGGTTTAGCTGTAATTGGTACGGAGCGTCATGAATCAAGACGTATTGATAATCAGCTCCGTGGACGTTCCGGACGTCAAGGAGATCCTGGTATTACCCAATTTTATTTATCAATGGAAGACGAATTAATGCGTCGTTTCGGTTCAGATAATATGAAGAGTATGATGGAAAGACTCGGCATGGACGATAATCAGCCGATTCAAAGTAAAATGGTATCAAAGGCTGTTGAGTCTGCACAAAAACGTGTCGAAGGAAACAACTTTGATGCGCGTAAACAATTATTGCAATACGATGATGTGTTGAGACAACAACGTGAAATCATTTACAATCAACGGAACGAAGTATTAACTTCTGAAAACTTGCGTGAAATTGTTGAAAATATGATCAAATCCGTTATTCAAAGAACAGTTGGTCTCAATGCCCCTGAACATGAAGATGAAGAAGAATGGAATCTTCAAGGGATTGTTGATTATGTTCATGCGAATCTGTTACCTGAAGGGGATATTACATTAAGCGATCTTCGCGGTAAAGACCCAGAAGAGATGGTTGACCTTATTTTTACAAAAGTAAAACTGCGTTACAATGAAAAAGAAGAAGCATTTGGACAAGAAAACATGCGCGAATTCGAAAAGGTGATTTTACTTCGTTCAGTTGATTCGAAGTGGATTGATCATATTGATGCGATGGATCATCTTCGCCAAGGGATTCATTTACGTGCATATGGTCAAATTGATCCATTGCGTGAATATCAATCTGAAGGCTTCGCAATGTTTGAACAAATGATTGCTGCGATCGAAGAAGATACAGCGAAATATATTATGAAAGCTGAAATTCAAGAAAATCTTGAAAGAGAAGAAGTGGCAAAAGGACAGGCAGTCGTTCCAATCGAGGAAGGCGAAAAGATTAAGAAAAGACCTGTTCGCAGAAAAGCGCAAGTTGGAAGAAATGCGCTCTGTCCATGCGGAAGCGGGAAAAAATATAAAAACTGCCACGGTAAAATGGAATAAGTAGTTTGAAGTCTGACATCACATTGTTGTGATGGTCAGATTTCTTTATGAAATTTATATGAGGTGATCTTAAATGGAATTATCAGAAATTCGATTAGAGCTTGAAAATACAGCCAAGAAATTGGCGGACTTTAGGGGGTCTCTTTGAATTAGAAACAAAAGAGACTCGTATTGCGGAATTAGACGAAATGATGCTGGACCCACATTTTTGGGATGATCAGCAAGGAGCGCAAAAAGTAATTAATGAGGCAAATGGCTTAAAAGAGCTTGTGAACGTTTATCACGATCTTATTGAGTCACAGGAAAACCTGGAGTTAACTTATGAATTGATTAAAGAAGAAAATGATCCAGAGTTACAGCAAGAATTAGAAGCAGAACTGCATGAATTTGTTGAAAAACTAAATGAATATGAACTTCAATTATTATTAAATGGTCCATATGATGCAAATAATGCAATTTTAGAGCTTCATCCAGGTGCTGGCGGTACGGAGTCACAAGACTGGGGTTCTATGCTTCTTCGCATGTATACACGATGGGGTGAAAAGAAGGGGTTCAAGGTTGAAACGTTGGACTATCTTCCTGGAGATGAAGCAGGGATTAAAAGTGTGACATTGCTGTTTAAAGGACATAATGCATATGGTTATTTGAAGGCGGAAAAAGGGGTTCATCGCCTCGTTCGTATCTCTCCTTTCGATGCTTCCGGACGCCGGCACACATCCTTCGTTTCTTGTGATGTCATGCCTGAATTTGATGATGATATTGAAATCGAAATCCGAACGGAAGATTTACGAATTGATACGTATCGTGCAAGCGGTGCTGGTGGTCAGCATATTAACAAAACAGAATCTGCTGTACGTATCACACATATTCCAACAGGTATCGTTGTTTCTTGTCAATCTGAACGTTCGCAAATTCAAAACCGTGAACACGCAATGAAAATGTTGAAGGCGAAATTGTACCAAAAAGAATTAGAAGAACAAGAAAAGGCATTGGCTGAAATACGCGGTGAACAAAAAGAAATTGGCTGGGGTAGCCAAATTCGTTCATATGTATTCCATCCGTACTCCATGGTAAAAGACCATCGGACAAATGCTGAAACAGGAAATACGCAGGCAGTCATGGACGGTGACATCGATATGTTCATCGACGCGTATTTACGTTCGAAAATTTCTTAATGAATTTGAGCCTATCTCATAAGTGCCGGTTTGGCACCAACTATCACCATATGATGATTTAAACATCTTTTCTCGTATATGGCGATTGCAGGTGCCTAGCACTTATAGAGATAGTTTTTTTATGCGTAAAAATACATTCGTATGAGACGTCATCGCTTTGGAAAATTAAGTTCTACTAAATTAAGCAAATAGATCTGATTTTCTGGAAGAATGAGGCGCTTACGTTTTCAATGTGAGGGTGAACTATGAAGAAGAAAAGAAATCGGCAAACAAATCAATTACATTCAAAACTGCTGGAACTGGTTTATATTTTAATCGGCTCTACGATTATCGCTATTTCATTTAATGTGTTTCTTTTGCCAAATCAAGTTGCCTCTGGAGGGGTCAGTGGTATTAGTACAATTCTTCACGGGTTATTTGGCTGGAAACCAGCATATGTGCAATGGGCTTTAAATATCCCGCTCTTTATCGCTGGTTTAATCTTTTTAGGTTATCAATTTGCGATAAAAACGTTAATCGGGACGTTCTTTTTACCGTTTGTCGTTATTTTGACGGAGCATTGGCAGCCATGGACGCATAATCCTCTACTTGCATCTATCTTTGGCGGCATTGGCGTTGGCTTAGGGCTAGGGATTGTCTTTCTAGGACAAGCTTCTACTGGTGGAACGGATTTAGCTGCGCAAATCATTCATAAATTCACAGGTCTCTCATTAGGCAAATGTGTCGCAGTGATTGACGGTCTTGTTGTGTTATCAGCTGCAATTGTATTTGATATTGAAAAGGGATTATACGCTATTATCGCTTTATTTGTTACGAGTAAAACAATTGATTTTGTTCAAGTAGGATTTAATCGTTCGAAAAACGTTCTAATCATTTCTGATAAACATGCAGCAATCCGCGAAGAAATTTTGCACAACATCGACCGTGGTGTTACGAAATTACAAGCTTTTGGCGGATTTACAGAACAAGAAAAGCCAATACTAATGTGTGTCATTGATCAATCTGAATTTACAAAACTGAAGCAGCTTGTCAAAACAATTGATGGAAATGCCTTTGTTATTGTAATGGATGCTGCCGAAGTGCTTGGAGAAGGTTTCAACACTCCGTAATGGCTATAATAACAAATAACTCTATGAAAAATGGAGGTATAAAGAGTGAAGAAATGTCTCAGTGCGATGATAGGAATTTTTCTTACCATCAATCTTTCTGCCTGTGGGAATGGTTCGAGTAATAATGGCAATAATTCAACAAGTGCTGGCGATGCTGAAACAATCTTCAATCAGAAATGTTCAAGCTGCCATGGGCAAAATCTCGAAGGAAATGTAGGGCCAAGTCTAAAACATGCTGGCTCAGATTTAAGTGAGAAAGAAATTTTAACGATCATTGAAAAAGGAAAATCTGGTGATAAAGGCGGTATGCCAGGAGGGCTAATTAAAGGCGACGATGCCAAGAAAGTAGCAAAATGGCTGTCTGACAAGAAATAGTGATAAATGGAGTGCAACTGACTGCACTCCATTTTATTTATGACTTTAGTCAGTTGAGCTCACCAAAGCGTGCGAAACAAAAAACCACCTGCTACGCAGGTGGGGATCAGTCGGCTATACCAAGAAACTCACTATCTTCTATAATAGAGATTGTTCAAGCCTCTAACTATAGAAAGGAAAGTGAGTATATTGGCCAATAAAGCAAATAGCTTGGCACATCCAAAATGGATGAATAAATACCATATTATATTTACTCACAAGTATAGACAAAAAATAATTTACAATTAATAAATATAGAAGATGCATTTGTGAAATACTGCGAATGCTTTGTCAATATAAGAATGTCCAGATAGTTGAGGGACATTTTATGCCAGATCATGTACATATGTTGGTAAGTATTCCACCTAAGATACGAACATGGCAGAAATCAGCTCCGGAAATATACGTAGACTCCTGCGGGAGGATAGGCATCGTTGAGACCCCGCAGTGCATGAGCACGAGGAGGCACACCAGCCGCCCGCGGAAAGCGAAGGATATTTCCGGAGCGGGGTTGGCGGGCAATTTCGGGGGTTCTTTCGTTCATATACTTTTGTCCCGGCTTCATTTTTTCATATTCCTCACATGGTTCCCTTCACGTACATTAAGTACTATTTACGATTGAAACTTGTAAAAATTTAACTAAATATGTTGAAATTGAAATATAATTGTAATATTTTTGTTCATGATTCTACATAGGCATGATGTTATAATTAAATCTGTACTTTTATTCGAGAAATTACGCATTTTTCGCTTTTTTTTGTGAGAATTTTGTTGAAAAATGGCGTTTTATCTTTTTTTTAGGTGCATCACAGTCTCTCATCTTTTAAAATGAATGAGGAAAAGTTAGGTGATTACATGATAGAACTACAAAATGTATATAAGAAGTATCCAAATGGCGTGATGGCTGCCAATGGATTGAATGTAAAAATTAAACAAGGAGAATTCGTTTATGTCGTCGGTCCAAGTGGTGCCGGTAAATCTACTTTTATTAAATTAATTTATCGGGAAGAAAGACCAACTAGCGGAACGATTATCGTGAATGGCGTCAACCTTTCAAAAATGAGGAATGGAAGAATTCCTTATTATCGAAGACAAATTGGCGTTGTATTCCAAGATTATAAACTGCTGCCTACTTTAAATGTTTACGAAAATATTGCTTTTGCCATGGAAGTTATTGAAAAGAATCCAGCAGAGATTCGTAAACGTGTAATGGAAGTCCTTGGTCAAGTTGGTTTAACACAAAAAGCGCGGATGCTGCCGGAAGAATTATCAGGCGGTGAGCAGCAAAGGGTGTCTATTGCGAGATCGATTGTCAATAAGCCAAAAGTGGTTATTGCCGATGAACCGACAGGAAACCTTGACCCAGAAACATCTTGGGAAATTATGAAAATCCTTGATGATATAAATCAGACGGGAACGACGATTGTTATGGCAACGCATAACCGTGAAATCGTAAATGCTATTCAACATCGTGTCATCGCTATTGAGGGCGGAAAAGTTGTCCGTGATGAAAGACAAGGAGGTTATGGATATGAAGATTAGTACGTTCATACGTCACCTCCGCGAAAGCTTTAAAAGTCTAGCTCGTAATGGATGGATGATGTTTGCTTCTGCCAGTGCAGTAACGATCACACTCCTGCTCGTTGGTGTTTTCTTTGTCATTATTATGAATATGAATAAATTTGCAAATGACATTGAAAAAGATGTAGAGATCCGCGTGCATATTGATCTTACAGCGAAAAAGGCAGACCAAGAAAAATTACGAAGCCAAATTGAAAGCATCAATGCAGTTCAATCCGTTAAATATTCTTCGAAACAACATGAGTTGAAAGATTTAATCAAAACAATGGGGAATGATTTTAAATTATTTAAACAAGAGAACCCATTATATGATGTTTATATTGTAAAAACGAAGAATCCTACCGATACTCCTAAAGTTGCCAAACAAATTGAAAAAATGGATCATGTAGAGTCAGCAATATATGGTAAAGGGAAAGTTGAAAATCTCTTCCACATTTTAAGCATTTGCCGCAATATTGGTTTAGTGTTGATTATTGCTTTATTGCTTACCGCGATGTTCTTAATCTCAAATACCATTAAAATTACAATCTTTGCTCGTAGAAAAGAAATTGAGATTATGAAATTAGTAGGTGCGACGAACTGGTTTATTCGCTGGCCGTTCCTGCTCGAAGGATTATGGTTAGGAATTTTAGGATCGATTATTCCAATTTTAATCGTTTCATTCGGATACTACTATTTATATGAGCTAGTATCTCCAAAACTTCAAAATCAATTTATTCAAATACTTGATTTTACACCGTTTGTATATGAAATTGACGTGTTGCTTATTTTGATGGGGATCTTAATCGGTGTTTGGGGAAGTACGATGTCGATCCGCCGCTATTTGAAGGTGTAATGTGTAAAACGAAAGAAGAGCATGGATCAACTAAATAAATAGATTTATTAACATTTTTGCTAGGGGAGGTTCGTTCGAGCATTCCTCTAGCTTCTAATAGATTTAGGATACATAATGGGAAAGGGGAAAGTCATGAGGAAACGTACTATGCTGTCGCTAGCTGCGGTATGTACGATTTGTGCGGGCAGTATATTTGCGCCTCACCTGTCTGCATTTGCTGCGAGCTTATCGGAATTGCAACAAAAAAAGCAAGACGTGGAAAATAAAAGTTCTGATGTTCAAGATAAAATCAATGACAAAGATAGTAAAATATCAGATATTAATGACAAGCAATCATCATTAAAGGATCAGCTTGATGCACTTAATGGAAAAATTGATGATGCCAATCAAAAAATATCCAGTAAGCAGAACGAAATTGATGATACGAATCAACAAATAGATCAATTAAAGAAAGACATTTCTGAATTAAAAAATAGAATTGAAGAGAGAAATAAAGTCTTAAAAGAGCGTGCCCGGGCAATACAGGAAAATGGCGGAGGCTCTGTTGATTACGTTGGTGTTGTTTTAGATTCAAAAAGTTTAAGTGATTTCTTTGATCGCCTTTCAGCAGTAAGAACTATTGTAAATGCCGATCAAAAAATTATTGACCAACAAAAACAAGATGAAGCGAATTTACAAGATAAACAGTCTGTATTTGAAAAGAAATTAGCTGATCTTCAAACAATGTTAGCAGACTTAAAAGATATGAAAGCGAAATTAAAGGATGATCAGGCGGCGAAAAATGCCCTTGTTGCAAAATTAAGTAAGCAAAAAGATGATCTTGAAGAAGAGAAAATGTCTCTTAAAGAGCAACAAGAAATTTTAGCCGATCAAAAAGCTTCAATAGAAAAAGCGATGGAACTTGCTAAAAAAGAATTAGCTGAGCAAAAGGTTGCCAAAGCAGCAGAAGCTAAAGCTAGTTCGAGCTCTAGCAGTTCTGATAACAGCTCTAATACTAGTACAAACAGTTCTAGTGGAAGCCTTCCAAAAGTTTCCTCTGGTGCATTTACAAGGCCAGCCGCTGGTTATATCTCCTCAGAATTTGGTAAACGGTCTGGTGAATTTTCTGGGTTCCATCCGGGAATTGATATTGCAAATAGTGCAGGTACCCCGGTTGTAGCAGCAGCTGACGGTGTGGTGTTTAGAGCTTATCATTCATCATCTTATGGAAATTGTGTAATGATTAGCCATTATATAAGTGGTAAATTGTACACAACTGTGTATGCTCATTTAAGCTCTTATTCTGTAAGTGCTGGTCAGCATGTAAGTAAAGGGCAGCAAATTGGCTCAATGGGATCGACAGGTGAATCCTCAGGACCGCATTTACATTTTGAAATTTATAATGGACAATGGACTCCACCACCACATAACGGCGCCCAAAATCCACGTAATTATATTAACTTTTAATAAAAAGTCGGACATCATTTAAGAGATGGTGTCTGGCTTTTTTTGTGTAGTCTGTTTCGTAACTTTTATGCTTTTTCATCTGGCTCATTTAAACCGCTCATAATAAAATTGATTGAGTGGAAGGATGCGTGACTCCTAATGGAATAGCGGAATTGATGAGACCCCACAGGCGTGCAGCACCGAAGAGGCTCAGCTTCCGTCCGTGGAATGCGAGCATCCAGGAGCGTAAATCATCTGCTCCACTTTTATGAAGAACCTCCAAATTTACAAAAAAAAAAAATAACATTTTATAAGGATAGTTGCTTTGAAATAAATTTCATTCGCTTAAACCGCACACAATGTTAATTGGAGGAGAAGGCAAGTATGAGTGAAAATCAACTCACACCATTTAAAAAACGCACCACTTTCTTTTAGGTGATAAACATGAACGGAAATGATCAAGAGGATAAAAACAAGATTATGTGTTATGATACATATGATATTTTGATCAGTGTCGCCCAGTCCGATTTAGTTCATTAACAAAGGAGAATGCGATGATATTAACAGTATTATTAATTTTATTTTTAATTTTAAACTTAATTTTATTAGGGACCGTTATTTTTCTAGAACGGCGTGATGTTGGTGCAACTTGGGCTTGGCTTTTAGTTTTGTCCTTTTTACCTGTTGTTGGATTTATACTTTATTTAATTTTGGGTCAAAATTTAAGCCGGAGAAAAATATTTGATTGGAAAGTCCAAGAAAAAGTCGGAATAAAAGAGATTTCCGAGTATCAAATCAGCTTACTGAAAAATAATTCATTTCCGTTTCATGATGAAAGAACGATTCAATATAAAGATCTTATTTACATGTTGCTGATGAACGATGGCGCTATTTTGTCACAAGATAACCATGTTGATATTTTTACAGATGGAAAAGAAAAATTTCAAGCATTGTTTGAAGATATCCGTAATGCCAAAGATAGTATTCATCTTGTTTATTATATTATTCGAAATGATCAACTTGGAAAAAGTTTAGTTGAATTGTTGACGATGAAGGCAAAAGAAGGTGTCAAAGTTCGGGTATTATATGATGATATGGGATCACGAACATTACCGCGGAAATTTTTTAAATCGCTTATCGAAGCAGGGGGCGAAGCGGCAGCCTTTTTTCCTGCCAAAATACCGTTGTTCAATTTGCGTGTGAACTTTCGCAACCATCGTAAGTTGGCCATTATTGACGGGCAAATTGGGTATATTGGCGGTTTTAATATTGGGGATGAATATTTAGGATTAAATAAAAGATTCGGTTACTGGCGAGATACGCATTTGCGTATTATCGGGCGTGCAGTTTATGGGATGCAGACAAGATTTATTATGGACTGGAATCAAGCATCTGTACACGATATTCATAATGCAAAACATTATTTCCCGGTTATCCCTCCTAAAGGCGAGACAGATATTCAAATTATTTCGAGTGGACCGGATTCACAGTCAGAACAAATTAAAAATAGCTATATTAAAATGATTAACTCTGCCAAAAAATATATTTATATGCAATCCCCCTATTTTATTCCTGACGATAGTTTGTTAAATGCGCTCAAAATTGCAGCATTATCTGGTGTAGATGTGCATTTAATGATTCCAAATAAACCTGATCACATGTTCGTTTATTGGGCGACCTATTCGAATGTCGGTCAACTATTAAAAAATGGTGTGAAAGTTTATATTTATGAAAATGGCTTTATTCATGCAAAAATGTTAGTGGTAGATGGAAAAATAGCTTCTGTTGGAACTGCTAATATTGATGTTAGAAGCTTTCGATTAAATTTTGAAGTGAATGCGCTATTGTATGATCAAAATCTTGCGGCGCGGTTAGCCAATATTTTTAGAGAAGACATGGAACAGTCAAGTGAATTGACTTTTGAAGCATATCAGCAGCGCTCAAGCATGATCCGTTTTAAAGAATCAATTTCTCGTTTGTTATCCCCTATTTTATAATTGTGAGTTTATTGTATTTATTGAAATCTTATTTTTTTCAAAAAAAAGGGTTGACGACTGTGATATAGTTTTCTATAATCCTAATCAAGAGCTATTTAAAATTTAAGAATATTATTCAATTACTCTTATCGAGAGCGGCGGAGGGACTAGGCCCTGCGAAGCCCGGCAACCTTCAAGGTAAATCCTTGAAAAGGTGCTAATTCCTACAGATCTTTGGTCTGAAAGATAAGGGGAGGTTTTTACATAATTGTAACCCTCTTCCTTATGAAGAGGGTTTTTCTTTTTCCTCTCTTCATAGCCTCTAGATCTGCCCTAATATGACGGAATTGTCGATATACTATTTTTCCTAGATAATTTTAAACCAAATAGGAGGAATTTAAGATGACAAGTGAATCATTACGTCCAGAAACATTATTATTACATGGTGGTCAAGAACCAGACTCTGCAACAGGATCCCGCGCTGTACCTGTATACCGCACTACTTCTTATGTGTTTAAAGATACCGATTATGCTCAAGGTGTATTTAATCTATCAGAAGAAGGTTTCATTTATACACGGATTGGAAATCCAACAGTTGATGTATTTGAAAAACGTGTCGCATTGCTAGAAGGAGGTACAGCAGCAGTTGCTTTATCTTCTGGTGCTGCAGCAATTGGATTTTCCATTTTAAACGTTGCAAGAGCCGGTGATGAAATTATTTCCGCTAGTAATTTATATGGCGGAACTTATAATCTATTTGCGGCAACACTTCCTCGTTACGGAATTACAGTAAAATTTGTTGATGCCTCTGATCCCGAAAACTTTAGAAAAGCTGTTACACCAAAGACGAAGGCATTCTTCGGAGAAATTATTGGAAATCCAAGCTTGCAGGTATTAGATGTGGAAGCAATTGCGAATATAGCCCACGAAAATGGTGTTCCATTAATTGTTGATAGTACGTTTGCTACACCATACTTAACAAATCCGATTCAATCTGGTGCAGATGTCGTTGTTCATTCGGCAACAAAATGGATTGGTGGACATGGAACGGCAATTGGCGGAATTGTTGTGGATGGCGGTCATTTTGATTGGAATACAGAAAAATTCCCTGACTTTAGTGAGCCGGATCCAAGTTATCACGGACTTCGTTACGGAGTAGATACGGCAGAGGCAGCGTTTGCGACGAAGCTCCGTGTTCAATTACTTCGTGATTTAGGCCCTGCCCTAAGCCCTGATAATGCATTCTTATTTTTACAAGGACTTGAAACATTGCATTTACGTGTTGAAAGACATAATAGAAACGCTTTGGAAATTGCGGAATTTTTACAAAATCATCCTGATGTTGCTTGGGTGAATTATCCAGGTCTTAAAGATCATCCATCACATGAATTGGCAAAGAAATATTTTAATGGTGGATTTGGATCAATGGTTAACTTCGGGGTGAAAGGCGGACGTGAAGTTGGAAGAAGAGTGATTGATCATATCAGTCTATGGTCACATGTTGCCAATGTCGGTGATGCGAAGTCGTTAATTATTCATCCGGCAACAACGACACACTCACAATTAAGTGATGAAGAACTTAAAAAATCCGGTGTAAGTGAAGACTTGATTCGACTATCTGTCGGCCTAGAAAATGTTGAAGATTTGAAAGCTGATTTAAATCAAGCAATTGAAAAAGCAAAGCAACTAGCAGTGAAATCATAAAAACTGTATGGGGGGAAGAAGGATGGAAAAGGTAGAAATTGGTACTTTATTATTGGAAAACGGAGAAACCATCCCTCATGCAGAACTAGCTTATGAACGGCGTGGCCCTATGGACGCGCCGATTATTTTAGTCTGTCATGCATTAACAGGAAGCCAGTACACGGTTGGAACGAGCGAGGAACCGGGATGGTGGGATGGATTAATTGGGCCAGGAAAATATATTGATACGAATCAATATCAAGTCATAACCTTCAATGTACTTGGCAGTTGTTATGGAAGCACTGGCCCACAATCAATTAATCCAGAAACGTCTCGTCCGTATCGAATGGATTTCCCATTTATTACGATTCGAGATATGGTTCATGCACAAAAAAGGGCATTGCTAGCCCTTGGTGTGAATAGAGTTAAAGCTGTGATCGGAGGTTCTCTTGGCGGCATGCAAGTACTAGAGTGGGGACTTCTGTACCCGAATGATATGGACCAATTACTGTTGTTTGCTTCAACCCCTTACTATAGTGATTATGGTATTGCCTTTAATGAAATTGGGATTACAGCGATTGAAAATGACCCAGGATGGAAAAATGGCTATTATCAATCTTCAGAGGATGTAAAAGGCCTTGAAATTGCGAGAATGGTTGGAATGGTCAGCTATCGAAGTGCTCCATTATTTGAAAGTAGGTTTAATAGAAAAATAGCGGAGGATAATCACAATAAATTTTCTTCGTATGAAGTATCATCATATATGCGATATCAAGGAAAAAAATTAACGGAGCGATTTGATGCGAATAGCTATTTATACTTACTGCGGGCGATGAATAGTCATGATATCGGCAAAGGAAGAGGAGGATGGAAAAAGGCTGCTTCGCAATATAAAGCGAAATTAATTGCTTTTGGATTTCAGCATGATTTAATTTTCCGACCTGAAGATATTGAGGCGTTCGCTCGTGAAGTTCCGGATAGTGAATATCATTTTGTTCCAACAAAGTTTGGGCATGATGGTTTTTTAGTTGAATTTGAAAATTGGGGACACATTGTACGGGAAGCGTTACAAGAAGAAAGTAAGATTCAAGTTTGGGGGTAGGCGAACAATGACGAAAATAAAAGCTGCATTGCTTGGATTCGGTACGGTCGGTCAAGGTGTATATGAAGCAATAAAAAGCCACCAAGAAAAGCTGCAGGAGCGATTAGTTGCAGAGGTTGAAATTGTTGCCGTTTTAATTAAAGAGCCATATAAAAAAAGAGAAATTGACCCATCTGTTTTAATTACAACGAATTTCGAAGATATTCTTAACATTCCAGACCTTGATGTTGTATTTGAAGCAATTGTTGGTGAGACACCAAGTTTTACATATTTATCAAAAGCAATTGAAAAAGGCTGCCATGTCATTACGGCTAATAAAGTGATGTTTGCCAAGTATGGTAAATTATTACTTGAAAAGGGAAGAAAGAAGAATGTGTATGTAGGATATGAGGCAACAACAGCAGGCGGGGTACCGATTATTCGTACGATTAGCCAGCAATTGCAAGTGAATGATATTCAACGTGTGCAAGCTGTTTTAAACGGCACATCCAATTTTATTTTAACAGAAATGAGAGAAAAAGGACTTTCTTTTCAAAAGGCTTTAGAAAGTGCTCAACTTCATGGATATGCTGAAGCAGATCCCGCAAATGATATTGAAGGAAAGGATGCCTTTTTTAAGTTAATGATTTTAAGTGATCTTGTCTTTGGTGCTCAGCCTGATTGGGATGCAGTGGAAGTTGAAGGTATCCAACATATTACTGTTGAAGATATTCAAGCAGCAAAAACTCAACATTTAAGGTATAAACATATCGCAGACATATACCGATATGGTCGAACGCTAAAAGCTTCTGTGAAACCAGTTTTAGTTGCTCCGGATCATGCCCTCTATTCTATCGAAGGTGTTGAAAATGCTGTCACGATCTATGCCAGTTTAGTTGATAAAATCACCATTTCTGGTCCTGGCGCTGGTAAATTTCCAACAGCGAGTGCGATGATTGAAGATTTCGTAAGTGGCTACCAAATTCCTCGTTACCAATTTACCTTAAACATTTGATATCATTATAACCCTTTGAATTGATCATTTTTATTATAAGAGAACATAACTTGTCCTTCTTGCACATATATTGAATTAAAGAATTTGAAAGTGTCTTAGTATCGGACACTTTTGGCAGGGAGGACAAGACTTGTATGAAGCGAAAATGGTTAGCGCTTGTAATTTCAGGTTCTTTACTTACTGGTGCGGGCAGTACATATGTAGGAACGAAATGGATGGAAGAAGCCCACAAAGAACCTGAAGCATCTCAGCAGCCACAATCAAAATCAATGCAAATGAGCAGTGAAGATTTAACGAAAATCGCTCAAGCCTATGATTTAATAAAAAGTCAATATGTACAAAAGGTTAATGAAAATGACTTAGTAGAAGGCGCGATTCAAGGGATGGTCAGTACTTTAAAGGATCCATACTCTGTTTACATGGATAAAGAAACTGCCAGCCAATTTAATGACTCTCTTGATTCCTCATTTCAAGGGATCGGAACAGAAATTACGAAAAAAAATGGAAAGATTATGATTGTATCACCATATAAAAATTCACCAGCTGAAAAAGCAGGGTTAAGACCAGGAGATGTGATTTCAAAGATTAATGGAAAAAGTACAGACGGTCTTGATCTATACGAAGCAACAACGCTCATTCGCGGAAAAAAAGGAACGGCTGTGAACCTTGAAATTATAAGAGAAGGCTCGGATAAACGGATAGCTGTAAAAGTGAAGCGTGATGATATTCCATTAGATACTGTTTATTCGGATCTTAAATATGAAAATAAAAAACCAATTGGCTATATTGATATTACACAATTCTCGAAAAACACAGCTGAAGATTTTAATAAAGCTTTAAGTAAGCTTGAGAAGGAGAATATGCAAGGGCTGATTATTGATGTTCGGGGAAATCCAGGCGGACTTTTATCAAGTGTTGAGGCGATCCTTAAGCAATTTGTACCAGAAGGGAAACCATATTTTCAAATAGAAGAGCGAAATGGACATAAAGTCCAATACGTATCTCATTTGAAAAAGAAAAAATCATATCCAATCGTTGTGTTAGTGGATAAAGGAAGTGCGTCTGCTTCAGAAATTTTAGCAGCTGCTTTAAAAGAAGCCGATGGTTATCCATTAATTGGTGAAAAGACATTCGGAAAAGGGACAGTTCAAGAAGCAGTGCCGATGGAAGATGGCGGTACGATTAAGCTGACGATGTTCAAATGGTTAACACCAGACGGAAATTGGATTCACCATAAAGGCATAGAACCTACAATTGCCGTAAAACAACCTGATTATTTTAATGTGCATACGTTAAATGTAAAGAAAACCTTGTCACCAGATATGAACAATGATCAGGTGAAAATTGCTCAGCAAATGTTAAAAGGACTTGGTTTTGTCCCTGGTAGAGAAGATGGTTATTTTGACTTGCAGACCGAGAATTCTGTAAAAGCATTCCAGTATAAAAAAGGCCTGAAAGTGACAGGGGAAATTGATGAAAAGACAGCAACGCAGTTAGAACAAGCTATTCTCGCAGCAATGAAGAAGGAAAAAAATGATCTTCAATTGCAAGTTGCATTGAAATATTTTAATAAAAACTAAGATGATGAAAGACAGATACTTTTCTCAAAGTATCTGTTTTTTTATAGAAGCCGATTTCACTTTATTTCAAATTATGTTGATCAAAAATAAATGGAGCCCCGTCAAAAAGATTGTAAGTGTTATTCCAAGATGGATAGGTTTTAGTCTATATATCTGTTAAAATAAGGTATAGAAGGATTGTGTGCAAGATGGAAGGTGATTATCTTTGGGACAAATATGGATAGAAGAGTTGCTAAAAGGGGTTGTACGATTTTTTCTGCAGCCAATTGTTTATTATGCCATTTTAATAGCTATTTTTACAGGCTATTTACGTGTGAAAAGAGAACGTAAAGATTTTCATGTGCGTTTATTCTCGATATTTCAAGAACTTAAGTTTTTATTTCCACTTGGACTACTTGCCGGTCTTATTCTTTCAATAGTGTCGGTCGTAACCGGGTATACAATTGCCTATCCCTTTATTGTTGCTGTCACGATTGTAACGATTCTATTTTCGCTTATAGGTCAATTTCGATATTTATCTCCAGCATTCACAATGGGGACGGCGCTTATTCTATTATTTTTACTAAGGATTGTTCCGATCTCTTCCCTAAGTAACATTGTACAGGCAGTATCTTATCATATGTACACTGGTTTTGCGATATTACTAGGATTATTCATGATTGTCGAAGGCTGGCTTATGCGCCAAAACGGTGCAAAACAATTATCACCTAAATTACGCAAAAGTCGAAGAGGCTTCACCGTTGGTGCATTTCAAGCAAAACGGATTTGGCTTGTTCCGGTATTATGCTTGTTGCCACTTGGCCCACTTACATCGTTTGTTGATTGGTGGCCAGTTATTTCGTGGGGTGGGCATTCTTTTTCTTTTGTGCTAGTTCCTTTTCTCCTTGGATTTCAACAGCAGATTCAAAGCACTTTGCCGCAACAAGCGATTGACCGTGTAAGCAAACAAGTGTGCTTAGTAGGGATATTAACGATTATTATTGCTGCAGCAGGATATTGGTATCCTATTTTTAGTATTGTTGCAGCATTTGTTGCCATCTTACTAAGAGGGTTTATCTCTTTAGGGCACCGAATGCGAGAAAATGCAGCCCCGTATTATTTTACACCACAGAAAAAAGGATTAATGGTGTTAGCTGTGATTCCCGGTTCTCCTGCAGATAAAATGGGCTTGGAAAAAGGTGAAATCATTCAAAAATGTAATGGAAAAATGGTTCGTCATAAAGATGAGTTTTATCAAGCGTTGCAAATCAATCCCGCCTTTTGTAAGCTTGAGGTTTTGGACATTCATAATGAAATTCGTTTTGCCCAAGGAGCATTATTTGTGGGGGATCATCATGAATTAGGCTTATTAACATTGGATGAAAAACCCGATTGGGATTCAGAAAAACATTATTCTTAAGTTTTCAGGCTTTATTCTTGAATCAATTATAACTTGTATGGAAAATCTAATGTATTAAAAAAGAGGCTGGACAAAACTCAAAAGTGATTAGTTAAAGACGCGAACATTGCACAAATTAGCTCCGAAAATATATGTAGACTTCTGCGGGAGGATAGGCATTGGTGAGACCATGCAGAAAGCGAAGTATATTTCCGGGGCGGGGTTGGAGTATAATATACTTTTGTCCCAGCCTCTTAGTTTATTTTGTCCCTATTTATTAATAATAGAACGCAAGGCCATGTAGCGAAGATCTCTCAGATCCTTGGCGTAAATCATCTCTTCTCCTTAAAGAAGCGCAAACATTCATTCACTCACGCTAAAAAATTTTCGACTCAATTCCAATTTAAGAGAAATCGTTTGAATTAAATGAGATTAATTCTCAATTACTAATTGACATTGGTTTTTAATATCTATAAAATAGAAGATGAGAATGAGAATCAACTATAAACTGGTTGAAAATTGAACGCCTATAAAGATCACCATATTATTTATTTAAATCCAAGTTATTGATATCCTTTCAGTGGACGGACTAGTGTCAGTAGCTGAAAGGGTAAAAGAAATAGAAAAAGGAATACAATCATCACGTTAAGGACAAAAGAATTAAAAAAAGCGAGAATCACTTGTTTGTGATTCTCGCACATTGATCAAGACGTGAAAAATTCACGTGCCTTTTCTAAATAGACCATATCTTTTTCTTCTAATTCTTCTTCATGATAAATTGCTTCTACCGGACAAACGGCTTGGCATGCGCCACAGTCGATACAAATATCTGGATCGATATAGAACATATCTTTTCCTTCAGATATACAGTCAACTGGACAAACGTCAACGCATTCAGCAGCTTTTTCGTTTTCACACGGTGAAGTGATTACAAACGCCATTTTTTAAACCACCTTTTTATTTTTATTACCATTAATTTTAAAATACATAAAAACAAGGCAACAACATGCCTCATTTAATCCTTCATTAGTATATCATAATATACCATCTTCTAGTAAAATGAAACAATTCTTATAAAAAAATTTTTGAAAAGCTGTTTACATAAACTTGTTTAGTAATTCAATCAAGCTGTTCATAGAGTTGGCAGAGCAAGCGAGGAGGTCTGGGATCAGCCCGCGGAAAGAGAGTCATCCCGAAGCGAAAATCAACACCTTAGCAAAAATAACCCCCTATTTTAAACAGAATGACTTGTTGATTGAAGTGGAAATCACTTCTTTAATATAAATATAAGTGTGAAAAAATGTGAATGAATTTAATATTAAAAGGTATCTTTTTATATTATTTCTTTTTAAACATTTCTCTATGTATCCCTGTTAATATTTGAAACATTGCAGTCAATATGTAAGTATTTGCTTCAAATTGTGTGCGATCAAATGATAGAGTAGCTTTACAATTTTAATAGACAGAAGATACAATAAAAGAAAATTGGGTTTGAGAAAGAAGGGGTTATTTTGTCTAAAAGAATATTAGTTGTTGATGATGAACCGTCTATTGTTACATTACTAAAGTTCAACTTAGAAAAAAACGGCTTTGAAGTAATGACTGCAGATAATGGAATAGATGGATATACAATGGCAGCAGAAGGCACATTCGATTTCATTATTTTAGATTTAATGCTACCAGGCATGGATGGGATGGATGTTTGCAAACAATTACGGCAGGATAAAATTTCAACACCGATTCTCATGTTAACAGCAAAAGATGATGAGTTAGATAAAATTCTAGGACTAGAATTAGGGGCAGATGATTATTTAACGAAACCATTCAGTCCACGTGAAGTAATTGCAAGAATTAAAGCAATTTTACGGAGAACAAAAACAGAAAATGAAACGCAAGTAAAAACAGACCATGTGATTCATATAGGCTTTCTTGACATTTTTCCTGAACAATATGAAGCGACTTATAAAGGGGAAAAATTAGATCTTACTCCTAAAGAATTTGAATTGCTATTATATTTAGCAAATCATGCTGGTAAAGTCCTAAGCCGTGATCAACTACTTGATGCCGTCTGGAACTTTGATTTTGCCGGTGATACTCGTATAGTGGATGTTCATATTAGTCACTTACGTGAAAAAATTGAAGAAGATACGAAGCAACCAAAATATATCAAAACAGTTAGAGGTTTTGGATATAAAATGGAAGTTATGTAAATGAATAAATTATGGATACGCATTACGTTTACTTTTTTAACATTGCTAGCAGTTGTTTTACTTACGATAGGCCTTTTTATTGCTGATTTAGTTAAAAATACATATATGGATATGACAAGAACTCAATTAGCTCAAGACGCGAAATTATTGTCAAAGACGATGAATATTGAAAAATTAAGTAAAAAACCAGGCTTACTGCAGGAAAAAATTGCACATAATTACTCTACTTATGAACCGCGTGTAACGATTATTAATTTGAACGGTAAAGTGTTAGCTGATTCTTATAAAGATCCTACAAAAATGGAAAATCATGCGAATCGTCCCGAATTTAGGGAAGTTGTTGATCAACATCTTTCACGCGGAGAGTCTATTCGGCCTAGCAAAACACTCGGCTATAGTATGTTGTATGTTGCTCATCCGCTTAAATATCACGGAAAAACAGTTGCTGTTGTAAGAATCGCCATTTCTCTAGAAAAAATTGAGACGGTATTACGAAGGCTATGGATTAGTCTAGCTTGCGCATTGCTCATCGCTTTTGTTATTGCTGCAATAATAGGTTTCAGAATTGCTAAACGATTTACCCGACCAATTGAAGCAAGCATTGAAGTAAGTACCAGACTTATGGAAAAGGATTATGATAGCCGCGTGCATGTAAAAGCGAGTGGTGAGCTCAAACAATTAACGGGTGCCATTAATGATTTGGCGGAAAATTTAAAACAGCAAATGGATGAGATTAAGGAAAATCAACAAAGATTAACGGCTGTTTTAGAAAATATGGTTAGTGGTGTCATGCTAATCGATGCAACAGCACAAATTGTACTTGTGAATCGTGCGATGGAAAAATTAACAGGAATGACATCTGCACAATTAATAGGGAAGCGACATATTGAGGCATGGAAAAATTTTGGTTTAAGTCAATTAATTGACTATGCTTTTCATGATCGAAAGAGTATGCATGATGAAGTGCATTTATACTATCCAACTGAAAGGATTCTAGATGCTCATGTAGCACCGTACTTAGATGATAAAGGCAGTATAAAAGGTATTGTAACTGTTTTACATGATATTACGGATATACGCCGCTTGGAAAAAATCCGTAGTGAGTTTGTAGCAAATGTTTCACATGAATTAAAAACACCGATCACGTCAATTAAAGGATTCGCTGAAACATTACTCGATGGTGCAATACAAGATGAAGAAACTTGTCAATCATTTCTTAAAATTATTTATGATGAAAGCGATCGCCTTCATCGTTTAATTTCAGACATTCTTGATTTATCAAAAATTGAGCAGCATCGTATTCCGCTTAAAGTACATTCACTTGATTTAATCCAAGTTATTCATGAGACAATTGCAACAACGCAAGAGCGTATTCAAGCAAAGCAATTAACTGTTTTGCTTCCTACACAGCATGAGGTTATGATGGAAGCTGACAAAGACCGTCTTCAACAAATCATCTTAAATCTTGTTACAAACGCCATTGCCTATACCCCTGAAAAAGGTCTTATCCAAATTGAAGTGCAGGAAAGAACATCAGATCTTGATCTAATCGTTCGTGATACAGGAATCGGTATTTCAGAAACCGATTTACCACGTATATTTGAACGCTTCTATCGCGTAGATAAGGCACGTTCCCGTCAATCTGGGGGAACAGGCTTAGGACTAGCAATCGTAAAACATCTTGTTGAGTCATCGCAAGGGAAAATTGCTGTTCAAAGTGAGGAAGGTAAAGGGACCACGTTTACAATTACATTACCGAAAAAACAAAAAGTCTGACATCGTCAGACTTTTTGTTTTTATTCTATGAAGAGTAATGGATGATCTTAGATAAAAAAACATTTTAAAAGCAAACATTCCACTGGTTTGGAGAAGCGTCCGCTCGACTCCTGCGGGAAAAGCAAGACAGGCGAGACCATGCAAGAATGCAGCGACGAAGCGGCTCGGCGCTTGCCCGCGGAAAGCGAGCGGTACACTTTGGAAAACCACCATCTATCTAACATAAAGAGGGAACGGCAAACTTAAAAGCCAAAGAGACTGGGACAAAAGTATATTAACTAAAGAAACCCCGAATATTGCGCTCCAACCCCGCTCTGGAAATATCCTTCACTTTCCGCAGGCGGCTGGTGAGTTTCCCAGTGCAATGTTCGGCTTTAGCTACCACTTTTAAGTTTTGTCTACAGTCTTTTTTATATAAAGTATTTTATGAGAGATATAATGAGATGATGGAAAATAAATGACGAGAAACAATATGACTGAGAGAGATAGATTAGAAATGCTCACAATAGACCAGTTAATACTGCAAGATCATTTGGTACGTAAGGTTGAAGCTGCTATCGATTTCTCCTTCATTTATCTATTAGTTGAAAATCTCTACTCACCATTCGTTCGTCGGAGTATCAACCCTGTAGTGATGCTTAAAATGAATATGTATTCGGTATTTGCCCTATGCGACACATTATTAAAGAAATAGAAACAAACATGGTAACTTACTTGAATAGACTAGTTGATTGGAGCGGAAGGGGCTTGACTCCTGGGGGATTAGCGTTACAGACGAGACCCCGCAGGAGCGTTAGCGACGAGGAGGCTTGGCGAACGCCCCCCGGAAAGCAAGCACCTGGAGCGGAAATCAACGGTTTTTACCGCAATTCCATTCAAAAATGATAAAAGACATCGGGAGTAAGTGCTCTCGATGTCTTTTGTCGACAATTTGAAGTCTGACATTGTCAGATTTTTTTTACGAGGTCAATTATTTGTTCCGCAATATGTTTGCCGTTTAACATACAATCTGCTAGACCTACACCATAATAGGAACAGCCTGCTAATAAAACATTTGGATCGCTTGCTTTCAGTTTTTGATTTAATGAATCAATCGTTTTTCGATGATTCAAATCATATTTTGGCATTTTTTGGTGCCATTTTGTTACTTCAGCTGTCACTGGTTGACCGGTAATATGAAGACTTTTTTCTACATCTTTTAATGCGATCTTAACAAGCTCTTCCTTTGATAGATGATTAAGCATATCATATACTTTTGGATCAGAATTTTTATAAAAAAGTCGTAATAATAACTGTTTACGTTCTGAAGTATGCGACCATTTTCTGCTTGTCCATGTACAAGCGTTGCAAACTAAGTCACTATTTTCAGGGACAATAAATCCTGTACCATCACTAGGAAGAATTGAGTCAGGAAGATCAAAACCGAGATATACACTAATGAGTGATGCTGTTTTTAGTTGATTAAACTCAGCATCTAATGATGGATTGTTTAACAGTGACTGTGCAACTGTATGAGGAGTTGCTAATACGATATAGTCTGCTGTAATATGGCGATCATTTGAAAGTGAAATTGTATAACCTTTATGTTGCCGTTCAATTTTGAGTGCTCTCGTATTTTTTAAAATGGTCGCATCTACTAATGTTTCTTCTAGACGATCAATAAGCGTAGAAAGACCGTTTCTAAAAGAAATAAATTTTTTCCGATCAGCAGATAAAAATTGCTGCCGATGATGGTGAAACCCACGGATGATGCTTCCATATTCATTTTTATAATCTACAAGAAACGGTAGTGTTGTTGCTAACGTGAGTTCATGTAGTTTCCCTGAATAAACACCCGATAAAACTGGAGCGATTTGATATTGAACTAATTCCTTGCCAAAAAATTGCTCAAGAAATTCACCTACTGAGCTATCTTTTGTAAATGTAGCGTTCTTTGTAATCAAATCTTTCAATGCGACCACTTTTCCTTTTGTCGAGACTAATTCGCTTCGAAAAAGTGATTCAATACTAGTAGGAATTCCAAAAACGGTATCTTCTGGTATGGGCTTTAATTGCTGCTGCTGATAAAGATAAGATTTTCCAACATCATTATAGACAACGTCATTTTGTAACTGCAATTCCTCTAAAAGCTCACTTACACCTTTTTTACGAGCGACGATGGAATCTGCTCCAGTTTCCATTATAAATTCCCCGTTATGAACGGTACTAATCTTTCCGCCTAAACTTGCATTTTCTTCTACTAATGTTAAATGTAAATCAAGCTGAGCGTTCTTTTTTAATTTTTGAAGTTCATACATCATGGTGAGGCCTGTAATACCACCACCAATCACTACGACTGTTTTCAAGTCCTTCTCTCCTTTTAATTCTTTGTCCTCTTATTATATATCAATTAATCCTTTTATGCTGATGTTGAATTTGTCCGTAATGTGACACCGTGCCGTTTCTACTAATCATCTTTACAAATTCTTAACATTTCATTCATATAGGCTTAATACCATTCTACTATATTTAGTTTTGTAAGATTCATTCACACATAAACCTTAGGGGGCAAAAAGATGAGAAAGAAGTTTGTTGCTTTATTTAGTTTTCTATGCATTTTTGCAATTATTGCAGCGGGTTGTGGAAACAGTTCTTCTAGTAGTTCTAGTGGAAGCAACAAAAAAAGTAGCTCTTCTTCCAATGCTACTGGATCAATTACAGCAGTAGGTTCGACTGCTTTACAACCATTAGTACAGGAAGCAGCCACAGAATATATGAATAATCACTCTGGAACAACAATTAATGTTCAAGGTGGAGGAAGTGGCACTGGTTTAAGTAAAGCTGATGAAGGTGCAGTTGACATCGGTAACTCCGACGTTTTCGCTGAAGAAAAAGATGGCATTGACGCTAGTAAACTAGTAGATCATAAAGTAGCAGTTGTCGGATTTGCACCAGTTGCAAATAAAAATGTAGGTGTTAAAAACTTAACTAAAAAACAATTGATTGATATTTTTACAGGAAAAATTAAAAACTGGAAAGAAGTCGGCGGTGCTGACCAAAAAATCGTGATTATTAATCGTGCTGAAGGTTCTGGTACACGGGCTGTATTTGAAAAAACAGCGCTTGATGGTGCTACACCTGTAAAATCACAAGAACAAGATTCTTCTGGTACTGTTCAAAAAATCGTAAGTGAAACACCTGGAGCAATTAGTTATCTTGCATTCTCTTACCTAAACGATAAAGTGTTAGCTCTGAATGTAGATAATGTTAAGCCAACTGAAGCCAATGTTCAAACAAACAAATGGAAAATTTGGGCTTATGAACATATGTACACAAATGGTGAAGCAAAAGGACTCACAAAAGCATTTTTAGATTATATGCTTTCAGATGATGTGCAAACAAAACTTGTTCCAAAATTAGGTTACATGTCTGTAGCAGATATGAAAGTAGAAAAAGATGCTAAAGGCAACATTACAAAGAAATAAAAGATTTAAAAAACAGATATGAGTAGCAGGGGATTTAACCCCTGCACTTATGTCCGTTTTCTTATGTGAAAGAGAGGGGAAACAGTTTGAACGAAAAGGCGCTAAAGTGGACAGAAATTGAGAGTAAAAACAAAACATCTCAATCAAAAAGAAGTGTTGAAAGACGCGGTAAAATGATTACATTTGCTTGTATTGCCATAATGGTTATCATCGCTGTATCAATGCTCGTTTTTGTCGCTTCTAAAGGTTTGAGTACATTTTTTGTGAACAAAGCAAATGTCATTGAATTTTTCACTGGAACAAACTGGGATCCAGGAAAAACCGATAAGACAGGGGCGCCAGCATTAGGTGCATTGCCAATGATTATTGGATCTTTTGCGGTTACGTTTATGGCTGCAATCATTTGTGCACCGTTAGCGATTGGTGGGGCCGTATTTATGACCGAGATTTCTGCAAGAATTGGTCAAAAAATGTTACAGCCTGTTATTGAATTATTAGTTGGAATTCCTTCGGTTGTATATGGATTTGTCGGTTTAAGTGTTATTGTACCGTTTATTCGCGAACACGTATCTGGCAGTGGATTTGGTATTGCAGCAGGAACTGTTGTATTAACCATTATGATTTTGCCGACGATGATGAGTTTATCGGTTGATGCCATCCGTGCGGTACCAGCATCATTACGCGAAGCATCTTTAGCGCTAGGAGCAACAAGATGGCAAACGAT
Organism: Heyndrickxia ginsengihumi; assembly: GCF_011008565.1. Taxonomy (GTDB): domain Bacteria; phylum Bacillota; class Bacilli; order Bacillales; family Bacillaceae_C; genus Weizmannia; species Weizmannia ginsengihumi. Next base: position 106,410 of record NZ_JAAIWK010000004.1, read on the forward strand.
TTATAAAGTTGTTTTAAAAACTGCTCGTCAAGGAATTTTGACTGCCATTATTTTCGGAATGGCACGCGCCTTCGGTGAAGCACTTGCTGTTCAAATGGTAATTGGAAACTCTACTGTTATACCAACTTCGTTATTTGAACCTTCCTCAACATTGACTAGTATTTTAACAATGGGAATGGGGAATACGGTCATGGGGCAAGTAGAAAATAATGCTTTATGGACGCTCGCACTTATTTTACTGCTCATGTCATTAATTTTTATCATCATCGTTAGAATTTTAGGACGCAGGAGGACATATTAATGAAAGCAAAAATAGCAGATCGCGTCGCAACTACAGTGTTATACGCCATTGCATTGTTTATTGTATGCTTGCTTGTTAGCTTATTGGGCTACATTTTAGTTCATGGCCTTTCTCACATTAGCTGGTCATTTATTACTTCACCGCCGCAAACATTTGCTAAAGGCGGGGGAATTGGTCCGCAACTATTTAATTCCTTCTATTTATTAGTGTTAACTTTGATCATTAGTATTCCACTTTCATTAGGTGCAGGCATTTATATGGCTGAATACGCGAAAAAGAATCTTGTGACCGATATACTGCGTACAGCTATAGAGGTTCTTTCATCACTGCCATCTATAGTTGTTGGATTGTTTGGGTTTTTATTCTTTGTGTTAACAATGGGATGGGGGTTCTCCATTCTATCAGGTGCATTTGCTTTAACACTTTTTAACTTGCCGCTTATGGTGCGAGTTGTCGAAGATTCATTAAGAGGTGTGTCATCACTACAGAAAGAGGCAGGCTTAGCTTTAGGAATTTCAAAATGGGAAACAATCAAACATATTTTACTGCCAGCTGCCTTACCAGGTATTGTCACAGGCGTTATTCTTGCATCAGGGAGAATATTTGGAGAAGCTGCAGCACTTATTTATACAGCGGGTATGAGTTCGCCAAACTTAGATTTTCATAATTGGAATCCATTGAATAGCACTTCTCCTTTAAATCCGTTACGTCCTGCTGAAACGTTGGCCGTCCATATTTGGAAAATAAACGGTGAAGGGATTATGCCTGATGCGGCTGCAATTTCTAGCGGTGCATCTGCTGTTCTCATTATTTTTATTCTTTTGTTTAATATAACCGCTCGTTTAATTGGAAAAATCATTCATAAGCGTATGACAGCAAGTTAAAAAGGAGGCGCTAATTATGGCGACAACAACATTAATGAAGCCTAAAAACGAATATTGGGAGACGCAAGCTGTTTCTTTTGAAAAAGAAACAAAGCCAAAGGAAAATATTTTAGAAACAAAGGATTTACGAGTTTTTTATGGAGAGAAAGAAGCGCTGCACGGTGTTAGTTTATCCTTTCCAAAAAATCATGTAACAGCTCTAATAGGACCATCTGGCTGTGGAAAATCAACATTTTTGCGCAGTTTAAATCGTATGAATGATGAAGTGGCAGGGTGTCGAGTAAAAGGAGATATTCTTTATCGAGGATCTAACTTGAATACGAATCATGCTGATATTTTTATGATACGGAAGCATATTGGCATGGTATTTCAAAAGCCAAATCCGTTTGCTAAGTCTATTTATGAAAATATTGCATTTGGTCCGAAACATCATGGCGTTAAAAAGAAAGTAGTATTAGATCAAATTGTAGAGGAAAGTTTACGAAAAGCAGCGATTTGGGATGAAGTAAAAGATAGACTGCACAAATCTGCACTAGCACTTTCAGGCGGTCAGCAACAGCGCCTTTGTATTGCGAGAGCTTTAGCAATGGAACCAGATGTATTATTACTTGATGAACCAGCATCTGCTTTAGACCCAGTTTCAACCGGAAAAATTGAAGAATTAATTAGAGAGTTAAAACAAGATTACACTGTGGCAATCGTGACTCACAATATGCAACAGGCTGCACGTATTTCAGATTATACAGCATTCTTTTACATGGGAAATTTAATTGAAGTCGATGAAACTTCAGTAATGTTTACGAATCCAAAACAAAAACAAACAGAAAATTATATTTCGGGAAATTTCGGTTGATTTTTGATCATTCATGTCATGTGTAAGGAGAATAGATGATGATGACTTTATTGAAGCAAGCTACAGAGAAAGATACAGCCATTCATGCTCAACATGTAAATGTATTTTATAACGATTATCAAGCATTACATCAAATAGATTTAGAGGTTAAAAGAAATCAAGTAACAGCGTTAATAGGTCCGTCTGGCTGTGGAAAATCTACTTTTCTACGTACTTTAAATCGTATGAATGATCAAGTTCCTGGATTCCGGGTAGAAGGAAATATTTTCATTGAGAATCAGCAAATTTATGATTCAAAAATAGATATTGTTAATTTACGGAAAAATGTTGGGATGGTTTTCCAACGTGCAAATCCGTTTCCAATGTCAATTTATGATAATGTTGCATACGGCCCTCGCATCCATGGGATTAAACGAAAAAAAGTATTAGATGAAATTGTTGAAAAAAGTTTACGCTATGCGGCTTTATGGGATGAAGTGAAAGACCGTTTGCATGCTTCGGCTATTGGTCTATCTGGCGGACAGCAACAAAGATTAGTCATTGCGAGAGTACTAGCAGTTGAACCAGCTATCATTTTAATGGATGAACCTGCATCTGCACTTGACCCAATAGCAACTGCGAAAATCGAGGAATTGATGCTGGAGTTGAAAAAGTCCTATACAATCGTTGTTGTTACACATAGCATGCAGCAAGCAGCACGTGTTTCTGATCAAACCGCATTCTTTTTAAATGGAAAAATTGTAGAATTTGCTGAGACGAAAAAATTATTTACCAATCCTCAATTTCAAGAAACGGAAGACTATATTTCTGGACGTTTTGGGTAATGCCAAGGAAGGGGGCTATTCATGGTCAGACGAATGTTCGAAGATCGGTTGCTAGAATTGCATGAAACTTTATTTAAAATGGGGTTGCTAGTGGAAGAGGCTATTTATAAAAGTGTGCAATCTTTTATTGAAAAAGACAGTACGATAGCGAATGAAGTGATCTTGGAAGATCAGAAGATTAATGATTTTGAAATAGAGATTGAGAAAAAATGCTTTGAATTAATTGCAACCCAACAACCAGTTGGCAAGGATTTACGTTTAATTGCAACGATGCTAAAGGTTTCTACTGATTTAGAACGAATAGGGGATCATGCTGTAAGTATCGCCAAGACGACAGGAACATTAAGATATGAACCAGCTATTCATATGTATACCCAAATCCAAGAAATGGCTAATACTGTAAAATCAATGGTTCACGAGGGGCTTGATGCCTTTATTGCACTTGATGAAACAAAAGCAATTGAGGTTTCTAAAAGAGATGATGATATTGATCGAGACTTTAAATTGACTTTTTCAGAACTTGTAGAACTTATGAAACATGATCAATCTAATATTCAACAAGCATCTTATCTATTGCTTGTTGTTCAGCATTTAGAACGGATCGGTGATTACGTTACAAATGTTTGCGAGTGGATCGTGTATTTAAAGACTGGATCTCTTGTTGATTTAAATTAAATATAGCAATGTGGACGATGAATAAATCCAGAAACCTTGACGCTGGGTTTATTTTTTTTTAGAATATTATGCAATATACACAAGCTGATCACCACACATCATCATAAGATGTAAAAGAGGGTTTTATTGCAATACTTGGACAAAGTTCTATTGCTAACAATAAGATTCAGACTTTTAGAAAAAAGTCATCATTCTTTATAAGGAGTGAATTTCATGGGTGTGCACCATTATTTTAAAACGTTGTCAGATCTTGAGAAAATCTATCGATGTCCTGGAAAATTTAAATTTCAAGAACATTCAGTTGCAAGTCATTCTTTTAAAGTAACGAAAATTGCACAGTTTTTTGGAACAGTTGAAGAAAATGCGGGGCAGCAAGTAGATTGGCGGGCATTATATGAAAAAGCAATCAACCATGATTATCCTGAACTATTTACAGGAGATATTAAAACACCTGTAAAATATTCATCCGCAGAATTACACAGATTATTTACCCAAGTTGAAGAGGAAATGACAAAAAATTTTATTTTACGAGAGTTTCCAAAGGAATTTCGTGATATTTATTTAAACAGATTTAAGGAAGGAAAAGATGATACACTCGAGGGGAAAATATTATCTGTTGCGGATAAAGTAGACCTATTATATGAATCATTTGGTGAGATTCAAAAAGGGAATCCTGAACCGCTCTTCCAAGAAATTTATGAGGAATCTTTGCGAACGATCTTGCAATTTTCTGATATGGCATCGGTACAATACTTTTTAAAACATATTTTGCCTGAGATTTTATCGGAACGTTTTATTGAACAAAGCGAACTTCGAGCCATTACGAATAAAATCATTGAAAATGAATTCGAAAAATAATTCATTTTCAATGATTTTTTCTTGTATTTTTTCATGATATATAAAAAAATAAAGATAATCATCTTTTTATTCATCTATTGCAGAAGACATATTGTATTTACATATATTTAATTCCTTAGTGAATTTATTAGTTGGAGTGATCTTAAATGATTGACAAAGTATTGGCTGCTGTCTTTTTTCCGTGTTTCCTTGTCATTTTCTTTTCAAGAGTTACCTTTAACCAAGTAGTTGGTCTTATTCTATCTGTCGCACTTATTGTGGCATCCGTTTATAAAGGATACACCCATACTTGGCTTCTGTTTCTTATCGATGCAGCTTCTTTGACGATCGGATTTTATTTTGCTAACATCATGTTACATAAACAAAAAAAGAAACAGCGAGAACGCAGATTGAAATAGTTGAAAACATGCGGTAAGGATGAATGTCCCTACCGCTGTTTTCTATTTAAAAGCATCGATTAGAGCGAAATAAACGAAACAATGGATCAATTACATCTAAAACACCCGTTGTTTTTTAAAAAAAGGGGAAAATTTGTTCGTATTTATTGATTATTCCTATTTTGTTTGTGGTAAAATAAAAACTATAAAAATAGGAAATGACTGATATAAAAGGAAAAAGAGAAAGAGACAAATCAAACAAAAAGGAGGTCTTTCGTTGGAACAACATCCATTTCAGCTCGTTTCAAAATATCAACCTCAAGGAGATCAGCCTGAAGCAATTCGTCAACTCGTTGAAGGGATCCGCACAGGTAAAAAACATCAAACATTGCTTGGGGCAACAGGGACAGGAAAGACCTTTACGATTTCGAATGTAATTAAAGAAGTAAATAAACCTACACTCATTATTGCACATAATAAGACATTGGCCGGTCAGCTTTATAGTGAATTTAAAGAGTTTTTTCCAAATAATGCAGTTGAGTATTTTGTCAGTTATTATGACTATTATCAGCCTGAGGCTTATGTACCGCAAACAGATACATATATTGAAAAAGATGCAAGCATTAATGATGAGATAGATAAGTTACGGCATTCTGCCACCTCTAGCTTATTCGAACGGAATGATGTCATTATTATCGCCAGTGTCTCCTGTATTTATGGTTTAGGTTCACCAGAGGAGTACCGTGATTTAGTTGTGTCGTTAAGAGTAGGGATGGAGATTGAGCGAAATCGATTATTAAGTAAACTCGTCGATATTCAGTATGCAAGAAACGATATTGATTTCCAACGTGGAACTTTCCGTGTTCGCGGTGATGTAGTTGAAATCTTCCCTGCTTCCCGTGATGAACATTGTATTCGCATCGAATTTTTTGGAGATGAAATTGATCGGATAAGGGAAGTAGATGCACTTACTGGGGAAATTATTGCTGATCGTGACCATGTAGCAATTTTTCCGGCTTCTCACTTCGTTACACGAGAAGAAAAAATGAAAATCGCGATTCAAAACATTGAAAAGGAGTTAGAGGAAAGATTAAAAGTAATGAGGGACGCTGGAAAATTATTAGAAGCGCAACGCTTAGAGCAGCGGACTAATTATGATTTAGAAATGATGAGGGAAATGGGATTTTGTTCTGGTATTGAAAACTATTCCCGCCACTTAACATTACGTCCGCCAGGTGCAACACCATACACATTACTTGATTATTTTCCAAAAGATTTCCTACTTGTAATAGATGAATCGCATGTTACGATACCACAGATTCGCGGGATGTATAACGGTGACCAAGCAAGGAAACAAGTTCTCGTCGACCATGGTTTTCGGCTTCCATCAGCATTGGATAACCGTCCTCTTCGCTTTGAAGAGTTTGAGGATCATATTTCCCAAATTGTGTATGTATCTGCAACACCAGGTCCTTATGAATTAGAGCATACACCACAAGTTGTTGAGCAAATTATCCGTCCAACAGGATTATTAGATCCGATGATTGATGTTCGTCCGATTGAAGGACAAATTGATGACTTGCTTTCCGAAATTAATGAGCGAATTGCAAAGAAGGAAAGAGTTTTAATTACAACATTAACAAAGAAAATGTCGGAGGATTTAACCGATTATTTAAAGGAAATTGGTATTAAAGTTCAATATTTACATTCTGAGATTAAAACTTTAGAAAGAATTGAAATTATTCGCGATCTTCGTCTTGGCAAATATGATGTCCTTGTTGGCATTAATTTGCTCCGGGAAGGGCTTGATATTCCTGAGGTCTCCCTTGTCGCGATATTAGATGCTGATAAGGAAGGATTTTTACGTTCGGAACGTTCATTGATTCAGACAATTGGTCGTGCAGCTCGAAATGCAAACGGTCAAGTAATCATGTATGCTGATAAGATAACAGACTCAATGAAAAAAGCGATTGAGGAGACGAAACGTCGCCGCAAGATTCAAGAAGAATATAATGAGCAACATGGTATTACACCTAAAACGATTCAAAAAGACATTCGCGATACGATTCATGCCACATACGTAGCAGAAGAAACAGAAACGTATGAAGCAGCAGAAACAAGTAAAGCAATGACAGCAGAAGAACGTGAGAAGCTGATTGTTGAATTAGAAGAAAAAATGAAGGAAGCGGCAAAAGCGTTAGATTTTGAGACGGCTGCGAAACTTCGAGATACCCTTTTAGATTTAAAAGCGGAAGGATGACCTTTATATGGGACAAGATTATATTACTGTAAAGGGAGCGCGTGTCCATAATTTAAAAAATATTGATGTGACGATTCCAAGAGATAAACTTGTTGTATTAACAGGACTATCGGGTTCTGGAAAATCATCATTGGCGTTTGATACCATTTATGCTGAAGGACAAAGGCGTTATGTTGAATCATTGTCTGCCTATGCACGCCAATTTTTAGGACAAATGGATAAACCTGATGTCGATGCGATTGACGGATTATCTCCAGCAATTTCTATTGATCAAAAAACGACGAGCCGAAATCCGCGCTCAACAGTGGGTACTGTAACGGAAATTTATGATTATTTACGTTTATTGTATGCGCGGATAGGAAGACCGATCTGTCCAAATCACGGGATTGAAATCACATCGCAGACTGTTGAACAAATGGTTGACCGAATTATCGAATATCCTGAAAGAACGAAACTTCAAGTATTAGCTCCGATTATTTCGGGTAAAAAGGGCGCTCATGTCAAAGTGCTAGAGGATATAAAAAAACAAGGATTTGTTCGTATCCGTGTAGATAAAGAGATGCAAGATTTAAGTGAACCGATAGAATTGGATAAAAATAAAAAGCATTCAATAGATGTTGTAGTAGATCGTATCGTCGTAAAAGAAGGAGTAGAAACGAGACTTGCGGATTCCCTTGAGACAGCATTAAAGCTTGCTGATGGAAAAGTCATTATTGACGTCATTGACCAAGAAGAATTGCTTTTTAGTGAACATCTAGCATGTCCGCTATGCGGATTTTCTATTGATAAGTTAGAACCAAGAATGTTTTCGTTTAATAGTCCTTTCGGTGCTTGTCCGGAATGTGATGGACTTGGATCTAAATTAATCGTTGATATGGACGCTGTCATTCCGGACTGGTCGCTTTCATTAAATGAAAATGCAATTGCGCCTTGGGAACCAATTAGTTCGAAATATTACCCTCAATTATTAAAGGCTGTTTGCGATCATTATGGAATTGATATGGATACACCTGTTCGCGATTTGCCAAAGCATCAAATGGATAAAATTTTACACGGTTCTGGTAGTGAAAAAGTCTATTTTCATTACGAAAATGATTTTGGCATGGTTCGCGATCATTATATTGAGTTTGAAGGAGTTATTCGCAACATTGAACGCCGCTACAATGAAACGAGCTCTGATTTTACACGCGAACAGATGGAAAAGTATATGGCACAACAGCCGTGCCCAAAATGTAAAGGATATCGTCTTAAACCTGAAAGTCTTGCGGTGAAGATTAATCAGAAACATATTAGTGAAGTAACTAAATTCTCAATTGCAGAAGCTGCGCACTTTTTCCATCATCTAGATTTAACAGAAAAGGAACAAACGATTGCAAATTTGATTTTGCGCGAAATTGATTCGCGACTAGGTTTTTTGAATAATGTAGGATTGGATTATTTAACATTAAGCCGTTCGGCAGGTACGCTATCAGGTGGAGAGGCGCAGCGGATTCGTCTTGCAACGCAAATTGGTTCGAAGTTAACAGGTGTTTTGTACGTATTAGATGAACCGTCTATTGGCTTGCATCAGCGCGATAATGATCGGCTAATTGAAACGTTGAAAAATATGACGAGCATTGGCAATACCCTGATTGTCGTAGAACACGATGAAGATACGATGCTTGCTGCTGACTATTTAATCGATATCGGTCCAGGCGCTGGCGTTCATGGTGGAGAGATAGTTGCTGCTGGAACCCCTGAAGAAGTGATGAATGATCCGCATTCTCTCACAGGAAAATATTTGTCTGGAAAAAAATTCATTCGTTTGCCAATTGAGAGAAGAAAAGGTGATGGCCGTTTTATAGAAATAAAAGGTGCTAAGGAAAATAATTTAAAAAATGTTAATGTGAAATTTCCACTCGGGACTTTTATAGCTGTTACAGGTGTATCAGGCTCAGGAAAAAGTACGCTTGTGAATGAAGTTCTTCACAAAGCATTGGCACAAAAATTATACAAATCTAAAGAGAAACCTGGTGCACATAAAGAAATTAAAGGAATTGAACATCTTGATAAAGTTATTGATATCGATCAATCACCAATAGGAAGAACGCCGCGTTCAAATCCTGCTACTTATACAGGTGTTTTCGATGATATTCGTGATGTTTTTGCAGCAACGAATGAAGCAAAAATCCGCGGCTATAAAAAAGGAAGATTTAGCTTTAATGTAAAAGGTGGCAGGTGCGAAGCTTGCCGCGGTGATGGAATCATTAAAATTGAAATGCACTTTTTGCCAGATGTTTACGTACCTTGTGAAGTATGTCACGGGAAAAGGTATAATCGAGAAACATTAGAGGTAACATATAAAGGAAAAAATATTGCAGATGTTTTGGATATGACAGTAGAAGATGCTTTAGAATTCTTTGAAAATATCCCGAAAATAAAGCGGAAATTGCAAACAATCGCAGATGTCGGGTTAGGATATATTAAATTAGGGCAGTCTGCAACAACATTGTCAGGCGGAGAAGCACAGCGGGTAAAACTAGCTTCGGAATTGCATCGACGTTCAACAGGTCGCTCGCTTTATATATTAGATGAGCCAACAACAGGTTTGCATGTCGATGATATTGCAAGGCTACTAGATGTTTTACAAAGGCTCGTTGAGAACGGAGATACTGTTCTTGTCATTGAGCACAATTTAGATGTGATTAAAACAGCAGATTATATTGTTGATTTAGGACCAGAAGGTGGAGATAAGGGCGGAACAATTGTAGCAACAGGAACACCGGAAAACATTGCAGGGCATCCTCAATCATATACGGGCAAATATTTAAAACCTATATTAAAAAGAGACCGTGCAAGAATGGAACATGACATTCAACAGATTGGGACTGTATAATGATAAAAGTCTGACACGTATCAAATGAAAACACTTGAATATGGCGTCAGACTTTTTGTTTATTTTTTTAGTTGTCCTGTTAACTTCATGAAAAACACATCGAATATGAACTGAAAAACATTCAATATTCTTTTCCATCGTGAAGGCTGCTTAAGAAGTCGATACAGCCATTCAATATTTAATGCTTGCCAAACTTTTGGGGCCCGTTTCACACGATTTGCCCAGACATCAAAACTACCACCGACACCGATGAAAATTCCTTTTTTAAATAGAGAAAGATGATTTGCAATCCATTCTTCCTGTTTCGGGAAGCCTAAGCCGACAAAAACTAAATCTACTTCTTTTTTTTGAATTTCATCTACTATTGATTGATCATTTTCATCAATATATCCGTGATGATAGCCAGCGATATCTATATGAGGATATTTTTTCTTTATATTATGAACGGCATCTTCAATGACCTCTGGTTTTGCTCCGAGAAAAAAGACACGGTATGAATGGTCATTTGCTAAAGATAGGAGCTGAGTCATTAAATCGAAACCAGCAAGTCTTTCATGTAATGGTGAACCTACTAATTTAGAAGCAACAATGACACCAATTCCATCTGGTATAACATAATCAGCTGATTGGATCGTCTTTTTATAAGAAGGTTGACTGCCAGCTAATTTTAAAATTTCTGGATTTGCGGTAACAACGAATGTTTTTTTCGAATCTTTTATTCTCTCGTGCAGTTCATCCGTTAACTGATTCATATTTGAATGAACGAATGAAATTCCCAATACTTTTTTTGTTTCAAGCATCCTTCAACATCCTTACCAGGTATAGTTTGTCTAAAAATGTAGATTAGTATATTTAAAGTGAATGGATCAAGACTATTCAACTAGTTAGACAGCCTCTTGATTTTTTGTAAAGCTAGTGTATCATATCTTAAAAAGATTGAATAGGTATGCTCATATGAAAATGTTGGTGAAAAGTTTGCCAATTATAAGCAATCAGTAAGTATTTGAATTCCAATCAAAATAGACTATAATGTGTTATGTTGGAAATGATAAATATAAATGTTTAAGGGAAATATAAGAATAATATAGGATAATTTCAAGATATTACTGAACTAGGGAGAGAGTTAAATGAAAAAAGTAATCACATATGGCACATTCGATTTGCTTCATTGGGGACATATTAATTTGCTAAGAAGAGCAAAAGAACTTGGTGATTATTTAATTGTAGGTTTGTCTTCTGATGAATTTAATCAAATTAAAAATAAAAAATCTTATCATAGCTATGAAAACAGAAAAATGATTTTAGAAGCGATCCGCTATGTAGATGAAGTAATCCCGGAACATAATTGGGAACAGAAAATTGAGGATGTTCAAAAGCATAATATTGATGTTTTTGTTATGGGCGATGATTGGAAAGGAAAATTTGACTACTTGAAAGAATATTGTGAAGTCGTTTATTTACCAAGAACCGTAGGCATTTCAACATCAAAAATTAAAAATGATTTATTTTCTGTGAAATAATGGCTAGAGAATTATTTGTTACCATATACTTGTTGTTCTTTCGCATTTTATTTTTAGTATGCAAATTATTTCCATTGCAAAAAAAAATTGCGTTCGTTGTGTCGTTTAAACAGAACAACTTATATGTATACAAAGAAATTAAAAAGCAGCAAATTCCTGTAAAGATTGCTTTTATGTGTACTTCTTCCTGTTATGATAATGTTAGAAAAGAATTACCAACAGAAGAAGTACGCATGTTTGGTATTAACCGTCCGTTTGATTTTCTTAAAAGCATCTACCATCTTGCTACATCAGAATATGTGGTGGTAGATAATTACTACGGATTTTTGGCTGCTGTTCAATTTAAAGATGGCGTTGAGTGTATCCAATTATGGCATGCTGCTGGCGCAATTAAAACATTTGGTTTAAAAGATCGTAATATTCATCATCGCAGTAACAGAGCACTAAAAAGATTTAAAAAGGTTTATTCTCAATTTCATAAGGTCGTTGTCGGTTCTGATACAATGAAGCACATTTTCATGGAAGCATTCGGTCTTCCTTATGAAAATTTTTTATGCACGGGTGTTCCTAGAACCGATTTTTTTTATGATGAAAAATTGAAATCTACCATTATTAAAAAATTATATGATGCCAATCCTGAATTAAGAAACAAAAAGATCATTTTATATGCCCCAACATTTCGGGATGATGAATTAGATCATTTTCAATTGATGCTAGATGTAGAAAAAATGTTTAATGAATTACATCAAGATCATGTATTGCTCATTAAGTTGCATCCGGCAATCAGACATCATTTAGAATTAGAGGACTATAATGGGTTTGTATTTGATTATTCATACTATAAAGATGTGAATGAGCTATTATTAATTACAGATATTTTAATTACAGATTATTCATCGATTCCTTATGAATTTTCAATTTTGCAACGGCCGATGATTTTTTATCCATATGATTTGCAAAAATATGAAGAGAAGCGTGGATTTTGGGAAACATATGATAAAATGGTTCCAGGACCAGTCGCATTCGACACAAATCGCGTTATTCAGCTTATTAAACATAAACAATTTGACATACATTTGATCGCGGATTTTTCAAAATCCTGGAATACTTATTCAACAGGGAAATCAAGTGAAAAATTGGTAAAGTATCTTTATCAACATGAGGGAGATACGATTGTTGAGAGGAGTTAAGAATACATATGGTAGAACAGACGTTCAAAAGATGTACATTAAAAGAGTTGAGAATTGAACGTGATGATTATGTGCTTGATATATATGTTCCAACTCGTAAAGTATCAGAAGACAGTATATTATTTGTAAACATGATTGAAAGATATACAGAAAAAGAAGTAACTCTTGCTGCAAATGAAATAGAAAGAACAGATGAACTTATTTTAATTCAGGCGAGAATAGAAAAACGTCAATATGAGCAGTTGATGAGTGATAATACTTTCTGGGATGTTTATATTATATCTGAACAAGAAAATGATGTGGATACAGAAGAAGATAGTGATAGTGAAGCACCAAAAATAACTAAGTTTCGTGTGAAAAGCAATCAACAATATTTGGAACTATTATATACACATCAAAAAGAAATAGGAAAATTGTGGATACCATATGCAACAAATAAACAAAACCTATCATTCAAGATAAAAGAGCCACATATCATTGCGAGAGTAGAAGATGCTATTCTTGATAAAAACGGTATATTGACGCTTAAAGGGTTTGCAATTGATCCTTTAGAGAAAGATGTTATGTTGGAAAAAAATCTTGTTCTACAAGATGCAAATCATGAATTTGAAAAGAAGTACCCAGTTCAAACAGTTGAACGTCCAGATTTAGCAGAACAGTATGGTGATGGCGGGAAAACCTACAATTTTGCCGGTTTTACGGTTCAAGTGAATGTCATTGATTTAATTGAACGTATCGACGATAAAATTAGAATCAAGGCATATATTGAAATGCCGATCAATGGAGTGCCTGTACTAAGTTCACGCCTTAAATATGTTATCCATCATAAGCCGTATGCTGCTCAACGATATGTTAAAAAGGTAAATCAACAAAAGAAAAGAATTTCGTTAGCACGAACAAAAAAAGCAAAATATTTACGCTTGACAGTTGATGACTATTCTCTCATCCGTAGCGCTAAATCACTTGTTAGAAGGAAATTGATCGGGTTTAAGAAAAGTAAACAAATCAAAAAGACATATAAGTTAGCTTTCAAAATCATTGGTACATTACCGGCTAAGAAAAATGTAGTTATGTTTGAAAGTTTTCTTGGAAAGCAATATAGCGATAATCCTCGTGCGATTTACGAATACATGAAAGAGCACCATCCAGAGTTCAAACTGTATTGGAGCATTGATAAAAGATTTATTCATAATTTTGAAGGAAAAGATTTAATATACATTAACCGCTTTTCGATTAAATGGTTATTTGCTATGGCGCGAGCTCGTTATTGGGTGACGAATAGTCGGATGCCATTATGGATTCCGAAGCCAAAACATACAATTTATTTGCAAACATGGCATGGAACACCGTTAAAAAAATTAGCTGCCGATATGGATGAAGTTCATATGCCAGGTACAACGACAAGTAAATATAAACGGAATTTCTTGAAGGAAGCTAGTAATTGGGATTATTTAATTTCTCCAAATGCCTACTCGACAGAAATTTTCCGTCGAGCATTCCAATTTGAAAAAGAAATGTTAGAAACTGGTTATCCGAGAAATGATGTATTGTATAATGAAAATAAAAAAGAAACGATCGAAGCATTTAAAGTAAAATATGGATTGCCACTTGATAAAAAAGTCATACTGTACGCCCCAACTTGGCGTGATAATCAATTCTATGGAAAAGGTCGATATAAATTTGACTTAGCCCTTGATTTAACAATGTTAAAAGAGCGTCTTGGCGATGAGTATATTATTGTGCTTAGGATGCACTATCTTGTTGCTGAAAACTTTGACTTAACGCCATATACAGGATTCGCCTATGATTTTTCAAATCATGAAGATATTCGCGAACTGTATCTAGTGGCTGATTTACTAATTACAGATTACTCGTCTGTGTTTTTTGATTATGCGAATTTAAAACGACCAATGATTTTCTTTGTTTATGATATTGATGATTATCGTGATAATCTACGTGGCTTTTATTTCGATTTTGAAGAAAATGCACCAGGACCTTTAGTAAAAACAACTGAACAAGTAATCGTGGAGATTCGCAAGTTAGAATCGAACGGATTTACACTTTCAGAAACATTTAATGCATTCTATAATAAATTTTGCTATTTAGAGTCTGGACATTCTTCACAAAAGGTTGTGGATCGTGTATTTCGGGGAAGGAAAGACATATGAAGTCAATGATTACAGTTTTAAAGGAACAAATGAATAGTTTTTACTTAATTATGCGATTGTCCTTATATGAAATGAGAAGTGACAATAAAAATAATTATTTAGGAATTTTATGGGAAATTATTAATCCAATGATTCAAATCGCAGTGTATTGGTTTGTATTTGGTTATGGAATTAGGGGAGGACATAAACCTTTAGGGTTTATTCCATGGCTATTTGCAGGGATGACGATTTGGTTTTTTATTAATCCCGCTGTACTGCAAGGATCAAAATCGATATATACACGTATTCGAATGGTTGCGAAAATGAATTTCCCAATGAGTGCGATCCCGAGTTATGTTATATTCTCAAAGTTTTATCAGCATTTAATGCTATTAGTAGTGATAATGGTTATTTTGCAATTTTTAGGGCATCCCGTGTCGATTTATTATGCTGAGCTGCCTTATTATATGTTTAGTGTTCTAGTATTTACCTTTGCTTTATCACTGATCACATCGACGTTGTCAACGATTGTACGGGATGTGCAAATGATCGTTCAAGCGGTTATGAGAATGATGATCTATTTAACACCGGTGTTGTGGGATCCGTCAAATCTTGGTCCAAAAGTCCAAACAATAATGAAATTAAATCCTTTCTATTATGTGATTGAAGGCTATCGTTCTGCATTGCTAGGCAATACTGGCTGGTACTTTATTTCACATTGGCATTATACAGTATATTTTTGGGTTGTAACGATTATTATGTTAATGATTGGCTCTACTTTACATTTAAAATTTAGAAGTCGCTTTGTTGATTTCCTCTAAAAAAATTTGTCAATATAGTGAACAAAATATATTTCAAAAAAGTCGTTTTAATGACGGCTTTTTTGTTTATATTTAAAGTATAATAATGGTAAATTATTGTAATAATGGGGGGAATTACATTGGGAAATGTTACACCAGTTTTTATTTTTAATTCATTAGACATTGTTAGAGGCGGATTAACGAAAGCTGTTTTAACAAGAGCAAATACATTAGTTGAGTATTTTCCAGAAACACAATTTTTCACATTACTGTATCAAAGAGATCATAAAGAAATTATTCAAAAGTTGTATGAAAGTGGAAAATTGGATAAACGTATTAAAGTTCATAATTTCTTTTTGGATGCTATACCTTCAAAGGATGAAAGCAAAATAAATTCGACATCAGTCATCCAATCAGTTAAAGAGCAAGGGCTCATAGAATTTATTGATTCTGGTTCAAAACAACCAGCCTATCGTTACTATCAAAATGGATTGTATGTAAAGTATAAAAAATTCGATAAACAACAGCGGCTAATGTTTATCGATTATATGGATGAAGGCCGGCATCGCACAAGAAGAGAAGAGTTTGATCCAGATGGTAACTTATCAAGAATTCAACATATGGATTTAGTGACAAATACTCCAAAACTAGAGCGTTATGTAGACAGCAATGGTGAATGTTTTCTATCAATATGGGTAAATCCAAAAAGTAAAAAAAGCGGACGTTGTTTACTATTTCATCCAAAACCACGTGAATTTAATGACATTAGTAAGCTATATGCATTTTGGATCGCTGAAAAAATAAAACATCTAAATCATCCTATTTTAATGTCAGACTCTAGAGCTACTGATGAAGTTTTATTAAATATTAAAGAAAATGGTGTTAAAAAAATCGCGATTTGTCATAACAACCATTTTACAAAACCATATACAAAAGATAGTGAAATCAAAAAGACATGGGTCCCTTTATTAACAAATCTAAATGAGTTCGATAGAGTTGTTTTGTTAACAAATGAACAAAGGGAGGACATCGAAGAAACGTTTGGAAACCGTGATATTTTACGAGTAATTCCGCATAGTGTACAGCCAATTGAGACAAGCCATCAAAAGGTGGAACCATCACCATATTTGGCTGTTACTTTAGCTCGTTACAATGTCCAAAAAAGATTAGATGAAGCCATCAAAGCTTTTCAATTTGTAGTTGAAAAAATTCCAAACGCTGAGTACCATATTTATGGATTTGGTTCTGAAGAGGATAAACTAAAAGACTTAATTTCAAAATTAAAGCTACAAAAGCATGTATTTCTAAAAGGATTTACAAATGATGCAGTAGCCACTTATCAAAGTGCATGTTGTTCTATTTTAACTTCAGACTATGAAGGATTTGGACTTGTCATGACGGAGAGTTTGGCAGCAGGTACACCAGTAGTTGCATATGATATTAAATATGGTCCTCGTGATATCATTAGGGATGGGGTAGATGGCTATCTTGTTCCTAAAGGTGATCAAAAACAATTAGCAGAGAAAATTATTTACTTAATGGAAAATCCGAATATACGGAAACAGTTCTCAGAACATGCAAAAGATGTATTTCAACGTTTTAATTATGAAGATTATAAAAGACAGTGGAAAGAATTATTTATGGAATTTGAACCAAATAATAATGAAAATCAAGAGATAGAACAAGATGTAGAAGAAAAACAAGAGAAGCGTAGCATGTGGAGAATGCTATTCAAGAAATAATAACAACAGTGTAAAGTGACTCCCTCACAGAAGAACGAATAATTTCTGTGAGGTTTTTTACTTTCTTAAATAAATATGAAACTTACATATTGGGTATACGTAAATATAGTAATGATGTTTTTTAAAAAAGGAGGCATTACGATGGAGGATCAACGTAAACGGATATTAGAGCTTGTAAAAACGGGTACATTAACGATAGAGGAAGCGCTGACGCTTTTAGAGGCTTTAGACAAAGAACAACAGCATAAAAGTAAAACGCAAAACGAAGAAAGAAATCAAGCTGAAGAACAACATCAGAATGAGCATAATGAACAACAGAGCTCAACGAAGGATAAGGAACAGGCGAATACTTTTACGGAAGCAAAAGATAAAATATTTGATTTTGTAGGTGGAGCATTGAAAAAAATAAAAGATTTTGATTTTCCATTAAACCAGTCGGTAGAAATTTCGCATGTATTCCAGCAATCATCGGCAAATATAAACAGCATTAAGATTGACGTTGACCACGGGCATGTTCGCTTTAAGCAGTGGGACCAAGAGGATGTACGGATTGAATGTGAGGTAAAAGTATTTCGAACTGATGATTTCGAAGAAGGACGGAAATTTTTTCTGAACAATAGTACGTTTACACTTGACGATGAGCAATTGCAGTTTACAACTCATTCAAAATGGATGAAAGTGGATACGATTGTGTATGTTCCGCAACATAAGTATGAAACCATCGTTCTCCGCACTTTTAATGGATCAATACATGGTGAAGATATGACGGCGGTAAAAACAAATATAAAAACATTGAATGGCAAAATTTTTATTAAAGATAGTGAAATCAATCGTTTAGAAGCAGAAACGGCGAATGGAACGATTGACTTTGAAAAGAGTAATATCAATGAAGTTGAAGCGCAAACGATGAATGGGGAAATTAAATGGAATGGCGCATTTGTAACATCGGATTTTGAATCATTTAATGGGAATATTTCTATTTCCTTAACAGATGAGTATGCAGATACACTACATGCCAAAACTGTAACAGGAAATATTGAAATTATATTGCCTGACAAAACGGCAGTACAAGGAGAATGTAAAAGTAATTTTGGGAACTTCATGATTGCTTTAGAAGGAATTGAACGTATGGATGAGAAAAAAGAGATGATCCAAAAACAACTTCGTTTCAGCAGAAATTATGATACGAATAAACATTTATATATTTTTGCAGATGCTAAAACTGGAGCGGTATCTATTAAAGAAGGAGAAATGGATAAAAAGAAAGAACCTATTACGAATGAAGCGGAGGAAACTCAAGCAGACAGTCATGAAGAATAGGCTAGTCCTATAATAGCGCAACAAAATTTAGTATACTTAGCATATCTTTAAATGAAAAGGTTTGATGTTAATGCGATGGATTGTTGGAATCTTAATTAATGCTGTGCTGTTTATTGCAATATCCGGATATTTTGATGGCTTTTATGTATCGAGCGTTGGTTCAGCAATAATGGCAAGTATTTTATTATCAATATTAAATATTTTAGTGAGGCCGATTTTGATTTTGTTAACATTGCCCATTACTGTCGTAACATTGGGGCTATTTTTATTGGTTATCAATGCTGTCACCCTTATTATGACAGATAAGTTTATGGGAAATCGTTTCGAAATCGATAGTTTTGGAATGGCCTTGCTCGTAGCAATTATGATGGCTATTGTTAATCTCATTCTGCAGAAAACGGTCTTTAACAAGGAAAATAGAGGATAATCAAAAAGGGTCGAGGAGTGGTCTCATAGATCTAGCACATCACATATATCTATTTACAATAAGATATGATAAATGTGGTGGAGGATCTTTCTGTTGAGAAAGCTCAAGGCTCTTTTTTTACAATATTTCCCTCCTTTTATGATTTAGCAAAAGGGCTGGTCTAGAAGATTATATAAATGATAAAATAATATGAGGCTTTGAAATCATTCGATTAATATCGTTTTTTAAAGATTTTACATCGGATCTTGTAATAGGAGGATTAAAAAATTGGCAAAGGTTCGTGTTGCAGATATTATACAAAAGTTTAATCTCGAATTAGTAAGTGGTGAGGAAGGGATTCATCGTCCCATTACAACAAGTGATATTTCACGTCCTGGTTTAGAAATGACTGGCTTCTTTGACTACTATCCTGCAGATCGGATACAGTTGCTAGGAATGGCAGAGATTACATTCAGCCAACGTCTTACTTCCGAGGAACGTAAGCAACGGATGGAAAAACTATGCAGCGATATCACACCAGGAATTATTATATCGCGTGATTTGCCCGTACCTGAAGAATTAATAGAGGCTTCTGAGGAATATTCTATTCCTGTCATGAAAACACCGATGAAAACAACACGGTTTTCCAGTCGTTTGACAAACTACTTAGAATATAAATTAGCTCCGACAACTGCAGTACATGGTGTTCTTGTAGATGTGTACGGCGTTGGCGTGTTAATTACAGGAAGCAGCGGGGTTGGTAAAAGTGAGACGGCTTTAGAGCTTGTAAAACGTGGGCATCGTCTTGTAGCAGATGATTGTGTGGAAATTGTTCAGCAGGAAGAAGGCTCTCTAATTGGACATGCACCTGACTTAATTGAGCATCTTTTAGAGATTAGAGGTCTTGGCATTATTAATGTAATGACATTGTTTGGTGCAGGGGCTGTTCGAAGCCATAAACGCATAACGATGATCGCAAGTCTAGAACTATGGGATCAGCATAAGCATTATGATCGTCTCGGTTTAGATGAGGAAAAAGTTAAAATCATCGATACCGAAATTACAAAAATTACTGTTCCTGTCCGACCTGGGCGAAATCTAGCAATTATTATCGAAGTGGCAGCGATGAATTACCGGTTGAAAAATATGGGTGTCAATACTGCTCAGCAGTTTACAAGTAAGCTTGCAAATGCCATTGAAGAGCATAGCAACCATGATCATACACAGTTTAACTAAATCAGTTTATACAAAAAGAAGCAGAAATCATTCCCATCAAGATACAAATGTATTATAAGCACACGAATAAATATCTATTATGGATGTGAAAGAGGAGAAGGTATAAATGGAATCAAATATTAAACCATTAAATCCAATTGCCTTTCATTTAGGCGGGCTCGAGGTCCATTGGTATGGAATTATTATTGGCTGTGGAATTATTTTAGGATTATATATTGCGATGCACGAAGCGGCAAAACGCGGAGTTGACCAAAATATCATTGCGGACTTACTTATTTGGGCTATTCCAATTTCGATTATTTGCGCACGTATTTACTATGTATTGTTTGAATGGGGATACTATTCACAACATCCAAACGAAATTATAAAAATTTGGAATGGCGGAATTGCCATTCATGGAGCATTAATTGGGGCCGTCGTAACAGCCATTATTTTCACAAGAAAAAAAGGTGTTTCTTTCTGGAAAGTTGCAGATATTGTTGCGCCAAGTATTATTTTAGGACAAGGTATTGGACGCTGGGGAAATTTTATGAACCAAGAGGCGCATGGACGTGAAGTCAGCCGACAGTTTTTAGAACATCTTCATTTGCCAGATTTTATTATTAATCAAATGTACATAGATGGTACTTATTATCAGCCGACATTTTTATATGAATCTTTATGGGATATTCTCGGTTTTGTTATTTTGATTTTGTTAAGAAGAGCAAGTTTACATAGGGGAGAAATTTTCTTAAGCTATTTAATTTGGTATTCTATTGGCCGATTTTTTGTCGAAGGCTTACGTACAGATAGTTTAATGTTGACAAGTCATTTGCGGATTGCACAAGTAGTATCCATTGTCCTTATTATCATCGGATTATTTTTATGGGTTTATCGCAGAAAAACTGGTTTATCATCTAAATTGTATACAGAGCTTTAAACTCCGACAAAAAGATATCATTCAATCTTTGAAGCCTACATTAATAACAGCCTTTAAAATAACGTGAACTTTGGGGAAGATGATCTTCCCCATTATATTTATTGTAACGATTTTACAATATACACCTGTAAAGCGTTAAACTGCACACGTGAATGGAAACTTTTTGTTTGTAAAATATATTTATATTTAGAGAAATCAACTTCTCTTATTGATCAACCTATATTGACCGGAGCGGAAATCCATTATGTATTTAAACTGTTCATAAAGAGTTGAATTAGAGCAGAAGGTGCGAGAATCCTGCGGGAATAGCGGAATAGATGAGACCCCACAGGCGTGTAGCGCTGAGGAAACTCAACATCCCCCCACGGAAAGCGAGCATCCTGGAGTGGAAATCAGTAACTCCCTTTGATGAAAATCAGATAATAGTACGAAAACAGACTTGTTTAAAGTGTGCTGTAATTAAAAGAAGTGGATTTTACATAACCTATTTATTAAAAAAGATTGAAGCGGAAGGATGCGAGACTCCTGCGGGAATAGCGGAATAGATGAGACCCCGCAGGCGTGCAGCGCCGAGGAGGCTCAGCATTCGCCCGCGGAAAGCGAGCATCCTGGATCGGAAATCAACTCCTTTCCTGTTAAACCAACAACAAAGCTTGCGAAAACAGCTTTATAAGCAAATAATCATTTTTTATGTTTAACCTGTTAGAAAACCAGTTTGAAGCGGAAGGTGCTTGCGGGAAAAGCGAGATTGCGGAGACCCCACAGGCGTGCAGCGCCGAGGAGACCCAGCATCCCCCCGCGGAAAGCGAAACCCTGAAGCGAAAATCATTACTCCTTTTCCAGTTTATTTAAATAGAAAGGTGGCTTTTACATGCAAAAACAAATTACAACACTACTGTTTGATTTTGACGGTACATTAATCGATACAAATGAATTAATTACACAATCACATTTACATACACTCAATAAGTATTATCCTGGACGTTATAAACGCGAAGATGTACTAGTGTTTAACGGACCACCATTAATAGAAAGCTTCTCGACTATTGATCCAGAGCGGGCTGCTGAAATGGTGGAAACATACCGTGCTTTCAATCTTGCTCATCATGATGAATTGATAAAAGAATTTCCAGATGTCTTAGAGACTTTAAAAGAACTAAAGGAAAAACAGTTTAAGCTTGCCATTGTTTCTACGAAATTTCGAGACACTTTGCTGCGCGGATTAAACCTCATTCATCTTGATTCAATTTTCGATGTTATTGTGACACTAGATGATGTGAAACATGCCAAACCACATCCGGAGCCAATCGAAAAAGCATTGCAATTATTAGGGTCAGAACCAGGAGAGACATTGATGGTTGGAGATAATTCTCATGATATTGAATCAGGAAAGAATGCAGGTACATATACAGCTGGAGTTGCTTGGTCCGCAAAAGGGCGTGCTTATCTTGAAGCACTTCAACCAGATTTTATCCTTGAGAAAATGACGGATCTCTATTCAATATTAGGAGTTCGGCATCCATGAGAAATACAGAGCGGCATCGTGTTTCAGGAGCGAATTCGCTATGGCAAATTTATAAAACTGTGTCATTTTGGAAAGTGATGAAAAACTTTACGATCATTCAAATTGCTCGATATATGCCTTTTCTGAAAGTGAAAAATTGGCTATATCGGGCTTTCTTAAAAATGAATGTTGGTGATCAAACGGCTTTTGCTTTAATGGTAATGGTCGATATTATGTTTCCTGAAAAAATCACAGTCGGACGGAATTCGATTATTGGTTACAATACAACCATCCTTGCCCACGAATACTTAATTGATGAATACCGACTTGGTGAAGTCATTATCGGCAATGAAGTAATGATTGGTGCCAATACAACGATTCTTCCAGGAGTAAAGATTGGAGATCGGGCAATTGTTTCAGCGGGGACTGTTGTTCATAAAGATGTACCAGCAGGGGCATTTGTAGGTGGAAATCCTATGAGATTGATTTATACAAAAGAAGAAATGGAAAATAGAAAAAAATAACTTTAGTGGTAGTAGAACTGTCTCATTCAAGGTTCATTATTAAATCAAATATATGTTATACTACAATAAACTAACTATGTATAAAAATATTTGTGAGGGACCTTCATGGCAAAAGATATAGAAATACAACAAGAGCGGGATAATATTCGTTTCTTTATCCCTTCAGGGGATTTCTACTTTAATAAAGGAATGGACGCTTTTTACCGTAGTGATTTACAAAAGGCAAAAAAATATCTAGAACGTGCTGTACAATTGGAGCCAAAAGATCCGGTTTTTACTTTGCAATTGGCGGTCATTTATTCGCATTGTGAAGAGTTTCAACAAGCCATTGAGTTATTTCAAAGAATTTTAAAAGATTTGAATCCAAAAATGGTGGATTGCTATTATTTTATTGCTCATAATTATACGGAGCTTGGGTATTTTAATGAAGCTTATTATCATGTGAAAAAGTATCTTGAAAAAGATCCAGATGGGAAATATAAAGAAGAAGCGGAAGAATTACTGTACTTGATTGAAACAGAAGATGACGATTTTGAGTATTCATTATATGAGCAAGATGAATTAATGATGAAGCAAGAAGAAGCAAGATGGCTCCTTGAAACGGGTAATTTTGAAAAGGCCTTAATCCAATTGCGGGAATTAATTGAAAAGTATCCAGATTATTGGTCTTCCTATAATAACATGGCCCTTGCTTATTTTTATTTAGGACAAGTCGATCAAGCAGTTGAGGTGTTGGAGGAATTACTTGAAAAAAATCCTGGGAATTTACACGGATTGTGCAATTTGGCTGTCTTTTTCTATCACCATCGAAGAGATGAGGAATTAGGAAAGATACTAGAAGGACTTGAAAAGGTTCAGCCGTTATCGACTGATCATCAATATAAATTAGGGGCAACCTTTGCAATTGTCGGACGTTATGAACAGGCATATTATTGGCTAAACCTCTTAAAGAAGCGGGGGTTTGAGGGAGATGCCTCTTTTTATTATTGGTTGTCTAATGCAGCCCATCATACAGGACAATTCCAAGTGTCAAAAGCCGCATGGGAGCAGCTGTTAAAACTTGATCCAGAGAAAAAAGGACGGGAGCCATGGTTTCATCAGAATGAGCCTTTTCTTTATTTAGAAGAAGATATTAATGCTATTTTAAAAATGTTAAGCAGTGATAAAATGGTTGAACGTTTATTTGCCATCTTTCTTCTAGGAAATTCCTCACACCGAGATGAAATTATTGCTCATCCGGATTTCAAAGATTTAAATGAGTTTTCATTAACGGAAAAGCTTTATTTATCGCATGTTCTTGCGACGAAAACAAATATATCCTCTAATGTAAAGGAAATGTTTGTGCAAGCACATCAAGTAGCTTGTTTATTGCATGAGCATCACCGTCCGATTCATACAAACGCTCGTGATTTGTTTCTTTTATGGTTTTCAATCTTCTTGGAAGGATTGAAAAAGGAAGAGTTATTTAAAAATGAAAATGCTTATGCAGCAGCAACAGATTATGTTTGGAATAAACTAAATGGTGGTAATTTATCGCAAGCAGCAATTGCAAAGCAGTATCATATTTCAGTTTCAACTTTACAGAAATATGCCAAAAAAATACGTATGTTTATTCAATGAGCATTTTTTTGGACGAAGTGACAAGCATTTTTTATACTAAATGAAAGGACAGTAACCTGTCATTCCTTGAACTTATTTCCCCCACTTACAGGTGGGGATTCATTTTGATATAGAAAATGAATGTATGAAACTAATCTTATGTGGAAGTTTAAGAAAAAAATTACCAAAAGGAGTGTTGAAAATGGCAGATGAACAAATTTATGACGTTGTAATTATCGGCGCTGGTCCTGCGGGGATGACAGCTGCAGTTTACGCTTCACGTGCCAATTTGAAAACAGTTATGATCGAACGTGGCGTTCCTGGTGGACAAATGGCAAATACTGAAGAAGTTGAAAACTATCCTGGATATGATTCTATTCTCGGACCTGAGCTTTCAAATAAAATGTTTGAACATGCGAAAAAATTTGGCGCTGAATATGCTTATGGAGATATAAAGGAAATTGTTGTAGACGGGGATTATAAAATCGTAAAAGCCGGATCAAAGGAGTACAAAACTCTTGCTGTTATTATCGCAACAGGTGCAGAATATAAGAAATTGGGCGTTGCCGGCGAAAATGAACTAGGCGGTCGCGGAGTTTCTTATTGTGCTGTTTGTGACGGTGCTTTCTTTAAAGGAAAAAATCTAGTTGTAGTTGGTGGCGGGGATTCGGCTGTTGAAGAAGGAGTTTATTTAACTAGATTTGCAAGTAAAGTAACAATCGTCCACCGTCGTGATCAGTTGCGTGCACAAAAAATTCTTCAAGATCGGGCTTTTAAAAATGAAAAAGTTGAGTTTATTTGGAACCATACAGTAAAAGAAATTAATGAAAAAGATGGTAAAGTCGGATCTGTAACCCTTGTGAATACTGAAACAGGGGAAGAGAAACCATTTGAGACAGATGGTGTTTTCATCTACATTGGAATGGTGCCATTAACTAAATCTTTCCAAAGTCTCGGAATCACAAATGATGAAGGATATATTGTGACAAATGATGAAATGGAAACAAATATTCCTGGAATATTTGCAGCTGGAGATGTTCGTGAAAAAACACTTCGTCAAATCGTAACTGCTACTGGTGACGGAAGTATTGCTGCTCAAAATGCTCAGCACTATGTAGAGGAAATCAAAGAAAAATTGAATGTTTAAAAAGTTATGTTGTTTTAATGTTATTGTAACGGACATGAAATAATAAATTGTTACGATAATAATGTAGAAATTAACCCCCTTTTTAATAAATTTCTCCTTGAGCACAGTATATCTGTGCTCTTTTTTTAGTAATATCAATAAACGAATACAAAAATGTTTTTTTCTAGGTTCTGTAAATGGTAATTATAGTTGATTTGCTGTTATTAGCGGAACTCTGTTTATTGACGTTTAGCTATGATGGAGTATAACTAAAAATCTAATTCAATTTCCGTCGTACGCCTTCTTAAAAAGGAAAATGAGTTGGATTTTTCTTGAAAGCATGCCTATCTCTTTCATTGTTCATGAGTTTTATAAATAGTATAATATAAGCAAGTATCAGTCCGTTTTTATCAAATGTTCTCAAATTGGAAATATAACTTTACCATGAACTAACTTAAACATGCTCTTTTTAGTTGTGCGATTGTCAAATAGATGAATGAGGAATTGAGGTGTATCATTTGCAGCGTATTACAAATTGTGTGTACATGAAAGATGATAAAGTTTTATTATTACAAAAGCCGCGAAGAAATTGGTGGGTAGCTCCAGGCGGGAAAATGGAACAAGGTGAATCGATACGAGAAGCGATTACCCGGGAATTTCGTGAAGAAACGGGAATTTATATTAAAAACCCAGAATTAAAAGGGGTTTTTACGATTCTAATTAAAGACGGGGATCAAGTTGTATCTGAATGGATGATGTTTACCTTTTTAGCTACCGAAGGAGATGGTACTCATTTAGAAGTGTCACCAGAAGGGATATTACAATGGCATTCTCTGAATGAGATGAAAAACTTACCAATGGCAGAAGGCGATCATCATATTCTTGATTATATGGTGCAAGGTAGTAAAATGATCTATGGCCAATTTACTTATACACCTGATTTTGAACTTCTTTCATACCGACTTGATCCCAGCTAAATATAAGCGTAAGCTAATTCTTGCTGCTTTTTGGGACTATGTGTAAAGCATACCTAAAAGCCTATAAGCAATTCTCTATAGTACCCATTTAAACTAAGGCTGTTTTCGTGAATTTTTTGTTTGGCATCAAATTGTTCATATTGTTGATGTGCGCGAAAGGAGTGAGACTCCCGCGGAAAACGAGTATCCTTGAGCGAATATCAACTACCTCCTTTTTAACGAAAACGAAACAAGCCTGTTCTTCCTGCCTTGGTGGGAGAATGTAAGCTCATGATTTAACATTGTCTTTAAATGAAAAGAGAGTCGCTTTTAACTTTTGTTCCTTTCGATAGGGGGAAAAAACAATGAATACAGAACTAGATAAAGTACAACTCGTGATCATTACCGGTATGAGTGGAGCAGGTAAAACAGTAGCTATTCAAAGCTTTGAAGATTTAGGCTTTTTCTGTGTAGATAATTTACCACCAACACTTTTACCAAAGTTTCTTGAACTTATGAAAGACACAAGTAATAAAATGAATAAAGTAGCCCTTGTTATGGATTTACGCGGTCGTGAATTTTTTGATTTTCTGTTTAAATCGCTAGATGAATTGGATCATATTGCATGGGTTACACCAAAAATTATTTTTTTAGATGCCGAAGATTCTGTGCTAGTCCGAAGATATAAAGAAACACGAAGATCACATCCTTTAGCGCCATCTAGTTTACCGTTAGAGGGAATTCAACAAGAACGCAAGCTTTTAGAGGACTTAAAAGGACGATCACAAATTATTTTAAATACGTCAAAGATGAAGCCCCGGGAATTACGGGAAAAAATTATTACGGAATTTTCCGTGGAAAAACAGCCTATTTTTACGGTTAATGTTGTATCGTTTGGTTTTAAAAATGGAATTCCAATTGATAGTGATTTAGTTTTTGACGTCCGTTTTCTTCCAAATCCTTTTTATATTGAGCATATGCGTCCAAAGACAGGGCTAGATAAAGAAGTTTATGATTATGTTTTTAAATGGAATGAAACACAAACATTTGCAAACAAGTTAACAGATTTACTTTCCTTTATGCTGCCGCATTATAAACGAGAAGGAAAAAGCCAGCTTGTTATTGGAATTGGGTGCACGGGTGGTCAACATCGCTCAGTTGCACTAGCCGAATATATCGGTCAGTATTTTAAAAAAGATTATCATACGAGAATTTCTCATCGTGATATGAAGGGAAAGGAAAAGAACTAATGAGTGATAATAAACAGCCAAGAATTGTCATCATTGGTGGTGGAACAGGGCTGCCTGTTTTATTAAGAGGAATTAAAAAATATCCTGTTGATATCAGTGCGATCGTGACTGTTGCAGATGATGGCGGGAGCTCTGGTCGAATTCGCAATGAAATGAATATTCCATCTCCAGGTGATATTCGCAATGTATTAGCTGCATTATCGGATGTTGAGCCTCTTTTTGAACAGATGTTTCAGCATCGTTTTAAAACGAAGAATGAATTGTCGGGGCATTCTCTTGGAAATTTGATCATTGCGGCATTGACCTCAATTACTGGAGATTTCGTGCACGCCATTCAAGAAGTCAGTAAAGTACTAAACGTACGTGGAGAAGTGTTGCCAGCTGCTAACCAAAGTGTTATTCTTCATGCGGAAATGGAAGATGGATCAATCGTTTCTGGAGAATCGAAAATTCCTTTTTCAGGGAAAAAAATCAAAAGGGTGTTTTTAACACCAGAAAAGATCTCACCATTACCCCATACGTTAAAGGCAATTGAGGAAGCAGATTTAATTGTCATTGGCCCAGGAAGTTTATATACAAGTATTTTACCTAGTTTACTTGTTCCTGGATTAGGTGAAGCGGTTTGTAATGCCTCAGCCAAAAAAGTATATGTATGTAATTTAATGACGCAAGCAGGGGAAACACTTGATTTTACGGCAAGTGATCATGTTAAAGTATTAATCGATCATATGAAAAATGCGTGTATCGATAAAATTTTAGTTAATAATCAAGAAATCCCTGTGTCGATTCAAGAACGATACCGTGAAGAATTAGCTAAGCCAGTTATATATGATGTTGAAGCATTATCACAATTAGGATTGGAAATTATTTCAGATCGAATTCTCACTTATGAGGACGGCTATATTCGTCATGATACGAATAAAGTAGCGAGTATTCTTTATTCATTATTGAAAAGTAATGGAAAATAATTGAATTGTTCATGGATGAATATGATAGTTGATCATATCGCGTCCCCTTCAATAGCCTATTTAATATCACATTAGTGATAGCGAACGAATGAAAGGCGCGTTCTATACTGTTCTTAGGGGGTCTGAGCGATGTCATTTGCTTCAGAAATTAAAAAGGAACTTACGAATCTATCTGTTACAGATTGTTGTGCAAAGGCAGAATTATCCGCTCTTATTCGTATGAACGGTTCCCTGTCTTTTTCAAATAAAGTGCTTGTTGTGAATGTTCAAACCGAAAATGCAGCGATTGCTCGGAGAATCTACATCCTTGTAAAAAGATTATATGATATTCCTGTGGAATTATTAGTTAGAAAAAAAATGCGCCTGAAGAAAAATAACGTTTATATTGTCAGACTTAAGGCAGGCGCAAAAGAAGTATTGGAAGATTTACAGATACTAGGTGAGAATTTTACATTTATACAAGATATTTCTCCAAATCTTATTAAGAAAAAATGCTGCAAGCGCTCCTATTTACGCGGAGCCTTCCTTGCTGGTGGATCTGTCAATAATCCTGAAACATCTTCTTATCATTTAGAAATCTTTTCACTTTATAAGGAGCATAATGATTCTCTTTGTAAGCTAATGAATGCTTTTCAATTGAACAGTAAAACACTCGAAAGAAAAAAAGGGTTTATAACCTATTTAAAAGAAGCAGAGAAAATCACTGAATTTCTTAACATTGTTGGCGCACATAATGCTCTTCTTCGTTTTGAAGATGTACGAATTGTAAGAGATATGCGCAATTCAGTTAATCGTCTAGTGAATTGTGAAACAGCTAATTTAAATAAGACAATTGGTGCAGCTCTTAGGCAGGTAGAAAATATTCGATATATAGAAGAAACAGTGGGCCTGCAAGTATTACCTGACAAATTAAGAGAAATTGCTGAATTACGGGTAGCACATCAAGATGTTACGTTAAAGGAATTAGGTGAGATGGTATCGGGGGGCAAAATAAGCAAATCTGGTATTAATCACCGCTTGCGTAAAATTGATGAAATTGCTGATAAACTACGAGCAAATGATTCGAATCATCAGACTGTATTCGAATCTACACAAACATCCCAATAATTGCTCTATTTGTATGTAAGTTTTGGGGGAGGAATCAATCTCCTCTCTCATTAAAAAAGGAGAGGTGAGTAACATGATTGTCGAACAGGTCGAAGTTAAATTAAAGCATGGTTTGCAAGCGCGACCAGCAGCATTATTTGTTCAGCAAGCAAATCGATTTGCTTCCGAAATATTTCTTGAAAAAGATGAGAAAAAAGTAAACGTAAAAAGTATTATGGGATTGATGAGTCTTGCGGTAGGGCATGGTTCAGTTATCACTTTAATTGTGGACGGTCCTGATGAGCAAGAAGCATTTGAAGAGCTAAAAAAATATATTGAAGATCGCTAACAGAAAAATCCTACGAAGGATATTGATTTTTTCGTAGGATTTTTCTTTTGAACTAATTTTCTAGTTGCTTCGTTTTTACGGTTAAGAGAAACAGTGAAAAAATTGCTGAATGAAAAAGGTAGTTATAAAGAATAGGACTGAATTATTATAAGCCTTTGTGCCAATACAAATAAAATAAGGATACCCAAGTATTTGGGCATCCTTAATCATTCATGATTATTCATTATTTCCTTTTAGCTCATTACGTGTAATGATATGGTCGATTAATCCATATTCTTTTGCTTTTTCAGCAGTCATGAAATTATCGCGATCAGTATCTTTTTCAATCACTTCAATTGGTTGACCTGTATGATCTGATAAGATTTTATTTAATTTTTCACGAGTGAAGAGAATATGTTTTGCAGCAATTTCGATTTCAGTTGCTTGACCTTGTGCTCCGCCTAATGGTTGGTGAATCATTACTTCACTGTTTGGAAGGGCATAGCGTTTCCCTTTTGCACCAGCTGTTAATAATACAGAACCCATAGATGCAGCCATACCAATACAAATTGTTTGGACATCTGGCTTAATAAATTGCATTGTATCGTAAATAGCCAAACCAGCTGTTACACTGCCACCAGGGCTGTTAATATATAGGGATATATCTTTTTCCGGATTTTCTGATTCTAGAAATAATAATTGGGAAACAATTGAGTTAGCTACGTTATCATCAATTGCACTACCTAGCATAATAATACGATCCTTTAATAAACGGGAATAAATATCATATGCGCGTTCTCCACGATTCGTTTGTTCAATTACTGTAGGAATTAAATTCATTCTTTTTTCCTCCTTTAACGGGTTCATGTTTTCTTATCGTTTTCATTTGAGTTCAATAAGATAGGGATTAATGATAATCCTTATGTATTGTAATCATACAATATTGGTCAATTAAGGTCAAACCATTCGCTTGATTTTTCTCATAAATTTTGGATTTCTTTCAAAAGATTGCTGTTTTGTTAAATTTCCGCTCCAGGATGCTGCTTTCTGTGCGCAGATGTTGAGCCCGCTCCAATCAACTTTATGGATAGTATGAAAAGAAAACAACAAAGCTTATGAAAACAGCATATAATGTTGATCATTGACCATAAGACTTCTACTGGAAACATTTTCTTCTATAGAATACCATATTATCCAATTTTTCAGTAATTTAAACAAAATTAAGTATTGCAATTAGCTGTTATATCCACTATAATTAATAATTGTTCGATAAATATGCCCTCGTGGTGCAACGGATAGCACGTGAGATTCCGGTTCTTAAGATGTGGGTTCGATTCCTGCCGAGGGCGCTAAAAAATCAATATGAAACCCCTATTGAATTTATTTTTCGGTAGGGGTTTTTCTATTTTTCCAATTTCTAAGTTCGAGCAGCAACGAAGCGGCTCAGCTGACTGCGGAAAGCGAATGGTAAGCTTCGGAGAACACAGCAATAAGAATCGTCCCTGCATATTTATAACGCAGGGATTTTTTATATTTTGTATAATTTTCATTATAGAATAGCAGAGGATACTTGTGTAACAATACATTTGGAGACTTTTAGATTCATTCAGAACTTTTTGATGAAGTATATATAAAATTTTTTTAATCCCCATTTTTTATCTTCCATAAAGTAAATTTGATGTTACAAAAACACCAGCAGGAGGAAGGAGATTACCTTTAATAGGCGGTCCAGTAAGGTTAGTGTTAGTTGTAGCGATCCATGTTCCGTGTTCACCAGCCTGCAAAGACGGAGGGTTCATTATGAGCGGGCCACTAAACAGTAAATGCCGGATGTGAATCCCGGCATCATCAAATAAAGTTAGGTGGCCGGAAAATGAAGCATATGGTGTTTGAAATGTTAGTTGTTTACTACTTTCATTCCAATATCCGTTAATTGGAATAGGGGTTCCACGAAAATTAATTGTACCACTTACCCTATTGTTCGTAATTGAATGAAGGGTGAGCACTCCCCAAATGATCGGTCTACCAGCAATAGTGGCATGGATGCCCCAATCCGATGGAAAGGGAATACTTGTCGAGCTTTTTTGTGGTGATGCCAAAAAAATCCCTCCTTATGAAAATTGATAAATCAGCATGTAGATGCTTTTCCACTTTCGACTTCAAATACCTTATGATCTTTTTACTGTTTGGAAAAAAGATAATAAAGTATATGCAACGAGCATGATATTTGAGCAAATAGAAATTCACATCTAATTTTCTTATGTCACATTCAGGACAGACAAAAACCGTCGTTATTTGAATAGAATATATTAATCAATTAGAAATGGATCGTAAGGCAGTCTTTTTTTAAATAGAAATCCTATATGTATGTAAGTGTCAGAAATGTGAATGGTAATATATGTAAATCAAACAGTTGAAAGATTCTATGATATACATACATTTATAAATATTGTATATTAAAGAAAGAGGGGGAAAACTTATGGATATTCAAGTTGGGTTATGGCAAAAACAATCCATGAAATTGGCAATGACTCAGGATTTAAAGCAAGCAATAGAAATGCTTCAATTTTCATCACAGGAATTGACATCTTTTCTTGAAGAAAAAGCTGAAGAGAATCCCCTAATTGAACTTTCGAATACACATATGAAGCTAGTAGATTCACGTTTTTCAAGTATGAACAAAAAGAAAAAAAGTAAAGATAATCAAGATAAATTATGGATTGAGCAAATTGCCGATCGCACGGATTCTCTTGAAGATCATCTTTTTATGCAGTTAGATTTGAAAACGTTGCCACAAAATATGGCTAAAATAATTCACTTATATATACATCATCTCGATGAAAATGGATATTTAAATATATCTGTAGAAACTGCAGCAAAACAAGCGAAAGTATCTACAGAGGAAGCACAAGAAGGATTGGAAATATTGCAAATGTTAGATCCAGCAGGCATTGGAGCACGTTCATTGCAAGAATGTTTGCTCATTCAAATTTCACGGGATGCGAAAGCACCAGCTATTGCGTCAGAAGTAATTGAACATCATTTCTTAGAATTCGCTGATAAAAAGTGGAAACATATTGCGAAAGCTATCAATGTTCCTATTCAAGATATACAAAAGGTTTCTGACTATATACAAACATTAAATCCGAGGCCTGCAGCACCATTTATTAATGACTTACCTCAATATATCACCCCGGATTTAATGGTGAAATATCATAACGGGGAACTAGAACTATATCTTGTAGAACATGCTGTGCCTCGGATAGGTTTAAATGAAGATTATACGAGTATGATGTCAGCATCACAAGATGAGCAAGTCAGCCAATTTTTAAAGGAAAAAGTCCAAGAATATCGATGGATCCAAAAAAGTATCCAGAGTAGAAAAGAAACTTTATTAAAAATTGGCAATATCTTATTGGAAAAACAACATGATTTCTTTTTATATGGGAAAGGACAGCTTAAGCCTTTAACAATGAAAGAAGTATCTGAAATGATTGATATGCATGAATCAACGGTAAGCCGGGCTGTTCGCGAAAAATATATACAAACGCCATTCGGCACATTCCCACTGAAGTCGTTTTTTTCAAATGCTTTGCCAATTCACACAGAAACAGGAGAAGATTCAGCATCAAGCACACAAATTAAAACGGCTATTTCTGATTTAATTGCCAAGGAAGATAAGAAAAAACCGTTATCAGATCAAGCGATTGTAAATCTCTTAAATCAAGAAGGCTATGCTATTTCCCGCAGAACTGTAGCGAAATATAGAGAGCAATTAAACATACCTTCTTCAGCCAAAAGGAAACGGTATGATGATTAACGTTTGGTTTACTGTTAGAGGCTGGGACAAAAGTATATTAACTAAAGAAAACCCGAATATTGCGCACCAACCTCGGTGCGGAAATATCCTTCGTTTTCCGCGGGAGGCTAGTGTGCCTCCTCGTGCTCATGCAGCACTGCGGGGTATCACCGATGCCTATCCTTCCGCAGGAGTCTACCTATATTTACAGAGCTGATTTGTCAATGTTCGTCTTTAGCTAGCTACCACTTTTGCGTTTTGTTCCAGCCTCAAAAAATAAATGTGCAATCTTTGTCAACGTTGTCGTAACAAAAAAATAACTGGTGAATAATATATGAACAAAGTGTAAAAGATACACAAAGATAGCGTTTTTAATAGAAAAAACAGTTGTTTTTAGTTGAAATTCAAAATTTATCCTGCTACAATAATAATCGTTGCAAGGGTTATTTTTTTAGGACTGAGTGGGACGTAAATCGTCTTACTGGGACTTTATACGACCCGTGCAGGAAATTGAAGGAGTAATCATCTATGCTGTCGTTGATAGAGGTTCAAAAAAAATTATTGCCTGATCTCTTAATAATAATGCAAAGACGCTATCAAATTTTGCGATCCATTTCATTTATGGAGCCTGTTGGAAGAAGAACATTGTCGCAAGCAATGGGGCTTTCAGAACGAGTACTTAGAAGTGAAGTAGAATTTTTGAAAAGCCAAAAACTTGTTGACATTAAATCTTCTGGTATGAGTATTACAAAAACGGGTTCTAAGCTTTTACAAGAATTGGAAATCATGATGAGAGAAATATCGGGTATTAATGAAATAGAAGTTCAGTTGAAGAAGAAATTGAACCTTGAAGACGTAATTGTTGTCCCAGGAAATAGCGATGAAGAGCCTTGGGTAAAAAATGAACTTGGAAGAGCATGTGCTTTAAGAATGAAAGCATGCTTAACTGGGAACAATATAATCGCTGTGACTGGTGGAACGACAATGGCAGCTGTTGCAGATGCATTAACTGCTGATTTTTCTAACGATCAACAAGAAGTTCTCTTCGTTGCCGCAAGAGGTGGCATTGGGGAAGATGTTGAAAATCAAGCAAATACGATCTGTGCCAAAATGGCAGAAAGATCTGGTAGAAAACATCGCGTTCTCTATGTTCCAGATCAAGTAAGCCCAGAAGTGTACAAATCAGTTGTCACTGAACCTTCTATCAAAGAAGTGCTCACTCTTATTAAACAAGCAAATATTGTGTTGCATGGCATTGGCGATGCTCTAGTGATGGCGAAACGCCGAAAAACAAAAGACGAAGAAATGGAAAAAATTCTTCAAGGGCATGCTGTAGGTGAAGCATTTGGCTATTACTTTAATGAACAAGGTGAAGTTGTTCATAGAGTACAAACGATAGGGTTGCATTTAAAAGATTTACCTCATGTCGAGCATGTACTTGCTGTAGCGGGCGGCGTTTCAAAAGCAAAGGCCATCAAAGCCTACATAAACAGCAAACCAAAATCAACTGTGCTAATTACAGATGAAGGTGCAGCAAAACAAATATTAGCTTGCTCTTAAATTTGTTTTTAAAAGGGATTTCCCTTTTGAAATATATAAAATAAAACTATTATTTTCATTTTTAAGGAGGAAACAAAAATGACAGTTAAAGTTGGTATTAACGGATTTGGTCGTATTGGACGTAATGTGTTCCGTGCTTCATTAAATAATCCTAACGTAGAAGTAGTTGCTATAAATGACTTAACAGATGCAAAAATGCTTGCACACTTATTAAAATATGACACTGTACATGGTACTCTTGAACAAGAAGTATCTGTTGATGGAGATTCAATCGTTGTTAACGGTCAAAAAATCAAAGTTCTTGCAGAACGCGATCCAGCTCAATTAGGTTGGGGCAAACTTGGTGTAGAAGTAGTTGTTGAATCTACTGGTCGTTTCACAAACCGTGACGATGCAGCAAAACACTTAGAAGCAGGTGCTAAAAAAGTTGTTATTTCTGCACCAGCTAGCAACGAAGATATTACAATCGTTATGGGTGTTAACCAAGACAAATATGATCCAGCACAACATAGCGTAATCTCTAACGCTTCTTGTACTACTAACTGCTTAGCTCCATTTGCTAAAGTATTACATGAAAAATTTGGTATCAAACGCGGTATGATGACTACTGTTCACTCATACACAAATGACCAACAAATTCTTGACTTACCACACAAAGACTACCGTCGTGCGCGTGCAGCTGCTGAAAACATCATTCCTACAACTACTGGTGCTGCTAAAGCTGTTGCATTAGTATTACCTGAATTAAAAGGTAAATTAAACGGTATGGCTATGCGTGTTCCTACTTCAAACGTTTCTGTAGTTGACTTAGTTGCTGAACTTGACAAAAACGTAACAGTTGAAGAAGTTAACGCTGCATTAAAAGAAGCTGCTACAGGTGAATTAAAAGGAATTCTTGCTTACACTGAAGAACCACTTGTATCTAAAGACTTCAACGGTGTAACTGCTTCTTCTACAATTGATGCTTTATCTACTATGACTCTTGAAGATAACATGGTTAAAGTTATTTCTTGGTACGATAACGAAACTGGTTACTCTAACCGTGTAGTTGACTTAGTAGATTACATTGCTTCTAAAGGTCTATAATTCTCTAGAAACAATTAAAACTATGTAAAGAGCAATTAAAGGGGAGCGGGGAAGAATCCCCACTCCCTTTTTACATATTGCTTGCCAATTAAAAGGAGGTTCGACAGTCATGAACAAAAAATCTATTAAAGACGTTGAATTGCAAGGTAAACGTGTGTTCTGCCGTGTTGACTTTAACGTTCCATTGAAAGATGGACAAGTTACAGATGAAACAAGAATTCGCGCTGCCCTACCAACAATCCAATACTTAATCGATCATGGTGCAAAAGTAATCTTAGCTAGTCACTTAGGTCGTCCAAAAGGCCAAGTAGTAGAGGAACTAAGACTTACTCCAGTAGCAAAGCGTCTTAGCGAATTGCTTAATAAAGATGTGAAAAAAGCTGATGAAGCTTTCGGTGACACTGTTAAAGCTGAAATTAGCAATATGAACGATGGCGATGTTCTTTTACTTGAAAATGTTCGCTTCTATCCTGGAGAAGAAAAGAATGATCCAGAATTAGCGAAAGCATTTGCTGAGTTAGCTGATATCTATGTTAATGATGCATTTGGTGCTGCACACCGTGCCCATGCTTCAACAGAAGGTATTGCACATTATTTACCAGCAGTTTCTGGTTTCTTAATGCAAAAAGAATTAGATGTTCTTGGTAAAGCTCTTTCTAATCCAGATCGTCCATTCACTGCAATCATTGGCGGTGCAAAAGTTAAAGACAAAATTGGTGTCATTGAAAACCTTCTTGATATCGTCGATAACCTCATTATTGGTGGCGGCCTTGCTTATACATTTGTTAAAGCACAAGGTTATGAAGTTGGTAAGTCTTTACTTGAAGAAGATAAAATTGATCTTGCTAAATCTTTCATTGAAAAAGCAAAAGAAAAAAATGTCAACTTCTATATGCCTGTTGATGCTGTTGTTGCAGATGACTTCTCAGAAACAGCTAATAAAAAGGTGGTAGCTATTGAAGAAATCCCTGCTGATTGGGAAGGTCTTGATATCGGACCAAAAACAATTGAGTTGTACAAAAAAGTCATCCAAGACTCAAAACTTGTTATTTGGAACGGACCAATGGGAGTATTCGAAATGGATGCATACGCAAACGGAACAAAAGGTGTTGCCCAAGCATTAGCTGACGCGAAAGACACATACAGTGTGATCGGTGGTGGTGACTCAGCTGCAGCAGTTGAAAAATTCCATCTTGCTGATAAGATGAGCCATATTTCTACAGGTGGCGGTGCATCACTTGAATTTATGGAAGGTAAAGTTCTTCCAGGCGTAAATGCTTTAAACGATAAATAAGCTGCTTTCTCATTTTGGGAAAGAGAAAGGAAGTGCTCTAATGCGTAAACCAATTATCGCAGGAAACTGGAAAATGAATAAAACATTGTCAGAAGCAAAAACTTTTGCAGAAGAAGTGAAAAGTTTAGTGCCAAAAGCATCTGTTGTTGACAGTGTCATTTGTGCTCCAGCATTATTTTTAGAACGTTTAGTGGAAGTGACAAGCGGTTCTGATGTTAAAATCGGTGCTCAAAATATGCATTTTGAAGAAAGCGGCGCTTTTACAGGTGAAATTAGTCCAGTAGCTTTAGAAGATTTACATGTTGATTATGTAATCTTAGGACATTCAGAACGCCGTGAAATGTTTAACGAAACAGATGAGGCTGTAAACAAAAAGGTAAAAGCTGCCTTTGCTCATAAGTTAATCCCAATCGTTTGTGTTGGTGAAACGCTTGAACAACGCGAAAACAATGAAACAATGTCATTTGTCGGTTCTCAAGTAAAAGCTGCTTTTGAAGGCCTTACAGATGAACAAGCAAAACAAACTGTCGTTGCATATGAACCAATTTGGGCAATTGGAACAGGAAAATCTTCAACAGCTGCAGATGCAAATGAAGTTTGTGCCCATATTCGTTCCGTAATTGCTGAACAATTTTCTCAAAATGTTGCAGATGCTGTTCGTATTCAATACGGTGGCAGTGTAAAACCTGGCAACATTAAAGAATACATGCAACAGCCAGACATCGATGGTGCATTAGTAGGTGGAGCTAGTCTTGAAGCTCAATCTTATTTACAACTATTGGAGGCGGTAAGCCATGAGTAAAGCACCTGTTGCACTCATTATTCTAGATGGTTTTGGACTTCGTAATACTGTCCAAGGTAATGCCGTAGCACAAGCGAAAAAACCGAATTTCGATCGTTATTGGAATGAATTTCCGCACAATCAATTGACTGCTTCTGGTGAAGCTGTTGGTCTTCCACAAGGTCAAATGGGGAACTCAGAAGTTGGCCATTTAAATATCGGTGCAGGCCGTATTGTGTATCAAAGCTTAACACGCGTGAATATTGCGATCCGTGAAGGTGAATTTTCTAAAAACGATACATTTTTAGGCGCTATTGAACACGCTAAAAAGAACGATAAAGCTCTTCATTTGTTTGGACTTTTATCTGACGGCGGTGTGCATAGTCATATTAATCATATGTTTGCCTTATTGAAATTAGCTGCTGATCATGGTCTTAAAAAAGTGTATGTACATGCTTTTCTAGACGGTCGTGATGTTGGTCAAAAAACAGCTGAAAAATATATTAAGGAAACACAAGAAAAATTTAAAGAATACGGTGTTGGAGAGTTTGCAACAATCTCTGGCCGCTATTATTCGATGGACCGTGACAAACGTTGGGATCGTGTAGAAAAATCTTATCGTGCAATGGTTTATGGTGAAGGACCTGCTTATACAGATCCACTTGAAGTTGTGAAAGATTCTTATGAAAAAGGAATCTATGACGAATTCGTTATTCCATCTGTTATTACAAAAGAAGATGGTACACCAGTTGCAACTATTCAAGATAACGATTCAGTGATTTTCTACAATTTCCGTCCGGACCGTGCGATTCAAATTTCGAATACTTTTACAAACGAAGATTTTCGTTCATTTGATCGTGGACCAAAACATCCGAAAGACTTGTACTTCGTATGTATGACACATTTTTCAGAAACAGTCGATGGATATGTAGCATTTAAACCTGTTAATTTAGATAATACGATCGGTGAAGTATTATCCCAAAATGGTTTAAGACAATTGCGTATTGCCGAAACTGAAAAATATCCACATGTTACTTTCTTTATGAGTGGTGGTCGTGAAGAGGAATTCCCTGGTGAAACAAGAATTCTAATTAACTCGCCAAAAGTAGCTACTTACGACTTAAAACCTGAAATGAGTGCTTATGAAGTAACAGATGCATTGTTAGATCAAATTCAAAATGACAAACAGGATGCAATTATTCTCAACTTTGCTAACCCTGATATGGTTGGACATTCAGGTATGCTTGAACCAACAATTAAAGCAATTGAGACAGTTGATGAGTGTCTTGGAAAAATTGTCGATTTGATTTTAGAAAAAGGTGGGACTGCTATTATTACGGCTGACCATGGTAACTCTGATGAAGTGGTAACTCCTGAAGGTAAACCAATGACAGCACATACAACAAATCCAGTTCCTGTTATCGTTACGAAAAAAGGTGTCGAACTCCGTAGCGGCGGTATTCTAGGTGATTTAGCACCTACAATGCTTGACCTACTAGGTATCGAAAAGCCAGCAGAAATGACTGGTTCTACTTTAATAAAACATTAAGGGTTTGTCCCAATTAAAAGGAGAGAAATGATTATGTCAATTATTACTGAAATTTACGCACGTGAAGTACTAGATTCCCGCGGTAATCCAACTGTTGAAGTTGAAGTTTATACTGAATCAGGCGCATTCGGCCGCGCATTAGTACCAAGTGGTGCATCTACTGGTGAATATGAAGCAGTAGAACTTCGCGACAACGACAAAAACCGTTACTTAGGTAAAGGTGTAGAAACTGCTGTTAAAAACGTTAACGAAGTAATCGCTGAAGCAATTATTGGTTTTGATGTAACTGATCAAGTTGCAATCGATAAAGCTATGATCGAACTTGATGGAACAGACAACAAAGGTAAATTAGGCGCTAATGCAATCCTTGGTGTTTCTTTAGCTGTTGCTCGTGCAGCTGCAGACTTCTTAGAAGTACCTTTATACCAATACCTTGGTGGATTCAATGCAAAACAATTACCAGTTCCAATGATGAACATCTTAAATGGTGGTGCTCACGCTGATAACAATGTGGACATTCAAGAATTCATGATCATGCCTGCTGGTGCTCCAAACTTCAAAGAAGCATTACGCATGGGTGCTGAAATTTTCCATAGCCTTAGATCAGTATTAAAAGCTAAAGGTTACAATACTGCTGTTGGTGATGAAGGTGGTTTCGCTCCAAACTTAAAATCTAACGAAGAAGCTCTTTCTACAATCATTGAAGCAATCGAAAAAGCTGGCTACAAACCAGGTGAAGAAGTACTTCTTGCTATGGACGTAGCATCTTCTGAAATTTACAGTGATGAAGATAAAAAATATCATTTAACAGGAGAAGGAAAAGCCTTAACTTCTGAAGAAATGGTTGCTTGGTATGAAGAACTTACTGCTAAATACCCAATCATCTCAATTGAAGATGGTTTAGATGAAAACGACTGGGAAGGTCATAAACTTCTTACAGAACGCATTGGTAAAAAAGTTCAACTTGTTGGTGATGACTTATTCGTTACAAACACTGAAAAACTTGCTCGTGGTATCGAACAAGGTGTTGGTAATGCAATCCTTATCAAGGTTAACCAAATTGGTACATTAACTGAAACTTTCAATGCAATTGAAATGGCTAAACGCGCTGGCTACACAGCAATTATTTCTCACCGTTCTGGTGAAACTGAAGACAGCACAATTGCTGATATTGCTGTTGCTACAAACGCTGGTCAAATTAAAACTGGTGCTCCTTCACGTACTGACCGTGTTGCGAAATATAACCAATTACTTCGCATTGAAGATCAATTAGGTGAAACTTCTGAGTTCTTAGGACATCAAACTTTCTACAACCTAAAAAAATAATGGCTAATCATTGAGCTGTTTGCTTCCTAGTTATTATTTAGGAAGCAAGCAGCTTTTTTATTACAAAATCTCTATACTCTGCAAAAAGGTGATGCACGTCCCGTATTGCAGTTCATGAAGCAATATGATAAACTCAAAATTAACGTATGGTTCGTTGCAGGAGGTGTGTCTTTCGTGCATACATTATTAGTGACTTTGTTAATTATTGATGCAATTTTCCTAATTGCCCTTGTACTATTGCAGTCTGGAAAAAGTGCCGGCTTATCTGGAGCAATTTCTGGAGGTGCGGAACAGCTTTTTGGAAAGCAAAAAGTACGTGGAATTGATTTAGTGTTGCATCGGATTACGATTGTATTAGCGGTGCTTTTCTTTTTACTTGCAATGGGAATTGCGTATTATGACTTATAATTGATATCTTCATTCCTGACCACAGTCGGTCAGGGTTTTTTTTACGATTATGTTTTCCTATGTAAACATATTACTGGAAACTTTCTCCTTTGTTTGTAACAATAAACTTAGTTGCCAAAAAAGAATTGAACGCGTGATAAAGGGGCTTTGATCTATGAAAATCGTTTTACCAAAACCGTTTACGTTCGAAGCAGGGAAAAGAGCTGTACTCCTTTTACATGGTTTTACAGGAAATTCTGCAGATGTCCGTATGCTCGGTAGATTTTTAGAGAAAAAAGGATATACATCACATGCACCGCATTATAAAGGACACGGTGTACCACCTGAGGAGCTCGTCTCAACTGGTCCAAAAGATTGGTGGCAAGATGTTTTGAACGGATATGAGCATTTAAAAAGTAGAGGCTACAAAGAAATTGCTGTCGCTGGTTTGTCATTAGGTGGGGTATTTTCCTTGAAATTGGGTTACACTTTACCTGTAAAGGGAATAATACCAATGTGTGCGCCAATGTATATTAAAAGCGAAGAAACAATGTATGAGGGTGTCATTCAATATGCTCGGCAATTTAAGAAGTACGAAGGAAAAAGCGAGGAGCAAATTGAAAAAGAAATAGAAGAGTTTAAAAGGACACCGATGAATACGCTGCAGACCCTGCAACAATTAATTGCGGACGTACGGGCACATGTTGATTTAATTTATGCACCTACTTTTGTTGTACAAGCAAGAAATGACCATATGATAAATACAGAGAGCGCTAATATTATTTATAATGAAGTTGAATCAGTACAAAAGCAAATTAAATGGTATGAACAATCAGGCCATGTTATTACACTCGATCAAGAAAAAGAACAGCTTCATGAAGATGTTTATGAATTTCTTGAATCACTAGATTGGACAGTTTAATCACTCCCGATAAAAGGAGGGAATTTTGATGGAGCAAGAATTAATAGAACAAATATTATCTTATATGAAAGAAGAAAGTTATAAGCCTTTGACTGTTCAAGAATTGGAACAGGCGATGAATATTACTTCTTCTGCAGACTTTAAAGATTTTGTAAAAGCGCTCGTGCATATGGAAGAAAAGGGACTTGTTGTTAGAACACGAAGCAATCGTTACGGTTTACCTGAAAAAATGAACTTAGTTCGTGGTAAATTTATTGGTCATCCAAAAGGATTTGCATTTGTTTCGCCAGATGAGCAGGGGCTTGATGATATTTTCATCCCGCCACATGAAACGAATAATGCGCTAAATGGAGACACTGTTATCGTTCGTGTTTCGAGAAAAAGCTCGGGGCAAAGACAAGAAGGGACCATTGTCCGAATACTTGAACGCGGCCAGCAGGAGATTGTTGGAACGTATGTCGAAAGTAAACATTTTGGCTTCGTTATTCCGGATGATAAAAAATTTGGCAGTGATATTTTTATTCCGAAAAGTGCCAATGGTGGAGCTGTAGAAGGGCATAAAGTAATTGTGCACCTTACCTCGTATCCAGAAGGTACAAAAAGTGCCGAAGGAGAAGTTATTCAAATATTAGGGCATAAAAATGATCCTGGTGTTGATATTTTATCGATTATTTATAAACATGGATTGCCACAAGCTTTTCCTGAAGAGGTACTTGAACAGGCAAATGCTGTTCCGGAAGAAATTGATGAAAATGAAATTGGTAATCGCCGCGACTTAAGAGATCAAGTAATTGTAACCATTGATGGAGCAGATGCAAAAGATTTGGACGATGCTGTAACCGTGCAAAAACTAGCAAATGGAAACTATAAATTAGGTGTCCATATCGCTGATGTCAGCCATTATGTTCAGGAAGGATCGCCGATTGATCGTGAAGCATTTGAACGAGGTACAAGTGTTTATTTAGTAGACCGTGTTATTCCAATGATTCCACATCGGTTATCAAATGGAATTTGTTCACTTAATCCGAAGGTAAATCGTTTTACACTTTCATGTGAAATGGAAATTGACGAAACCGGTACTGTAGTGAAACATGAAATTTTTGAAAGTATAATCAAAACGACAGAGCGAATGACCTATGCAGATGTTAATAAAATTTTGGTTGATCATGATCAAGAAACGATGCAAAGGTATGAATCACTTGTCCCAATGTTTAAAACAATGGCAGAGCTTGCTGAAGTTTTACGGCATAAAAGAATGAGCCGCGGGGCAATTGATTTTGATTTTAAGGAAGCAAAAGTGCTTGTAAATGAAGAAGGAAAGCCGACAGATG
The DNA here is from genome assembly GCF_011008565.1 of Heyndrickxia ginsengihumi. Lineage (GTDB taxonomy): Bacteria > Bacillota > Bacilli > Bacillales > Bacillaceae_C > Weizmannia > Weizmannia ginsengihumi. The sequence goes on from NZ_JAAIWK010000004.1 coordinate 150,973, forward strand.
TCGTGATTCGTGAGCGTTCTGTTGCTGAAAAATTAATCGAAGAATTCATGCTGGCAGCAAATGAAACAGTCGCAGAGCATTTTTATTGGCTCGATGTTCCGTTTATGTATCGAATTCACGAAGATCCAAAGGAAGATAAACTGCAACGATTTTTTGAATTTATTACAAATTTCGGGCTAATTGTTCGTGGTACAGCTAACTCAGTTCACCCACGTGCCTTACAAGATATTTTAGATAAGGTAGCAGGTCAGCCAGAAGAAATGGTTGTTTCAACTGTGATGTTGCGCTCTATGCAACAAGCAAAATATAATCCTGATTGTATTGGACACTTTGGTTTATCTACAAAGTTTTATACACATTTTACGTCGCCAATTCGCCGTTATCCTGATTTAATCGTACATCGTTTAATTCGTACGTATTTAATTGAAGGCAAACTTGATGAACATACGAAGGAAAAATGGAATGCAAGCTTACAAGAAATCGCTGACCATGCATCAAAAATGGAACGTAGAGCAGTTGATGCGGAACGTGATACTGATGAGCTGAAAAAGGCTGAATTTATGGAAGACAAAATTGGTGAAGTCTATGATGGCATCATTAGTTCTGTTACGAATTTCGGTATGTTTGTTGAACTGCCAAATACGATTGAAGGTCTTGTCCATGTCAGCTATATGACGGATGACTATTATCATTTTAATGACCGTCAATTTGCAATGATTGGTGAAAAAACTGGAAATGTTTTTCGTATTGGTGATGAAATTACGATCCGTGTCGTCAATGTGAACAAAGAAGAACGCAATATTGACTTTGAAATTGTCGGAATGAAAAATAATCAAAAGAAAGCACCGCAAGATCGGCCGAAAAAAATTGTCAAAGTAAGATCAGCAAAGGGCGATAAAAAAGACAAGCGGGAACATAAAGAAGAGTGGTCAACAAGACCGCCGAAAAAGAAAAATAAAAAAAGAAAAGCAAAACGTAAATAAGGGTCAAACACCACATACAATCTATGAGTTCGCTCTATGTTTTAGATTTGGATTGTGGTGTTCGTCCCTTCGTCAATGAAAGAGGGGAAACACATGCCTAAAGGTGAAGGAAAAGTTATTGCTCAAAATAGGAAGGCTAATCATGATTATTTTATAGAAGAAACATATGAAGCAGGGATAGTGCTTCAAGGGACTGAAATTAAATCGATTCGTGCTGGACGTGTCAATTTAAAAGATTCATTTGCCCGAATTGAAAAGGGAGAAGTGTTTTTATATAATATGCATATTAGCCCATATGAGCAAGGAAATCGTTATAATCATGATCCTTTAAGAACGAGAAAATTACTTCTTCAACGCAAGCAAATCAATAAATTGATTGGTGAAACGAAGGAACAAGGATATTCTTTAGTTCCATTAAAAATGTATATTAAAAATGGATATGCGAAAGTTTTAATTGGACTAGCACGTGGTAAAAAGAATTATGATAAACGTGAGGATTTAAAGAAAAAAGAAGCGAAACGCGAAATTGAAAGAGCGTTTAAAGCAAAGCAATATTAATGGAAAAACTTAACGTTTGAATAATGATGTTTTCATGATATAATAATTTATGTAACGAAGCCAGTTAATGCAATTTGCTTAAACATCTCAATCTATATTGTTCCTTTTTTATACGGGGACGTTACGGATTCGACAGGGATAGTTTGAGCTTAAGTTGCGAGCCGAGGGGTCGTCCTCGTAAAAACGCAAGCCTAAATATAACTGGCAAATCTAAACAAAACCTCGCTTTAGCTGCCTAATAAGCACTAAGCGGATCCTCCCTCCATCGCCCATGTGGTAGGGTCAGGGTCTCAACTTTAGTGGGCTACGCCGGTTGTCCTCCGCCTGGGGACGATGGAAGAGATGAATCAGGCTAGCACTTCGGACGCCCGTCGATAGGCAGAAGAAGCTGCGAAACGAAAATATATCGACTACGCTCGTAGATGCTTAGGTGTCGATATTTCTGGACGTGGGTTCGACTCCCACCGTCTCCACCAAATACATAATTAACCATTTGGTGGTATACATACAAATATAAAGCATAAGTTTTCCGAATGGAGAGCTTATGCTTTATTTATTATATGGGGCTTTCCAAGAGTGGGAAACAATATTATTTGCTTGTTTCCCGACGTATAACAGGCGCAACCTCGGTTGCCAGTTTTTCGATATTTTCCGCCACTTTTTTAAATGGCATACCGCCTATGTCCATTTGGGCAATAAATCGTTGATGACCGAACAGTTCATATTGGCGCATAATTTTTTCGATAATTTGCTGCGGACTTCCTACAAATAATGCAGTATCAGGTCCACATATTTGTTCAAAATCTTCTTTAGAGATAGGGGTATTCGTTTCAGATGGCTGTTTGGAATATCCCCAATAATTTAAGTAATAAGGAAAGAATTCATCTTTTGCCTTTTGACTCGTTTCCGAAATATAGCAATGCCCTGTTACTCCGACCTTCAAGTCTTCCTGTGCATGACCAGCCTCACGAGCAGACTGATGATATATATCGACAAGCGGTTTAAAACGGGCGGGATCTCCTCCAAGTATTGCCAGTGCTAACCCTGTTCCCAATCTTCCTGCTCTGGCAGCACTTTCTAAAGTTCCACCAACTCCGATCCATACCGGAAGATGCTTCTGGACAGGGCGCGGTGAAATTTCTGCATCCATTAATTCTGAACGAAATTGTCCTTTCCAAGAAACTTTTTCACTTGAGTTCAGCTTCAAAAGTAAATCAATGTTTTCTTCGAATAATTGATCATAATGTTCAAAGCTATAACCAAATAAGGGGAAGCACTCTATAAAGGCCCCGCGTCCAACCATCATTTCCGCACGCCCATCTGATAGAAGATCAAGGGTAGCAAAATCTTCAAAAAGACGGACAGGATCAATTGTACTTAATACGGTCGTAGCACTTGTCAGCTTGATTTGTTTTGTTGTTTGTGCAATCGCAGACAAAACAATCGCCGGTGCAGATACGGCGTAGTCAAGACGATGATGTTCGCCGACGCCAAACACATCTAACCCTGCCTCATCAGCCATTTTCGCTGCTTTAATGATTTCTTGAATACGTTGTTTTGTACTGACCGTTTTTCCAGTATGTGGATCTTGTCTTACATCAGCCAATGAATATATTCCGATTTCCATACCGGCATGTTTGCCTGCGAGATCTTCCTTCATGTTTCTCTCCTCCTACAATTCTACAATTAAAATATTGGTGTTTAGGGAAATTTCTCTGTTAAAGTACGGATAGGACTTCCAATAAAGTAATTTCCCTACTTGTATGAAAGCTCATCATTCTTCTGTAACTTCACCAATTATCAGTTTTACTTATAGCATATTCTTACGATCCGAATGGGTACCCAACCTAATGCAAGTATTATTTAAATAAGCATGATAGAGAACGATTCCATTAGCGGGACAATTAAACACAGTTGAAACAATGTTTATGACTGCTTAATTCAAAAGGGATTAGAAGAATTTATAAATACTTTTGTAAGTTTACTTATTGCTTAAAAATGAGGGTTAATATAATATGGAAGTCACATTCATATTATATTGACAGTAACTTTCATTTGTTATAAACTTTCTTTATGAATTTACCTTCAAGATATATATTTTGAAAATGGAGAGGCGGAGTAATAATGGGAACTAAGGAAACAAAGAAATGGTGGATATTGGGAGCATTATCATTTGCGTTATTAGCTGTTGGTCTTGATATGACCGTATTAAATGTTGCTCTTCCAACATTGGCTACTTCATTGAATGCTTCTACAAGTCAATTACAATGGTTCGCAGATTCATATAATCTTGTGTTAGCAGCGTTGTTATTACCAGCAGGAATGCTTGGTGACCGATACGGCCGTAAAAAGATGCTGTTAATTGCTTTACTTGTCTTTGGAGCAGGATCAATTGGTTGTGCTAATTCTGATTCTCCAGAGATGCTAATCTCTATGCGCGTATTTTTAGGGTTAGGTGCCGCATTTCTTTTGCCTTTGTCAATATCAGTTTTACCTGTTTTTTTTCATGGTGAAGAACGGTCAAGGGCGATGATGATTTGGGCAATAACGAATATGTTAGGAATACCTTTAGGACCGATTGTTGGAGGGTGGTTGTTAAAGCACTTCGAATGGGGTTCAGTATTTTGGATCAATATACCTTTTGTTGTCATTGGTCTAGTTGCAATTTCTTTCTTAATGCCAGAAAATAGCAGCAAGATTTCTTCAAAGATTGATTATCTTGGGATATTTACATCTAGTATTGGATTAACGATGGTCACATACGCAGTTATTAGAGCAGGTGAAAAAGGTTGGAGTGATGCTAGTGTTATCATTTTATTAATTGTTGGTGTAGTGATTTTGGGAATATTTACGATATGGCAACGTTATACGAAGCATCCACTTATTGATCTATCATTATTTCGTTCTGCTAGTTTTACTTGGGGATCAATTTTAGCTACATTAGTTTCTTTCGCGATGTTTGGTTTACTTTTTGCAATTCCTCAATTTTTTCAGGCAGTGAAAGGATATGATACATTTGGAACTGGACTTCGCCTATTACCTATGATTGCTGGCTTAATGGTTGGAGCGAAGATTTCAGATCAGTTAAGCAAGAGAATTGGGAGCAAGAATAACGTCGCAATTGGTTTTCTAGTGCTAGCGATCGGATTAGGAATTGGCGCATGGACAGATCTAGAAAGCGGCTATTGGTTCGCTGCTCTATGGATAACTATTTCAGGAATTGGTCTTGGATTATCACTGCCTAACTCAATGGACGCGGCACTTGCTGAATTGTCTGCAGAAAGAAGCGGAATTGGTTCTGCACTTATTATGGCACTTCGGCAGGTTGGAGGGACTATTGGCGTGGCGATTTTAGGTACGGTCATTAATTCAAGCTATCGTCATCATTTAAATATGAAAGGTTTACCATCGACGGTAACGGAAAAGGTGGAGCAAAGTGTTTCTGCAGGAGTTGTGATTGCTAAACAATTAAAATTTAATAGATTATTAGACTCTGTTCAAAAAGCATTTATTCATGGAATGGATATGATGTTAATTGGATGTTCAGGCATCGCTATAATCGGTTGTCTGCTTGCTTTTTTATTCTTGCCCCATAAACAACATGGTGCAAAGAAGGCAAACAAAGCTTGATCAAATATTGTGCCTCCCAGCATAAAATTGTAAACTAGATAGTATCGGATACTTATTGAAAATGGGTACAATTGTATGGCGGGGGTGAAAACTTGTCTATCGAAAATCAGCAAAAACCGAGTCTGCGTGAACGAAAAAAGGCGAAGACAAGGGCAATTATTCAGCAAAATGCATTGCGTTTATTTCGTGAAAAGGGATATACGGAGACGACAGTCGAACAGATTGCTGAAGCTTCTGAAGTTTCTTCAAGCACTTTTTTTCGGTATTTTCCAACGAAGGAATCTGTCGTGTTGGATGATGATTATGATGTAATGTTAGTTGAAGAATTCAAAAAACAGCCAAAGGAATTAAGTCCGATTCAAGCATGCCGAGTTGCTGTAAAAGCGGTGTTTTCTAGACTTCCAGAAGAGGAAATGCAAGCAATTAAGGAGAGAGTGGAATTAACGTTAGGTGTTCCAGAATTACGTGTTGCATCTTTTACGCATTTTACAAATACAATTGAAATGATCTCGCAAATTGTTGCTGAAAGAGTTGGATGTGATTTTGAAGACCAAGCAATTATAGTATTCTCAGGCTCGCTTGTAGGTGCAATGATGTCAGTGTGGATGTATGTCTTTAAACATCCAGAAAGCGATATTTTAGAGGCAATTGATGATGCTTTAGCATTATTAGAATCCGGATTACCTTTATAAATAGTTGAAATGCCGAATAGGTGATAATCGATAAATATCACTTATTCGGCTTTTTTATTAGGATAAGTATGCTAAAAGTGAGTAATTTCTACACTCATTTGTTGCAAACTCTATGAGGCTTACAAACTGAGTCTCAAACGACATCAGCTGTCCTATTTTCTCATTCCTTGTTATCTAGTTGGAGAAACTGGCGGACGTGCTTGATTTCGTCTTCCCGATTATAAATTGAGTATAGTTTACTGGCTAATCTTACGGGGTCTCCAAAGAAAAAGCGCTCGTATAAAGCTTGCCGTGTACCGAACGCACTCATTGAAGTATCCCAGGCGAGTCGAAAGATTTTTACACGATTTTCGGCATTTTCCGCTGCCCCTTGTAAATAAATATCGAGATCACTTCTTAAAGGTGAGGAAAAATCATTTTCGGTTGGTATGGCAACAAGCCCGCTAGCACCAATTTGCTGAAGAACTTCCATGCAGCGTCCATACAGTTTCGGAAATAAATTGGTGGCAACATCTAATTGTGTAGAGTTTGGCACCATTGTTCCCCACTTATCGATTGTTGCCTGTAACTCTGAAGTTAATAGAAGCGCTTTTAATGACTCTAAACCAATAATGATATCGCTCACTTTTTCATGTATATGTTGGTACTCTCCAACATTGATCGTACTAATCAAAACTTGTGTCAACCCAAGAATAAATTCAATTTTTATAATGCGACGGGAAAGGACTTGATGTGCAGTTAATGGGTTGTAGCTGCTCTCATTGTAAATTTTATAAGCAATTTCTGAGTTTTTATAAAAGAAAACTCTTTCCCAAGGAACTGTCACATGATCAAACACAACAACCGTGTCCACCTCGTCAAAACGTGATCCAAGTGGATGATCAAATGAAGATGGCCGATATCGGAATGATTCACGGCTAATAAACTTTAGTCCAGGGGTGTTGCTTGGAATCGAGAAGCCATATGCATGTTTTTCGTTAAAGGCTCCAGAAGGGGCAGGAAAAACTAAAATTTCGTCAGTAATACCGCCCTGGGTTGCTAATAAGCGTGCTCCTTGTATGACAATTCCATCACTATTTTCTTCCATTGTTTGTGCAGCAATAATTTGATCTTTGTCTTCATCAAAAAATGATTGTAATACTGCTCTATTTTTTTGCGGATTAATAAATGTATGAGTAAAGCACCAATCATTTTCCTTCGCATCTTCAAACAGCTGCTGCATATTTTTCGTAAATCTTTTCTCTTGTTCTGATAAAATGTCTGAGGCAGTAGCAAAAGTCATTAGCACCGTATTCATATAATCGGGAGATCTTCCCATCATTCCGGCACTTACTTTTGCCCACTCTTGTGTCATCAGCCTTCGTTTTTCTAAATCTTCTTTTGTTTTAGGTTCCAAAAATGATGTACCTATTTTATTTCCCGTTGTGCCAGATGTAAATGTCATTAGATCAGATTTTGTTGGGTCACATTGTAAATCATATAACTTAGCTTGGCTATTGATAATTCCTTCAAACGCAGGATGTTCAGAAATTTTTCCTTTAATTTTTTCCCCGTCCATCCATAAATCAGTTTGCAAAGCATTAATTCTTTCAATATATTCTTTTCCTGAAATAATAGGCATTTTCCTCACCATCCTTTTGCTCAATATGTATGTTATTCGGGGACGAATAAAGTGGTGAGAAAAGGTTTCATTATCGACTAAAAAAGCTCTCCTTTTAAAAAAGAGTCGGAAACTTATTTAACATTCACATTGAAATCTGCAATATGAAAAAAATCATATGAACTTCTCCTATTAGTTGTCCGTCCTTTTACATGAATGCTTTACTTCCTATGGAGGAGAATAAATGAAAAAAATATTAGTCATGCCATTGTTGCAAATGCCTTCTGGTCATCATCAGGTTGCTGAGGCATTAATCAATAAAATAGAAAATCTTAATGAAGAGGTTTTAGTAAAAAAAATTGATTTAATTTCCTATACAAATAAAACGTTAGAGAAAGTCGTAACAAAGACTTATTTAGAGTGGATCTCTAGAGCGCCAAATATATATCAGTGGCTCTATAAAACTTATATTTATTCGAAGTCTGGTTCGACATCGCTAATAAATATATATAACCATCTTTTTATGAAAAGAATGGAGCAGTTAATTAATGTAGAGCAACCGCATTTAATTATATGTACCCATAGCTTTCCGTCAATGTTACTTGCGCGCTTAAAAATAAAAAAAGGTCTGAAAGTACCAGTTATTAACGCCTACACAGACTTTTTTATAAATGATATGTGGGGAAAACAAGAAATTGATTTACATTTTGTTCCAAATAAACAAATAAAATTACAGTTAATAAATGAAGGAGTAAACGAAAGAAACATTTATATAACAGGGATTCCAATAGATGAAGAATTTAAAATGAATACTCACTTTCGTAAACAAGTCGAACGAAAAAAAATCTTAATTACAGGCGGCAATAGTGGTTTAGGTGATATGAAGCGTCTACTAAAAAGAGTGAGAAATAATCTACAATTTGATTACTTTGTTTTATGCGGGAACAATCAAGCGTTGTTTCAACAAATACAATCATGGAAATTACCGCATATCAAACCGATTTCGTATGTTTCTTCCCGAAAAGAAATGAGTTATTTGTACGATCAAGTTGATGCCGTCATTACGAAACCTGGGGGTGTGACGATAAGTGAGGCAATCCAAAAAAAGATTCCAATCTTTATTCACGCTAGTTTGCCTGGACAAGAAAAAGTCAATTTAGCTTTTTTAAAAGAAAAAGGTTTAGTCTTTGAGCTTGCAGGTGACAAGTCGATAGAGCAGCAACTGCAGGAAGTATTAATGAATGAGAATATTTTAAAGAATTATTATCAAAATGTGAATGCTTATCATTTAGAAATTGATGTAAGCAAGTTGAAATTGCAAGCTATTTTAGCGGCAGCTATTAATCATCCATATAAACCAATGAGAAGAAGTAAAAGGGATCAATTATATGTTTCAACATCTTATTGACATGATACAAGGAATGGGCATCATTGGGGTTTGCATTGTGATGCTGATTGAAGGATCATCCCTTCCATTCCCAGGTGTATTTATCTTAGTATCTTATGGGGCTGTTTCGCATTTAAATTGTAATCAAATATTATTCACGGCAGTCTTGATGGCAATAACTTATACGATTTCAAGTTTTATACCGTATTACATCTCTTCAGCGCTACAAAAAAAGATTCCTAAGAAATTTCAAAAGGGCATTGAAAAAGCGCAGTGCTTATTTCAGCGTTTTGGTGTTTGGACCATCGCCTTTACTAGACCGTTTAGTATCGGAAATTATATTTCTTATGTCGCAGGTCTATGCAAAATACCAAGATGGAAGTATAGTATTTTAACATTTATAGGAATTTATCCTTGGAGTATAGCCGTTCTATTTCTCGGGAAATCTTATCTGACTTTCGTATATGAAATAAATAAACAATTTAGCTACAGTACTTCTGTTCTTTATCCTGTAGGGATCATGTTAATTGTCTTATTATTTTTATTGGTTAGTATGAAATGTTGGTATAGGTATAGAGCAAACATGAAAGAATGAGATCATGGAGGAGATTAACCGTATGAATCATTTATTAAAGGGATTAACTTTGACATATAGGAATTGTTCATTATTAAATATAATTAGACTTCCGAAAAATAGTCGGTTAATAGAATTTGAATATGAGAAATAATCGTCTACTTTTAAAATTAGATCGTTACCTCGCTTCGTTTAGAGGGAGTTGAAAAGGGTGGAGCAAGATTTAAAGAAATTAATTCGTAAAGCAAAGAATGGAAACGTCGATGCCTTCTCTGCTCTTATTACGATGTATAAAGGACAAGTATTCCGGCACGCCTATGCAATGGTCAATGATCGAATGGAGGCAGAGGATATTGCCCAAGAAGCGTTTGTCAAAGCATATTATTCATTATCAAAATTGGATCATGAATATGCGTTTGTTTCGTGGTTAACGAGGATTGTGACGAATTTATGCTATGACCGCTTAAAAAAGATTCAGAAAAAAACGTCCATGCAAACAGAGATAGATGAACAGGAAGTTAGCAAGAGTGCATCGAATATCGAGCAGGCTAACATGAGAATACAATTACAGGAAGCTATGAAAAAGCTATCTCCTGAACATAGAAGTGTGTTAGTGTTACGTGATATCCAAGGCTATTCTTACGATGAGATTGCAAAAATTGTTGACATCCCTCTAGGAACAGTTAAATCACGAATCAATATTGCAAGAAAAATATTAAAAAACGAGCTCTCGAGAGGGTGATAAAATGGGTGAGCATGTTGAAGATTTGTTGTCTGCCTATATTGACCATGAATTAGATGAAAAGGATTTACTTGTTGTAGAAAGACATATTTCCGTTTGTCCATCTTGTCAACAAGAATTGGATCATTTAAAGATGATTCAAGAAGAGATGATCCGTTTTTATCAGGATATTGAAATTCCTAGTATGAATTTTGAAAAAGCAGTTACTGCGAAAATATTAAATGAAGAAGTCCGAATGGTTTTAAGTTATCGAGGATTTATTTGGTTTTTTGTACTATGTTTCGCCATATTGAGCGTATTGATGTATCCATTATTTAGGGCTAGCTTCTATGTTGGTATTAACATCGGTTCTGCGCTTGTTAATATTTTCATTAGTGCATTTAACTTAGCTGTATCATTACTTTCAACTGTGCCTAACTTATTTGGCATTATCGGCGTGATTACCTTCATTATTTTAGCATTCTGTTCATGGTCCGTCTTTCGTCTGTTACGAATCAAACCAGTAGAAGAGTGAGGGGATTTATCTTGAAAGGGCGCAGAATTATTATTAGTTTTATCACCGTTATGATTGTTAGCATGGCGATCTTTAATACGGCATTTGCAAAAGAGCCAAAAAATATTATTCACAATAAGCAAACGGTTATTCCTAAAAATCAACAATTGGAAAATGTTATTGTCCTAGGCGATGATGCCGTCATTAGTGGGAAGGTAAAAACAGCTGTTGTTGTCATAAATGGGAATCTTACCGTGAAAAAAGGCGCAGACATTAGAGGTTCTGTCTTTGTTCTAGGTGGAAAGGTTAGTCAAGAAAAAGGTGCAAAAATTACAGAACATGTCATTAATGTGAATTTGAACAATGAAACATTACACAGTCTAATCTTTGCTGGAACAATCATCTTGACGCTATGGTTTATGAGATTGGCTGTTAGTCTCATTTTAATTGTATTAACTGTTCTCGTTGGCGTTTTGATGAGAAAGCGAATTTCAATTGATTCTAAGTCGGTGTATTTTACTCCTGGAAAATTAATTTTGACAGGTTTTATGGGGACGATTGCATTAAGTGCATTAAGCATATTTTTAACCGTAACGATTATTGCAATTCCCCTTGTAATTATTGTCTTTTTAGGCATATTTGTTTCATTTATAATTGGACTTGTTTTCTTGAGCAGGGAAATAGGCAAGGAGTTTGCAATTGTTCGTGAAAAACCGGAATGGCTGGCATTATTTGTCGGTATTGTTCTTCTAACAGCTTTAATGAATATTCCACTTATTGGAGGAATCATATTTTTAATTTTATTATGGTATTCACTTGGATTATCCATTACCTCAATTTATCGAAAACTAAAAGAAAGAAGAAAAAGGAAAGGGAATGTTTAACATTTTTGCAAAAAAATTAAAATGAACTTTTTAAGATGAAGCTTTGTCTTTTCAATGTACATTCAATTTAGAAGGATAAGTATGATTTGAAACATGTAGATAAATAGACAAGGGGAATTAATGATGATAGAGGGAAAAGACAATGTTCTCATTTTAACGGGTTCCTTTGGAGAAGGGCATGTACAGGCTGCACATGCAATAAAACAAGCTATCAATATCCGTTCTCCCAAAACAGAAGCAACGATTGTAGATTTTATGGAGTGGGTACATCCCAATCTTTATCCATTAAGCCATTATGTATATATGAAAAGTTTAAAAACATGTCCGCATATTTATGGTTACATGTATGAGAAAACGTATGACCAGTCTGTTTTTTCTAAAACGATTAATACATTATTATCAGGCGGAATGAAAAAGGCGCTGCAAATGTTAAAGATGGTTCAGCCATCTGTTATAGTCAGTACTTACCCATTTGCGTCTAGTGTCATTTCTAAGTTAAAAGAATACGGACTGATCACCATTCCGCTCGTAACAGTAATAACCGATTATAGTTATCATAGTTCCTGGTTACATCCCTATACAGATCATTATTTAGTAGGGTCATATAATATGCGGCAAAAGTTAATTCGTCTTGGTATATCAGGTTCTAAAATTTCTTGTACAGGTATTCCAATTAAACCTAGTTTTCTTAAACAAAGGAAGAAAGAAGACATATTGAAAAAATATCATTTTCGTCCTGATCTTCCTACGGTACTCATTATGGGCGGCGGAGATGGGATGATGGGAAATGGTATTTTAGAGACGGAAAAACTAAATGACATCCCATTCCCTGTTCAGTTCATCATCATATGTGGTCATAATGAAAAATTACGAGTTCGTTTAAACAAACAGCTCATATCGTCAAAACATATATTTCATATAAAAGGATATATAGATTATGTTCATGATGTAATGGCTGTATCAGATGTAATGATTACGAAGCCGGGTGGAGTAACGACAGCTGAGGCACTTGCAATGGAGCTGCCAATGATTTTGTACAAGCCATTGCCAGGTCAGGAAGAGGATAATGCTCGTTTCTTAATACATTCTGGAGTTGCTGTCCAAGCAGAAGATGGAAGGGAAGTAATTGAGCAGATCACATGTTTACTTAGCAATCAGAGAGAACTTGAAGCAATGAAGGTGCAAACTCGGCAAATTCAAAACAAAGAATCTGCTTTCCGAGCTTTAAAGATTATTGATCGCTCAAAGGACATTCAATATCATGAACCACCTGAAATGCCGACACAGTTTTTAAAAAGAAAAAGATACGCCCGGATGAGGAAAAAATCACTACTGATGAATCAAGGGCAATAAATATAGAGCTCGTTACTTTTATTGAGAATTAAAGGAAGGATGTCAATCTGTGCTCATTTTTGCAGTATTAATACTTTTTATATTGTTAATGATTTATGCAATTATTCCATACATGTTATCTACTTGGGCAGGAGTTGGCGCATTTAAAAAAGGGAAAAGGGAGAATGAAATTGCTTTTACATTCGATGACGGGCCAGATCCAATTTATACGCCTGAGCTGTTAGACCTTTTAAAAGCGCATCGTGTAAAGGCAACTTTTTTTGTAGTTGGAGAAAGAGCAGAACGGTATCCTGCACTCATCAAAAGGATGCACGAGGAAGGACATTTAATTGGGGTTCATAATTATATCCATCATTGTAACTGGTTGATGTATCCTTGGACAATTAAAAAGGGCCTCGATCGTTCTGCAAACATTATAGAGGGCATCATCGGAGAAAAGCCGAAATTTTATCGTCCTCCATGGGGAATGATGAATATATTTGATTTTGTTATTCATCCGCGCTTCCATACGATTTTATGGTCATTAATGGTCGGTGATTGGAAAAGTAAAGGTGGGGCTGAGAAAAGAGTGAGAGGTATCCTGAACAATGTGAAGTCAGGAGATATTATTTTATTGCACGATTGTGGGGAAACATGGGGGGCAGATGAAGATGCGCCCCATTATACAATTGAAGGATTAAAAATTGTTTTGCAGGAAGTTCATAGTAGAGGATATCATTGTGTACGAATTGATGAAATGATGAATCATCATTTCTAAAAGAAGGATTAGTAAGGGAGATTTTACTACAAATGAATAGTCAGCTATTTTTTTTGATTCATAATTTATCAGGACATAGTCATCTACTAGATGATGTCATGATATTTTTTACGAGTGATGCTTTTCTATTATTTGCGATTGTGTTACTCATAGCATGGTTAGCAGGAAAGTCACAATTAAAAAGCATTGTGCTATATGCGGGAATAACTGGGATTGTTGGCTTACTCTTAAATGTACTAATTGGTTCTTTGTATTATGAACCGCGGCCATTTGTAACTTATCATATTCATATTTTATTGCCGCATGCTAAGGATGATTCTTTTCCAAGTGATCATGCAACAGGGACTTTTGCTATTGCCTTTGCCCTTTGGCTGCGAAATCGCAAATTAGGTTCTGTCATGATTGGCTGTGCTATACTGACCGGGATATCACGAGTTTATGTTGGCCACCATTATCCAATGGATGTTGCTGCAAGTATCGTTATTGCATTAGTAGTGTCTATTGCCATTTATAAAGTTGAAAGATATGTTGATCCATTGGTTCGTTCTATTATTAATGGCTATAACAGTTTGGTTGAAAAACTCATTAGAAAAAGATTTTCATAAATTGCATGGTTGAATAGTAAAAAGAGGTTGGGACAAAATTCAAGGATAGTTAGCTAAAGACGAACATTGCACAAATCAGCTCCGGAGCGAGATTGGAGCACAATATGCGGGTTTTCTTTAGTTAATATACTTTTGTCCCAGCCTCTTTCATTTATATTGGAAAATAATAAAACATTTATACGGCAGAGCTGAATAAGACTTCTATTCCACTATTATTACTTAACTTCTTCTGGCACAGATAAGCCAAGTCCTTCTGCGACACGTGTACCATATTCAGGATCTGCTTTGTAGAAATGCCCAATTTGACGAAGTTTAATTTCTTCTTTTTCAACAGGTTTCATCGCATTTACAATGTTTTCAACAAGACGTGTACGTTCCTCTTTGCTCATTAAACGGTAAAGTGCGCCTGCTTGTGAATAGTGGTCATCTTGATCATATGCAACACTTTCAGCAACTCCTGAAACCGGATATGCAGCTTGTTTTGCTTCCGGTGCTTCTTTAGGACCATCGAAGCTGTTTGGTTCATAATAAACAGAGCCGCCTCCATTGTCGTCACCACGCATATATCCGTCACGCTGATAATTACTTACTTCTACTCGTGGACGGTTAATTGGCAATTGATTATAATTTGCGCCAATACGGTAGCGTTGGGCATCATGATAAGCAAAAAGTCTACCTTGCAGCATTTTATCTGGAGATACATCGATACCAGGGACAAGCGTACCAGGTGAAAATGCAGCTTGCTCAACTTCAGCGAAATAGTTTTCAGGATTACGGTTTAATACCATGCGCCCAACTTCAATAAGTGGGTAATCTTTATGAGACCATACTTTTGTTACATCAAATGGATCATAGCGATAAGTATTTGCATCTTCTAAAGGCATAATTTGCACATATAATGTCCATGCAGGATGATCTCCATCTTCAATTGCATTAAATAAATCTTCGGCATGGTAATCAGGATTCTCTCCGGCAAGTTTTTCAGCAAGTTTTACATCAAGATTTTTCACACCTTGTTCGGAAATAAAATGATATTTAATCCAAACACCTTCTCCTTCAGCATTTGTCCACTTGTAAGTATGACTGCCATAGCCATTCATATGGCGCAATGTAGCAGGAATACCGCGATCACCCATTAAATATGTGACTTGATGTAGAGATTCTGGTGAAAGGGACCAAAAATCCCAAACCGCTGTTGGATTTTTTAAATGAGTTTTTGGATGACGTTTCTGTGTATGAATAAAGTCTGGGAATTTAATCGCATCACGAATAAAGAAAATAGGCGTATTATTTCCAACTAAATCATAATTTCCTTCTTCGGTGTAAAATTTGACGGCAAAACCACGTGGATCGCGCACAGTGTCAGCAGATCCCAGTTCTCCGGCAACAGTAGAGAAGCGGGCGAATAGAGGTGTGCGTTTACCAACTTCTGATAAGAATGCAGCCTTTGTATATTTTGTAACATCATTAGTAACTTCAAAATAACCGTGTGCACCTGCGCCTTTAGCATGAACAACACGTTCGGGAACACGCTCGCGGTTAAAATGCGCTAATTTTTCTAGTAAATGTACGTCTTGAATTAATGTAGGTCCTCGATGCCCAGCTGTAATAGAATTTTGGTTATCGCCAACTGGAGCTCCCCAGCTAGTTGTTAGTTTTCTTTGATTGTCACTCATGTGATCCCCACCTTTAATTAAAATAATTATAATTAGATGATAACATCTTTATAATAAAAATCAATATTTATTTATAATTATTTTAAATAAAATAAATTTAGTACTAATAATTTGGAGATTTTTTCTTAAACTTGTTTTTACAACAACTGTTCGTAAAATGATTAGAGCGGAAGGATGCGAGACTCCTGCGGGAAAAGCGGCATCGCTGAGACCCCACAGGCGTGCAACGCCGAGGGGCACAGCATCCGCCCGCGGAAAGCAAGCATCCTGGAGCGAAAGTCAATTACTACTTGAAATAATAGAGAGGATTTTCATTTATACTGGTAGATTTTCAATTACATATGTTTGAGTATGAATACTGTGAGGATATTATTTATTAAAGTGTATGATAAAGGGGCATAACATTTCAAATCATAAATCTTAATTTAAAGAAATTTTTATAATTTTAATATATTTACTCAATAAAAATAGTTGTTTCTATATAGAAACAAGTTAGAATACAGTCAAACCTCATTAGGACTATTATTTAATGGAGATCTCTTATTTTTAGGATCAGCTCAATTATCATGAATTTCAAAACAAAACATCTATCTAACATAAAAAAGACTGCAGATAAACTTGAAAAACAAGTGTATCTGCAGCTTCTTTTTTTCAATTATTCATTTATTGTTTTCTTTTTCTTTGTAAACTTCATTAAAAATTCATAAACAACTGGAACAATTAGCAAGGTCAATAATGTCGAACTTGCTAAACCGCCAATAACGGTAACACCGAGTCCTTTTGAAATTAAGCCTCCGCCGCCATATCCTAAAGCGAGAGGAAGAAGTGCAAAGATCGTTGCAATAGCTGTCATGAGAATTGGGCGAAGACGAGTTGCTCCAGCTTCAAGCAATGCTTCACGAGTTGAAAGCCCTTCGTTCTCTTTATGAATCACCCTATCAACCAATACGATCGCATTTGTGACAACTATACCGATTAGCATTAGAGCACCGATCATTGCAGTGACACTAATCGTTTCATGTGCTAAATATAGAGCAACTAATGCACCAATAACCGCAAATGGTAATGAGAATAAAATTGTAAATGGAGCAAGTGCGCCACCAAATGTAATCACTAGAACGAGATAGACGATCGCAATAGCTGCAAGCATCGCTAACCCTAATTTTGTAAAGGAGTCTTTCATATCTTCTGATACTCCGCCTGTTGAGATATCAATATATTTTGGTACGTCCAGTTTATCTACTTTACCTTTTACGCTTTGTGTGACTTTAGAAACGTCTGATGAAGTAATTTTTCCGGTAACACTTGCATAAATCTTTCCATTTCGTTTTTCTACTGAGTTTGGTGTCGTTGTTTTCTTCACACTTACGACATCTTTAAGGGCTACTTTATTTCCTAAAGAAGTTGTAACCTTTGTATTCGTTAATTCATTAATATTTTTGTAGCTTTCCTTGTTCGTTTGAACATAGACATTCAATTCTTTCCCGTCCTTTTTGACGGTTGTTAGAACTTGCTGATTTCCAGCTTGAGAAAGTCCTGTTCCTAATTGACCAGCCGTTAATCCTAATTTGCTCAATTTGTTTTGATCTGCAACTAATGCATACTCATCATATGTTTTTGATAAGCTTGTCTCAACGTTTTTCAAGTCATGGTTTTGTTTCATAATATGCTCAATTTTATTTACAACAGGCTTAATTTCATCCATGTTGTCTCCATAAACATACATTGTTAAGTCATTACTTGATGTTGATCCAAAGTCTTGAGACTTCCAAGTACCATGTTTAGACATTTTTTGCATTGCTTTAATCACTTTATCTGGTTCTTTATCAAAGTTTTTCGTACTATCCTTGTATTCAACGACAAATACTGCAGAATTATCTTGTGTGCTAAAAGCAGAACTTCCGATAGAATATTGGACGGTTTTTACACCTTTATGCTTAAGCAAATAATCTTCTGCTTTTGCGGCTGTTTTCTTAACATCTCCAAGTGTTTGTCCTGGATCAGGAGAATAAGTAGCATACACAACCTTTTGGGTGTCGTCTGACATGAAACTCGCACCAATTAATGGAGTGAGTGCAAGACTTCCTACTAAAAGAAGACAAGCTAATCCAAATGTAATCAGTTTATGGTTAAGTGACCAATTCAAAACTTTTTTATAAAAGCTTGCAAGTTTTCCATGCTCGCGATGATTCTCAACTTTTTTAAGTTTAATACCATTTTTAAATAAAGAATGAGCGAACATCGGAACAACTGTTAAGGCAATCAGTAATGATGCTAATAGTGAAAATACTAAAGTTAGGGCGAATGGCATAAATAATTCCCCAACCATTCCTTTTACTAAACCTAAAGGAATAAAGACAATCACTGTTACGATTGTAGAAGACATGATTGGCTTAAACACTTCGTTCGTTGCTTCACGAATAAGCTCTTTACCTTTTAGTTTTTCAGCTGGATTTGTGAGACGCCGGTAAATATTTTCAATGACGACAATCGAGTCATCTATTACACGGCCAATTGCAACGGTCATCGCTCCTAATGTCATAATATTTAACGTAATATCCATCTGTTTCAAAAGAATAAACGCAATAAAGATTGACATTGGAATTGAAATAACCGCAATAATCGTTGAACGGAAGTTACGTAAAAATAAAAGGATAATAATCACAGCAAAAATTGCACCAATGATTGCCTTTTCTAACATTGTTTTTACAGAATCGACAATCGGTGTTGCTTGATCTAATATTTTTGTAACTTTTAAGCCGTTATAGTCTTTTTCAAATTTATCGATTTTTTTATTGACAGCATTTGCTACATCAACAGTGTTTGCATCAGCTGCTTTTGTAATAGTAATACCAATTGAATCTTTCCCATTTGTTTTCGAAATGGTTTCATGCTTGCCAACTACTTTAATATCTGCAATATCCTTTAGCTTGACTGTTGGAATACCTGTTGCTTGTTTACTAGCTTGTCCACTTAAAGCGGCAGTACTGCCTGCACTTGCTTGTGTTTTTGGCGTATAAGAGATAGCAAGATTTTTAAAATGATCCAACGATTTTACATTTCCGTCAATGACAACGGATTTATCTTTTTTTCCAAAATTGATTAAACCAAGAGGGACAGAAACGTTAGAAGCTTGAATTTGTTGCTGTACAGTGTTTTCATCTAATCCTAATGCATTTAATTTATCTTGTTTAAATGCCAATTGTACTTCTTGGACGTATTGTCCTGAAGCTTGTACTTGAGAGACACCATCAATACTTTGTAATTGTGGGACAATGTCATTCTCAATGGTTTTTGTTAAATCTACGAATGATTTATTTTTATCTGTTATACTTAAAGAAAGAATCGGAAAATCATTGAGACTCACTCTTGAGACCGTTGGTTTGTCAACATTATCTGGTAAGTCTACTTTATCAAGTGCTTCTTTAATATCATTTTTTGCTTGATCCATATCTGTTGAATAGTCATATTCAATTTGTATGGAAGAGTTATTTTGTGTAGACGTTGTCGTAACATTTTGCACACCTGATAGATTTTTAATACCTTGTTCTATTGGCGCTGTTACTTTATCTTCAATTTCCTGAGGTGTTGCACCTGTATAGGTAGTTGAAATCATAATAACAGGGGTATTTATGTTCGGAATTGTTTCTAATTTCATATTGGTTCCTGCATAAATCCCTGCACATGCCACGATTAATGTCATTAACCAAATGGCAAACTTATTGTTTAGGCAGAAATTGATAATATGCTTCAAGATGTTGTGCTCCTTTGTAAATTTTTGTCATATATACGTAATTTGACTGACTGGTCATATCGATATAAAATATAACTGACTGGTCATTATTAATCAAGGTTTTTTTAAAGATTTGTTATTAAATGTACTAGTTTGATTAGCTTATTTAACAAATCTTTTATATAGAGGAAAGGATTGGGTACGTTTCATGAAACCTTCAACAGAACTTAAAAATGTTTTGATGACCTATAAATTCGGAATGGATGTATTAAAAACGAAAATTAATATTATGGTCGAAGAGGCACGTATAAAAGGTAAAAACAATCCAATCGAACATATTAAAACAAGATTGAAATCGGTTGATAGCATAAAAGAAAAATTAAAAAGAAAAAATTTAGAACCTACGATTGATAATATAAAAGAAAAAATATTGGATGTGATAGGGGTTCGTGTTGTTTGTGCCTTTATCTCTGATATTTACGAAATTTATCAGCTATTCCTTAATCGTTCAGATTTAAAAGTTGTTGAAGTTAAGGATTATATTAAGCACCCTAAACCAACTGGCTATCAAAGTTTACATTTAATTGTAAAAGTACCAGTTCAACTTGCAAACCAGGAAATATACGTTCCTGCCGAAATTCAATTGCGCACATTGGCGATGGATTTTTGGGCAAGCCTAGAGCATAAAATTTTCTATAAATATAATCGTGATATACCAGATTATTTAAAACATGAATTAAAGCAAGCAGCCGATACAGTGACACTGTTAGATGAGAAAATGAAAAGCATCCGGGATGAAGTCATCGCAATTGATTCTGTAAGAGATTCATTATTATTACCATCTTAAGAGTGGCTTTTGTGGACAGCGAGATCGAGGTGAGTACGTATGAAGCAAAAAAAGAAGGATCTAATCAAGATAGCGATAAAATTATTTGCCCGAAAAGGAATTCAGGCAACATCTGTTCAAGATATCGTTAGTGAATATGGTATTTCTAAAGGCTCCTTCTATCATTATTTTTCTTCAAAGGATGAGCTACTAGTAGATATTTTTCAATACTATTTTGATCATATCCTTCGGTTATTAAAAAACGCTGAACAGGAAGATTTACGCCCAAGAGATAAGTTTAAAAAGCAGATTATTATTCAATTCGACTTTTTCATTAAACATCGTGATTTTATTATGATGGTTTTAAGAGAGCAGAACCATTCAATTAACGAGGAATTACGTAAATTTTTTGAGAAAAATCAGTATGAAATCTATAAATACTGTGAAAAAAACATTCTTTCTATTTATGGGGAGGATGTTAAACCATATATATTTGATACAGTTCTAGTATATGAAGGAATTCGTAATGCTTACATGGGGATAACCGTTTTTAAAGGTGTAAATGTAGATTTAGACCAACTTTCAGAATTTATTCTTAAGCAGATTGATCATGTTGTCCGTCATTTTCTGGAAAAAAAGAATCCACCTATTACCCATGTGAACATTGAAGATATGTTTCCGCGTTGTAAAAAAAAGAAAGAGCAATTATTACCGATTTTAATGAATATGAAACGAACGTTAGAACAGGCAGATTTACATACGGAGAAAAAGAAAGAGCTGATTGATGTCGTTCAATTTTTATTAAATGAAGTAGAACAACGAGAGGAAGTAAAATCCTATGTATTCCGAGGAATGTTGGTACATTTCAAAGATATCAGTGCACTGAAAGCTGACGTCGATAGGATTGTAAATATACTGGATATTAAACTGTTATGAACAAGCTGATCGTGAAATACGATCGGCTTGTTTTATCTATCGTGATCTCGTTTACGTGACACTAGCTTGATAATGAAAATAATAACGGCAATGATTAGTAAAAGATGGATAAAGGCGCCAGCTATATGAGCGATTAATCCTAGAATCCAAAGAACAAGTAAAATCCCAATGATCGTCCAAAGCATTTGCAAGCTCCTTTCTTTATGATCTATCTTTTAGAATACCCTAATCATTCACGAACAAACGAACTTTTACCATTTTCAAAAAAAAGATTGGCACCACATAAACCTGATAAGATGAATGGTTTAAAACATCATATGCAGGTTAAACGTGGGACCAACCCTTTAAAGTGTAACTTGATCTAAAAATTCGCGGACCTGTTCAGGAGATTTTGCATTTGCACTATGTAAATGTGCCTTTTTTTCTCCATTTTGGAAAATTAATAAGCTAGGAATTCCCATTACTTGATATTTGTCAGCAAGTTCACGGAAATGGTCACTGTTTATTTCAAACCATGAGTATTGGGGATAGTCTTTAATGACCTCACCAATAAACATATCCATTACTTTACAATCAGGGCACCAATCAGCAAAAAATTTAATAATGACAGGTTCAGATTGAGCAGTAATGCTTTCGAATGTTTCAATATCTTTGATAGGTTCCATTGTGCTACCTCCTTCAATTTAAAGCAGGAACTGTTTTATGTTTCCCAGCATTATTGTATATGGAAAATCCGTTTCCTTCAATTTTTTTGATGAGATTATGTCAATTTTTGGGTTATTTACGGTATCGGCGTCAGAAAATGTTGTCTGTCATTAGGTTTTGCAAGCATCAATTGTAAATCAAAAGTTACATTCCAGTGCTAAAATGAAAAAAAGCAAAGATCATCATCGTATTAACAAAAAAAATGTTGTATAATGAACTTTGTTGTTACCACTATCGTCTTTTTTATGTCTTCGATTGATGCTACCACATGTAAAAAGCTTTTCAATGATTACAGTCAACTATTTCATTCATTGATTTTTTTTTACGATGCTGAGCATTTAAGCTAGTAAATTTTTAGTTAGAATTAGGTGAAATCGATATGTCTTCTCAGAACAATAATGGTTCAAAAGTTGATTATGGTATTGTACTAACATTACTATTGCTATGTGTTGTTAGTTTAGTGTCCATATACAGTGCCCAGCAAAGTGGGCAATATCATGAGAATTTTGTTATTAAACAAATTTTTTGGTATATAGTCGGGGCTGGGCTAATCGTCTTGGCTGTACAATTTGATTCCGATCAATTAAAACGACTTTCATGGTATGCATATGGCTTTGGTATTGCTTTGCTTTGCTTTTTAATCATTGCTCCATCTTCAATCGCTCCAACAATCAATGGTGCGAAAAACTGGTTTAAAATACCATTTCTTGGAACAATTCAGCCATCCGAGTTCATGAAAGTTTTCTTAATCTTAGTATTGGCGAGACTCATTTCGGATCATCATCAAAAAAATGGATATAGAACGGTTCAATCTGATTTATGGCTAATTGTAAAATTAGGGATTGCTACATTTGTACCGTTAATGCTTATTATTAAACAGGACTTAGGAACATCCCTAGTGTTTATGGCTATTTTAATTGGAATGATTTTCACGGCAGGAATTACTTGGAAATTACTACTTCCTTTCTTTGCTGGATTTGCCGGCATTGTAGCCATTATTTTTTATTTTGTATTATGGAAACCGAAAGTTTTAGAAACTTATCTCGGGATAAAAACGTATCAATTCGGCCGTATATATTCATGGCTAGATCCGTACAATTATTCATCTACTGAAGGATATCACTTGATTCGTTCTTTATTAGCGATTGGATCGGGACAAACTTTCGGTAAAGGTTATGGAAGCCGAGAAGTATACCTGCCTGAAAGCCAAACGGATTTTATTTTCAGTGTGATTGGTGAACAGTTTGGATTCATCGGTGCAAGTATTGTTGTCAGTCTGTTTTTCATGTTAATTTATCATATGACAAAAACTGGATTAGAGACGAAAAATGATTTTTACACATATATTTGTGCAGGAGTCATTTCGATGATTACATTCCACGTTTTTCAAAACATTGGCATGACTGTCGGTGTTCTTCCAATTACAGGTATTCCACTTCCGTTTATCAGTTACGGAGGAAGCTCGTTAATGGGGAATATGCTCGGAGTTGGACTCATTATGTCAATAAGATACCATTATAAAAAATATATGTTTTCAAACGAAAAATAATTAAAAAAAGGGTCAGATACTTCATTAATAATAGTAGTATCTGGCCCTTTTTCTACCTACTGAATGATGTTTCCGTATGGGAATTGATTGCTGTAGCTTTGATGTTGTTGGAACGATTGTTGAATTTTTTGCTGATCAGCAGCTTCTAAACTATACCAGCCTTGTTGAAACATTAATTCAAATAACTGTCTTTGTTGATTTTGTGTTTCTGTAAAAATCGATAGTAAATCTTGATATAAGGAATCATGACTTGCTTCATTTAATGCAGTGCTATATGATGCGGTCATATATTTCTCCATTGATAACAAATCATTAGCTAAATCTCGATCATTCATCGTTGGTGATTCAGGGACTTGTGTTTTTGGATTTTGAATTTTTTGCTGATTGTTCATAATCTTATCTCCTTATTAAAATGTCTTGGATTAAAAGTAAGATGAAATGAAGAATATGTTTTCAGTTCGTATAAAACGAAAAATTAATGCGACTGTGTAGAATTTAAATGATTTAAGATTTTTTGGTAGTGGCGTTGGTGCATTTGGCCACATGCTTCAAAAGCAGTTTTCAATGCAGGATTTTGACAATGTTCAGCAACGAAATGCGCTTTTTTCATTGCAAGTAAATTCCAAGCTAACATATCATCAATATAAGATAAATCCTTTGTTGTTATAACATTAGGTGGCTCTGTGTAAGTCATTTGTTGATTTTGCTGTGAAAAAGATTGTGATTGCAAAGTAAATCCTCCTTTTAAGTCAAATATTGTTTGCTTTTTTTATTATTTGATTGAACAGAATTTCCTATGCAATGTGATTTAAAATGTTTTAAAAGCAGATTACTTTTTTTACATATCGTTTGCATAAGTTGAGATCATCAACGGTATATGTAGTATTAGAAAGTCATTTTGAATGCTTGTCATCTTGTTGAAAAGGAGTAAGCGCTGATGGAGAAAATGTTGAGAAACTTCTTTTTATATTTGGCAGGAAATAAAACTTTAACAAAAATGGCGAAAAAATATGGTTTGAAATTTGGTGCGTCACGATTTGTCGCTGGTGAGACAATTGAGCGGGCTGTTCAAGTCATCCAAGACTTAAATCAAAAAGGCATTAAAGTTACATTAGATTTTTTAGGGGAATTTATCAGCAAAGAATCGGAAGCAAATGAAATGGCAAATAATACAATTCGTTCAATTAAATATATTGGTGAACAACATTTAGACGCACAAGTTTCATTGAAGCTGACATCGATGGGAATGGATATTTCTGATGAAATCGTTATGCGAAATATGCGAAAAATATTAGAAGTAGCAAAAACATACGATGTATTCGTAACGATTGATATGGAAGATCATACAAGAACCGAACAAACGCTAAAGATCTTCACCCAATTAAAATCTGAATATGACTGCATCGGTACTGTTATTCAAGCGTACTTATATCGTTCTCAGAAGGATATCGAACAGCTTCATCCTTTATCACCGCGCCTCCGTATCGTAAAGGGTGCATATAAAGAGCCGGCAGACGTTGCATTTCCAAATAAAAAAGAGGTCGATGAAAATTATAAAAAGCTTGTCCGCACTCATTTATTAAATGGACATTTTACGGCAATTGCGACACATGACGATGCTATGATCGAGTATACAAAACAATTTGTTCAAAACCATAAGATAGCAAACGATCAGTTCGAATTTCAAATGCTTTATGGAATTCGCCCAGAGCGCCAACTAGAACTTGTGAAAGAAGGCTTTAATATGCGCGTTTACGTACCATATGGGACTGATTGGTATGGCTATTTTATGCGGCGCCTTGCTGAACGCCCTGCAAATGTTGGTTTTGTGTTAAAAGGAATTGTGAAAAAATAATGTAGAGGAAAGGGGCAACGATCAAACAGCTGTCCCCCTTCATTCAGTTATTTTTTATATTGATTATTTTG
Organism: Heyndrickxia ginsengihumi; assembly: GCF_011008565.1. Classification (GTDB taxonomy): domain Bacteria; phylum Bacillota; class Bacilli; order Bacillales; family Bacillaceae_C; genus Weizmannia; species Weizmannia ginsengihumi. Next base: position 176,582 of record NZ_JAAIWK010000004.1, read on the forward strand.
ACTGTTTACTTTTCCTCCACCGTCATGTTCTACCGTAGGCCCGGCATTTCCTTTAACACTTGCGGCGCTGACACCCGCTTTTGAAGGATTTTTCTTTAATTTTGCCATTGTTTTCACCTCCAATTGCATTTATTTTGTCCATTAATGCTTTTTTCATAAGCAAATCATATTTCATAAAATTTTTAAGATTAATTTATTGATAGTTTGAAAAAATTCGTATATATTGTTAAGTAGAAAAGGAGTTTTTATTTTTTTTGCCAGTAAAATGAATGGTTATTCATTCATATTCATGAAAGGAGATGTAAGAATGAAATATCATATTAAAAAAGCAGCTGTTTTAGGGTCTGGTGTAATGGGATCGGGAATCGCAGCTCATCTAGCAAATGTCGGTATTCCAACATTACTTTTAGACATTGTTCCAAAATCATTAACGGATGAAGAAAAGGCGAAAGGATTAACATTACAGGATAAAGCTGTCCGCGATCGTTTTAGCCGTTCTGCACTACAAAAATTACAAAAACAAAAACCTGCACCGCTTACTTCCAAAAAAAGTTTGTCATACATTGAGACTGGAAATTTAGAAGATGATTTGCAGCGCTTAGAGGAAGTTGATTGGATAATTGAAGTAGTAGTAGAACGTTTAGATATTAAAAAAGAGATATTCGAAAAAGTTGATCAATATCGGAAACAAGGTGCGATCGTCAGTTCAAATACTTCAGGCATTTCAATTGAAGCAATGGGAGAAGGCAGATCAGAGGACTTCAAAAATCATTTTCTCGGGACACATTTTTTTAATCCACCGCGCTATTTAAAGCTATTAGAAATCATACCGACATCTGAGACGAACGATGAGGTTGTTTCATTTATGAAACAATTCGGAGAAGATGTATTAGGAAAAGGAGTTGTCATTGCAAAAGATACACCAAATTTTATTGGCAATCGAATTGGCACGTACGGTTTACTTGTAACAGTTCAAGAAATGTTGAAAGGTGGCTACCATGTAGGTGAAGTAGATTCTATTACAGGACCAATGATCGGTCGGCCAAAGAGTGCAACTTTTAGAACATTGGATGTCGTTGGAATTGATACATTTGTTCATGTTGCAAACAATGTATATGAAAAAGTCGAAGGAAAGGAAAAAGAAATTTTTAAAGTGCCAGACTTTATTCATAAACTTGTTGCAAAAGGCTGGTTAGGAAGTAAATCGGGCCAAGGATTTTATTTAAAACAAGGCAAGGAAATACTAGAACTTAATCCTAATACATTGGAATATGAACAACGAACGAAAATGAAAGCGGATTCCTATGTATCTGCCCAGCAAGTAAAAGGAACAGCTAATAAAATGAAGACACTCATTTATGCTGATGATCGAGCAGGACATTTGCTTTGGAATATTATTGCCCCTGTTCTCATTTACTCAGCAGATCTAGTGAATGTGATTGCCGATGACATTGTTGCAATTGACCAGGCAATGAAATGGGGATTTGGCTGGAGTTTTGGCCCTTTTGAAACATGGGATGCTATCGGATTAGAACAGTCTGTGCAAAAAATGGAAGAAGAAGGCCTGCAAGTTCCTCAATGGATTAAAGACATGATAACAGCTGGATTTACATCATTTTATAAGGAAAACAATGGGCAGCAATCATTTTACCGTAATGGGAAATATGAGCCAATTAAAGTGAACGATAAACATATCCAACTTCAATCTTTAAAACAGCAAGGAAAAGTCATCAAGAAAAATACAGGTGCAAGTTTGATTGATATTGGCGATGATGTATTATTACTTGAATTTCATTCCAAAAGTAATGCAATTGGTTTAGATATTTTACAAATGATTGATTTTGCTATTGATGAAGTGGAACGGAATTATAAAGGGCTTGTGATCGGTAATCAAGGAAAAAATTTTTGTGTAGGTGCAAACCTAGCGCTTATGCTAATGGAAGCACAAGATGACAATATGTTTGAGTTAGATTTTGTTATACGCCAATTTCAACGTACGATGATGAAAATTAAATATAGCCCAAAACCAGTAGTTTCTGCACCATTTCAAATGACATTGGGGGGAGGTGCCGAGCTATGTCTGCATACGGCCCATATCCAAGCAGCTAATGAAACATATATGGGGCTTGTGGAGGTTGGAGTAGGGCTACTTCCAGGCGGCGGTGGAAATAAAGAGTTATATATCAAACATTTAAACAGTCTCCCTAATGGTGTCCAAGTTGATTTGCAAAGCATTGCCAATAAAGTATTCGAAACAATTGCGCTAGCTAAAGTATCAACATCAGCAGAAGAAGCTCGCTTAAATAACTTTTTAAGCCCATCAGATGGGATTAGCATAAATCCAGATCATCTTATTTATGATGCAAAACAGGTTGTACTGCATTTGCATGAGATGGGATATAAGGCGCCAGCACGTAAAAACATACCAGTAGTGGGTGAAAGCGGTTATGCTGCCTTGTTACTTGGGGCACAAACGATGTATTTATCGGGCTACATCTCAGAATACGATCTAACAATTGCGAAGAAAATTGCATATGTCATTGCGGGGGGGAAAGTTCCGTATGGTACGGAAGTTGATGAACAATATTTGCTTGATCTTGAACGAGAGGCATTTTTAAAACTTATTGCAGAACCAAAAACACAGGAAAGAATGCAATATATGCTAATCAATGGGAAGCCATTAAGAAACTAAATGATGTTTAATTTTGTTTGCTCTTATCAAAGATTGATAGATGAAAATGGCAAAAAAACAAGAAGGAAGAAGGGAAACGTATGAAGGAAGCAGTCATTGTCGCAGGTGCTAGAACCCCTGTTGGAAAAGCTAAAAAAGGGACATTGGCTAGTACAAGACCAGATGATTTAGGCGCAGTTGTCGTCAGGGAAACACTTAAGCGTGCAGGGCAATACGATGGAAATATTGACGATCTTATTATTGGCTGTGCGATGCCTGAAGCTGAACAAGGATTAAACATGGCGCGAAATATTGGAGCGCTTGCTGGACTACCGGACACTGTTCCTGCCATCACCATTAATCGCTATTGCTCATCTGGATTACAGGCGATCGCATACGGTGCGGAGAGAATTATGCTTGGTCATGCGGATACGATTATTGCTGGCGGTTCAGAATCTATGAGTCTCGTTCCAATGATGGGGCATGTTGCAAGGCCAAATGCGAAGCTCGCAGAAGAAGCTCCGCAATATTATATGAGTATGGGCCATACTGCTGAGCAAGTAGCAAAACAGTTTGGGGTAACGCGTGAAGATCAAGATGCCTATAGTGTTCGAAGCCATCAAAAAGCAGCTAAGGCACTTGCAGAAGGAAAATTTACAGATGAAATTGTGCCTGTTTCTGTGAATATTCGGAAGGTTGGCCCTGACAATAAGTTAATCGAAAAGCAAGTTTTATTCGAACAAGATGAAGGAGTGCGTCCGGATACGAATACAGCAACACTTGCCAAACTCCGACCTGCATTTGCTCTAAACGGCACTGTAACGGCAGGAAATTCATCACAAACGAGTGATGGCGCAGCAGCGGTTATGTTAATGGATAGAGAAAAGGCAGAGGCGTTAGGGCTAGCGCCGATGGCAAAATTCAGATCATTTGCTGTTGCAGGCGTCCCTCCTGAAATTATGGGAATAGGACCAGTAGAAGCGGTTCCAAAAGCTTTAAAACTCGCTGGTTTAAATATAGAAGATATCGGTCTGTTTGAATTGAACGAAGCCTTTGCATCCCAAACAATTCAAGTCATCCGAACATTAGGTTTGAACGAAGATATTGTAAATGTAAACGGCGGTGCAATTGCCTTAGGGCACCCATTAGGATGTACAGGTACAAAGCTTACTTTATCCCTTATACATGAGATGAAACGGAGAAATGTGCAATTTGGTGTTGTCACGATGTGTATTGGTGGAGGAATGGGTGCTGCAGGTGTTTTTGAATTAATATCTTAATCTATTAAATAAAGGGTGGAGGAGAAGCATATGAAAAATCAAACTGGAAAATTAATTAAAGGCGGAAGCTTTTTAATTGAAGATATTACTTATGACCAAATGTTTACAATGGAAGATTTATCGGAAGAGCAAAAAATGATTGCAAAAACGACAGAAGATTTTACAGAGAATGAGGTTGTTCCGCAAATTGAGTTTTTGGAAAAACATGAATTTAACCGATCTGTAGCCTTACTTAAAAGCGCAGGGGAATTAGGTCTATTAGGAGCGGATGTACCTGAAGAGTATGGTGGTCTTGGGCTTGATAAAGTAAGTTCAGCACTTATCTCAGAAAAATTGGCAAAAGTAGGGGGCTTTGCAATTTCCCATGGTGCCCATGTCGGAATCGGCTCGTTGCCAATTGTATTATTTGGTAATGAAGAGCAGAAGAAAAAATATTTGCCAGCACTTGCTACTGGTGAGAAAATTGCTGCCTATGCACTTACAGAACCAAGCTCTGGATCTGACGCCCGCGGAGCTAAAACAATTGCGAAATTAAATGATGCTGGTACCCATTATATTTTGAACGGTGAAAAGCAATGGATTACCAATGCTGGTTTTGCGGATGTTTTTGTCGTTTATGCGCAAATTGACGGTGATAAATTCTCCGCATTCATAGTTGAACGTGACTATCCAGGTGTATCAACAGGAGCAGAAGAAAAGAAAATGGGGATTAAAAGCTCATCGACACGGACGTTAATCTTTCAGGATGCTGAAGTTCCTGTAGAAAATGTACTAGGTGAAATTGGTAAAGGACATAAAATTGCTTTTAATATTTTAAACATCGGTCGATACAAACTAGGAGTTGGTGCTGTTGGATCAAGCAAGCATGTGCTACAGCTCGCAGTAAAATACGCAAATGGCCGTCAGCAATTCAAAACACCTATTTCACAATTTAATTTAACGAAAGAAAAACTTGGTACAATGGCGGCTAAATTATATGCTGCAGAAAGCTCCGTTTATCGTACGGTTGGTCTATTTGATGAAAGAATGAGTCATTTTACTCCTGAAGAAGAAAAGGACGGAAAGGCGGTTGCGAACGCGATTGCAGAATATGCTATTGAATGTTCATTGAACAAGGTGTTTGCCTCTGAAGTGCTCGACTATATTGTTGATGAAGCTGTGCAAATTCATGGTGGCTATGGTTTTATGGATGAATATGAAGTTTCAAGAGCTTATCGCGATTCCCGCATTAACCGTATTTTTGAAGGAACAAATGAAATAAATCGTTTAATTGTTCCAGGGACTTATGTGAAAAAAGCATTTAAAGGTGAACTGCCATTGTTGGCAAAAGCCCAGACACTTCAAGAAGAATTAATGATGCTTGTTCCTGAACAAGTTGGTAATCAGCCACTTGATCAAGAAAAATATTTGCTTCGTCATGCAAAAAAGGTGACATTGCTTGTTGCCGGGTTGGCATTACAAACATACGGAAAAGCATTTGAAAATGAACAAGAAATTTTAGCAAATATTGCAGACATGGTTTCGAATGTTTATGCTGCTGAGTCCTGTCTTCTAAGAACGGAAAAAGCATTTGGAAAAGACGGGGCTGAAAAACATGAACAAAAATTACTTTATACACAAATTTTCGTTCAAGAAGCGTTTAATCAGATTGAACAAATTGCAAAAGAATCAATTGCGGCAACAGTGGAGGGCGATCAATTACAATTAATGTTAGCAGCTCTGCGTAAACTTACACGCCATACACCAGTAAACGTTATTACTAAGAAAAGAGCAGCTGCAGATAAAATTATTGAAGCAGAACGTTATGTTCTATAAAATAAATATAAAATGAATGGAGAAAGGGTCTTACATCGACATGCAGAAATTATATATGTGCCATTATTGACACATAATAGTTTCAGTTGCGATGTTTGGCCCGTTTCTTTTCTTTTATTAGTCAGGAGGCTTACAATGGAAGTAACTTTTTATTGGTATCCGAAATGTGGGACATGCCGTAAAGCAAAAAAATGGTTAGAGGATCATCAGGTAGACGTTGAAGCAATTCATATTGTCGAACAACCGCCAACGAAAGAACAGTTAAAAGAATATTATCAGAAAAGTGGACTTGAAATTAAAAAATTATTTAATACAAGCGGGCAGAAATATCGTGCACTTGGTTTGAAGGATAAAATTCAAGACGCTTCAGAAGAGGAACTGCTCGAATTACTTTCTTCAGATGGAATGTTAATTAAAAGGCCAATTTTAATTAGTGATCAGACAGTATTGTTCGGATTTAAAGAAGAACAATATGAAAATATGCTAAATAAATCATAATGTTTCTTGATTTTCGAACATTTTTCATGTAAATATATAGTGAGAGTTCACTCTTTATTTGACATAATATGTCGTAATAAAGAAGAGTAAAGTTGTATACATACGACGGAGGGATTATGATGGGTGTACCAAAAGGATTGCGTTACTCACAAGAACATGAATGGGTTAAAGATGAGAATGGAAATTTTCGAGTAGGGATTACAGAGTTTGCTCAATCAGAATTAGGGGATATCGTATTTGTTGAATTACCTGAAGTTGGCGCTGAATTACAAGCGAATGAACCATTTGGAAGTGTAGAATCAGTAAAAACTGTTTCTGAATTATATGCACCTATTAGTGGAAAAGTCGTGGAAGTCAATGAAGAATTAACAGATAATCCGGAATACGTAAATGAATCTCCGTTTGAAAAAGCTTGGATGGTTTTGATAGAACCGGCAAACCCGAGTGAAGTAGAGCAATTATTAACGGCTGAGCAATATGAAGAAATGATTAACGAAGCATAATTAAACATGAAAAGGATGTCTTAAACTTTGAATGAAGAGACGTCCTTTTTTCATCTAAACTGTGTTAGAAGGATGAAATAAGTATGAATGATTGGACGGAAGAAGCGATTTTAGATCGCATCCAAAAAGAGGACAAAGTTGCACTTTATTTCTACACTCCTTTATGCGGAACTTGTCAAGTGGCGGGCAAAATGATAGAAATTACAGAAGCAATTATTAAAGATTTTCATTATGCAAAAGCGAATTTAAACTATGTCCCAAAGATGGCAGAAGTATTTCAAATTGAAAGTGTTCCTTGTCTTCTGTTGTTTAAAAGAGGAATTTTATTAGAAAAAATCTATGCTTTTCAATCCGTTCCTTTTTTAGTTGAGGCATTAAAAAACGTTTAGTTAGAAAATAAAAAAGACAATGTTCATGTACATTGCGCCGGCTTTGACAAATTAATGTTTTATAAGAGTTTACAGTCTTTTTAGTTTTAAAATAAGATGGTGGCCCTCAAGTTTATTTTCAGCCACCAATTAAAAGAAATTGGCAAACTGGACAACTATCTATTGAATAATAATTAATGGGGTATCTACACTCTGAGACAATGTTCGTGCACATTGTCTTTTTTTCGTGTTAATGCTGAAAAAAATGTAGAACGATTGTTGCAGGAGAATGCAGGAGGTAAAAGAATATAGAAATATAACATTATGTAAGAGGGAAGTGTTCGATATGGAAAAACTGTTTCAATCGTTTATCGCTGAACTTCAACAAAAAAATCATTTAAAGATTCTACTGCCTGCCCATCCGTTAGCTGTTCGTTTTTGTATTGAAGAGGGATGCTGGTCGCTAACACTATCTAGGGAAAACATAATATGGCAAAGCGTGGCGAAACTAGAAAGTATAATGAATTTGGAAATCAAGTTAAATAGTCAACTGCTACAACAAGTCTTATTAGGAAAGGTGAGATTAAGCAATATAGTGAAATCAGGAGAACTCATTTACAAAGGTTCATATAGACATTTCTTATTACTTGAATCGCTACTTTGGTTAGGTTGTACGAGAGAAATGGACAAATGTGGATGATATCTTCATATGAATGCCCCATCGCCCCTACAAACACGGAAACATCATTTCTACTTTAGAATCCAATTTAATAAATTGAAAATGGCTGTCTTGAAAAAGTCAGACATCACAAAAAGAATATATCTGCTAGGTATAACTTATGCGGAAAACCTTATGATATATTTTATAGGAAATGTGATGATCGCTTTTACAGGACAGCCTTTTTGTATATAACGAAATGATCATGTTCATGAAGTTTTTAGCCACATAGCAGCGATTATGTTATCATTTAAAATAGATGTTTTATTCCCTGAAATGACTAGATAATCCGGGTTTCTAACCGGTTGCGAATACTTTTAATTTGTTATAAAATAATAATGATAATAAAATGAGAATAAGATGATTGAAATATATATTTATGGAGGTATTTTTTCATGGCAGGTTCAAAACTAGTGATTAAAGATCTACACGTCGAAATTGAAGGCAAAGAAATTTTAAAAGGTGTTAATTTAGAGATTAGCAGCGGTGAATTTCATGCCATTATGGGACCAAATGGAACAGGTAAATCAACGCTTTCTTCTGCCATTATGGGACATCCAAAATATGTCGTAACACAAGGTAGTATTACATTAGACGGCAAAAATGTATTAGAAATGGAAGTAGATGAAAGAGCAAAAGCTGGACTTTTCTTAGCTATGCAATATCCAAGTGAAATTAGTGGTGTAACAAATGCAGATTTCTTACGTTCAGCTATTAATAGCCGCCGTGAAGAAGGAAATGAAATTCCGTTAATGAAATTTATCCGTGAACTTGATAAGAAAATGGAATTTCTAGAAATGGATACAAATATGGCTCAACGTTATTTAAATGAAGGTTTTTCTGGCGGTGAGAAAAAACGTAATGAAATTTTACAATTAATGATGATTCAGCCTAAGTTTGCCATTTTGGATGAAATTGATTCTGGTCTTGATATCGATGCTTTAAAAATTGTCGCAAAAGGAATCAATGAAATGCGCAGCAGCGAATTTGGGTGCTTAATCATTACGCACTACCAACGTTTGCTAAATTATATTACTCCTGACTATGTACACATTATGATGCAAGGTCGCGTTGTAAAATCTGGAGGTCCTGAACTAGCTTCACGCCTTGAAGCAGAAGGATATGATTGGATTAAAAAAGAGCTAGGAATTGAAGACGAAACGATCGGTCAAGAAGCATAAGTTAGGAGGATCTAATTATGATTGCAGAAACAAAATTGTCAGTAAGTCAACAGGATGTTCGCTCGTTTTCTGTTGAAAATGGTGAACCAGATTGGTTTACAGAGCTCCGTGTTCAAGCTTTAGAAAAAGCGGAAACAGTGCCAATGCCAGTTCCAGATAAAACAAAAATTACAACTTGGAATTTTACTCAATTCGAGCAATTTCATGTCGAAAGTTCAACATATTCATCATTAAATGAACTTCCTGAACATGTAAAGGCATTGATTGACTTAGAAAGTGAAAATCAAAATTTATATATACAACATAATCAGACACCAGCATTTATATCTTTAACTGAAGATTTAAAAGCAAAAGGTGTAATCTTAACAAATATTATTACAGCAATTAAAGAATACCCTGAACTCGTGAAGAAATATTTTATGACAAATGCTGTTAAAGTAGATGAGCATAAATTAACTGCACTACATGCAGCACTAGTTAACGGCGGAACGTTTTTATATGTACCAAAAAATGTAGTTGTCGAGCAACCAATTCAAACAGTATATATTCATGACCATGAATCAGCGCCTCTTTTCAACCATGTGCTCGTTGTAGCAGATGATAATAGTGCTGTTACTTATGTAGAAAACTATATTTCAGCTAATGAACAGGCTGCTGGCATCGCAAATATTATTACTGAAGTGATTGCAGAATCTAATGCGAAAATTGAGTATGGTTCTGTAGATACGCTTGCAAAAGGTGTAACAACCTATGTGAATAGACGTGGACATGCAGGTCGCGATTCCCAAATTGAATGGGCACTCGGAATGATGAATGATGGAAATACAATTTCGGATAATACTACTCAATTAATGGGTGATGGTTCTGTTTCCCATTCAAAAACAGTTGTAGTTGGCCGCGGTAAGCAAATTCAAAACTTCACAACAAGAATTACCCATTTTGGGAAAAATACAGAAAGCTTCATTTTAAAACATGGAGTTGTAAAAGATTCGGCTACATCAATCTTTAACGGAATTGGTAAAATTGAACATGGGGCATCTAAATCAGATGCCGAGCAAGAATCACGTGTATTAATGCTCAGTGAAAAAGCGCGCGGTGATGCAAACCCTATGCTTTTAATTGATGAAGATGACGTTATGGCGGGGCATGCTGCGTCTGTCGGACGTGTTGATCCAGTTCAATTATATTATTTAATGAGTCGAGGCATTTCCCGTAAAGAAGCTGAACGTCTTGTCATTCATGGCTTCCTTGCTCCGGTTGTGAATCAGTTACCAATCGAAGCTGTTAAGAAACAATTAACAGATGTAATCGAAAGGAAAGTAAAATAATGAACATTAAAGAAGTTCGTCGGCAGTTTCCAATATTGGATCAAGAAGTAAACGGTCATCCGCTTGTTTATTTAGATAGTGCTGCGACTTCTCAAAAGCCGCAATCAGTTATTGATACCGTTTCTAAGTATTATCAAGAATATAATTCAAATGTGCATAGAGGCGTTCATACACTTGGTACGAGAGCAACTGATGCGTATGAAGGGGCACGGGAAAAAGTTCGGAAATTTATTCATGCCGCTTCTACAGAAGAGATTGTTTTTACTAAAGGAACGACTGCAAGTTTGAATTTAATTGCAAGCAGCTTTGGTGCTGATCATATTAATGAAGGCGATGAAATTGTTATTTCTTATATGGAACATCACAGCAACTTAATTCCTTGGCAACAATTGGCAAAGAAAAAAGGGGCTACTTTAAAGTATATTCCTCTTCAAAAAGATGGTACATTATCATTAGAGGATGTTCAAAAAACAATTACTGATCAAACAAAGGTTGTCGCATTGGCACTTGTTTCCAATGTCCTTGGCACGATTAATCCAATAAAAGAAATCGCAAAAATTGCGCATTCACATAATGCTTATATAGTTGTTGATGCAGCACAAGGTGCCCCACATATGAAAGTAGACGTTCAAGAATTGGATTGCGACTTTTTAGCCTTCTCCAGTCATAAAATGTGTGGTCCGACTGGTGTCGGTGTTATGTACGGCAAAAAGCAGCTGTTAGAAAACATGGAGCCAATCGAATATGGTGGCGAAATGATTGATTTTGTTGATCTTTATGATTCAACTTGGAAGGAACTCCCTTGGAAATTTGAAGGTGGCACGCCGATCATTGCAGGTGCGATCGGTTTAGGCAAAGCAATTGATTTCCTTGAGGAAATTGGTATGGACGAAATTTTAGCATATGAACATGAAATTACTGATTATGCATTTGAACAACTTTCTGAAATTGAAGGACTTACCATTTATGGGCCAAAAGATCCTGGTTCACGGGCAGGCTTAGTAACATTTAATATTGCGGATGTTCATCCACATGATGTTGCAACTGTATTAGATTCAGAAGGCATTGCAATTCGTGCCGGACATCATTGTGCACAGCCTTTAATGAAATGGTTAGATGTTTCAGCTACTGCTCGTGCAAGTTTCTACTTATATAATACAAAAGAAGATATTGATCGTTTGGTTGCTGGTATTGTCAAAACAAAGGAGTATTTTACAAATGTCTTCTAATAATTTAGATGCTCTTTATCGCAGTGTGATTATGGATCATTATAAAAATCCGCGAAATAAAGGATCTTTAGATGATGGAAATTTAACTGTTGATATGAACAACCCAACATGTGGTGATCGAATTCATTTAACAATGAATGTTGAAAATGGAGTCGTAACGGATGCAAAGTTTACGGGGGAAGGATGCTCAATTTCCATGTCATCGGCATCTATGATGACACAAATCATTAAAGGTAAAACGATAGATGAAGCACAAAAACTTGCTGAAATTTTTTCCGAAATGGTTCAAGGAAGAGATTATGATGATGATATTGATTTAGGCGATATTGAAGCATTGCAAGGCGTATCAAAATTTCCAGCGAGAATTAAATGTGCAACTTTAGCGTGGAAGGCAATGGAAAAGGGCTTGAACGAAAAATAAGAGTGGAGGAGTGAAGAAAAATGGCAAAACAAATGCCTGAAATTGGCGATTATAAGTATGGTTTTCACGATAAAGATATTTCAATCTTCCGTGCTAAACGTGGACTAACAAAAGAAATCGTCGAAGAAATTTCACGAATGAAAGAAGAACCGCAATGGATGCTTGACTTTCGTTTGAAATCATTGGAGCATTTTTATAATAAACCAATGCCACAATGGGGTGGAGATCTATCTGCACTAAATTTTGACGAAATTACTTATTATGTAAAACCTACTGAACAATCTGGTCGTTCTTGGGATGAAGTTCCTGAAGAAATTAAAAATACATTTGATAAGTTAGGGATTCCGGAAGCTGAACAAAAATATTTAGCTGGGGTTTCTGCTCAATATGAATCTGAAGTTGTGTATCATAATATGAAACAAGATCTTGAAAAATTAGGTATTGTCTTCAAAGATACTGACTCTGCTTTGAAAGAAAATGAAGATATTTTCCGTGAACATTGGGCAACTGTCATTCCTCCAACAGATAATAAATTTGCGGCTTTGAACTCTGCTGTTTGGTCAGGCGGCTCCTTTATTTATGTTCCAAAAGGTGTGAAAGTGGATACGCCACTACAAGCATACTTCCGTATTAATTCTGAAAATATGGGACAATTTGAACGTACATTAATTATTGTTGATGAAGGTGCTTCTGTACATTATGTTGAAGGATGTACAGCTCCTGTTTATACGACGAATTCGCTTCATAGTGCAGTTGTAGAAATCATTATTAAGAAAGATGCTTACTGCCGTTATACAACGATTCAAAACTGGGCAAATAACGTTTATAACTTAGTTACAAAACGTGCGGTGTGTGCGGAAAACGCGACGATGGAATGGATTGACGGTAACATTGGATCTAAGTTAACGATGAAATATCCAGCTGTGTTATTGAAAGGTGAAGGCGCTCGTGGTATGACGCTTTCAATTGCAATTGCTGGTAAAGGTCAACACCAAGATGCTGGTGCAAAAATGTACCATTTGGCACCAAATACATCTTCCACAATTGTTTCAAAATCTATTTCTAAGCATGGCGGAAAAGTAACATATCGCGGTATTGTTCACTTTGGACGCAAAGCTGATGGTGCCCGTGCTAACATTGAATGTGACACACTTATCATGGATAACCAATCTACTTCTGATACGATTCCATATAATGAAATTTTAAATGATAATATCTCTTTGGAACACGAAGCAAAAGTATCAAAAGTATCTGAAGAACAGCTTTTCTATCTTATGAGCCGTGGAATTTCTGAACAAGAAGCAACTGAAATGATCGTTATGGGATTCATTGAACCATTTACAAAAGAATTACCAATGGAATATGCAGTAGAAATGAACCGTTTGATTAAGTTCGAAATGGAAGGTTCTATTGGATAATAGTAGTAAATTCAAAACCCTTCGAATTATCGAAGGGTTTTTTCTTTGCGTAAATGACTGATGGGATTCCCTATATTGACATACAGAAGCTGCTGACAGCATAGCCTCATTATTTTTTTAAAAATAGCAACCAATTCCTCATTTTATACATAAAACCTTCTTATTTAAGAAAGAATGACAGTAAGTGGTGATGAGCTATTATTTTTGGGATCGTGTTCTTCACTCTATTTAAGATTGTGAATAACTTCTCATATTGAAAGGAGTTTTTTAATTGAATTACCCTTCATTTGATGAAGTACTTCAAGTGAGAGAACTATTGATAGGGACTGTCCGTTCTCATTGGGTTAATGATAATATTACTTCATGGAAGTGGTGGTTTTTGTTACTGTCTGCAACGCTCCCATGGCTTTTATGGAATCATTTCAGAGATAGAACGAGAAGTATTGAACTATTATGTTACGGGTTAATGTGGGCGGTAATCTCTATCATATTGGATTTAATCGGTGTGAATGCCATTTTCTGGGGGTATCCTAATAAAGTACTGCCAATGATGCTGCCCTTTTTTCCAGCGGATCTCACAGTGATCCCCGTTACATTTATGTTTGTATATCAACTCAGTACAAATTTTACTGCCTACATAATAAGTACGGTTATTGCTGCTGGCTGTTTTTCATTTATCATTGAACCAATTTTTATTAAACTAAAATTGCTTACATTAAATAATTGGAATCATGCCTTTTCTTTTGTAGGTTTTGTGCTTATTTCATTTTTTATATATGGAATTGTCAATTTGCTGAAAGAACATTAGTATAGTCAAATGATTGGATTAAAATATTGACTGCTTACATGAAACGACATGGAGAATGAGCAACTCGCTTAAATTCTGAATGAAAGCGGGTTTTTCTTTTGCACTTTACTCACGGTATTCAATTAATCGTGGTAAAATAAACAATATAAACATATGTAAATATTGTACTGGAAATTTTTCTTGTCCTTTATCCTTACTATAAGGGGAATAGTAAATGATTGAAACGATACATATTTATCATACAAATGATGTTCATAGTCATTTTGAAAACTGGCCAAAAATTCGCCTTTTATTACAACAGAGACAACAAATGCACAACATAAATGGAGAGAGTGTATTTCTTTTTGATATTGGTGATCACGTAGACAGATGGCATCCTTTTAGCGAAGGAACGCTCGGAAAGGGAAATATTACTTTACTTAATGAAGCCGGGTATGATGCCGTTACGATCGGAAATAATGAAGGCATAACTTTGCCACATGAGGCATTAAATACTTTGTATGAGAATGCCCAGTTTGATGTCATTCTTGCTAATTTGTTTAATGAGCAACAACTGCGTCCTAATTGGGTTCAACCATATAAAGTATACACAACAAAAAATGGCGTCAAAATTGGTGTAGTAGCTGTAACAGCACCATTTACAAAATTATATGAGCTTTTAGGATGGACTATTTCCGAGCCTTTAGAGGAATTGGGTAAGCAACTGCGAGAATTGAACAAGCATGTGGATGTTATTGTTGTTCTTTCCCATTTAGGAATACACGATGATCGAACAATTGCAAAGTTATTTCCAGAGGTAGATGTTATTCTCGGTGGTCATACCCATCATGTATTATTGGATGGAGAATATGTGAATCAATCGATCCTTGCTGCTGCAGGAAAGTATGGCCGTTATGTAGGATATGTGGAACTAGATATTGATGTAGAAGCGAAAAAGGCTGTTAATAAATCTGCGATATTATTTGAAACTAGTCAATTGCCAGCCCCATCTGGTGAAATGAATGAAATTCAGCAATATAACATCGAAGGCAAACGTTTATTAAGCACTAAGGTTGTGCATCTTCCAGAGACGTTGACAACGGATTGGTTTACGGAATCCCCTTTAGCACAGCTTCTTTGTGAGGCCATTAACGAATGGTGTGGGGCTGATTGTGCCTTTCTAAATGCAGGCTTAGTATTGGATCATTTACAAAGAGGAACAGTCACAAAATTTGATATTCACAGGATTCTTCCTCATCCCATTAATCCTTGCTTAATTACTTTAACAGGTGAACAATTGCATGATATACTGCGCGCGACATTAGATCCAAAATGGGTCAATATGGAATTAAAAGGTCTGGGGTTTCGTGGGAAAATTATGGGGAAATTTATCTATCACGATATCCGCTTTGATCAACAACAAATTTATATTAAAAATCGTCCACTGCAATTAGATCATATTTATAAACTTGGGACAATTGATATGTACACATTTGGACATTTCTTTCCGCATATTCATGAGGCAGAAAAACAGTATTTTATGCCAGAATTTTTAAGAGATGTTTTAGCGTGGAAATTACAAAATGTATATCCTACTTCGAAACGTTGTACTTCATTATAATGTGTAAAAGCACGAAACACATTCCGCGACATACAGTATTATGTGAACTATTTGATTAAAGGAGCGGAATAAAAATGATCAACGTTTTTCCAATCCAGCTAGAAGATCATACTTTTATTGCAACATCAGTAAAATTACCAAAGACAAATCTATTAACGATATCCAATGATAAAGGCTACATTATGTGTGGAGCCCTCGATGTTGGTTTACTAAACAGTCAATTAAAGGATCGTCATATCGTTGCTGGCAGGGCGGTAGGAGTTAAAACGATTGAGCAATTGCTAGAATCGCCACTTGAGTCGATTACCTTTGAGGCTGAAAAACTTGGCATTCATGTTGGAATGATCGGAAAAGAAGCTTTATTAAAAATGGTTTAGAAATAAATTCCTTCTTTCAAGCATAGAAATAGCTTGTAAGGGGGGATTTTTTGATGGGGAAGTTTCGAACACGAAGACCCCGGCGAGGACCCTTGCCAATGAGATATGTTCTGCTTCTTTCTTTTGCCTTTTTTATTTTTTCAACGATCATAAGTATTGTCATCATTGATAAAGGCATTGAACCAACTTTAATGAAGTATGCAGATTCGGAAACAAAGAAATTAGCAGCCTATGTAACTAATCAAGCAATTGAGGATAATATTGCTAATAAAAATCTAAAAAATCAATTAAACTCAGTTGACGTAAAAACATTAAACGTCGTTCAGGCAAGTATTGAAAATGATATTATTAAAGATCTTAAAGAAATTGAAACAGGAAAAATTCAATCGTTGGAAGAAATTGCCCATGATGATGGTTTTGGAAAAGGGGATCAGTCAAAAAATGAGATTTTTTCAGTTCCTCTCGGTAAAGTAACAAATATCGCTTTACTTGGGAACTTAGGGCCGAATATTCCTGTCCAATTTCAAATGGTGGGGGACTTAGAAAGCACAGATTTTAAAGTAAAAAAGGAAGAATATGGGATTAATAATGCCCTCTTCTATATTTATTTTAAAATGAAAATTAAGATGCAAGTGGTCATTCCGTTTTCTTCTCATACGATTACGTATTCACGTGATGTGCCATTAATGATGAGCAATGAAAAAGGAGACGTCCCGCAGTTTTATAATGGGGATAGTAAATCGACTAACCCGACAATTGAGCTACCAAAAAGTTCAAAATAAGCAGCAAATAATCCCGTCATTTTAAGAGCGGGATTGTTTGCTTTTTAATTTACGTTGTTTATCGAATATTTCCCATCTCTTTAAAGATGGATAAGGGTCAAAAGACCACTCTGTTCGTCCATTATCTTTATATAAACCATAGTGCAGATGTGGAGGAAACTTTCCAGAAGTCCCTTTTGGACCGTAACCAGTGCTACCTACTCCGCCAATGACCATTCCTGGTTTTACAACTTGACCCACTTTAATATTTTTTGCATAGCCGCTTAAGTGGGCAAAATAGTGATATGTGTTGTTTAAATCTCGAATGCCAATTCGCCATCCGCCGTATTTATTCCATCCTTTCATTTCTACAATTCCATAAGAAGTTGCACGGACTGGAACACCATAATCAGCAAAAATATCTGTCCCTTCATGAATTCTCCTGCCTCCCCAGCCACGGCTATCTCCCCATGTACTTCGATAGCTATAATTATATTGTAATGGCAAAGGGAATGAATGCTCATCTAGATTGAGGGTATGAAATTTCTTATATATTTTTGCTTTCTCTAAAATCATCAATACTGTTTTATCACGCTTATAATAATTCCATAAAGCAATTTTCATATTATCATCATCTACACCATATTGTAATAGAAACGAGCTTATCGTATATAATAGATCTTTGTCATTCGTTTGATCTGCCTTATGATCACCATTCCCGTCTTTTCCCATACCATTAAAAAGGGCAATAGAGAGCGGGGCGCGATCATTTTTGTCTGGATTAAGTGGGCCTACCCATTTATCATTTGGCATATAAATAGAAATAAGTCCATTTGTCTTTGGAAGATCATCGCGGACGGCACGAATACTTTTTTCATATTGATCAATGGCTGCTAAATAGTACCATGGAATATGCGTAATTGTTTCCATTGAAGTGAACAGTTCCATTCTTTTTTTATTTTTCTCACGATCTGATAGTTCTGCTGCATTCACGATATTCGGAAAAAAAAGAAATAGAAGCAAGCTAATTAGTAATGCTTTATGCACAATTCACACCTCTTCTTTATAATATCCTTTTGTTATTTTGTTGATAGAAGTGTTTTTTCATAAGTATAAAATTTTGGAAATCCGCTGACGTTTTCTTGTATAAAGTAAAATTCATATGGTAAAGTGATAGTGAAGGCAAAAACACGCACAACAATTTTGTGGAGATGATGAGAAATGAGTAAAACGGAAGAATATTTACGTAAACCCGATTGGCTGAAAATTAAGTTAAATACAAATAAAAATTACACTGGTTTGAAACAAATGATGCGCAGTGAAAATTTACATACGGTTTGTGAAGAGGCAAAATGTCCAAATATTCATGAATGCTGGGGAACACGTCGTACAGCTACATTTATGATTTTAGGGGCAGTTTGTACACGTGCTTGTCGTTTTTGTGCAGTTAAAACAGGTCTTCCATCTGAATTAGATTGGCAAGAACCAGAACGTGTAGCAGATTCAGTGCAAAAAATGAATTTAAAACATGTTGTCATCACAATGGTTGCACGTGATGATCTAAAAGATGGCGGGGCTTCAGTCATGGCAGAAACGATTCGGGCAATTCGCCGCAAAAATCCTTTTACTACAGTGGAAGTACTACCGTCTGACTTAGCTGGAAACTATGATAGTTTATATACACTTATGGATGCAAAACCGGATATTTTAAATCACAATATTGAAACCGTTCGCAGATTAACTCCGAGAGTACGGGCTCGTGCAAAATATGATCGTTCATTGGAATTTTTAAAACGGGCAAAGGAAATGCAACCAGATATTCCAACAAAATCAAGCATCATGGTTGGTCTAGGGGAAACAAAAGAAGAATTAATTGAAGCGATGGATGATTTAAGAGCAAATGATGTAGATATTTTAACGCTCGGTCAATATTTACAGCCATCAAAAAAACATATAAAGGTACAAAAATATTATCATCCAGATGAATTCCAAGAATTAAAAGAAATTGCTATGAGCAAAGGTTTTAGTCATTGTGAAGCAGGACCGCTCGTTCGTTCTTCTTACCATGCCGATGAGCAAGTAAATGCAGCTGCACAAGTTAAACATATTATGGGTAAAATTGAGGAACAACAACGGACACAGGAAGTATAATAAAAAGGTGTCTCATAAGGGTCTGGTTAGCAAATGAATCAATAGTAAATAAGCTAATGCTTTTACCCTATTATGAGATGCCTTTTTTTGCTTTTTCGTGCTCATTTATTTATGCTTATATAATAATCATGGACGCTCAATTTTTTACATGGTCATCAAAACAAAGATCATCAATAGTAGTGTATACTAGGATTATTGTAGCAGAATAATTGGAGTGATTGAAATGATCCATATTCATAATCAACATTATGAAGTGATAAAAGAGTTTCGAGATGGTTTTGATGAAGAGGCATTTCGAAATCGATATAGCGAAATATTAGAAAAATATGACTACATTGTGGGAGATTGGGGTTATAATCAATTAAGATTACGCGGCTTTTATGATGATCAAAATCCAAAAGCAGCCTTTGATACAAAAATTAGCACATTGACAGAGTATTTATATGAGTATTGTAACTTCGGATGTGCCTATTTTGTTGTCCAAAAAGTGGAAGGATGATAAATATGGTTTGACACCTTTTGTAAATGGTGTCAAACCTTTGTAGTATCAACATTAATTACTTTCATCATAAGGAGGCTCTTGATTCACTGCCCCGTCATCATGTGTAGGGTGGGCGCCTGGATATTCCCTTGGTAAATCTTGATGAAATGATTTAAATTCATAATTAAAGGCGCTATAAGGTCGATTGCCTTTTTTCCACGGACTCGATTTTCCTTGTACAGGCGTATCAATTCCTCTTGGAGATCCATAAGGCCCTTCCGGCAGATCTTCAGGAATGAAAAAATTTTTTTCCGTTTCTACATTTGAAAAGTCAGTATAGGGTATATTTTCTTTATCAATGTGATCATATTTTTCCATAAAAATCTTCCTTTCCGTTCATATTATTTGCGGTTGTTCATAAATTATCCGAAGAGCAAGAAATGGACAGCAACATTTTAAGTCGTTCATAAAGGGGATTAGACTGGAAAGTGTGAGGCTCCTGGACCACCCGCAACAATCGAACACTTAAAGCGAAAATCAATTATTTCTTTAAACAGCAATCTTTTTGAAAAGAGCTTTTCCATTTTTATGATAAAATAATAAAGAGATCAAATAGAAGGTGAGTCGGTATGTATTTTGTTGATCGTGAAAAAATTGAAGAAATTTTAAAATATATGGAAAAAATGATTGATTTGATTAAAGCAAAGCGGGAATGGAAGACTGAAGTAGAAAAGATAGCGCTTGAAAGAATAGCGGAAACAATCATTGAATCAATTATTGACGTAGGTAATGCAATGATTGATGGATTTATTATGCGGGATCCTGGAAGCTATGAGGACATTATTGATATTCTCGAAGATGAAAAAGTCATTGAAAATGAAGTGGCCCAACAGTTAAGAGCGGTTATTGCATATCGGAAACCACTTGTACGTCAATATACATCAATTGATCAAGCAGAAATTTATCAATTATTGATTGAAAATCTTGATTCACTTGAAAGTTTTCCTACATGTGTTAGAAAATATTTAATAAATGAGTTAGGTCCTGTTACAGCATTTAAAAAATAATGATGAGCATGCAACGTTAAACACAACTTTTCAAACAAGGTCTTACCAATCCATTATTGCCGACAACTTAGAATGAATCTAGAAAGGAATTATAGCATGAAAGAATATAAAGCTTATTTAATTGATTTAGATGGTACGATGTATCGTGGAACAGAAAAAATAGAAGAGGCGGGAGATTTTATAAACCGCTTGAAAGCGAAAGGCATTCCATACTTATTTGTTACAAATAATTCATCACGGACGCCTAAGCAAGTAGCGAAAAAACTGCAAGATTTTGATATACCGACAGAAGAAGATCAAGTTTTTACAACATCTATGGCAACTGCTCAGTATATCTATAATGAAAAGAAGGATGCTTCTGTTTATGTGATTGGTGAGGAAGGGATTAAATCAGCGCTTAAAGAAAAAGGCTTTACTTTAACGGAGGATCGTCCTGATTATGTTGTTGTTGGGATTGATCGTGAGATTAATTATGAAAAACTTGCGATTGCGTGTATCGCTGTACGGAATGGAGCGACATTTATTTCTACAAATGGTGATATTTGTTTGCCAACAGAGCGAGGATTATTGCCTGGTAATGGAGCGATTACTTCCGTTATTTCTGTGGCAACACAAACAGAACCAATCTTTATCGGAAAACCTGAATCGATTATAATGGAACAAGCTTTGAGTTATATTGGCACACAAAAAGATGAAACTATTATGGTCGGTGATAATTACGATACCGATATTTTAGCAGGTGTAAAATCTGGAATGGATACGTTACTTGTTCATACTGGAGTTACAACGAAAGAAATATTAAAAACAAAAGATGTTCAACCAACATATGTTATTGATTCTTTAGATCAATGGGAAGTTTAATATAACATATTACTAAGAGGGCAGACTTTACTCTTTATTAATATTAAAGGGTAAAGTTTGCCCTTTTTTAGGAAGGCAATTTATTGACTTTCATGTGCAGCCCGGTGTGCATGGCGGCTTGAGGCAGCAGCAGCAATGGCGCCGACAATATCATCTAAAAAAGTATGGCATGATCCATTAGAATGGTCATTTAGTTTTGCTAAAATTCCCGGCTTTTGTTTATCAATATAACCATAATTCGTAAATCCGATGGAACCATATACGTTTACAATTGAAAATGCGAGAATTTCATCAATTCCGTATAAACTTTCATCCCGGGCAATCGTACTTTGCAGCGGTTCATCTAAAAGTCCTTTTTCAGCCAATTCATCTAATTGAATTCCTGTTACAATCGCATTTTGTACTTCACGTTTCGCAAGTACACGATTGACACTTTCTATACATTCCTCTATTGTCAAATCGGGAAAATATTTATTTTGTAAATACATCACAAGTTCTGCAATGTCTTCTATTTCTACCCCGCGTTCTTTTAGCTTTTGACGTGCAATTTGTTCTGAAATATCCTTTTGTTGTTTATTTTCCATTTTATCACCTTCTGAATTATGATTATGAACTATGATCTTATCATGGACATTCCTGTCGATTTTATGAAATATAGCAAGCATTTGTCTTTACCCTCATATCATATATATAAGAACTAGAGACGCGATTTTATTATGATTGATGAAGGAGAGAAGACGATGTCACAAGCCTTGCTTAAGAAATATTTCAACATCATACCGGAAAAATCCTTTTTTGATGGAAAGCAAGTACGATACCAACTTAAAGATCGATTGTATACACTTGTTCCAGTTACTAATGTTGACGAGAATGTGTTAGTTGAATTATATGAAATGTCGAATCACCTTATGACGACAGGGGATCGATATGTTTCGACTTTTTATCCGGCAAAGGATGAAAAATTCCTTGTGACAGATCATGATATTGATTACGTTCTATTGGAAAATCGCTATTTGAAAGAAGTGGACTATCAGCATCTAGGGAGAAAATTGGCTAAAATGCATGTTAGAGGAAGATCAATCCCTGTAAATATTCAACATACAAATCGCATGGGGCAATGGAAAACATTTTGGGAGCAACGTTTACAGCAGATGGAAAGAGTATGGTATCAAACAGTTGAAGAACATCCTGATAGTCCATTTGAACAGCTGTTTGTCGAAGCTTTTCCCTATTATATTGGTCTATGTGAAAATGCTATCCAATATGTTGTCGATACAGAATTAGATGATACCCCAACAGATGAGGATGCTGGGACAATTTGCCATGAAAGATTTCATCGAGGAGTATGGGGAAAGCGGTATATGATTCATCAGCCATTTGATTGGGTTTTCGATCATGCAAGCCGTGATATTGCTGAGAAGATCCGCGAAGAATATGTACGAAAACAACGTACATTTATACCTGAAATCCAAACATTTTTACAAGAGTATCAATCAATATCTCCGTTATCATCTTTTTCGTGGCGATTTATTTATGCACGTTTATTATTTCCCCTGCATTTTTTTCAATGTGTAGAAGAATATTTTCTATCTCATTCAGAAAGAGATCAAAAATATTTCGAGGATCAGCTCCAAAAAATTATACGGGATGCTAAACAATATGAGAACTTTTTAGGGGATTTCTATGAATTGGCACGAGTCCCTGTCAGAAGAGAAAAAATCCCTCTCGTAGGCTGGCTAAAATAATAAAAAAGCCTAGCATTATGTACACATCATATTGATGTGTCATGCTAGACTTTTTTGTATTAAAATACTTGTTCCACTTCGACAACACCAGGGACTTCTTCAAAAAGAGCACGTTCAATCCCTGCTTTAAGCGTAATAGTAGAACTTGGGCAGCTACCGCATGCTCCTAATAAGCGAAGTTTTACAATTCCATCTTCAACGTCAATAAGTTCACAGTCACCGCCATCACGAAGTAAAAATGGGCGTAATTTATCTAATACTTCTTGTACTTGTTCATGTATTGTTTGTTCAGCCATTCATATCGCTCCTTTCCATATTCTCATTATAATCAAGCATCAAAAAAAAATCTATTAAATGGTGCCAGTAAATTTTTATAGAATATTTTCCTTTTTTTCTCCGTTGTGTAAAATGAAGAAAAGGGGTGAAAAGGATGGAGAAATGCGTGACCATTGAAGTTTATGGTGCAGATCAAATATGTGCTAGCTGTGTGAACTCACCATCGTCTAAAGATACGTATGAATGGCTAGAAGCGGCGATATCCCGAAAATATCCAAATCAACCATTTATCATGAAATATGTTGATATATTTCATCCACCAGATGAAGTTAAAGCACTATCTTTTGCTCAACAAGTTATAGAGGATGATCTGTTTTATCCAGTTGTTTTAATTGAAGGGGAAATAGTTGCGGAGGGCAATCCTAAATTAAAAGATATCTTTTTGAAAATGGAAAACTACGGCTATACTACTAATTAATCGCATATAAGACACGATGATTGTGTATCAATGACGCAAAGACTATAATAAACATAAAGAAGGAGGTGCGAATGATGAGTAATGTTGTAACGATTTCGGAAGCAGCTGCATTACAAATTAAAGATATGATGGTTCAAAATAATGAAGAAGGTGCATACTTTCGTGTTGCTGTAAATGGCGGAGGATGCAGCGGTTTATCATATGGTTTGGCATTTGATCATGAAGTAAAAGACGGCGATGAGCAAAGCGAACAATATGGTATTAAAATATTAGTGGATAAAGAAAGCGCCCCTATTCTAACAGGAACAAAAATTGACTATAAGCAATCGATGCTTGGCGGCGGATTTACAATTGATAATCCAAATGCGATCGTATCATGCGGTTGTGGATCATCATTTAAAACAGCAACAAAAGCTGGTACACCTGAAAAATGTTAATGATAAAGGACCTAGATCACAATGATCGAGGTCCTTATTTTTATTCGAATAAAGATGTACTATGCATAGGCTGCATGCGGGCTTTTGGATCGATATGCATTTTTGCGGAACTTACAGCAGTTGTCGCTTCACCAAATCCTGTTGCAATTAAGTTGATTTTTCCATCAAATGTACAAATATCACCAGCGGCATAGACTCCAGGTATATTTGTTTCCATTTTCGAGTTTACAACAATTGAATTTTTCTCAATCGTTAATCCCCATTCTTTAATTGGACCTAATGAAGAGACAAAGCCATAATTACAAATTAAAGCATCAATCTCAATCGTTTCTTTTGCATCGCCTTTTACTTCTTCGATGACAAGTTGAGAGATGGCTTGTCCATCGCCAACAATTTCACTGGCAACAAATGGTGTTTTAATATCAACACGAGAGTTTTGCAGTTGTTCAACTGTATGCTCGTGTGCCCGGAATTTATCACGTCTATGAATGAGTGTTACTTTTTCTGCAATTGGTTCAAGCATTAAAGCCCAGTCAACTGCAGAATCTCCGCCGCCAAGAATGGCTACTTTTTGACCCGCAAATTGATTTAAATCGTTGACGAAATAGTGAAGGTTTTTCCCCTCATATTGAGAAGCATGTTCAACTTCTAAACGGCGAGGTTGAAAAGCACCATTTCCCGCAGTAAGGATAACTGCTTTTGAGTGATGGATTTCTTTATCGGTTGTTAATGTAAAAATGCCCTCATCATTTTTTTCAAGCGTTTTTACCGATTGTTCAAGGCATACAGTAGGTGAAAACATCTCTGCTTGTTCTTTTAAGCGATTCACTAAATCTATTGCCTTAACCTTTGGAAATCCAGCGACATCATATATATATTTTTCAGGGTAAAGGGCTGAGAGTTGGCCACCTAATTGTGGCAGACTTTCAATAATTTTAACGGACATTTTCCGCAATCCTCCGTAGAAAGCGGTAAATAGTCCAGTTGGACCTCCACCAATGATCGTAATATCATAAACGGTTTGATCTTCCTTCAAAGAAATCCCTCCAATACAAATCATTCTTCTCCATCATAGCATATTTATGAAATTTTTCTATTTTAAAAACCGGGGCTTTTATGAAATAGGCTTCATTTTTTAAAATAATTTCATCGCCATGATCATTAGGATTGATCATATTCGTTTTTTGTTAAGATTTCTGTTCATTATTATTGGAGCGTCTACGTTAAACCCCACAGGCGCATGCCGAAAAGGTTCACGGATCGTCCGGGGTAGCGAGCCACTGAAGGGGAAATCGTCACCCTTCTATTTAAGAAGAGCTGCCATTTATTTTTGCTGCAACGGCATATTAATTTAAGTGTAGGAAATGATTAGCGTGTCAGCGGGAGATCCTGAAGTAATTTGTGTAAAAAGTCAGAAATAATTATTATTTAGGAAAAGTTTTTCTTTTCTTTTAAAATTGAATTATATATTGAAAAACGGATATAAAAAATATATGATGTTAGAGGATAATTGTGTCATATATAGGATAAAAGATACTCTAATGCATAAGGATACTAGTGAAAAAAATCACATGTTATGCATATGGGGAATAAAGTATAACTTATTTAGATGGGAAAGTTTTTATTGCCGGTCACATGTTTTAAATATGACTTTTTTTAAGCGGTTTCATCCATGTGAAGCATGTAGTAGTTGTAAATGCGATAAGGGGGAAGAAAGCATTGAAGAAAAAGATCGTCGTTTTAGGTGCAGGCTATGGTGGACTAATGACCGTAACTCGTTTGCAAAAACAACTAAAAGCACAAGAAGCAGAAATTATATTAATCAATAAACATCATTATCATTATGAAACGACATGGCTTCATGAAGTTTCCGCCGGTACTTTAGAACCTGAAAGGGTACGTTATGATATTAAGAGAGTGTTGAATCGCAATAAAGTAACATTTATTGAAGGCGAAGTGCAAGTGATCAAAAAAGACGAACATAAGGTTATATTAGATCAAGGTGAAATTACATATGATTATCTTGTCGTTGCATTAGGTTCTAATTCAGAAACGTTTGGAATTGAAGGGTTGAAAGATTACGGATTAGCCATTACCGATGTGAATGCGGCGAGAAGAATACGCGAACATATTGAACAACAATTTGCAATGTATACAAAAGAACAGAATGAAAAGTATGTGACAATTGTTGTTGGTGGAGCAGGATTTACTGGAATTGAATTTCTAGGAGAATTAACAAATCAAATACCAAATCTTTGTGAGAAATATAATATTCCGCAAGAAAGCATTCGCATTATTTGCGTGGAAGCCGGTTCTGTGTTCCTGCCACAATTTGATCGTGAACTTGCAGATTATGCATTATCTTATTTAGAGCATAAAGGGGTTCAGTTTTATCTCGGAACAATGGTACAAAAAGCTCTTAAAGATGGTGTCATAATTGGGAAAAAGAACGGGGAAGAAGAGCCATATAAAATAGAAGCTGGTACATTGATTTGGTCTGCTGGTGTACGAGGTAATTCAGTCATTGTCAATTCAGGCTTTGAACACATAAGAGGCCGTGTAGAAGTGAATTTGGATCTAACGGTTCCAGGTTACCCAAATATTTTTATGATTGGTGATTGCTCATATATCATCAATAAAGAAAACAATCGTCCATATCCTCCTACAGCTCAAATTGCTATGCAGCAAGGGGTTACATGTGCTCGTAATCTTGTTAAACTTGTTAAAGGTCAAGCAGATCTTGAGGATTTTGTTTTTGATGATAAAGGCACGGTTTGCTCGCTTGGAGAAGATAATGCCATTGGTGTCGTTTATGGTAAAAAATTAAAAGGTACTACTGCTTCTGTCATGAAAAAAGTCGTAGATGATCGTGCATTGTTTTTAATTGGTGGTACAAGTTTAGTATTAAAAAAGGGAAAATTTAAATTTTTTTCATAAATAGAAAGGGAAAGATACGAGTGTACATTCAAGGATGCTCAGCACCCGTTCGTGGAAAGCGAGTGTCCTGGAGCGAAAATCAACCTTTTTTAAAAGGAAAATAACAAGTATAAAAGAACATCCTTTAAAAATTTATTGCTATTTATTAGATGAGGTCAGTTGTTTATCAAGATGAATGGAGCAGAAGGATGCGAGACTCCTGGAGCGAACACCATCTTCTTTTTTGTAAAAAAACAATAAAGTTTACAAAAACAGCTTTCTTTTCATTTTATACCATCCTATAACTCTTGAATGGTTGAGAAAAGAAGCATTTTATTGATGAAGTAAAGGCTTGGTCGTTACACTTTAACTTTTTCTCTTTTGACTTTTGATAACTGAATATATGGAAAATTTTATGTTTTTCCATATATAGACACTTCTCTCATGCATATTTCGATCCTGATTTGGAAAGGAATAGATTGGGAGGAGTGAATACATGAACAAGAAAAAATGGTTAAAACGACTTATTATGGCTGTACTGCTTGTCTTTGCGTTACTTTCGTGCTTTAAAACAATTTCTGGAGTCGATGCCCGTGAAATTAATGCCTATAACCAATCAGAAAACATCGAAAAAGGAACAACATCGAGTCAAAAGAAAACACAGTCTCTAGAAGATGCGTATAATTGGAGCAAGGAATATCCCCATAAACAAGTAGTAGCAACAGGATATACAGCCGGAGTTGAATCGACTGGCAAAACACCGAACGAACCGGGTTATGGAATTACGTACTCAGGAGTGAAAGTGAAAAGAGATTTATATTCAACCATTGCTGCGGATACGAATATCTTTCCGATTGGAACGATTCTTTTTATTCCTGGTTACGGTTACGGAGTCGTTGCTGATACAGGCTCTGCTATTAAAGGAAATCATTTAGACCTGTATTATAAAACAGTATCGGATGTTTATAACAAATGGGGAAAGCAAACATTAGATGTCTATATTGTAAAAATGGGAAAAGGGAAATTAACTGAGAAGGATCTTACACATTTAAATGAAAATAAGGCAATGCAAGTATACCGACAACAATATATAAAATCAGAGGTAGAATAGCGCAAATACAATTGCGCTTATTTTTATATCTGATGTAAAAAATCGAATGTTTCTTGTTGCTAGTACGATATAATAGAGTTGAGGTGAAAACAATGTTTGAAGTACATAATAAAAATCCATTTACAAGTGAAGATGATTGTTTATTTATTGGTGTTCAAAATGTACCAGAAAAATTTAATGGTCAGTTAGCTCAATTAGATAGCATGTTTAACGGGCAACTAACGGAGCTAGTAAAACAAGGAGATATTTCCGCCAAATGTAAACAGTTATCTATTATTCATACATTAGGAAACATGTCTGTAAAACGTTTAGTATTTATCGGGCTAGGAAATCCGAAATATTTAAAGGAAGAGCAGTTAAAAAAAGCCTTCGGAAGAGCATTTAAGCATGCTCAAAAACAAAAATGGAAATCAATAGGAATTGTTCTTGATAGCTTTATAACCGAAACGTTGCCTTTTGATGATGTGACTTATATCATCAGTGAAGCTTTTCCTTTAGCTACATATCATTTTGCTGGATATAAGCAACAGGCAAATATTCCAGATGTGAATATTGAAAAAATCGATATCTTTAGTGAATATGATCAGCAAGAAATCAATGCTGCTTGCACAACTGGTTATGCTTATGGAAAGGCGACCAACTCTGCAAGAACATTAGTAAACACACCTGCCAATCTTTTGACAGCTTCAGATTTAGCAGATTATGCAAAGCAATTAGCTGATACATATCAATTTGAGCTTGAAATTTTAGAAAAAGAAGATATGGAAAGACTTGGAATGGGGGCGATGCTCGCTGTCAATAAAGGATCAGTAGAGCCTCCAAAAATGATTGTATTAAAATATAAAGGGAAAGAACAGTGGACCGATGTCATTGGCCTAGTAGGAAAAGGGGTTACGTTCGATACAGGGGGATATTCTCTTAAAACAAAAGCGGGCATTGTCGGTATGAAAACAGATATGGGCGGTGCTGCAGCAGTTTTAGGAGCTATGGAAATCATCGGCGAATTAAAACCTGAGAAAAATGTAGTGGCGGTTATTCCTTCAACAGATAATATGATTAGCGGCAATGCATTTAAGCCTGATGATGTTATCACAAGTTTTAGTGGAAAAACGATTGAAGTATTGAATACGGATGCGGAAGGAAGACTTATTTTAGCTGACGCTGTAACTTATGCCCAACATCACGGAGCAAACTATCTTATTGATGTTGCTACATTGACAGGCGGTGTAATTACTGCTCTAGGTTTGGATAAGACAGGTGCAATGACGAATGATGAGGCATTTTTTGAACAAGTACTTGAAGCTTCTTTAGAAAGTGGAGAATTTATTTGGAGACTTCCAATTACTGAATCTGATCGTGAGCGGGTAAGAAATAGCTCTATCGCTGATTTAAATAATTCTCCAGGTAGAGAAGGTCATGCCATTATGGGTGGGGCATTTATAGGAGAATTTGCTGAGCATACTCCTTGGGTCCACCTTGATATTGCAGGAACAGCTACAGTTAATAAAGATCATGATCTTGGTCCAGCAGGTGCAACAGGTGTAATGGTTCGAACACTTGCAACATTAGTTGAAAGGTTTTAATTTCTTTTTTTAAAAAAGGAGTTGTTGATCTTCGCTTCAGGATGCTCGCTTTCCGCGGGCAGATGCTGAGCCCCCTCGGCGCTGCACGGAGGCCACTGAAAATCTTACGTTTTTATATAAATTGATTTAGCAAAGGCAGAAAAAAGGCAGTTTGTTGTTCTAGTTCAGACAACAAACTGCCTTTTTT
>NZ_JAAIWK010000050.1 GCF_011008565.1 Heyndrickxia ginsengihumi
TTTTGGTTAAGTCCTCGATCGATTAGTATTCGTCAGCTCCACGTGTCGCCACGCTTCCACCTCGAACCTATCTACCTGATCATCTTTCAGGGATCTTACTAGTTAAACTATGGGAAATCTCATCTTGAGGGGGGCTTCATGCTTAGATGCTTTCAGCACTTATCCCTTCCGCACATAGCTACCCAGCGATGCCTTTGGCAAGACAACTGGTACACCAGCGGTGCGTCCATCCCGGTCCTCTCGTACTAAGGACAGCTCCTCTCAAATTTCCTACGCCCACGACGGATAGGGACCGAACTGTCTCACGACGTTCTGAACCCAGCTCGCGTACCGCTTTAATGGGCGAACAGCCCAACCCTTGGGACCGACTACAGCCCCAGGATGCGATGAGCCGACATCGAGGTGCCAAACCTCCCCGTCGATGTGGACTCTTGGGGGAGATAAGCCTGTTATCCCCAGGGTAGCTTTTATCCGTTGAGCGATGGCCCTTCCATGCGGAACCACCGGATCACTAAGCCCGACTTTCGTCCCTGCTCGACTTGTAGGTCTCGCAGTCAAGCTCCCTTCTGCCTTTACACTCTGCGAATGATTTCCAACCATTCTGAGGGAACCTTTGGGCGCCTCCGTTACCTTTTAGGAGGCGACCGCCCCAGTCAAACTGCCCACCTGACACTGTCTCCCACCCCGATCAGGGGTGCGGGTTAGAAGTTCAATACAGCCAGGGTAGTATCCCACCGACGCCTCCACCGAAGCTGGCGCTCCGGTTTCTCAGGCTCCTACCTATCCTGTACAAGCTGTACCAAAATTCAATATCAGGCTACAGTAAAGCTCCATGGGGTCTTTCCGTCCTGTCGCGGGTAACCTGCATCTTCACAGGTACTATAATTTCACCGAGTCTCTCGTTGAGACAGTGCCCAGATCGTTACACCTTTCGTGCGGGTCAGAACTTACCTGACAAGGAATTTCGCTACCTTAGGACCGTTATAGTTACGGCCGCCGTTTACTGGGGCTTCAGTTCAGAGCTTCGCTTACGCTAACCCCTCTCCTTAACCTTCCAGCACCGGGCAGGTGTCAGCCCCTATACTTCGCCTTGCGGCTTCGCAGAGACCTGTGTTTTTGCTAAACAGTCGCCTGGGCCTATTCACTGCGGCTCTCTCGGGCTTGCACCCTATCAGAGCACCCCTTCTCCCGAAGTTACGGGGTCATTTTGCCGAGTTCCTTAACGAGAGTTCTCTCGCTCACCTTAGGATTCTCTCCTCGCCTACCTGTGTCGGTTTGCGGTACGGGCACCTTTCACCTCGCTAGAGGATTTTCTTGGCAGTGTGGAATCAGGAACTTCGGTACTATATTTCCCTCGCCATCACAGCTCCGCTTTAGAATGAAGGATTTGCCTCCACTCCAGCCTAACTGCTTGGACGCAGCAATCCAATACTGCGCTTACCCTATCCTCCTGCGTCCCCCCATCGCTCAAACGGTGAAGAGGTGGTACAGGAATATCAACCTGTTGTCCATCGCCTACGCCTTTCGGCCTCGGCTTAGGTCCCGACTAACCCTGAGCGGACGAGCCTTCCTCAGGAAACCTTAGGCATTCGGTGGAAGGGATTCTCACCCTTCTTTCGCTACTCATACCGGCATTCTCACTTCTAAGCGCTCCACCAGTCCTTACGGTCTAGCTTCAACGCCCTTAGAACGCTCTCCTACCACGGACACCTACGGTGTCCATCCACAGCTTCGGTGATACGTTTAGCCCCGGTACATTTTCGGCGCAGAGTCACTCGACCAGTGAGCTATTACGCACTCTTTGAATGGTGGCTGCTTCTAAGCCAACATCCTGGTTGTCTAAGCAACTCCACATCCTTTTCCACTTAACGTATACTTTGGGACCTTAGCTGGTGGTCTGGGCTGTTTCCCTTTTGACCATGGATCTTATCACTCACAGTCTGACTCCCAAGGATAAGTCTTTGGCATTCGGAGTTTATCTGAATTCGGTAACCCGATGAGGGCCCCTAGTCCAAACAGTGCTCTACCTCCAAGACTCTTACCTTGAGGCTAGCCCTAAAGCTATTTCGGAGAGAACCAGCTATCTCCAAGTTCGATTGGAATTTCTCCGCTACCCACACCTCATCCCCGCACTTTTCAACGTGCGTGGGTTCGGGCCTCCAGTAAGTGTTACCTTACCTTCACCCTGGACATGGGTAGATCACCTGGTTTCGGGTCTACGACCTCATACTCATTCGCCCTATTCAGACTCGCTTTCGCTACGGCTCCGCTTCATCAGCTTAACCTCGCATGAAATCGTAACTCGCCGGTTCATTCTACAAAAGGCACGCCATTACCCATTAACGGGCTTTGACTACTTGTAGGCACACGGTTTCAGGATCTCTTTCACTCCCCTCCCGGGGTGCTTTTCACCTTTCCCTCACGGTACTGGTTCACTATCGGTCACTAGGGAGTATTTAGCCTTAGGAGATGGTCCTCCCAGATTCCGACGGGATTCCTCGTGTCCCGCCGTACTCAGGATCCACTCGGGAGAGAACGAAGTTTTGATTACAGGGTTTTTACCTTCTGTGACGGGCCTTTCCAGACCGCTTCATCTACTTCGCTCTTTTGTGACTCCCATATGAGTGTCCTACAACCCCAAGAGGCAAGCCTCTTGGTTTGGGCTGTTTCCGTTTCGCTCGCCGCTACTCAGGAAATCGCGTTTGCTTTCTCTTCCTCTGGGTACTTAGATGTTTCAGTTCCCCAGGTCTGCCATTCTTACCCTATGTATTCAGGTAAGAATACTATCCCATTACGGATAGTGGGTTCCCCCATTCGGAAATCTCCGGATCAAAGCTTACGTACAGCTCCCCGAAGCATATCGGTGTTAGTACCGTCCTTCATCGGCTCCTAGTGCCAAGGCATCCACCGTGCGCCCTTAACAACTTAACCTTACAGCTAATGATAAGCGTTGAATTTCTTCAACCATAATCATTTGCTAATTTAAAAAAATGGATATTATCCATAAAGTGGCGATTCTCGGTTTACTTGGTTTCTTCTCATATCTAGTTTTCAAAGAACATTTTATCTCATGAAGGATTGAACCTTCAAAACTGAACAAAACGGAAACGTCTTTCGTATAATGTCTAGCTCCAGCGCCTAACTCCTCGAGGTCAAATAACCTTCTGCCAATCAAGTCAAACTACAGACTTACTTGTCAGAAGAACATTTGCTTGTCGGAGTTAACCAAGGCGCTTGCGCCTTTCAATTAAATTCCTTAGAAAGGAGGTGATCCAGCCGCACCTTCCGATACGGCTACCTTGTTACGACTTCACCCCAATCATCTGTCCCACCTTCGGCGGCTGGCTCCAAAAGGTTACCTCACCGACTTCGGGTGTTACAAACTCTCGTGGTGTGACGGGCGGTGTGTACAAGGCCCGGGAACGTATTCACCGCGGCATGCTGATCCGCGATTACTAGCGATTCCAGCTTCATGCAGGCGAGTTGCAGCCTGCAATCCGAACTGAGAATGGTTTTATGGGATTGGCTTAACCTCGCGGTCTCGCAGCCCTTTGTACCATCCATTGTAGCACGTGTGTAGCCCAGGTCATAAGGGGCATGATGATTTGACGTCATCCCCACCTTCCTCCGGTTTGTCACCGGCAGTCACCTTAGAGTGCCCAACTGAATGCTGGCAACTAAGGTCAAGGGTTGCGCTCGTTGCGGGACTTAACCCAACATCTCACGACACGAGCTGACGACAACCATGCACCACCTGTCACTCTGTCCCCCGAAGGGGAAGGCCCTATCTCTAGGGAGGTCAGAGGATGTCAAGACCTGGTAAGGTTCTTCGCGTTGCTTCGAATTAAACCACATGCTCCACCGCTTGTGCGGGCCCCCGTCAATTCCTTTGAGTTTCAACCTTGCGGTCGTACTCCCCAGGCGGAGTGCTTAATGCGTTAGCTGCAGCACTAAAGGGCGGAAACCCTCTAACACTTAGCACTCATCGTTTACGGCGTGGACTACCAGGGTATCTAATCCTGTTTGCTCCCCACGCTTTCGCGCCTCAGCGTCAGTTACAGACCAGAGAGTCGCCTTCGCCACTGGTGTTCCTCCACATCTCTACGCATTTCACCGCTACACGTGGAATTCCACTCTCCTCTTCTGCACTCAAGTCTTCCAGTTTCCAATGACCCTCCACGGTTGAGCCGTGGGCTTTCACATCAGACTTAAAAGACCGCCTGCGCGCGCTTTACGCCCAATAATTCCGGACAACGCTTGCCACCTACGTATTACCGCGGCTGCTGGCACGTAGTTAGCCGTGGCTTTCTGGTTAGGTACCGTCAAGGTACCGCCCTATTCGAACGATACTTGTTCTTCCCTAACAACAGAGTTTTACGATCCGAAGACCTTCTTCACTCACGCGGCGTTGCTCCGTCAGACTTTCGTCCATTGCGGAAGATTCCCTACTGCTGCCTCCCGTAGGAGTTTGGGCCGTGTCTCAGTCCCAATGTGGCCGATCACCCTCTCAGGTCGGCTACGCATCGTTGCCTTGGTGAGCCGTTACCTCACCAACTAGCTAATGCGCCGCGGGTCCATCTGTAAGTGATAGCCGAAGCCATCTTTCAATCTCTCTCCATGCGGAGAGAAAAGTTATCCAGTATTAGCCCCGGTTTCCCGGAGTTATCCTAGTCTTACAGGCAGGTTACCCACGTGTTACTCACCCGTCCGCCGCTAACTGATCAAAAGCAAGCTCTTCATCAGTTCGCTCGACTTGCATGTATTAGGCACGCCGCCAGCGTTCGTCCTGAGCCAGGATCAAACTCTCCAAAAAGAT
>NZ_JAAIWK010000051.1 GCF_011008565.1 Heyndrickxia ginsengihumi
AAAAGGCAGTTTGTTGTCTGAACTAGAACAACAAACTGCCTTTTTTCTGCCTTTGCTAAATCAATTTATATAAAAACGTAAGATTTTCAGTGGCCTCCGGGAAACGCCGAGGAGGCTCAGCTTCCGCCCGCGGAAAGCGAGCATCCTGGAGCGGAAATGATCTCCTCTTTTTTTAAAAAAGCACAATATTTTTGAAAACAACCAAAAATAATTATTTTTCTTCCTCAATTGCAACTATTAAAGAAAATAAAAATTCATAAATAAGTGTATATGCATCCATTATCGACATATCTTCACGAAAACCTGTAATATGATTCAAACTAATATTGAAATCCCACAAACCATCTTGCTGATTGAACATCAAACTAAAAATTGCTCCTTCTAACAAAGTACCATTTAAAAATGACTTAATAGATGACTCTGCTTTTTTAGGAAGCTTTAACCCGAGTAAACAATCGTAAATACCAAACACATCATCGACTTCAAGAGATATCGAATCAACTTTAATAACATCAAACCAATCCGATTCTAAATAAATAAACTCTTTTTGATGGTTTTTTAAATAAGTGATCGGCTGGTTTAGAAAACTCAGTTCAACCTCTGTAATTGTATCATCTGTTTCCTTATCACAACGCTCAATATAGGCATCTTTAAAACGAAAACTCGCTTCTTCCAATATCACTTTTATATCATCAGATATGATAGAATGTTGTTCTGCATATTCTTTTTCATCTTTACATAGATGAATGATCTTTTCTTCTCCGTTGTTTTTGATTGCGTTATTCGATATGTATTGTAATAGTTGTGTTCTCATCATTCTTTTATTTCATCCTCTTTGCTTATTTTATATCTCTATTAGTATGTCCTAGTTCATACTTAATTGTAAAGTATTGCTTGTCTATACTTTACAATTAAGTATGCTCAACCGTATCCCATTCTTTCGCTAACATACTATATATAACGAGATCTTCATAATGATCATAGAGCCATTGCCCATCTCTAATAATGCCTTCTTTTGTAAAGCCCAGCCTTTTAGGGACTGCTATACTTCTTATATTATGAACTGCACATTGAATTTCAACACGATTTAGTTCCAACTCGACGAATAAATACATTAATAGTGCTGATATAGATCTTGTAATAATTCCATGTCCTTGGGCCGTCTCAGAGAGGAAGTAGCCAATGCTTGTCGACCTATTTTTCCAATTTATATAATGAAGCCCAATCATTCCGACTAATTCTCCGCGAAAACGTATTCCTGCATCAAAACCGTTATTTTCCGCATAATTGTTAATCCACATTGCAATAATTGGCTCTAAATCTTGAATTGTCTGTCTTTTATCAACCCATAATAACCATTTTCTAAGATGTTCCCGATTTGAATCAATGAGAGTAAACAATTCTTCCTTATGTTGTTGCAATAACTCAATATAAATATCATCATCTACTTTAAAACTGAACATGTTTTTCCACCTTCTTCACTTTTTAACCATCACACCATATAAAAAAAGACCTAATAATCTAGGTCTAAAAAAAGACACGTTCTTATTCAATGGCGGTTATTAGGTAACTTTTCATCTGGACTGCCATTTCCTTGGCGCTTTTTATTTTGTTCTGCCTTCTTTTGATTTTTATGCAACTTTTCTACGTATTCATGGGTATTGTCCATTGTAATCCTCCTTGATAAATGCTTCCCTGTTACTTTAACCAACAGTTCAATAAACATTCATGGAGAATTGAATCGTTCTTTATCGACTTTTTTTCTTTTTAGCTTGATGATTTCTTGAACGATGGTTATTTCCTTTATAAGCTTGATCATTATTAGAGCTGCGTTGTAATGTAGATTTCCTATTATGCTCGTTTTTGTTAGCTGTCCGACTTCCATTATCATGCTGTGAATTCCGTTTACTTTGGTGATGATTTGACTTTTTCTTCTTATAATGATCTTTCTCATTCAAAGAAGTTTCACGGTTGTTGCTTCTGTCTATTTTCTCAGCTTGTTCGATCTTCTCATTTCCGATGTTTTGTTTAGGGATGGTTATGTTTAATTCTTTCTCAATCTCCTCAAGTTGTGGCCGATCGGCAGTTGAATAGAATGTAATCGCAACGCCTTTCATTCCTCCTCGGCCTGTTCGGCCGATGCGATGAACATAGCTTTCGGCATCTTGTGGAATGTCGTAATTAAAAACATGTGTAACACCTTCAACATCCAAACCTCTTGCAGCAACATCAGTTGCTACTAATAATTGAAGCTCTGCATCTCGAAACCGTTTCATTACCTGTTCTCTTTTTGCTTGAGACAAATCTCCATGCAATTCATCGACAAGAAACTTATGGGCTTTCAGTACATCATTAAGTTTACTAACGCGTCGTTTTGTTCGGCAAAAAATGATAGCCAAAAAGGGTTTATGCATGTCAATCAACTTCATTAATGTCGACTGTTTGGCACGGTCAGTCGTATGGATAGCCCTCTGCTGCACGTTATCTGCTGGTTTTTGCGTTTCTTCAACTTGTATCGTTGCGGGTGTGCGCATATATTTTTTCGCTAATTGTTGAACCTCGTTCGGCATCGTTGCAGAAAACAGTAATGTTTGACGCATTCTCGGTGTTTCTTTCATAATCATTTCTACTTCATTTAAGAAGCCGATATGCAGCATTTGATCAGCTTCGTCTAAAACAAGCGAGGATAATCGTGATAAATCAATCGTTCCTCTGCGAATGTGATCGAGTAATCTCCCTGGTGTCCCAATAATAAGTTGTACGTTTTTTTGTAATTTCTTTAACTGTTTCTCAACATCCTGTCCGCCGTATAAAGCTAACACTCGGATAACATTTCGATCAGTAATTAATTTTTCCGTTTCCTCTGTAATTTGTAACGCAAGCTCACGTGTTGGTGCAATGATTAAAGCCTGCACATAATTTGCATTTAGGTCTAGTTGTTGAAGAAGCGGAAGAATAAATGCAAATGTTTTACCTGTTCCAGTTTGAGCTTGCGCAATCACATCTTTTCCACTTAAAACAAACGGAATCGCTTGTTCTTGAATCGGAGTAGGTTGAACAATCCCAATCTCCCGCAGTTTTTTTAAATATCTATCCTGAATTCCCAATGATGTAAAATCAGACAAATCATATCCCTACTTTCAATACTTTCATATACAATTTTTATTATTAACGCGTCTTTAATCATGCCTGTTTTTTAGTAAAATTGCAATCATCATGGGATAAATCTGATTTTCCATCAATTTCTACTATTCAGTGATTATTTTATCCATTGTAAAAATTCTAAACGATTTCCAAAAGGATCCTGTACATAAATACGTTTTGCTCCTGGAAGTTTGTGATCATCTTTCCAAGCAATCGTCTGTTCTGTAAGATGGGCTTTCAATTCATCTATACACTCTACTTCAAAAGCTGGATGGGCTTTTTTTGCTGGTATAAATGGATCCTCAATACCGATATGAACTTGAATGCTTCCAAGTTTAAACCAGACACCGCCGCGTTTTTTTAATTCTTCCGGTTTGTCTATTTCATAAAATCCTAAAACATCTGAAAAAAATGCTTTCGCTTTCTCTTCAGACCCTTTTGGAGCAGCTAGCTGAATATGGTCAAGCGTTTTGATAGTTACCGCCATGATCATTCCCCTCTACTAGATTAACTTTATTCTATAGCTAAAAAGTTATTTGCAACATATTTTATTTTTTATGTGAGTTCATAAGAATTTTTTATTGTGCTGTCATCAGTCAATTATGCCGATAGATAAAAACGATTAACAGAATGACAAAGAGGCTATTGATCTAAAATATCAATAGTCTCCGACGAAGTTTAGCAACGGTCTTTTTCATATTTTCTCCGAGGCTTTTCGCAGGCAAGTGTCGAGCCGCTTCATCGCTTCGCTCTGCGTAGTCTCTCCTGTCTCCCTTTTCCTACAAGAGTCGTGCAGACGCTTTTCCGAACCAATGTAGTATTTGAGTTAAATTCAAAAAATATTGAATAAAACCATTTTAGCTCTCATATTGATCGCCATCTATGAAAAGATTATTTGAAGAAAGTGGGCTATTTAAGGCGTACAAGCATCAATAATTTAGACGCCAATCATAAAAAAATATGGACATACAAAGAAAGCATACATGTGATAGACGCCTCATAAAAAGTTTCCAAGTTTAGTTTAAGATAAAAAAACAATCCCCCATAATATGCATTGATATGCTCCCCTTTAGGTAGACAGATTAAAAAATAAAAATCTGGCTGCTTATGGGGGAGTATTTGTTATGTCCAAAAGATCTTACTCTGCAGAAG
>NZ_JAAIWK010000052.1 GCF_011008565.1 Heyndrickxia ginsengihumi
AATTAATATCATTATTATAAGCTAAAAAGACAGTTAAAGGTTTAATTTATTCAACCTTTAACCGTCTAATAATTTAATGGACTTTTTCAGTGCCCTCGAATGTCCGCTGGGGGTGCCTGCGCTTTGGAAGTGGCAGTCTTTTTTATGCTTTCGTTAGATGCACGCATGCTAACATAATCAGTGAAATGACAATCATGCTGCCTACCCATAACCAAGCCATTTGCATGTTCCCTGAGTCGATCGCTAAATAGATCGCTGTAGGAGTTGTTTGTGTTTTACCGGGAATATTCCCAGCAAACATAAGTGTTGCTCCAAATTCACCTAACGCTCTCGCAACACTTAATATTCCCCCTGATATAATTGACTTAAGCGCAAGTGGAATAGATATAAAAAGAAATACTGAAATCTCATTTGCGCCATCGACACGTGCTGCGTTTTCAATATCTATATCAACTGCTTCAAAACCAGTTTTGGCAGATTGATACATAAGTGGGAATGCTACAGTGGCAGATGCAATTACTGCAGCCCACCAAGTGAACATAACTGGTTGTTTAAAAATCCATTCGATTAATTGGCCGAGGGGACTCTGCTTTCCAAACAGTATAATGAGTAAAAATCCGACAACAGTCGGAGGTAAGACTAATGGTAAAAGAAAAAACGTTTCAACCAAAACTTTTCCTTTAAATCGAGCATTTGCCATCAGTCTGCCAAATATGATTCCTAAAGCTAAAACGATAACTCCAGATACTGCTGCAATTTCAATAGAAAGTATTAACGGTGACCAAAAATCTGTTACCATTTGTTCACTTTAACCCATTAAATCCATATTTTTTGAAGATTTGCATTGATTTTTTACTGTGCAGATAATTATAGAATAATTGGGCCTCTTTAAGATGAGAGCTGTCTTTTATAACACCTACAGGATAAATAATTGGAGTATGAGATTTTTCGCTAGCTGTTGCCACAATCTTCACTTTAGATGAGATTAATGCATCCGTTTTATAGACAATACCTGCGTCAACATTTCCTGATTCTACATATGTAAGTACTTGACGCACGTCTTTGCCATATACCACTTTACCTTTTACGGATTTCCACAAATTCAAGTTCTTTAATGTTTCCTCTCCATATTGTCCAGCTGGCACTGCTTCGGGTGTTCCTAGAGCAATTTTTGTAGCTTTCGTCAAATCTTTAAATGATGTTATTCCTTTATTTGAGTCTT
This sequence comes from Heyndrickxia ginsengihumi, assembly GCF_011008565.1. GTDB lineage: Bacteria > Bacillota > Bacilli > Bacillales > Bacillaceae_C > Weizmannia > Weizmannia ginsengihumi. The sequence goes on from NZ_JAAIWK010000052.1 coordinate 1,223, forward strand.
TTGGTACGATTAATACAAGGTCATTACCAACAAGATCTTCTCCCTTTTTCTTATCAATTTTTCCCTTTTTAACTAACAGATCAAATTTATCTTCGGCAGCTGAGAAAAAGAGATCAACTGGTGCTCCTTGTGAAATTTGTTGTTGAAGGGTGCCTGAAGCTCCAAAATTGTAATTTAGTTTCACATTAGGATGATCCTTTTCAAAATCAGCTTTAATATCATCCAATGCGTCTTGTAAACTTGCAGCTGCTGACACTGTCAGTTCAACTTTTTTGTCTGCGCTTTGTTTTTTCGCATCAGACTGTTTATTATTGTCTTTCGTTGAACATCCTGCCATCACTAACAGCAATAGCATCATTGATAAAGTTAATGCATACAGTTTCTTCATTGTTTTAATTCCCCCTAATAAGTTATAATCAATTCTAATTAATTATAACTTATTTTAACTAGTTATAATTAATTAGAATGTAAAAAATATCACATTAATTCTTTTTTATTGGTGAATATATTTTTTGCAATGCGAATGAGATAAAATATAGGAAGGAGGGATACGAATGACAAAAGAGCTTTCATATACAATCGAAGAGGTATCACAGATTTTAAAGGTTTCAAAGCTAACCGTATACGACTTAGTTAAAAAAGGAGAACTGCCCGTCTTTCGTGTTGGAAGACAAATGAGATTGGATGCAAAGGATTTAGAAAACTATATTGAAAATCATAAGATGAACCAAAGAGATTTTTCATCCCCGGCTCAAGTTGTTCCTCCCCGTAAAATAGAAGCAAAGGATTCCCGCAACATTGTGATCAGTGGTCAAGATATCGTGTTAGATATATTGGGGAAACACATCGAAAAATATTCAGATTATAAAACTTTGCGATCTTATGAAGGAAGCTTAAATAGTCTTATCGCTATGTATAATGGTACGTGCGATATTGTTAGTGTACATATGTTTGATGGTGATTCAGGAGAATACAATCTTCCTTATATTAAAAAGATTTTAGTAGGCCATCCGTATATACTAATCAATCTTGTTTTAAGAAAAGCCGGCTTTTACGTTCAAAAAGGCAATCCGTTAAATATCTCAACTTGGGACGATCTAAGCAAAAAACATGTAAACATTATTAATAGAGAAAAAGGATCGGGAGCAAGAATTCTCCTTGATGAGCAACTAAGGATCCACAATATTTCCCCAAAGGTCATTAAAGGTTATGAACATGAAGAGAGCAACCATTTAAGTGTAGCGAGTGCAGTATCTACTGGTGTTGCAGATGTAGGAGTTGGAATTGAAAAAGCTGCAAAAATGGTTGGAGTGGACTTTATCCCACTAATAACCGAACGTTATGATTTAGTCATTTTAAAAAATCCCGAAAATAAACATCTCATTCATATTGTAAAAGAAATTTTATCTTCTCCTTTATTTCAATCGGAAATTACTTCATTAGGCGACTATGATCATTCTAAAACAGGCTCGATCATTTACGAAACATTTTAGAAACAGTCTGCAAAGGCTTAGTAGACTGTTTTTTTTCATGCTTACGAAAGGTAACGATATGATATATAATCATTTTTTAATGATTATATAAGAAGATAAATTGTTAAAGAAATTATGGATAGATCATATAACTTTGATTCATAATAAAGTTACTGTTCTTTTAAAAGTAAATAGATGGAATATCTTTTTTTGAAATAATTGTTGACAGAAAGTAGGCGCGTCTATATAATAGATAAAGTGACGGAACGAGATATTAAATCTTAAACTTTCACAATGTTAGATTCACTCATTTAAATATGATGCGCCCATAGCTCAATTGGATAGAGCGTTTGACTACGGATCAAAAGGTTAGGGGTTCGACTCCTCTTGGGCGCGCCATAAAAGACGGGAAATAGCTCAGCTTGGTAGAGCACATGGTTTGGGACCATGGGGTCGCAGGTTCGAATCCTGTTTTCCCGATTGGATATTTGCGGGTGTAGTTTAGTGGTAAAACTACAGCCTTCCAAGCTGTTGTCGTGGGTTCGATTCCCATCACCCGCTCCATATTTTTTTAAAAAAGTGTTGACTTTTAAAAACGAATAAGATATACTTAAATAGTTGACCTGATGAATTGATCTTTGAAAACTGAACAAAACGAAACGTCAATTTTTTTATGAGCTTATATCAAACATCTTTTTGGAGAGTTTGATCCTGGCTCAGGACGAACGC
>NZ_JAAIWK010000053.1 GCF_011008565.1 Heyndrickxia ginsengihumi
TTAAGTAACACTTAACTGCTTGTAATTTATCTTCGGCAGTAAATTTAACCATAGAAAAACTGCACCTCCAACTGTTAGATGGTGTCTAACAATTGGGGGCAGTTCAAAAGGGATAGGTTTTGCTCTTTTTTGGTGGAGCTCGTTTCCATTCCAGTCAATTTCATTATAAAACTTTAAAAGGTATAGCATCAATTTTTTGCTGATAAAACACGTAGTTTACGAAGACAGTCTTCATCGAAAGGAAAATTCACCCCTCGATATAGTAAAATTTAAAATCAATATCTCTGTCATGATTACCAAATTCTTTTCCAAAAATGGTTGCTCCCCCTATATGTTTCGCATCTTCCTCTACCGAAATACGCAATGTGACGATATCCTCTGTTTGCAGTGCTAAATCTTCAATCGTCAATTTAGATAGTAGCTCCCCGTCAAAATGACACCCATGCTCAGAAATTCTAATCGTTTTAAAAAGACCATATTGACTATTTGCGTCATCCCACCATTCAGGTGTCCGTTTTCCTCGTATATCAGAAAAATTCCCGGGACATGTCCATGTACCAATTTGTCTATTATTCACATAAAACGTTATATCCGAAGGCCAAACATTGTTAGAGTAAGGAAACTCGGAGGAGATTTCAAAACTGATTTCCAGTAATTTCAATACTTCATTTTTATTTAGCGGATTTGAGATTTTATACTCTAAAAATCCTTGTGTAAACCAGACGATTTGTGCCTGTACTCTTTCGGGATCCATAAAGTATTTAGGTTCATCCACAAACCCGATAATCTTATTTTCAGTTGCCAATCCACATGTTGGCGTTGCAAAATAGTCGGTGTAATGCCCGACAGGCAATTCGACTTGTTTGCTTTTGTAATCAGGATAGATTTTAGCGGGAAATTCGATCTGAATATTGTCTACTATAAGCTTTGAAACTTTTTGCAGTCCTGACTTTCCAGGAATCTTTTCCGTTCTAATCAGCCTTGCTTTTTCTAACTGTTGAATATGTCTTGTTACAATCGCATTGCTAATGCCTAATATTTCGGAAAGTTCCTTAATGTTTCTAGCTTTTTGAGAGAGCAGACGGATCATCTCTAGACGAGTATCGCTGGCCAATGCAGCATAAACCTTTTTTGAATCGTGAGAAATGTCAAGTAACATGTTACCGCCTCCTTTTGTTAATAATTTGGTCTATGAGAATAAGAAAAATTAGGGGATAGCTTTTTATGATTAACAATTAAGTTAATTAAATTATATGTTGATATAAAAGTATTTTTTCCAACGTTTTTTTTGTAAATTTAGTGATGAACATAAGAAATAATGAATAAAATTTACTAATTCATTAAACAAATCATTTTTTTTGGAGGGGTATGTATGCGTTTACATTTCGCTGAAACTTAAAATATAGGACACTTCTAAACTTTAAAATACATTGAATAAGGAGGATTAACGTGAAAAAATGGATTGGAATTTTAATTGCCTTGCTGCTAACAATTGGTCTTTCAGGGTGTGGAAGTTCTTCAAGTTCAAAAAAAGAAATCGTATTTTGGAATCCTTTCACGGGTCCAGACGGAAAAAATATGCAAAAAATGGTGGATGAGTATAATAAGACCAATCCTAAGTACAAAATTAAAAATATCTCTATGAAGGAAGCAGATATGTATACTAAAATACCGACCGTTGTCAATTCAGGAAAAAACATTCCGGATTTGACGATCGTCCATGCAGAACGAATCAAGCAATATGTTGATAATGGAATGTTAGTATCCTATGATAATTCCCTTAAAGATTTTCCAGAGATTAAGGAAGAAAACTATGTTCCAGAAGCATGGAAAATCGGTCAACTAAATGGCAAGAGATATAGTATTCCATTGGATATTCATTCATTTATCATGTATTACAATAAAGACTTAGTTAAGAAGTATGCCCCGCATGCATTGTGATATGCTCCCCTTTAGGTAGACAGATTAAAAAATAAAAATCTGGCTGCTTATGGGGGAGTATTTGTTATGTCCAAAAGATCTTACTCTGCAGAAGAG
>NZ_JAAIWK010000054.1 GCF_011008565.1 Heyndrickxia ginsengihumi
GAGGGCACTGAAAAAGTCCATTAAATTATTAGACGGTTAAAGGTTGAATAAATTAAACCTTTAACTGTCTTTTTAGCTTATAATAATGATATTAATTCATTTAGGTGGTTTAAAAATGATTTCCAATCAGGACTCTCTTAATCTTAGCCCGTATATAGCTATCTATGACCTCGTTATTCCGAAGGATAATATGCTTCGCCAAATTAATGAACTAGTTGATTTTGCATTCATCTACGAGGAACTAAAAACGAAATATTGCCTTGATAACGGTCGCAATGCAGTTTCTCCCATTCGTATGTTTAAATATCTATTGCTAAAATCAATTTTTGACTTGTCAGATGTTGATGTCGTAGAACGTTCAAAATACGATATGTCATTTAAATTCTTTCTCGACATGGCACCGGAGGATGCAGTAATTGACCCGAGCTCTCTTACGAAATTTCGAAAGCTCCGTCTTCAAGATGTGGGTTTATTAGATATGCTCATTGGGAAAACAGTTGAGATTGCGCTTGAAAAAGAAATCATTAAAAGTAAAACAATTATCATAGATGCCACCCATACAAAAGCGCGTTATAACCAAAAAGCACCGAAAGAATTTTTACAAGAGAAATCAAAAAATGTTAGGAAAGCTGTATATCAAGTCGATGAATCTATGAAAGAAAAGTTTCCACCAAAAACAACTTCTAACGAAGTTAAAGATGAACTGAATTATTGCCGTGAAGTTATTACTATTGTAGAATCTCAACCTCAAATCGCGTCAATACCAGCCGTTAAGGAAAAATTAAATGTACTAAAAGAAGTAGTAGAAGATTATACAGAGGACCTTAATTTTTCAGCTGATCCGGATGCACGTGTAGGACATAAAACAGAAGACTCCTCCTTTTTTGGCTACAAAACACATATCGCAATGAGCGATGAAAGAATTATAACCGCAGCTGTTGTGTCAACTGGCGAAAAAAGTGATGGAAAATACATGCAGGGGTTAATTAAAAAAAGCCAAGAAGCTGGAATGGAAATTGATACAGTTATCGGGGATATGGCCTACTCTGAGAAAAATAATATTCTGTATACAAAAGAGCATCAACTAACACTTGTTTCTAAATTGCATCCTCATATTACACATGGTACACGTGCAAAAGAAGATGAGTTTGAATTTAATAAAGATGCAGGAATGTATGTATGTAAGGCCGGGCATATGGCGATTCGAAAAAAATTTGAAGAAAGAAAAGGTCAAGATAAAAACCCAAGAATTAAGTACTTTTTCGACATAAATAAATGCCAAATTTGTCCTTTTCGTGAGGGATGTTACAAAGATGGGGCGAAAAGTAAGAGCTACTCAGTAACCATCAAATCAACGGAACATCGCGAACAAGAGGAGTTCCAAAATACGGATACATTTAAAGAACTAGCAAAAACTCGCTATAAAATTGAAGCAAAAAATAGTGAATTGAAACACAGACACGGGTATGATATAGCGTCATCTGCGGGTCTATTTGGTATGGAGATACAAGGGGCAACAGCGATATTCGCAGTCAACATTAAGCGGATTCTGAAGCTCCTTCAGGAGAAGGAATAAAAAATAAGGATAAGATAACAAGAAAAAAGGCAGTTTGTTGTCTGAACTAGAACAACAAACTGCCTTTTTTCTGCCTTTGCTAAATCAATTTATATAAAAACGTAAGATTTTCAGTGGCCTC
>NZ_JAAIWK010000055.1 GCF_011008565.1 Heyndrickxia ginsengihumi
TGAACTGCCCCCTGTCAAGTAGACAGTGGAAATAATAAAAATGATTTAAGCGGCTTTAGCTCTATATTCCATCGGGCTAAGGCCGTTTAATCGTTTTTGGTATCTTTCATGATTATAAAAATGGATGTATTCATCTATTGCCAGAGAAAGTTCCTCAAATGTCTTATATTGATGTAAATAATACTTCTCACATTTCAGTGTTCCCCAAAAAGATTCCATTGGCCCATTATCAATACACCGACCAACTCGTGACATACTTTGTGTCATCTTTACTGCGTCTATCTTACGTTTAAATCCTTTGGAAGTGTACTGGAACCCACGATCACTATGAATAAGTGGATGTTCTCCATCTAATAATACTATCGCTTGGTCAAGCGTCTTGAATACAAGTTGATTATTATTGGAATGTCCTAAAACATAACTTACAATTGATCCATCATAAAGATCACGAATCGCACTTAAATAAGCCTTCTTCGATTGGCCATACTTAAATTCTGTTACATCTGTAACCCATTTTTCATTTGGTTTTTCCGCGGTAAATTCCCGATCTAATATGTTTTCTGCCACATGTTGAGGTGTAGAGCGTTTATATTGCTTCTTCTTGACACGAATGACAGAACGTAATCCAGCCATTTTCATCAGTCGATAGATTCTTTTATGATTAAGTTCCTCTTCGAACTTTCTATTCATATGAAGGGTCATTTGACGATAACCAAATATGCCATCAACTTTTTCATGGAGAATTTTCATCTCTTTGATGATTTCTTCATTCAGTAATTCTCGGAATGAAGGGGTACGATTAAGCCACTTATAGTATGCAGATCGTGCAATACCTGCAATTTCACAAAGTAAACTAACGCTTAAACCTTCGTTCTGGTGAAGCTCTTGAATAGCGACATACTTATCCTTAAATCGGATTTGGCTTAGTTTCGCCTCCTTTCGATCTCCTCTAACTTTTTTAAGAATAAGTTCTCCGCACGTAACCGTTCATTTTCTCTTTCTACCTTTTTCATTTGAAGTTTGAATTTCTCTTCTGGAGTCAGCTTAGCTTCTTCTTTCTTATTCCCACGTCTATCTTTCAGCGCTTCATCCCCGCCATCTTCATACTTCCTAACCCATTGATAGACTTGTTGATAAGAAACATTATAAGTATTAGCTGCTTCTTGATAATCTTTTCCGTTCTCCAAGCAGTCAAGTACAATTTGTATTCGTTCTTCCCAAGTCGTTTTTCTTCCTTTAGTCATAGAGTTCGTCCTTCCTTTTGACGTATCCTTTAAATCCCTATGACTATTATACTTCTTTATCCAACCTCTGAGGACAGAAGCATCCGATATTTCATACAATCTAGCAACCTCACGTATAGAATACTTCCCAGACAGACAATCTCTAATGGCAGCTAGCTTCAATTCCTTAGAATACTTTTTCCAAGTAGAAGACTCTTTTAGACCCTCCAAACCATACTGATCATACTTGTGTTTCCAGTCCAAAATCGTTGAATGATGCACGTTATATTTTGACTCAAGATCATATGTTGAATAATGCTCATCTAATTCCTTTAATATCTCGTATTTCTCTTCTGCAGAGTAAGATCTTTTGGACATAACAAATACTCCCCCATAAG
>NZ_JAAIWK010000056.1 GCF_011008565.1 Heyndrickxia ginsengihumi
TGCACTGCACCCCGATTATTAGACACAATTTGAAAATAATAATCGGGGTGTTTTATTATGAAAAAACGATTTACAGAAAAAGAAAAATATGTAGCAGTACAACTGTATTTAACGGGGAAATACTCCTATCGTGAGGTAAGTGAATTCGTAGGAGTCGATCGAAAATCGGTAAGAAAATGGGTAGGTCTATATAAATCGCATGGAATACATGCTTTATCACCTAGAAGTAGCTGTACAACTTATGATGCTACGTTTAAACTGAAGGTACTAAACTATCGAACTGAAAACGGTGCATCTTATCTAGAAACAGCGATTGCGTTTAATCTGTCTTCTCCCTATACCATTCAACGGTGGGAAGAAAAGTGGCATAAAGGAGACCTAGATGTGCCTGTTTTAAAGAAAGAAGGCCGTCTAAATATGTCAAAAAAACAAAAGAAAGTAACGGAAAATCAATTAGAAGCAATTCAAAAAGAACTTGAGCGTTTACGTATGGAAAATGCGTATTTAAAAAAGTTGAATGCCTTAGTTCAAAGCAAGGAAAAATCACCAAACAAGACAAAGCACAAGTAATCTATGAACTAAGGCATGAATTTCCGGTGAAAGAGCTAGTGAAACTAGCTGGAATTCCACGCAGTACATATTATGATTTAGTGAAAAGAATGAACCGTCCTGATCCAGATGCAGCATTAAAACAAGAAATTCAATCGATCTATGACGAGCATGAAGGACGTTACGGGTATCGTCGTATTCGTGATGAATTAGCGAATCGTGGTCAAAAAGTGAATCATAAAAAAGTGCAACGCCTTATGAAAGAATTAGGGTTAAAATGCCTTGTTCGCATGAAAAAATATCGTTCGTATAAGGGGACTGTCGGAAAGATAGCACCAAACCTTTTAGATCGTCAATTTAAGGCGACTCAACCATACGAGAAATGGGTAACAGACATTACAGAATTCAAATTGTTTGGTGAAAAACTTTATTTTTCACCTGTATTAGATTTATTTAATGGACAAGTAATCACGTACACTCTTGGCTCTAGACCAACGTATTCCCTTGTTTCAGAGATGCTAGAAAAGGCATTCAACTGTTTACCAGAAATCCACCAACTCCTGATGCATTCGGACCAAGGATGGCATTATCAAATGAAACAATATCGTCAAGCGCTCCGAGCTCATGGAATCACACAAAGTATGTCACGTAAAGGCAACTGTTACGATAATTCTGTTATGGAGAACTTCTTTGGAATACTAAAATCAGAGTTCCTCTATTTTAAGGAATTTGAGAATATGGAACATTTTAAATTAGAACTAGAAAAATATATCGAGTACTATAACAACAAACGAATTAAGACAAAACTAAAAGGCTTGAGCCCTGTGCAATACCGAGTTCAAACCTTAGCTATCTAATGAAATAAATGTGTCTAACTTTTTGGGGTCACTTCATGCA
>NZ_JAAIWK010000057.1 GCF_011008565.1 Heyndrickxia ginsengihumi
AACAAGAGGTTGATTTCCGCTCGAGGAAGCTCGCTTTCCGCGGGCGAAAGCTGAGCCTCCTCGACGCTGTCCGTCTGCGGGGTCTCAGCAATTTCGCTCATCCTGAAGTGACCCCAAAAAGTTAGACACATTTATTTCATTAGACAGCTAAGGTTTGAGCTCGGTATTGCACAGGGCTCAAGCCTTTTAATTTTGTCTTAATTCGTTTGTTGTTATAGTACTCGATATATTTTTCTAGTTCTACTCTAAAACGGTCCATATTCTCAAATTCCTTAAAATAGAGGAATTCTGATTTTAGTATGCCAAAGAAGTTCTCCATAACAGAATTATCATAACAGTTGCCTTTACGTGACATACTTTGTGTGATTCCATGAGTTTGGAGCGCTTGACGATATTGTTTCATTTGATAATGCCATCCTTGGTCCGAATGCATCAGGAGTTGGTGGATGTCTGGTAAACAGCTGAATGCCTTTTCTAACATCTCTGAAACAAGAGAATACGTTGGTCTAGAGCCAAGCGTGTACGTGATTACTTGTCCATTAAATAAATCTAATACAGGTGAAAAATAAAATTTTTCACCAAACAATTTGAATTCTGTAATGTCTGTTACCCATTTCTCGTATGGTTGAGTCGCCTTAAATTGACGATCTAAAAGGTTGGGTGCGATCTTTCCGACAGTCCCCTTATACGAACGATATTTTTTCATGCGAACAAGGCATTTTAAACCTAATTCTTTCATAAGGCGTTGCACTTTTTTATGATTCACTTTTTGGCCACGATTCGCTAATTCATCACGAATACGACGATACCCGTAACGTCCTTCATGCTCATCATAGATCGATTGAATTTCTTGTTTTAATGCGGCATCTGGATCAGGACGGTTCATTCTTTTCACTAAATTATAATACGTACTGCGTGGAATTCCAGCTAGTTTTACTAGCTCTTTCACCGGAAATTCATGCCTTAGTTCATAGATTACTTGTGCTTTATCTTGTTTGGTGATTTTTCCTTGCTTTGAACTAAGGCATTCAACTTTTTTAAATATGCATTTTCCATACGTAAACGCTCAAGTTCTTTTTGCATTGTTTCTAATTGGTTTTCTGTTTCTTTCTTTTGTTTCTTTGACATATTTAGACGGCCCTCTTTCTTTAAAACAGGCACATCTAGGTCTCCATTATGCCACTTTTCTTCCCACCGTTGAATGGTATAGGGAGAAGGTAGATTAAATGCAATCGCTGTTTCTAGATAAGATGCACCGTTTTCAGTTCGATAGTTTAGTACCTTTAGTTTAAACGTAGCATCATAAGTTGTACAGCTACTTCTAGGTGATAAAGCATGTATGCCATGCGATTTATATAGACCTACCCATTTTCTTACCGATTTTCGATCGACTCCTACGAATTCACTTACCTCACGATAGGAGTATTTCCCCGTTAAATA
>NZ_JAAIWK010000058.1 GCF_011008565.1 Heyndrickxia ginsengihumi
CGCTACACTACGGGACCAGATTGCGGGGGTAGGATTTGAACCTACGACCTTCGGGTTATGAGCCCGACGAGCTACCAGACTGCTCCACCCCGCGATAATAAAATATTCAAATGGCGGAGGAAGAGGGATTCGAACCCCCGCGCGGTGTAACCCGCCTGTCGGTTTTCAAGACCGATCCCTTCAGCCAGACTTGGGTATTCCTCCATCGCAAAATATAAAGACATGTGGTGGACCTTGTAGGACTCGAACCTACGACCGGACGGTTATGAGCCGTCTGCTCTAACCAGCTGAGCTAAAGGTCCAAATTTTTAAATAGCGGCGGAGGGGATCGAACCCACGACCTCACGGGTATGAACCGTACGCTCTAGCCAGCTGAGCTACGCCGCCGTCATTCTTTGTTATTGGTGGAGCCTAGCGGGATCGAACCGCTGACCTCCTGCGTGCAAAGCAGGCGCTCTCCCAGCTGAGCTAAGGCCCCAATTAATATCTAGTGATCGGGAAGACAGGATTCGAACCTGCGACCCCATGGTCCCAAACCATGTGCTCTACCAAGCTGAGCTACTTCCCGTTCTGTGTTAGTGGCGCGCCCAAGAGGAGTCGAACCCCTAACCTTTTGATCCGTAGTCAAACGCTCTATCCAATTGAGCTATGGGCGCATATAAAAGCAATGATGCCGAGGACCGGAGTCGAACCGGTACGGTAGTCACCTACCGCAGGATTTTAAGTCCTGTGCGTCTGCCAATTCCGCCACCCCGGCAAGGGTTAAATGGAGCGGAAGACGGGATTCGAACCCGCGACCCCCACCTTGGCAAGGTGGTGTTCTACCACTGAACTACTTCCGCGAATTGATGCGGGTGAAGGGAGTCGAACCCCCACGCCTTGCGGCGCCAGATCCTAAGTCTGGTGCGTCTGCCAATTCCGCCACACCCGCAAAAATGGTGAGCCATGCAGGATTCGAACCTGCGACCCTCTGATTAAAAGTCAGATGCTCTACCAACTGAGCTAATGGCTCGTCTAACTTTTAAGTACGTTCAATTCTTAATTATATTTCTATAACTTTTTAACGACTGACAATTTATATTGTACTATATTATCTTTTGTTTGTAAAGACTTTTTTAATATAATTTTTATGGTGCCGGCCAGAGGACTTGAACCCCCAACCTACTGATTACAAGTCAGTTGCTCTACCAATTGAGCTAGACCGGCAATTTTTATAAATGGTGGAGGATGACGGGCTCGAACCGCCGACCCTCTGCTTGTAAGGCAGATGCTCTCCCAGCTGAGCTAATCCTCCATCATGAAGCCCGGCAACGTCCTACTCTCACAGGGGGAACCCCCCAACTACCATCGGCGCTGAGAAGCTTAACTTCCGTGTTCGGGATGGGAACGGGTGTGACCTTC
>NZ_JAAIWK010000059.1 GCF_011008565.1 Heyndrickxia ginsengihumi
TGTGTAAAATGAGTTCGGTATTGTACCGGACTCATTTTTAATTTTGCCTTGATCCGTTTCGTATTATAGTAATTAATATATTTTTGTAATTCTACTTTAAAATGTTCGACACTCTCAAATTCCTTTATGTAGAGGAACTCAGATTTCATAATTCCAAAGAAATTCTCCATGACAGAGTTGTCGTAACAGTTTCCTTTACGAGACATACTTTGGACTATCCCTTTTGATTCAAGTGCGTAACGATATTGCTTCATCTGATAATGCCATCCTTGATCGGAATGCATGAGTAGCTTGTGGTTCTCAGGTAAACGTTCAAATGCCTTCTCCAACATGCCTGAAACAAGTGAATAGGTTGGTCTTGAACTGATTGTATACGTGATAATCTCTCCGTTATATAAATCTAAAACTGGCGATAAATAAAGCTTTTCGCCGAATAATTTAAACTCCGTAATGTCAGTTACCCATTTTTCAATTGGTGCGTCTGCGGTAAAATTGCGGTCTAAAATATTTGGCGCAATTTTTCCCACTTTACCTTTATACGATTTATACTTTTTCATACGTACTAAGCATTTCAAACCAAGCTCTTTCATAATACGTTGCACTTTTTTATGGTTCACTTTTTGTCCCCGATTCGCCAGCTCATCACGAATACGGCGATAGCCATAACGCCCTTCATGTTCTTCATAAATCACTTTTATTTCAGCTTTTAAATCAGCGTCTGGATCTGGACGATTCATACGTTTCACTAAATCATAGTAAGTACTGCGTGGAATGCCAGCGAGTTTTACAAGTGCTTTCACCGGATATTTATGCCTTAATTCATAGACTACTTACGCTTTGTCCTGTTTGGTGATTTTTCTTTGTTTTGAACTAAGGCATTCAACTTTTTTAAATACTCATTTTCCATTTCCAGTTGTTTTATACGTGCTTCAAGTGCTTCTCTGGATCCTTCAACTGGTGATTGTTTTGGATGGTGATTGGATTCTTTTTTCAAGGATGGACGCCCCTTTTTCTTTGATTGAAGGGCATCTAATCCTTGTGTTTCATACTGCTTTCTCCACACACTAATTGTAGAAGGGGCAGGTATCTTAAAGATGGCTGCCGTTTCATTTAAGGACGTACCTTTTTCAATCATAAAATTTAGTACGTCTAGTTTAAACTGTCGTGTGTAATTTGTATAGGGCTTTATAAAAGCTTCATCCCCGTTGTATTCATATTGTTTAGCCCATTTAAGGATTGCTTTATTATCAGTTCCTATAGATTTAGCTATTTCATTAGAACTCTTATTTCCATTTAAGTAACACTTAACTGCTTGTAATTTATCTTCGGCAGTAAATTTAACCATAGAAAAACTGCACCTCCAACTGTTAGATGGTGTCTAACAATTGGGG
>NZ_JAAIWK010000005.1 GCF_011008565.1 Heyndrickxia ginsengihumi
CAAAAACGATTAAACGGCCTTAGCCCGATGGAATATAGAGCTAAAGCCGCTTAAATCATTTTTATTATTTCCACTGTCTACTTGACAGGGGGCAGTTCATTGGATGATCATATTGTTACTTTTGATGAAATCAAAAAAGCTGGAGAAGCTGCAAAAAAGGATGGGATTAAGGCGCTTACTGTTAGCTGGGTAAAACCTGACTTTTTAAGTTTGTATGCACAATATGGCGGAAAGCTTACTGAGAATGGGGTTGATCCTACATTAGATAATGCTCAGGCGAAAAAAGCTTTTCAACTATGGAAGAATTTCAGTCAATTAGGTATCACAACTAAGGATGGAGAAGATTATTTCCAACAATTTCTTGCTGGAAAAGTGATATTTGCTCCTGAAGGAATTTGGATGCAGAATGAAGCAAAAGAAGCAAAGTTTGACTGGGGTATTACAAATGCGCCGCAGCTTTCCTCGGATAAGAGTAAAATGGTTACTTGGTCTTCATCGCATCAATTTGTCATGTTTAAAAGTAAGGATAGGGATGCTGCAAAAACAAAGGGAATTCTTGAATTTATTGATTGGGTTCGCGGCCATTCCATCACGTGGGCTAAGGCAGGACAAAATCCAGCTTCTCTAAAGATTATAAAAGAAGATGCATACAAAAAAATGCCGCAATCATTTTTGCTGCTAGATCCGGTTGAACAAAAATCTCTTAAAATATTTGATTATAAATACAATGGTTATGTTTCTGATCAGTTAGATGCCAATGGTAATGATATTATTTTTGGAAAAACAACAATCGATAAGGGACTAAAGAGTATGCAAAAGAACGTTCAAGATAAGGTAGATAAGGATAAGAAGTAAATAAGGGAAATGTTAAGCACTCGTACTCAAGGAGGCTGGGACAAAAGTAAGTTAACTTGAATATTGCGCACCAACTAGGTATTTCTGTGGGAGGTTGGTAAGCCTCGTGCTAATGGCACTGCGGGATTGCACCGATGTCTATCCTCCCGCAGGAGTCTACGTATATTTACAAAGCTGATTGTGCAATGTTCGTCTTTAGCTGCTAACCACTTTGGCGTTTTGTCTCAGCCTCTTGCTCATCATATAAAGTAAGGAGGTTAAGAATGAACATGAAACAAATTAGTGCGAGTCAACAGAATAATCATTATGGAGGAAAATGGAATGTTACTCCATGGTTGTTTGCCGGGCCGCATCTTATTATTTTCCTAATATTTTTTCTCATTCCTGTTGTCTACGGAATCTATATATCTTTCACTGATTGGGATTTAATCGGGAAGCCTGATTTTGTCGGATTGGAAAACTATAAAGAAATCCTTTTTCAAAAAAGCTCGACTTTCTATGATCAATTGCATAATGGTTTAAAGAACACCTTTATTTTTGTAATTATTACGGTTCCGTTTTGTATTATTGTGCCGCTTCTTTTAGCCAGTGCATTAAATGCGAAACCAAAGTTATCTAAAATTTTTCAATCACTGTTTTACTTACCGTCTCTATTTGCCATTTCAGCAGTGATGATTACTTGGAGCATTATGTTTAATGTGAGCTATGGTCCTATTAACCATTTATTTGGACTTGGGGTAAATTGGGTTGGCAATCAACCGTATGCCTGGATCACGCTTGTCATTGTAACTGTCTGGTGGTGTATTGGAGGAAATATGATTATTTATCAAGCCGCATTAAATGGAATATCTAAAGATTTTTATGAAGCAGCGAATATTGATGGTGCAAACAGTATTCAAAAATTTTTTAACATCACATTACCAAGCATTCGGCCGCAATTGCTTTACACGGTCGTGATCACAACAATTGCGCAATTTAATATATATGGACAGCCACTAATGCTCACAGGTGGTGGTCCATCCAATTCCACAAGGGTTCTGCTCATGTATATCCAGCAGGATGCTTTTGGCAACGGTCAATCAATTGCTGGTACAGCATCAGCTATGGCTGTGATTCTTGGATTGTGCATCATGATTGTTTCTGCCGTGCAGTTTTTCTTTTTAAGAAATAGAAACTGACAAAGGAGGAAGCAAGGATGAAAAAACGCGCAGAGTTGGTTCCCAAACTGATTGCCTTTCTCTTCCTACTTGTCATGGCAATCATTTGGATCATTCCACTATTATGGGGAATTGTCACATCCTTTAAAAATGAAATTGATATACAGACAGAAGGATTTCGATTCCTGCCTGTCCAATGGGTAACTTCCAACTATACAGAGCTGTTATTAGATAACTCAGCAACACCACTTTTGCGATGGTTTATGAATTCTATGATTATTGCAGTCTCACAAACCATACTTGTATTAATTATTGTTTCAATGGCTGCATTTGCATACGGACGTCTTAAGTTTCGAGGGCGAGATACTATGTTTACTTTCTTAATGGCTACAATGATGTTTCCGGCAGTTGTGAACTTAATTCCCCTTTATAAAATTATTGACACATTTGGATGGGTAAATAACTATCTTGCAGCGATTGTTCCTGGTGCTGCTGCAGTTTTCAATATTTTTCTTGTGCGACAGTTTATGGTCAACATTCCTATTGAATTTGATGAGGCAGCAAGAATTGATGGAGCAGGCGATTTTACAATTTTTTTGAAGGTTATATTGCCGCTTATTAAACCAGTATTGATGGTTGTAGCGCTATTTACTTTTACAGGTGCGTGGAATGACTTTCTATGGCCGTCTATTGTCTTTAATGATATTAATATGATGCCGATCACCCCGGGTTTGCAGCTTCTTCAAGGAATGTATCAGGCGCAGCCGGCACATTTGATGGCTGGTGCTATTGTTGCCATTATTCCAACATTTATATTATATCTATTTGCTCAAAAGTATTTCCTTGAATCAATGGCACTATCTTCAGGCATCAAGGGATAAGAAAGGGGGAGAGTGTGGTGTCTAGACGTTTAGAAAGAGGGTTGATTTATTGTACAGGGATATGGCAAATCGTAGATGGTCTATTAACGATATTTTTATATGGATTATATATTAAAAAACAAGGATCGAAAGCAGCGGGTTTAAATATACCTGAGATGCATGCGATGCAATCTTTATTCGGAAGTATTTTTAATTTTGTAGTCATATTCGGTTTTTTCCTTATAATCATAGGGCTTGTAAACTTATACCTTGGCAAGTACCTATTGAAGGATGGAGTTATCTTATGGAGAACACCAATATGGTTTCTCTCTTGCGGCATTATTTCTTATTTTATGATGGATGTCGTCAGCTTGTTTCTATTAATGAGTTCAGGTGTAATTACGCTTGCAAAGAACAAAGGATTTAAACGAATTCAGACGACCAAATAATGAATAGATATATAATTCCTAAGGGGGAAATTCGATGATACACTTTCATCCACGGCCACAATTTCAAAGAAATGACTGGGAAACACTCGATGGGCAATGGCAGTTTGCGTTTGATGATGAAAATCTCGGTGTCAAGAACAAGTGGTATGTAAACTTTCCTTCTGGAAGAAGGATCGAAGTACCATTCACATATGAAACAAAGGCAAGTGGGATTCATGATCCTAATCACCATCAATATATTTGGTATTCTCGTCAAGTCCAGTTCAAAACTGGTAAAAACATATTACTTCATTTTGAAGGAAGTGATTATTTAACAACCGTCTGGATCAATGGGGAAAAGGCTGGGGAGCACAAGGGTGGATACACAGCTTTTACTTTTGACATTACCCCTTTTGTAATAAGCGGTGAAAATACAATTACAATCCGGGTGGAAGATTCTCCTGATACATCTCAACCTCGTGGTAAACAAAGATGGCTAGATGAAAATTTTGGATGCTGGTATGTGCAAACAACAGGTATTTGGAAAACCGTATGGTTGGAATATGTGTCCGATACTTTTATTGAGTATGTTAAAATAACCCCAAATTTAGATGAGCATAGTGTTACATTTGAAATTGAGACAAATAATCAAACGAACCAGAAAGAAATAATTGTCCAGGCAGATATATCGTTCTCAGGTGAAAAAATACAAACAGTTTCAGCGTTGATTAAAGATGGAAAAGCAAAAATGACTTCGACTATTTTAAAAAATGGTGATATATGGAGCGTGCAAAAATGGAGTCCAGAAACACCGAATTTATATGACGTGACTTTTTCATTGCGC
Organism: Heyndrickxia ginsengihumi; assembly: GCF_011008565.1. Lineage (GTDB taxonomy): Bacteria > Bacillota > Bacilli > Bacillales > Bacillaceae_C > Weizmannia > Weizmannia ginsengihumi. Next base: position 4,145 of record NZ_JAAIWK010000005.1, read on the forward strand.
CAAAACGAAGATACAGTAGACGAATTAAAGTCGTACTTTGGCATTCGAAAGATATCTATTGAAGGAAACAAAATTTTGTTAAATAATGAGGAATTATACCAACGTTTAATTCTTGACCAAGGGTATTGGGAAGAGAGTGAATTGACTCCGCCTTCAATGGAAGCGCTCGAAAAAGATATTGATAGAATTCTGGCATTAGGCTATAACGGTTTGCGTAAGCATCAGAAAATCGAGGATAATCGCTTCTTATATCTATGTGATAAAAAAGGACTTTTAGTTTGGAGTGAAATGGCTGCCACCTATTCATTTGATGACAAGGCGATCGCAAATTTCACAAATGAATGGCTAGAGATTCTAAAACAACATTATAGCCATCCCAGTATTATTACATGGGTTCCTTTTAATGAATCGTGGGGGATTAGTAATGTTTACGATGACGCCAATATGCAACATTTTACAGAAGGGGTTTATTACTTAACGAAAACTTTTGATCCTATGAGACCGGTTATCACAAATGACGGTTGGGAGCATACACTTTCGGATATTATTACATTACACGATTATGAAGAAGTGGGAGAGGTACTTTATAATCGCTATAAAAATGAAAGTATATTACTTTCCAATCAAATACAGCATAATCAATTTAAGTTTCCTTTCGCTAAAGGCTTCTCATATAAAGGCCAGCCTGTCATTATCTCAGAGTTTGGGGGGATTGCTTTTGCTACCGAAAAGGGATGGGGATACGGCAATCAAGTTAAAAATGAAGAAGAGTTTATGAAACGTTTTGATCAAATTCATCAAGCGATTCAAAACTTGGAATATGTTTCGGGGTATTGTTACACACAATTAACAGATGTTCAGCAAGAAGTAAATGGTTTACTCGATGTACATCGCGAGCCAAAAGTAGATATAGAACAGATAAGGAAAATTAATGAACGGAGGAAGAAATAGTTGGCTGGATGTTTGAATACAAAAGAAGAGATATAGAATTTGTTTACAATTCAAAGCTAGCTGCCTTTGAGTTTACTTTTTTAATCTTTTCATTTTAAAAAGGGAGGTCAAGGATTCAAAGGGATCTACCTTTAAACCCTTTTGATAATGCTAGTAGAATATGGCATCAATAAATTAGAGGATATCTTTTCGTGTATTTTATTATGACTAATAGATTTCTTTAATTGAATAGCTATTTGAGATGCTTGACTCTTTTATACTCGTTAAACGGAGCCAAGCATCTTTATTTTTACAGAAAAATAGTTCCTGATCATCATTTTATTTTTTGTGAAAATGATATATAATCCGGGAATGCATCCTAGATTTTGCTAGTGGAGGAACGGAGTATGTATATTAAAGTAGATTCTTTAGCGCTTTTTAATCATTTTAACCAAATATGGATCGAATGCTGGCTTGAAAAGGGGTATGGTTTGGAAAATGAACATGAGCCCGCAGATCGGTACATCATTACAGATGTAAACGATCAAAAAGTTGGCACCATTGAATTTAAACCGTACACTTTAGATCCTCAGAATAATATCAATCAAGTTTACCCTTTTTATCAGCTTGAATCTATAAAACAAGATCCAAACTCAGTCATTGAAATTGATAAGGTCGCCATTTTAAAGCAATTTCGAGGGAAAAATTTAGATAGGCTATTATCACTCTTTGTATTGTATTCAGAATTTCATCAAGTCCGTTATGGAATTGCTCTTCTTGAAAGAGTGTTCTTCAGAGCCTTAAAAAATGTATATAAGATCCCATTGGAAGCAGTAAGCGACAAAATTTATTATAAAGGAGATTATGTGATTCCAACTGTCATTTATCCTGAGAAAATCTACCAAAATAAGGGAGAGTTTTCTTGGCTTATTACTCAGCTTGAAGGAAATTTTTACTAAAGTAATTAAGGAAGGAAAAACAGGTGCATATATTTCAAACAAAAAAGTTTGCGTATTTCTTTATCATTATTTTTATTCTTTCGAATTTTATTTGGAATCTCCTTTTGAGAAATCAGCAAGCTTTGTTGGACTGGGGTGGTGTTACCTTTCAGGTGATTGCCTGCTTAATATCAGTTGGCTGGTTAATTTCGGCTTTTGCCAAATATCATGGATCTTTAAGAAGCTTTTGGGTGCTGCTAAGTTTGGGGATACTTTGTTATCTCATCGGGACTTTAATTTGGAGTTTCGAACATTTTATCCTTCATCTTAGTGCGAATAGAAACAAATTGCCGGAAGTTTTTTGGCTTGCACAAAATGGCTTCTATTTTGTCGCATTATTGGTGTCAATGAATAACATAAAAAACAATTTGTTTACGATTCGTTCCTTTCTCGATATGCTTATTGCGATGGTAGTGGCCATTACATTTAGTTGGATTTTTTTAATCGGCCCATTGCTGGAACACCGTACGACCATTATTTTCCATATTACCGAAATTCTTTATCCTATTTTAGATCTAGGTGTATTTGTTGGTGTTTTAAGTTTTTTCAGTGCATCCCACCATAGGATTTTTTCTAAAAAAACCACTATCCTTCTTACCGCTGGGTTATTAATTCAAATTATTGCCGACACGATTTATTCCTATTTAAAAATAGTCAATCAATATTCTGTAGGAAGCGTTAATGAACCTTTGTGGATATTATCAATCCTTTTTATTGGTTTATCGAGCATCGGTTATGCACCATCTCAATCAAGAGAGTCCCACATCGACCCGGTCAGGCAGCATAGCAGTATGTTGATAAAGCATAGTATTCCATATTTAGGTGTCATTTTTCTTTCTATTTATGCCATTTCTTTTTTTGAAAAAAAGAGTCCCGCTTTTTTGGGATTGTTTATAAGTATATTACTTGTGATTGTCCGACAATTATTCACTTTGTTTGAAAACAAAAAACTAGTAGATAATTTGAATCAATTAAATGAGGAACTAGAAGTTAAGGTAAAAGAAAGAACGGATAGATTGGTAGAGACCATTAATAATATGGAGTACTTGGCCTACCATGATACGGTGACTAATTTGCCTAATCGTCGTTTTTTAGAAAAAAGGCTTTCACAAGCAATTCCACATTTGAGTGATGAATCAAAGCAAATGGCATTTATGCTTTTTGATTTAGACCGTTTTAAACATATTAATGATAGTCTCGGACATTCTTATGGCGATCTTCTTTTAAAAGAAGTTTCGAAAAGAATTGTGCAATGTTTAAAACCAACTGAAGAAGTATTCCGAATAGGTGGAGACGAGTTTGCTTTGCTTATAGAAAATACGAATAAGCAAGAAATTGAAAAAACCGCATTACGGTTATTGAGCACGATAAGAAAAACATTTTATCTAAAAGACTTCGAACTGCATATTACCCCTAGTATAGGAGTAGCTATTTTTCCTGATCATGGAAGTGATTTAGACTCGTTATTAATGAAAGCTGACACAGCTATGTACAAAGTTAAGGCAAATGGGAAAAATAACTATAAGGTCTATACTTCTTCTATGAGTATGGAGCATATGATGGAGTTCGAGCATTCATTAAGAAAGGCGCTAGAATGGGATGAATTTCTTTTATACTATCAGCCACAAGTGTCCATAGCTACGAATAAAATAGTGGGGGTTGAAGCGTTGCTGCGATGGAGAAGACCAGGATATGGATTTATTCCTCCAGCTGATTTCATTCCATTGGCCGAAGAAACGGGGCTTATCTTAGCAATCGGAGAAAAGGTGTTACGGAAAGCATGCGAGCAGTCAGTTGCATGGAGACAAAAGGGATTGACAGACTTAAGAATTGCCGTCAATATATCTACTTTGCAATTTCAACAGACTAATTTTATTGAAATGGTTACGAATATTATCAGCGAAACAGGAGCCAATCCGAATCAAATTGAATTGGAAATAACTGAAAGTGTAGCAATGGGGCCAATAGAGAACTTTTTGGCAAAATTATCATTACTAAAACATATGGGTTTTCAAATTGCCATTGATGATTTTGGAACAGGCTATTCATCTCTTCATTATTTAAGTCAGTTTCAAATCAATCGCTTAAAAATTGATCGCTCTTTCATCTCATCTTTGGAAAAAAGTGAGAAAGACGAGGCAATTGTTAAGTTGATTGTAATGATGGCGAAAGGCTTAAACTTCAATGTTTTAGCTGAAGGAGTGGAGACTGAAGCACAAAGCACCTTTCTAAAACAAATCGGTTGTGATGAGTTTCAAGGTTATTTATTCAGCCGCCCGTTGAGTCTGGACGAATGTGAACATCTCCTCTTTTAAAGGTGCCTGACCCCTTTTGTGCTTTATCGCACAAAAGGGGTCAGGCACTTTACATCAGTAAGAATATAAATGCTACTTTTCCTTTTTTCTCATTGTTACTTCTACACCGTTCGGGGCCTCTAATAAAGGGTGAATATCGGCATTTTTAAGAATATCTTTTAAAAGCGTCAATAAATAGTGCTCGTCTGGATGTGTTCCAATATAGTAGGCTAATCCTTTGCCATATTGATTCATTGTAACTGCACTGCTGGTGAATTGGCCAAGTAGCCTTCCTTAAACTGTGCAAGTGCTTTTGCACCTCTAAGGTGAATGTTTTCTTCCCACACTTTATTATACACATCACTAAATTCTGTACGGATCTGATGAACAGCATGCTCTTTCATCGGTGCAAATTCTTCTATATAAATACCTAATACTTCTTTATATGCACCTGGATAACCGCCAAGATAAACTCTATCATGCTCATCTACAATGCCGTTAAAGAAATTCGTAATAAACACGCCGCCTTTTTTTACATAGTCCTCAACTTTAGTAGAAAAATCGTTCGTTACTTGATAGCTTGCAGGCGCAATAATCACTTTATAAGCATTTAAGGATTCATCTGGGTGAATGAAATCAACACCAATATTTTGCTTATGCAATGCTCTGTAAAAAGGAATGATTTCTTCGATATAGGTTACTAATGTTGAAGGTTTTGAGTCGAGCTCTAAAGCCCACCAATTTTCCCAATCAAAAACAATGCCTACCTTTGCGACATATTCAGAACCAATAAGCTTTTCTAAATGTTTAAGTTCATTTCCAAGCCCTACGACTTCTTTAAAATTTCGGCTTTCTTCATCCCCGGAATGCGGAACCATCCCGCTATGGAATTTCTCTGCTATGCCCGCCATTGAAAAAACATAATCCCATCGGCTCCATGCGCAATAGCCTCATAGCTCCATAGTCGCATTTGTCCGGGAGTTTTGACTGCATTTTGATTGCGCCAATTAACCGCGCTTGCTGCTTGCTCCATCAATAAAAATGGCTGCTTTTTCAAGCTCCTCATTAAGTCATGAGCTAAAAACTGCACATATGGAATCTTCTCGTATGGATCCGGATATGCATCCCAAGTAACAATATCCATTTCCTTTGCCCATTTAAACCCATCAATAGGTTTAAACGCTCCCATTAAATTTGTCATAACTGGAATCGTCGGTGTTATGTTTTTAATTATGTCTCGCTCCATCTTAAATAACTGCAATAACGAATCACTCATGAAGCTTTTATAATCTTGTTGTTGTTTAGGGTTAGCATATGTAGGGGTCTTTCCTGGCAAGTAAATTTCTGCCCATTTATAGTACCGCTGGCTTCAAAAATCTGTTGACCAACATGTATTTAAATGTTCAATCGTCTGATATTTTTGCTTTAACCAAGTTTGGAAAGCTTGCTTGCAATGATCACAATAACATTCAGAGGTATGGCACCCGTACTCATTATTAACGTGCCACATGATAAGTGCAGGGTGATAGTGATAACGTTCTGCCAGTTTTCTCGTTAAGTTTCCAGCTGATCTTGCATAGTCTTTACTATTTGGACAATAATGCTGTCTTTATCCAGGTAAAAGGCGCGTTCCATGTATGTCTACTGGCAGGGAATTTGGGTATTTATGAGATAACCATGCTGGAGGTGCTGCGGTCGCAGTTGCTAAGTCCGCCCCAATTCCAATATCTGCAAGCATGTCCATTATTTTATCTAAAGTTGTGAAGACATACGTTTCCTCATTTGGTTGTAAGTTAGCCCAACTAAATATAAACGCATATCTTCTTGCCAGACAGATTCATCCCATTGTTCAGGGGTGTAATCTCCACCGTAATAAAATTGCTTTTGTTTTTTGAGCATATGTTTCCCCCATATTCACAATTTTTCTTAAGGAAGATAGCAATAATCGAGAAATTCTACCACTATACAATTATTCTATGTTGATATCAGTGAAAATAGTGGAGTTATCCTGTAATATTTATAAGAAATTGTAAGCGCATACTATAGAGGTGTCAATAGATTAATTGTAAATATAGTAAAAGTTTAGTAAAAATACACGCTTAATCTAATAAAATATTCTTTTTTAAAATTGAAGAGATATTGTTCTAACTCTTTAAGTAAAGCCGATATGCTTAATATAAATGCTTCATATAACTTTCAAAAGCATTATTTTAGGTAATCTTTTCTGTGGGAAATATCAGTTTTTTTACTAAATATTTTATTGACATATCAATTTAGGAAATATAAAATGACACTGTAAAAACGTTTTCATTTGTTGAGGCTAGTCTCTAAGAAGTGGAGTGTCATTCATATTCTATAAGTTTAGCGGGAGGGGGAATTTTGATGGAGACCTTTACGATTCTATCGTTTGTCTTTGTTCTAGCATTGGTAGCATTTTTAACGTATAGGAAAATGCGGGGGTTTAATAGAAGTGAATCAAAAGGTTCATATTTTCTTGGGGGAAGAAGTCTTACAGGCGGTGTTATTGGGGCTTCTTTATTACTTACAAATTTAAGCGCTACCAATTTTGTTGGAATGAGTGCTCAATCCTTTAGCGGAAATATGACAAATATGGCATATGAAGTTATGTCTGGTATATGTCTTGTTATTATTGCGTTCCTCTTAGTTCCAAGATATTTAAAACAAGGAATCACAACGATACCAGACTTTCTAGCGGATCGTTTTGACCCGCAAGTAAAAGGCTTTGTATCTTTCTTATTCTTAATTTCTTTCGTATTCAATATGATCCCGATCACATTATACTCGGGAGCAATTGCCATTACCCGGATGTTTCATATACAAGAGATTTTTGGAATTAGTTATCAGACAAGCATTTGGATTACGGTATGGTGCATTGGAATAATTGGATTTTTCTATGCGATTGTCGGTGGTTTAAAAGCCGTTGCGATTTCCGATACGTTTAACGGTATTGGCTTAGCTATTGGCGGCTTGCTCGTTCCTTTCTTCGGAATTCTTGCACTTGGGAAAGGACATTTTGGTGCAGGTTTTCATCATTTTATTTCTGCAACTCCTGAAAAATTTAATGCGATCGGAAGTAATACAGATGTTGTTCCTTTTGGAGCCGCTCTAACAGGATTAATTTTGGTAAACTTTTACTATTGGGGTACCGATCAGTCGATTATTCAAAGAGCATTGGCAGCAAAAGATCTTAAAGAAGGGCAGAAAGGTGTGTTGCTTGCAGGTTTCTTTAAAGTACTAACTCCGTTAGTCGTTGTCATACCTGGTATTATTGCTTTTCAATTATTTGGGGGCAAAACGTCAAATCCTGACTTAATGTATACACAATTAGTGAATAAAGTATTGCCTGCTCCGTTAGTTGGCGTGTTCGCCGCAGTTATGTTTGGGTCTGTCCTTAGTGTCTTTAACGGGGTCATTAATAGTACGGCTACTTTGTTTGCACTAAACGTCTATGAACCGCTTTTTGGAAAAGGGAAGACGGATCAAGAGATTGTAAGGAAGGGAAAAAGATTTGGTTTCTTGCTTGGGATTATTTCGTTATTTATTGCACCATTGATTATGTATGCACCTGAAGGATTATTTCAGTACGTACAAGTTGTAAGCGGATTCTTTAATGTGCCGATTTTCACAGTTATTTTTATGGGATATGTAACAAAGCGCGTTCCAGCCATTGCAGCAAAAGTTTCACTCGTCTTCTTCGTCGGAACGTATGCAATTCTGCAATTGATCATTAAGCCAGAAATGAGTTTCTTGTATCAAGAGGCTATTTTGTTCGTGATCAGTTGTGTAATCATGCTAGTTATCGGAAAAATCAAACCAAGAAAAACAGCTTATGTTCTTCCAACGAAGAATGTCGTTGATATTGAGCCGTGGGCGCACCGATTTGAAGCGGGTGGAGTTATTATTTTCATGGTTATGGCCAGTTATATTCTATGCTCGAAACTAGGATTTGCTGGAGAAAATGGACTAACAGGAATGACTGCGCTAGCCATTCTGATTGCCGCTCTAATCTCATTTATTGGCGTTGTTTTCTTTAAAAGGAGAGATAAGAAAAATAAGGCTGTGATCGAATCTACTCATGAAGTAACAATCAAATAGGTGCCTGACCCCTTTTGCGCGATAAAGCACAAAAGGGGTCAGGCACCTTTATTTTTTTGCATTGAATATTGACAATTTTGTGAATAGGATTTATGATTTAAATCAGCTAAACGTTTAGCTAAACGTTTCACTGGATTCATTATACAATTGCAATGTTCGTTCAATATGGACTACAATTAGTATAATTAGCTAGTTAAACGTTTTGCTGGAGGAGATTATTTGTGGTTACAATAAAGGATGTTGCAAAAAAAGCAAATGTATCGATTGCAACAGTATCAGCTGTGATTAATGGCAACAAATTTGTTAGTGAAGAATTGAAAAAAAGAGTTGAAGCAGCAATAAAGGATATGGGATACCGTCCGAACAAACTTGCAAGAAGTTTGAAAAAGAAAAAAACTTTTTTGATTGGCGTAATCGTAACTGAGATTACGAACCCTTTTTACCCTCTTATGCTAAAAGGTGTAGAGGATATTGCTTTAGCAAATAACTACAAGATTATGTTATGTACTTCTGGTGATCGTCCTGAAAAAGAATATGAATTGGTTCAATCAATTATGGACCAAGGTGTAGACGGTATCGTGCTTGCAACTGTCGATAAGGAAGATTCAAAAAGTATTCAGTATTTAAAGGAACATAACATCGCACATGTTTTAATCAACCGCGCTCCTAAAGAATATGAAGGCAATTTTGTTCGAATTAACAGTTATAAAGTTGGTGAGATCGCAACAGAATATTTAATTCAAAATGGTCATAAGGATATTGCTTTTATAGGCGGTGATAGACTTAATAGTTGGGAACGTGAAAAAGGCTATAGAGATACACTGTTAAAATATGGAATTACGCCAAAAGAAAATCTCATGATTAGAAGCGAGTATGATACTTCAGTTTCCTATCAGGATATTCAAACGTTTTTAGATAAGCATACCGACTTACCTACTGCCATTTTTGCAGCAAGTGATGTTATGGCTTTCGGAACGATTAAAGCTTTATTAGATAGGGGATATGATGTTCCAGGGGATATCTCAGTCATTGGTTCAGACAATATTACGTTTTCAGAAGATTTCCGTATACCTTTGACGACAGTTGATGCTCAAGCATATGAAATTGGAAAAAAAGGCTGTGAAATGTTAATTAAGTTAATCAAGGATAAAAACAAAGATAAGGCGGAGCAACATTTGCTTGAACCGACATTAGTAATAAGAGAAAGCTGTAAAACATTGGAAGTCTATGATAAATAATGTTGGTTTAATAAGAGAATTGGATATTGTTCATGTGTATTGATAGAGAAATAGAATAGGAGGAGAAACATGATTAATTTAAAAGGAAAAGTGGCTATTGTAACAGGTGCAGCTCAAGGTCTTGGGAAGGGGATTGCTGAAAAACTTGCTAATTTAGAAGCCCATGTTGTTGTAAGTGATGTGAATCAAGAAGGGGCGGAAATAACTGTTTCTGAAATAATTGAAAAAGGTGGGAGCGCAGAAGCATTTCTTTGTAATGTTGCTAACGAGGAAGAAGCAAAAAATCTAGTGGAGAAGACGGCTGAAAAGCATGGAAAGCTAGATATTCTTGTTAATAATGCTGGTATCAATCGGGACGCTATGCTCCATAAAATGAATCATGCACAGTGGGATGCAGTTATCGGGGTCAATTTAACTGGAGTTTTTAATACGATGCACCCGGCAAGTAATATTATGAGAAAACAAGAGAGTGGGCGTATTATAAATATTTCTTCTGCGAGTTGGTTAGGAAATATTGGCCAGGCAAATTATGCAGCAGCAAAGGCCGGTGTCGTAGGAATTACAAAAACAGCTGCAAGAGAATTAGGAAGGAAAAACATTACAGTAAATGCGATTTGCCCTGGGTTTATTGATACAGACATGACACGCGGGGTTCCTGAAAAAGTATGGGATTTAATGGTTTCAAAGATTCCAATGGGAAGAGCCGGAAAACCAGAAGATGTAGCAAACTGTATTGCGTTTTTATCATCGGATCAGGCTTCTTATATTAACGGTGAAGTAATCAATGTTGGCGGTGGAATGGTTCTTTAAGAAGTATCAGAGAAAATTGGTGCATGTATGATGAATGTTGAAATCTTGTTTTGAAATAGAATAGTGTATGTTTTGTAAGCGATTACTGTTTTTCTGTGCAAATAGAAAAGGAAATGGTTTTTTATGAATAAAATTGTAAGCGTTATCTATAAACGAAACGTATTTAAATTAAATGGGCTGGATTCTCATGTTAGAAAGGATCATTGAATTCAGGGGGGGATAATATGGTGCATCTAATAGATGCTAGTCAACTAGCTTTAGAAATACCTAATGGCAGCACAATTGCGCTAGTCGGATTTGGAGGAATGGGGCAATGCGATAAAATTTTAAAAGCAATTGGTGAGTGCTATAAAAAGACAGGAACCCCTAACCATCTTACTGTATTCCATACTGCCGGGCAATCAGATAAGTCAAATGGAATTGAACATATTGCTATTGAGGGACTTATAGAACGTGTAATCGGAGGACATTGGGGATTAGCTCCTAAAATGAGAAGACTCATAGAGGAAAATAAAATCGATTGCTATTGTTGGCCACAGGGACAATTAACCCATTTGTTGCGTGCAATGGCTAATAAAATGCCCGGGCAAATTTCGCCAGTCGGTTTAGGAACATTTGTTGATCCAAGGGTAGAGGGTGGAAAGATTAATGAACGGACGAAGAAGAAGGAAGATTTAGTTCAAGTTATTTCAATTAATCAGGAGGAATTTCTCTTATATCCTTCAATTCCTTTTGACTATGTGTTTATTCGTGGAACAAGTATTGATGAAAATGGAAATATTACAACAGAGGAAGAACCATTAAAACTTGAAATTCTTTCGGCAGCGCATGCGGCAAAAGCATATGGAGGGAAGGTCATCGCTCAAGTTAAATATATGGCAGAGAGAACATCCTTTCATCCAAAAGATGTTGTTGTTCCTGGCTATCTAGTTGATGCTGTTGTTTTAGCTGAAAATCCAGAAACAGAGCATCGGCAAGTACCAAGCACTGTTTATTCACCTATCTTCTCTGGGGATCTGCGAACGCCTGCCAAAGATTTAACATCGCTCCCTTTAGATATACGAAAAGTAATTGGGAGGAGGGCAATACAAGAGTTAACACCGTCCGCAGTTGTTAATTTAGGAATTGGAATTCCAGGTGATGTAATTGGTCCGATCACAAATGAAGAAGGGATTAATCAGCTTATGACACTTACACTTGAATCTGGGATCATTGGCGGAATTCCTATCGGGGAAAATGAATTTGGAATTGCTAGAAACGCGGATGCTATTTTAGATCATGAATATTTATTTGATTATTACCATGGTGCTGGAATAGATATTACGTTTATGGGAGCTGCCGAAGTCGATCAATTTGGAAACGTGAATGTTTCTAAGTTTGGTTCAAGAACAGTCGGATGCGGAGGATTTATAGATATTACACAAACAGCGAAGAAAGTTGTTTTTTGCACAACCTTTACAAGCAGCGGTTTAGAGGTTTCGGTTGAAAACAATAAATTGAATATTTTACGTGAGGGAATGATAAAGAAATTCACGAACCGAGTTCAACAGATTACATTTAGTGGAGCATATGCAGCTGATCATTCTAAAAAGGTAATGTATGTTACAGAACGCGCCGTTTTTCAATTAACAAAAGAAGGTCTAATGTTGATAGAAATTGCACCAGGAATTGATCTTGAAAAAGATATTTTAAATGAGATGGATTTTCCTCCTCTTATTGCTTCTGATTTAAAAGAAATGGATATGGTAATTTTTAAGGAAGGAATAATGGGGTGTAAAAAATTTATAGATAAAGTGAAGACAATCTAAATGCAAGGAGTGAACATGGATGAATATTAAATGGAAGGCAACAGCATTGAGGATGGGCGAGTTATATGTGGAAAAATCATCTTTAACTTATCAAAAGGATGTTGGTGATCATCTATGGATACCAATGTGGGCAACAGCTCTATCTGGCGGTGGATATAATATTTTAATAGATACCGGTATTCACGAATTACAATGGGTTGAGGAGCATATCGGTCTTTGCCGTCAGCAGTCAGATGAAACAATTATCGAGGCTTTGAGAACTGGTGTAGGATGGTCACCAGAAGATGTCGATATTGTCATTAATACTCATCTTCATTATGACCATTGTGGAAATAATCGGCTCTTTAAAAATGCCCGTTTTTATGTGCAAAGAAAAGAGTGGGAGGCAGCCCATAACCCAATCCCATGCCAAGAACCTATTTATTTGAAAAAATTATTTAATTCTGAAGCAGTCAACTATTTTAATTGGAAATTTGTAGATGGGGAAGATGAAATTGTGCCTGGTGTAAAGGTATTCTTGACTCCTGGTCACTCTGAGGGGCATCAATCCGTTCTTGTTAACACAGAGGAAGGTATTTTATGTGTGTCGGGGGACGTTTCTAATTTACTTGAAAATATTAATGAAAATCTTCCAGCTGGAATTTTAACGAGTACAAAAGAAATGTATTCGAGTATGGAAGAAGTTCGAAAAAGGGCTCAATATATACTACCAGGTCATGAATATTCGATTAACAAATTCCAATGCAGTCACTTTCCTTCAATAGTAAAACGTGTAAATGTTCAATAAATCTTTGTGTGGTAAAAGAGAATAAGGGGGATATGAATGAAGAACTCAGTTGAGCAAGCGAATTTGAATGTTGAATCCGTCAAAGTGAAAAAAGGCTTACTGCCACGTGTACCAACTTTGTCATGGACTGCCTTGCTTTTTTTATGGCTTATCTTTGCCATGAATGCAACTAGTAGGGAGATTATGAATCGGGTAATGCCGGCAATTATTGATGAATATCACCTTTCAGCTGATGTTGTTGGTGTAATTGTTTCTGTCATTATGGTAGCTACCGGAGCATTATCTATTTGGGGGGCAGCATGGTCAGATAAAAGGGGCCAAGGATGGGCGCGAAAATATAGCGGAGTTTGGATGGCGTTGGGTTATACTGTCTTTTCTATCCTTACAGGCGTTCCAGCATTGACTTCCTTTGTTGCCGGTTTTGTTATTTTTCAAATTATCAAAAATGCCTTTGGTGGAATTGGAGAATCTATTGAGGTTACGACGGTTTCAGAATGGTGGCCAAAAGAAAGAAGGGGATTTGCCCTTGGTGCTCACCATTCAGCTTATCCATGGGGGACTTTACTCAGCGGACTATTAATATCAGTCATTCTTGTCAGTACGCATGGCAATTGGCGGATGCCGTTTTTAATTGTACCACTATTAATTATTCCAATATATATCGGTTATTGGATGTTCTCTAATCCGAGAAATTTCAAAAAATATGAGCGAGAAGCTAAAAATATGAATTTAACTCCGTCGCTTGATTCAGGTGAAGTGCACGGACATAAAAAAGGTGCCATTTTAGAATCTCTAAAAAACCCCAATGTTTTAGTAGGCACAATATGTGTACTTTTAGCAGAGGCAGCGTTTACTGGACTTAATTTCTGGTTAGCTCCTTATCTTGCCTTTGTAGGGAATTTTGATTATGCGGCAGCTGCTGGCTGGTCTGTTATTTTTACGATTACTGGCGGAATCGGCCAAATCTTTTGGGGGAGCATATCTGATGTAATCGGCCGTAAGAGAACAATGATGATTGCCTTCGCCTGGCTAACGATCGCACTAGTACTTTTTCAATTTAGTGCCAATAGTATACTTGTTTTGATTGCGGTTCAATTATTTGCGGGCTGTTGTACAAATGCAATCTTCCCTGTCATTTTCTCGCTAGTTACAGACTCTGCGAAGGAAGGGTACACTGGTACAGCGATGGGAATTGCTGAAACAGGTATGTATATCGGAGGCGCCTCACCTGTCGTTTTAGGAATTTTCATTAATGCTGGTGGCGGCTGGAATGCGCAAGGTGGTTATATTACGGGGCTATACTTCCTTTCTAGTTGCATGATCGTAGCTTTTATTTTAACAATCCTCTGCACAAGGGAGACTGTAGGCAAAAAACGCGGGAAGGATTGGGCGCTTGTCAGTAAAAAATCTTGTGGGATTGAGTAATGAGTTGAACATACACTAATAATTTTTGGAATATTTTTTATTTTTTAAAACATCAACTAAAAAGAACTTGTAATACTCCTTTTTAAAATTTGGTAGGCATTAACTCAAACTTTATTAAAGAGGTGAATGCTGCAATGAAGAAAAGAAGTAATGTAAGATGGGGTGTATTTACTTTAGTTTTTCTAGCAACAGCAATCAACTATTTAGATCGTTCTAATATGAGTGTTGCAGGACCAACGATGATGGGAGATTTGCATTTATCAAAAGTCGAATTTGGGGTATTAAGTTCAGCCTTCTTCTGGTCTTATACTTTGATGCAAATGCCAGTAGGTGCGCTTGTTGATAAACTTGGTGCCCGTTTGACCTATACAGTAGCCGTTATTTGGTGGTCGCTCGCTCAAATGGGAATTTCAGTAACTCGCTCTTTTGGGGCTTTGATCGGTATGCGGGTTCTTATGGGGATCGGCGAAGCCCCCGCCTTTCCAACTAATGCACGAATCATCGCTGATTGGTTACCATCTAAAGAAAGAGGGTTGGCAAACGGACTTTCCTCAATGGGGATGGCTGTTGGTGCAGGACTTATGACTCCGGTTGTCGCTTGGATTGTTGAAACTTTCGGCTGGGAGGTTTCCTTCATTGTAACGGGTGTTCTAGGTTTACTCTGGACTATCGCATGGTTAGTTATCTTTAAAAATAAGCCAGAAGAGAGCAATGCTTCAAAAGAAGAAATTGAATATATTAAATCGGAGCAACTTCAGGAAGAAGTGCAACTTAAGTCTGACGTTAGGTGGTACCAATTTTTGAAGAAGCGTAATGTTTGGGTTCTATTATACGGGCTATTTGCACAAGATTATTTACTATTTTTAATCCTTACATGGCTGCCAACTTACTTAGTCGTTGCCAAACATATGACACTTATTAAAGCTGGATTTAACTCGATTCTCCCATGGGTAGTGGCTGCAATAGGCGCTATAGTTGGCGGGAAATTATCAGACTATTTGATTAAGAGAGGTTGGAGTTCTATTAATGCGAGAAGATTTGTGTTGACCGTGGGAACATTGCTTTGTGCGGTTATTATTCCAGCAGCATTTACAGAGAGTATTCCTCTAGCTTTAACTTTAATATCTATTGCTATGGGTGGAATGATGCTGGCAAACAGTAATGTATGGGCAGTGCTTGCGGACATTGCACCTAGAGATTCAATAGGCACTCTATCTGGTTTACAAAACTTTGTCGGAAATATTTCAGGATGGATCGCACCAATTATAACAGGTTACTTAGCTGATCGGCTTCACAACTTTATACTGGCATTAGTTATTGCTGGAATTATTGCTATTGTAGGTGCTATTGGATATGCGTTTTTCTTAAAAAACGACGATGAAAATAAGAATGACACCTTAATAACTGATAGATTTGCAAAATAATCTTATGAATCCTTGACTTAAAAAGGAGTGGGGCTGTTTTGAAAGCAAATGTTTTAAAAGCTAATCAAGTTATAGATTTAATAAAAGATGGCGATACAGTTGCAACGGTCGGCATGACATTAGTCGGTGCATCTGAGTCTATTTTAAAAGCTATTGAAAATAGTTTTTTACAAACGGGTCACCCTCATCATTTGACATTAGTTCATTCGGCTGGGCAAAGTGACAGAAAAAATGGTATTCAGCATTTTGCCCATGAGGGGCTAGTGAAAAGGATAATCGGTTCCCATTGGGGGCTTCAACCGAAATGGATGGAACTAATCGCTCATGATAAAGTGGAAGCCTATTGTTTGCCCCAAGGTCAGATTGCTCAACTATATCGTTCAATGGCATGCGGACTTCCAGGGAAAATGAGTAAGGTTGGGTTAGGAACATTTGTCGATCCGCGCATTGAGGGCGGCAAGATGAATAAAAGAACAAAACAATTGGAAGACCTTACTGAAATTATTGAATATGGAAATGAAGAGTATATGTTTTATAAGAAAATACCATTAGATATCTGTATTATAAGAGGAACAACAGCGGATGAGATGGGAAATATTTCAATGGAAGAAGAGGCAATGAAGCTGGAGGTACTTCCTGCTGTGCTTGCAACAAAAAGATTCGGCGGAAAAGTGATTGTACAAGTAAAACGATTAGCTGAAACAGGGACGATCGATCCAAAGACGGTTGTTGTTCCAGGGGTTTTTGTTGATGCCATTGTCGTTTGCGATAATCCTTTAGAAGATCATCGCCAAACATCTTCATGGTTTTATGACCCTTCTTATTCTGGAAATTTAAGAGTTCCGCAAACTTCTATTAAACCTTTAGAATTAAGTATTCGAAAATTCATAGGCAGAAGGGCGATGCTTGAGATTCACAATGGAGACGTAATCAATCTTGGAACAGGAATTCCTAATGACGTAATAGGAAATATTGCGAATGAAGAAGGGGTTTCTGACAAATTTATGATCACCGTCGAATCTGGAATTTATGGCGGGGTTCAGGCTGGAGGGATTGATTTTGGCATCGGGCAGAATGTGTATGCCATGCTATCGCACGTTGACCAAATGGATTATTATAATGGCGCTGGTGTAGATGTTACGTTTATGGGAGCGGGGGAACTTGATAGTGAAGGTAATGTTAATGCTACTAAAATGGGAGCACGGTGTACTGGAGCAGGAGGTTTTATAGATATTACCCAAAATGCGAAAAAGGTTGTATTTTGTGCAACCTTCAGTGCCGGCGGAGGGGAAATCAGTCTTCAAAATAATAAAGTTACCGTTGTTAGAGAGGGTTCTATTAAAAAGATGGTTTCTAAAGTTTCACAAATTTCTTTTAATGGAAATTTAGCTAGGGAAAAGGGGCAGGATGTGATTTTCATCACTGAGAGAGCAGTATTTAAATTAGTGAAGGAAGGCGTTATGTTAACTGAAATTGCTCCAGGAATTGATTTACAAAAGGATGTTTTAGATATGATGGAGTTTCAGCCCCTCATTAGTAAAGATTTAAAAGTGATGAATGAACAGTTTTTTATAGAAGGAAGTTTTGGTTTAAAAGAGCTGATGGAGAAGAATAAAATTCTTAGTATATAGGATTCTAGCGGTCTCAATTTAAAAATGAGAAAAATGAAATATGAGGAGGAGTAGAAATGGGCGAGTTAAAAGAAGTAGTGCTTGTATCTGGTGCGAGAACGCCTATTGGAAAATTTGGGGGCAGTTTGAAAGATATCCACCCAACTGAACTAGCTGCCTATGCAGTAAAAGAGGCAGTACAGCGAGCGGGCATTGACCCACAAAGCGTTGATGAACTGATTGTCGGGAATGTTGGCCAAATTGCCGAAAATGGTTTTATTGGAAGAGTCATATCGTTAAAATCAGGTTTACCAGAGGGAACAACTGCTTATTCAGTTAATAGACAATGTGGATCTGGCATGCAATCAATCGTAGATGGTATGTTAGAGATACAAACTGGAAATGCAGATATTGTAATCGCCTGTGGGACAGAGAATATGTCCCAGCTGCCATATTACGATAAAGGCTCCCGTTTTGGCTATAAAATGGGAAACGGTGTATTAGAGGATGGATTATTAACAATTTTAACTTGGCCAGGCGGACCATTCCATAATGGACTTACAGCAGAAAATGTGGCAGAAAGATATTGTGTTTCACGGAGAGAGCAAGATGAATTTTCATTAAGTAGCCAGGAAAAAGCCATTAATGCAATTAAAAATGGAAAATTTAGAGATGAGATTGTTCCAATAGAGCTAAAAGATAGAAAAGGAAACATAACGGTATTTGATACAGATGAACATCCAAGAGAAGGACTGACGATTGAAAAGCTCAGTACATTAAAGCCTGTTTTTAAGGATGGCGGTTCGGTGACTGCGGCAAATTCTTCGGGCATTAATGACGGAGCGGCAGCAGTAGTCATGATGTCAAAAGACAAAGCTGTAGAGTTGGGCATCAAACCTATTCTAAGCATAAAAGGATATGCTGTAGCAGGCAACAGCCCAGAAGTTATGGGCTATGCCCCTAAAATATCTACGGAAAAATTAGCGGAAAAATGTGAGATTGACCTTAGTGAAATTGATATTTTTGAAATTAATGAGGCATTTGCCTCGCAAGCTTACGCAGTAGTAAGAGATTTAAAGATTGATCCAAACAAAGTAAATGTCAATGGAGGAGCGATAAGCCTAGGCCATCCAGTAGGTGCGACGGGCACTATATTAACTGTTAAATTAATGTATGAAATGGAGCGGTCCCAATTAAATAAAGGTATTGTTGCCATGTGTATTGGTGGTGGGCAAGGAATTTCTGCACTGTTTGAAAGGTGTCAGGAGTAAGAAGTCTCGAATTTCACACTCTAATTAAAAAGGAAAACACTTATGAAGTAATCGTAAGTGTTTTCCTTTTTTAGCTTTTTCACAATGATAAATACGCTGTTGATGGTGGCCCATTCACCTTTTGAAAGTATTATCTCTTATAAATGTGGCGAAAGTGGCTTTTACTAGCAGTATTGTTCAGCAATAAATTTACAACACAACGTTATACACGGTAAATGTGCATCATAATGTAGTACACAAACTAACTGCTAGTTTGTGATGAAACCGCATACATTGGCGTAAAGCCAAATGATAATATTAGTAATGAGGAGGGGCGATAGTGGTATTAAGTATCAGAAATAAGCAAATTTTAAATGAGCTTGTGGCAAATCCGTCTATTATTAGTGTGGAATTGGAGAAAAAATTTAATCTCACACGAAGACAGCTTGGATATAGCATCAATAAAATAAATGAATGGCTTATCACGAACAACCTTCCAATAATAGAGAGAACAAGACAGGGTTATTTTATTATTAATGAAGATATTTTTATCACAATGAATGGTGAAAGTAGGGAGATTCATCCTCATATTCTTACTGAGAAACAGCGTGTTGCTATTATTATCATGATGATTTTAAGCTTAAAAGAGGAATTATCATTAAATCATTTTGCTTTCGAACTGGATGTAAGCAAAAATACGATTTTAAATGATTTGAAACATGTACAGGTGTATCTGCAGGAGTATGACTTAACGATTAAATACACAAGAAAAGACGGTTATGTTATTGAGGGGAAAGAATTTCAAATTCGAAAATTGCTCATTAGAATGACCTTTGAAATATTAAATTTTCATAACGGTAAAGGACAATTAAAACAAATAACCGGAATTCAAAATGAGCAAATTAATGAATTCGTTACAAGAATTGGAAAGTTGGAAAACAAGTTAAGTCTAAAATTTACTGATGAGAAACTTGAAACGATGCCGTTTATTTTTATTTTAATCTTAAGGAGAATCAAGAAAGGAAAAATTATCCAATCAATACCGATTGATTACAAGGAGCTATCCCATACAAAGGAATATTTGGCAACGGAAGAGATTTTATTTAATCATGAAGAAATTCCCGTTTCTGAACGGATATTTATTACTTTACATCTTTTAACGACAAATGTTTATTGGTCTGATTCTTTAATAGAAGATGATATTCCGAATTTGTTTCCAGCAATAGATAATATGCTATTGCACTTTGAGGAAAGTGCATGTATTTACTTTCAAAATCGTGAGCAACTGTTGGATAAACTTCTTCAACATATTAAACCAGCGTATTACCGGATCAAATACCATCTTAATGACACCATTAACTTTGAACTTTCTTTTAGCAATGAGTTTAAAGAAATCCATCATTTAGTTAAGCGTTCCATTGGCTCATTAGAAGAAATAATAGGCAACCCTATACCGGAAAGTGAAATCACATATATTACTATGTTGATCGGGGGATGGATGAAACAACAAGGAGAAAGTATTCATACAAAAGTGAAAGCGATTGTTGTTTGCCCCCAAGGCATATCAGTTTCAAGACTCATGTTTAATGAATTAAGAGGGCTATTTCCAGAGTTTATTTTTTTAGATTCGTTGTCAGTTCGTGAATATATTGGTTATCAATTTGAATATGACATTATCTTTTCCTCCATTTTTTTGGAGACAGATAAAAAATTAATTGTTACGAAAGCATTTTTAGATCAGGAAGAAAAAATTCGTTTAAGAAGACAAGTGATGTTAGACCTCTATGGTTTTGTACCAAGTGAAATAGATGTTAATGGTCTAATAGAGATGATTAAGAATCATTGTATTATTCATGATGAAATCGCCTTAAAAGAAGGCTTGCAAAAATATCTTCATCGTGATGACCAGCCGGTTGTTAAAAAGAATAGATCCAAAAAAGAAACAAATTTATCCGAACTAATAAGAAAGGAGACGATCATCACAAGGAGGTCTGTTACATCATGGGAGGAAGCAATAAAAGTCGCTTCAAAGCCATTGATTCTTAATGGCTGTATTACTGAAAACTATGTAGAAGCAATGATTAAGAATAATACGGATCCTTATATTGTGATTAGTCCAAACGTTGCTATTCCCCATGCAGTTCCAGATGACGGCGTAAAAAAGTTAGCAATGAGTTTGTTGCGCTTGGAAAATGGAGTGAAATTTGTTAAAGATCACTTCATCAATCTAGTCGTTGTTGTTGCCGCTATTGATCGGGTACAACATTTGCGCGCGCTTACTCAACTAATGAAACTAGTTGCTAATCAAGATAAAAGAAATTCTATAATTCAATCACGATCACCATTAGAAATTTGCAATTTATTAGATAAGTATACTTCTCAATAAATATTGAAAGGAGGTGAAGTAATAGTGCCAAAAATCATTGTTAATACTAGATTACAAGTAGGAAATTGTAAAGAAATAATTGAGAGGCTTGGAGTACAGATGCTTGAGGCAGGTTATGTTAAAGATACTTATATCGAGGCTGTGCTGCAAAGAGAGGATATTTTGCCTACAGGGCTAAAGACTGGACTTGTAAATGTCGCGATTCCCCATACAGATGTTACACATGTAAATGAATCTGCAATATCTATGACAACATTAAATAGACCTGTGAAATTTTATCTAATGGAAGACCCTAGTCAGGAAATAGATGTTGATATTGTCTTTCTTTTAGCGGTAAAAGAACCAGAGGAGCAAGTGCAATTATTAAAGAACTTGATTGCGATCTTTCAAAATGAAGAATTATTGGCGCAAATGAAAGACATAGAGGATGAAAACAGTTTAAATCAAGTTATTAAAGCTTCTCTTGAGTTGGTATGAATTTTTGCATTTTTTGAATTTTTAAATAAGGGGGAACTAATATTGAAAACATTTAAAATTTTATCGGTATGTGGATCAGGAACTGTAACATCTTCTATGGTGGCACAAAAATTAAAGGAGGAAATGGAAGTGCGTGGAATTAGAGTTACAACGAATGAAGGTAAACCAACTGAAGCATTAAGCTTTGCGCAAAGCGGGGCCTATGATCTTATTACACATACGAGCCCATTGCCAAAAGCAGATTATGGCATCCCAACAATTAGCTCAATCAGTTGTTTGACAGGGATAGGAGAGGAAGAATTTTTCGATGAAGTCGAGGCAGTACTGAGATCATTAGCAAAATAAAAAATTAAAAGGAGTGTACCTATATGCTGAAGACTTTACAGGCCGTTTTTAATGCTTTTGGTGCTCCAATTCTTGTACCTGTTATCATTGTAATTATTGCCTTTCTTCTTAAAGTTCCTAGAAAGAAAGCTTTAATGGCAGGGCTATACGCAGGTATCGGTTTACAAGGATTTATGCTAGTGCTCAACTCATTTACCCCTATCATTTCACCCGTTATAAAGAATATGGTAAAAATTACAGGAATTAATCTCCCCGCATTTGATGTCGGTTGGCAAGCAACATCGATAGTGGCATTTTCGACGCAGCCAGGAATGATTTTTTTAGCCGTAGGCTTAATTTTACAAACTGTCCTCTTTCTTGTGAAATGGACTGACGTGTTCCAACCATCAGATCTTTGGAACAACTATTCTTATGCTATTTGGGGATCAATGGTCTATGTTGTAACGCATCATATGCTTTTAGCGCTAGGGTGTATGATTCTCCTTAATTTATATAGCTTATTAAATGCGGAAATCATGGCAAGAAGGTGGTCAACTTATTATGGATATCCAAATGCAACGATTATTGCTATGCATAATATTGAACCGACAATTTTTGGGATCATAATGGATCCGCTATTAAATAAACTAGGATTTAATAAAATTAAACTAAATCCTGATGCCTTGCAAAAACGTTTAGGAATTATCGGTGAACCTATTACTCTAGGATTTTTTCTCGGGCTCATTATCGGATTTCTTGGAAATCTTAATTCGTTAGATTCATTACATTCTTGGGGAACGATCATGATTGTCGGTGTGGCAACGAGTGCTGTAATGGCAATATTTCCAAAAGTAGCTGGGATTTTTTCTCAAGCATTTATTCCAATCACAGATGCAGCGAGAAAATCAACGATGAAAAGAGAGAAAGGATCAGGGCGTGAGTGGTATTTAGGGATTAATGATGCTGCTGGGTTTGGGGAGCCGGCAACCTTAACCTCTGGACTTCTATTAATACCTTTCATGGTAGCTATTGCATTAATTCTGCCGGGTAATAAAGTGTTGCCTGTTGTAGACTTATTAGCACTACCATTTATGGTTCAAGGTCTTGTAGCAATTACTAATGGAAATATGGCCAAAGTGTTTGTGAACGGCATTATATGGTTTAGCTTAGGCCTGTATATGTGTACGTATACAGCACCTCTATTCACGGATATTGCAAAAGATGTAGGGATTGCTTTGCCTGCTGGAGCACTTCTCATTACTAGTTTTAATATTCTCGGAAAACCTTTAATGGGATTAGTTTTCTTAGCTTTCTTAAGTGAAAATATATTATTTATAGGAATTGCTGTTGTGATTTACTTTATTCTATGGTTCTTATTCCGAAAAAATAAAATGGCGATTTATGATTATTTAGATCGGCAAGCAGCGAAAAACAATCCTGTAACTGAGGAAGATATCGCTTCCTAAAAGTAATGAAGCAGTATGGTTAATAGGAGGTATTCATTAATGGAAGGAAAAATGAAAGCTGCCGTTTTGCATTCGCTTCGTCATTTTGAGACGGAGATGGTGGATATTCCAACAATTGATGATGACGAAGTGTTAATTAAAGTAAAGTATTGTGGGATTTGCGGATCAGATGTTCCGCGCTCGATGATAAGCGGTGCACGGAAATATCCTTTGATCTTAGGACACGAGTTCACTGGTGAAGTAGTAGAGATAGGAGATCAGGTAGATCATATTAATGTTAATGATAGAGTAGTCGTTGCTCCTTTAGTTCCCTGTGGCAAGTGTGAACATTGTAGAGCAACGAACTATGGACTCTGTGATAATTATAACATAATTGGAACTGGAAGTAATGGAGCTTTTGCAGAATATGTAAAGGCTCCTCAAGGCCATGTGATACCGATTCCGGATCATTTAGATTATGAATCGGCAGCAGGAATCGAGCCAGCTACCATTGGATATCATGGACTACAAAAAGCCCATATTCAACCAGGAGAAACGGTCGTGGTAATGGGGTGTGGTTCAATCGGTCAATTAACCGTTCAATGGGCTAAAATTTTTGGGGCAACTACAATTATTGCAGTCGACATTTTCGATGAAAAATTAGAATTAGTAAAAACACTCGGTGCAGATATTACAATTAATTCAAAGAAAGTAAATGCAGTGGAGGCAATAAAAGCACTGACTCATGGCGGCGCTGATGTTGTAGCTGAAACTGCAGGAAGTGTCGTCACTCAGCAACAGGCCATTTTAGTAGCTAAGAAAAAAGGCCGTGTCGTATTTTTGGGTATAACGCATAAAGGTTTAAATTTGCGGGAAGAAACAATGAATCATCTTATGCGTGGAGAAATAACTATTCAAGGATCTTGGAATTCCTACACTGCCCCATATCCTGGTCTAGCTTGGAAGGCAGCATTGGATTATATGGCAAATGGAAAAATCCAATTTAAATCAATGATTTCACACAAAATTCAAGTAGAAGAGGTAGGGGAATATCTCAAAGGTATGGCAGATCGAACGTTAGATTTTAATAAGGTACTAGTTTCATTTGAAAACTAAGGTGCCTGACCCCTTTTGTGCTTTATCGCACAAAAGGGGTCAGGCACTTAAAAATGACTATCGACGGAAAAGCTGCCAGTAATGAATTGAGTATTTTTCATTTTTCCGCCTGTTATTACTAACGAGTGGGCGAGGAGTGAGCCTTGTTCTTTTCTTTTTAACCCCTTTAATAGCATTCCGTCTGTTATACCTGTTGCTACAAAAAAACAGTCATCTGTTTTAACGATTTCATCAATCGTTAAAACATTTTCTGGATTTGAGAGGCCCATTGAAATACAACGATCTATTTCTTCCTGATTTTGTGGAATTAATTTCGCCTGAAAATCGCCACCTAAGCATTTTAAGGCTGTAGCAGCAATTACTCCTTCTGGTGCGCCTCCTGTGCCAACTAGCATATCCACATCACATTCATCAAAAGCCGTTGCAATAGCTCCAGTGATATCCACGTCAGAAAAAAACTTTACACTGGCACCGGCTTTAATCACTTCATTAATTAGTTCATTATGGCGCGGCCGTTCCTGGATCATTACAGTTAAGTCTTTTACCTCTTTTCCGAGTGCTTTCGCTACCGCTTGCATATTTTCTATAAGGGGTCGCTCAATATTAATGACACCTTTTGCTTTAGGACCTACTGCTATTTTTTTCATATACATATCTGGAGCGTGCAGTAAACATCCTCTACTTGCAACGGCAATAACTGCCAGTGAATTGTCTTTTCCTGTTGCCATTAAATTGGTGCCCTCTACAGGATCGACGGCAATATCAACATCGGGACCGAGGCCTGTGCCGAGTTTTTCATCAATGTAGAGCATCGGGGCCTCATCCATTTCTCCTTCTCCAATTACGATTACACCAGACATATTAATTTGATTCATTCTGTTGCGCATAGCCTTTGTTCCTGAACCGTCAGCTCCCATTTTATCGTTCCGTCCAATCCAAGGATGACAAGCAATGGCGGCTTGCTGGGAAACTGCAAGAAATTCCATTACCAAGTTCTGTGTACATATGATTTCAGCGAATTTACTTTTTGTAGGCATAGCTTAGATTTCCTCCTTTATATATATTCATCGTAACAAGAACAACTGGGAGATTTTGGGAAAGCTAATATAAAAAAAGACTGTAAACCATTTATTGCAGTTATACAGTCCTTGAAAATCTAATTTGCACTTACAGCAGTACCGTTGTGGATGACAGCTTTTGCTTGTTCCACTACATTCGTAACAGTGAAGCCAAATGATTGAATGAGTTGGTCGCCTGGTGCAGAGGCACCGAAGCTGTCGATACCAATAATGCGTCCTTCATGACTGATATATTTGTGCCAGCCAAAGGTAGAGCCCATTTCACATACTAAACGTTTTTGATGATGGGAAGGTAAAACAGATTCTTTATATTCATTAGATTGTTTTTCAAATAGTTCCCAACTTGGCATACTGACAACAGAAGCGTCATATCCTTGCTCAGACAATACCTTTTGGGCCTCGATGAGAAGTGAGACCTCTGAGCCGCTTCCAATGAGAATAATATCGGCTTGTGTTCCTTTTGATTCTAAAAGTACATAAGCTCCTTTTTTCAATCCATCGCTCGCTTTTTCACGACTATGTGATAAAATCGGGAGGTTTTGTCTACTAAGTACGATCATAATTGGCTGTTCCTGTTGTCCGATAGCATAACGATAGGCTTCAACGGTTTCATTGCCGTCTGCAGGGCGAATAACGGTAAGCCCAGGCATTGCGCGGAAGCAAGCTAAATGTTCAATTGGTTCATGGGTTGGTCCATCCTCGCCAACTGAAATTGAATCGTGAGTCATTACATAAGTAACAGGAATGTTCATTAAAGCAGCAGAACGTACTGCAGATCTTAAATAGTCAGAAAAAACAAAGAATGTACCGCCAAATGGCTGAACTCCTCCGTGTAAAGCCATTCCGTTTAGAATACCGCCCATTGCAAATTCACGAACCCCAAACCAAATATTTTTTCCTTCATAATTTGCAGCCGTTACATCACCAGCATGTTTCAAAGCTGTTTTGTTGGAGGAAGCTAAATCAGCACTTCCGCCAAAGAGAGTTGGTAAATTTTCTATGATTTGATTTAATGCGATGCCGGATGCATCTCTTGTTGATATTGCTTTATCTTCTGGATTGTATTGTTTCAATCCTGCATCCCAAGCTTCTGGCAGTCTGCCCTCAATCAATGCCTTAACTTCAGACGCTAACTTTGGATACTCTATACAGTAGCTTTTGAATCTTGTAAGCCACTCTTTTTCTAGTTTTGCTCCTTTTTCACGATAAACATCTTTTAAGGCTTTTACTTCAGCTGGTAATGTAAAAGGAGGGAGCTCCCAGTTATATTGTCTCTTTACTAATTCAGCTTCTTCAGCACCGAGTGGTGAACCATGAACAGAAGATGTGCCAGCTTTATTTGGGCTTCCATAACCGATGATCGTTTTAACTTCAATGATGGTTGGTTTGTTTCTTTCTGGCTTTGCTTCCGTAATTGCTTTATTGATTGCGATTAAATCATTGCCATCTTCGACAACAAGCGTCTGCCAGCCGCAGGAGCGGAATCGCTCTTGAATATTTTCAGAAAAAGCCTTATCTAGATCACCATCTAATGAAATGTTGTTAGAATCATATAATAAAATTAATTTTCCTAAGCCGAGATGACCGGCAAGTGAAGCTGCTTCGTACGAAATTCCCTCCATTAAACAACCATCGCCGCATAATAGATACGTATAGTGATCGATTATTTCATGATTTGGATGATTATACATAGCAGAAAGATGAGCCTCAGATAGTGCCATTCCGACTCCCATGGCAATGCCTTGCCCAAGTGGACCCGTCGTGGCATCAACTCCAACGGTATGTCTATATTCAGGGTGTCCTGGCGTCTTGCTTCCCATTTGTCGAAATCGTTTCAATTCAGACATAGGCAAGTGGTATCCGAATACATGAAGTAAGCTATATAGTAGTGCTGATCCGTGTCCGGCTGAAAGTACGAAGCGATCTCGATCAAACCAGTCAGGGTTATTCGGATTAAATTTTAAATGGTTTTTCCATAGGGAAGTAGCCATTGGAGCTGCGCCCATTGGTAAGCCGGGGTGTCCAGATTTTGAATTTTCAATCATATCAATTGAAAGGACTCGAAGGGACTGGACGACCTGATTATCGAGTGACTGCATGGTTTTCACCTTCTAATGTTTTATTAAAAGATTCCCAATCCTTTAAAAAACCTTGAATTCCTTTGTCTGTCAATGGATGCCCCCATAACTTCGGAAATAATGAACCTGGAATGGTCGCAATATGGGAACCAGCTTCTGCAGCCGCTTCGACATGGCCTAAATGGCGGATACTTGCTGATATAATTTCTGATTTTAGTCCATAGTGATCAAATACTTGTTTTAACCGTTTAATCATTTCAATTCCGTCAATGCCGATATCATCAAGCCTTCCAAGAAATGGGCTAATAAAAGTAGCACCAGCTTTTGCAGCCATTAATCCTTGGGCAACGGAGAAAATAAGTGTTACATTTGTTTTAATATTTTCTTTCGATAGTGTGTGAACCGCTTTCAACCCTTCCTCAGTCATAGGAATTTTAATGACTACATTTGGGGCCCATTGCGAAATGACACGTGCTTCGTTTATCATTTCTTCAGCTTGTAAGCCAATTACTTCTGGACTTACAGGACCTTCTACTACATTACAAATCTCTTTAATTACTTCTTCAAACGGACGGCCTTCTTTAGAAATAATAGATGGATTAGTCGTTACTCCGTCTACAAGTCCTAAAGCATTAATTCTTGTAATTTCTTCTATGTTCGCAGTATCTAAAAAGAACTTCATGTTATTCTCTCCATTCTAAAAGATCATGAACGATAAGGAGTTAGCAGTTTGAACCATGCAGAAAATATTCTTTTTCTTGATCCATAATTTGATTGATTTTTCTTTCGGAATTGCCACCTTTGAATGAAACATTTAGATAGGCCTCAGCTATTTTTTTGGCTGCCTCTTCTCCAATAACCTTTGCACCCATTGTAATAATTTGGGCATTATTGCTGAGCTGTGCTCGCTCTGCTGAATAAACATCGTGGCATTGTGCAGAACGAATACCTGGCACTTTATTTGCAGCAATGGACATACCGATTCCAGTACCGCAAAAAAGTATACCTCTCTCGATAGAGGCATCTTTTATTTCAGTCGCTACTTTAAAAGCAACCCCTGGGTAATCCACTTCTTCTTTTGAATAACATCCATAATCGATCACTTCATGTCCTAAGTTTACAATATAAGCTTTTACAGCCTCTTTTAAATCGAATGCATTATGATCTGCTCCTACACCAATTTTCATGATAATCACTCCTGATTTTTTTGTTTATTCGTTTATATTTTTTCACTTGTTTTCGTTTTTGTCAATATTTTTCTTTAATTATGAAAATAAACGAAAGTAAATGAAATTAAAGTAATCCGTACCATCTATAATGTAAATATAGTAGCTATTGATCTACAAATGAACGTGATAATAAACAATGAACATGGTTGACTACGGATATATAACAATAGAGAGAGTACTATAATATGGATCTGTAGGTGAAAAGGTTATTGTTTATAGTTTATTTGTTTTCGTTTTCAATCAGTATTTTTAAAAAAATAAAAAAACGTTGACAAAACGTTAATAAATGATAATATTCTAAATATAGAAATTGCTGCATGATTTATTTGTTTATTGTTAACGCTTTATTTTTTAAAGTAATTGTTTCATAATTTTATATGTTTAAAGGAGGATCTAGAAAGACGGAATAGATAGATGTCTTAAGGAGATTGATCTAATACTGTAGTCTAGAAAAACGGCATAAAAAGTCAGAAAATTCTTGATGATAAGTCCGAAAATGTTGAAAGGAGTGTAAGGATATGACAATTAAATTCGGTTGCCATACGTCTACGTGGGTATTGGATTACGATAAAGAGGTTGACTGTATTGATCAAATTATTGATACAGTAAGTGATGCTGGATTTGAAGGTGTTGATGTTCAAGTAGCTTTACTTGGGAAATATAAACATGATCCTCAACGGCTTAAAGAACGACTTGACAGTAAAGGGATTGAATTAGCTGCATTGACTGTCCCATTCACATGGTTAAGTGATAAAGAGTCCGAAGAAGAAAAGGCAAGAGCTGATTTCTATATAGAATATGTAAAACATTTTCCGAATGCAAAGCTGAATGTTCCTTCAAGAGTAGGCCCAAATCGTGATAATTTATTGAAGAGACAAAAAGAGATTATAAGTTGTGCAAACGCACTTGGGAAGCGGGCGTATGAAAATGGTGTCGTTGCCTCATTCCATCCTGCTTCTCCAGCTACTTCATATTTTAGAACAGAATCAGACTATAACGTTCTGTTTGAGGAGTTGGATAGAAGGTATATCGGATATACACCTGATGCTGGGCATATTACTGCAGGAGGAATGAATGCGGCTGAAATTATCCGCCAAAATCTGCCTATCATTAAGCATGTTCATTTTAAAGATTGCTCAAATAATCTTTCTTGGAGAAAGATGGGCGAAGGTGATATCGATTTTCCTACAATTGTAAGAGATTTAGTAGATTACGGGTATGATGGTTGGATTATGGTTGAAGAGGAGACTCCAGAAACAGCCGTAGATCCAGATAAAGTTATCTATAATGTATATAAATATGTGGAAAAAAATTTAAAACCAATTGTAGTTGGAAAAGTAAGCGGTTTATTTTAGAAATCATTCTTTTATATAAAAGAAAATATTCATGTGAGGTGGAAATCATTATGTCTAGTCAAGAAAAGCTTTCTATTATTGGTTCAGGAATTATGGGACACTCCATTGCGTTAACTGCTGCTTGGTCGGGATTTCATGTTAAAGTATGGGGAACAAATGAACCTGATATTGAACGGGCTCGAGTAGGACTTGAGGAAAAATTACGTGTATTAGTGGGCTATGATGTATTAACTGAGAGTGAAAAACAAGACATTATTCAAGCTATCACGTTTACTGATTCGCTAACTGATTGTGTTGCAGATGCAACGTTTGTAATAGAAGCAATACCCGAAATACTTGAATTAAAACAAGACTATTTCAAACAACTGGATGAATTGTGTCCAGAAAATACAATCATTGCAAGCAATACTTCGGGTCTTAGTGCAACTGAAATCGCTAAATTAACAAAAAATCCTATGCGTACAGTTGTAACACATTTCTGGAATCCTGCTCATTTAATGCCGTTAGTTGAAGTTGTACGTGGAAAATATACATCCGACGAAACAGCCGAACGTGCGCTTGCTTTACTAAAAGCGATGAATAAGCAGCCGATTCTCGTTAAAAAAGATGTGTTAGGTTCCGTTGGAAATCGTTTGCAATATGCAATTTTTAGAGAGGCTCAATATATCCTTGAACAGGGAATCGCATCTATGGAAGATATCGATGCAGCTATTCGTTATAGTCTTGGCCGCCGTTTTGGTGTAACAGGTCCATTTATGACGATGGATATGGGTGGATTGAATACGAACGCCGCGATTACTTCATATCTCTTTGAAGATTTATGTGATAGAAAAGAGATCTTTCCAGCTATGAAAGAATTGGTTGATAACGGTCATATAGGTCCGAAAGCTGGAAAAGGTTTCTATGATTGGACACCTGAATTTACAGTTCAAATGGAACGCGAACGCGAAGAAGAATTAATTCATTGGCTAAAAAAGGATATCGAATCAGTAAAACAACCAGCAAAATAAGCAATGTTTAAAGAGGTGCAATACGGTTAACATTGATTAGAACTTGGTAACTAACTTAAGAGTATCAGCTTCTTCAATTTCTCCAATGAATCTATGTAAAGTATAAAGAAGCTGATACAAATATACATGACTGAAATGTGGCGTATGGTAATCTATTATTCAGCTTTGTGACGTTAAGGACTTTTTATTCAAAAAGTGATTCGTTTCATTTGGTATACACTCTTATTATATTATT
Source organism: Heyndrickxia ginsengihumi (assembly GCF_011008565.1). GTDB lineage: Bacteria > Bacillota > Bacilli > Bacillales > Bacillaceae_C > Weizmannia > Weizmannia ginsengihumi. The sequence continues at coordinate 35,569 of NZ_JAAIWK010000005.1, forward strand.
TTTGTAACCGCTAACAAAAATATTGAGGAAATTGGAGGAGAAGAAGTATGGGATTGAGAAACCCGTCGCCCCCTATACAAAAGAAACAATTTAAAAAGAGAACGAAAGCAAGATATATCATTTTGTTCATTTTATTTTTAAGTACTGCTTTAAATTACCTTGATAGAACGAATATATCTGTTGCAGCTCCTTTGTTAAAGAGTGACCTGCACTTAAATGCAGTTGTCTTAGGTTTAGTCTTCTCAGCTTTTGGTTGGACATATGCAATCATGCAGATTCCTGGTGGGTGGTTTTTAGATAAATTTGGAGCACGTCTCACATATGGAGTAGCGTTAGCAATTTGGTCACTGTTTACGTTGTTCCAAGCCTTTGCAAGAGGATTCGGTTCCTTATTTGGATTGAGGCTTGGACTTGGTCTCTCTGAGGCACCCGCTTTTCCGACAAACAACCGTTTAGTTGCCACATGGTTTCCTAGACATGAGCGTGCATTTGCTACAGGTTTCTACACTGCTGGTGAATATGTTGGATTAGCATTTTTAACACCAGTTCTTGCTTGGATTGTTTCCGATTTTAGTTGGCATGCAATTTTTATCGTTACTGGGATATTGGGTCTCATTTTTGTTCCTATTTGGTTTAAATTTGTACACGACCCTAAAGATAGTCCTTACGTAAATGACGAAGAGCTTGCATATATCGCAGAAGGCGGAGGTCTTGAAGAAGAAGCGAAAGACAAGAAAAAACTAAGTTGGTCGCAGATCAGTGTCCTTCTTAAACGCCGTACACTCTGGGGGATTTATATTGGCCAATTTGGAGTAACGACAACACTATGGTTCTTCTTAACGTGGTTCCCAACTTATCTAGTAAATGAAAAGCATATGACGATTATTCATGCTGGATTTTACTCAATGGTTCCATATATTGCTGCCTTTTGTGGTGTCCTGTTTGGGGGAGCGATTTCTGATTGGCTTATTCGAAGAGGTGTATCAGCTAGTATTAGCAGGAAAACACCAATTATTATCGGACTGCTCTTAGCTTGTACAATCGTTCTTGCGAATTATACTTCTTCTATTGGTCTAGTTATAACAATTATGTCGGTTGCGTTCTTTGCTCAAGGTATGTCAGGTATCTCTTGGACACTAATTGGCGATGTTGCACCGAAAGAACTTTTAGGGCTCGCTGGAGGTATTTTTAACTTTGCAGGTAACCTATCTGGAATTGTTACACCAATTGTTATTGGTATGATTGTCGGAGAAAGCCAGCATTTTGGCGGCGCTCTTATCTTCGTTAGTACAGTTGCGCTAGTTGGTGCGCTTTCCTATCTGCTTTTAGTTGGTAAAGTAGATAGGATTGAAATTGAATCCAAATAAATTGTTCCTTGCAGGCTGTAATCAGTCTCCTTAAAAACGGGAGATTGCTTACAGCTTTTTTTATTTTTATTGTTTTAAATTTTGCCGGTGATCTGTTCACTTTTCCAGGCGGTGCTGAGCCTCCCCGACGTTTCCAGGCGTGATGAGATAACCTACATGCTTTGGGCCATCTGGGAAATTACGTATCATAGTTGCTTATTAACGGAGATTATTTGCAAAACGTTTAGATAAAATGATAAAAGTTCACTTTTGGGAAGGATTTTAACGATGTTACAAAGTAATATATATCTTAATAAGTACATAGGAAAAACCGCGTAAAGAACATAAAAATAGATTACAAAAAAAACAAAAAATGAAAATTGACACAAATAAACGAAATGTTTTATAATTTAAAATGAAAGAAAATAAAACTAAATGAAAATATATATTCAGTTTAATTACCGTAATGGGATGGGGGACTTCATTTGAAAAAAGTTATTAATAATCCTGATAACGTTGTACAAGAAACAATAGAAGGTTTCATAGCTGCCAATAAACATTTATATAAAAAGGTTGAAAATGTAAACGGAGTCATTCGGAAAGACCTTAAAGATAAAGTTGCTGTAGTCACTGGTGGCGGGAGCGGACATGAGCCTTTATTTATAGGATTAGTTGGTGAAGGACTTGCGGATGGAGTAGCTCTTGGTAACGTATTTGCTGCCCCAACCCCGTATAATGTGCAGGAAGTTGCCAAAGCAGTTGATGCTGGAAAAGGTGTTTTGTTCGTTTACGGAAACTATTCAGGAGATGTTTTAAACTTTGATATGGCAGTAGAGTTATTGGAATTGGATGATATTAACTGTAAAACAGTTTTAGTAACGGATGATGTGGCGTCTGCTCCAGTTGAACGGAAAGCGGATCGTAGAGGGATTGCTGGTGATATTTTTGTTGTCAAGATTGCAGGTGCAGCCGCAGAAAAGGGATTATGTTTAGAAGAAGTTGCTAACATTGCACAGAGGGCAAATGATCAAACCTTTTCTATTGGTGTTGGATTGTCTCCGGGAACGATTCCGGGTGTTAAGGAACTGCCATATACACTTGGAGATGATGAAATAGAGGTAGGAATGGGAATTCATGGTGAACCAGGAGTAGAACGTACAAAATTAAAACCTGCTGACGAGTTAACGGATAATTTGATGGAAATTTTATTAGAGGAAGGCAACATTGTTGCAGGTGATGAGGTTTCTGTTTTAGTAAATGGCCTTGGTTCTACAACATTAATGGAATTATTAATTGTGAACCGAAGAGTAGAACATATTTTGGAGCAACGAGGAATTAGGGCATACGATATGGATGTAAATAGTTATTGTACAACACAGGAAATGGGTGGATTCTCAATCACTCTATTGAAGTTAGATGACGAATTAAAAGAATTATATAATGCACCTGCTTATTCACCATATTACAAAAAATAAGTGATTAATAGATAGGAGGAAATATCATGGAAAAAAGTATACAAACAACAGGTTTAAACGCAACTCAAGTTAAAGATATGTTTCTTTATGTTGGTGAGAAAGTTCAAGAAAATAAACCGTTTTTAACAAAAATTGATAGCGCTATCGGTGATGGAGATCATGGAATCGGAATGTCTGTTGGTTTTAAAAAGGCGGAGGAAAATCTAGGAAAAAAAGAGTTTACGAATATTCATGATGTATTTAAAACAATCGGTATGTCAATGATTTCATCTATGGGAGGAGCATCCGGCATTATTTTTGGCACTCTGTTTACTGGTGGAATTAAAGGGCTTGAACCAAAAGAAGAATTAGATCTTCCGTTATTAGCTGAAATTCTTGAAAAGGCATTAACTTCAATCAAGGTGAGAGGAAAAGCTAGTTTAGGAGATAAAACGATGATTGATGCACTAGAACCAGCGGTAAACAGTTTAAAGCAGAGTGCAGCTAGCAATCAAAGTTTGTTAGCAGGCCTTAAAGAGGCTGAAGAAAGTGCAGCAAAAGGTGTGGAGAACACAAAAGAATATATTGCAAAATTTGGTAGAGCCAAATCTTTAGGTGAGAGAGCCATCGGCCATCAAGATGCTGGTGCAACAACTGTATGGATTATGTTTAAATCTATGAGAGAATGGCTAGAGGAGTTCGCTAATCGTGGATAAGATTTGGATCGGTACCAATTGGAAGATGACAAAGACATTGGCTGAGGGATTATCCTATTCAACAAAACTTAAAAGTATTTCAAAAGAGATATCACCAAACATAGAATTATTTATTATTCCTTCCTACACAGCATTGTTGCCGATTAAGGAGATTATTTCTGGATCAAGCATTCAACTAGGTGCTCAAAATATGCACTGGGAAGATCGAGGTGCCTATACTGGCGAAATTTCCCCAAAGATGCTAGATGAAATTGGCATAGATATTATTGAACTAGGACATTCGGAACGAAGACAATATTTTAATGAAAATGACAATGCAATTAATAAAAAGGTGCTAGCTGCTTTGAAATACAATATGAAACCTCTTATTTGCATTGGAGAAAATCTAGAACAAAAAAATAATAATATTTCAAAGGAAATATTGGCAACACAATTAAAGGTTTGCTTGAAACATTTGTCTGAAGAGCAGGCAAGGCATGTAATGGTTGCTTATGAACCTGTTTGGGCAATAGGAGAGCAAGGGATACCTGCTGATGCCGAATATATTGCGGCTATTCATACATTTATACGGGATACATTGAAAGTGCTTTTCCCTGATGCTGGAATAGATATTCCTCTTTTATATGGTGGGAGTGTGAATCAGAACAATTTCCTTGAATATATCGAAATTGAGAATGTTGATGGCCTGTTCATTGGAAGGGCGGCTTGGGATATTGAAAGTTTCCAATATATTCTCAAACAACTGGATTCTCATATGTTTGTCTAAAAAGTGATTGGGAGAATTGAATGAAAGAATGAGCGGCTTTGGATCATATTCATCCAGATAGAGTAAACTGTATCCTTAAAAGAAGTCAAAAAGGATACAGTTTTTTTAAACTAGTTATAACTATTAAAGAAACACTTTTATAAACTGTACACGTCATTATTAATTTTCATCATTTTCTTTTACCTCGTTCATAAAAAAGGGATAAATGAAAGCAAATTTGTGATAAAGGAAAACATTCTATTTAAAAAAACTAGTAGTTTTTGTCTATTTTCCTTTATAATATAATGTGTTTATTTCTAATATGTAGGTAAAAATGAGAAAATATAAAAACAAGTTATGAGGAGGTGAAAATATGTTCGCTGATCAACGCAGAAATAAAATCCTTGAAATCGTAACAGAAAAGGGGACCGTGACAGTAAATGAACTGACAAGTTTACTTAATATTTCTGCTGCAACCATTCGATCAGATTTGAATCAGATGGAGAAACAAGGGTTACTGAATCGAACACATGGTGGAGCAATGATAAAGGAAGAAGATTCGGAGTTACTAGATAAAAGATATGAAGAAAGAGAAAAAAAGTTCCGAGTTGAAAAGCAAAGAATTGGCAGTAATGCGCTAAAATATATACAAGAAGGCCAATGTATTCTCTTAGATGCAAGTACTACCTGCTTTGAGCTAGCTCGATATTTAAGAGATGTGAAAATAAGGCTAACGGTTGTTACAAGTGGAATCGCTACTGCTGTCATGCTGAAGGAAAATCCGTATCTAACTGTCATTATAATTGGTGGCATTGTAAGAAATTCTTCCAATTCGGTTGAAGGGATGCTCGGCGAAGAGCTTTTGCAAAAGATTAATGTCGATATTTTGTTTACCTCTGCCTATGCCTTTAATATTAAAGATGGTCTTACTGACTTTAGCTACTATGAAGTTGAATTAAAAAGAAAAATGGTATCAGTAGCCTCAAAAGTTATCGCTTTATTAGATCATAGTAAAATGGACAAGAGCTCCATTGCGACATTTGCTCGTCCTGATGAGATTGACTTATTGATTACAGATAAAGAAGCGCCTGAAGAAATAACTGATTACTTTGTCAATCATGGTATCGCCTTAGAAATCGCATAAAGTGCCTGACCCCTTTTGTGCTTTATCGCACAAAAGGGGTCAGGCACCTATTATAAAACGGACGATAAAAGTTTTTGAGAGTATGAGTGTTGTGGTGTTTCGAAGACATCTTTTGTATCGCCTATTTCTACAATAATCCCTTTATACATGACAGCAACCCGTTCACACATGTAGCGAATAACGGACATATTGTGAGAGATAAATAGATAGGTTAATTGCTGTTCTCTCTGTAATTCTTTTAATAAATTTAATATTTGTGCTTGAATTGATACGTCGAGGGCTGATGTCGGTTCATCTAATATGATAAAAGTCGGTTCTGTTATGAGTGCCCTTGCAATGGCGATTCTTTGTCTTTGTCCGCCGCTAAATTCATGTGGAAATCTTCCAAGATGCTCCTCTTGAAGACCTACCCGCTGAATTAATTGTTTTAATTTCTGTGACTTTTCTTTTCTCTCTGTTCGCGGCAGTGCAAGCAATGGCTCTAAAATAATGTCTTTAATCCGCATTCTTGGATCAAGCGATGAATGCGGATCTTGGAATACTGTTTGAATTTCACCTGGGCGAATTCGTTGGTATTGTTTCTTCTTCCATAATGATTTACCTTCATACGTAATTATTCCACTCGTCGGAGCTTCCAGACCGATCAGCATCTTTCCTAATGTACTTTTTCCAGAACCAGATTCACCAACTAATCCCAGAATTTCCCCGCGCTTAATGCTCATATCGACTGGCCCTACCGCTTTCGTGCTATGTTTACCAGTATAATAAGTTTTTTCTACTTGCTTGATTTCAATCATAAGACCGCCCTTTCTAGCCAACAGGCTGCTTGGTGAGCAGAGTCGTTAACAGTGGATAATGTAGGGTGGTTGCTATTGCAAATTTCCATTTTTTTATAGCAGCGAGCAGCAAAAGCACAACCACTAGGGCGATGAAGCAAACTTGGAGACTCTCCAGTGATTGCCTTTAATGGCTGGGTAGGTTCAGTTAAATCAGGTAACGCGTTCAATAATGATTGTGTATATGGATGAAAAGGATGTTCCAAAATATCTTTTGTTCTCCCGCTTTCAACCACTTCTCCGGCATACATGACCACTGTTCTGTCACATACTTTAGCAACAACTCCTAAATCGTGAGTAATTAGTAGAACGGAGGTCCCTCTTTTTTGATTTAATTCTTTAATGAGATTTAAAATTTCATACTGAATTGTGACATCGAGTGCAGTTGTTGGTTCATCGGCAATTAATAAGTTTGGTGGGGATGACATCGCGAGTGCAATGACAATTCGCTGGCGCATTCCACCGCTTAATTCAAATGGATATTTCTTTGCGACGAGCTCAGGATGATCAATATGAACATCATGTAAAGCTTGTAGGACTAACTCCCTAGCCTGTTTTGTGGAGATATTTCGATGTTGTTTAATCACGTGAAGTAATTGTTTTCCGATTTTCATCGTAGGATGGAGGGCAGTCATTGGTTCTTGGAACACCATGCCAATTTCTTTTCCTCTTAGTGCTTGCCGATCATTAGGTTTTAATTGAAGAAGATCCCTGCCATTATATATGATTTCCCCGCTTGAGATGATTGCATTTTCTTCTAATAATCCAAGAATTGATAGAGCAGTAATTGATTTGCCGGATCCAGATTCACCGACAATGCCTAATATTTCCCCTTTTTGGAGGGAGAGATGAATATTTTTTAATGCTTCCGTTCGCCCGCGCATTCCTACAAAATCGACATGTAAGTTTTTAATATCCAACAGCATATCTTTTCCTCCTATCTTGCTGATTTAGGGTCTAGTATATCGCGAATACCATCTCCAATTAGATTAAGAGCGCCAGATGATAGAAATAGCATGAGCCCCGGAAAAGTAGGATACCACCAATAAGTTAATAAATATTCCCAACCTACGCTAATCATTGCTCCCCATTCTGGTGTAGGAGGTTGAGCGCCAAGTCCCAAAAATCCAAGAGTGGATATTAATAAAATTGCATCGCCTACATCTAGCGTTGCTTGAATGATAACTGGAGAAAAAGAGTTTGGAATGAAATGCTTGAGAATAATTCGTATTTTGCCAATCCCAAAGGTTTCAGCTGACTTTACAAACAGTGTTTCTTTTAAAACTAATGCTTCACCTCTTGCTAAGCGAATATAAACAGGTATTTTTACAATTGCAATGGCGATCATAGCGTTTTGCAAGCTTGGTCCTAATACAGCTGCTAAGGCCATTGCTAATATTAGATTTGGAAATGCAAGCAGCATATCTGCAATCCGCATAATGATTTGATCTAAAATTCTTCCTACATATCCAGAAACCGTTCCGACAACAACACCAACGAGGCTTGCGATTACGATGACAACAATGCCGAAACCAAGTGATAATCTTGCACCATATAAGATTCTTGTAAAAATGTCCCTCCCAACTTCATCCGTTCCGAACAAATGATGGAAAGAGGGAGATTGGAACTTTTCGGAAATATTGATTTTCGTTGGGTTGTATGGTGTAACAATTGGAGCAAATAAAGATAGCAAAATAATTATTCCGAGAATAAAGATGCCAATCCAGGTCATTTTATTTTGCTTCAACTTATACCAAATGGGGTTTGTTTTTAATGAGCGTATTTTTTCACTATAAGTAATTGAAGAAGCCACCATCATTCCCCCTATTCCTTCATTTGTGGATTTAATAATCCGTATAAGATATCTACAACTAGATTAATTAATACATAGCCGATACTAATGACAATCGTGAATCCCATGATGGCTGGAAAATCTAAATAGGCAATAGAGTCGACAACAAATTTTCCCATTCCGGGCCAACCGAATACGGTCTCTGTTACGACGGCACCGCCCAACAATGAGCCAAAAGACGTGCCGATTACGGTAATGGTAGGAATTAAAGCGTTTCTTAAGGCATATGAGATGATTAATAATCGTCCGTGAATTCCATTTGCAATTGCCGTTCGAATATATTCTTGCCTCATAACCTCCAACATACTTGCCCGGACTTGTCTTGTAATAATGGCAAGTTGCGCAAAGGACAATACGACTGCTGGCAGAAAAATATGCTTTAAGCTACTTTTTAGGGCAATAGAGTCACCAGTCAAAATACTATCTAAAATATAGAATCCAGTAATATGTGTTGGTGGATTGATTGTTTCATCAATACGGCCATTTGCAGGGAACCACCCTAACCATCCGTAAAAAATTAAGATGATTACTAAACCGCTCCAAAATACAGGGATTGACACACCACTAATAGAAAAGATACGGCTAAAATGGTCCCAAAAGGTATTCTTTTTCAATGCCGAAAGAACCCCTAATGGGATGCCGATAATAATTGCAATGAAAAAGGCTGCGATAGCTAATTCGAGTGTTGCTGGGAAATAGGTCATTAAATCATCTAGTACAGGTTGATGCGTTCTAATTGATGTTCCGAGATCACCAGATAGTAAATTGCCAACATATTGGAAATATTGGATCCAGATCGGCTGATCTAGACCCAATTGTTGACGAATTGATTGAACTGTTTCTTTGCTAGCATGCTGCCCTGCCATCATGCTAGCGGGATCACCAGGTATTACATGAGACAAAATAAATGAAACTAATGTTACGCCAAAGACGACGAATAAAAGAAACCCCATTCGCTTCAAGATCGTTTTTTGCATGGTTCGTCACTCCAGTAATTATTTTGACATCTCACTTAAATTGTAAATTCCGTCGAGCATTGGATTATATACGAAGCCTTTAACATTTTTGTTCATCGGTAAAGTAAAGTTTTTCTGATACAGTAAAATATAAGGCGCGTCTTTCATGACAATTCCTTGAACTTGTTTGTAAAGTTGTTCTCGGGTTGTTTTATTGTTGTTGGTAGCAGCTTTTTGTAATAGCTGATCAACTTTACTGTTTTTATAGAACGCGCGATTTCCAGCTAAACCAAAGTTTTTAGAATCGTACCAATAGTTCATAATGCCATAAGGGTCACCGAAGTCAGGACTCCATACTCCTAAGGCTAAATCAAAGTCTCCCTTGTCAATCATGTCACGAGAAGTTGCATATGCGACACTTTTTAAATTAACTTTTACACCAATATCAGCCATATTTGATTGAATGGTTAATGCTTCTGTTTTCCACCATGACTTATTATCTGAATACAATAAATTGAGCGTTAAGTGTTTCACTCCTGCTTCTGCTAATAATGCTTTTGCCTTTTTCACGCTATGTTTGTATGGTTTAGCCGTTTTATCATGACCCCAAATACCATCTGGAATAGGCCCATTTGTTTTTGTTGCATATCCTAATTGAACAGCATCAATAAGAGAATCGTAGTCAATCGCATCGTTTAAGGCTTGACGAACTTTTGCATTTTTAAGTGCGGGGTTTCCTTTACTTGTGTTGATATATACATAGTCGGTTGTTAGGCTAGGTTTCTGAATTAGTTGAACATTGTTAAGCTTCTTGACATCCTTCATTTGGTCAACAGGAATGCCTTCAGCGATGTCAATTTCTCCCTTTTGCAATTGCATACGTTGTACAGATGAGTCACTAACGATTTTAAACACAATATTTTTTAATGCTGGCTTCACTTTTGAATGAGGATTAAGTCCGAGTGTAATGGAGTCACCTTTTTTCCAATCTGTTAATTGGTAAGGACCGCTTCCCATCGTATGATTGGCAAGATAGTTCTGTCCTAAGTCTCCGTCTTTTTCATGTTCCATTATTTTTGGACTTACAATATTTCCGTAGTTTGTTGCGAGAGCTGAAAGGAATGGAGGGAAATTTTCCGAAAGCTTAAATGTAATCGTCGTAGGATTGTTTACAGAAATTTTTGATATCATGTTAAACACACCTGCAGGTCCACTGGCAATTTTTAATGTGCGTTCAAAACTGGTTTTAACAGCTGCAGCATCGACAGGTGTTCCATCTGCAAATGTATGGCCCTTTTCCAATGTGAATGTCCATGTTTTTCCATCTTTACTAACAGTCCACTTTTTAGCAAGACCTGGTTTAATATTCGTCGTGGCTCCATCATAATCGACAAGTCGTTCATATGTAGAATAAATAATTTTCCACGATGTATTATCCATTGTAACTGCCGGATCGATTGTTCCGACATCGGCAGGAATGGCGACGACAAGTTCATTTTTACCTGTATTACTCGCGGCAGTCGTATTCGTTGTAGCTTTTTTTGATGGGGAATTTGCGTTTTCTTTACAAGCGGTCATTAAGACCATCATACAAACGATCAGTAATATTAAGCTAATCTTTTTCAACATGTTTTCCTCCCTTTTTAGCTGTGAGTTCGATTCCCATGTATTTTGGTAACGTATTGTTTTCCTTGGCCCATAATGGATTTCCATAGTCGAAATGCCACCACTCATCGGGATTGGAACGGAATCCAACATCGATCATACTTTTTCTTAACAAGCGGCGGCGGTCACGAATATTCTTTTCTTCATCGGTTAATAGTTCTTTTTCATAAAAAAGAGAATGTGCTTTCTCCGTAAATTCATCAAAATCAGTTCCCATGTCTAACCACCCTTTTTCATTTGCAAGCGTTAGGTCAACTGCACCGCCGGTATAATGGGGAGCGGGATTATAAGGATCCATTGAAGGGGCAGCAACAAAACGTGATAGTTGTTTTTTCGCTTCTTTCTTGTCATATCTCTGTAAAAAATATGTTTGGTGCATATCATAAAGGGCCTGCTGAGTTCGATAAGATCTCCATCCATCTAGAATAACAAAATGGTATTCTTCCGGAATACTTTTCAATGCCGCTAATAATTTTTGAACCACACCTTCTCTCAAAAAACAGTCATTCTGTGCTCCAGGGATATGATGCCGAAAATAATATGGAAAAACTTTAATCCTTTCAGAAACGTGGGCAACAGATATTAATGCTTCTTCTTTATCATTAAAGATTTCCCCCATGTATTCACTCCTTTTTCGGTAAAGTAAATTAATATTCATTATATTTATAATAAAAAGTATATTCGTCCAATTAAAAATGATGTTGCAAAAAAAAGGTGCCTGACCCCTTTTATGCTTTATTGCATAAAAGGGGTCAGGCATTATTGTTCATTTCGAACATATATTAGTAGTGTCAAATGTTTAAAGTGAACAAAGGTGATGATATTGCAACCACAAGAGCGAAGAGGCTTGATATTAGAGAAATTGAAACAGCACGGGAAAATTGATATCGATGATTTAGTTACACAATTGCATGTTTCGGGAATGACCATACGCAGGGATTTAGCTCTACTAGAGGAAGAGGAAAAGATCATTCGAACTCATGGAGGGGCTATTCTCAAAAAACAAATAATTGTTGAGACCCCTTTCCGAGCAAAGGAAGGCAAGCATAGTGAGCAAAAAAAAAGAGATAGCTCAGGCTGCCATCGGTCTTTTACGAGATGATTCAACGATTATATTAGATTCTGGGACAACGACGTTAGAAATTGCAAAACTGTTAAGGAAGAAACAACATTTAACGATTATTACAAATGACATTAAAATTGCAGCTGAACTAGTAGATAGTGAACTAAAAGTAATTGTAGCTGGGGGAGAACTGCAAAACACTGTAGGTGCATTATTTGGTCCCGCAACAGAGCAACTGTTGAAAAATGTTCATGTAGATTTCTGTTTCTTAGGGGCGCATGCTGTTCATTTAGATGCTGGGCTCACAGTGCCAACGTTTGCGAAGGCTTCTATTAAAAAGTTAATGATAGAAGCTGCTGAAACTACGTGGTTAGTAGCTGATTCAAGTAAATTTCATCAAATATCTTTAGCAAAAGTGTGCGACCTTTCAGAGATTGATGGAGTGATTACGGATCATCAAATAACAAACGAATTGGAGAAGGAATTAAAAGAGCATTTAGAGATCATCAAGGTGGATGGGAGCGGAATTTGATGAAGATAGGGGTCATTTCTGATGATTTGACAGGGGCAAATGGAACAGGGGTATTACTGAAAAAGAAAGGTTTTAATGTGGCGACGATGGTGTATTATGATCAGCCCCCTCTAGCTGGCGGCTATAATGCTATTTGTGTAGATACAGACAGCAGATATGCCCAAAAAGATGTATCACAAATGAGGGTAAAAACAGTATTAGAGCATTTCATTCATTGGGGTGCAGACATTATTTGCAAACGGATTGACAGTACGGTTCGCGGCAATATTGGTGTGGAAATTGATACAGTATTGACACACTTGGGAGAAGAAACCATTGCGGTACTGGTGCCATCCTTCCCTGAATCAGGACGAATAACAACAGGAGGCTACTTATTAGTTGAAGGTGTTCCTGTACAGACAACAGATGTCGCAAAAGATCCAGTTACTCCCCTTACAAGATCATACGTACCTGCTATTGTACAAAGACAGACTAAATATGCCGTTGCTCACATTGGTCTTGAAACAGTTTTGGAAGGGGTGAAGGTAACAGAGCAAGCAATTAAAGAACATATAAACAATGGAAAACGGATTATTGTTTTAGACGCCGTGACAGATGAAGAGATTGAACAGATTGCAAATGCGATGACTTTGATGAAAGGCTATAGAATGATTCCCGTTGATCCTGGACCGTTGACGGCTGCATATGCTCAAGCTGTTATACGGCAATCTGCAGTAAAGAAAAAGATCATTGTCACTGTCGGCAGCGTGACGTCCATTACTGAAAAACAATTACAGTACCTTGTGAAAAAAATAAATGCAAGGCCCGTTATTGTCAATGCTGAAAAGCTCGCAAATATAACGAACATATGGGATCAGGAAGTGGAAAGGGCGGTAAAGGTTGCATTAAAAAAATTAGATCATCAGCACATTTTAGTGATTACAACGAATTCTGCTGAAAATGACTTAAATCTTAAAGCATTGGCAAATAAGCAAAATGTTAGTCAGGATTTTTTAGCAAAACGAATAGCAGACGGCTTAGGTAAAATCACTCGTCTTGTTATATTGCAAAGTTCACATGATATCGGCGGCTGTTTTTCAAGTGGAGGTGATGTGACAGCCTCATTATGCTCTGTTGGTATGGCAGAAGGTATTAGATTAGAAGATGAAGTGTTACCACTTGTAGCATATGGGCAATTCATTGGGGGTTACTTCGCTGGAATTCCGCTTATTACAAAAGGAGGGATGGTCGGAGATCGTCAGGCCATTTATAAATGCGTCAAATATTTATTAGATAAAAATACTCTCACTAGCGATCTATAAAACATAAAGGAGGAAAACTTATGAAAACGGATAGATCCATTATTGCAATTCCGATGGGAGATGCAGCAGGCATTGGACCGGAAATCACAATTAAAGCTTTGGAAAAAAAGGAGATTTACGATGTCTGTAAACCAGTGGTGATTGGTGATGCTGCTGTGCTGAAAAAAGCGATCGCAGTTGTAGGAACTAATTTAAAAATTCATGAAATTCATTCTCCAGCTGAAGGCAAGTATGAATTAGGTTTTGTCGATGTTATTAATTTAAATAATATTGACGTGGATCAGCTTCAATATGGTCAAGTTTCTGCTCAATGTGGTCGAGGTGCCTATGAATATATTCAAAAAGCTGTTGAATTTGCAATGAATGGCGAAGTGAAGGCACTTGCAACGACTCCGATCAACAAAGAATCTTTAAAGGCAGCAGGAGTTCCTTATATTGGTCATACTGAAATGCTTGAGGCATTATCAGGAGCTCATGATCCATTAACAATGTTTGAAGTCAATGGGCTAAGGATTTTTTTCTTAACTCGTCATCTTTCTTTAAAAGATGCTATTGCCACGATGAAAAAAGAGCGCGTGCATGATTATCTCATACGTTGTGATCAAGCATTACAGAGATTGGGGGTTAGAAATAGAAGATTGGCTGTTGCCGGATTAAATCCCCATAGTGGAGAAGGCGGGTTATTTGGCTGGGAGGAGGTAGAAGAAATTAAACCAGGTATTGAAGCAGCTGTGAAGGATGGAATCAGTGCAGTAGGGCCTGTTCCAGCTGACTCTGTCTTTTTTCAGGCTTTAAATGGGAAATATGATGCAGTTTTATCTCTCTATCATGACCAAGGGCATATTGCGGCTAAAATGACAGATTTCCATCGAACAATCTCGATTACGAATGGGCTGCCATTCTTAAGGACATCAGTTGATCACGGCACCGCTTTTGATATTGCAGGGAAAAATATTGCTGAAAGTACCAGTATGGAGGAATGCATTAAAGTGGCAGCTCAATATGCACCGAAGTTTCACTCATAAGAATGGAGTTTAATAGGAAGGATGGCCCTTCCTATTAAACTGTTTGTAAACGCTATTATTTTACATCGTGAGGGGGTTCTATGATGAATTCAGTTTCTGGAACACAAATGGTTATTGGGCTAGTAATAGCGGTTATTATATTAATTTTTCTAGTATTAAAAACAAAAATTCATGCATTTTTAGCCTTAATAATTGCTGCTTCTATTGCAGGAATTGTTGGGGGGATGGCTCCCGTAGACGTGGCGAATAAAATTTCAGCGGGATTTGGGAATACATTAGCGTCCGTTGGCATTATTGTTGGTTTAGGTGTAATGATGGGGAGAATATTGGAAGTATCAGGGGCAGCTGAAACTCTCGCTTATTCTCTTATAAAATCTGTTGGGAGGAAGAAAGAAGAATGGGCGATGGCGATCGCAGGATTTATCATTTCTATCCCTATTTTTGTTGATTCTGCTTTTGTGATTTTAAATCCTTTAGTTAAATCACTTTCCAAAAAAACAGGGAAATCCGTCGTTGCTATTGGAGTTGCTTTAGCATCGGGGCTTGTTATTACCCATTCGTTAGTACCGCCAACTCCGGGACCTTTAGGAGTAGCCGGTATTTTTAAGATTGATGTTGGTTCAATGATTGGCGCAGGTCTATTGTTCGGTATTCCGCTATTAATTGTTGGAGTATTGTATGCGAAATGGTTAGGAAACCGCATTTATCAAATTCCAGACAGTTCTGAACAAGGAATTGCTCGACCAGCTGAGAATATTGCATATCCTGATTTACTAGAAGTTATTGATGATAGAAAAAAAGAGCTTCCCTCATTAATTACATCCATTTTACCGATTGCAGTTCCAATCATTCTAATCATTTTAAATACGACTCTTACAGCTCTGAAAGCGACAAAGGGCGTTTATAACATTCTTATATTTTTAGGTACTCCGGTGATTGCTGTCAGTATTGGCTTGATTGTTGCTATTTACTTTCTTGCTGGACATATGAAGCGATCAGAAACACTTGAGCGTATGGAAGAAGGAATCCAATCAGCAGGGATTATACTCCTCGTTACAGGTGCAGGTGGGGCGCTTGGTGAAGTATTGCGTGCAAGCGGGGCAGGTGACTTTATTGCAGGGAAAATTACGGACTTGTCACTTCCGGCTATTTTGCTTCCTTTTTTTATTGCGACGATCGTTCGTCTAGTACAGGGAAGTGGCACAGTCGCGATGATCACGGCAGCATCCATTTCAGCCCCGATTTTAATGCCGTTACATGTGAACATGGTTCTAGCTGCTCAAGCAGCAGCAATGGGCGCTCTCGTATTCTCATATTTCAATGATAGTTTATTTTGGGTAGTAAACCGAATGCTAGGAATAAAAGAAGTAAAAGAACAAATGATGGTTTGGTCCATTCCGACGACTTTATTATGGTTTACAGCTTTAATTTGCCTTCTGGTTGCTAACTTATTTATTTAATGGATATAATATAGATGTTATTATAATAAAGTTTAGGAGGATTATTTTGAAACTAGGATTAATCGGTTTAGGAAAGATGGGCTACAATTTGGCATTAAATATGAAAGATAAAGGCCATGAAGTAGTTGCCAATGATGTATCTAAAGAAGCGTTAGAAAGAATTGCAAAAGAAGGTATAGAAGTCGCTGAAACGTATGAAGACTTGGTTGCTAAACTCCCTTCTCCAAAAGTAATTTGGTTGATGGTTCCTGCAGGTGACATTACTGAAAAAGTGTTAAATAGTATTTCAGGATACCTTTCTGAGAAGGATATTATAATAGATGGCGGAAATTCTAATTATAAAGAATCTATTCGCCGCGGAAAAGAATTAAAAGAAAAGGGCATTTATTTCTTAGATTGCGGTACGAGCGGTGGCATGGAAGGCGCACGTAACGGTGTTTGCACAATGATCGGCGGCGAGCAAGAAGCCTTTGCACATGTAGAACAGTTATTTAAGGATATTGCTGTTGAAAACGGTTATTTATATACTGGTAAACTTGGAAGCGGTCACTTTTTGAAAATGGTTCATAACGGCATAGAATACGGCATGATGCAAGCGATTGCGGAAGGCTTTGAAATCTTGGAAAAAAGTGATTTTGACTTTGACTATAAAGACGTATCTCGTCTTTGGAACAATGGTTCCGTTATTCGCTCTTGGTTAATGGAGCTTATGGAAGACGCCTTCTCAAAAGATGAGAAGCTTGATAATATTTTAGGCGTTATGCACTCATCTGGGGAAGGTAAATGGACTGTTGAAACAGCCCTTGATTTGCAAGCGGTCGCACCAGTGATCACCCTTTCTCAAATTATGAGATATCGTTCTTTAGAAAACGATACATTCTCTGGTAAAGTTGTCGCAGCACTACGCAATGAATTTGGTGGACACAGCGTCGTAGAGAAATAAAATGTGTAAAAAGCACTTATCCTTGGATAAGTGCTTTTTTATTGGTGCCTGACCCCTTTTGTGCGTTGAAGCACAAAAGGGGTCAGGCACATTTTTTGCACAAATCTATGTTGCTTTTTTGTTCTAAACAATCACGATAGATCAATATATAATAAATGGTGTAAAGGATTTCATGAACACAACATGTTGTGCAGTTTATTAAACTGAAGGGATCTCTATGTTAACAAAACGAAATAAACAAATGCTGAAAATGATTGCCCAAGCAAGTGGCTTCGTGACCATTCATGCTTTAATGGAAAAGTTTAATGTATCAAGAAGGACGATTTATTACGATATTGATGCCATTAATTCATGGCTAAAAGACCAATATTTACCTTATCTTGGATATGCCTACAATACTGGGTTTTATATGGATGATCAGACCCGTTCAGCAGTGAAACAGGTGCTAATGGATCATTTGGAAGTGAATGATATTTTTACGGCTGAAGATCGCAGATCCATGATCTTTTTAATGGTTTGTTTATCTGATAGATCGATTGGAACTTATGATTGTGTTAAATTACTAGAGGTGAGCAGAAATACAGTTTTGCAAGATGTCAAGCAATTGAAAAAGGAACTGCATGCCTATGAGATTAGTTTAGTCTATGACCGTAACCATGGATATCAGCTGCTGGGGAATGAACAGATCATCCGAAATATAATAAATATGCATATTTCACGCCTTCTGGCAGAGGGATTGGAAGAACATATTAAGCTAGTGTTCGATACCTGTTTATATAAAAGTCATGCTTCCATACATGGGGTGATTTTGGAGTGGCTTGAATACTGTGAACAACAGCTTCATATGCAATTTTCGGATGATATTGTCACGACTCTCAGTTATGTATTGCCTTGTTATATCAAAAGAATGTTAAATCATAATTTGATTGATATGGATCAGTTTGAAAAAAGCGATCTTTATAAAACGAAGAATTTTGCAGCGGCAAGTCATTTGGCAAATACATTATATGCTACTTTCGACATCACGCTCGATGATAATGAGAAATGTTATATTTCTACCATTTTGTTAGGGGCAAATGTTATATCGGTCAAAGGTGGACTGAGAGACGATCAGTGGATGAGTGATTTGATTGCCGAAATGATTGATCTTTTTCAAATCTATGCTTGTATTCTGTTTGATGATCGTGCAAAGCTTGAACATAATATTTATCTTCATTTAAAATCGGCTTTCTATAGACTGAAATTTAATATTCAAATGAGTAATCCATTATTAAATGCGATTAAAAAGCAATATCCAGATGTTTTTCAGTTAACAAAAAAAGCGCTGTCTCCTCTTGAAAAATTGGTCGGTACCTCGATATCAGAAGATGAAGTTGCATATTTTGCTGTTCACTTCGGAGGATGGATGAAACGACAGGGGGCAAGACCTGCTGACCGTAAAAAGGCACTGATTGTTTGTGCAAATGGCGTGGGGACATCGCAAATACTATATCATCAATTAGAACACTTGTTTTCTAATGTTGATTTAATTGGTCCAATCACATTAAGAGAGTACAACGAGTTCGACGGTGATGTTGATTTTGTTATTACAACGAGCACAATTCACCAGCATCGCCATCGAACAGTAGTTGTCAGTCCAATTCTAACTGATGCAGAAAAGGGGAAGCTTCTAGGTATAGCGTCAACTTCTGAATCTATCAGTATTAAAAGTGTGTTAGATATCGTAAAGAAACATGCTGTTATACAAGATGAGGCGAATTTGATTACAGAGTTAAAAAGTTTACTAGAACATTCAAAGCCACCTTTAAGGAAGGATAGAAAACCAATGTTAAATGAATTGCTAACGGAATCATTTATTCAAATAGAAGAGAAAGTGGGGGATTGGAAAGAGGCGATTCGTGTTGCTTCAAAGCCGTTACTACAACTTAATTACATTTCAAAAGAATATGTTGATTCTATGATAGAAACTGTAGAAGAGCTTGGACCCTATATTGTTATCGCCCCAAAAATTGCATTGCCACATGGCAGACCAGAGAAGGGTGTCAAAAAAGTTGGAATGAGTTTGTTAAAGCTCGAGACACCTGTTGCATTTTCAAATCAAAAAGAACATGAAGTGCAATTAATTATCGTATTAGCTGCAATCGATAATGGAACACATTTAAATGCGCTGGCACAGCTTTCGAATATGTTATCTATGCATGAAAACGTAGAAATACTCATTCATGCTAAACAAAAAAATGAAATTCTTGATCTGATTTCAAGATATTCTAAATAAATGGAGGATTTCGAGATGAAAAAAGTTTTAGTAGTATGTGGGAATGGGTTAGGAAGCAGTTTTATCGTTGAAATGAATGTTAAAAAGATTTTAGGAGAATTAGGGATTCAAGCAGACGTTTCACATACAGATTTAACAACGAGCAAAACGGAATTAGCGGATGTTTATTTAGGGTCAAAAGATATCGTTGATCAATTAGAAGACGGTAAACGATATATCATCGGCCTGCAAAATATTTTAGATCAAGCGGAAATTAAAGCGGCTTTACAACAGTACTTTAAGGAGGAATAAACCATGATTAATTTAATTATGAAAGATATATTAGGGACACCTGCCATTTTAGTAGGGATATTTGCCCTAATCGGATTAATTCTCCAAAAAAAGGGAACGGCCGATATTGTATCTGGTACATTGAAAACGATCATGGGATTTTTAATTCTAAACGCGGGAGCAACTATTATTACCGGTTCTCTTGATTCGTTTGGGAAAATGTTTAATGAGGCCTTTTCGATTCAAGGTGTGATTCCAAATAATGAGGCGATCGTAGCTGTTGCACAAAAAACATTTGGAACAGAGACAGCTTCTATTATGCTTTTTGGGATGATTGTAAATATATTGCTTGCTCGTTTTACTAGATTTAAGTATATCTTTCTAACTGGACATCACACTATGTTTATGGCATGTATGATTGCTGTTATTTTATCAACCGGTGGTATGTCAGGCGCACCTTTAGTTATTACGGGGGCCATTATTCTTGGATTATTAATGGTGCTTATGCCCGCGCTATTGCAGCCATATGTAAGAAAAATTACAGGAATGAATGATATCGCCATCGGCCATTTTGGTTCAATCGGATATTTTGTTTCTGGAACAATAGGTAAATTTGTTGGGAATCGTGAAAAAACGACAGAGGATATTAAAGTGCCAAAATCTCTAGGATTTTTACGGGATACATCTGTTTCTGTCTCTTTAACAATGACGATATTATTCATCATTGTTGCTATTTTCGCCGGGCCACAATATATTGAAACAAAACTAAGTGCAGGGCAAAACTTTATTGTCTTTTCACTTATTCAAGGTATTACATTTGCCGCTGGTGTTTATGTTGTATTATCTGGTGTCCGCATGATTTTGGCAGAAATTGTCCCAGCATTTAAAGGGATTGCGGATAAAGTTGTACCGAATGCAATTCCTGCTTTGGATTGTCCGACAGTATTCCCGTTTGGACCAAACGCGGTTGTCATAGGTTTTCTTTCAAGCTTCGTCGCTGGCGTTATTGCTATGTTCATTCTCCCAGCTGTAGGTTTAAAAGTGATTGTTCCGGGACTTGTTCCACACTTCTTTACAGGGGCTACTGCAGGTGTTTTTGGAAACGCTACCGGAGGCAGAAGAGGAGCGGTTCTCGGTTCATTTGCCAATGGTTTAATCATTAGTTTCTTGCCAGCATTGCTCCTTCCAGTTCTCGGTTCTTTAGGTTTCCAAGGAACAACTTTTGGTGATGCAGACTTTGGTGTCGTCGGAATCCTGTTAGGAAGAATCATGCAATTATTTCATTAATTTCATTGGGCTTTGTTCATCATCATAGAGACACATACAAGCCATATAATAGATAGGGTGGGTACTCACTCTATTTATTATATGGCTAAAATATTTTTCCCTTTCCGTCCTATGCTCACTCTCTAAATATGAAACCTTAAATAAAATATGTTAAGAAACATCACGAATAGTTTGAAAATTCATTATATAAGTTATATTTTAGTTAATAGCAAATGAAATCTTAAGAGACCGAATGGAGGAGAAGTGAATTGGATTTAGAAAATATTAGTTCTAAATCGTCATTCTACACTTAAAAATATAGGGATAGGATGAAATGCTTTCATTAAATAACCTTCTTATAAGTCTTATCACTTTTTGAGCTGCCGTGCCACTCATATTTGTTTACTTTTATTGCTATTGCCACATCAGCCTGCACAAATATTTCCGTTTCGGGGAAAAGGAGCTTTCATACAAGTCAAACAGAACTAGGAGGAGAAGAATATGTCGCTCGATATAAATAAAGAAAAGTTGATTAAAGAGGATAAGGAACATCTTTGGCATGCAGTGTCTAAATATCATAAAAATACTGTTCCAATGATTGCGAAAAGTGGTGAGGGAGGCTGGTTTACAGATATTGATGGCAATCGATATTTTGATGGTGTATCTGGATTGTGGTGTCTCAATTTAGGACATGGACGTCGTGAAATTGCTGAGGCGGCGTATGAACAGATGTTAAATTTATCTTATTTTCCATTAACTTTAAGCCACGAGCCAGCTATTAAATTATCGGCAAAAATAAGTGAACTATTGCAAGGATCCTATACAACTTTTTTCTCGAATAGTGGTTCGGAGGCGAATGAAACGGCCTTCAAAATAGCACGCCAATACCATGCCCAGAACGGAAATCCTGGTAAATATAAATTCATATCTAGATACCGCGCTTATCATGGATCGACAATGGGGGCAATGAGTGCAACGGCACAGGCAAATCGTAAAACGAAGTATGATCCAATGGCTCCAGGTTTTATCCATGTTCCGGCTCCATATCGTTATCGAAGCTCTTTTGGTGATGCATCTGATCCTGAACTTCTCGCTGCTAATTATATTGAGGAAGTGATAAATTGGGAAGGAGAAGAAACTGTAGCTGGTGTTATTTTAGAGCCGTTTATGTCAGGCGGAGGTGTCATTGTTCCTTCTCCGCAATACTTAACTCGTGTTGCTGAAATTTGTAAGGCGCATAATGTACTGTTGATTGTTGATGAAGTCGTTTCAGGCTTTGGACGAACAGGTAAAATGTTTGGGTTCATGCATTCAGCAGGCGTAGAGCCGGATATTATAACAATGGCCAAAGGTATTACAAGTGGATATCTCCCATTATCAGCAACATCTGTGAAATCTAGCATTTATAACACTTTTAAAGAAGAAGAAAATGACTCTCATTTCCGTCATATTTCCACTTTCGGCGGCCATCCGGCTTCATGTGCAGTTGCCCTTAAAACAATTGAAATTATTGAGAGAGAAAATATTGTCAAGCAAGTAGAACAAAATAGTCGCGACATCTTAAGTGAGCTTCACACATTAGAGCAATTAGAGCATGTCGGGGAAGTACGAGGAATTGGCTATCTATATGGTATTGAATTAGTTGAAGATAAACAATCAAAGAAACCGATTTCTGATGAAGCAATTGCCAATGTTATTGCAAAGTGCAAAGAAAAAGGACTGATCATTGGTAAAAATGGTGATACCGTTCCTGGATATAGTAATATATTAATTATGGCTCCACCACTATCATCTACGGAAGAAGATTTACATTTTCTTGTAGATACAGTAAAAAGGTGCCTGACCCCTTTGGTGCTTTAGCATCCAAAAGGGGTCAGGCACTTTTTTAGTTCTTCGTTTGGCAATGGGCGGCTAAAGAAATAGCCTTGGCCGATTGGACAGGAGAAATCGATAAGGAATTGCAGCTGTTCTTTTGATTCGATTCCTTCGGCGATGACATTTAAACCTAGATGGGATGCCATTGTGAGGATAGTTTTAACTATTACTCCGTCATCTTTGCAAATATCTTCTATAAAGGAGCGATCGATTTTGAGTGTGTCGACTGGAAAACGTCTTAAATTTGCGAGTGAAGAATAACCAGTTCCAAAATCATCAATGGATAACGAAAGACCTAAATATTTCAGTTCTGTCAATAGCGGAATGACGCTTTCTGGATCTTGCATCATACTTTCCGTAATTTCCAGCTCTAAATATTTTGGGTCTAAATTTACTTCTTGTAGTGTTTTTTTGATCGTATGAATAAACCCATCTGTTTCAAATAAAAATGGAGACAGATTAACCGCTGCATAGATTGGAGGCAGACCTTGTTCTTGCCAAGATTTTAATTGTTTGCAGGCCGTTTCTAGAACCCATTCGCTAATCGGGATGATCATTCCAGTTTCTTCTGCTAAAGGGATGAAATCTGATGGTGGAATCAGTCCTTTTGTTGGATGATTCCAACGAATGAGTGCCTCTACACCAATTATTTTATGCTGTACTAAATCAACAAGCGGCTGATAATAAAGGACAAACTCTTTATTTTCAATGGCTTGTCTTAAATCATTTTCTATTTTCATATTTTTAGATAACGTTTCATGTGTTTTATTACTAAAAAATTGGACAGAATTGCTTCCGATTTCTTTTGCTTGATACATGGCAATATCGGCCTGTTTCATGAGAGTCTCAATATCTGAACCGTTTTGAGGAGATATGCTAATGCCAATGCTTACAGTAAAGTAATAAATATCCTTATGCAGTGAAAATGGCTTTTGAAATATATCCTGTACTCTTCGAACAATGTCCTTTATTTCAGAGGAAGAGCAATTTTTTACTGCAATGACAAACTCGTCTCCGCCAAATCGATATACATCGCCAATCCCTTTTAAATGGCGCGATAATCTTTTAGCAATCAATTTTAGAAAATGCTGACCTGTTGAATGCCCTAAAGTATCAGTAATATTTTTAAAACGATCAATATCTAGGAACATGATGCCTAATTGCTTATCATGGTCTGTTTGATCTAACCACTTATTTAGTTCCTCGGTAAAACAGCGCCGATTTTTTAAGCCTGTTAGTTCATCGTGATATGCATTGTGTACAAGCTGTTCTTGTAACTTTTTCAAGACTGTTACATCTTGGCGAATAGAAATATATTGGTATGGTTTCCCTTTTTCATTTAAATAAGGAACAATGGTAGTATTTACCCAGTAATAAGAGCCATCCTTTGCTTTGTTTTTAATTTCCCCAGTCCAAATATGGCCGGTTCCGATCGTCTTCCACATGTTTTTAAAATAACCCTTCGGATGGAAACCTGAATTAAGAATTTCGTGGTCTTGACCAATCAATTCTTCCATACTGTATTTAGAAATCTCACAAAATTTTTGATTGGCATAAGTAATGATTCCTTTATTATCAGTAATGGCTACGATAGAGGCCTGATCCACTGCAAACATAATATCTAATAATTGCTTAATGCTAGCGGGTGATTTTGTAATCTTGGGCGTGTCTTTATATTGCTTTTCTTTATACTGATCATTTGAAGAAATCATGAGTACTTTCCTTTCCACATATAAATAGAGTTTTCGAGAAAAGTGCATAATATATAGTCCATTATACTTAATTCTATAAAATTAAGCAGTGATTTAATTCACGATTAATAATCTTAATTGTGAAATCATTAGGTCAATATTAGTGATATACTATTCTTAAAAAATGTAAGCAGTATTTTTATTCATACATAACGAATTAGGTGTGATTATCATGAAAGTAAAAGGACTGTTTGTTGCTCCTTATATAGCGATGGAGCATTTAGTGCAAGAGTGTCAAAAGGATGATACGGAATTAGATTTAACAATTAAAACGGGTAACCTTCAAGAAGGAATTAAATTTGCCAAGGAAGCTGAAGAAAAGGGCTACGATGTTATTATAAGCCGTGGCGGAACCGCAAGAATGATCGAAAAAGCAGTCAATATTCCAGTAGTGGACGTGAATATCTCAGGCTATGACATGCTTCGTGTATTGACACTCGCGAAAGACTTTCCTGGTAAAAAAGCTATTGTCGGTTTTTCAAACATTACCCAAGGGGCAAAGGCAATTACAGATTTGCTGGAGATTACATTTGATATGTTTACAATTAATGATAAAAATGAAATTGAGCCTTTAGTAAAGCGATTAAAAAGTGAAGGATTCCAGCTTATTATGGGTGATGTTATTACGATTAATGCAGTTTCCACAATTGGAATGAATGGTATTTTGATCCAATCTGGTAAAGAAGCAATTTATGAAGCGTTTCAAAAGGCGAAGTCAATTCATCAATTAGTGATAAAACATAAGGATGAACTTAAACTGCTAAGCTCAATATTAGGAGTAGCTGCAAAAGATATTATCGTTCTTTCTGAACACGGGGATATCGTTTATGAAAACTGGAAGGGGTTTTCAGAACGTCCAGTAACAGTTGAACAATTAACAAACATTATAAAGGCAATGGACAAAACGAATATCATTCAGTGTAATGATTGTTTAATAAAAATTGCCACTTCCAAGATTAAGATGAAAACGACTTCTTATATTGTATGTAAAGTATCAAAGATGAAAGAAAGTACATCAAAGTTACAATCGTTAAATATTAAAGTTTTACACTCTACTCAAATGTTAGTCACGGAAAGTGAGACGATGCGTACATGTCTTGCAATGATTCAACGGCATTTGTCGCATAACCATTTTATCTTAATAGGAGAGAATGGCACTGGTAAAGAATTAGTCGCCCAATATATACATTATAAGAAATTTCAGAGCAGGAAATTATATGCATCCATTCGTATCAATGACTTTATGAATATGAACATTGATGAATTAGATTCTGATGTAAAAACGATCTATATTCATTCAACTGATTGCTTACAAGAAGGCGTAATGGAATCTTTATCGCCAATGATTCAAAGCCTTAAGGATAAGGAAGTCACTGTTATTTTAGCTCTAACTCGAGAAAATCCATTGCTAGGAGAGCTAATCTATGATGATTCCATCGTTCGAATTAATCTTCCGACATTGTCTGAAAGAAAAGAAGATATACGTGAACTTGTGACATTATTTATGACGCATTACCATCAAACATTAGGAACATCTGCTGTGAAAATCAAAAATGAAGGATTATCTTTATTAATGCACTATAACTGGCCAGGGAATGTTGAAGAGCTAAAAATGTTTATTAAAGATATTGTGTTGATGGAGAAGGGATACATTATTGATGAACAATTAATTGAGACACAATTGCATCGAAAGGAATTAAAGCAAACTCAGCAAATGTCTACACTCTTGTCGGGAACATTAGAGGAAATTGAAAAAAGAATTATCGAGCTAGTTCTAGAAGAAGAACATTTTAATCAAACAAAAGTGGCAAAACGTTTAAATATCAATCGATCTACATTATGGCGCAAGCTGAAAAAATAATTCAGCTTGCATTTTTTCTGTTGTAATTGTTTAAAAATGCAACGAATAAAAATAAATGTGAAAATAATTTGTCTATATTGTTGCAAAATGATGAATTGTAGTTTAATATAATAATTGAAACCGGTTTCTATTGCTTGTTTATTGTTTAAAATTGAAACATAGGGGATGGATGAACATGAAAATTAAGGAAGCAATAGATAGAGTACCAGGGGGAATGATGTTAATCCCTTTACTTATAGGAGCGTTAATCAGGACATTTTTTCCAGGAATCTTTGATACTCCAGAATTTAAAAGTTCTTTTACAGGTGGTTTGTTAACTGGAACTTCAGCATTATTGGCTGCTTTTTATATTTGTTTAGGTTCAACGATACGATTTCAATCAACTGGCTATATCCTTAAAAAAGGGGTTAGTTTATGGATCGGAAAAATTGCAACCGCTTTTATTATTGCTTTGCTCATTAAACATATTTTTCCGGATCAAAATCACTTGTTTTTAGGTCTGTCTGCATTGGCAATTATAGCTGCTTTTTCTGATACGAATGGCGGTCTTTATATGGCATTAATGGGGCAGTTAGGAAAAAAGGCGGAGGATGTAGCCGCATATTCTATTATGTCGCTTGAATCAGGTCCATTTTTTACAATGCTAATTTTAGGAGTAGCCGGATTGGCAAGTTTCCCAGTTCTGGCTTTTGTTTTCGCGATTCTTCCTTTAGTTGTTGGGATGATTCTTGGAAATTTAGATGAAAAAATGCGCGAGTTTTTAAGCAAAGGTCAAGATGTTATCATTCCGCTTTTCTCATTATCGATTGGAGCAGGAATTAACTTAACAAATGTTGTAAAGGCTGGAATATCAGGGATTATATTAGGAATAGGTGTAGTAGTCATCACAGGTTTAGTTTTATTCATTATTGACCGTGTAACAGGGGGAGATGGTGTTGCGGGAGTCGCTGCTTCATCAACAGCTGGAAACGCAGCAGCAGTACCAGTGGCAGTCGCTGCAATTTATAGCGGATATAGTCAAATCGCTGCAACTGCGACTCTTCAAGTAACAGCAGCTGTTATCGTTACGGCAATTTTAACACCATTGCTTACGACTTGGTTTGCAAAAAGAGCTGAAAAAAGAAATGTAAGCCATGTCAGTTTAAGTGAAAATCATGATATGAAGTAAAGGGGCAAGGATTATGCAGCGTTTTTATATCATTGCAGATGATCTTACGGGGGCGAACGATTCAGGCGTACAGCTATCAAAGATGGGCATCGCATCTACTGTACTTCTAGATTGTAATGATGATCGTACATTACAAAGTATACAGGATGTCGCAATTATTGATACTGACAGTCGTGCACTCAGTGAGGAATATGCATTTAAAAATGTTTATCTATCAAGCTTTAAGTGTTATGAGCAAGGGTTTACTCAAGTTTATAAGAAAATAGATTCCACATTAAGGGGGAATATTGCAGCTGAGTTATCTGCCATTGCACTAGTCCACAAGCCGGAAATTGTCGTCGTCGCACCTGCATATCCAAAAATGGACCGTTTAACAATTAACGGTCATCAATATGTTCACGGTCATCTCGTTTCGGAATCAGAGTTTGGAAAAGATCCAAAGACCCCTGTGACAAACAGTTATATTCCAGCAATATTAGGCAAGCTTGTAAAGGATCCAATTATTTTATTGAATCACGATTTATTACAAGGCTCAACAGAGGAGATTAAGAATTTCATTAGCACTCAAAGTCAACAAGGATCTACTTGGTTCGTCTGTGATGCAAAAACTGATGCGGATTTAAAGAAAATCGCAACGGCTTTTGGAAAAGTAAACAAAAAAACGATTTGGGCGGGTTCTGCTGGATTAATTGAATATTTACCTGATGTACTGGATTTAGAGAAGAAAGCGACCAATCAGGAAAAAGATATTTTAGTTAACAAAACATTAACAGTATCTGGAAGTATGTCAAGTACTACGAAACAACAAATTGAATACATTAAGCATCTGGCAGATTCTTATTTAATAGAACTCGACCCAGTAGATTTAATAGATCGAACTTATTGTATAAAAGAGATTGTAAATGAGATCAAAAGGATGCAATTTAAAAAGCACTTTGTTCTATTTGTGGATCCATCAGCTAAGAATAGGAAAGCCACAAAAGAAATTGGTTTTAGGCGCTCTCTCAATAAAAAAGAAATTGGTGCTATTATTTCAACAGAACTTGGGAAAATTGCCAAGGAAATCGTGTCAGCTTTTCATGATATTAATGGTTTAATTTTGACTGGCGGAGATACGGCGAAGGCTGTATGCAATCAGTTGAATATGTTCCAAATCGCTTTATATTCAGAGATTGAACCTGGATTGCCGTTAGGAAAGCTTAGTAATGCAGTGCAGAATGTATGGGCAATCACAAAGGCGGGAGGATTTGGGAATAAGTATTCGTTAGTGAATGCATTAAAATATATGGTAGGAGATGTAAAAGAATATGGATATTAATAAACCAATAGTTGGCATAACAATGGGAGATGGAGCAGGGGTGGGTCCTGAAATCATCATGAAAAGCCTTCGAAATCAAGAAGTTTATGATATTTGTCGCCCAATTGTGATTGGCGACAGCAGTATTTTAAATCGCGCCCAACAATTTATTCATAGTGATTTAAAAGTAGAAACTATTACAGAAGATCAATTAGGTGAATTATCTTATTCGTATGGAACGGTGTATTGTTTAGATCTACATTTACTAAATGAAGATCTCCCAGTCGGGAAAGTGTCCGCTGAAGCTGGGCACGCTGCTTTCGAATATTTAGCGAAGGCAATTGATTTAGCAAAAAAACAACAAATTGATGCAATATGTACTGCCCCACTTAATAAAGAGGCGCTTCATAAAGGTGGTCATCAATATCCGGGACATACTGAAATTTTAGCAGACTTAACGAATACGAAAGATTTCTCAATGATGCTTTCTGCTCCAAATTTAAAGGTTATACATGTAACAACACATGTAGGAATTATAGATGCTGTCAAAATGATTAATCCTGAAAGAGTTTATCATGTTATTAAACTGGCACATGACACTCTTACAAAATCAGGTATCGAACATCCGAGAATTGCGGTTTGTGGAATTAATCCTCATGCAGGTGAAAACGGCCTATTTGGCTACGGTGAGGAAGAAGAAAAAATTATTCCAGGAATTGAAAAGGCAAAAGCAGAAGGCATTCATGCAGTTGGTCCACTTCCAGCTGATACTTTATTTTTCCGCACTGTACGAGGGGACTTTGACATCGTTGTTGCCATGTACCACGATCAAGGTCA
This sequence comes from Heyndrickxia ginsengihumi, assembly GCF_011008565.1. Lineage (GTDB taxonomy): Bacteria > Bacillota > Bacilli > Bacillales > Bacillaceae_C > Weizmannia > Weizmannia ginsengihumi. The sequence goes on from NZ_JAAIWK010000005.1 coordinate 65,207, forward strand.
CGGACCTGTGAAAGTACTTGGCTTGGATGCAGGCGTCAATATTACAGTAGGTCTACCAATTATAAGAACAAGCGTCGACCATGGAACGGCTTTTGATATTGCCGGTAAAGGCATTGTAGAAGAGAAAAGTATGATGGAAGCTATTCGACAAGCCGTAGAACTGGCCCCAAAAAACTAAAAAAAGGTGCCTGACCCCTTTAGTTCACTAAAGGGGTCAGGCACCTTTTTATGGTGTTACGACTATTCTATTGACTTCACCGTTTGTTAAGCGGTCAAATCCTTCATTAATTTTTTCTAAAGGAATGACATCACTTAACAGTTTATCTACTGGCAGACGACCTTGTTTGTATAATTCTATAAACCTAGGAATATCGCGTGATGGAACACAACTTCCTAAATAAGATCCCTTTAGTACTTTTTCATCTGCAGTTAAAGTAACTTGTGGAAAGGAAAACTCGTGATCTGGATGTGGGAGACCTGTCGTTGTTGTTGTTCCGCCTCGGCGCGTAATATGATAAGCGACTTTCATAGCTGGAACGGCACCAGCTGTTTCAAAAGCAAACTCAACTCCGCCGTCAGTCACCTTTTTAATTTGGTCAATAACATCTTCATCTCGAGAATTAAAGACGTGGGTGGCTCCTAATGTTTTTGCAAAGGCTAATTTACTTGGATTGATATCAACCGCGATTACTTCTCTAGCACCAGCGGCAATAGCCCCAAGCAATGCACTTAAACCGACACCGCCAAGCCCAACAACGGCGACAGAGTTTCCCATTTTTACTTTCGCTGTGTTAACGACGGCGCCCACACCTGTCATAACGGCGCAACCAAATAACGCCGCTTTTTCAAAAGGAATAGATGGATCAATTTTTACTAATGAATTCCTTGAAGTTACGACATAGCTTGAAAAAGCACTAACCCCTAAATGATGATTAATATAATGGTTGCCATCATGTAGTCGTTTCGCCCCGCTTAATAATGTACCGTTACTATTTGTCTTTGCCCCTTCTTCACATAGTGCAGGTCTTCCTTCCTGGCACGGAGCACAGTGACCGCATGTAGCGACAAAGATACATACAACATGATCCCCAACTTGTAAATCATGAACATCTTCACCTGTTTCAACGACAACACCGGCAGCCTCATGTCCTAACGCCATTGGCAATGGACGGGGACGACTGCCATTAATAACCGATAGATCAGAATGACATAGTCCTGCTGCCTTGATTTCAATTAATACTTCTCCACGTCCTGGAGCGTCTAGTTCCAGTTCTCTAATCACAATCGGCTTACTTTCCTCATAAGGGGATTGAGCTCCCATTTTCTCAAGTACTGCGGACGTTACTTTCATGTTTTTATCCTCCTCGGCAAAAATAGCTATTTTACTTGTGATTACATGGCAAAAAAATTATTCGTAATAGCCTTCAGTTGATTTAATAAATTGTTTAAACTGTTCTGCATCATGGCCAAACCAAACTTGTGAGTCTGTTTCTTTTGCAATTTTTTTAATTTTTTCAACTGCTTTTACATACCCAAGTGAGTCGTAAATAATTCCTGGAATTTTAATTGGCGGTCCATAGTTTTCAGCTGAATAGACAGCATCCGAGGCTAAAATAATGCCTCCTGTATCAGGCATGTCAATTTGCAGGCCAATCAGTCCCCATGCGTGTCCGCTTCCAAAATTTAAAATTTTGATGCCATCAACAAGTTCGATATAGTCTTCATTGCGCCCAATTGTCTGCCATTGTAAATGGTTTTTTATCCAAGCGTCGATATCTGCCCAAATATAGGCACCGCCTTTATCGTAATTTGCATAAGAACGGAGGGTTCCATTTAATTCATCCTCATGAACAATGATTTTTGCGTTCGTAAACATTTCTAAACAGCCCGCATGATCTAAGTGCAAATGGGAAGCGATGACAAACTTAATATCTTCAGGACGAACATTTAACTGTTCGAGACGGTTATGCAAGTAACATTCTTCATTCGCTTGCCATGGAAAGGTTTTTTGGGTCATTTCCTCCCATCTGCCTTTTTCGCCCATCGAATTTGGGTTACATGCAGTATCGAACAGAATTTTTCCTTCGGGGTGATCAATTAGTACTGTATAAATCGGAAATTCTACAAAAGTGGCAGGCATATTTGGTTGATCAATCGTTGCAGGATTATGCATTGCAACCATATAATTCTTATCCATTCTCATTCTTCCATTATCTAATACGAAAAGTTTTGGACGCGGTTTAATGATATTTGCCATTTTCATTCCCCCATTAGTTTGTTTAAAATTCATACGTGAAAAATGCAAGAATTATGCCAACCTAAAAAACACGTGCTGACTAGATAAAATATTTCGTATGGTGAAAATATTCTTCACATTGTGTTAAGATAAATACAGAAAGCGGTTACAATATTCTTTTTGGAAAGAAAATATTCACCATTCAAAAGAGGGGGAATTGGCCATTTATCAAAATATCGCAAAGATAAGTACGAGATTAGAGACAATACTTGAGTTTGTTTCTGATGGCGTCTATATTGTTGATCATTCTGGCATTACACTTTTTGTTAATAAGGCTTATGAACAGTTGTCTGGTTTTAGCCGCAATGATTTATTAGGTCGATATATGGGTGATTTAATAGAGGAAGGATATATTAATCAATCAGTCTCGTTATTAGTTTTAAGGGAGAAAGAACCTGTATCAATTATGCAAACATTGCGGGGAGAGAAAGACGTCATAGTGACAGGGAGACCGATCTTTGATCAGAATGAAAATATTGAAATGGTTGTTACGAGTGTCAGAGATATTACAAAATTGAACAAGCTGAAGGATCATTTAGAACGTGCTGAAAATATTTCAAATTTAAATCACCATCGTTTTACATACCGCCAACAAGGAGATGAACAAGCACAGTTTCTTTATAAAAGTGAACAAATGAAAAAAATTATTCAACAAGTGGAACAAGTAGCACCATTTCCGACAAGTGTACTAATTACAGGACCTTCTGGGGTAGGGAAAGAGGAAATTGCGAATTTGATTCATTATATGAGCAATCGTCAAAAGAAGCCGTTTATTAAAGTGAACTGTGCGGCAATACCTGAAGCATTATTGGAATCAGAGCTTTTTGGCTATGAAGAAGGGGCATTTACTGGCTCGAAAAAGAAAGGGAAAATGGGGCTGCTTGAGTTAGCGGATGGCGGAACATTTATGTTAGATGAAATCGGTGACATGCCGATGTCATTGCAAGTAAAACTGTTACGGGTCGTTCAAGATAAAATGATTCAAAGAATTGGCAGTACACAATCAAAAAAAATAGACGTCAGAATTATTTCAGCAACTAATCAAGATTTAGAAAAAAGAATGGAGAAGGGAGCATTTAGAGAAGATTTATTTTACCGTCTAGCGGTTGTACAAATCGAAGTACCGCCTCTTAATGAGAGGCTGGACGATGTAGAAATATTAATTGATTACTTTTTCAATAGTTTTAAGCAGCAATATCGGATGGAGAAGGAGCTTTTGCTCGAAACAAAGAAAGTGTTACAAGGCTATCACTGGCCAGGTAATATTCGCGAATTAAAAAATGTGGTGGAAAGTATTATCGTTTCCATCCCAGACAAAATCATTACACCAGAGCACTTACCGCGCCATATTTTCCAAACTTCATATAAAAGTATTCCGAAAACATTAAAGGATCAAGTTGAGAACTATGAAAAGATGCTAGTAGAAGAAGCAATTAAAAGAAAGCAATCAATCAGACAGGCAGCAAAAGAACTCGGTATTCATCACACAACATTGGTTAAAAAATTAAAAAGATGGAATGGTGCCTGACCCCTTTTAGGCTTTAATGCCCAAAAGGGGTCAGGCACCATATTATTATTTTATGTAAATTTAAATTTTGTTATAAGTTCTAACAAACATCTCTTGAAAACTATGAAGAGATCCTTTGTTGAAACACATTAAAAGGGGGGAATAGTGTGGAGGAAGTAATCGGAAGCCGGTTGGATTCTTTAGCAATTGGAAGTGGGCACAAAAAGGCTACGATCCTAATTGGAGTTGGCCTGTTTTTTGAAATGTATGAACTTTTTTTATCGGGTGTATTATCAAGTGTACTAGGTGAGAAGTTTCATATCAGTGAAGGGATCATGCCGCTTTTATTAGGCTCAAGCTTTTTAGGGATGTTTGTTGGAGCGATTTTCCTCAGTAGAGTTGCGGATCGATATGGGAGGAAAAAGGCCTTTTTATTTAATTTTGCTATTTATAGTTTTTTTACATTATTGATCGCTTTCAGTCCAAATGTTGAATGCATTATTTTATTTCGATTTTTAGCAGGGTTAGGTTTAGGGGCACAGCCCGCCCTTTGTGATACGTATCTATCTGAAATTATCCCAACGGATAAACGTGGAAAATATATTGCGTGGGCATATACTTTATCTTTCCTTGCTGTTCCAATTGAGGGATTTATTGCAAGAGCGCTAGTTCCGTTATCACCTTTAGGTTTTGAAGGTTGGAGATGGGTGTTTCTTATTGGAGCAGTTGGGGCAATTGTTGTATTTTTCCAAATGAAAAACTTACCGGAATCACCAAGATGGCTGGCATCCGTTGGAAGATTTAAGGAAGCAGAAAGTATTCTAGCAAAGTTAGATACAAGCTCACAAGTCAGTGTAGCTTTAGAATCTTCAGCAAAGGATTTTATGAAAACGGTCCAAGTTGCCAAACCATATTCATATGCCGTCGTCTTTCAAAGAAAATTTGTAAAACGCACAGTTATGCTTTACATTCTTCAAATCTTTCAAACGGTTGGATATTTCGGTTTTGGGACGCTGGCACCGTTAGTTTTAGCGGCAAAGGGTTATACGATTACGCATTCACTTGAGTTTGTTGCTCTTTCTTTCATTGGATATCCATTGGGTTCTTTGTTTTCTGTACCATTAATTGAGAGAATTGATCGTAAATGGCTTGTTTGTCTTTCAGCTTTCTGTATGGGGCTGTTTGGAATATTATTTGGCATTGGCAATTCTTCTACGACCATTATTCTATATGGGTTCCTTTACACACTGTTTAGCAATGTATTTTCGAATTCATTTCACGTCTTGCAAGCAGAAATATTCCCGACGGATATTCGGGCTTCTGCTACTGGAATAGCTTATAGCTTAAGTAGAATTATGAGCGGTTTAATGCCATTTATGTTGCTCCCTGTTTTGCAACAATATGGAGCAACAACCGTGTTTGTCATCGTTGCCACAGCAATGATCATTGTTATATTAGACATTGCGATACTGGCACCAAAAACAACCGGCCGCTCGCTGGAAACACTTCAATAAAAGGTGCCTGACCTCTTTTGAGCATTAAAGCACAAAAGGGGTCAGGCACCTTTTAATTGACGGAAGATTTATAATTTAGTACCATAAAGACATGGTAATCATAAATGAAATATTAAATCATATATGTGATTTAAGGGGGTTTGTAGGTTGGCAGTTAAGTCAGCGAAGCGTGTGCTTGAAGTATTTGAATTATTGGCTCAACATTCGAGAGGTTTAACGATTAAGGAGATTAGTGAAGATCTTTCGATGCCGCAGAGCAGTACATCGAATTTGATCAAGACATTATTGGAAGAGGGTTACTTAATTCAAGATGTGCTTAAAAAGTATCGTTTAGGGCCAAAGCTAATCCAAATTGGTGCGAACGCAAGGGAATCGCTCGATATCCATGCTCAAGGTCTCCCATATTTAAAGAAACTAATGGAGGATGTAGAAGAAACTGTTTTTTTAGCGGTACTGTCAGGTGATGAAATTGTTTATATTGCTAAGATGGACAGTAATCGATCGATTCGTACGAGTGCACAGCCAGGTTTTCGCCGCCCATTATATTGCACGGGGCTAGGAAAAGCATTTCTTACTTTTTTAGATGAGGAAGAAAGAAATCGTATTTTAGATCATACAGAGTTTAAAGCGTTGACTGAGCATACCATTACAGATCGAAACATGATGGAGAAAAAAATCCTCGAATATCAACGTTTAGGTTATGCGATCGATGATGAGGAAAGTGAGGAAGGATTATATTGTTTAGCAGCGCCGGTTTTCGGAGTAGAACGGACGATACAGGCTGCCATTAGTGTTGCAGGTCCTAAAGAAAGGATGTTGGCGAGAAAAGAATTGATTGTACCAAAGCTGCTAAGCACAGCGCAGCATATCTCAGACAGTATGGGATATATACATGCGTAATAACATCATTTACGAGTAGGAGGGTGGTCATGGATGTCATTGGTCTTGGGGAAACAATGATATTGTTTACTCCAGAAACGAAAGGTTTAATGAGATATGCAAAGTACTTTTCGATGAAGATTGCAGGTGCGGAAACGAATACCCTTATCGGATTATCACGATTAGGACATCAAACAGGTTGGATTAGCAGAGTGGGGAAGGATGAGTTTGGATCATCGATGCTTTCCTCTATCCGTGGTGAAAGCATCGATGTAAGTCAAGTAAAAATGGATCCCGCCGCCTCTACAGGTATATTTTTTAAAGAGATTGTGAATGAAAAAGCTGTTCGTGTGAATTATTATCGTAAAAACTCAGCCGCAAGCCGACTCAATCATTTAGATATTAAGGAAGATTATATTGCAAGTGCTAAATATTTATATATTACTGGGATCACTCCGGCATTGAGCGATTCATGTCTTGAAGCAATATTTCAAGCTATTACATATGCAAAAAAACATCATGTTCAAGTCGTATTTGATCCGAATATCAGAAAAAAACTTTGGAGTGAGGAACAGGCACGAGAGGTTATTGTAAAAATTGCTCAGCAATCAGATATTATTTTTCCGGGAGTCAGTGAAGGGCGGTTTTTATTTCAAGTTGAAGATTATCGCGAAATTGCACAACGTTTCCTAGAATTAGGCGCTCGTTTAGTCGTCGTGAAGCTTGGAGCAGGTGGTGCTTTTTATTCAATGAGTAATGAAAGCGATACCGTTCCTGCTTTTAAAATTGATAGAGTAGTAGATCCTGTTGGAGCCGGGGATGGATTTGCGGCTGGTGTTTTATCTGGTTTATTAGATGGTCTTTCAGTAAAGGAAGCTATTTCCCGGGGATGTGCTGTTGGCGCAATCGTTACAACGGTAGATGGAGATATTGAAGGATTACCAGATAGAGAGTTGTTAGAAAATTTTATCCATTCTAATCAAGAAGATGTTAATCGTTAATATTAGGGGGAATAAAGATGGATACATTTAAAACGATAGTAGATTCAAAAATCATTGCCATTATTAGAGGTGCCGAACCAGCGGATGTATTGCCGATTGCCAAAGCACTGTATGAAGGTGGGATTCGTGCTGTTGAAATTGCTTTGAATTCAAAGAAAGCGTTGTCATCTATAGAGGAAGTTGCATCAGAAATGGGCGATGACATGAAAGTTGGAGCAGGGACTGCATTAGATCCAGAATCAGCACGTGCTGCCCTTATAGCGGGCGCCAGTTTCGTTTTAGCGCCGTCACTTAATCCAGAAACGATTAAAATAACAAAGCGTTACGGTGCGGTTAGTATCCCAGGGGCGTTTACACCGACTGAAATTTTACAGGCTTATGAATTAGGAGCAGACTTAGTCAAAGTTTTCCCGGCATCAACGTTGGGACCGGGGTATGTGAAAGATCTTCATGGACCGCTTGCACAAATTCCTCTGCTGCCAACAGGGGGAATCGATTTAAGCAATGTAGGAGCCTACATTAAGGCTGGAGCAGCTGGAGTTGGTGTAGCAAGTTCACTTGTGAATACAAAGCAACCAGTTACTGAAGATTACTTAGAGCAGTTAACGGCTAAAGCAAAGCAATTTGTCTTTGAAGTAAAACAATCTATTTAAAATATGATGGAGATGATAGAAATGAAAATTACTGGATATGAAGTATTTCAAGTACCGCCACGCTGGCTTTTCTTAAAAATTAATACAGATGAAGGAATTTCCGGCTGGGGTGAGCCTGTTATTGAAGGAAGAGCAGAGACAGTGAAAGCGGCAGTGAAAGAATTGATGGAATACTTAATTGGAAAGGATCCTTCACGAATTGAAGATCATTGGAACACGATGTATCGCTCTGGATTTTATCGTGGTGGTCCAATTTTAATGAGTGCAATTGCGGGAATTGATCAAGCGCTTTGGGATATTAAAGGTAAGCTATACAATGCTCCTGTTTACGAATTAATGGGTGGTGCAGCGCGTGACTCTATCCGTGTCTATTCTTGGATTGGCGGAGATCGTCCATCCGATGTTGGGCATGCAGCAAAAGAAGTTGTTGAGGCAGGATTTACTGCTGTAAAGATGAATGGAACAGAAGAACTTCAATATATTGATTCGTATGAAAAAATTGATCAAACGGTAGAAAGAATTGCGGCAGTTCGTGAAGCTGTTGGTCCATATGTTGGGATTGGCATTGATTTTCATGGAAGGGTTCACAAGCCGATGGCGAAAATTTTAGCAAAAGAACTTGAACCTTATCGCCCAATGTTCATTGAAGAGCCGGTCCTTCCAGAAAATAATGAAGATTTACGTGAAATTGCAAGGAGTACGAGTATACCAATTGCAACAGGAGAAAGAATGTTTTCACGTTGGGACTATAAATCTTTGCTTGCAGAAGGATTTGTAGATATTATCCAGCCTGATTTATCACATGCTGGGGGGATAACGGAATGTAAAAAGATTTTATCGATGGCTGAAGCATATGATGTTGCTGCAGCACCGCATTGTCCTCTAGGACCGATTGCGTTAGCAGCGTGTCTTCAAGTTGATGCAACTTGTCATAATGCCTTTATACAAGAACAAAGTTTAGGGATTCACTATAACGTTGGCAGCGATCTCCTTGACTACATTGTGGATAAAGATGTTTTTAAATACGAAGATGGATATGTGAATATTCCAAACGGTCCAGGTCTTGGTATTGAAGTTAATGAAGAGCTTGTCCGAAAACTAGCAAAAGATGGCCATAATTGGAGGAATCCAGTATGGCGCCATAAGGATGGCAGTATTGCAGAATGGTAACTGAATAGGTTGGGGCCTGGATTGGCGGGCTCCTATTTTTTCAACGAAGGGAAAGTGGGGGATTTTTTATGAGGGAGAATGAACTGAGGAAATATCAACAACCAAGTATGCTTGAAAATCATAAGGAAAAGGCTACGAGAGTCCGATATAGCATTTTATTGCTCATTTTTATAAATGTCGTTGTAAATTATATGGATCGGAGTAACATTTCAATTGCGGCTCCGTTTTTGAGTAAAGACTTACATTTGTCATCAGTACAAATGGGGTTGATTTTCTCAGCTTTCGGTTGGGCGTATGCGTTGCTTCAAGTTCCCGGCGGCTGGTTTGTAGACCATGTTAAACCGAGAGTTTTGTATGCGATTACACTTGGGTTGTGGTCGGTAGCAACACTCATTCAAGGAATGGTGAGAGGGTTTGGCGGATTGTTTGGACTGCGAATTAGCTTAGGTGTTTTGGAAGCTCCGGCATATCCAACGAACAATAGAATCGTAACTTCATGGTTTCCAGAGAATGAACGGGCACGTGCAATCGGTTTGTATACGTCTGGCCAATTTGTCGGCCTTGCCTTTTTAACACCTGTATTAACGACGATTCAAAGTGCATTTGGCTGGAGAGGGTTATTTGTCGTTACTGGTTTAGTAGGGATTGTTTGGGCCATTGTTTGGTATTTATTTTATCGTGATCCGAGAGATAGCCGACGAGTGAACAAGGCTGAGCTAAAAGTCATTAGTGATGGTGACGGATTAGTTGATTGGAATAAAAGTGGGAAACAAAAAAGTAGTACAGGTGTGAAAGAACTTGCCTTTGTACTTACAAAAAGAAAATTATGGGGAATTTATATTGGCCAATTTTGTGTCAATTCCACTCTTTGGTTTTTCTTAACATGGTTTCCTACCTATTTGGTCGAATATCGTCATATGGCTTTTATAAAAGCTGGCTTCTTAGCGTCCTTACCATATTTAGCTGCTTTCATAGGTGTCATTGCATCAGGATATGTTTCTGATTTGCTTGTTAAAAGAGGGGCAGCTCTAGGTGTCGCACGGAAGACTCCGATTATTGTTGGTCTCTTGTTGTCTATTTCTATTATTGGAGCCAATTTTGTGGAAAAACCTTCGATGGTCATTTTGTTTATGACATTAGCCTTTTTAGGAAATGGTCTTGCATCCATTACTTGGGTATTCGTCTCAACATTGGCACCGAAAAATTTAGTTGGATTAACAGGCGGTGTATTTAATTTTATCGGAAATATTGCTTCAATTGTAATTCCGATTGTAATCGGTTTTTTAGTAAAAGGAGGAAACTTTGCTCCTGCAATTGTATTCATTGCAGCACTAGGATTAATCGGGGCACTTTCATATATTTTTCTTGTAGGTAAAGTAAAAAGATTAGAATGAAAGGTGCCTGACCCCTTTTTTGAACTAAAGCAAAAAAGGGGTCAGGCACCTTTCATTTTTTGGTTATTATATAGAACTAAGTTTAATATAATAAACTAATGATAAATCCACTATATGAAAAGGGGAGCTTCCATGCAAAATAGAGCAGTATTTCAAGGAATCATTCCCCCTGTTCCAACACTTTTTAATAAATATGGGGATCTAGATAAAAAAGGAATGGGGAATCTGATTGACTTTCTTATTGATTCAGAAGTAAATGGGCTATTATTTTTAGGATCTGGCGGCGAGTTTAGTCAAATGCCAGCTGAGTTGAGAAAAGAGGTTGCAAGTTTTGTCATCCAATATGTTAATGGGCGTGTTCCAGTTATTATCGGAACAGGGAGTCCAAGCACAAAAGAGGCAGTTTCACTAAGTATACATGCAAGAGAACAAGGTGCAGATGGGATTATCGTCATTAATCCATATTATTGGGGATTGTCCGAGGACCATCTTTATCAACATTATGGGGAAATTGCAGCACATGTAAACATTCCGATCATTCTTTATAATTATCCTGCCATAACAGGACAGGATTTATCTCCAGCATTTGTTTTGAAACTAGTAAGAGCGTATCCAAATATTATCGGAATTAAAGAAACGGTTGATTCGGTAACTCACATTAAAGAGATGATTTTAACTGTAAAGTCAGAGAAAAAGAATTTTTCCGTGTTAGCTGGATATGAGGACCATCTTTTTAACACATTGGCTCTTGGAGGAGATGGCTCTATTCCAGGTATTGCAAATTTTGCACCAGAACTTGCAACAGGAATCTATCAAGCTTTTAGTAAAGGAAATTATGAAAAAGCGATTGAACTGCATCGTAAGTTAGCGCCATTATCATTACTGCTTAAACTAGATTCTCCTTTTGTCAGCGTGATAAAGGAAGCGATCTCACAAAGGGGGATAGAAATTTCTACAGAGGTGCTGCCGCCTGCTCGCCCACTTAGTAATGAAAAAATACAACAAGTAAAACAGTTTTTAAAACAAGTTTTAGAATAAAGAAAGAATTAGTTATATGCGAGAAATAGTGTACGTATTGTTAATAATGTAAGCGCATTCTTTTAATCTTCTATTATGTGAACACATTCGCCGATAGCGTTACCTATGATCGCTGTCGCTGCATTTTCCTTTTAAATCCAAGAAAAAATTTTTTTTACGGGAAAGGAGAAAGATCAAGATGGAAAATAACGTTGTTGTTCCCCACACAGAACTTAAGGGACTGGTTAGGCGGAAGCTGGAACAGGTAGGGGTTCCAGAAGATCATGCTGAGATTGTCGCAGATGTATTGGTTCATGCCGATTTGCGCGGTGTCCATTCTCATGGCGTACTGCGTACTGAACATTATGTAAAGAGAGCAAAAGCAGGAGGATTAAATCTAAATCCTACAATATCATTCCGGGAAACAGGCCCAGTTACAGGAATATTAGATGGGGATGATGGTTTTGGACATGTTGTTGCTAAAGAGGCTATGAACAAGGCAATTAGTCTTGCAAGCAAAAACGGAATTGGTGTTGTTGGTGTCGTTAACAGCAGTCACTGTGGCGCTCTATCATACTTTGTGTATGAAGCAATTCAGAACCAAATGATTGGAATGGCCATGACGCATACAGATAAAAGTGTTGTTCCAACTGGAGGAGCACAAGCCTTTTTTGGAACGAATCCGCTTGCATTTGGTTTTCCGACTAAAGACAATCCTCCAATTGTATTAGATATGGCTACGAGTAAAGTAGCATTTGGAAAGGTATTGCATGCACGTGAAACCGGAAAATCGATTCCGTCTGATTGGGCAGTAGATACAAAAGGAAATCCAACGACGGATCCTTTTGAAGCAGTTGCCTTATTGCCAGCAGGAGGAGCAAAAGGATATGGGTTAGCACTTGTTGTTGATGTTTTATCAGGAATTTTAACGGGATCTGCTTTTGGCCCACATATTACCACTATGTATGATGATTATCAAAAAATGCGAAAGCTTGGTCACTTTGTTTGTGCAATCAATCCGAAAGCTTTCACTAATATTGATACATTTTTAGCATCAATGGACCAAATGATTGATGAGATTCATGAGATTCCACCTGCAGAAGGATTCAATAAAGTTTTAGTGCCAGGCGAGCCAGAGCTGCTAAAAGAACAGCATTATTTACAGAATGGCGTTCCTATTCCAGAATCTGTGCATCATTATTTAGTAAATTGATGATAGATAATAGATTTCCATTTTGCGATATTGGGAGTTTGGAAGTGAAGTGGTCGATGAACTAAAGTTTGAATCATTAATAGGGGGTTTTTTTATGGATAAAAACGTGAACAAGGAAGTGAATTTTCGTAAACAAACTAATAAAAGGACAAAGGCCCGTTGGAACATTGCAATTTTAATGTGGGCTGCAATTGCTATCAATTATTTGGACCGTGCTAATTTATCAGCGGCTGCACCAAAAATAATGGAAGATCTTCATATCAATGATGCGCAAATGGGAATTGTCATGTCGGCCTTTTTCTGGTCTTATATGATTTTTCAAATTCCATCTGGGTGGTTTGCTGACAAAGTCGGGCATCGAATTAGCTTAGCGTTCGCCGTAGGTTGGTGGTCTGTTGCTACTGCATTAACTGCATTTGCAAGAGGGATCGGATCGATGATCGGATTGCGGATCTTGCTTGGGATAGGAGAATCAGGGGCGTATCCAAGCAATAGCGGTGTCACATCAAAATGGTTTCCAGATCATGAACGGGGGAAAGTTTCGGCTTTCTTCGATAGTGGTTCCAAAGTGGGAACTGCATTGGCAATGCCACTTATCGTCTGGATTATCGGTTTTTTTGGATGGAGGTTTTCATTTGTTGTTTCCGGTTTAATCGGAATTATCTGGATGATCATTTGGATCTGGTATTTTCGTGATCCTGAAAAGCATAAGTATATTAATCAGGAGGAACTTCGCTATATTCGCGACGGACAAGTGAAGAAAGACGGGCTTGATAAGGATCAAGCAATGAAATGGTATGAATTATTTCGCTATCGAAACATTTGGGCTATGTGTTTTGGTTTCTTTACCTTAAATTATGCGATCTATTTCTTCATCACGTGGTTCCCAACTTATTTAGTTGAAGAACGTGGAATGAAAATGATGAATATGGGATTTGTTGCGATGATACCGCCGCTTGTTGGAATGATCGGTGAATGGATCGGCGGATGGTTGACGGATCATTTGTATCACCGCCGGAAGCTTTCGTTGACTGTAGCGCGAAAGATTAACCTCGTTGGCGGAATGTTATTGGCAACATCCATCGCCTTTGCAGGAATGGTGTCTTCAGCTGTAATGTCAGTTGCTTTACTGTCTATTTCTTACGCTGGATTAGCCATCGCTGCTTCTGCAATTTGGTCTTTACCTGGTGATATCGCTCCTAAAAATATGACTTCCACAGTAGGAGGCGTTCAAAACTGTGCTTCCAATATTGGGGGAATATTAGGACCCATTCTAACTGGATTCATTGTAGCATCAACTGGTTCGTTTATTATGGCCTTGCTTATCTCTGGAGTGGCAACATTATTAGGTGCGGCAGCATATCTATTTTGGTTAGGTGAAATAAGGCCAATTAAACCAAAGGTCAAAGTATGATAATTGGATGATTTTATGTATACGTGAAGGCGGGAGGATTTCATACATGAAAAATGACTATAAAGCGTTAATGCTGAATCCGAAAGATCATGTGGCAGTAGCTCTGGAGCCAATCCCAACCGGTGCTGTAGTCAAAGTGGTATGCCAGTACTTTCAAAAGGAAATTGAATTAAAAGATCAGATTGAATTTGGTCATAAATTTGCAGTGCGACCGATTTCAATAGGAGAAGATATTTTGAAATATGGAGAAGTGATCGGATCGGCTAGTACAAATATTGAGGCTGGGGATCATGTTCATACTCATAATCTTGAAGGGAAAAGAGGAAGGGGTGACAGAGTTGGTGGAAAATAAATTATTTGGATATAGACGTCCGGATGGCAGCGTAGGTATTCGCAATCATGTTTTAATATTACCGACCATTACATGTGCTACACAAACAGCTCAAAGAATTACAGAGCTAGTGGATGGTACAGTCACATTTATTCATCAGCATGGATGTGCACAAGTTGGTGTAGATTATGAACAAACGTTTAGAACGTATGTCGGGATGGGGGCTAATCCAAATGTATATGGTGTAATCGTTCTTGGGTTAGGCTGTGAAACCCATCAGGCTTATCGTATTGCTGCCAAAGTTAAAGAAACTGGCAAACCTGTTGACGTAGTATCCATCCAAGAGCAAGGAAGTACTCTGGATGCGATTGCAAAAGGTGCAAAAATTGCTGTGAGAATGGTGCAAGAGGCCTCTATGCAACAGCGAGTTCCGATTGATTTTAGCGATTTGATTATTGGAACGGAATGTGGCGGATCCGATGCTTGTTCAGGATTATCAGCTAATCCGGCTGTTGGCGAAGTCAGTGATATGATTGTCGATCTTGGAGGAACAGCAATCTTGGCTGAAACGACTGAACTGATTGGTGCAGAGCATTTACTGGCGGCAAGAGCTGTTAATGATCAGGTGAAAAAGCGGGCGTACGAGGTTATTGAGGCGATGGAAAAACGCTCAATTCAAATGGGGGTAGATATCCGCACTGGAAATCCGAGTCCAGGAAATATGCGAGGCGGCTTAAGTACACTAGAAGAAAAATCATTAGGTGCTGCTAAAAAGGCAGGAAGCCGGCCGTTGCAGGAATTAATCAATTATGCGGAACGTCCTACAAAAAAAGGGTTAGTATGGATGGATACCCCAGGACATGATATTGAACAGCTGACAGGAATGATTGCCGGTGGTGCGCAAATTGTGTTATTTACAAGCGGTCGAGGAACACCAACCGGTTCACCTATAGCGCCTACGATTAAAATTTCTACAAATACGGCAATGTTCGAGCGAATGAATGACAATATGGATATTAACGCGGGTACAGTTATTGAAGGAAAAGAAACCCCGAGAGAAGTGGCAGCCAAGATGTTAGATGAAATTGTGGAAGTATGCTCTGGCAAAAAAACAAAGGCCGAAATATTGAAGCAATATGATTTTGGCATATGGAGAATTGGCCCAACATTTTAAATATTGGTGCCTGACCCCTTCTTTGCGTTAATGCAAAGAAGGGGTCAGGCACCGCAAAGGAGGAAAATATGGGATATCAAGTCGTCGTTACGGATTATGATTATAAAGATGTGAATGTTGAAAGGGAATTGATGCAAAAGCATGGAATTGAATTGATTACGGCCCAATGCCGGACAGAAGAAGAAGTGATTCAAGCAGCGAGGGAAGCAGATGGGATACTAAATCAATATGCACCGATTACGAAACAGGTCATTGAGCAGCTAGACCATTGCAAAGTAATTGCTCGATATGGTGTTGGCGTCAATACGATTGATGTGGATGAGGCAACGAGAAAAGGAATCATTGTTAGCAATGTAACAGATTATTGTTTGGATGAGGTTGCGGATCACAGTTTGGCATTACTGCTAGCTTTAGCACGGAAAATTACAATTCTGGATCAAGCTGTCAAACATCACAATTGGGATGTTACTGTTGCAAAGCCTGTGTTCAGATTAAAGGATAGGATATTAGGATTGGTCGGATTCGGAAATATTCCACAAGCATTAGCTAGAAAGGCAAAACAGTTAGGATTCCAAATTCTTGCTTATGATCCATTCATTCCTTTGTCAACAGCCTCTACGTTAGGCGTCCAACTTGTCCAATTCGAAGAGCTTTTTCGAAGATCCGATTTTATTTCCGTCCATTTGCCGTTAAACCAAAATACAAAAGGGCTCATTGGGCATAATGCATTCCAAATTATGAAAAAGGATGCCTTTTTGATTAATACATCAAGAGGACCTGTTATTAATGAGTCAGCGCTTATTCAGGCACTAACCGAGAAAAAAATTGCTGGTGCTGCTTTAGACGTAGTAGAAGAAGAACCTATTTCTCATCAAAATCCGCTGCTCGAGATGGATAATGTGATTTTAACGCCTCATGCAGCATATTATTCAGAACAATCTCAAATAGAGTTAAAGAGTAAGAGTGCGCAAAATATTATAGATGTGCTAAGTGGATATTATCCAGATTATATTGTGAATCCTTCTATAAAAAGCACGGTAAAGCTACAAAATAAATCATCTTATATGTAAAATGAAATTTTAGCATCCTCGAGGGTGCTTTTTTCTTATAATAAAGGCAATCAAAGATATAGACAGAAAGAAAGGCTATTATTCCATATGACCGGTGTATTCTGATAAATGATTAGCCAGGTTCAATATTTCAGTAATAGCACGTTCTTTTTTTTCTTTCCAGCTGCCTTCTAGCATCGTAAAACTAACAGCAGCAATCATATGGTTCTCATAATTCCATATAGGTGCAGCTACACAATAGAAATCCTTCGTTGCTTCTCGTTGCTCAAAAACATAACCGTTTTCCTTTATATATTGTAATTGCTCCCATAATGCTTGGCGAGTTTTTACTGTATATGGTGTTAAAGGTTCTAAAGGTTCATCAGGATACAATTCAATCAATTGTTTATATGTAAATTGTGAAAGCAGCACTTTTCCTAAAGAAGGTGCATGTGCGGGCAGAGTCATTCCGGGATCTGTTGCAATCCTAATAGGAGACTGGCTTTCCTGCTTTGCTAAGTAAAAAATATGTTTATCGTTTAATATCGCTAATTGCGCTGTTTCTCCTATCCGTTCGACATATAAAGGAGCGATTTGATGAAATATTTCCACTAGATCAAGTTGATGAAAATAAGAGGCGCTAAACATTCCCATTGCTAATCCAAGAGCATAAGTACCATCCTTTTCCTTTTTCACCCAATGTAGATCTTCAAGTGTATTTAGCAATGAAAACATAGAACTTTTATTAATGTTTAACTCATTAGATAAATCAATTAGCCGATATTGTCTAGGGTGGTTGGCAAGTATTTTTAAAATGGAATCAGCTCGTTCTATTGCAGGAACCCAATATTTTTTCATCTGTATTCTCCAATTCTAAAAGCCTATTTTTTTTACCAATTTATCATATCAAATATAAAAATGACAATGCAGGTGCCTGACCCCTTTTTGGGTTTAAAGCCAAAAAGGGGTCAGGCACCTTTTCAATTTTTAAATAATTAGATAAAATTAAACTGAATAAATCCAATTAGAAAGATGGGGATTGTATGGATGAACATGTTCGATCTATTCCACGTCCATTAGTTCGAACAAATCAGTGGGTTATTGTCCTTAGTGTTTTGGCTACATGGTTAACTCATCAAGAATGGTTTTTACTGATTCCGCTCATTTCAGGGCTTTGTGGATTGTTATTTCAATTTAATCCAATTATGCGTTTAGCGAAATTATTTTTGCGAAGAAATCCAAAAGAGTATATTCCTGAAGAATGGGGGCAGCAGCAATTTAATCAAAAAATTGCCGTTATTTGTTTAGCACTTGGGTTTATTGGATTTTTACTCGGATGGAATATCGTTGGTTATATATTTACGATTCTTGTGGCTTTAGCGGCTTTTATTGCTATTTTAGGTTTTTGCATTGGCTGTTTTCTCCATTATCAATGGAAGCAATATAAATATCGAAGATCAAATTCATAAACTTAAGTGTATGATTGATTTTCAGTATATGAGGGCTCTCGACTAAAAGAAATAAGTATATCTTTTAGATCGGGCTCTTTTTTATTTAAAAAATTTCATTGCTTCAACGTTTTTCTTTCAATAAATATATATACATTTTTTGAGCATACTACAATTTAGACTTAATAAAGTGTGGAAGGAGTTTATTAAATGTTTAATAAGAAAAAAGAAAATGAACCTACGATTGCTCCAGGAATGGATGATCAAGAGGAATTGAATCAAAGTGCTACAGAGGAAGAAATTGAAGAAGGAGAATATACAAGTGTTACAACATTTTCATGGGACGAAGTAGATCCAAGCTAAAGACTTGGACAATCAAAATTAGAAAATATCTTAATAGTCCGCAATTATTTTTGTCTAATAATTGCGGACAGGCAGTTCTCCCTATTCTGGCTCTACATTCTCATTATTGCTACTTTCACTTACTTCATCTAATTGCCTTTGTTGCGGCCTCCAAAAGAAGTCCCAAGGATCTCGCCGTGGCTGCTCGTTATCATCGTTATTATTGCCTTCATTAATAATCTCAACTTCCTGTGCATGGATGACAAGTTTATCAACATGAATCACTTTTTCTCTTTTACCCTCAGACATTTTTATTTTCCTCCTTTAAATGTATTTCATGTAAAATAAGTTGTACTAATGGTAAATGACTAACTACTTCTATGTTATGTATGATTCATTAATCGGAATGGTTAAAAGCACAGGGCTAATGCGGAAAGATTTGCGGGGTGCTTGTATATATAAATGATTTTTTTATTTTAAGACTGTTGTTTTATTACGGATAAGAATTTTCCCTTATGCTAAAGAAACCTAAGTTCTATTTCTTTAGAACTCAGGTTTCTAAGTAAAAAAGAATCGTTATTTTAGATTCGATTCATAACTACATATATTAGCCAACAATACTAATTAGCAATCGTCAGGTTAATTCCATTTTCTTTTGCATATTCTTCATAGCTCTTATCTGGCATTGCATCAGTAATTAAATAATCAATTTGATCCAATGTACAATAAGTCATCAAGGCTGATTTATCAAATTTATAATGATCAACTAATAAATAAACTTTGGCACTTTTTTCAACAACTATTTGTTTAATCTGGCTTTCAAGCGGTGATGAATTTGTTACTCCATTCGTAATCGATACGCCAGTTGAGGCCATGAATGCCTTATTAATATTATAGGTATTAAACAATTCCATATTTTTAATGGTTGCAAATGACTTGGTAGTTCGTTCGAGTATTCCCCCGGTGGAAATGACATTTAAACTTTCGTAAGGAAGGGAATTAATAATAAAATCAAGATTGTTTGTAATGACCGTGATTTGCTTTGTTTTAAGGTATTCAAGCATCTCTACAGTGGTAGTTCCAGAATCTATAAAAATGATATCCCCATCCTCAACAAAATTAGCCGCTCTTTTTGCAATTAATTTTTTTAATTGCTGATTTCGTGCCGTTCTATCTGTAAATGGCTCAAGCGAAGTATGATTTACTGATACTCCACCATACACTTTTTTAATTTCTCCGCTATCTACTAATTCTTGGATGTCGCGTCTAATCGTGTTTTTCGATACATCAAACTTTTTAACTAGCTCATCTAATGATACCGTTTGATGTTCAAAAACATAATCTCGAATTAAGTTAATTCGTTTTGTTTTTAACATAATATCCTCCCCCTTTAATAGAATAATTTTTCAAAAAAATGATTATATACATTATTTTTTAATCTTCGCAGTGTCATTTTAAAACAAAAGACTTAAAAGTATTGATAAAACAATGGATTAATTATTTATTATAGTATGTCATGTTGATAGAATAATATCAATACTTAATCAAAATATGACCATTATTTATTTGGTACATAAATAAATTCGTTCAAATGCTTGAGATTTACTGTGAATCTTATTAAGATAGACTATTATGGATGCGGAATTCTTAAGAAAATTATAAAAAATTAGCAAAACAAGATTGACTGTAAACGGTTTTATAATTATAATGTAACCATAATATTATTAAAACATATCCATAACATAACAATAATTTATGGAAATTGATATGTATAGTTAATATTCAATGCATTTCTTATTTATTAATAGCCTATTCTTAAGGGAGGAAAATGACATGGCAGAAGTAGCAGTAGAAGTTAGAAAACTCAAAAACTATATAAATGGCGAATGGGTTGAAAGCAGGACTACTCAATATGAAGACGTTTATAATCCGGCAACAAAAGAAGTAATTGCCCGTGTCCCGCTTTCTACAAGAGAAGATGTTGAATATGCTGCAAAAGTTGCTCAAGAAGCATTTGATAAATGGAAAATAGTTCCGGTCCAAAAACGCGCCCGCATTCTATTTAACTACCAACAATTGTTAACTCAGCATAAGGAGGAACTAGCTCGCTTAATTACACTTGAAAATGGAAAAAGCTTCTCGGAAGCATTAGGTGAAGTTGGCCGCGGAATTGAAAATGTGGAATTTGCAGCAGGAGCTCCTACATTAATGATGGGAGATTCTTTATCAACAATTGCTACCGATGTCGAAGTCTCCAATTATCGTTATCCAATCGGTGTAATTGGCGGTATTGCTCCTTTTAACTTTCCAATGATGGTGCCATGTTGGATGTTTCCGATGGCAATTGCAGTAGGAAATTCATTTATATTAAAACCATCTGAAAAAACCCCGCTCCTAACAGAAAAGTTGGCCGAACTTTTACAAGAAGCAGGGCTGCCAAATGGTGTATTTAATATGGTTTATGGGGCTCATGATGTTGTAAACGGCATTTTAGATCATCCTGATATTAAGGCAATTTCGTTTGTTGGTTCAAAACCTGTTGGTGAATATGTCTACAAACGTGGGAGCGAAAATTTAAAACGTGTTCAAGCGCTGACGGGGGCAAAAAACCATATCATTGTGCTAAATGATGCAGATCTAGAAGAAGCAACGACAAATATTATTAATTCAGCATTCGGATCAGCTGGTGAACGCTGCATGGCATGTTCTGTTGTAACAGTTGAGGAAGGGATTGCAGACCAATTTATTTCTAGACTCGTTGAAAAAACGAAAAACATTCAAATGGGGAATGGCTTAGATGATGGAGTTTTACTAGGTCCTGTTATTCGTGAAGAAAACAAAAAACGTACAATTCGTTATATTGAAAAAGGAATCGAAGAGGGAGCATCCATGATCGTTGATGGACGTGAACGTCAATCTGAAGAAGGATTCTTTATTGGACCAACCATTTTTGATCATGTAACAACTGAAATGACGATTTGGAAAGACGAAATTTTCGCTCCAGTTTTGTCTATCATTCGTGTGGAAAACTTAAAAGAGGCAATAAAAGTAGCAAATAAATCGGAATTTGCAAATGGTTCATGTATTTTCACAACAAATGCATCAGCAATTCGCTATTTCCGTGAAAATATTGATGCAGGGATGTTAGGTATTAACCTAGGGGTTCCAGCGCCAATGGCCTTTTTCCCATTCTCTGGTTGGAAGTCTTCATTCTATGGGACATTGCATGCGAATGGTAAAGATAGTGTCGATTTTTATACACATAAAAAAGTAGTAACAGCGCGCTACAAAGCACCTTCATTTGAATAAAGCATTTCATTTTTTACTGATAGTATGCATGTGCGTTCTATTTGCACATGCATATGTATGATATCCCGATAAGGTTCAAAAACAATGAGGAGGTAGAAAAATGAGCCGTCTTCTCCGAAAACCTAGTAATATTGAGCAATCTAATGGTGTTACGATTGTCCATGAAGTGAAGAAGGAAAATTCTCCTTTGCAATATGTTGAATTTAGAATAGTAGAATTGGATCAAAATGCTAAATATACGGAAGTGCTTGGCAAACAGGAATGCTGTATTGTTGCATTAACAGGTAAAATAAGTGTCACAGATGGTGAGCAGTCGTTTAACAATATTGGGAGGAGGATGGAAACTGTTTTCGAACAGAGGCCAACAGACAGTGTGTATATCTCCAATGATCGCCGTTTCGAAATAAAGGCAGTTAGTCACGCGCGTATAGCACTCTGCTATTCTCCATCAGAAAACCAATTACCAACGAGATTGATAAAAGCTGAGGATAATACTGTTGAGAGAAGAGGAAAGGGGAATAATAAACGGCTAGTTTTTAATATTTTACCTGATTCAGATCCATCTGCGAACAGTGTACTTGTCGTTGAAGTATTTACAGAAAGCGGTAACTGGTCAAGTTATCCGCCTCATAAACATGATCGGGATAACCTACCAAATGAATCATTATTAGAAGAGATTTATTATCATGAGATGAACCCAAAACAAGGATTTGTTTTTCAACGCGTATATAACGATGATCGCTCGCTTGATGAAACAATGACTGTCGAACATGGAAATGTCGTGCTTGTTCCAGAAGGTTATCATCCTGTAGGTGTACCCGAAGGCTATACATCTTATTATTTAAATGTAATGGCAGGACCAAAACGTACTTGGAAATTCTACAATGATCCTGATCATGAGTGGATATTAGAACGTTAAAGGTGAGGAGCTGTTATCAAATGAAATATGAATTTAATAATGATAGAAAATTTGATGTGATCGCCATTGGACGTGCATGTATTGATTTAAATGCAGCAGAATATAACCGTCCGATGGAAGATACGATGACTTTTAAAAAATATGTTGGGGGCTCCCCTATTAATATTGCAATTGGAAGTTCAAAGCTAGGTCTGAAAGTTGGATTCATTGGTAAAATTTCAGATGATCAACATGGTCGTTATATTGAAAGATATGTGCGTGAAGTGGGTGTTGATACATCGAACATTGTAATAGACGATGAAGGTCATAAAACTGGTTTAACTTTTACGGAAATTAAAAGTCCCGAAGACTGCAGTATTTTAATGTACAGGGAAGAAGTTGCTGATCTTTATTTAAAACCTGAGGAAGTTCATGAAGATTATATAAAACAAGCTAAGGTATTGCTTGTCTCAGGAACTGCCCTATCTAAAAGTCCATCCCGTGAAGCCATTTTAAAAGCAGTTAGTTTAGCTAAGAGAAATAATGTCAAAGTCATTTTTGAATTAGATTACCGTCCATATTCATGGAAATCAACAGAAGAAACGGCTGTTTACTATTCTCTTATTGCAGAACAATCAGATATTGTAATTGGAACACGTGATGAATACGATATGATGGAACATACAACCGGTGGGACAAATGAACAAACGATTCATTATCTATTTCAGCATTCTCCAAATCTTGTAGTGATTAAACATGGGGTAGAAGGTTCATATGCGTATGCAAAGTCAGGAGAAATCTTTAAGGGGAATGCCTATAAGACGAAAGTATTAAAAACGTTTGGAGCAGGGGATTCATACGCTTCAGCTTTTCTATATGCTCTCATTAACGGAAAAGATATTGAAACTGCTCTAAAATATGGAAGCGCTTCAGCCTCTATTGTTGTAAGCAAACATAGTTCATCAGATGCAATGCCGACAGTGGATGAAATCGAAGGATTGATTTCTACGCGTGTTTAACATTTAACTAACGATCATAGAGGTGGAAATGATGAGAAAGGTTCGGTTAACAACAGCTCAAGCTTTGATTAAATTTTTAAATCAACAATACATTCATGTAGATGATAAGGAATTTCCATTTGTTGAAGGAATATTTAATATTTTTGGTCATGGTAATGTACTAGGGATTGGGCAGGCGCTCGAACAGTATTCGGGACATTTAAAAGTGATTCAAGGAAAGAGCGAACAAGGGATGGCACATGCCGCGGTCGCCTATAGTAAACAGATGCTGCGGCAAAAAATCTTTGCTGTGACGACATCTGTTGGACCGGGTTCGGCAAATTTAGCAGCAGCTGCAGGAACCGCATTGGCAAATAATATCCCGGTACTTTTTTTACCAGGCGATACGTTTGCAACACGCCAGCCAGATCCAGTATTACAGCAAGTTGAACATGAACATAGCCCTATTGTTACAACAAATGATGCTTTAAAAGCAGTTTCGAGATATTGGGATAGAGTTACACGGCCAGAACAATTAATGTCTAGCTTAATTCGTGCGTTTGAAGTTTTGACAAATCCGGCAATCGCAGGTCCTGCAACGATTTGTATTTCTCAGGACGTAGAGGGAGAGGCTTATGATTTCGATGAACAATTTTTTGAAAAACGGGTGCATTATATAGATAGAAAGTTACCGACCCAGCGCGAGATTGAAGGGGCAGTCCAATTGATTAAAGATAGCAAACGTCCACTAATCATTGTCGGCGGTGGGGCAAAATACTCTGAAGCGCGTGATATATTAATGAAGATATCTGAAAAATATGATATTCCACTGGTTGAAACACAAGCAGGTAAATCAACAGTAGAGAGCACTTTTAAAAATAATTTGGGCGGTATGGGCATTACTGGAACTTTGGCGGCAAATAAGGCTGCGTTGCAAGCAGACCTGATTATCGGGGTAGGAACAAGATATACAGACTTTGCGACTTCTTCGAAAACGGCATTTCAGTTTGAAACAGCAAAATTTTTAAATATTAATGTTAATAGAATGCAAGCTTATAAGCTAGATGCTTTCCAGGTTGTAGCAGATGCCAAAGTAACATTAGAACAATTAGATTTATTATTAGAAGGCTACAAGAGTGAATTTGGTTCGACAATTGCTCAGTTAAGAGAAGAGTGGCTAGCTGAGAGGGATCGTCTAAGTCAAGTTACATTTAACCGTAATCAGTTTGAACCGGAAATTAAAAACCAATTTACTCAAGAGGTGCTCAATGAATATGCAGACGCACTGGATACAGAGCTTCCTCAAACAACGGCATTAATTACTGTTAACGACTGTATTGAACCTGATAGTTCGATTATCAGCTCAGCAGGATCTCTTCCAGGAGATTTGCAACGTGTATGGAATACTACGATCCCAAATACTTATCATCTAGAATACGGATATTCCTGTATGGGGTATGAAGTCTCAGGCGCATTAGGCATTAAGCTCGCACATCCAGATAGAGAAGTATATTCACTTGTTGGTGATGGCAGCTTTCTTATGCTACATTCAGAGCTTATTACGTCGATCCAGTATAATCAAAAAATTAATGTTGTTTTATTTGATAATTCAGGATATGGCTGTATTAATAATTTACAGATGGAAAACGGCAGCAGCAGCTATTTTACAGAATTTAGAACTCATGACAACCAAATTTTGAACATTGATTATGCGAAAGTAGCAGAAGGTTATGGAGCTAAAACTTATAAGGTCCATACACTTGATGAACTGAAGGCAGCTTTAGAAGATGCAAAGAAACAAGAAACGTCGACACTGATAGATATTAAAGTACTTCCAAAGACAATGACAGACGGGTATGAAAGCTGGTGGAACGTCGGTGTTGCTGAAGTATCAAATAACGAGAACGTTCAAAAGGCACATGAATCTCGCATGCAAAAATTACAATCTGCAAAGCAGTATTAAGAAATGAGGAAGGGTATATGTCGAATCAAGATATTTTATGGGGCATTGCCCCAATCGGTTGGCGTAATGATGATATGCCTGAGATTGGCAAAGAAAATACTGTACAACAACTATTAAGTGATATCGTCGTTGCTGGCTTTCAAGGCACGGAAGTCGGCGGCTTTTTCCCAGAAGCAAAAGCGTTAAATAAAGAATTAAAACTGCGAAACTTAAAAATAGCGGGGCAATGGTTTAGTAGTTTCATTATTCGTGATGGGATAGAAGCGGTTTCAGATGAATTTCACAAACATTGCCAATATTTAAAGGACGTTCATGCTGATGTCGCGGTAGTATCAGAGCAAACCTACAGTATTCAAGGTTTAGATAAGAACATCTTTACGGAAAAACCTTCCTTTAACAATGCCGAATGGGGAAAATTGTGTGAAGGTTTAAATGATCTTGGGAGAATTGCAGAACAATATGGTTTGAAATTAGTCTACCACCATCACATGGGTACGGGTATTCAAACAGCACAGGAAGTTGACCGTTTAATGGAAAATACAGATGCGAACCATGTGCATTTACTCTATGATACGGGGCATATTTACGTATCTGATGGAGATTGCATGTCAATGTTAAAGAAGCATATTGGCCGCATTAAACATGTTCATTTTAAAGATGTTCGAAAACGTATATTGGAAGAATGTAAAACCAATGGAAAGTCATTTTTGCAATCGTTTTTAAGTGGGATGTTTACTGTACCTGGGGATGGCAGTATAGATTTTACAGAAGTGTTTCAAGTATTAGTTGATCATGATTATAAAGGATGGATTGTAGTCGAGGCAGAACAAAACCCTCAAATTGCCAATCCTTTAGAATATGCATTAATCGCTAAAACATACATTGATGAAAATTTACTCGTCCATACTTAGAAGGTGGGGAAAAAACATGAATAATAATGGGGAAATGAAGCAGCGTAGTAAAAAAGGATTTCTAAAAACAATCACGTTTGTTTCAACTTTCGGAGGTCTTCTCTTTGGATATGACACAGGGGTTATTAATGGTGCTTTGCCTTATATGGCTAGAAAGGATCAACTTAATCTTAATTCATTTACTGAAGGTCTCGTCACTAGCTCGTTACTGTTAGGCGCAGCGTTAGGTGCATTGTTCGGAGGGAGATTATCCGATAGAAATGGCCGTCGTAAAACGATCCTCTATCTAGCATTAGTGTTTTTAATTGCCACACTTGGATGTACTTTTTCACCGAATGCAACAGTTATGGTCATCTTTCGCTTTATTTTAGGTCTTGCTGTAGGAGGTGCATCTGTAACAGTACCGACATTTTTAGCTGAAATATCACTGGCTGAACGCAGAGGGGGAATGGTTACCAAGAATGAACTCATGATTGTAACTGGTCAACTGTTAGCCTTTACCTTTAATGCCATTCTTTCAAGTACACTCGGTGATATTGCACATATTTGGCGGTATATGTTAGTCATTGCCACACTCCCAGCAGTCTTTCTATGGTTTGGAATGCTGGCTGTACCGGAAAGCCCGCGTTGGTTTGCTTCAAAAGGCAAGTTTGGCGATGCTTTACGTGTTCTTAAGAAAATACGTGAGGAAAATCGTGCACAAATAGAGCTCGAGGAAATTAAGAACGCGATTACCGAAGAATCTGAGCTTGAAAAAGCTACTATTAAAGACCTAGCTGTCCCATGGATTCGCCGTATTTTACTTATTGGAATTGGAATTGGGATTGTCCAGCAAATTACAGGTGTCAATTCCATCATGTATTATGGAACTGAAATTTTAAAGGATGCCGGTTTTAAAACTGAGGCTGCAATTGTTGGAAATATCGCAAATGGGGTTATATCAGTTTTAGCAACCTTCGTCGGGATTTGGCTGCTTGACAAAGTTGGTCGTAGACCAATGCTTTTGACAGGTCAAATTGGAACAACAACAGTTTTGCTGCTTATTGGCATATTCTCGATTGTTCTTAAAGGAACAGCTGCACTTCCTTTTATAGTGCTTGCACTCACAGTTACTTTTCTTGCTTTTCAACAAGGGGCCATTTCACCTGTTACATGGTTAATGCTTTCAGAGATTTTCCCGTTGCGGTTAAGAGGTCTTGGTATGGGGATTACAGCATTGTGCCTTTGGTTAACAAACTTTCTTATCGGATTAACTTTTCCAATTTTGCTGGATAAGATTGGATTATCTACAACGTTCTTCATTTTTGTTGCCTTAGGTCTTATCGCAATAACATTTGTTGCAAAATGTTTGCCAGAAACAAAAGGACGTTCGCTTGAACAGCTCGAACATAATTTCCGTTCGCAATGGGATAAACAACAAGAAACGGAAGGACCGACAGGAACGACTGGTTTATGATAAAGACAATAAACTAATTTGTAAGCGCATACTGGAAAGGATAATCTAGTAAACAAGCAGAAATGATATCAATAATTATATATAGGAGGACAGCATGATGACATTGAAAATTGGAGTAATCGGTACAGGTGCAATTGGGAGAGAACATATAAAAAGAATTAGTAAGAAACTAGCTGGGGCAGAAATTGTCGCTGTAACAGATGTAAATCAGCAACTAGCAAAGCAGGTCGTTGAACAATTTCAATTGAATGCAATCGCTTATCCAGATGATAAAACATTAATAGCAAATGAAAATGTAGATGCAGTATTAGTAACAAGCTGGGGGCCTGCACATAAGGGCAGCGTGTTAAAAGCGATTGAACACGGAAAATATGTTTTTTGCGAAAAGCCATTAGCAACTACTGCAGAAGATTGTATGGAAATTATCAATGCAGAAATAAATTACGGAAAAAGATTAGTTCAAGTGGGATTCATGCGCCGCTACGATAAAGGCTACGTTCAAATGAAAGAAGCAATTGATCAAAAAATTATTGGTGAACCTTTAATGATCCGTTGTGCACATCGAAATGTAAGTGTAGATGAAAACTATACAACGGACATGGCGGTAGTGGACACATTAATTCATGAAATTGACATCCTTCATTGGTTAGTCAATGATGACTATCAATCTGTTCAAGTTTTTTATCCGAAGAAAACAAGGAATGCATTAGAAACTTTAAGAGACCCGCAAATCTTTTTAATTGAAACTAGAAGCGGAATTGCCATTACTGCCGAAGTTTTTGTGAACTGTAAATATGGCTACGATATTCAATGCGAAATTATCGGTGAAGAAGGTATCGTCAAATTGCCTGAGGTTCCAAGTATTGTTGTTCGCAAAGATGCTCAGTTGGGTGTTAATCTTCTAACTGATTGGAAGGACAGATTTGTGGATGCTTACGATATTGAAATTCAAGATTTTATCGATTCTGTAAGCGAAAAAGGCGAACCACAAGGACCAACGTCTTGGGATGGATATATTGCTGCTGTGACAGCAGATGTATGCGTGAAGGCACAACAAAGCGGCCAAAAAGAAGAAATTATTTTAGGTGAAAAACCAGATTTCTATAAAAATCTGCAACAAGCATAAAATTTTCTTTACTCAATTTGAATGGAGGAATAAATATGAAAATTGCACTAGACCCATCAATGTATGAAAATTTATCTTTAAAGGAAATGGTAGACAAAACAGCGGAGCTAGGATACGACTATATTGAATTATCACCGCGCGAAGATTTTTGCCCATTCTATAAATATCCTAAAGTAGATAAAAGTCAAATTAAAAATTTAAAAAGATGGTTAAATGATGCGGGGGTTAAAATATCTTCATTACTTCCTCTTTATTATTGGGCAGGTCCAGAGGAGGACCGTCGTCAGGCGGCAGTACGAAATTGGAAACGTGCAATTGAAATTGCTGTAGAATTGGATATTGATTTAATGAATAGCGAATTCAATGGTACAAAGTACAATCCAGTCGTTTGTGAGGAGAAGTTTATTAAATCGATGGATGAACTTATTCCAGTCTTTGAAAAAGAAGGGATTAAACTAAATCTTCAAGCGCACCCTTATGATTTTATCGAAACAAATAAAGGCGCAGTAGATATGATCCGTGCATTGGATCGACCATGGATTAATCTTGTTTATTCAACGGCTCATACTTTTTATTACGATGATGGTATTGGGGATATAGAAACGATGTTCGACTATGCTGGCGATCGGCTAACACATGTGTTGTTTTCTGATACATTTAATCACAAAGCGGCAAACGGTTTACGTTATATTGTTAATCCACCAGGAGCAGAAGTAACGATTCATCAACATTTAAATATTGGCGAAGGTGAAGTAGATTTCGATACAATTTTTAGAAAGTTAAAAGAAATGAATTTTGATGGAATTGCAACAAACGCTGTATTTGCCTGGGTTGATAAGGCTGATGAATCTAGTAAGTTCATGCTGGAAAAAATGAAAGAAGGTTTAGGCCTAGCGATAAGTTAATACGCCTATTAAAAATAAATTTGTATTGGAGAGCTGATGATGAAACTAGGATTTAATGAAGCTACGACACTACGAAACTCAAATTTAATAAAGGATTTAGAATACTGCGAAAAACTAGGATACGATTATATCGAAATTCGAACAGAGGATAAATTGACGGAATATTTACAGAATCATACGCTTGAGGAGTTAGTGTATTTTTTTGACACACATCATATTAAACCATTGGCGCTCAATGCATTAATATTTTTCAACAATCGCGATGAAGCTGGACATAAAGCAATAATAGATAAATTTAAAGATATGGTTGAAAAAGCTTCGAAAATTGGAGCGAAATATATTGTGGCTGTTCCGTTAGTTACGGAAGAAAAAATATTAAAAAATGAGATTAAAAAGAGCTGCGTAGAAGTGCTGCAAGAGTTATCTATGATTGCTGAACCATATGATGTAAAAATTGCTGTTGAATTTATCGGACATCCACAGGCGACGGTTAATACATTTGCTCAAGCATATGACATTATTCAAACGGTTAATCGTGAAAACGTAGGTTTAGTATTTGACTGTTTCCATTTTCATGCAATGGGTTCACAGCTGGACGACTTAAAAAAAGCGGATGGATCAAAAATTTTCATATTGCATATTGACGATACAGAGGATTTTCCAATCGGAATTTTAACGGATGAAGATCGAGTATGGCCGGGTTTTGGTGCAATTGATCTTGATAATATACTATCAACATTAAAAGCAATTGGCTATTCAGATGTTGTTTCTGTCGAACTATTTCGTCCTGAATATTATCAGTTAACTGCGGAAGAAACGATAAAAACAGCTAAAGATACGACTCTAAAAGTTATATCTAAATATTACGATTTAAATGCAGTTAAGAACTAAATATGACTTTGAAATGAGAGGATGCTGCCAAAGTGACGCTTGTATCGATGAAAGAGATGGTTTTAAAAGCGAAAGATGGTCAATATGCAATTGGCCATTTCAATATAAATGGATTACTGTGGACTCAAGCGATTTTACAGGCGGCTGAAGAGGAACAAGCACCAGTTATTTTAGCTGCTTCTGATAGAATTATAGATAAATTGGGTGGGTTTAAGGCGATCGTTGGAATGGTAAATGGACTTTTAACTGAAATGTCCATTTCAGTTCCGGTAGCACTGCATTTAGATCATGGTAGAACAGTAGAAAGATGTAAGGAAGCAATTGACGCAGGATTTACCTCTGTGATGATTGATGGTTCACATTATCCGATTGATAAAAATATTGTAATGACAAAGCAAGTTGTTGAATATGCAAAGGCTAACGGTGTCTCAGTAGAAGCAGAAGTCGGGACAGTCGGTGGCATGGAGGATGGACTTATTGGCGGGATCCAATATGCAGATCCAAATGAATGCTTAAGACTTGTCAATGAAGCGGGGATTGATGCATTAGCTGCTGCGCTTGGTTCAGTGCATGGACAATATCAAGGTGAACCGAAGCTTGGGTTTTCAGAGATGAAATATATTTCAGAGTTAACAAATATCCCGCTTGTATTACACGGTGGATCAGGTATACCAGACTATCAAATTAAAAAAGCAATTAAATATGGTCATGCAAAAATTAATGTCAATACGGAATGTATATTAGCGTGGGCGAAGGCGATCAGAACAGTGCTCATAAATGATAGTAAAGTACATGATCCATGGGCGATTCTTACACCTGGTAAAGAAGCAATAAAAACTACTGTGAAAGCAAAAATGAAAGAATTTGATGTAAGTCAGAGAGTAGAAAAAAGTTACGTTGATTAAACGGTCTGCGGAAAAAGAATCTACATGGGTAGCTTTTCAATAAATTTTTAAGGGCACTGTAAAAATTAGTGCCCTTTTTTGACTGCTATCAATATCAACGGTTGAAGTGATGTATGAGCAGCAATATCAACTGGAAAATATTGTATGTAATTAATTTTGGTTAAAATCGAACCTCTCCCTCTCTTAAACTATTATAATTAGCAGTATAAAGGAAAAAGGGGAGAATAAGCATTGTTTGTATGTTTTTGGAAGATATGTTATACGGCTATCTTTATCATTCTGTTCGCCTTTGTGCCGATAGAAGTGTCCGCAAGCAGTGGATCTTCTAAAGATGTGACACAATCTTTAAATCAGGATAGTAATAAGGAAGCAGCTTCAGTTCCTAAAAATTATGAATTAATCAGTAATGAGTCAACAAATGGAACTAAAAGTGAGAATTCTGATTCTATACAAATTAATAATGATCAATACACGTTTAATAAGCACATTGCAAAAAACGCCTATGAAATGGATTATGTAAAGCCATTTGATGAAGAGAAATATAAAAATCAACTTCTCAGTGAAAATGCGAAATCTATAAAACAATCATATGATGTCGGTGATCATAAGCAATTTTGGACTTATAATATTGCAAAAGACCAATACGAGAGCATGAATGCGACATTATTATATGACGGTTCCCGTACACAAGTCTGGGTGAACGACAATGAAATTTCGGCAACAGAAGCGAAGCAATTAGGAAGCGAATTTGACGATCATATTTACCCATTAGATGTGGAAAATTTTGGAAATGAATCAGATGTTGATGGAAATAAAAAAGTTAATATTCTTGTCTATGATATACAAGATGGATTTAGCGGTGACGGAGGATATGTTGCAGGCTATTTTGATCCCCGCGATCTCTCCACTGCTTCTTATTCAAATCGCTCAGAAATTTTCTATATTGATACGTATCCATCGATGGGGCTAGGATCTAGTAAAGATGTTTCGGAAGCATATTCTACTTTAGCTCACGAATTTCAACATATGATCAATTATAACCAAAAAGTATTGATTCAGCAGAAACCCGAAATGGATACTTGGCTGAATGAAGGACTTTCAATGGCGGCGGAGCAAATGTATTTAAAGCAATCCCTTCAAGATCGCATCGACTATTACAATGAAGATGCAGATATTACGAAGGGGCATTCTTTACTAAATTGGGATGATTCGGGAGATACGTTAGCCAATTATTCATTATCATATTTATTTATAGAGTATTTAAAAATTCAATGTGGGCACGGAGATCAAATTTTTAAAGAATTAATTGATGATCCCAATAGCAACTATCAAGCCGTTCAAGATATTATTAAAAAATATATAGATAAAAATCTTACATTTGGAAAATTCATGACAGATTTTAGGGCGGCGTTGATATTGCGGCAACGTTCTGGTCTATATGGTTTTAAAGGAGATCCAGCTTTTGATTCATTACAGACTAAAGTTTATAGTGGAGGAGCTTTGAATTTAAAAGGCGGGGGAGCAGTTGTAAAGCAAATTCCATCTTCACAAAGTTTAAGCATCCCCGTCAATAAAGGGACAGATATTACTTATACCCTTTTATCGACCGATCAAAGCAGTGCACAACCAATTAAACCAAATGTACAAGAAATTGGCGATAATAGTAACTTCATTATCGGTACAGCGTATGAGAATAATAAAGTCTTTGTTAAGTCAGGTTCTAAAGTTATTGGTCAGGCTACTGTAGACAGTCATGATATGTTTAAAGTTCAACCTATTCCTAAGCAAAAGGCAGGATCAATTTTAACTATTTATGCTGAAAATTCATTACAGCAAAAGAGCGCTGCAGTTTCTGTCAAGGTAGTAGATAAAACACCGCCGGCAGTACCTACTGTGTACACTTTTGGCAATAATGCTATAACGATAACTGGCAAAGCTGAACAAGGTTCATCCGTTTTCATTAAAAGCGGAAAAACGGTGCTTGGCCATGGGATTGCTAGTAATAAAGGGAGCTTTTCCATAAAGATCAAAGCAAAACAAAAGGCAGGCACTGTGCTCACAGTGTATGCTGTAGATAAGGCGGGAAACAAAAGTGCTAGTAAAACGATAAAAGTAGTGGATAAAATTTCGCCAGCTACACCGAAAGTCTATACATTTGGGAACAATTCAACAACGGTAACTGGAAAGATTGAGGCAGGGGCGACACTGACTATATACAGAGGAAAAATAGTATTGGGAAAAGGCGTGGCAAACAGTAAAGGAAATGTATCTGTTAAAATTAAATCAAAACAGAAGGCAGGTACTGTATTAGTCGCATATGCTACAGATAAAGTAGGAAATAGGAGCCATAGCAAGTCATTTAAAGTTGCGGACAAAATAGCACCACATATGCCATCGGTCAATAAAGTTACGACAAAAACTACGAAAGTGACAGGGAAAGCTGAAAAAAGTGCGACTGTTTATGTTTATAGAGGGAGCAAGTATCTCGGAAAGGCGAAATCCAGTTCAAAAGGGTACTATCACATTAAAATATCGAAACAGAAAAAAGGAGCAACGTTAAAGATTTATGCCAAGGACAAAGCCGGCAATAAAAGTAAGACGCGTAGTGTGAAAGTATACTAATTGGATAGAGAGGCTGGGGAAACTCAAAATTGGTTAGCTAAAGATGAGCATTGCATAAATCAGCTCCGGAAATAAACGTAGACTCCTTGCGGGAGGATAGGCATCGGTTAGACCCCGCAGTGCAATTAGCACGAGGAGGCTCACCAGCCGCCCGCGGAAAGCGAAGTATATTTCTTCAGGAGCGGGGGTGGAGCACATATTTGGGTTTTCATTAGTTATTTCCTAATAAAGAGCTAGGCACTTTCATTTGTGCCTAGCTCTTTTAAATATTAAACAATTTCACTAATCTTTCTAACTAAAATTCCAGCATCTTTTAACGCTTTCGTAATATATTGAGCAAATTCAAGGGCATGTTCTCCGTCTCCGTGGATACAAATTGTGTCCGCTTGAATGGAAATATCAGTTCCTTGTAAAGACGTTACTTTTCCTTTCTTTACCATGCGAATGACTTGATTAACAGCAGCTTCATGATTTTTTATTAATGCATTTGCTTCACGTCTAGATGTTAAAGAGCCATCTTCTTGATAGGTGCGGTCAGAAAAGACTTCACTAGCAGTACGAAGACCAATTTTTTTCCCGGCTTTAATAAGCTCACTGCCAGCTAAACCGAACATGATCAGTTCCGGATCGACCTTGTATATGGCTTCTGCGATCGCCTCAGAAAGAGGGGCACTTTTGGCAGCCATATTAAATAGTGCACCATGTGGTTTAACGTGCTGTAGTGTTCCCCCTTCTGATTTTGCGAATGCGTAAAGTGATCCAATTTGGTAAACGACAAGATCATAAGCTTCCTGAGGAGAGATTTGCATATTTCTTCTTCCAAAACCAACTAAATCAGGCAATCCTGGGTGAACTCCGAGACCGACATTTTTTTCTAATGCCAACTGTACCGTTTTTCTCATCGTTGTTGGGTCACCAGCATGGTATCCGCAGGCTATATTTGCAGATGTAATAAAATCGAGGATGTCTTCATCACTTCCAATTTGATAAGCGCCAAAACTTTCCCCCATATCACAATTTATATCGACAATATGCATGTTTCTCACTCCTATTAAAATTTTAGTTGGATTCCTTTTTTTAAGTGTTGAATTTTTATTTCCCTTTCTAAATAGAGCTGTTGAGCCTCTTCAAGACTGATTTCTGCAAAGCGAATTTGGTCGCCTGGTTTTGCCTGCGCTAATAGTGGCAAGTCAGCAGAAGCAATTTGTCCAATTTTAGGATATCCGCCTGTCGTTTGCCGATCAGCTAATAGAACGATCGGATTTCCGTCGGAAGGAACTTGAACGGTGCCGAAGCTTACTGCTTCTGACAGCATTTCTTGCGGCTGTTTTAATGCTAACGATGGGCCTTGCAAACGGTATCCCATCCGATCTGATTCAGTTGAAACAGAAAAAGCACGATGGAAAATATTTGCTTGACTTTCCTGAGTAAATAATGAAAACTGTCTCCCTTTCATCATGCGGATAGGGGAGTTCAAATGATAAAAAGAAATTAATTCCGCTGATACGGACCAATCCATTTCTTTAAAAGCATGATTGCCGGCCATTTCTTTAAATCTATTCAACATTTTCATAGAAAGCGCAGTTGGGGAAGCTGCTATTATTTGGTCACCCGCTTGTAAAGCACGGCCATGATAGCCACCGATGTTTGCTCTTAAATATGTGGATTTACTATTCATTACAGTTGGTACTGAAAAACCCCCGGCAATTGCAAGATAAGCACGACAGCCATTTTTTGCAGAACCAAATGTTAACATACTCCCCTTTTGCACAAACACAGGTTTCCATAAATGAACAGGTTTGTTATCAATCTTTGGTGATAGGTTGCCGCCACAAATAGAGATCAATGATGGTTCGTTAAATTGGATAGTCGGGCCAAGTAAAGTCATTTCTATAGTCGGTGCTGTTTCTTCATTGCCTACGAGTAAATTTGCGATTCTATGCGCCAGTGTATCCATTGCACCACTTGCAATTACACCATATTTTTGAAATCCAAATCTCCCGATATCTTGAATTGTTGTAAGCAGACCAGGTTTATAAATAGTAATCATGATTCATCTTTCTCCAATTGTAAGTATTCTTCGTGACTAATAGGTTTAAATCGAATGCTGTCACCTGCTTTTAACAGGCTTGGCGATACACCTTTTGGGCGAAACAATTTTATAGGAGTTCGTCCAATTAATTGCCAGCCCCCAGGTGTTTCAATAGGATAAACGCCTGTCTGCTTTCCTGCTATGCCAACAGATCTTTCAGGAATTGTTAATCTTGGCGATTTTCTCCTTGGCGCTGCAATCTTTTCAGACATTCCACCGATATACGGGAAACCAGGGGCAAAGCCGATCATGTATACTAAATAATCGCCTGATGAGTGAATGTCAATGACTTCTTCTGGTGTCAGTCCGTTAATTTCAGCAACATATGCTAAGTCTGGTCCGAATTCTCCGCCATAGCAAACGGGTATTTCAACAATCCGGTGTTTTGGAGATGAATCGATTGTTAAAGTTGATAGAATGTGGTGAAGCTCTTTACAGACATATGTATAAGGAAATACTGTATGTTGATGGATAGCTAAAGGATTATAAAAAATCGTTACGGTTGTATATGCAGGTACATATTCAATCATCCAATCAGGTGGGGATTCGTCCAAATAATTAGAAATGAATTGTATGTAACGATGTGTCTCTATGTTAATATCATTTCCAACTTCAATAACAATTGCTTGGTCACCTAAAGGATATAATTGATAATCCATTACATCTGTCACCTCCATTAAAATAGTATTGTATGAGAATATTGATGAAAAATGAAAAACATTGCTGATATATAAATTTTAATGTAAATTTTCTAATGATTCAATATAATCACAATGTCCGTTATGATTGAAAGTATCAAACTTTCCCATTTTCATCAAATTTTATGAATTAAGATATGAAAAATAAGAAGAAGGGATGGAACGCGTTGGCGTGCACTTAATTTTTAATTATGTGTTTTCTTAATTGTATACTGTTGCTCTTTAACGATGACATGGAAAATGTGGAGAGAAAAATCTACTAATTTATTTAACTTCTTTTTTAAAAAATCATTGACATATTGAAAGCGTTTGCTAAAATAATGGTATCGGTTTCATTTTAAATATTGGATGGTTGAAGAGTATGAAAAAAGAAGATTCAAAAGTGACAATTTATGATGTAGCGGCGGCAGCAGGTGTATCAAAATCAACAGTCTCACGTTATTTAGGTGGCCGCTTTCATGAAATTTCACCAAAAACGCAAAAGAAAATTGAACATGTAATTCAACAATTAAATTATAGACCGAATAATTTAGCACGAGGTTTAAAGGGGAATCGCAGCTATTTAATCGGGGCTATCGTTGCAGACATTACGAATCCATATACGACAGCGATATTAAGAGGAGCAGAGGATGTTTGCAAGCAACACGGATATAGTTTATTAATCTGTAACTCTGACAATCAACCATCAAAAGAGCGTGAATATATTTCAATGCTCCAATCTCATCAAATTGATGGGGTATTTGTGCAAACGACAGGAGGAAATCAAGCTTTTTTACAGGAACTTTCGAGGAATGGGGAAACACCGATCGTTCTTGTGGATAGGAAAATTCCTGAACTGTCTTTTGACACAGTCGGAATCGATAACCATCACGCTGTATTGCAAGCAGTTTCCTATTTGCTAAAACAGGGGTATGAAAGAATTGCTTACTTTACCGAACCAGTTCAAGAAATCAGTCCGCGCCGTGAAAGATATGTAGCTTTTCTTGAAGCACTACAAATAGAGAACGAAGAGCATCAAAGTTTGAATGATATCTATGAGTTGGATGTTCATGATAAAGATTTGTTGGATAGTCAACTTGCTGCATTTTTAGCTGATTCAAAGGGGCAGGCAAGGGCAATTTTAACAGCAAACAGTGTTGTGGCATTAAAGCTTATTTTAAGTATAAAAGAAAAAGGATTACAAATTCCAAAAGATATCGCTTTAATGAGCTTTGATAATCCTAGTTGGGCAGCAGCTATTGAGTCAGGCATTACAACAATGGTGCAGCCAACTTATCAAATTGGATCAACTGTTGCAGAATTAATATTGAAAAGAATTAACGGAGAGCAAACAGCTGTTCAAACGGTTGCATACCAAACAAGGCTATTTGAAAGAGGATCTACTCCAAAAGTTTAGCTTACAGCAAAGGATAAATCATTTACACAAGAAAATGGTATCGGTCCCAATAACTAAAAGTGGTATCGGTCCCAAACAAAGGGGTAAGCAATATGGAAAATCTGTTGATTACAATGAATTCATTCCCATTGGAAACAAATTATGAGGAAATTTTTTCTGAAGTGAAAGCTGCTGGACT
The DNA here is from genome assembly GCF_011008565.1 of Heyndrickxia ginsengihumi. Taxonomy (GTDB): domain Bacteria; phylum Bacillota; class Bacilli; order Bacillales; family Bacillaceae_C; genus Weizmannia; species Weizmannia ginsengihumi. The sequence goes on from NZ_JAAIWK010000005.1 coordinate 103,957, forward strand.
AAAGGGTGTAGAGATTCGCAGGGAGTTATTAAATGAACAAACTCCTAATTTAAGAGAGATTAAGCGTATGCTGACAGCACTTAATTTAAAAGCGTATTATTCTTGTCCAATAGCACTGTTCGGAAAAGAACATCAGCTCATTGATTTAACAACTTTTTATAAAGAAGCAATTGAACTCGGGGCAGAATTGATCAAATTTTCATTGGGGGATTATAAGGAAAACATATCAAATATTCGTGCTTTGGGAGATGCTGTCAACTATTTTACAGAGGCTGGAATTACCTTTACCATCGAGAATGACCAAACGGCATTAGGGGGCAGGATTGATAGACTAGTAAACTTTTTTTCAACTTGTCATGGTGCAAGGATTCCCATTTTTTTGACTTGTGATATCGGTAATTGGGTATATGTGGGGGAAAATCCAGAAACGGCTATTGAAATGTTACGGGATGAGACGATTTACATTCATATTAAAGAAGTAATTGAAACGGGAAAAGGACTAGAAACGATTGCAATAGATGATACATTGAACCAAAAATGGAAGCGTTTTCTTAGTCTGTTCTCGAAAACTCATACGATGGCATTTGAATTTCCAATCAAATCTAAAGTTGAATGTTATATACAGTTCATACAAGAAGGGGTGTATGTAAGATGACAATATTTGATGTCATGACTTTTGGAGAAGCAATGGGGATGTTTATTGCAAAAGAGACGGGTGATTTAGCGACAGTTACAGAATTTACAAAGGAGTTAGCGGGAGCGGAAACAAATGTAGCGATCGGTTTAGCACGCTTGAAACATCATGTTTGCTGGATGAGCAAGGTGGGTACTGATCCGCTTGGTGATTATATCATTCATGAATTAAACAAAGAACATGTAAACACTACTCTCGTGAAAAAGGATAAAGAGCACCTTACAGGATTCCAGCTCAAAGAAAAAGTATTAACAGGTGATCCTTTCGTTCAATATTATCGAAAAAACTCCGCTGCGAGCAAGATGAAAATGGAGGATTTTCCTGAGTTAGCAGAGATGAAAGCGAAACATTATCATTTAACAGGTATTCCGCTTGCGCTTTCACCATCTACTCGCGAATTAAGTCGCTATCTCATAGATAAGGCTAGGAATGAAGGGAGCACAATTTCATTTGACCCAAATTTACGACCGTCTCTATGGACTAGTGAAGGAGAAATGATTGAAACGATTGAATCGTTCGCATGCCAAGCTGATTATGTCTTTCCGGGAGTTGCTGAAGGAAAGGTATTAACGGGATATGATCGTCCTGAGGACATTGCGGCACACTATTTAAATAAAGGAGTCAAAATTGTATTTGTCAAAATTGGTGAAAAGGGTGCATATGTTGCTACAGAAAAAGAACAGGGTATTATACCAGGCTTCTATGTTAAGACGGTTGTTGACACGGTAGGTGCAGGCGACGGTTTTTCCGTAGGTGTTTTAAGTGGATTATTTGATGGTTTATCTGTATTTGAAGCAGCTAGAAGAGGAAATGCGATTGGTGCACTTGCAACAATGTCTGCTGGAGATAAAGAAGGTTTGCCGACAAGAGCGCAACTCATGACATTTATGCAACAAAATAAGGCTGCTGTAAGGTCGTAAAACTAGCCTTTTGAAAGAGGTGATGTGAATCATCGGAGCATAACGGCAACATGATTCAAGAAATGCAATAAGGATCAAAATCTTTTTATAGGGGTGTATGATGATGGAGAAAAACGTAGCGAGCAAAAAAAGATTTTTCTACTTGGTTCCGATTGCTTTTATTACTTACAGTTTGGCATATTTTGACCGTGCCAATTATAGTTTTGGTGCAGCTGGTGGAATGGCAGGGGATTTGAACATTACAGCAGGTGTTGCATCCTTTTTATCAGCTTTATTCTTTTTAGGCTATTTCTTCTTTCAAATTCCTGGTGCCATTTATGCTGAAAGAAAAAGTGCAAAAAAGCTTGTTTTTTGGAGTATGATTTTATGGGGATTTTTGGCTTCAGCAACAGGTTTAGTCCACCATGTGGCATGGTTATATCCAATTCGTTTCTTTCTTGGTGTTGTAGAATCTGCCGTTATGCCGGCGATGCTTGTATTTTTAAGTAATTGGTTTTTAAAAGAAGAACGCTCACGTGCGAATACCTTTTTAATTTTAGGTAACCCGGTTACAGTATTATGGATGTCGATCGTATCTGGCTATTTATTGAAAGCGCTTGACTGGAGAGGGATGTTTGTAATAGAAGGTTTACCAGCAATCATTTGGGCATTTTTCTGGTTGAAGTTAGTTCAAGATAAACCTAGTCAAGCAAAATGGTTAACGGATGAAGAAAAACGTAATATTGAAGAAGAGATGAGTGAGGAACAAAAAGGATTGAAAGAAGTTGCTAGTTATAAAGAATCCTTCCGTTCTAAAACAGTCATTCTCCTTGCAATTCAATATTTCGCTTGGAGTATTGGGGTATACGGTTTTGTCATGTGGCTGCCGTCTATGATTAAGGAAGCTTCCCATATGGATATTGTTGCTACAGGATGGTTATCTGCAGCCCCATATTTATTAGCAACGATTGCGATGATTCTAGTATCCTACTTTTCTGATAAAACATTAAATCGCAAAACATTTGTATGGGTGTCATTACTTATTGGTACAGTTGCCTTTTATGGTAGTTATATGATTGGATCTTCTAATTTCTGGATTTCTTATGCGCTCCTAATTATTGCAGGAGGCGCTATGTATGCACCGTATGGTCCATTCTTTGCCATTATGCCAGAAATTTTACCTAAAAAAGTTGCTGGTAGTGCAAACGCTTTAATCAATAGTATGGGTGCACTTGGATCTTTTGTCGGGGCTTATATTGTTGGTTTCTTAAATGGTGCTACAGGCGGAACGAAAGCATCCTTTATGTTTATGGCAATTGCCTTACTGATCTCAGTCATTTTAACATTGTTGGTGAAAGCTCAAAAGCGAGTAGAAGTGAAAGAGGAATTTGAAGCAAAGGCGGTAATAAAATGATTATACAGTTAGCGTTGGATCGGTTTTCTATTCCGGAAGCAATTGAAATCGCTTCCGGAGCAGAAGCTGAAGTTGAATGGATTGAGGTAGGAACTTCTTTAATAAAAGAGTTTGGGGTCAAAAGTATTTATGAGATAAAAAATCGCTTTCCTAATAAAACAATTATTGCGGACGTAAAAACATTTGATAACGCTAAATATGAGTTCGAGCTTTGTTTTAATGCCGGAGCAGATATTGCTACGGTAATGGGAGCAGCGCCAATGGTGACGATTGAAACGTGTTTAGAAGTAGCGAAGAAATATGAAAAAAAAGTGATGATTGATTTATTAAATACAGGTGAAGACAATAGGCATACTATTCAGCATCTGCAAGATGTTATTGTTTGCAAACATATTAGTAAAGATCAGCAAGAAGAAGGGGATCGAGCAGTGTGGGATCAAGAAAAAATCCCTTCTTACCAGCAGCTTGCAGTGGCAGGAGGGATTTCCCTTACGTCACTCCCAGAGCTAAACAAAATGAATCCTGATGTATTAATCGTTGGTTCGGCTATTAGTAAAGCAAAAGATCCAGGTCAGGCAGCCAAGGAAATTAAAGAAGCATGGAGGAAGCTAAAATGAATCGTGAAACAGAAATTATTTTATCAGAAATTCAAACTGTCTTTTCAAAAATCAATAATCAACATGTCGCTACACTTGTCGACATGTTAACAACACCATCAAGAATTTTCGTCTTAGGGGAGGGCCGTTCAGGACTCATTGCCAAATCGTTTGCAATGCGGCTTATGCATTTAGGTTTTCAAGTTTACGTTGTCGGCGAAACGATCACACCATCCGTTAAGGACGGAGATGTATTAGTGGCAATATCGGGTTCGGGAACAACAGCAAACGTAGTCCAAACGGCAGAGAAGGCAAAGAAAACAGGTGTAACCGTTGTCAGTGTTACTTCTGATTCAGCATCGCCGCTTGCAAACCTTTCTCATCAAACAATTGATATACCAGCTGCAACGAAATATCGAAGAGAAGGAGAAATTCAAAGTAAACAGCCATTAAGTTCGTTATTTGATCAAGCAGTCCATATTTATTTTGATGCAGTTTGTATGGCTCTAATGGAAACACAGCAATCGGGGAATGAGGACGCCTTTCAACGCCATAGTAATCTAGAATAGTGAGGAGATCTGTAGCATGAATCCAATTATAGAAAAGATCCATGACGAACAATTTATCGCGGTATTACGGGCAGACACAGTGGAAGAAGCAATTGAAAAAGGCGAGAAGCTGATACAGGCAGGTATACGGATCCTTGAAGTGACCTTTACGATTCCCGAAGCAGAGAAAGTGATCGAATATTTTACTAGAAAAGTAGATATGATTGTCGGAGCCGGAACAGTTATAACGATAGAACAAGCACAGCTGGCTGTAAGAGCAGGTGCACAATTCGTCATTAGCCCTGGCTACGATCATGAGCTCGGCAAGTTTGCTAAAGAACATCATATCGTCTATATTCCAGGTGTTGTGACGCCTACAGACATTATGCAAACAATGAAAGATGGATTTACTATATTGAAGCTTTTTCCAGCCAATGCATATAGTCCAAGCTATATTAAGCATTTAAAAGGGCCATTCCCAAATATTGAACTAATTCCAACTGGCGGAATCACAAATGAAACAGCACAGCAATGGCTCGATGCCGGCGCTCTTGCAGTTGGAATGGGAAGCGGCTTGGCTGCAATAAAAGGGCCGGTTTTATAACGGGCAATGAAAAGGAGGATACTTTTGCTATCCTCTTATTTGTCTACAGTCTTTTTTATGTTAGATAGGGATTCTCCGAAGCTTACCGTGGGCAAGCACCGAGCGGACGTTTCTCTAAACCAATGGAGTATTTGCATTTAAACTCCATTTATATAGAAGAAATTCTACTCCTTTTCTTGAAAGTTATCATGGCCATGGACTTAAAGTAATTAGCAAGAGGCGGGGACAAAAGTAAATGCACTGCGGGGTCTCACCGATGCCTATCCTCCCGCAGGAGTATATTTCCAGAGCTGATTTGTACAATGTTCGTCTTTAGCTAACCACTTTTGAATTTTTTCCCAGCCTCTTGAGCTTGCGCTAAAAATAGAAGCCCCCCATCGCATAATAGATTCAATGGGGGGCTTCTATACTATTTAGAAGGATAACATTTCTTTATTCTCATTTTGCTTTGTTCAGCCTTACTGAGCTGTAATTTTTTTCGTTTTTTTGTTTACACTGTACCAGCCACGGGTTACACTATGACCTACACCAGTGCTTGGGTCATCTATGACTTTTTCATAAACATGAATAATATAGTTTCCTTGACCATCATCGTGATCGTATTGAACGATCGTTTTGTCATCGGAGTCGACACCTAAGTATTGCTTAACTAAATTGACAGCTTCTTCTTGTGTTAAGCTTTGATTTGTTCCTTGATTCGTACCGGAGTCTTGTGATTGATCAGAAGACTGGCTTGAACTTTGACTTGAACCTTGGCTAGAGCCTTCTTGCTGATTAGTGTTTGTATTAGTATTTGAACTTGTTGCTTTTGAGCTTGTATCTTGGTTAGATTTTGTATTATCTGATGAACTTTTTTGCGGCTGGGCTGACGTTTGCTCAGTATCAGACGCAGATGTTTTTGCTCCATTTACTGCTTGCTTTATTAAACTCTTGATTGTACTTTTTTGCTCAGAGATTGCAGGGTGTTCTAACGTGTTTTTACTTAATGCTTTATTTAAGACGTCGTTTGCTTCATCATATTGATTGTTGGCAAGAAGTGCTTTTCCCTTTTTTATGCTCTTCTCCAAGGATTTTTTTTGTCTTAATAATGTTTGATCCTTATGAATCAGTGATTTCGCTTTTGACTTTGCTCTTTTTAGAAGTGAATCATTTCCTTTCATTGCTACCACCTGCTTCGCCTTTTTCAAACTTATATCTAATTTCCCTTGTTTTATAGCTTGTTCACTATCAAGCAATAGTTGTGTAGCCTTAATATAGGAAGAGATTTCATCTGTTTCTTTTTCGTTCTGCGCTTTTTCAAATAAACTGACGGCTTTTGAATAATCTCCATCGTTAAAAGCATCTTTTCCTTTTGTTAAATTGTCTGAATACGCTTGTGGTGTGCATCCAACTAATAAAAGAGCAATTACTAAAATCGACAATTTTTTCACATACGTCCCCCCCGATCATAGTGCTTCTATAAGTAAATGTTAACACGAAAAAGCAATAGGGTCATTAAAATCTTGGGTGAATTCCCAAATAATTGTAAAAAACGAAAGTGTTTTCATATTTAAAAAGGAAACATAAACAAATATTTTACCTTTTATTATTCATTGGGAGATAAAAAATTATCCTTCAAAAATAAAGAGTGTGGGCTATTTTACCATTGAAAACTAGATGGAGAAAGATAAAATGAACATATTAGAAATTGTATTTATGTAGGCCTTTTGTAGTGCTAATATAAATGACTTTTTCAATTCGACATGCTTCAACATACTATTACAAGTGCATTACAAATATGACGAGAAACTCCTAATAGCTATGAAATATGTTATAATGTGGTATAAATTGTACTTGTTTTTTACATTAATAATAATGGGAATAAAACTAATTTTAGATGGTATAGAAGTAGTATTATACAATTTTAAAATATAAAGGTCCTTATTAAAAAATAGAATAGAAACTATTATATAAATAGAATTTATAGCTAAAAATTGGGGGTATAAAATTTATGAAGAAAGTAAGAAAAGCAATTATTCCGGCTGCGGGTTTGGGGACAAGATTTTTACCTGCTACAAAAGCAATGCCGAAAGAAATGTTGCCAATTGTTGATAAGCCAACGATTCAATATATTATTGAAGAGGCTGTTGAAGCAGGAATCGAAGATATTATTATTGTTACAGGCAAAGGAAAGCGGGCAATTGAAGATCATTTTGATCGTGCTCCGGAACTAGAACAAAATCTTGCTTCAAAAGGTAAGCATGAACTTCTTGAAAAAGTAAATTACTCCTCGAATTTAGCTAATATCCACTACATTCGCCAAAAAGAGCCAAAAGGACTTGGACATGCTGTTTGGAGTGCACGCAGTTTTATTGGTGATGAACCATTCGCAGTTCTATTAGGCGATGATATCGTTCAAAGTGAAACTCCATGCTTAAAACAATTAATGGACAAATATGAAGAAACACATTCTTCTATTATTGGTGTTCAACAAGTACCTTCAGAAGAAACTCATCGTTATGGCATTATTGACCCAACAGCACAAAATGGCCGACTTTATGAAGTTAATAATTTTGTTGAAAAACCTGCCCAAGGAACTGCTCCATCTAATTTAGCGATCATGGGACGTTATGTACTAACACCGGAAATTTTTACACTTCTAGAAAATCAAGAAACAGGTGCAGGAGGGGAAATTCAATTAACAGATGCAATCCAAAAACTAAATACAACACAGCGCGTATTTGCCTACGATTTTGATGGCAAACGTTATGATGTCGGAGAAAAATTAGGATTCGTAAAAACGACAATAGAATTTGCTTTGCAACATGAAGAAATAAGACAAGATGTCATTAAAGTAATAGACGAATTGCTACAAGAATACAAAATAAAGTCTTAATAATAATTAATTATTAGAAAGATGTGATAAATAGAATGGATTTCTTTGAAATTTCTTTTTATACTTTGAGGGAAAACTTTTTGATTATGACTATAGAAGATGAAAAATTTCCTGTAGAGAATTTTCAACTTTTATTTGTTAACAGAGAGTCGAAAAAAATCCAAAGTGTAACTCCTGAAATAGAAAACAATAAAAACGGAAAATTTATTAATATAGATTTAAATGGAATTTATTTTGATGATAAGAGTAAAAATATTATTGATTTATATATTAATAGAGAAAATAAAAAAATAAAAATAAAATATAACACAGTTAATTTAAAAACTAGGGTTAATAAATATTTGCCGAATGAATATCGGTTAAATTCTAATAGAGTTGTTGTTCCTTATTTAACTAAATTAAACACATTGTCTCTTTTATATGGTAATGCAACTGAAGTGTTTAAAAGCTATTGTAATAAAATTGATGAGAAGATCACTGCTCAGAATGTTGAATTTAATCAGAATAATGTTATTTTGACATTTAAAGAAAATCTTTTAAATATTAATAACTCTCCATTGTATTTGGCTGTTCAAAATAAAAAAGATAATAGTATAGTTGGAATTACCTTTGAGATATTGAGTGCTAATCCTTTAAAATTGCAATTTCCTTTTGAAAGCATTAGAGATTTAAAACATGAATTAGAATATTATTTATATCTAATACAAAAGAATGGTGGGTATAATTTAGTTAAATATAGAATTGGATTAGATCAAAATATTAGTGAAGAAAGCCAGAGATTTTTTAACTCATTTGAAATAAATCGAACTAAAAAAATATTACCGTACATTACTTCAAAAGGGGAGCTATCTTTTTTAATTGGAAACGATGAGATCTTGGATAAAAGAATCTATAGTGTAGTACGTAATGATGTATACATTGATCAATTTTCATTAAATAATAAAACATTGAAAATTTCCTTGAAAGAATCAGATAATATAGATTTTCAAGGTGAGTACGCAATATATATTAAAAATCGTAAAAGTTCAGATGTAATTACTTTGAATACGGAAGAAGTACTTTTTGATCCATTAAAAAGGGAAATTAACATTAACTTACTGTCACTATTTGACAAAAATAACATTTTTGAGCTTAATCAAAGATGGTTTTTGTATGTGAAATTTTACAAAGAAGAACAGGTTATAATTTCACAGGTGAAAAAAGAAGGTATTTGGGTTGAATCTGCTCTTCAAAGACATATGAGCCCACTTGAAATAAATAAAGACTTAAGTCTAATAGTATATATTTCTGGTAAAAATGAGCTAGGGATTTTATGTGGAGATCAATCGATATATAATAGAGAAGTTTATAAAAAATTATCTGGATATACAAATATCCATGATATTAGACTTATTGGTACTAATATACATTTCAGTATCAATAATTATGGTTATAACATGGATAATCTAAAACTTGCTATTATATTTAAGGAAAGAAAAACAAAAGAAGAGTGGAAACAGGAGTTAAACTATAAATCTAAAGATGGTTTAATATCTATAATTTTAAATCTAGATTCATTTATACAGGAGTATAAAACTAAACAATCACGATGGGATTTGTATCTAGAAATTCAAACATACAGAATAATAGAAACTAATAGGATAGGATATTTTGATGCTCCGGTAAAACCAGCGTATGACAGGTTTTTAGATAGCATAATAACGGACACCCCTAATTCAGTTACTCCATATTTAACTTCTAAAAACGAATTATCAATCGTTGTGAAGCCTGAAATTAATTTGAATTCTGAAAAAGTTAAAGCTGATATGAAGCTAACTAAGTTTAAAATGAGAGGACCATTGATAAGTGGACAAGTATCCTTAAAATTACATGAATGTAATGTCTATGAGGTTACTTCTGTCATGCTAAAGTATCGTGATAAAATCGAAGTAGTAGAATATAAGTTTGAGGCAAAAGAAAAAAAGGATAATACAAACAACTCTCAAGTATTCTTTAAAGTTGACCTAAGTTCACTAGAGCTGCAGAATTACTATTGGGATTTATTTGTTGTAGTTAAAATTAACAATAGAGAATATGCCCTTAAAATTAAAAATCCAACTAAAGAAGTTAAAAAGGCAATTGACAAAAAAGTAGTAAGATATTCTTATACAGATAAAAATGGTTTTCTAATATATCCATATGTTACTTCGGTAAATACATTGGCTATCGGATATAAAGAAAAGGAAGCTTATGAATCTACATTTTATAAAATAAAAGAGAATCTAGCTTATTATACTTATAGGCTATTTAAAAATTATTTTAATAATAAAGGTATATGGCTTGGTTATGAAAAATTTTCTGAGGGTGCTCAGGACAATGGATACTACTTTTTTAAATATTGCTATGAAAATAGCAAACGGAAAAATTTTTACTATATAATTAAGGAAAGTTCTCCAGATTATTCAAATGTTATTGGTATGAAGGATAAGGTTCTAAAATTTATGAGTTTTAAATATATGTTGTATATGTTTGCTGCTGAGTTGCTTATTTCTTCTGAATCAAAAGGGCATTCATATGATATTCGTATTGAAAAAGGTAGACTAAAAAAAGCCTTAAAAAATAAAAAACAAGTATTTTTGCAACATGGTGTTACAGCATTAAAAAGAGTTGATTACGTATTTAATAAAAATTCAACGCATGCGGTTGATTTATTTGTGGCTACTTCTGATTATGAAAAGAATATTATTAAAAATAATTTTGGTTATAATGATAATGAAATTATTACAACTGGTTTTTGTAGATGGGATGTTCTAAAGGATTTATCTGGGGAAGAAAAAATAATATTTCTTATGCCAACCTGGAGAACTTGGATGGATGATTTACCAGAATCAAAATTCAGAGAAACAGAGTATTATAAGAAATATGTTGGCTTTTTAAATTCAAATGTACTTGTTGATTTCCTTGAAACAGAAAATATAATATTACAATTTTATATACATCCAAAATTTAAGGCCTACATTGATAACTTTAAAACGAACTCAAAAAATATTAAGATTTTACAATATGGGGAAGAAAAAGTAAATGAGTTATTAATGAAATCATCGCTATTAATAACAGACTACTCAAGTGTAGCGTGGGAAATGTTTTATATGAAAAAACCAGTAATTTTTTACCAATTTGATATTGAAGATTATAATAATTTTCAAGGTAGTTATTTAGATATGGAAAATGATTTGTTCGGAGATAGAGTATTTGATGTTGATCAACTTGTAAAAATGGTCAAGGATTATTATCAGAGAGATTTTAAAGAAAAACCTAACTATGGTTTACTTAGAAGTAAGTATTTTAAATACGTAGATAATAAGAATTGTGAACGGACATATAAGGCTATTATGGATAAGAAAAAAAAGAACATCCTTTAAATAATAAACATGTCGTCTAAAATTTAAGAACGCTTTTTTAGCGTTCCTTTTTTATAATAGACTTTTAAGTAGTGCACTTATTTTTTTGAAAGTATTTCTATCTTATGTAAACATTTACTGTGGGTTATTAATCCCTTGAACTTGATTTTTTATGTTGTTGATAATCTTAAGTTAAAGGAATGATGCAAGTGAAGAAAATTAAGTATAGTCAAATGTTACCCACAACAAAAATTGATTATAGTGTTGTTAAAGAAAAATTATCTATTAGTGACATTTTATTGGATATAAAAGAAGAAAAAATAACGTTTAAAATTAAAAAATATAAATTTTTAGATCTTTTGAATTTACAATTAGTTATACAAGAGAGAAGATCCAAAATTAGATGGATTAAGAAGTTAACTAGCAATTCTATCAAGAGTAATGGAGTAATTGTTATTAATGTGGGCCAATTTATACAGAAATATAGTCATATGGTATCACGTTGGGATTTTTATCTAATTGAAGAATGTAATGATTTAGGTGTGATAAAAGAATATCGAATAGGCTTATTTGATAGGGATGTTCAATTTAAGCATATGAGATATTTCCAATCTTTTGTATCAGAAGGAACTAATTTAGTAACACCTTATTTAACTACCAAAAATGGTTTTTCACTAGTAATAAAGAATTATTTGAATTTATCAAATGAAAAATTATCATTTCGCATGAAATTATTAAAGTTTAATATGAATAATAGTACTATTACAGGTCATTTAAAACTAAAATTTTTAGAATTAAAGTCATACGAAATAAAATCCTTATTACTTATATATAGAAATAAAAATGAAAATATTAAATATGAGTTTCAAATTAATGAAGTTAGAAAGAAGAATTACTCATCTGTTTATTTTTGTTTAGATATTTCTAACTTACTGTTTGAAAATTATTACTGGGATTTTTATTTAGTAATTCAAGTTGATGGGGAAGAATTTTTCTTGAGAATTAAAAATCCTTCATTCAAAGTTAAGAAAAAAATTAACCACAGTATTCGTCAGTCATATACCTATGATAATGGATATTGGATCTATCCATATATTACAGCAGTAAATTCAATTGCTCTGATTTATAAAGAAAAGGAAAAATATGAAAGCGAATTTTATAGATTTAAGGAAAGACTAGCCTACCTTTTTTATATAATTTTCAAATTTTACTTTGATCGAAAAAAAATATGGCTTGCTTTTGAAAAATTCTCTGAATCTGCTCAAGATAATGCTTACTTCTTTTTTAAATATTGTTATGAACATAATAAAAAGGATAGTTTTTACTATATTATAAAAAAAGATTCCTCTGATTATAAAAATCTTTTTGAAATGGATGATAAGGTAATAGAATATATGAGTTTTAAATATATGGTATATTTATATGCTGCAAAGTTACTTATATCTTCAGAATCTAAAGGACATGTTTATAATATTAGAGCCCAGCGTGGGAGAATAAAACAGTCATTAAAAAGAAAAAAACTAGTCTTTCTACAACATGGTGTTATCGGTTTAAAAAAAGTTGATCATATATTTAAAAAGACTAGTTCAAATGCGGTTAATTTATTTGTAGTTTCTTCTAATTATGAGAAATCAATTATACGAGATAACTTTGGATATAAAGATGAGGAAATAATTTTAACTGGTTTAAGTCGGTGGGATCAATTAACTGATAAATCATGTGGTAAGAAGACAATCCTACTAATGCCAACTTGGAGATCCTGGATGGATGATTGGACTGAGGAAAAATTTATTAAAACAGAGTATTATCGTCAATACACATCATTATTAAATTCTCTTGAACTAGAAAGAATTTTAGTTAAGTATGATATTGAGTTGAATTTTTATATTCATCCAAAGTTCAAAGCATATATTAGTAAATTCTCAAGTGCAAATAAGAGAGTAAAAGTTTATAAGTATGGAGAGGAAAAAGTAAATGAACTACTAATGAGTTCTTCTTTACTTGTTACAGATTATTCAAGCGTAGCATGGGATATGTACTATCAAAAGAAACCAGTTATTTTTTATCAATTCGATTATGAAGACTATAAAAAATATCAAGGTAGTTATTTAAATATGGAAAAAGAGATTTTTGGAGATAGAGTATTTAGCTTGTCGGGGCTCCTTACTATAATTAATGAGTATGCAGTTAGAGGATTTAAAGAAAAAAAGGAATTTGCTGATAAAAGGAATAATTATTTTGCTTATATTGATTCGAAGAATTCAGAAAGAATTTTCGAGAATATTATTCAAAGACAAGATCTACTAAAAAGAAGAGTAGACTACGATAATTATTTAATAAAATTAAATTCAAATAAATTAATTCATAAATTATGGCAATATATGAAAAGAAATAGTCTAACTTCTAAATTAGCATTAAATATTAAGAGTGCTTTATTAAAAGAAAAATTTTAAAAAATAGAAGTTTATACAAAAGGAGAATGAAATTGTTTCAAGTTGAAAAGATTAATGTTAATAAGACGTTTATAAATATTATTTTTTCTGCAAAGAAAGATTTTGATAATCTTAAATTAGAACTAAGGTTACGAGACACGGGTAGATTCCTAATGTATTCTTATGAAAATTGTTCTGAGGTAGATGTACACCATCATAACAATAATCATTATGAAGTTAACATTAGCTTGAAAGAACTCGTTAAATGCTTTCAAATAATAAACCCGGTAAAACAACTGGTCTATATAAATGTTATGGATGGTAATGGAAATTATTATGATCTTTTTATTAATGATAATATTAAAAAGCAGTTGAAAGAAATTAAAGAGATATCTCTTAATAAACTTGCAAAAATGACTCTAATAGGTAGAGGAAAAAATGAATTAGCATTTAAGATTCAAAAAAATACTTTAAGAAACAAAATAGATTATTTAAATATTGATAATAAAAATAAAAAAATAATGCTAGCTGTTACTTCTTCTATAAAAAACTCTGAAGAAGAATTATTTATTGATAATTTGTATCTGAAAAAAAGAGTATTCAAGGATACTTTAGTGTATTCTGAAAGTTTGGAATTACAAAGATTAAGTAGTAATTTATTTAGTTTAGATTTTGAACAAATAAATAATTTTACTTATGATGACATCATTACTGTTTTAGACTTTGTTGCAGAAGTAAAGGAAGACGGTATAAGTCTTGAGGCTGATTTAAAAAGGGATGAAGAGCTTAAAATTGAAGAAATAAATATAAATAGTGATAATAAAATCAATCCATATTGGACACTTTCAAATGGATTATCTATTCGTGTAGAATCCCTTTTTAAAAGTATTATTATTAATTCTATCAACTTAAATGGTTATTTATTATCACTAAAGTTAAAGAAAGAACTTAGCTCTACTAATAATATAAAATGTTTTCTTTTTAGAGAGCAAAAAATTTATAATGACTTAGAATTAGTACCATTTAGAGAAATAAATGTGGTAAATAAAGAAGAAAATATATATATAAATTTAGATATAGAAGAAATATTTAAAAATTTAGATACTAATATAAGACAAGCTTACCAGTTGTGTATAGAGAAAAATGAAGAAAGATATATTTTAGTAACAAACAATAAATTTGAAGATACTATATATGTAAATAATAATATTAAGATTGCACTTATTTCTGATGATAATACGCTAAAAATTAGCATTGAACCAAATACAGAAAAAGCAGTCAAATTAGGTATCATTGGTTCATGTTTTACGCGTCTAGCATTCAGTAGTAAAGATGATTTTTTTAATCCAGATTATAAAACGTACTTTAGTGTTGAATTTTCACATTTTTGGCCTTCGATAATTAGCTTATTTAGCAACCCAATTGATTTCAAAGAAGAAAATTTTCCTGAAGTAAAGGGTACGGATCTTGTAAATTTGAAGAGGGAATTTGAAAAGTCAACTTTTAATGAACTTAAAAACAAAAATATTGAATATGTTTTAATTGACTTTTTTGTAGATGCAATTCATGGTGTTAGAAAATTTAAAGACAGAGATGCCTATGTGGTTCAACATGGTTCAATGCAAAGAACATCTTTTTTAAAAGACAAATTGTTGAAGGAAACTGAACAGTTTGATTATAGGAATCCCTCTTTTTGGGAAAAATGGAAAAAGTCATGTGATCAATTTATTATGGAGCTAGAAAAATTGATAGACTTAGATAAAGTTATTCTTATTTGGGGAGGACTAGCAAAGGAATATTATGATAAGAATAAATTAGTTAAAAATTTCGCAGGAGAGAAAAGATTTACAAATACTCAATTGAATTATTTTAATAATATATGGAATAAGATGAATAATTATTTTCTTTCTAAAGCTCCTAATGCCAAATTAATTGATATGAGAAAATATAACTATTTATCTACTATGGATCATAAGGATGCTTTTGGACCTCACCATTTTGAAAGCAACTATTATAAAAGTCTTATAGGTGAACTTTCAAAAATTGTTACAAGATCTTAAAAATAACGATAAGTATATAGGATTGATTTGTAATTTGTAATACGATACATTGATACTTAAAAATTATTAGTAGAGATTGATTAGTGAAGAATATAAATTTATTATGATGATTGGAGCCAATACTTAAATGAATTATAAAAAGAAATATGCAATTAGTATTACTCTAATTTTATTAATTTTAATTTTAGGTATTTTATTTTTGAATATAAACTTAACTAAGCATAAATCGAATTCTAACATTAAATCAATTAATGAAGAAAAAAGCTCAAAAAATAAAATACTTAAAACTTCTTACTATTCTTCTCTTAGACTCAATGTAAAGCAATATGGTGCGATTGGTGACGGTCACCATGATGATTGGAAGGCAATTCAATTAGCATTAAATAGAGTAAAAAGTAATGGTGGAGGAACCGTATATATTCCTAATGGCAAATATATTGTTACTCACGCATTGCGAATATATAGTAACACTTATTTAAAACTTGCAAAAGATGCTATTATAGTCAGAAAAGATGATGGAACGGTAGTAATTAATGGCGAAGTGAATGGACAATACACAGGATATAATGGACAAGGAAATATTTTAATTGA
The DNA here is from genome assembly GCF_011008565.1 of Heyndrickxia ginsengihumi. Lineage (GTDB taxonomy): Bacteria > Bacillota > Bacilli > Bacillales > Bacillaceae_C > Weizmannia > Weizmannia ginsengihumi. Next base: position 120,050 of record NZ_JAAIWK010000005.1, read on the forward strand.
AGGAGGAATTTTTTTGATGAATGATTCCTCCAATCCTAAACCTGGGACTGCTTTTGGAATTGCAAGAGCAAACGGTCTTGTAATACGAAATGTAAAAGTTTTAAATATTGTTAACTCACACGGTATAGATTTAAACTCCTCTAAAAACGTTGTTATTGAGAATTGCAAATTTATGGGCTTTAAAGATACTACTAACAATAAATCAAGAGGATATGCAGAGGCAGTTCAAATCGCAAATCACACAAAAATTGGTTTCAGTATATTAGGAGTTTATGATGGGACTCCGTGTGAAAATGTTAAAGTATCTCATTGTATATTTGGTAATAACAGTAAAGACGGGTTCGGTTCATGGGGAGTAGGTATAGGAGATCACAGTTTAGGAGTAATCGGGAAATATAATAGGCATATACAAATTACGAAAAACACATTTCTAGACTGTTCATTCTCAGGTATACATATAAATAGTTATAAGGATACAGAGATAACCGGGAATAGATTTGAGGAATGTGAACATTCTATTTTTGTTTTTACTCCATCTGAAACATACACGTCGAAGGGTATTATTAATGATAAAATGCAAGTTGGTGAGGATATTTATATAAATAAGAATCAATTTATAAATACACAAAAAGAAAATATTCTTATTTCTGGAAATATCATAAAGAATAATGAGAAAAGGTATAGTAAAATTAAAATTAATAATAATAATTTTATAAGCACTAATAGAAAAATCAAAAATAATATTCCTAATATTAAACTAGAGCTATGTCAAGGTCTTTTAATAAGAGATAATTATTTTAAAGGAACCACTTATAATATACAACTATTGAACAGTGATGAATCAAGAGTATTAAATAATAAATTATTATCTAGTTGATTCGCATTTTTATGGATTATTGTGATGTTTTGATTATTCAGAAGGAGCTATAGTAACATATTAGCTCCTTTTTAAATGATTTCCTTAAATATTTATTCTTACCGTCGATTTGTAATTTCATTTTTGTTATAGTAAATAAGTGATATAATCTTTTCACTGCACATGAGAGATCATTAATTATTGGAGAGAAATTATGAGTCATTCAGTCATTTTCAAAAATGTTACAAAAAAATATAAAATGTACAAAAATAATGCCCAAAAGCTATTAGATGTCGTTATTCCAGACGGCTATGGTGAAGATTTTTATGCATTGCAAAATATTAGTTTTACTGCTGATGAGGGCGATGTCATCGGAATCATTGGTGTTAACGGTGCCGGAAAATCTACATTATCAAATTTAATTACCGGTATCATTCCTCCAACTTCAGGTTCAATTGAGGTAAAAGGGCAGGCATCATTAATTGCGATCAATTCAGGCTTAAATAATAACTTATCTGGTAGAGAGAATATTGAATTAAAATGCTTAATGCTTGGATTTAATAAAAAACAAATTCGCGAGTTAATGCCTGAGATCATCGAATTTGCTGATATAGGTAAATTTATTGATCAGCCTGTGAAAAATTATTCAAGCGGTATGAAATCACGGCTAGGATTTGCGATTTCAGTTAACGTTGATCCTGATGTTTTAGTAATCGATGAAGCATTATCGGTTGGCGACCAAACATTCACGGATAAATGCTTAGATAAGATGAATGAATTTAAGGAAAAAGGCAAAACAATCTTTTTCATTAGCCACTCGATTGGACAGGTGAAGAAATTTTGTCAAAAGGCGCTTTGGCTTGAAGCAGGTGAAGTAAAAGCATATGGCACAATTGAAGAAATCGTACCGGAATACGAAAAGTTTTTAAAAGAGTTTAAAAAAATGTCTAAAGAAGAACAAAAAAACTTTAAACAAATGGTTTTAGAAAAGCGGAGCAGATTGAGGGAACAGGAACAGAGGGCTGCGAATGATGAAGATGAGCTAATTCCACAGGGACTTTTAAGAGAAAGTAAAAAAAAACATAAAGTAGCTCGTTATTTTATACGGCTGCTTTATGTAATTATATTCTTGATATTAATCGGCGGCGTAATATACGCGACAAAGTCAGGATTACTTTCAAAACAGCAAAATCACAAGTCTTCTGCGGTTCATCACACTGTAGAGCATGCTAAATCGAAGAATACTGTGACAACGGAAAAGACAAAGAAACAGAAAAAAAAGGCTAGTACATTCCGATATGTCGATGTTCCAAAGGCAAATATTCGAAAATCTCCTGATGGTGCAGCGATTGCTACCGTTAATTTTGGGCAAGCTTTACAGATAAAAACATCGAAGAAAAATACTGATGGGGTTACGTGGTATAGAGTGTCTTTTGAGGGGTATGAAGGTTGGATTAGCAGTAAGGTTTTGACTAATATTAAGGATGAAAAGAATGATGAACAAATTGCTAAGCAAATTGACCAGTTGATCGGTTTTACTCCCTCTTTAAAAGAAGCTATTCCGATGATTGGAAAGAAAAAAGGAGCAGAACAGTCTTTCGCTTACACTACGTATAAGTATAAAAAAGGTGTTGTAACGGGCTTTACGATAAAAGTCACTGGCTCTTCCCCTTCTGAAGTGGCTGCACAATTAGGGGAACCCCAGTTAAAATCTGATGATACATTGCTGTACCATGGTTCTAAATATGATTTTATTTTTGTATTATCTACGAATGGAACCATTGATACTTTAACTGTACTAAAAAGGTAAAAATCATCGTTCATTTTAAAAGAGATTACAATTACAATTACACAACCTGAGCGTCATTTTAATATTAGAGATAATTGCTCTAGATATTTAGATGACCTCAGGTTGTTTTATTTCATTATTGAAATAAAACGATTAATTGTTAAAAAGCTATTGACATATTGATTGAATAGGTGTACTTTAATGAAAAGTGAAAATATTTATATTCTTATCACGAGAGGTCGAGGGAATGGCCCGAAGACGCCTCAGCAACCTTCAATGTTTTGTATTGAAAAGGTGCTAATTCCAGCAAGCTATTTTTAGTAGCTTGGAAGATAAGAAGAACGACGATTGTGTTCGTATGACAAAGTCTTCTTCTTATAGAAGGCTTTTTTATTTTATCACAGTGGATGATTTATTGAATTTAGATACATTACTAAGGAGTGTTTACTGAATGTTTAAAACAGAAACAAAACTTGCTCAAATTGGGAATCGAAGTGAGAGAGCGACAGGAGCTGTAAATCCACCTGTTTATTTTTCAACGGCTTATCGTCATGAAGGAATTGGAAAATCTACTGGATATGATTATGTACGAACAGGAAATCCTACTCGTCAGCTTCTGGAAGAAGCAATCGCTGATTTAGAATGCGGTGATCAAGGTTTTGCCTGTAGTTCCGGTATGGCCGCAATATTTACTGTGCTTTCTTTATTTCAATCCGGAGATGAGTGGATTGTCAGCGAAGACCTATATGGCGGTACTTATCGCTTATTAGAGCAAGGATATAAAAAATGGGGGTTAAGCTGTCGATATGTTAATACATGTTGTCCTAAAGAGATTGAAAGAAATATAACCCCAAAAACAAAAGCAATTTTTATTGAAACTCCAACAAATCCTCTCATGCAGCAAACAGACATTTCTGCTGTCTCGGAAATTGCAAAAAAACATGATGTGTTGCTGATTGTTGATAATACATTTTACACTCCTCTTTTACAGCAGCCGATTAAACTTGGCGCTGATATCGTCATTCATAGTGCAACGAAATATTTAGGCGGTCACAATGATGTTCTGGCAGGACTCATTATTGCCAAAGGAAAAGAGCTTTGCGAGCAATTAATGCTGTACCATAACGGTGCTGGTGCAACACTAAGTCCATTTGACTCTTGGTTATTGATGAGAGGAATGAAAACTTTAGCTTTAAGAATGGAAAGACATGAGAAAAACGCGAAAGCAATTGTTCAATATCTTTCTGAACATGACTGTGTAAAAGATGTTTTGTATCCAGGCAGAGGCGGCATGATTTCTTTTCGGATTAAAGATGAAGCATGGGTGAACCCATTTCTTGGAAACCTATCTCTTATTTGCTTTGCGGAAAGTTTAGGCGGAACAGAAAGCTTCATTACATATCCGGCAACACAAACACATGCTGATATTCCAGAACAGATTCGTATTCAATCTGGCGTTGATAATTGCTTACTGCGTTTTTCTGTCGGTATTGAAGATGCACAAGATTTAATTGAAGACTTGGAACAATCATTTGCGAATATTAAAGAAAGGGTGACGTTATCATGACAAATGACACATTTACATTTGAGACAAAGCTTTTACACAATAGCCATAAAATTGACCCTGTGACAGGTGCAGTTAGTGTCCCAATTCAGCATGCTTCTACATATCACCAGTTCAATATTGACTCCTTTGGAAAATATGACTATAGCCGTTCATTAAATCCGACTAGGGAGGCACTTGAAGATGTTATTGCTGAACTAGAAGGAGGAATAAAAGGTTTCGCATTCTCATCTGGTATGGCCGCGATATCTACAGCTTTTCTCCTTCTTTCAGCAGGAGATCATGTCGTGATTACTGAAGATGTATATGGCGGTACGTTCCGAATGGTCACAGAAGTATTGACTCGCTTTGGTATTGAACATACATTTGTCGATATGACAAATCTAGAAGAAGTTAAACTAGCGATTCAGGATAATACAAAAGCCTTCTACATTGAAACACCTTCTAATCCGTTATTGAAGGTGACGGATATTCAAGCAATTAGTCAGTTAGCAAAAGAGATTGGTGCACTGACTTATGTTGATAATACTTTTTTAACGCCAGCTCTACAAAAACCGTTGCAATTTGGAGCAGACATTGTTTTGCATAGTGCAACGAAGTTTTTGTCTGGTCATAGCGATGTCGTAGCGGGGCTTGCTGTTGTAAAAGATGAGAAGTTAGCTAAAAAGCTTGGATTCTTACAAAATTCCTTTGGGGCCGTTCTCGGTGTTCAAGATGCGTGGCTTGTTTTAAGAGGGCTCAAAACACTCCATGTGCGACTGGAACAATCGCAAAAATCAGCGATTGAATTAGCAGAGTTCTTACAAGACCATCCGCTTGTTCAAAAAGTGCATTATCCGCATCTTGCCTGTCATCCGCAACATCAATTGCAGCAAAAGCAAGCAGCTGGACCTGGTGCAGTGTTATCATTTGAACTAAAGGATGAAGAATTACTGCGTACATTTGTATCAAATGTGAAAATCCCTGTATTTGCTGTTAGTCTTGGCGCGGTTGAATCAATTCTATCTTATCCAGCAAAAATGTCACATGCTGCAATGCCGGAGGAAGAAAGGGAAAAGCGTGGAATTCGTAATAGCTTATTGCGTTTTTCTGTTGGTTTGGAGAATGTTGAGGATCTTAAAAAAGACTTCTCCCAAGCATTTGAAAAAATTAAAGGCCATTCATTCGCTTACAAAGGAGCTTAATTATGTCAGAACCAGATATGCAACATAAAGAAACGGTAGTTATTCATGCTGATGATGTTGAAAGTGATGGGGCAATCAATCCACCAATCTATTATTCAGCTACATTTCAGGCAAAGGATGCTGATGAATTTGCAGAAATGGCTGGAACATCGAGACACCCGAAGTACTATACACGTTATGGGAATCCTCTCCATACGCGTGTAAGTAAAATAGTCGCCGAACTTGAGGGGACAGAGACGGCATTGGTAACAGGTTCAGGCATGGGGGCTATTTCCACGACCCTATTAGCATTAGTTCGTGCTGGTGACCATGTTATTGCACAGACAAGGCATTATATGAGTACATCTAAAATTATGGATGAAATGCTACCGCGATTTGGGGTAGAAGTCACGGTTGTAGAGCAGGCAGATATTCAGGCATTTAAAGATGCAATACGTCCAAATACAAAGCTGATAATGGTTGAGACTCCTGCTAATCCAACGCTTGTCGTTACTGATTTGGAAGCAGTCGTAGAGCTAGCACATGCTAATGGGATCATTGTGGTTGCAGATAATACATTTGCGTCACCTATCAATCAACGGCCACATGATTTTGGTGTAGATGTAGTCGTTCATAGTGCGACGAAATATTTAGGTGGGCATCATGATTTGATGGCAGGAGTTATTTGTACGAATGAAGTATTAGCTGAACAGATTTGGGAAACGCACATTTCAATCGGTGCGGTACTTTCGCCAATGGATGCCTGGCTATTGTTAAGAGGACTGCGGACATTGCCGATGAGGGTAGAGAAAATTAATCAAAATGCCCTTGCTTTAGCGCATTTTTTAGAGGAGCAACCGCAAATTGAACGGGTATTTTATCCAGGCCTACCAAGCCATCCTCAATATGAATTAGCGAAGAAGCAAATGAATGGCTTTGGCGCGGTCATCGCATTTGCTATAAAAGGTGGATTTGCTGAGACAGAGCGTTTTATAGATGCATTGGCATTATCACATAATGCCGTAAGCTTAGGCGGCGTTGATTCATTAGCCGTACATACCGCTGCAATGTGGAAAGGAACAATGAATGAGGAGCAAATGAAGGCAGCAGGAATTCCTCCTAATTTTGTTCGGTATTCGGTGGGAATTGAACATATTAATGATTTAAAAGCGGATATACTACAAGCGCTAAAACATACTTATGAAATTGATAAGGTATGAATTCTTCAGGAATTCATACCTTATTTTTTGTTTTTGTTAGTCTGTTGTGTTTTATTAAACAGTTCATAAAGTTGGCTAGAAGAACTGCCCGCGGAAAACAAATTCCTTGAAGCGAAAATCACTCATCGCCTCTAGTTAAGTGAACAATAATCTTTAGAGACAAGCTTATTTTTTAAAAATATTATTTCTGTTAGATATGGAAAAACGTGCTATCGAAAGATGTATACGTAATACATTTTTTAAATAAAAAAATATGATACACTTGAGCTATATGTAAGGATAAGAATGAGAGGTAGGATGGTTGGTCTTAATAAATGTGAAAAAGATAAGAATCGGTAATGGGGCTTCTTTATTTCATAAACATATGTATTAGTAGTTTTGATTAGAAAGGAAGAATGTTGTATTAATGAGAGTAATCTTAGCAGATGATGACCAGCAATCCTTAGAGACGGTGCGAGATTTTCTAAAAGACATAACAAATATAGAAATTGTTGCACAATGTCAAAATAGTGAAGAACTAGTTGAAACAGTGATACGTCAAAAACCAGATATATTATTAGTAGACGTTCAAATGTCAAAGAAAAATGGCATGGATGCTGTGAAAGAATGTCTAATGTTTCATCCGCAAGTCAAACTTATCTTTATTTGTGCCCAACATGACCATGCACTTGAAGCATTTCAAATGAATGCTATTGACTATATCGTCAAGCCAGTTGGAAAAAATCGGTTGTACCAAGCAATTGAAAAGGCAATAACAATTATTATGTATGAACGGAAAGAATCTCCAAAAATCATTATTAAACATCTCCCTATTAAAGACTTGCATGGTATTTCCTACATACCACAGCAGGATATTCTATTTATTGAGAAATCAGGAAAAAAATGTTTAATTTATACAGAAGATAATGTTATTGAGACAAATGAAAATATTGGTACCTTACTAAATAAACTGGATGATTCCTTTTTTCCTGCCCACCGTTCCTATATCATTAATTTAAAAAAAATTAAACGAATTGTCCCTAAAAATGAAACCTATCTTGCTTATTTTGATCATATTGATCAGCAGGCAAGTATATCAAAACTGAAAATAAATGAAGTAAAAGATAAAATCTCACAATTTATGAAATCGTTATAAATGTACTTTAAAGGAGAAACGGAATGTCATTTACAGATCAACTAGATGTTCACATTGTCATTCTATCTATTATAGTAGCAATTATTGGTGCTTATGCCAGTTTAGATATTATCAGTAAAGTATATCAAAAAAGAATGAACGGATTATTTACTGGATCTATTATGATGGGCATGAGCATTTGCGCAATGCATTTTATTGGAATGCTTGCGCGTAATACTCATGAGAAAATGATGTTTAATACACCTCTTGTTGCAGGTGCTTTTATGTTTTCCATTCTCTTATCGTTCTTATCCTTTTATTTATTAGAGCAGCTAGGGGCTTCTTTAAAAAATTTGTTTATTGCTAGTTTAGTAATGAGCTTGTCCATATCAGGAATGCATTTTATTGGTACATTATCAATGTATACGTATATTCGTATAACGTATGATGTAAAATGGATGTTTTTGGCTATTTTGCTGGCATGGCTAGGTTCATATTTCGCATTTATCTTATCTTTTTATTTAAAAAAGCAATGGTTTCTAAAACATCTTATTAGTGGTGGCATATTGGGGATTGGCGTTACGCTGATGCACTATATAACGATGGGGGCTATTACAATACATGAAAATGAGAGCAATAATCAAATGATTGGCTTTAAACAATTTTCCCGACATAATCTAGCATTTGCTCTCGGTATTGCCGTGTTGGTACTAATCGGTTTAATTGTATTATTTTCAGATTTAAATAAATATGCACTTCGTAAGTTTAAAGAAACATCAGAACGGACGCATCATTCAGATTTACGAAAATATAAAGAAAGAATTAAAAAAGCACAAAGAGATTTATATGAAACAATTCGCAATCAACAAGGCATGATTTTTAAATATATAAAAATAGGAGATCAGTTTGTTCATACAATTTGCGATGGTGATTTGTTATATCGCTTCGGTGGAAATCCTTCTAAAGTAATAGGAAAGTCTGTGTTTGATTTTCTGCCGGAGTATATGGCAAAAGAAAAGGTTTCATATTATCACCTTGCATGGGCTGGCGAACAAGTAAGTTATGAAGGGCATCTAAATGGCATTGACTATTTATGCCAATTGCGCCCTGTCATTGTAAATGGAGAAGTACAAGAGGTAATTGGTTCGTGTATTGATATTACTGATAAAAATCGGGCAGAAAAAAAGCTCCGTTACGAAAAAGAATTTTACCAGCATGTGTTAAGTATGATGTCTGAGGCCATTTTTGTCTATTCAGCGAAAGATGAAGAAAAAATTGTATTAAATAAGAATGTATATGAATTTATGGGGATCGATGAAACGGCGTTTACTGAACTAACGTTAGCTGACGCATCTACACAGTTTTTGGAAGAGGATGGGCGTAGCTCAACACCAGAATCAACTCCAATTTCTTATACGTTAACGACTGGAAAACCACTTGTTAATAAAGTGTTAGGATTAAAGAGAAAAGATAGTAATCCTATTTGGTTATCAGTAAATACGAGGCTACTAAAAGATGAAGATGACGCACAAAATTCGCGAGTTATGGTAACAATGTCAGATATAACCGAGCAAAAAAATCAAGAAAATATAATTAAAGAAAACTATGCCTTAGTAAATACGATCTTGAATAGTCTTTATATCGGTGTGTTAATCGTAGCCCCGGATGGTAAAATCGTGTTTGTAAATGAAAGCTTTTGTGAGATGTTTCAAATCGATCAGTCTGCTGAAGAAATGGTCGGTCAACATATTTCGACATTCCATGCACAGCTGTTTAAACATGTCCCTGAAGGTCAAAGTAGAATTGAGGAAATTCTAAAGAAGAATAAAGCCACTGGGGATGAAATAAGAATTTCGGATAAGCGGGTTATTTATCGTAAATATTCCCCTTTCCAAATAAATAATGAACTCCAAGATCATCTATGGACATTTGAGGATATAACAAGCCGAAAACGGCTGGAAGATGAAATTATCCGTTCTAAAGAAGATGCAGTTAAGGCAAGCCAAGCAAAGTCTGAATTTTTGTCGAAAATGAGCCATGAATTGAGGACGCCATTAAACGGTATATTAGGCTTTTCCCAACTCCTGGAATTAGATCGAACGCTTAATCAGCAACAGCAGTCATTTGTACAAGAAATTTTAAGAGGCGGACGCCATTTATTAAATTTAATTAACGAGGTTCTAGATTTATCTAGAATTGAATCAGGAAAGTTAAAAGTTAACATAGAAGAAGTAAACATTGTGAACATACTAACAGAATGTATAAACATGCTGCAGCCGCTTGCGAATAGGCGAAATATCCGTATTTATTCAGACTTAACAAATGCACTTGATATTTTTATTTTTGGAGATCCTCTTAGAATAAAACAAATTTTTATTAACTTAATTGATAATGCGATTAAGTATAACCATCAAAATGGAGAGGTTTTTATACATTGTGAACGACGTAATGGAGAAATTGTATTTCGTATAAAGGATACAGGTATTGGGATTTCAGAAAAAGAACAGCCGAATATTTTTGAACCATTCTATCGAGCTAAAAATATAAAAGTAGAAGGAACGGGAATCGGACTTTCACTTGTTAAACAGCTTGTTGAACTAATGAATGGAACTATTGGGTTTGCTAGTGAACAAGACAATGGAAGTGAATTTTGGTTTAGCATTCCGATTGATCATATGCCGAACAGACCAAGTGCAACGATCATGATAAATCAAACCGAAATTATTCCGCAGAAGCATGCAGTTAACATTCTTTACATTGAAGATAATCATTCTAATATTCAGCTAATCCAAAAGATCCTTCAACGTGTGTATAGTAATCTCTTTTTACAAACGGCATTGACAGGTGAAGAAGGAATTGAACGAATTCGGAAGGAAGAGTTTGATCTTATTCTATTAGACATTAATCTCCCTGATATGAGCGGATACGACGTAATGAAAAAGATCCAAACAATGGCTGGAAAGAAACGACAACCTCCAGTTATTGCGCTAAGTGCTTATGCGATGGCTGAAGATATAAACAGAGCTTATCATGAAGGGTTCTCTGATTTTATTGTTAAGCCGATCATTATTTCGGACTTTTTGGGAATGATAAAAAAATATTTGAAGTAATAATATGAAAAATCAGCTGGATATGACGACATAAATAATATGGGGAATATTATATTATGTATCATGTCCAACTTTTTGATTAGAACGTTTCCAAATAATTGAATTGTCGAAAAAAGTTTTAAAATGCAGAGATTCTGTCTTAAAAAGTAGAAATTTATCATTTAATAGCCCGACTATGCGATTCAAATGTTGCTCACCTGTTAGACATTGATTAGGTTGAACAGTACATTTATCATATGCACTAAATGTCTGGAATTAGGATTTTTTGGAGAGGGTGAGGAATTTTTGGATATTAGGAAATTGATTGAGAACGGTGAAATGGAACATGTCTATCAATCATTATGGAAATTAAATAATTGGCATATTTACGGATTTGAAGCACTATTAAGAGTTCCAAACCCTAAAATAACAAATATTGAACATGTGTTTATTGAAGCAAGGGAACAGGGAGTCTTATATGAATTAGATACAATGGCAATTCGAGGTGCTGTAAGTTGCTTCCCGCTTAAATATATAAAACATGAGCTTCTGTTTATAAATATTTTTCCTTCCACTCTCCTTCATGAACATTTTGAAATATTTTTACAAACATTGATAGATGATTTCCCGTTAATACGAGGGAAAGTAGTCTTTGAGTTTAGTGAAACGATTAGAGAAGAAAAAAATTGGGAATCTTCTTTGTTAAAAGAGAGGATTCAAATGCTTAAAAAGCATGGATTTTTATTTGCATTGGATGACGTGGGAAAAGGAGTTGCTAATCTACAGAAAGTAATGGATTTTCAACCTAATTTCATTAAATTAGATCGATATTTTGCGAAGGATCTCTCTTCCTCCATAGAAAAGCAAAGGATGATCTCAACCATGCAAAGTTATTGTCAGGATCATATTGGATTGGTATTAGAAGGGATTGAAAAAGAAAATGATTTAGCAACTGCAAAGCTGTTAAATGTACCATTTGCACAGGGATATTTACTTGGCAGACCAGGCAAAATAACTGCAAATCTGTTTGGACAGCTGCAAACGATTTAAATTACTCTTCCTCTTCTTTGGTACGAATAATAAGTGGCTATAGTTTTAAAATAGCTATTTAGGGGAAAGTGAGAGATGAAAATGGAAACGTTAAAGGTTGTAATTGCAGATGATGATCATCCTTCTAGAATGATTTTAAAGCATTTTTTAGATTTATTTATTGATTATCGTATAGTCGGAGAAGCCGAAGACGGCAAGGAGCTAATAGAACTCATTTTACATAAAAAACCAGATATTGCTTTAGTGGATATTAACATGCCTGGTTTAAATGGACTTGAAGCCGTAAAAATATGCAAAGAGAAAGCCCCCCAATTGCAAGTTATTTTTACGACAGGGTTTGACGAATTTGCAGCAGAAGCTTTCGATGTTTCTGCTGCAGACTATGTGATTAAGCCAATTGAAAGGACCCGGTTGTTTCTGGCACTTGAAAAGGCCAGGAAGGGCTTTGAAGTAGCGAAACAATCTGTTATGAAGTCTCATAACGCCAATCAAAAAATAGCAGTAAAGTCTTATAATACGCTTCTATATTTAGTTGTAGATGAGATTCTGTTTATTGAGAAAAAGGCAAGAAAAACAGTAATTCACACAACTGATCATTGTTATGAAACAACTGAAACTCTGCAGGAAATTGAAGAAACATTACCAAGCTATTTTTATAAAACACACCGCTCATTTATTGTCAACTTAAAAAAAATTACTCGTATTGAAGCCTCAGGAGAGACTTATTTAGCATATTTTGCTAAATGCAGCAAAGTAGCATATATTTCAAAATTAAAAATATACAATGTACAATCATTGTTAGTAAATTAGCTGCTAGCAGTTCATTTAGATAGTCCCAGCAATGATCATACCTTATGAAGGTTGTTGGGGCTCCCCGTAATGTTGAAACTTACCAGCCTTAAAATTATGACTCATCCTGTATTTCCTTTTTCTATTGGTCTGGCTAAAAAATAAGGATCAGAAAATTCGAGGATTGACCAGCTTTATAATTCAATAAATTCCATGAATTTGAAGAATGCTAAAAATTAGTTAGAACAGCTTCTTCCAAATGTCCTTAATGTGTCTTATAATGTTCTTTTTGCCTCGTACTCTTTTTAGTATATTAGTGATATTAGCAGGATAAAGGTTAATTACAGCGATGAATTGAGGGAAAGATATGTTCAATCTTCATGATAATGGATCAATATTAAATAGTTTTGGTTTATTTTTCCAAATATTTGAAAACATCCCAGATATGGTTTATTTAGTACGAAGAGATGAAAAAGGGGATTATCAATATCAATTTGTGAATCAAGCAGCAACGAAGCTGTCGGGGATTCCAGCATTTGAATATTATGGGGAATCAATTAGCAAGTTTCTACCGGATCAATCTGTTCAATTGATCAAAGAAAAATATCAAGAAGCGATAGATAAAAAAACGACCCTTGTTTATGAAGAGACGATAAAAGGACCTCAAATTACTTCCGTTAAAAATCAGTTGTTTTTGGATCAGAATTGGAAAGTTTACGAAACAACTGTGACACCGATTTTTGATGAACAACATACATGTACGCATATTTTTGTGCTTGTTAGGGATGTGACACATCAGAAACTTAGGGAGAAAGAGCTAAGACAAGTAAAGGAGCATTTTGAGCTTGTTTGGAATAGTACGGCAGATATTATGTATACGTTTGATACCGATCAACGTTTCATTGATATTAATGATGCTTTTGAAAGAATTTTAATATGGAAGCGTGAAGAAATATTGTACGATCCATCCATTAGCATTATTCCTTTGTCTGAAAAAAAGGGGTTTAAACAAATTGTGGAAGTTCTGAAAAGGGGGCACTCCATTCCTTCTCATCAAGTTCAGTGCGTTACAAAGGACGGCGAATTAATCGATGTGTTAGCATCATATTCACCATTGCTCGATCGTGAAGGAAATTGGGGAGGGGGGGTAGCGGTATATAAAGATATATCTGAGGAATTAAAGTATCTTAAAGAACTTGAGATCAGTGAGGAAAAATACCGGGTGATTGCGGAGTTTTCATCAGATTTAATTAAAATAACAGATTCAAATGGAATCATTCAATATATATCACCCTCCCATAAAGCTATTGTTGGAAATGATCCCGAAGAGACGTTAAATAAATCTATCTTAAATTTTGTTTATTCTGATGATGTCTCTAAATTCCGTGATGCAATTATTGAGGTAAACACGACCCACCAAGTTGGTTCAGTTGAATTTAGAAAAGTTCATGAAAATGGAGAAATTATATGGTTTCATGCTACGATTACACCAATTATCAATGACCATGATGAAATAGATCGTATTATTTTTGTCGCGCGTGATATAACGGAAAGAAAGCAGTACGAAGAAAAATTGGAACACCTTGCATTATTTGATTCTTTAACAGGGCTGCCAAACCGGGTTCAATTTTATAAAAGATTGCAGAATGAAATGGAACAAGCAAGTATATCTCATTCGACTTTTGCTGTTATGATGCTTGATCTAGACGGTTTTAAACAAGTGAATGATACAATGGGGCATGATGTTGGAGATGAGCTTTTAAAAAGCTTTGCAAAAAGAGTAGAATCTTGCATTAGGACAAACGATATGCTGGCAAGGATAGGTGGGGATGAGTTTGCTATCCTTATGCCCAATTTAGAAAATCGTATACAAGCAACTGCTATGGCAAAGCGGATTATAGGTTCTTTTCACAAGCATTGGGAATGTGGGCATTATTGTTTTAACACAACTTGCAGCATTGGCATTGCTTTTTCTCCTCCATATGAACACCATCATAAAATATTATTAAAACAGGCCGATCTTGCTCTATATCGTGCAAAAAAAGAAGGGAAGAATAATTATCATATTTTTCAAAGAGGAATTGATCCATAACGTATAGTTAAGTTCAAAAAGCAAACTACTATCATTCAGAATGTTCAGTAGTTTGCTTTTTTAGTTTCTTTTCTAGAAGGATGTTTTTACATAAATTCTGTTCCACTTGAACGATTGGTTCAAAAAAATAGCTCCTGGATCCCCTGCCAAGAACGACCCCTGAAGCGGAAATAACTACCCTTTTTCGACAAAGTTCTTAAATGTACTTTTTTATGTTTAACATGGTCTATTTAAATGAATCTGCTTACTATATACTATTTTTAAATTAGTAATTATACAGAAATTTACAAGAGATGTATCATTTTTACTAATACGAAATAAATCAAAATGTTTATTTTGTTGAAATCCATTAACCATAACCGATAATGGCAAACTTACTGAAAAGTAAGGACGCAAAGCTACGGGTCTAATGCTGAGAAGCGATGATCGCCGGGCCGCCGAAAAGGAATTGGATTGAAGTTTATGGGGGAATTCTATTTACATTTACTTTTCCTTTTAAAACTCACCAATCACTTTGGTGAGTTTTTTTATTAATATAAGATCCTTATTTAACGCGATTTAAACTTAATAAGTGATGTTAGATTAAGGCTGTTTTCGGAGAATTGGCTGGAACGAAAATCAACAATATAAAAACAATAGTCTTTAAGAGCCTAGAGTATATTAGGCCAATGAAGTTTTGGAGAGACAATGGGATATTTTGTTTTACTTATAAGGAGGAAAAATCAGTGATGCAAGAGTTAAAACACGGACTTTTAGAAGATCATATTCGCTGTATATTGGAACTAATTGGAGAGAACCCTGAGCGTGAAGGATTACTAGATACACCGAAACGTGTAGCGAAAATGTATAAAGAAGTGTTTGCAGGAGTTGGAGTAAATCCAGAAACAGCATTAACGACAACATTTGAAGAACAATATGATGGTCTTGTCGTAGTAAAGGATATTAGTTATTACACCTTCTGTGAACATCACCTCATTCCCTTCTTTGGGAAAGCACATATCGGTTATATCCCGAATGGCAGGGTAGTAGGGCTTAGTAAATTTGCTAGATTAGTTGAACTTGCTTCCAAAAGACCTCAAGTACAAGAACGTATGACCCAACAAATTGCTGATGCGATTATGAATGTTTTGCAGCCAGCAGGCGTGATTGTTAGTATCGAGGGCCAGCATCTTTGTATGTGTGCAAGAGGCGTGAAGAAACCAGGAAGCTCGACAGTCACAACAGTGAAAAAAGGAATATTTCAAGAAAACACTGCTTTAGCAGAAGAGTTTGAAAGGGCACTTTTACGAGATTAGGAGGATAAAGTGATGCTATATCTTTCAAGAAAACTTTTCTTCTCAGCTGCCCATTTTTATCGTGTAGATCAATGGAGTGAAGAAAAGAATGCCGATACATTCGGATTATGCAGCAATGCTCATGGTCACGGTCATGATTATGTATTAGAAGTGATGGTGAAAGGAAAGGTTAATCCGAAATCAGGGATTGTCGTGAATATTACGGATGTAGATAAAGTAGTAAAAACTTTTGTGTGCAATGAGCTAGATGGCAAATTTCTAAATAAAGAAGTCCCATATTTCCAAACAAACTTGCCAACAACAGAAAATATCGTCAAGTTTTTATGGGAATCTTTACATGGGGAGCTACCGAATTGTGAACTTCATAAAATTCGTTTGAAAGAAAATGATTTTCTATATGCTGAAAAGGAAGGGGCTGCTTCAATGGTTCGTTTAACGCGAAGATATCATTTTAGTACAGCACATCGCTTACATAGCAATGATTTAAGTGTGGAAGAAAATAAAGCGCTTTTTGGAAAATGTAATAATCGTTATGGACATGGTCACAACTACTATTTAGAAGTAACCGTGAAGGGGATTCCAGATCCAATAACAGGAATGATTATTGACTTGACTGAGTTAGATGAAATTGTTGATCAAGAAATTATGAGTAGATTTGACCATAAACATTTAAATTTAGATACAGAAGAATTCAAAACATTAAATCCAACGTCTGAAAATGTTGCTGTTGTTATTTGGGACTTATTGAGTTTGAAAGTTCCAAATCTATTTAAAATTGGTTTATTTGAGACGGAAAAAAATTATTTTGAATACTTCGGACCAGAGGAGTAAAGCGATGCAAGAGATCCAACAACTTAAAGGAAAAACGATCGTCGTAATAGGGGCAAGCAAAGGAATTGGGAGAGAAGTAGCTTTGCAGGCAAAACATTTAGGAGCGAATTTAGTGCTCGGCAGCCGTAGTCAATCTAATCTTTCTGGTAATCATATACTCGAATTACCATTAGATGTACGTGATGAGCAATCAGTACAAACGTTTTATGAAAAAGCAATGCAAACATTTGGCAATGTTGATGTGCTTATAAATAGTGCAGGTGTAGGAACATTTACGAGTATTTTAGAGTCATCAACGGAAGATTTTGATCAAATGCTGGCAGTTAATTTAAGAGGGGCCTATTTAACTTGTAAATATTTTGGCAAACAAATGGTTGAACAAGGAAATGGTCAAATCATTAATCTTGTTTCAATAGCAGGAACGACTGCTTTGCCAGGCAATGGAGGGTATTCAGCATCCAAATTTGGCTTGCTCGGATTTACAAGAGTGTTACAGGCAGAACTTCGGGCAAAAGGCGTGCAAGTAACTTCGGTAATTCCAGGAGCTGTATCAAGCGGTTTTTGGGATCAAATCAATCCAAAGCCAGACATGGACAATATGATTCCTGTAGAGACTGTTGCTCAACATATTATGCATTTAATCACACAGCCTACTGGTGCTTTTGTAGATGAGATTACCATTATGCCACCTTTAGGAATTTTATAAGGGAGGGTTATGTCGTTGAGGCGGTTTAAAAATCTATTTAAGAATCATTTAAATATAACAGATAAACAGTTTCCGTCTCTCCCTCCAAATATTTCCTATGTTGATCTTAATTTCATGACAGCTAGAGGTTTTCTTGCAAACAAAATAGGGCGATACCTCGGCATAGACGAAGGAGATTCAATTTATTTTTATTCCCTATCAAGAGTATCATTTTCTTCCTTTCATTTTGAAAGTAAAGTGGACGAAATTCTATATTATAGCGAAAAAATGCTAACTTGGCAAAATGATGGAAAAAGTATTCCTGCTAATATTCATCATTTAGAAATAAAGAATGATTTAAAAAATGCAATGTTGAAGGCGTATGAAATTCATAAACAGGATTTATTTATGCAACATCAAGATGAAAAACAAACACAACAAATTATTAATACTGAATGGGATATTTATCGTGACGTGATTTATGCAGCAAGTCAAGGGAAACTGCTGCTAATTCCAGAAGAAGAGATTGCTAATTATAAAATTGGTGTAACGATTTGTGAAGGGACGATAAAACAACGATCAGATATTCCTGAATGCCGCAATTTAGCAAAAAAATGTTTAGAAGAAAAAGGTGTTCCGCCTACGAAAATGATGAGCTGGCTGCTAGTATTATCAGAGGCAATAACGAATACTATTAAGCATGCTGAAGAAGGAAAAATGACATTAGTGTCTAGTGAAAATGAAATCAGATTCATTATAGAAGACAAGGGACCAGGTTTTCCTCTAAATGAACTACCGAAAGCGACATTGTTAGCCGGATATTCAACAAAGAAATCAATGGGGCAAGGATTTACACTAATGATGAAAGTAGCGAAGCAAATTTTATTATGCTCGTCGTCTCAAGGGGCAACGATTATTTTAACGTTTGATCAAGAGGATGATAAGGAGGAATTTCAGCGTGCAACAAGCTAGCAGCTACCAAACAGGTTCACTAACAACAATAGAAAAAACGCTTTTGACAGCTAAACTCATTGATGGTTTTTGGGATCGGTGGATTGTTCATGGTGTTGAGAGAAAAGACGTTGTAATTGTTAGACAACAACATTTGATGAAGGAAGCATGGATTAATAGCTGGAAGGAGTTAGCCGATCTTAACTATCGTGAAGCTACGAAGCAATATGAGCAAGGGGCAATCGAGCAGGCGGAATATATGTATAAGATTTCGGCACTGTATTATCAGCTCATCTATTGGCTTTTTCCAGAAAACAACAGTATCAAAAGACAATGGCTACTTAAAAGTTTAGAAGTTATGGAACAGGCTGATCAATTAGCAATGATCAAAACAGAATATGTACAACTTTCGATAAATGGCGGGGAATGTTATGGTCGTATTCGAATTCCGGATAATCATAAAGCAGTGGTCATAATGATGAATCCGATAGATTCAACGAAAGAGGAGTTATTCACGTATGAAGATGACTTTGTGAAACATGGATTTGCCGTTTTGAGTTTTGATGGGCCAGGCCAAGGTCAAACCTATACTTTTGAGGGGCTTCGTGGAACTATTGAGGGTTGGAAAAGTTTTGTTGATAATGTTATTGACTACTCGCATATGTATTTCCCAACATTGCCCATTCAACTTTTCGGAACAAGTTCCGGTGCTGCGTGGGCTTTATATGGAAGCTGTAATCCTAAAGTTGAGAAGGTAGTAGCGGTATCACCTGCATTTATTCAAGAGACTATTAAATTACCAGATTACTTTGTTGAAAGGACACAATTTGTGTTTGAAGGAGATAGTATGCTTCCTGACTTAGGAAAATTACAATTTCTAAATCCAGTTATGTTAGTACATGGTAAGCAGGATGTCATGATTACAGATCAACATATTTATGAGCTTTACCGTCGTTTGCCAATTGGAAAATGTTACGTAGAGTATGAAAATGAAGGGCATTGCTGCAATTACAAGCTCTCGGAAATTCGGCGGAAAGCAATGGAATGGTTTGAGGAGGATATAAAAGATGTCATATGACCAATTTGTTGGATTGATTGCAAAGGTTTCAAATATACCAATTAACGATATTCAACGGGATTCATTATTTAAAAATGATTTAGGAATCGATTCGCTGCAAATGGTCAATTTATTGATTGAACTTTCGAATCATCTCGGTGCTCCGTTAGACAATATTAAAAGTAATGAAGACCTTGCAACAGTTGGTAGCTTGTACAGTATTTTTTCAAAGGAGTAATTACTATGAGTCAATTTTATCCATTTATTTTTGAACAGATGCAAGAATGGGATAAAGAAATTCTTATTACCAATAAGAATAAATATACTTTCCGCGATTTACATAGTAAAGTGGAAGAGTTTATTCATTTCCTTCAACAGCATGGAGATGTAAAGGCTAAGAAAATAGCAATCCTCACTCCTAATCTATTTCCATATCTGTCTCTTATTATCGCCATTAATCATTTAGGTGGAACAGTTATTCCACTTAACCCTCAATTGAAAAATGATGACCTAGCGAGTATTTTAAGTCTTATTGAGCCAAATATCGTTTTTACTGTTGAAGAAGTAAATGGGGTACCGACCAAGCGTATTATTAAAGATTCGCTCACGAAAAATGATATTAGTGCTGTAATGTTCACCTTCGTTGAAGAAGAAGTGGAAGTAGAACAACTATATGGAACTAAGGATTCCAATATAAAAGAAGAAATTGACTTTATTGTATGTACTTCAGGGAGCACCGGTTTACCAAAGGGAATAAAACTAAGTGCGCGTGCAATTAAAAAATGGACGGAGGCTCTTAAATGGGGGTTAGAGCTAGAAAAAAAGGATCAAATTTTTCTTACCATTCCGATAACCGCAGCGTACGGAATTACATGGCTGTTAACTTGTCTTCGTAATGGGGTCCAAATGGTAATTCCTGAAAGTTTTGATATGCCAATCGTGTTGCAGTTACTTAGATCAAATCATTGTAACAAGTTAAATACAACCCCATCTATTTTTAAAGGAATTTATATATTTTCTAAACAACTTAATATTAAAGGTTTAGAAAATATAAGTTTATGTGCACTAGCAGGGGAACAAGTTAGTGCTGATTTAGTAGAAACGATTAAGGATCTCAAAAGTTGTCGTATTATTAATAGCTATGGATTATCTGAGCAGGGCGTTCTAATGTATACCAATGACATAAGAAGCGAGGCAGTAGAATGGTCAATGGCAAAAGGGAATCAATATAAAGTTGATAATATGTCTGAAAATGGCATTGGGGAGCTAATGATCAAGACTTCGTATGGTTTTGACGGCTATTACTTAAATGACGGGATGACACAAGAAGTACTATCAAAAGACGGTTGGTTCGCTACAGGAGATTTAGTGACAATTAATGAACAAGGGAAAATCCATATTGTTGGACGAAAGAAACAAATCATTAAAAAAGGCGGCGTACAAGTAATCCCAACAGAAATTGAGCTATTCCTAAATAAACATCCGAAGGTGGTGAACTCTGCTGTTGTAGGAATTCCTCATACTGTTTACGGAGAAGAAATTATTGCCTTTATCGTACCGAAAGCAGAATGTACATTAGAAGAGATATTTTCATATTTAAGAAAGAATATTGCAAATGTGAAAATACCGGGGAAAGTGATGAAAATCTCTGAATTACCGATTATTCAAGGGAAAGTGGATAAAGTGACATTAAGAAATAGAGCAATTGAATATTGTGCGGAGGAATAGAGCATGAAAACTAAGTCAAGATCATTGAGGGCACAGTTTTTAATCCGAACATTTATTACGCTTATGATGATTGTAATGATTGCAGGAACGGTGCAATTTTTCTATATAAAACAACAGGTTGCGAAAGATGTTCAACGAAAATCATTAATATTATCGGAGAGTGTAGAGCAAGGGATTGCAGAAACAAAATTAGCCTCTACATCAATAGAACATCAAATCGATTTACGATTGTTATCGTACGCGACGAGAATTTCTTATCGTTTAGGTGATCAACCTTTACAAAGTATTACTAATAAGGAGCTAAAAAGTCTTAGTAAGGAATTAGGCGTCACAGGCATTACGCTATTTGGAAAAGAGAAAAATGATATCGTTGGGGTAAAGGCAACTGATCCCTCGGAAATTGGATTTAGTTTTAAAAAAATAGGATATACAATCGGTTACCAATCTTTGGAGAAGCTATATCAAAATGAAAAAGTTCCCTATACATCAGGTGTGACTTATTCGACAAGAACAATGTATGCATTACCGATTTCACAATCAGGCTCACATGGAAATAAGCCTACATTTTTTAAGTATGCATATTATCATGCACCAGGTACAGATTATATTATTAATCCGTATATTGAGGCGAATGAAGTTTATCAGTTTACTAATAAAGTAGGTCCAAATACTCTAATAAATAAAATGGAAGAAAAATTTCCATTTGTAAAGGAAATTGGTGTGTTAGAGCCGACAGTGTTTAAAAGCCCCGAGCTAGCTAAAAAACTATACCCGCCGTTAAAAAAAGTGGCCTATGGGAAATATACTTATAAAGATTCAAAAGACAAACAAATTATGCTGGATATTTTAAAAGGTAGGAAGAGTATGACTGAATATATTAAAAGTTATGGACATGAAAAAGTATATAAAATGTTTATTCCTACAAAGGATGGACAAGTAATTTATATTGCCCTAGATTATTCCCAACTAAGCAAGTCGCTTTCTCGCAGTTCTATTATTCTTATTGTTTCTGGAATAGCTTCTCTACTTGCGCTTTTCTTCATTACAGCAAGATTTTTTAATGAAATTTATGTGAAAATTCGCTTGATTATTGACCAAATCAAGCGCTTAGAGTCTCGTGATCTAACGGCCAAAAGCAATATATATGGTGTGAGTGAACTTACAGAACTTTCTGAAGGATTGAATAGTATGGTTGATTCATGGAATGAAAGTGTACGGCATACAAAGCAACAGGCAGATAAAACACAAAAACTTTCTGTTTTATTAGAAGCAGAAGCATCGAATTCGGTAGAGAAAATGTTTGAAATGTCAACGGAGTCTACTATGAAATCACGGGAACAGCTTTATGAAATTAACGAGTTTTTGGATGATTTGAAAGAGATTCTTACTGTATACAATTTTAAGGAAAAAGAAAAAACGCTTGAAAAAATTGAGGAAATGAAAATAGTAGCAAATGATCGTACGTATGCAACAACCAATATGACAATTGCTCTTTCTGATTTAATCAAATCATTACAGGGGCAATCTGCAGAGCTATCCGAAATTTCCAATGCATTACTTAAGAGCATGGATAAATTTAAACTTTAAAGGGGTGGAAGCGAAATGGGATTAGCAATAAAAAAAGAACTAGAGGGATCAACCGTTATTCTTTCACTTCATGGTGTGTTAGATATTTCTACAACCAATCAAATTGATTCCTACTTAGAGAACTTGGAGAAAATTGATGTATTTGTTTTTGATTTTAGCGAGCTGGAGTTCATTGATTCAACAGGAATCGGCTCAATTTTAAATGCAATCTACTTATCTCAAGACTATGATTTTAAAATTAGGCTCCAAGGTATTAGTGAAATGACTCATCAAGTGTTCGAAATGGTTGGCCTTTATCAAATTGTAAATGCATTTCATGGGGAGGTGGTACAGTAATGTTCCATGATAGCCTTACGTATCACTATGGTGATCAACAACTAATGAATAAATCATTACAACGTGAAATGAAACTGGCAAAAAATATTCAGTCATCACTATTAAATGGAAAGACGCCTGTTTTTGAAGGCGGAGAAGTAATTGGTGCATCACTGCCCGCAAGATTAATTGGCGGAGATTATTACGACTTTTATCCTTTAAATAATGGCAAAATTAGAATTGTTATAGGTGACGTCATGGGGAAAGGCATTCCTGCAGCAATGCTCATGATATTAACGAGGGGAGCCTTTCGGAGTGCGGCAGAAAGCAACCCGAGTCCAGGTGCAACTTTAACGGCTATTAATCAAGCCATCTATGCAGATTTAAGAACATTAAGATCTTTTGTGACGCTATTTTGTGCTGATTGGGACCCGAAGACGAGGATTCTTACTTATGCAAATGCAGGACATAATTTACCAATACACGTATGCGGGAATAGTGAAAAAGTCAAGCAAGTTCCAATTGTTAAAGGCATTATGATAGGCGGGTTGCCTAGTCAAGTATATGAAGAAGAGTCTATTCAACTAGATAGTCTTGATATGGTCTTCTTTTATACGGATGGAATCATTGAGGCGCAAAATAAAGATGGGGAACAATATAAAATGGATAGACTTATTCAAACACTATCAATTCATAGAGAAAAAGATATCGAAGAAATTGAGAAATATGTTTTAGAATCCATTCACCAATTTACAGAAGGTGTTCCGCAAAAAGATGACATTACAATGGTTCTGTTAAAAACATTCGATCAAAAAATTAATATAAGTAGTGTAAATTCTCCATTATTGTGATGGGAGGATATATCCGTGGAAACTATTATCTCCAAAGGGAAAAATCTTCATGAAGCAATTAGATTAGGGCTTGAAATATTAGAAACTACAAAAGATCAAGTAAATGTTGAAATCATTCATAATGGAAAAAAGGGATTTTTAGGGATTCGTTCAAAATACGCAGTTGTCAAATTAACGAAAAAAGAGCCAAGTACATCAAGTTCTGCTTTTTCTAATATCGAGCAAATGTTAAAGATGATTGAGGATGATACCCCTGCTAAAAATAATAGAAGATCATTTAAGAAAGACATACAAAACGAAATCGAAAAGGAAAAAGACGAAGCAAAGGTTTGGATTAAAAATGGAAAATTATATAGTACATCTACTTCAAACCATTTTCCCTCGATTACCGTTCATAGTGGCATTAAGTTATTCAAAAATGATCAAGAGGTAAAAGAAAAAACGACAGTTGTTACAGATGCTAGCGCCTATATGCTGAAGGTAGAGAACAAGGAATTTGCAACGAAATGGGAATTAAAATTAGATCCATTAAAATTATCTGCCCGATTAACTGTTGAACCAGGTGCGAAATGGGTGCGCCATCTACCTGATATTGAAGCAGACCAACATATTGATATAAAAATTGAGGAAAATAAGGTTATAACAAATCAATTAACATATCAGGATGTAATGGCAAAGTTGGATCAATTAAAAGTAAAACATGGTTTCAATCAGGCTGCAATTATGAAGGCAATCACTACTACTGAACCTGGTACTTTTGAAATTGCTACAGGAATTAAACCGAAAGAAGGTAAAAATGGCTGGGTAGAGATTAAAATAACATTGGAAACGAGTCAAGCACCTAAGAAATTGGAAGATGGTCGGGTCGATTACAGGGAAATCCAATCTATTACAACCGTTGAGAGAGGAGCAGTTATTGCCATTATTCATCCGCCTATCCCAGGACAGATTGGATATACAGTCACAAATGAACCACTTCCTGCCAAGCAAACAGTACCGATCATTGTAAGAGCAGGAAAGGGCATCATGTTAGTTGATGATAAAGTTGTAGCACTAGAATCAGGACGTCCGCACTTTGAACAGCGAGGACAACTGTTCAAAGTTGAAATTATGCCGAAATTAAAGCACAATGGGGATGTTGATTTATCATCTGGTAACCTTCACTTTACGGGAGATATTGATGTCTTAGGTGAAGTGAAACAAAATATGATCGTTGAGGCACGCGGCAATATTAATGTCTATAAAACAATTAATCAGGCAACCATTACTGCGTCCGGAGCCATAATGACTTATGGAAATGTCATAGGATCAAAGTTATCGGCGGGAAAGCATAATATGATTGTCACCGAACTAGGAAAGCTTCTAGGAGAAATTAATCAACATGTTGAAAAAATGATTCAATTAATTAAACAACTTACGTCAGCAGCTGCTTTTAAATCAAATGATATTTCTAGCAGAGGTGTGCAGCCACTTATTCGTATTTTATTAGAAAAGAAGTTTAAACCTATTTCTCCCTTAGTTCAACAATATGTAGAAATGATAGGAAAGGCAGAAAACTATTTAGATGAAGATGAATGGAAAGAAACATCGCTATCATTGTCTACACTGTTTTTATCTTTAAGTAATGAAGTGATCTCGATTGATTGGCTATTACTTTTATCGAAGAAAATGCAAGAACTCCATAAACGAAGTACAGTGATGGTTGAACCAGATTCCTTTATTTCCCTTCCTCATGCTTTTAATAGTTGTTTATACAGCAGCGGTAACGTTTCTATTGTTGGAAAGGGTTGTATCAATACAAAAATTCATGCAGGAGGCAGTTTGCATGTTAGCGGCGTTGTTCGTGGGGAAGAAGTATATGGGGGATTAGGGGTGAAAATCAATGAGGTAGGTTCACTGCGAGGAAAACCGACAGTGATCTGTGTACCGAATAATCAAACGATCGAAGTGAACAAAGCAATGGAAGGCACAGTCATTCAGATAGGTTCTATTAAGCATATTTTAAAAGAAACAGTTTATCATGTTCGTGCTCGGCTTGATCACAATCAATGTATTTTGTTTGAAACATATAATGGAGGTAAGTCATGATTCAACTTTCATATTCTATATCTGGAGAGCATATCGTTATTCAGTTGAGTGGGGATTTAGATATAGAGAGTACCGAATTGATAGAGCAGGAACTTATTCCGATGTTAGAGAAGTATCAATCGATAAGACTAGATTTTGAAAAGGTTCTTTTTGTAGATTCCTCTGGTATAGGGATTTTAATGTTTTTAGTTCAGACACTGCAAGAACAGAATAAGGAAATAACGATATGTAATGTTACGGCAGAAGTGATGGAAGTACTTAAGCTTTTACAAATACCGGAAATTTTAGGCGAAAGTATTTTTGCCTAAGAGGCTTCCGATCTCATGTAAATCATACTTAAAGTTGCGATGTTTCATTGGAATAATGAATGTCGACTAAGGTATTCATACATAAGATAATAAAGAGAAGAGATGTCCCATATTAACATGGGGCATTTTTAATTTTAGTTGTTTATTGTGCGTTGATTTCCGCTTTCTGCGGGCGGATGGTGAGCCTTCTTAGGCAGAGGCTCACCTATCCCACGGAGGTTATCCCAATCAATTTTATAAATCGTTAGATGAAAATAGAAGAAGTTGGAATTTTGATTAAAATAAAATAATTTTAATAAATATACTTGATTTACCATTGACATCCTTTATTATGTGTTATATTATTCGACATATAAATGTTATAAAACCTAACAAATAGGGTGGTTGTATGAAAAAACTTGAAGCAATCATTAGACCTGAAAAATTAACGGATACAATTAAAGGATTAAAAAATATAGGTGTGACAGGCTTTACTGTTTCACAAGTTGTTGGCAGAGGGAAACAGAAAGAAACTCAAGGTGTCTACCGTGGTAAAAATTATCAAGTAATGTTGCATCCAAAGGTGAAATTGGAAATTGTCCTTTCTGACTATATGGTGCAGCAAACGATTAAAACGATTGTAGATTCAGCTCAAACGGGAGAAAACGGAGATGGGAAGATTTATATCTATCCAATTTTAGAAGCTTATAATATTCGAACAGGTGAAGCAGATTTTGATATCGATGATCTGGTCAATGGAGAGGGGTGAGATGTGTGGAGCCAATGTATGTCAATACGATTTGGGTCGTCATTACTGCTGCGATGGTGTTATTTATGGAGGGTGGATTCAGTCTGCTTGAATCCGGTTTAGTGCGAACTAAAAATGCGGTTAATGTCACGATGAAAATTTTCGTGGATTTAACTGTTGGGGCATTGTCCTTTTGGCTAATCGGTTTTGGCTTAATGTTCGGTAAAGACCTATTCGGTATAATTGGTACAAATTTGTTTGGATCTCCAGAGCATATCCATCTTTCTATTGAACTACCAAGTGCAGCTTATGTATTGTTTCAAATGGGTTTTGCTGTAGCTTGCATTTCTATTGTTTCAGGTGCAGTTGCAGAACGTATGAATTTTAAAGCGTACGTATTAACAGCAATCCTTATTTGTATTATTTTATATCCAATTACAGGGCATTGGATATGGAATAGTGAAGGCTGGCTGGAAAAATTAGGTATGAAGGACTTTGCAGGTTCTGCTACTATACATGCGGTAGGAGGGTTTGCCGCTTTTGCGATGGCAAAGTTGTTAGGCCCGAGAATGGGAAGATTTAATTCCGACGGCAGTGCCAACGTCTTTGCACCTAGTAACATTCCGTTGGCATCAGCAGGAGCATTCATTTTATGGTTTGGCTGGTTTGCCTTCAATGCGGGAAGTACTTTAGATGCAGCGAATAAGGCACTTCCGTCGATCGCGCTTAATACAATGCTTGCGGGGGCAAGTGGCGGAGCTGTTGCGCTTTTTATAACAATGAAAAAGTTCGGTAAAAGTGATCCAAGTATGACGATCAATGGTGTATTATCAGGATTAGTTGCTATTACTGCTGGATGTGCGTACGTCTCTCAATGGAGCGCAGTGATTATTGGTGCAGTAGCTGGTTTGATTGTCATTTATGCTACTTTGTTTGTCGATTATTTAAAAGTAGATGACCCAGTAGGTGCTGTAGCTGTGCATGGGTTCAATGGAGTATTCGGAACGGTTGCTGTAGGATTATTTGATAAATCTCAAGGTTTGTTCACTACTGGGCATGCGTCCTTATTAGGTATACAGCTTTTAGGCGCTGTAGTTGTTATTTTGTGGGGATTAATTGGTGGAACGTTTATCGCAAAGGTTTGTGATAAAACGGTTGGTTTGCGTGTAAGTGCACGTGAAGAAAAAGAAGGTTTAGATATGTCTCACCACGGTATTCCTGCTTATAATGAATTAGAAAGATTTACAGATATTCCAACAAGCCTTTATAATTTTGAGGAAACGACTGGTATTATGGTTGCACCTACGAACGGAGAAAAGGCTAAAGATATTATTTAAAATAAAGAGGCGGGGTAAAAAGTATATGTCTAAAGAAAACCCGAATATTACGTTCCAGCCCCGCTCCGGAAATATACTTCGCGTTCCACGGGCGGTCTGGGGGCCTGCTGTAAATCCATTTTTTTAGGTAGACCGATGGAGCGATTTTTGCTACTGTGGTGACGAAAAAGAGGTTCAGAATTATCTCATTCTGAACCTCAAGTCATTTCACAAGTTTTTTATTATAGGGGCGTTAAAAATCAAAATGATCTGGATCAGGACCTACGCGCAGGTTTTGATTTAAGGCATTAATGGTTTTCATATCTTCTTCTGTTAATTCGAAATCGAATACTGCGGCATTTTCAATAATACGGTTTTCTTTTGTAGATTTAGGAATGGTTACAATACCGGTTTGCAGATCCCAACGGATAATTACTTGTGCGATTGATTTTTGATATTTATTGGCGATTTGTTTAAGTTCTTCATTGTCCAGTAACTGTCCTTGCATTAAAGGTGACCATGCTTCTACCTGGATATGATGCTTTGCACAAAATGCCCGAACTTCTTCTTGGGTTAAACGCGGATGCAATTCAACTTGGTTGATCATCGGTTTTATTTCTGCCTCTTTCATTAAATCTTCTAAATGATGTACTTGGAAGTTGCTGACACCAATTGCTCTTACTTTTCCTTCCTTATAAAGTGTTTCTAATGCTTTCCAAGCCTCTTTATATTTTCCTTCAACAGGCCAATGTATTAAATAAAGATCTAATTTTTCCAAGCCTAATTTTTTTAAGCTTGTTTCAAAAGCTGCAATGGTGGATTCATAACCTAAGTCGGCATTCCACACTTTTGATGTAACAAACAGCTCATCACGTGTAATGCCAGCTTCTTTTATGCCTTCACGAATTCCTTGGCCAACACCTTCTTCATTTCCATATATAGAAGCAGTATCAATACTTCGGTATCCGTGTTTAATCGCTGTTTTAACAGCATTGACTAATTCAGGTCCTTCCTCTACTTTAAATACACCTAAGCCAAGCCAAGGCATTTTAACTCCATTATGCAAAGTAGTTGTATCTTGTAAATGTCTCGTCATGTTTTCCTCCTAAATGAAATAATAAATTTGATTGTAGGTTATCTATAGTTATTGAATGCGAGCTCCTACTTTTAAAGCTCCCTGATCTTTTTTTTCTAATGCCCGGCTCCAAGCTGTAAGGAAAACAGCTGCTAATACCATTAGTCCGCCGACCCAGCCTGTATGAATCAAACCGATTGTGTCAGTAATAATACCGCCAAAATATGAACCGATTGCAATACCAGCATTAAATGCTGCGATATTAATTGCTGATGCAACATTAACGGCACTTGGTACAAAACGTTCTGCTAAAATAACGGCATATACTTGCAATCCAGGTACATTCATAAAAGCAAGCAGTCCCATTAAAATGATCGTAATTAATCCAGCAACTTTTAATGGTGCAGTGAACGACAGAATAAAAAGAATGATTGCTTGGATTAAGAACATATAAAAAAGAGAAGCGATCGGATTTTTGTTGGACAATTTCCCTCCTAAAGTATTTCCAATGGCAATTGCAATACCGTATATGAGTAAAATGGCAGCTACTGTTTGTTCTTTAAAGCCTGTTATATGCTGAAGAATTGGAGATAAATAAGTAAAGACAACAAATGTACCGCCATATCCTAGAGCAGTAATAATAAATAGAAGTAGCAAACGGCCATTTGTGATCAATTTTAATTGATCTTTCGTACTTGAGCGTTCTGCCTTGTGCAAGTTAGCCGGAACAAGAATGCTATTAGAAATTAGGGCGATGAATCCGATTATTGCAATAAATATAAAAGCGAATCTCCATCCGAGTTCTCCACCTAAAAATGTTCCAAATGGTACACCAGTTACAGTTGCAACGGTCAATCCAGTAAACATAATTGCAATAGCTGATGCTCTGCGGTTTTCAGGAACAAGATCGGCTGCAATGGTTGAGCCAATTGACATAAATACACCGTGTGAAAATGCTGAAATGACGCGTGCAATTAGTAGTATTGAAATGCTGTTTGCACTTGCTGCAATACTATTCCCTAAAATAAAGACAATCATAATCCAAATTAATAATGACTTTCGCGACATGCTTGATGTAAGTGAAGTAAGTACAGGTGCTCCGAATGCCACCCCAATCGCATATAAAGAGACTGTTAAACCTGCAGTCGTTGTAGGAATGTGCAGATCATTTGCAATCATGGGCAGTAATCCAACACTAATAAACTCAGTTGTTCCGATTGCGAAAGCACTGACGGCTAATGCAAGTAAGGCAAGTGTGCTTCGTTTTTTATCTAAAGTCATATTTTCCCCTCCTTAAGAAAAAATAATGATTATATTAAATTTTGCCGGCACATGTTATTATGAAATATAGAATACGAAAAGAAAAGTACGTACTTTAAAGTGATATAGGAACTAAAAAGTTATATAGGTACTTTTTAGTTCCTGTTAAGGAGGTTTCCTCATGGAAAAAAAGAAAAAATATAACATATCTGTTGAAGCAACTTTGGAGGTCATAGGCGGTAAATGGAAGTGTGTCATTCTTTGCCATCTTACTCATGGGAAGAAACGTACAAGTGAATTGAAACGTCTTATGCCGAATATTACGCAAAAAATGTTAACACAGCAATTACGTGAACTTGAAGAGGATGGCGTGATTAATCGAATTGTGTATAATCAAGTTCCGCCAAAAGTGGAATATGAACTAAGCGAATATGGGTGGAGTTTAAAAAGTATTTTAGATTCTTTATGTGCTTGGGGAGAAAAGCATATTATGAAGGTATATGGAGATAAATCTGCAGTTTTGGAGGACAGTATTTTAAATAAATAATTTGTAATGTCTCGAGGCTGTTTAATATAGTAGGAAGGAAATAAGCTGAGACAGGCATATCAAATTAAAGAATAAAGGCTGTTTCTGAAAGCTGGGTACTTTTGGAACAGTCTTTTTTAATTAGTTTATTTGTTTGGAAGTAAACGATGAGTTTATGTCATGCAAATAGTTATTTTTAATAAGAAATTATAGAAATTTGATAGTTGGTGAAGTGCAAAGTGGCATCATATATATACAAAAGTTAAAATAATAGTTCGCTATAATAATAAATATAAGGGTTTCATGAAATGGCGAAGAGTATGTTTAAGTTCCCTGTTTATATTCGCCTGCTTAAGATAAGTTGTAAACATTCAAATGCACCTGGAGAAGAAAAACGTTATTAATAGCTTTACGTATGTTGAATAAATAGTACAACTAAATCTAATTTCTATCATCATCTACTATCGTATGATAAATTTATATAGATATTATTTTGTTTCATTGATGCTTGAAACATGGATTTCAAATCATGTAAATACATGAAGTAAACATAATTATATTGAAGAAATACGGAAATATTTTGATAAACATATATGTTCATTTAATTGAAGGAGAAAGGGGAAAATGAGTTTGATTAAAGTCATTATAGCGGATGATCATCAAGACTCATTAAATATTCTCCATCATTTTCTTAAACCATTGTCGAATATTAGAGTGATTGCACAATGTCATAGCAGTGATGAGCTTAGAGAGTTGGTAAGGTTAGAAAAACCTGACTTATTATTATTAGACATTCAAATATCAAATGTAGATGGAATTCGTGCTGTTCAGGATTGTTTAATGATTCATCCTGATGTGAAAGTTATTTTTATTACTAAATGCGATGAGTACGCCATTGAAGCGTTTCGAATGAATGCTGTTGACTATATATTAAAGCCTATTGAAAGGCTTCGGCTCTATCAAGCAATTAATAAAGCTGAATCGATGATTTTGTACGAAAGAAGGCAAATGAAAGAGAAGAACAACCGAAATTTAATCATTAAAGATCATAAAGGGACAACATATGTACCCCTGCAGGAAATTATCTTTATTGAAAAATACGGGGCAAAATGTTTAGTATATACGAAAGAATGGATATATGAAACAAATGGAAATTTGGGAGATTTAATGACTGAACTTGACGATTATTTTTTTCTAGCCCATCGTTCTTATATTATTAATTTAACGAAAATCAGCCAAATCGTAATGAAGAATGATACATATACTGCGCAGTTTTGGGATTTTGAACATTATGCAAGTATTTCAAAATTAAGGATAAAAGCTTTAAAGGAAAAAATGCTACAAAGTTTGCATCAGCAATATTTTTTTATTTGAATAGAACATTGTACCCTTTTAATTGTGAATGTTTTGGAGGTATCATATATATATATGGTCATCGTTCTCGCTCCAGGGGCTCGCTTTCCGCGGGCGGTCAGGGAGACTCCTGCGGGGTCTCCCGTAGACACACTGATCCCACAGGAGTCTCCCCTTGCGCTTTAATTCTCTAGTAATGAAATTATTTTATCGAATGTAAACATACTTTATCCTATAGATTTTTTGAGGCTGGGACAAAAATCAAAAGTGGTTAGCTAAAGACGAACATTGCACAAATCAGCTCCGAAAATATACGTAGACTCCTACGGGAGGATAGGCATCAGTGAGACCCCGCAGTGCATGAGCACGAAGAGGCTCACCAGCCGCCCACGGAAAGCGAAGTATATTTCTGGAGCGGCATTAGATCGCAATATTCGGATTTTCTTTAGTTAATATACTTTTGTCCCAGTCTCGGTGTGTTTTAATCGATAACATTAAGGCTTTGTTAAACAATGCTGTTGATAAAACTTGTGTCTAAAATCAGCAGTGTTATTTAACAAAGCCTTTTTTAAAAAAAAGGAATAACCATGTTAAATAATGCTTTTTTGTTATAAAAAGTCGTTTTGAAACAATAAAAGGAGATTATGAAGGAGTGTTAGGTGTTAGAATCGTTAGACAATAATAAAGGAAAAAGCTACATTAGAAATCGTATATTATGGATATTAATGTTGAGAGAGTGGGGAAAATGGATATTAAGCAGTTTAAAGAAAGCAAAGAAAACAACGATGGTTTTCAATTGAACCTAAGTAAAGGAGAGATGTTTGACTATGGAAGTCTCATAACAATAATAACAAATATCATAAACAAGATTGACAATATCTCGATGGAAGCGAGAAAGCAGTTTTTACTATATGAGTTAGATAATTTGTCCATTAACAAAAGCACCGCAAGTTTTCGATTACATATATTAGAAAACAAGTTATCATTCATCAATATATTTCCTTCTGCCCTCATTTATCAATTTAACTCCTTTGTTACATCCATAATTAGTGAATTTCCTTACTTCGAAGGTAAAGTTGTGTTTGAGTTAAAAGAATTTATTATAGCGAAATCTATTTGCAATTCTTTGAAAGCGTTAAAGGTTCAAGTTTATTTCCATAAGGATCATATTGGAAAAAGCGCATTCTTTCTAGGTTTTAAGCGACTTTTCTTATTTTACATTACGAAAGTAGCTTCTTCACATAAACAATTAACTTTTCGAAAGAGGAAAAAGCTTATTACTTCTACGCAAAATGTTTCACGAGAAACAATGAATTTCATGTTGGGGACCAAGATGGAGGAAATGTTATATGTTTCTTCTGTTCAAAACTATTTTCTAGAAGTCTTAAGAAAAATAAATATAGAAAATTTTTATAGTAGTAAACATAAAGTAGAGGAATAAACATGCAACCTTTAAAGATCGTAATTGCTGATGACGATGCTTCTGCACGAGCCACTCTAAAGCATTTTATCGACCTTTGTAATGGATATGATCTTATTGGAGAAGTTGATAGTAGGGAAAAATTTATAGAGGCTATTATCAAAGAAAAACCAAATATTGCGTTAGTCGAACTCAATATATTGGGGATAAATGGGATGGAGGCCATAAAATCATGTAAGGATATACACCCTTCCCTACAGATTATTTTTATTACGGAAAATGATCAATTTGCTGTAGAGGCTTTCAATATTTCCGCAGTAGATTATATATTGAAACCTATTGAACGAACCCGATTTTATATGGCTCTTGAAAAAGCTAGAAAATCATTGAATATCTTCAATATGATGAATGATTATCGAGTGAATGAAAAAACGATAGTAGTAGTTAAATCATATAATAGGCTTTTATTTTTATCTGTAAATGATATTTTATTTGTTGAGAAACAAGCACGGAAAACCGTTTTTCATACTTGTAATAATCAATATGAGACGACGAAATCTTTGCGGGAAATTGAGAAAAGTTTGCCAGGTTACTTTTTTAAGACGCACAGATCTTTTTTAGTAAATTTACACAAGGTTATTCGCATTGAATCATTTGGTGAAACTTATTTAGCTTATTTTCCGCAATCAACAAAAGTTGCCCATATATCAAAGTTAAAAATCCGCGAAGTACAAGCATATATGTCAAATTGACTTGATGATGATTCCGCTGTAGGGGTTCGCTTTCCGCGGGTGGCCCGCGGGTCTCCTCTCCGCAAGTTCCTGTGGGATTTCGCTGATATGCTGATCCTGCAGGAGTCTTCCTCATCTGCTTTATCTGCTAGTATGTTTATCAATCAGAGCATCCTTAGTTAAGAAAGAAAACGAGAAAACAAGGAAAATGTTAAAAAAGAATGGATTTAGAATATCTTCATTCTGAATCTATTTACATTAGTGAACATGTGATATTCTTTTCAGAAAAAACATTTCTAGGAGTGGAAATCAATGAATATAAAGGTAAAATTAGCGGACGAGCATGAACTTTCAACTGATGTTAGAAGCTTTTGAAGAGTACCGCTTGATGGACGTTCCTTCAAGTGCATTAAATGAAACGATAGAAAGTCTGCAACAAGCATTTATAAACAGTAAAGAAAAGGCGGTGCTCAGTTTTATAAATGAAGCAGTTGTTGGTTCCATGAGATTTACTGTACAGGATGGATCTTTGTACTTCTTTAGAGTTTCAGTAACGCCCTCTGCTAGAGGAATGGGTGTAGCAAAAGCGATGTTGTGCTGGCTTGAAAGTTATGCGCAGACTAATGGCATTTTAAAAATGAAATTCGTGTGCGCATCATTATCAAAAAATGCCAAATTATATGAATCTATTGGCCACCTAATAACGGAAGAAGAGATGATGACTAATCCAAATGGTTTTTTAGTAAAAACAGTTGTGATGGAAAAATTTCTTTAATTTATGTATTGAGCAAATATTTCCAGAAAGCTATTTTTTCGTCATGAAGAAAGAAAAGTATGGATGAAAGACTATATATTTATTAAAAATGGACTGAATTTCCTATTATTTCTTTTTAAAAAATCTTGTACCATATGATAGACTGAATTTAACTGTCGTAGTTGTCAATTAATGTTGTTTATTGATGAAATTTGTTCATTTCAGTGGAGTCTCGTTTTGATGCCTGGCGGTATTGTCTTTATCGTTACAAAGAGCGGATAAACTGATTCCGAATGTTTTAGAAATACTGCTTTGTTTAAATCATAGAGTTATTCAAAGCGATGTTTCATAAAATATTTTCTATTAAATCAAGAGTCTAGCAAATATTAGATTCTTTAATCATCTAGATATACAAATCAAGGGGGATTCTATGAAAAAAAGTTTAGTTATACCGACTCTTTGTTTAGCGGTATTGTCTACTCCGGCATTTGAAAAAGTTGTCCATGCTGCATCTTCAGAAGTATCAAAATCTTCTATTACGTCTACTGTGAAAACGACGACAAAATATGTCAATGTTAGTTCCAGCTCTAGCTTGATGTTGCGCTCTAAGGCGTCAACAAGCGGTAAGGTGCTCGATCATTTAAAAAGAGGGACAGCAGTAACAGTCTATTCTACCTCGAATGGCTGGTCAAAGATAAAGGTCAATGGAAAAACAGGTTATGTTAGTTCTAAATATTTATCTACAGCTAAAATAAGTACTTCAACTGTAGAAAAAAGTAGTACAACTGCGACAGTAAAAACGACAACGAAATATGTTAATGTCAGTTCTAATTCCAGTTTGACTTTACGTTCCCAAGCATCGACAAAAGGAAAAATGTTAGCAAGCTTAAAAAGAGGAACAAGTGTCACAGTGTACTCAACATCAAAGGGCTGGTCAAAAGTAAAAGCCAATGGAAAAACAGGTTATGTGCATTCACAATATTTGTCGACAACGAAGCCTGTCGTCACGACGACAAAATATGCGACGACAAGTATCAGCATAAGATCAACGGCATCGACAAAAGGGAGCGTAGTAACGAAGGCAAGTAAAGGGGCAAGTGTCACAGTCTATTCGACAACAAACGGCTGGTCAAAAGTAACAGTAAGTGGAAAAACCGGGTATGTTGAATCAAAATACTTGTCAACGACAAAGCCTGTCGTCACGACGAAATATGTTGATGTAGATGAAAGTTCTAGTTTAATATTACGTTCTACTGCTTCGGAAACTGGGACGATATTAACAAGCTTAAAAAGAGGAACAAGCGTAACAGTTTACTCTACAACTGGAGATTGGGCAAAAGTAGAAGCAAACGGGAAAACGGGTTATGTGCATTCTAAGTATTTGAGCTTAACGAAACCAAGTACAAGTAGTAATACACCTTCAACGAGTAGTACAACAAATAACAATAATACAAGCAGTAGTTCAAATACTAATACAGCATCCACTAGCAACAGTAATTCAAGTTCAAATGTTACAGAAAATGATCATAGTGATTCAAATTCAACAACAACTTCTGAATCGATTATCAAATATGTTAATGTTTCTAATGGATCAAGTTTAAATATGCGTTCTACACCTTCATCGTCAGCAAGCATTGTTACAAAGCTTGCTCGTGGAACAGCTGTTACGTTTTATTCCGAAGCAAATGGTTGGTCATTAGTTTCAGCAAATGGGAAGACGGGATATGTAAATAGTGCATATCTTTCCTCAACTGTAGTTCAGCTTCCGGGGGCCGCTACTGCAAAAATCAGTAAAGTATATGAAGCTTATAATATTACATTAAACGATGCAGTAAATATTCAGATGAAAGTAAATCCGCAGACAGATAAAAAATATAGTACATTTATTAGCAGTAGCGCCTTTTCATCGCTAAACAGTTCTACGAATCCAACCCAAGGAGTTGTGTCAGGTACATGGAATATTAGGGGCGGTGCTGGCACAAACTATTGGGTTGTAGCAACAGCAAAGAATGGAACAACATTGAAAATTTTATCAAAGGTAAAAGCCGCTGATGGAAGCACATGGTATCAAGTCAGTCTCGACCAGTCTTGGGTAAATGCGAGTCCTGATGATGTAAAATATTATTTAGACCCTAATAACTTTTCATCAGATGCAATTCAACAACTACAATTCCTTAAATTGTCAACATCAGCGAACTTAGATCCTGCAGAAGTAAATGAAAAAATTCTTGCAGGAAAAGGGATCTTAGCTGGAAAAGCAGCAGCATTTATTAAAGCAGGTCAAACATATGGTATTAATGAAATCTATTTAATTGCACATGCATTACTTGAAACAGGAAAAGGAACTTCTGACCTCGCGAACGGTGTTAGTTATAAAGGAGTAACAGTCTATAATATGTACGGAATTGGTGCTTATGACAATGATCCTACTACTGGAGGAGCGGCATATGCCTATAGCCAAGGATGGACAACACCGGAGAAAGCAATAATTGGTGGTGCAGCATTTATTGCGAAGGACTTTATTAATGCTGGACAAGATACTTTATATAAAATGAGATGGAATCCAAATGCAGCGGCAGCAAGTAATACAGCAACTCACCAATATGCAACAGATATCGGTTGGGCATCAAAACAAGTGCAACAAATTTATAATTTATATAGTTTATTAACTTCGTATTCACTAACTTTAGATATACCGACATATAAAGAATAAATGTAATAAAAATTCCCTATAGAGCAGGAAAGAGCTCTATAGGGAATTTTTTATATAACTGACAGTCAACATATGTTCTGCTTTTTTTAGCTAGATTTGCGAATATGAACATGTTGTACATTTAAGAGTATTGAAAATGATAAGTGTTGGTAATAAAAAACAATAAAATGAATCTAAATACCCATAATTTGACCATTGGTTAGCGAAATTCCTTTATAGCATATGAAATATTCATTGTT
Organism: Heyndrickxia ginsengihumi; assembly: GCF_011008565.1. Taxonomy (GTDB): domain Bacteria; phylum Bacillota; class Bacilli; order Bacillales; family Bacillaceae_C; genus Weizmannia; species Weizmannia ginsengihumi. Next base: position 158,586 of record NZ_JAAIWK010000005.1, read on the forward strand.
ACTATATTTATATAGGACTTTCTATATCTATTAAAAAGGGATTAATTACGACTATAATCATAATTTTATTCTACAATTCGATGAATTTATAGAATTAACGCTAAAATGTTTAAAATAAATGACGAAACTTATGGTAGACTAATAGTATTAGTAAATTTTAGATATATAGGAAAAAAAACCAATATTTATTAGGAAATATTTTCTTTTTTATAATGAGTTTTAAATCTTTTATATAAAACTGAAAGGGGATTGAAATGAAAAAAAGTATAGTCATTCCTACTCTTTGTTTAGCTGTGTTGTCAACTCCAGCCTTTGAAAAAGCTGTTCATGCAGCTTCACCAACGGGAACTAAGATCAGTTCGAGTGATTCAACGACTAAAAGCGTAACTAAGTATGTGAATGTGGATGCTAACTCCAGCTTACTTCTGCGCTCTAAACCTTCTACAAGTGCTTCAACATTAGACCGACTTAAAAGAGGAACAGCCGTAACAGTCTATTCTATTTCTGGTAATTGGGCAAAAGTAAAAGTTGATGGGAAAACCGGATATGTGAGTGCTGAATATTTGGTAACAACAAAACCGAGTAGTAGTACAGGTAGCAGTAGCTCGACAACAACGAAATATGTAAACGTAGATAAAGGGTCACATTTAATCTTGCGCTCAACAGCTTCGACGAGCGGCTCGGTTTTAGCAAGCTTAAATCCGGGTACAAGTGTAACAGTTATCTCAACATCAGGAGCATGGTCAAAAGTAAAGGCAGGCAGCCAAACAGGCTATGTGCACTCAGAATATTTAACAACAACAAAACCAAGCAGTACAAGCAGCAGTAGTTCAACAACAAAAACAACGACCAAATATGTGAACGTAGATAAAGGGTCACATTTAATCTTACGTTCAACAGCGAGCACAAGCGGTTCAGTGTTAGCTAGCTTAGATCCGGGCACAAGCGTAACAGTCCTTTCAACATCAGGCGAGTGGTCGAAAGTACAAGTAGGAAGTAAGACAGGTTATGTACATACAGAATATTTAACAACAACAAAACCAAGCAGTACAAGCAATAGCAGTAGTTCAACAACAAAAACAACGACTAAATATGTGAACGTAGATAAAGGGTCACATTTAATCTTGCGCTCAACAGCGAGCACAAGCGGTTCAGTATTAGCAAGCTTAAATCCGGGTACAAGTGTAACGGTCATCTCAACATCAGGCGAGTGGTCGAAAGTACAAGTAGGAAATAAGACAGGCTATGTACATACAGAATATTTAACATCAACAAAACCAAGTACAAGTGATGATCAAAGTGGAAATAGTGATTCAGAGCAGACTGTAACGAAATATACAACTGCAGATCTAAATTTACGTAAAAGTAATTCTACATCTTCAAGTGTTATTACGGTCATTCCGAAAGGGACAGCAGTAACCGTATATTCTGAAACAAATGGTTGGGCGAGAGTTACTGTTAATGGCAACACCGGGTATGTAAGCACGAAATATTTAACCGGCGGTGCAACACTAAATGGAAAAGTTACAACGGTTGAACAAGATTATGATATTTCGTTAAGCCAATTAACGAATATTGAAATGAAGGCATCCCCTCAAACGGATACAAATAATCGTTACGTACGAAGTGATGCAGTTAAGAAAACAAGTTCAACAACTGGTACGTTAGATGGAAGCTGGAACGTTCGGGATGGGGCTGGCACAAATTATGATGTCGCCGAGACGTTACCATCAGGAACAAGTGTTACGATTTTAGACACAGTGGCAGGCACTGATGGACATACTTGGTACAAGATTAGTTATAACAAGACGTGGAAAAATGCAACAGCAAATGAAGTTGAGTATTATTTAAACCCTAAAAATTTTATTAATGATCCAGTGAGTTCCTTACAATTTTTGAAATTGTCTACAACGGCAAATATTGATGTAAACGAGGTTAACCAAAAAATTCTTGCAGGTAAGGGGACATTGGCTGGAAAAGCTCAGTCATTTATAACGGCTGCGAAGACATATGGAGTGAATGAACTTTATTTGATTTCCCATGCATTGCTTGAAACAGGTAATGGAACTTCACAATTAGCGAAAGGCTATCCATATACTTATAAAGGTAAAACTTATACAGTGTATAATATGTACGGAATTGGCGCTTACGATGGTAATGCTGTTGAAGATGGAGCAGCTTATGCATATAGCCAAGGATGGTTCTCCCCAGAGGCAGCCATTATCGGAGGAGCAAGGTTTATTGCAAATGGTTATATTAGCGCAGGGCAGGATACACTTTATGCAATGAGATGGAACCCTAGCGGTGCTGCTACCTATGGATATGCAACTCATCAATATGCTACTGATATTGGCTGGGCATATAAACAAGTTAATGAAATTTATAACTTATATAATTTGTTAGATTCTTATAGTATTACATTGGAAGTTCCAAACTATAAGTAATGACTGATTGAAGATCGGGCACTGCAACATTAGTGCCCGATCTTTTTATCTATATTTTAAAAAGGGATTGAAGTTCGTTTTGAGTTTTGCTAATATTTTAAATGTTAACGTTAACATTATAGAAAATCTAAATGTTTAATATTTACCTATATTTGATGGACAGAAAAATGTTAACGTTAACATTAATCGAATAGGAAGGTGAGCGAATGCGAAAATTTTTAGATGAGAATTTCCTTTTACACAATCAAACAGCAGTTCAATTGTTTCATGATTTTGCGAAGGATATGCCAATTATCGATTATCATTGCCATTTAAGTCCTCAGGAAATCTATGAGAATAAGAAATTTAAAAATATTACTGAAGCATGGCTATACGGGGATCACTATAAATGGCGTTTAATGAGAGCTTATGGCATTGATGAAAAGTACATCACAGGGAATGCAGATGATTATGATAAGTTTTTGGCTTGGGCAAAAACAGTACCGATGACAATCGGAAATCCGCTATATCAATGGACACATTTAGAATTACAAAGATACTTCGGAGTATACGAACTGCTAAATGAAAAAACTGCTCCAGTAATATGGGAGAAGGTAAATACTCAGTTGAATAAAGAAGGATTCGGGGTAAGGAATCTTATTACAGAATCAAATGTTAAGGTTATTTGTACAACAGATGATCCAACAGATTGTCTAAAATTCCATGAGTTATTGAAAAATGATTCGACATTTAATGTAAGCGTTTTACCAGGGTTTCGACCTGATAAAGGATTAGAAATCAATCGTGAGGGGTTTCTTGATTGGGTCCAAAAATTAGCATCTATTTCGCAAATAGAGATTCGAACATATGCTGATTTTTTACAAGCGCTTGAATCAAGGGTTGCATTTTTCCATTCGCTAGGTGGAAGAGTGTCAGATCATGCCATTGATATGGTTATGTTTTCTGAGACATCTGAAGATGAAGCTGCGAAGATTTTTAAAGAAAGATTAGAAGGAAATACAGTATCAATCGAAGAGGAAACAAAATATAAAACTTTTACGTTAACTTATCTCGGAAAGCTATATTCAAAATTTGGCTGGGTTATGCAATATCATATGAATGCACTCCGAAACAACAATACAAAAATGTTCCAACAATTAGGGCCAGATACAGGCTATGATTCTATCAATGATGAAAAAATCGCTAAACCTTTAGTTTCTTTGCTAGATTCTTTGGAACAACAAAATGCGTTACCGAAGACAGTATTATATTCCGTAAATCCAAACGATCATGACATCATTGCAGCGATTATTGGAAGTTTTCAAGGCGGAAGTACAATTGGAAAGCTGCAACTTGGTACTGCATGGTGGTTTAATGATACGAAGGATGGAATGCTCAGACAAATGAAGGCGCTTGCAAACGTAGGACTTTTTACGACATTTATCGGAATGCTGACAGACTCCCGAAGCTTTTTATCATATACGCGACATGAGTACTTTAGAAGAATTGTATGTAATTTACTTGGGGAATGGGTTGAAGCAGGAGAAATTCCTAATGAAATAGAGTTTCTCGGTGAAGTCGTAAAGAATATTTCGTATTACAACGCAAAGAATTATTTTTCATTTGATTGTTAAACACTAGTCCCACCTCATGCCAATATCATCTGCCAATGACTGTGCATGAGATGGTGTTTTAAAAGAATATTACGAGAAAAAATTATAGCGGAAAAATGTATATCGTTCAAGAGGAGTTTATTTCTGGGAGGTGTAAACATGAGTACAACATCTACAGTAAATACAGCTAGATATACGAATCATAATGCTGCAGCTAAAAAGTTAAATTTAAAAGAAAAAATTTCTTACGGTTTTGGTGATTTTGGAAATGGTTTTATGTTTGATTTAGGGCAAATATATTTATTGAAATACTTTACGGACGTCGCTGGATTACCAGCAGCCGCAGCCGGAGGAATTTTTTTAGTCAGTAAATTTTTTAATGCTATTGTCGATCCAGTAGTAGGAAGTTCAATTGATTATCGAAAAAGAATAGGATCTAGAGGAAAATTCCGTCCATATTTACTATATGGAAGTATTGCCCTCGCAATCTTAACAGTGTTAACCTTTATATCTCCAAATCTATCAACAATGGGTAAATTAATGTATGCTTATGCATCTTATATGATATGGGGGATAGGGTATTCATTTGTAAATATTCCATACGGCTCGCTTGGAGCTGCGATTACCCAAAATGCTGAGGAACGAACACAAATATCAACATTTCGGCAAATGGGATCTCTCGGTGCATTACTTATTACGAGCGTAATCGTTATGCCGTTGATTGTTCAATTTCATGATCCTAAGATTGGTTACCCTGCAGTCATGGCTATTATGGCGATCGTTGGGATCATTGGATTTTTTATTTGTTATCGAAATTGTAAAGAACGTGTCATTGTAAAAGAAGGACCGAGGGAAAAACTTTCTGTTCAATCTGTATTAAAGACTTTTATTCAAAATACTCCTTTGCTTACGATTGTACTCATGACTGTATTTTCTATTTCTGCTTACAATATTAAATCTGCCATGATCGCTTACTTTGCACAGTATAATCTCGGTAATGTTGAATTAATGGCTTATATGAATTTTATTATTATTGGCTCTTCGTTTTTAGGCGTACTGATCCTCCCACTATTAGTGAAGTTTCTCGGTAAAAAGAAAACAGCTATGCTTGGGTTTTGTATTGGGACGTTGGCAGATTTAGCAAATTTTCTTCTGCCTTCAAATGTTTATGTTTTTACGATTTTAGCCAGTATCGCTTTTATCGGTATAAGTCTGCCAAATGGTATTACTTGGGCATTTGTTTCCGATATTATCGATTATGGCGAATGGCATTCTGGTGAACGTAAAGAGGCAACGACCTATTCGTTATTCAATTTTTCGCGTAAGCTTGCACAGGCGTTATCAGGATTTCTTTCTGGAATTGGTTTAAGCTTAGTTGGATATGTTCCGAATGTTGCACAAACCGCTCATGCATTAATTGGAATTAAAGCATTACTTTGCTTGTATCCGGCTGTCGCAATGTTTATTGCGATGTTAATTATCGGTTTTTTATATAAAATTACTGATAAGCGCCATGCGGAAATCGTTCATGAATTAGAGCTTAGGTCGGGACATTAATCTACTCCTTTAAAAATAAACTGAAAAAATATACAATAACACTAAAAGAGTTTGGCATTAAAGGTTGGTGTATTTCCTACGATGGTTACGATTAAAGACATTGCTCGAATTGCAAATGTGTCCCATACAACGGTTTCTCGTGCATTGAATGATAGCCCGCTTATTAAACCAGATACAAAAAGGAAAATATTAGAAATTGCATCTCAGTTAAATTATACGCCGAATTATAATGCCAAAAGTTTAGTTTTACAAAAGTCTTATACGATCGGTCTTTTCTTTACAAGTATTTCGAACGGTACTTCTGCCAGTTTTTTTGTTGATACAGTAAAAGGAGTTAATCAGGTTATCAACCAAGAATATAATTTATTTGTACGTGGCATTGATGATTATCATGATTTTTCTTCTATTCATAAAAGGAGATTTGATGGCATTATTTTAATGAGTCAAAGTGAAGAAGATCATGCTTTTATTGCACATGTAACACAAGAAAGTATTCCATTAGTCGTATTGAATCGCGATGTTAGTGGGCTGACGATTACAAATATTACTGCAAATGATCGTGAAGGAAGTTTTCAGGCGGTACATTACTTAATTGAAAACGGCCATAGTGATATCGCTATTATTGAGGGGATAAAAGGATTCAAATCATCTTACGAACGTAAAATGGGGTATTTGGATGCATTAAAATCTCATCATCTTACTTCAAGATCGGATTGGATGATACCAGGAAACTACACAATGGAAAGTGGTTATAGTGCGATGCGGCAATTGCTTTCATTGCCTCACCCTCCAACAGCTGTGTTTTGTTCTAATGATGATATGGCAATTGGAGCGATGAATGCAGCATTTGCAAATGGCATCGACGTCCCAAAGGATATGTCAATTATCGGTTTTGATGATATTGATCCTGCAAAATATACGACACCCTCTCTCTCAACAATTAAGCGGCCCATTGAAAAAATAAGTATACTTGGTGCAGAGAAATTACTTAAAATGCTTGAAGAGCAGACATTTGAATATGAAAAATTATTTGTGCATACGGAATTAATCGTTCGCAATTCAGTATCGAAACTTGTTAAGTAAACTTATTTCACTGCTAAAGCAGGTCACTCGTGTGAACATGGATCACACGAGTGAATACAAGAAGCAACAAGTTCGTTAAACGAAGTCTGTCATAAGTCAATTTTATGACGAAAAATGTTAACGTGTGCATAAATTAAAAAGGCGGTGTCATGATGGAGAAACTAAATTTCAGCATGATTAGCAATAAACAAAGCTTTCCAGAAAAAGTACTGCAATTCGGAGAAGGAAATTTTTTAAGAGCATTTGTCGATTGGCAAATCGATGTGATGAATGAAGCGCGAGAATTTAACGGAAGTGTCGTTGTTGTGCAGCCGCGTGGGTATGAGAAAATAGAAAAATTAAAGAAGCAAGATTATTTATATACTTTATATTTACAAGGAGTAAAGGATAACCGAATTGTGAAGGAACATCGGATCATTCAGTCCATTAGTAGAGGAATCAATTTATACAGTGAATATGACCTGTTTGTCGAACTTGCACACCAAGAAGAACTTCGATTTGTTTTTTCAAATACAACCGAAGCGGGGATTATTTTTGAGGAAACAGATCAATTAGCAGATTGTCCGCAAAAAAGTTTTCCAGGGAAATTAACGGCGTTTTTATATGAACGCTTTAAGGAATTTAAAGGAGATTTACATAAGGGGCTAATTATCATTCCTTGTGAGCTTATTGAAAAAAATGGCGAAACATTAAAAGAAATTGTGCTGCAATATGCTGATTTATGGGGGCTTAATCACGCTTTTAAAGACTGGGTTCATAGAGGGAATACATTTTGTTCCAGCCTTGTTGACCGCATCGTCACCGGTTATCCTTATGATAATATTCAAGAAATGAAAGAGGAATTAGGCTATGAAGACGAGTTCATCGTCGCAGGTGAACCTTATCATTTATGGGTAATTGAAGGACCTGACTGGGTGGAACAGGAGTTTCCTGCTAATAAGGTTGGCCTAAATACGCTCTTTGTAAATGATTTAACTCCTTATCGAACGATGAAAGTAAGGATTTTGAATGGTTTGCATACAGCGATGACACCTGTTGCTTTCTTATCTGGAATGAATACGGTTGCTGACGCTGTCAATGATCCGCTTATTGGACTTTATTTAAAGGAACTGTTATATCGAGAAATCATTCCGTCATTAAATATGCCCCGCAAAAAATTGTTATCGTTTGCAGAAAGTGTTTTTGAAAGATTTAAAAACCCTTTTAATGACCATTATCTGCAATCGATTGCTTTAAACTCTATCGCAAAATTTAAAGCAAGGAATTTACCGACATTGCTAGCATACTATGAGCAAAATAATGAATTACCTATGAAGCTTGTATTTTCATTTGCAGCGCTGATCGCCTTTTATAAAGGGATGAGAGAAGGAGGAATTTTCCAATTAGAAGATGCCCCAGATGTTTTACAGCAATTTTCAAATTTATGGAGAACATTTACTAGTTCGCTAGTCGATTGTAAGCAACTAACTGCAAATGTTTTATCATTTGAAGCATGGTGGGGTCAGGATCTTAACAAGATTCCAGGATTCACAAATGCGATTGCTGAACAGCTTTATTTAATTGAAAAAATGGGAATGGGGGGGGCTTTATCCTCCGTCATGGCAGAAGCGGAAATCGGGCAAAAAGGGGCTGATCACACTTGAAACATATTTTGCAAATTAATGAGAAAGATAATGTTGCTGTCGTGTTAAAGGATTTACAAAAGGGAGAAACGATTCAAATAAGAGGTGAAAGCATATTATTAAAAGAAGATGTGCAAAGAGGGCATAAAATTGCCATCGACCCCATCTCTGATCATGAACATATTATAAAATATGGTTTTCCAATTGGGCATGCGACTAAGTCAATAACAGTAGGAGAACATGTTCACACACATAATATTCGAACAAATTTAAAAGGGGTTCAAACGTATGAATATAAACCAGTAAATCTTTGTCAACATGTCCAACAATCAAAGTATTCTTTTCGGGGATATCGAAGGAAAAGTGGCCAAGTGGGTATTCGGAATGAGTTATGGATTGTTCCAACCGTTGGGTGTGTTAATGGAATCGCTGAAAAAATTTTGCAGCGCTTTGAAAAGGAAATTGGTCATATCTACCCGTTCGAAAATGCCCTCGTATTGAAACATAGTTATGGATGCTCGCAGTTGGGGGATGATCATGCGTATACAAGGACAATCTTGCTTGATGCTGTACAGCATGCGAATGCAGGAGGTGTGCTCGTTCTTGGCTTAGGATGCGAGAATAACAATTTATATGATTTCAAGAAAAGTCTTGGAGATTACGATGAGGAGCGTATAAAATTTCTTGTTACCCAAGAGGTTTCAGATGAAATTGAAGAGGGTGTGAAACTGTTAAAAGATATTTACGAAGCCGCAATGTATGATGAAAGAGAACCGATCCCTTTATCTGAACTAAAAATCGGATTAAAATGCGGAGGATCAGATGGTTTTTCAGGAATTACTGCAAATCCGCTGCTTGGAAAGTTTTCAGATTTTCTTGTTTCTCAAGGTGGTACGACGGTATTAACTGAAGTACCAGAAATGTTTGGGGCAGAAACCCTTCTAATGGAGAGAGCAGCAAATAAAGAGATTTTCGATAAAACTGTTCATCTCATAAATGATTTTAAAGAGTATTTTCTTGAGCACAAGCAGCCAATCTATGAAAATCCTTCTCCTGGAAATAAAGCAGGCGGAATTACAACGCTGGAAGATAAATCTTTAGGCTGTGTACAAAAAGCTGGTACTTCCGTTGTACAAGATGTTTTAAAATATGGTGAACGATTACATCACCAAGGATTAAATCTATTAAGTGCTCCTGGTAATGATTTAGTTTCTTCAACCGCCTTGGGAGCCTCAGGTTGTCATATGGTTTTATTTACGACAGGGAGAGGGACACCGTTTGGAACATTCGTACCGACTGTAAAAGTATCGTCCAATACGCCATTATACGAGAAAAAACCGCATTGGATTGACTTTAATGCCGGGAAAGTGCTGGAAGAGTCTTCGGAGCTTGTACTAGAGCAGTTTATTGAATTTATTATTAATGTTGCAAATGGAGAACAAGTAAACAATGAAAGAAATAACTACAGAGAGATAGCGATCTTTAAAAACGGTGTGACACTATAGGCAAGTTCATACACATAATAGAAGGGTTGGCCACTTTAAAGATGGCTAACCCTATAAGACGTCATCTCAAATTATCCTTGCTTCATTGCTTTTAATATTGCGGTTGTAAGGATCTTTGCTCCAGAAAACATCGCATTATGATCAAAGGACATTTGTGGATGGTGCAAGCCAGGGGTTAAACCGCAGCCAAGGCCAAGCATCGTTGCTTTAATATGGGGGCGTTCTTTTGCGTAAAAATGGAAATCTTCTCCTCCGCTTGTTACTAAAGGTTGATCAAGCTTATCCTTTCCTAATACGGCTTCAATTGCTTGCGCCATAATGTTCACCGCATCGTGATTCATTGTGGCAGCTGCAAGATAGTTTGGAATACTAAGTTTAATTTCCACTTTGAAAAATTTTGAAATGGAGTGTACAGCGGATTCAACTTGCTTAATAAGCTGTTCCATTACTTCGTTTGTTTGGGCACGGAGGTCAAGACTAAAGGTTGCTTGCCCGGGTATGATGTTTTTACTTTCTCCACCCGCTTGAAGCTGCGTCATTTTGACCGAATGTGGTACCATCGGATCGACATGAATATGGCCGAGTTCATTAACAAGAGAAGCAGCAACTTCAATTGCATTTGTTCCTAAATCTGGCCGGCTTGCATGCGCATCCTCACCTATAATTTTCCCGCTGATGGAAACACTTGCGCCGTGAAGAATCACTGGTGTTGCATGCCCGTTTGCTGTTTCATGTAACGGTCTGAGATGGACACCAAATAAGTAATCAAGATCATCAATCATTCCTTTTTGGATCATCATTTTTGCACCTTTGCCGATTTCCTCTGCAGGCTGGAAAATATAGCGTATTGTTCCGTGGGGCTGCAAGTTTATTTCTCGCAGTAACATCAATGTACCAAGTACCATTGTCATATGGGCATCATGTCCGCAGGAATGGTTTGCCCGGAATGTACCATCTACATTTTGCCAGAGGGCATCCATATCAGCACGGATGCCAATAACGGGGGAACCTTCGCCAATTTCACCAATCACTCCTGGTTCATTACCAAAAGTTTGCACGCGGCAACCAAGCTCTGTTAATTTCTTTTTAATAAAAGCGGTTGTATTATACTCCTTCATACTAATTTCCGGATAAGTATGGAGATATTGAAAAATGTTTATCATTTCTGTTGTAAGCTGATTGTTTTCGCTTAAATCCAAATTCATTGAAACACTCCTAGTTTATAATATTTTTTATATTCATTATATTATGATAGAACAGTTATTATAAACCCTATTTTTAATGGTGCCTGACCCCTTTAGTTCACTAAAGGGGTCAGGCACCATTGACTCTTTTCGAGAAGTAAGCTATATTCCAATTATGATTCCAAGTGATAGTTAGGCTAACCCTTTTCTTTTAAAAATTGCTAAAAGGGCTGATACTAATACTATTAGTCCATGGCAGAATGAATTAAGCCTAAGAAACGAGGAAGAACAAATGAAGATATTATTTTTTGTTGGGGAATTTCCGAAATTATCGCAAACTTTTATTTTAAATCAAATGACAGGTTTAATTGACGCTGGTCATGATGTTTGGATTTTAGCAAAAAAGGCAGAGTCAAATGGAAAAGTTCATGATGATGTGCTGAAATATCATCTCATGGACAAGGTTATTTATTATGATCAAAATGGCCGTGACAGCAAGTTATCCAAAGGCTGGGGGCTTTCGAAAGGCCTCTGTCGCCACTATATTCATAAATTATTGAAAAAAAATTACATACGTAATGTTCACCTGAAAGATTTGTTAAAGTATCCAAATTTAATTTTGTTAATACAAACGTTAAGAAAATTAGATTTAACAGATGTTGATATTGTCCATGCCCATTTTGGACCCAATGGATTGTTGGCACAAAAATTAATGCAGCTAGGGTTGTTACATGGCAAACTGTATACGACATTTCATGGCTATGATATGTTACGTTATGTGAAAAAGCATGGTGATAGTGTATATGAGGAGCTATTCCAGTCAAAACATACACAATTACCGATTAGCGAATATTGGAAGAACCGTTGTGAACAGTTAGGTGCGAAATCAAAACATACCATTGTTCACCATATGGGCATTGATGTTGGTAAATTTGAATATTGTCCGGCTGTCCAAGAGAAAGAAATTAGAGTACTTTCGGTTGCCCGATTTGTAGAAAAAAAGGGAATTGAGTATGGAATTTCAGCGGTTAGTCAGCTTATCGATCAAGGCTATTCCATTCAGTATTCGATCGTTGGCGGCGGCCCATTAGAAGAAAAGTTACGGACGATGATTCAAGAAAAGCATTTAGAAAAGCACATTCATATGCTCGGTTGGAAAACTCAGAATGAATTAATCGACATTATGAAGAAGGCTCACATTATCCTATTACCAAGCGTCACAAGCCAAGATGGAGATATGGAAGGGATTCCTGTTTTATTAATGGAAGCGATGGCTATGGGAAAAATCGTTGTGTCCACTTATCACAGCGGCATCCCAGAATTAATCCGCCATAATGATAATGGTTTTTTAGTCGAAGAGAGAGATGTTGAAGGGTTAGTTCGAACTCTACAAATTGTTATAACGACTCCTGAAAATTGGCAACGGATTACAGAGAATGCTAGAAAAACGGTATTAGAAGATTTTAATATTGAGCGCTTAAACAACCAATTAATTGACTTATTTAAAGGAAACTATTCAAAATGAATGGATTTATTAAAAAATTATTAGGTTTTTCAATTGGACCAATAGGCGGAGCTTTCATTGCTTTTATTACGATTCCATTAACAACCCATTTTGTTTCTCCGAATGAATATGGGAAAGCCAGTATGTTTACACTATTTCAAACATTATTTGGCACATTTTTATATTTAGGTATTGATCAGGCATATACACGTGAATATCATGAAACCGAAGATCGTATGCAATTATTTAAAAACGCTTTGCTGCTACCGCTTTTGTTAGCATTAACGATGTTTTTATTTATTTGCTTCAACTTACGATTTGTTTCTCATATTTTATTTGATCAAAACTCTTTTATCATCGCCTCCTTTTTATTTGGAGTGATGATTATATTCATGATCATTGAAAGATTCATTTTGCTCTCAATTAGAATGAAAGAAAAAGCGCTTGAATATTCTATCTTCAATATTCTTATCAAATTAATCATTTTAATATGCACGCTCATATTTGTCATCTTCATCAGAAGAGATTTCTTAGCGGTTGTATATTCTGCAGCAATTGGTCAAATTGTAGGAGATGCCTATTTAATCATTCGATATCATAAGTTGTTAAATATAAAAGGTTTTCGAGTGGATAAACGGCTGATTCGGGCATTATTAACATTTGGTTTACCATTAGCTGTTGCTGCATCAGTTGCCAGTTTGTTAAATTCTGTTGGCAGATTGGCATTAAGAACGTGGAGTACTTATGATGAGATAGGCATTTTTACAGCTACATTAAAAATTGCTGCGATTTTATCTGTTTTGCAAACAAGCTTTACAAATTTTTGGGTACCAACAGCATATCGATGGTACAGTGAGCAGAAAGATATTCGATATTTTAAGCTAGTCAGTGAAGCTGTATTATTATTTATGTCAGTAGTATTTTTCATTATCCTGATATTTAAACAATTAATTGTTTTCTTACTATCCCCTAAATATGGCGATGCGATTTATATTTTAGGATTTTTATGTTTGCAGCCTGTTATGTATACAGTTAGTGAAACGACTACTTTAGGGATTGTATTTTCAAAGAAAAGTTTTTTAAATATATGGGTCAGTGTACTTTCAATTACTCCAAGCATTATTTTAAGTATTGTACTCGTTCCTAAATACGGTGCAGTCGGGGCAGCGATTGCAACAGGGATTTCTTACATTATGTTCTTTTGGGGGCGAAGCTTCTTCTCCAATAAAAATTGGCAAGGGTTTTCGTTGCAAATTCATTTTTGGACGATTGCTATTATGTTTGCAGGAGCGCTTATGAATTCGTTCGATATCAAATATATTGCTGTACTGAATGTTTGTATGCTTGCAGTCGTGTTATTTATACAAATGACGACAATACAAAAAATAAAGCATATGTATATTAGAAAGAAAAGTAAACGTGAATTAAGTTCGTAATTTATAACGGATATTAAGTGGAAAGATCCTATATCTTTCACTTAATATCCGTTTTTTTTCTCTTTTTTTGGAAATAATGGTTTAAATAATCTTAATATTTTATTTACGACTTCTTCATCATAACTAAGTCAAACCTACACACAATAACATTAATATACACATTAAGGGTTAGCTACTATCAAGGGTGCTTGTTCGACAATATTTGTCAATGATTGCAAATATATAGACGAAGATAAAACATTTTTGATTATTGGCATGTTGAACAAGCAATCAATTTTCGTTTGAGGTGATACAGTTGTGAGTGCTGAAAAGGTCATGAAATTATATAAGCAGTATTCAAATACGGCATCAACTAGCATTTCTATTCCTGATCATGCAGAGCATTACCTTTATTTGAAACGAGGTTTTGATCTTGTCGTTTCAATAATTGGCATCATTGTTGCACTGCCAATTATACTTATATGCTCGCTACTTATTATGATTGAAACACCAGGTTCACCTTTTTATATTCAAGAGCGTGTAGGGAAAAACGGAAAAACATTTAAGCTCATTAAACTAAGATCAATGCGAAAAGATGCAGAGAAAACAGGGGCAAAATGGGCAGAAGCAAATGATCCTCGTATTACAAAAGTAGGAGCGTTTATCCGAAAAACACGAATTGATGAACTGCCGCAATTGTTATCAGTGTTAAAAGGAGATATGTCCATTATTGGTCCACGGCCTGAAAGACCGATGTTTACAGCACAATTTGACCGTGAAATTCCGGGATTTTCAAATCGAATACTTGTAAAGCCAGGATTGACTGGACTTGCTCAAGTAAATGGAGGTTATGATCTGACACCAAAAGAGAAATTGCAATATGATTTGGAATATATAGAACATCTATCTCCACGTCTAGAGATGAAAATCATATTGAAAACTTTTAAAGTCCTACTCACTGGAGAGGGAGCAAGATAAATAATCTTATTTACACGAACATATTATTGAAGTGAAGGGAGCGATGGAAGTGAGGAAAATAACGGTGATTGGAACTGGTTATGTCGGTCTTGTTTCAGGCACTTGCTTTGCAGAAATCGGTCATGAAGTTACATGTTGTGATATTAACGAAGAAAAGATCTCTCTTTTAAGGCAAGGAAATATGCCAATTTACGAACCAGGCTTAAAAGAACTTGTTCATAAAAACGTATCAGAGAAACGTCTTTATTTTACTAGTAATATAGCAAAAGCAATTCAGGCAGCAGATATTATTTATATTGCAGTCGGCACGCCGATGTCACAAACAGGTGAGGCAGATTTAACATTTGTAAAACAAGTGGCAAAAACAATTGGTGAAAATTTAAATGGATATAAAGTAATTGTTACGAAAAGTACTGTACCAGTAGGAACTGGCAGATTAGTGGCTTCACTTATTCGTACGCATTCACAAAGTTCTCAGCCTTTCGATATCGTATCGAATCCAGAATTTTTACGAGAAGGTGTTGCAATTCAAGATACGATGAACATGGAAAGAGCTATCATTGGTGCCTCGAGTGAAAAAGCCTTTCAAATTATTGCAGAGGTGCATAAACCATTCAACACGAAGATTGTGCAAACATCGGTTGAAACAGCTGAAATGATTAAGTATGCCGCGAACGCTTTTTTGGCAACAAAGCTTTCTTTTATAAATGACATTGCCAATATTTGCGAACGTGTAGGTGCAGATGTAACAAAGGTATCTGAAGGGATTGGCCTCGATAAACGAATTGGTCATCAATTTTTACAGGCAGGAGTTGGCTTTGGCGGTTCATGTTTTCCAAAGGATACAGCAGCATTACATCATATCGCAAAAACTTATGGCTACGATTTTAAATTAATTGATGCTGTGATTGAAACAAATTTTAACCAACGTGTCTTTTTTGTCGAGAAGGTTGAAGCTGCACTAGGATCGCTACAAGGAAAAATAATTAGTGTTCTCGGTCTTTCATTTAAACCAAATACAGATGATATGCGATATGCACCATCATTAGATGTTATTCCTTTATTGAGAGAAAAAGGAGCGATAGTCAAGGCTTATGATCCAATAGCAATTGAGGAAGCAAAGAAACATATAGGTTATCAATGTACGTACTTTGAAGATTTGTATGAAACAATTGAAAATGCAGATGCGTGTGTCATTTTAACAGATTGGTCAGAAATTAAAGAACTTGATTTAGTAAAAGTCAAAAGTCTGTTAAGAAAACCAATCATTATTGACGGCCGTAATTTATTTGATCTCAATACGATGCATGAACACGATTTTATGTATGTATCGATTGGCCGACCAGTTGTCCGAACAAAAACACCAATACAAGATGCTATTTAGGGGGATTAGAAATGGAGAAAGTACTTGTCACTGGGGGAGCAGGATTTATTGGATCACACATTGTAGAAGCATTGCAGCAAAATCAATATGAAGTAATTGTTATCGATAATTTTTCAACTGGGCATCATAGAAATATTGCTGATCTTTCCGTTAATGTTCATAAATGTGACATTACTAATCCAGAAGTTATCAATTTAATTGCCTCCATTAAACCGGATTATATTATTCATCAGGCGGCACAAGTAAGTGTTGCAGAATCTGTGCAAAATATTCTGTTTGATGAGCAGGTGAATGTAAAAGGTTCATTACATGTCATTAAAGGGGCCATTCGAGCATCCGTAAAAAAAATAGTGTTCGCATCTTCAGCGGCTGTTTATGGAAATCCAATTGAATTGCCGATTACGACAAAACATCGTACACTTCCGGAATCACCATACGGCTTAACAAAACTAACGGTTGAACATTATTTACAAATGGCGAGTAAGTTTTATCAGTTACCATATGCAATATTACGATATAGCAATGTTTATGGTCCGAGACAAGATGCGAAAGGTGAAGGTGGCGTTGTCTCTATCTTTGCAGATTATATTAGCAACCAGCTTTCTCCAACGATCTTTGGTGATGGAGAACAAACGAGAGATTTTATTTTCGTAAAGGATGTTGCAACTGCAAATGTGAAGGCATTACAGGCAGAGGACAATATTTGTGTGAACGTGTCCTCAGGTAGCACAATCACGATAAATGAGCTATTTACAATCATGAAAAAAGTTGCAAATACAAAGCTTAATGCCACTTATAGTGAAGCACGCTCAGGTGACATACGAGATAGCTGTTTATCTAATGAAGAAACGAAAGCAATACTTGGTTGGAGTCCTTCCGTAAATTTATTTAATGGCTTGTTTGAAACGATTGAATATGCAAGCAAAAGAAATGCATTGGAAAAAATAATTATCTAGAATACTGCTAGATTTTTTCGGAGGGAAAGGCACCTATTGCTTTATGTTGGTGCCTTTTTTAAAACATAGGGAGAAGACAAATGTATGGAAAATAATTTGAATTTGAAACAAATAACAGGGGGGATTTCAGTATTGTCAGCGGTATTTGGTCTAAGTTTGCTATTCATAGGAAGTAAAGTGACATTTTCCCTGTTTGCTGTTATTTGGTTATTAATATTATTATGCCTCTTTATAGCAGTATACCGGCAAAGAGAACAGTTATTCCGAACCATTATGTACATATTAATTGCATCAACTTTTTTGAACCAGTCCATTTTGAGTGTTCACGTTGGATTTTTTACTTTGTTTTTATATCGTTTAATTTTAGTCGGATGTATTGCTATTTTTATTATTGATTTGTTAAAGCAAAGAAGTCTTGCTGATAAATGGGAACGTATAGAAGTTAAAGGTGTATTGTTCTTCTTACTTTTTTGGTTAACATATGGGTTTATCTCTTTACTTTGGGCTAAATCCATTACTGATGGAATAAAATATTTATTTTTATTAGGAATTGGTATTGCCTTTGTCTTTCTATCTGTTTTTGCGTTTACAAAAATTAAGCATTTGCTGTTATTTTACTATATTTGGTTAGGAATGACAGTTGTACTTTTATGCTTAGGTTTAATCAATCACTTTGCACATGTTCAGCTTCCGAGTTCAACATTGTACGGTGGATCGGCTTATAAATTAGGCTACCCGACAGCTGTTTTCACCAACCAGAATGATTTTGCCACATTTCTCACGATATCGTTTTTCTTTTATTTGGCTGTTGTCAAAAATAGTAAAAGTATATCGATGAAAATCGCATCAATCATATTGGCGGTGCTTTCTATTTATATCATTTATTTAACAGAATCTCGTGCGAGCCTGTTGGCCATTATGATTGGTTTAGTTGCTTATGTATGGCTACTTCTGCCATCAACATGGAAAAAAATAACTGGAATTGCTGGAGCAGCACTTGTCCTAATTGGCATGATTGCGATATCAAGTCCATTGCTTCATAAAGTTCATGATATGTATATGCTAGCTGGGCAATACTCTTCTACTGAAAGACTTCCGTCTAATTTAATTCGATTTAATTTGCTCTTAAGTACATTTCACTATATTGCACAATCATATGGATTTGGAGTAGGCGCAGGAAATATTCCCTATTATTTAGAGCATGAGTCAATTTATAATACGAATCAAATCTATGAGGTTCATAATTGGCTGGCAGAAATTATGGGCAATTTCGGTATTTTTATGGTATTCGGCTATATTACCATGTATGCTTGTTTATTTTTCAGTATCTATAGAATGTATCAAGAAAAGAGGAATCGTATCCATAACATGTTGCTTGAAGGTTGTATGGTAGCAATGATTGCTTTCATTGTCTCAAGTATTAGCCCGAGCTCTGTAAGTAATCTTTATTTTCATTGGGTGTTTCTCGGATTTGTGACGGTTACTGTTTCAGTGCTGAGAAATATTGAAAATAGCGTACAAGAAAATCAGCTGCTATTTTATCCCCGTAAAGAATTTTGGAAACAATTATTATAGAGAGTATTCAAAAAATGTCAGAAGAAAATTTAAATAAGGAGTAAGTTATGGATGTTATTCGAAGAATGGCTGAGAGAATAAAGAAATATATCGTTATCGTTATTGCTATTCCAGTTCTTTTAGGTATCATTGGCTGGCTTTTGCCAGTCGGAAAAGAAATTTCAGCTTATACAGCAGAAAGCATGATTTCATTAGGGGATTATGGAAATGCTGATATGAATGAGCCGAGTCAAGTCATTACGTTATTATCGAATCCGGCATTTTACGAGAAGTATACCCCGACTTTATGGGAAAAGTATCAGGAAGAATTATTAAAAAATTTCCATGTTGCGCTGGAAAAGGATAAGATTGTGCAGTTGTCGATGACAGGTACCTCTCAAGCTGACACGGTAAAAGCTGTAAATGATATTACAAATGCATTTTTAAAATTGGATGATCACTATTATAAGCAGAAAGAATCAATCATTTTAAACTCCATTCAGACTTTAAAAGATGAAAAAGTAAGTGACGACACAAAAGTTAGTCAACAAAAATTCATATATAAATTAGAAACGGAGAAACTAGCTATAAAGCCTGCCACGCTTTTGCAGTCTGCTAACGATGAAGCTAATACAAGCGCTGGCAATACTACTTTTTCATCAAAGGATCGGGCAGTTTTAGGTGTTTTATTAGGCATTACGGTTGTATTTTTTGCACTTGTGTTTCCTGAATTTGTCCGCAGGTCTTAAAAAAGAATAGGAGGATTTTCTATGATACAACAACATCCGCTTGTTACAGTGATTACACCTTCTTATAACTCAAGTAAAACAATTAAAAATGCGGTTCGTTCTGTTCAACAACAAACATTTCGTAATTGGGAAATGATTATTGTTGATGATTGCTCTAATGACGATACGAGAGAACTGCTTGAAGCAATTGAGCAGTCAGATGAAAGAATCCGTGTTCATTGTTTACAAGAAAATGGTGGGGCTGCCATTGCTCGTAATATAGGACTCCATCAAGCAAAAGGAAGATATGTTGCTTTTCTTGACAGCGATGATTGTTGGAAACCCGAAAAGTTGGAAAAACAGCTTGAATTTATGCAAAAAAATCATTATGCTTTTACATTCACGAGCTATGAGTTGATCGATAAAGATGGTACGTATTTAAAGAAAGTGGTGCCTGCCCCCCGGACAATCACTTATAATTATTTATTAAAAAATACGATTGTTGGTACGTTAACGGTTATGATTGACCTTGAGCAAGTAGGGGCGGTACAAATGCCTAATATTCGAACACGTCAGGATTTTGCAACATGGCTTGCAATTTTAAAACAAGGGTTTGTTGCATATGGGTTAAATGAGGTACTGGCTGAATACCGTGTCGGTAGTGAACATTCCATATCGAAAAATAAGTGGAAAGCTGCAAGACAAAATTGGTTCGTTTATCGACAAATTGAAAAATTAAATTGGATGAAAGCCTCTTGGTGTTTTTGCCATTATGCTGCAAATGCGGTGTTAAAGAGAATATAACTGTAAAAAAAGGGTGGAAATATGAAAAATATACACGTAATTGTTGCAACAGGTGAATGGAATCAGGATCAATTGCGCTATCGCCGGCATCGTTTAGCTGAATTTCTCCAAAACGAGCCAGATACGGAAGAAGTCATCTGGCTTTGTCCAACGCCGTATCAAAGGGAAGAGTATTTTGCACAATTGGAAAATGGAATAAAACAGTGGACGGTTCAAGACATTTTCCCGCAAAAGATCTTTCGTTTTGGCCGCTATATCGACGGTTTTTATAAGCAAAAATTAAAGCCGTTTCTTGCCTATTTAACGAATGTAAAGCAAAGCCATAAGCTTTATTTATGGTATACGTATCCTGGCTTCCCATTGCTTGCTAATACATTATCCTGGGACAAGGTTATCTATGATTGTAGTGATTTATGGGCCTCCCCTATTAGCGGAAAACATTCGATGGTATCGCAATTAAGACGAAAAATCATTGCGAAAGCTGAAGAACGGATTATTCATGATGCGAACGAAATCTTTTGTACATCTGATTATTTGCATGATCAAATTGAACAAAAGTTAGGACAAAAGGATGCGTCCCATGTTTATACATATGAAAATGGTGTTGAATTTAGCCTGTTTACGAAACAATTAAAAGCAAATGATGTATTGCCAAAAGATTTCAATGGTACAGTGTTTGGCTTCATTGGCGGTATTAAGCCTAAACTAGATTTCCAGCTTATTCAAAAAGTTGCACGGCAAAAACGCAATTGGCTGTTTTTATTTGTTGGCCCAGATGGAACAAAACATGATCCAGATTTTCAGAGTCTTTTAAATGAGCAAAATGTGATGTGGATTGGCAGTGTTCCACCAGAGGAAGTACCTAAATATATGAACATCATTGACATTGGTATTATGCCATACAAATCCTCGCCATATAACGAGGCAGTCTTTCCGCTTAAATTGTTCGAATTTCTTGCTGCTGGGAAGCCTGTTATCGGTGTTCATCTGCCGTCAACGAAAAAATACGCTAAAAAAGGTGTGTATTCATATTTAGAAACAAATGATCCGCAAAGTTTTATACGCGAAGGGAAACAGCTTTCTCAATTTATGGATCAAACCCAATATATGAAAGATCGTATTCAGCTAGCGAAAACAAAAAATTGGAATAATATTTTTGAACAAATGATTCAGCATGTTTGATAGAGATTAGACATAGTATTTACTATGTCTGATCTTTTTTACTATACAAATTTTTATGGGAATTACTATATGGAAATATGAAAAATCGGTAGGAATTCATTTAATTTGTGATAAGATAGAACTAGAAAATTTGAATACATAGGAGGAAAACATGACTGTAAATTGGAATGCTACATATGAAAAATGGAATCGTTTTAATGAGCTAGATCCAGCATTAAAACAGCAATTAAATGATCTTGCTGGCAATGAAAAAGAGTTGGAAGATCGTTTTTATAAAAGCTTAGAATTCGGTACAGGAGGGATGCGCGGAGAGCTAGGTGTTGGAACGAACCGCATGAATATTTATATGGTTCGTAAAGCATCTGAAGGATTGGCGCAATTCATTGAAGAGCAGGGAAAAGAAGCAAAAGTCCGTGGCGTGGCGATTGCTTATGATTCTAGACATCAATCACCTGAGTTTGCCCTTGAAGTTGCAAAGACAGTTGGCAAACACGGGATTCAAGCTTATTTATTTGATTCCTTGCACCCAACACCATTACTTTCATTTGCTGTCCGTTATTTACATGCTTTTGCAGGAGTTGTTATTACTGCAAGTCATAATCCGAAAGAATATAACGGTTATAAAGTATATGGTGAAGATGGTGGACAACTTCCTCCCGAAGCAGCGGATCAACTAATTGATTACGTAAATCGTATTGAAAATGAATTGACCATTGAAGTGGGAGAAGAATCGGAATTAGTTAATAGTGGTTTGTTAGTGTACATCGGAGAAAAAGTGGACAAAGCATACCAAAATCAATTAATAAAACTTCAACAGAATAAGGAAGTAATCGATTCTGTAAAGGATTCATTCCATATTGTTTATACGCCATTGCACGGTACAGGAAATTTGCCTGTAAGGGAAGGACTTAAAAACTTTGGTTTTGAAAATGTTACAGTTGTAAAAGAGCAAGAACTTCCAGACCCTAATTTTTCAACTGTTTCTTCTCCAAATCCAGAGGAACATGCTGCATTTGAAATTGCGATGAAATATGGAAAAGAAATTGATGCTGATTTGCTTCTAGGTACGGACCCAGATACAGATCGTCTAGGTGTCGTTGCGAAAAACAAAGACGGTGAATATCAAGTTTTAACAGGGAACCAAACAGGCGCATTATTGCTTCACTATTTATTAACTCAGAAGAAGCAACAAGGCACTCTTCCTGATAATGGAATTGTGATTAAAACAATTGTAACTTCTGAAATTGGCCGAGATATTGCAAAATCTTTCGGTATTCCAACGCTTGATACACTAACTGGTTTTAAATTTATCGGCGAAAAAATTAAAGAATACGAACAAAGTGGAGAATATACCTTCTTATTTGGTTATGAGGAAAGCTATGGTTATTTGATCGGAGACTTTGTTCGTGATAAAGATGCAGTTCAATCGGCTGTTCTAGCTGCAGAAGTTGCTGCCTATTATAAGGCACAAGGCAAAACATTGTATGATGGCTTACTTGATATTTTTGCAGAATATGGTTACTACAAAGAATCTTTATCTTCACTTACTTTAAAAGGTAAAGAAGGATCAGAAAAAATTGCTGAAATTTTAGCGAGATTCCGTGCTAATCCATTAAAACAAGTTGCTGGTGCTAATGTAGTAGCAATTGAAGACTATCAATCACAAATCAGGACGAATGTTCAAACGGGAGAAACTTCACCGATTGACTTGCCAATATCAAATGTATTGAAATTCTTCTTAGAAGATGGTTCATGGTTCTGCATGCGCCCATCTGGAACAGAGCCAAAAGCAAAATTCTATTTCGGTGTAAAAGCAGCTTCCTTAGAAGAAAGCGAAAAATGGAACCAACAATTACAAGAAGAAGTTATGAGTATAGTAAATAAGATGATTTAACAAAAGGTGCCTGACCCCTTTATTGCAATAAAGGGGTCAGGCACCTTTTAGGGGGTTATTGATGAAGAAGGCTGTTCTGTCTATATGTATTCTACTTTGTTTCGTGTTTATGGGCATCATGTTTGATTTTTCAAATACACCATATAAACAGCAAGACATTAAACCTTTATTAGCACAATATATGCATTTAAATGCTTACTCACTGCCGCATGTACAATTTCATTATGATGGTACATTAGTTACATCTACGATGCCGTATGATTTTATAGAATTTTTTATTCGCAAGGCGAGCCACGTCACTGAATATACGATTTTAACGTTATTATTTCTTATTACCTTTAGCTGTACATCTATTTCATTACGCAAGGCTGTTCCGATTGCGATGATCCTATCATTTTTATATGCTTGTCTCGATGAATGGCATCAATCTTTTGTTCCAGATCGAACAGGGCATATTATCGATGTTGTGACATTTGATAGCTTTGGTATTATTATAGGGACACTGTTATTTGGAATCGGTCGATCTATCTATACAAGAAAGAAACGCAAGCAGCTTTCTATTGAAAAACGTCAATCAGTAGCAGAGTAATTGATTAATAGAAAAGCAATCTCCTATAACTTTTTAGTGGAGGTTGCTTTTTGTTATGTTGATGGGAGCGGAAGGTGCGAGGCTCCTGTCGGAAAAGCGGGATAGTGGAGACTATGCAGTGTTTAGTGCCGAGGAGCTCAGTGTGCCCTCCCGCGGAAAGCAAGCATGATGCCTTATATAAGCAGCTTGCATATTAGACGCTCAATTCGCTAATGCTTCTAAAAGTAAATCTGCAATATGAACGGCACGCATACGATTAGACTGGTTGTTTCGTTCAATGCCAAGTTTCATTTCTAATAAACATCCAGGATTAGCGGTAACGATTGTTGTAGCGTTTGTATCTTTTACTTTTTCCATCTTATGGTCTAAAATTTGCATGGCCATTTTTGATTCAACAATATTATAAACACCGGCCGATCCACAGCATGTATCAGCGCCTTCCATTTCCTTAAAATGAATCCCTTTTATCCCTTGAAGCAATATTCGTGGTTCTTTAAATGTGTGCATGACATTGCGCAAATGACAAGAGTCTTGATAGGTAATCGTTTGTTCTGGCAGCCGTAAAATATGAGTCTCATGAAAATGAAGATCAACGAGTATTGCAGAAATATCTTTTAGCTTGGAAACAAAGGACTGTGCCCGTTCAGCCCATACTGGATCATCTTTTAAAATATGATGATATTCAATTAAAAAAGCACCACAGCCGCCTGCATTTGTAATAATATAATCAGCATTTGCTTGTTCAAAGGCTTCAATATTTTGTTTTGCCATTTCAATTGCTTTTTTCATTTCCCCGCTATGGCCATGAAGCGCTCCACAACAAAGCTGGTTTTCAGGAATAACAACGTCACAACCAGCCTTTTGTAGCAATGTAATCGTTGCTTGGTTCGTTTTAAAAAACATCGTATCCATTAAACAGCCAGCAAAAAGAGCGACAGTGGCCTTTTTTTCTCCTTCATGTTCAAAGAAGCGAGGACGTTGCTTAATTTCTTTTCGTGTTGGGATCTCTGGCAGCACTTTTTCCATTGTTGCCATGCTTTCAGGGAAAAGATCAATAAATCCAATTTTGCGGGCAATTTTTGATAAACCCGAGCGTCGGTACAAACCAATTAGTCCTGTTACAGTTTCCATCCTATTTTGATGTGGAAACAGTCCGTGGAAGACACTTTTACGCAACGCCTGAACGGGCAATGACTGTTTTTTATGTTCCTGTAAAATATCCCGGGCTTCTTCGAGTAACTGGCCATATTTTACGCCTGAAGGGCAGACAGGTTCGCATGCTCGGCATCCGAGACAAAGATCAAGCGAATGTTCGACCTCTTCATCGGCATCAAGAATCCCATCTGTTATCGCTTTCATAATTGCAATTCTGCCTCGGGGTGAATATTTTTCCTGTCCGCCTGTTTCGATATATGTCGGGCATGATGGCAAACAAAAACCACAGCGCATACAATTGAGTAGTTCGTTATAATCCATTCTTTCTTGAAACTGCTGTTGAATTTCTTTGCTTTTAGTTGTGGTGATCATTGTATATTCGCCATCCTTTCTCGGGTTTTCTCTGCAAACAGCTTCCCAGGATTCATAATATTGTTTGGGTCAATGGCCTGTTTAATGCCCTTCATCACATCAATCCCGGCTTTTCCAAGCTTCCACTCAAGATAAGGAGCTTTCATAATGCCAACTCCGTGCTCACCTGTTATGGTTCCACCAAGTTTCAACGCCTTCTCGAATATTTCTGCAAAAGCATCTTCTACCCGTTCCATTTCTTCCTCATTGCGAACATCTGTCAAACAAGTGGGGTGTAAATTTCCGTCGCCAGCATGCCCAAATGTTGAGATTTTCACATTATACTTTTTAGCAATATCGGCAATGGCTTTTACCATAGTAGCAATTTCTGAACGAGGTACTGTTGCGTCCTCTAATATTGTCGTTGGTTTAAGTCGGGCTAATGCACTGAGAGCTGCTCTCCGGGCTGTCGTTAATTTTTCAGCTTCCTCATTGGAGGCAGCGACCTGAACATCAATTGCTTGCTGTTGCCGGCAAATTTCTGAAATCCTCTTAATATCTCTTTCTACTATTTCTTCAGGACCATCTTGTTCAATGAGTAAAATAGCTTCAACATCCGTAGGTAGACCAATCTTTGCAAAATCTTCAACAGCATTAAGCGTCGATTTATCTAGAAACTCTAAAGTAGTCGGGATCATTTTATTTGCAATGATGGATGATACTGTTTGTCCAGCTGCTTCAATAACTTGATATAAGGCAAGAATTGTCTTCTTAGCTTCCGGTTTTGGAATCAATTTTAAAGTGGCTTC
This sequence comes from Heyndrickxia ginsengihumi, assembly GCF_011008565.1. Classification (GTDB taxonomy): domain Bacteria; phylum Bacillota; class Bacilli; order Bacillales; family Bacillaceae_C; genus Weizmannia; species Weizmannia ginsengihumi. Next base: position 184,876 of record NZ_JAAIWK010000005.1, read on the forward strand.
CGTAATAATCCCTAATGTACCTTCTGAACCAACAAATAGACTTGTTAAATCGTATCCAGCAACATCTTTTGTTAGTTTGCCGCCAGTGCGAATTATTTCACCATTAGGCAAAACAACTTGCAGCCCCATAACATAGTCACCAGTCACCCCGTATTTTAGACCACGTAGTCCTCCAGAGTTTTCGCTAATATTACCGCCAATAGTTGAAATTTTCATTGAGCTTGGATCAGGTGGATAAAAAAGATCGATTTTTTCCACTGCATCACAAATTTCCTTCGTAATGACACCGGGCTGTACAGTGATTGTTAAGTTTTCTTTATCAATCTCAAGAATTTGATTTAAATGCTTGAATAATAAAACGACACCGCCTTGAAGTGGGCAAGTATCCCCGCATAAATTTGTTCCTGATCCGCGGGCGACAATAGGTATTTTTGTTTCGTTACATAAACGAACGACAGCAGCGACTTCATCAACATTGCGGGGGGCAACGACAATGTCTGGAAGCGCTTGAAATTTTGGCGTCGCATCGTATGAATACACAGTCCGTCCACTATTAGAATCATCAACATTATCTGTTCCAACAATAGCCTTCAATTGTTCTTTAAATTCCTTTGATATCATAATTTCCCTCCGTTCTATTATTGTTAATTTTATTATAGGAAAGAAAGAATCATGAATCTATGGATGTTTATATAAAAATATCAGCATATGTAGCTAGTTTTTTGTCTGTTCATCTAAAAATAACCATGCTAAATAAAGGACAACACGATCCTTCATCATTTTCGTATTTAATCGTGTTAATTGCTCTAATTTACCTAAGCGATAATGGAGCGTATTAATATGGATATGCATTTGTTCAGCAGTTTGTTTATAAGAAAATTCGTTTGTGCATAACATGTGCAACGTTTTTAAAATATCTTCGTGATCTAAAATCGGTGCAATTGTTCGCTTGATAAATTGTTGTTTCGTCTCCGTATGCAAATCTTCGATAATCATTTCCAATATTAGTTCTTCATCAAACATAATCGGTTTATGAGCACTTGTCGCATGCAAAGCCCTTTCAGCTTGTTGAAATGACAATACGAGTTGATGAGCAGGCTGGACAGAGCCAACGCCCGCCATTGGCAGATGGCCTGTATGTATTTGAATTTGATCGCACCATTGTTTAACAAGCTTTTTTAAATTGCGTCTATAAATGGATGTATCAACAATAATAAGAAGATGATCATTGCCCCAGCGAACAATAACGTCATCTTCATCAAACGATAAAACGTTTATTAAATCCCTGAATGTCTTACTATTTATATTATCTTCAGGATTTGAAAGGTGTAGTAAAACAGCTTGACGGTAATGATGTAAATTGATATTTAAAATTTTAGCCTTGTTAAAAAATTCATCATTCCAATCGCGTTTTGTAATCCATTCGAAGACAAATCCTTCAAGTGTACGGGTTTGAAAATCTAATTGGTCTTGATAAAAGCTTTCCTGAATGAGTAGTTCTGTCATTTTTTTCATTAGTTGTCCGTAAGGTGAAATTTTTTCAGGATGCCCTGTGATGCCAATTACACCAATGACATTATGCTGAAAAAAGATTGGCAAATTAATACCATCGCGCACATGGCGCCATTGGCTCGCAATTTCTTTTGTAATAATAAACTCCTTTTTTTGCCGGATTGCGATACGTGCGCCTTCATGTATGCAGCCAATTCGTTCTCCGTCTGTGCTTGCAATAATCACGCCATCAGAGTTGATGACAATGATACTTTCATCGAGCAGCATGCGCACTTCATTGACAATTTTTTGTGCCAGCTGTGGGTCTAGCATCATATACATTCACCTTCTATCGTATTTGTATTACTTCCATTATAACGTGTCGATTTAAATTCTAAAAAGAGGGGAAGAATATTTGTTAAGAGGGGAGTAGGGGGGAATTCAAGCATGATAAAAAAAGAGGCTGCCACAAGGACAACCTCTTTTTAATAGGATTAATAGTGAATAACCCAAATTGTACCATAAACGACAACTAAAGCGATGATGATACTGTATATAATGTTTGCAACGTTGACTTTTCCGTTCTCACCTTCAGTGATATGCATGAACATGAATAATTGCAATCCTGCTTGAAGGAAGGCAAGAATTCCGATGAACCACATAATCACGTTTCTAGGAAGATTTGTATGAAGTGCAACAATCATTGCAAGAAACGTCAAAACGAGTGACAAAATCAATCCAATAATATGACCGATAGGATATTTTGAATGATGCATTACTTAATCATCCCTCCTAGATAAACGAATGTGAAGATGAAGATCCAAATAACATCAAGGAAATGCCAGTAAATACTAATAATAAAGAACTTCCTTGCTGTTGAATGAGTAAGTCCTCTAGTTAAAAGTTGGATGATTAATCCAATTCCCCAAAGGATACCGAAACTTACGTGTCCTCCGTGTGTTCCAAGAAGAACAAAGAAGGCTGATAAGAAGGCACTCGTTTGAATAGTTGCGCCATCGTGAACGTAAGAAACGAATTCTGTTACTTCAAAAAAGATAAATCCAGCACCTAAAAGAAGTGTAATAATGAACCAAAATAGTAAAGCATTTTTCTTGCCGTTACGCATAGAGAAAACTGCAAGGCCACAAGTGAAACTACTTACTAATAGAAGGATTGTTTCAATCATGACACCTTTTAGTTCAAAAAGCTCGTGCTGAGTTGGACCGTTTGCTACTTGATGATGGAGTGTAAAGTAAGTTCCAAATAAAGTAGCAAAAAGTGTAATTTCAGCTGCAAGTAGTACCCAAAATCCAAATATCTTTAAGCGATCTTCTTCTGTCTGATATTCGAGTGGTAATGATGTATCTACGTGTTCGCTCATCGTTTTACCCCCTCTGCTGCTTTTTCAATACGAATGATTTCTTCTACTGGAATATGATGACCTTTATCAGGATCAAATGATCTCCAAGCAAGTGTTGCGATAACACCAACAGCTCCGATAATCGCTAGCCACCACCATGACCAAACTAATCCAAAACCGAGTAGTCCGAAGAATACAGCTGAAATAATCGGCATTGCTGTATTGTTTGGCATATGGATTGGTTTATAGTCAGTTTCTTCGAAAATACGTGTACCATTTTCTTTATGCTCTGCCCAAGCATCAAGTGAACTAACAATTGGTTGTTTTGCAAAGTTATATTCTGGAATAGGTGTATGAGTTGCCCAGTCCAGGTTACGACCATCCCATGGATCGCCAGTAACGTCACGTACACCATGTTTCACACTGTAAATAATGTTCCAAACAAGTACTAAGAAACCAAGACCCATAATGTAAGCACCGACAGTAGAAGTAAAGTTCCATCCTGTCCAGCCAAGTCCTGCTTCATAAGTATACATACGACGAGTCATTCCGTCTAATCCAACGAAGAATTGCGGAATGAAGCAAAGGTTGAAACCAATCATCCAAATCCAGAAAGTAGCTTTTCCTAGTTTTTCGTTTAACATATAGCCAAACATTTTTGGATAGTAGTAGTGTAGACCAGCAAAACAAGCGTATGCTACAGCAGGTATTAATGTGTAATGGAAATGGGCGATTAAGAAATAGCTGTTATGATATTGATAGTCGGCTGCTGCCATTGCCAACATAACACCTGTAACCCCACCGATTAAGAATGTTGGGATAAACGCTAGTGACCAAAGCATTGGAGTCGTAAGCCGCACTCTACCTTTGTACATTGTCAGGATTTCATTGAATAATTTCACACCCGTTGGTACAGCAATAATCATTGTTGAAATTGAGAAGAATGAGTTTACTGCTGCTGTGTTCCCCATTGTAAAGAAGTGGTGAACCCATGTGAAATAACTAAAGAACGCAATACCGACCATCGCAACAACCATTGATCCATAACCGAATAGACGTTTTCCAGAGAAAGTTGCGATAACATCTGAGTAAATACCAAGAGATGGTAACAATACAATGTATACTTCAGGGTGACCCCAAATCCAGAAAAGGTTTGCCCATAACATCGGACTACCACCAGCTGAGTTCGTAAAGAAGTGAGCCCCGAAAGTACGGTCAAATGTAACTTCTGCAAGAGCAACTGTTAATACTGGGAACGCAAAGATAATGATGATCATTGTAACTAATACAGACCATACGAAAATTGGCATTTTCATTAATGTCATGCCAGGCGCTCTCATTTTTAAAATCGTTACTAGGAAGTTAATACCTGTAATCATTGATCCGAGACCGGCGATCTGTATACCGAGTGCATAGTAGTTGTTTCCAACACCTTCAGTATATTCTGTACCAGCAAGTGGGAAGTAGTTCGTCCAACCTGCTGTAGGTGAACCACCGATAATAAATGAAATATTGAAGAGCGCGCAACCAGCTGCCATTACCCAGAAACTGAAAGCATTTAGGGCTGGGAATGCAACGTCACGTGCACCAATTTGTAATGGTAATGCTACATTGATAAGACCAAATAAGAAAGGCATAGCCATGAATAAGATCATAACAACACCGTGAGTCGTAAAGATCCCATCGTAATGATTAGCATCAAGTAATTTTTGGTTTGGTAAAGCAAGCTGTGTTCTCATCATTAATGCATCCACACCACCGCGGAATAACATGAGAACCGCTACAACGATGTACATAACACCGATTTTTTTATGGTCAACTGAAGTGAGCCATTCTTTCCATAACCATTTCCATTTTTTGAAATAAGTTAGGCAAAAAATGACAGCGACTGCTCCAATAACCATTCCAGCCTCAGCGGCGTAAATGGCTGGTTCGCCAGTGACAAAAAATTCCTGTTTCACGCTGTTTTCCTCCTATCCTCGTTATTATTAATTACCCATATTCATGTTTGACATATCCATATTTGACATATCGTGGCGACTGTTCTTTTTAGATTGATCTTCTGCACCATAAGAATGTTGCGGAGTTGTATCTATCCATTTAAGATGTGTACCTACATATGTTTGACGACCGACAAGGCCTGAAACTTTTATAAGTTTTTCGTAATCAGATTTTTTCATTTTTGGTGCGGAACCTTTTACATCTTTCACCCAATTGTTAAAGTCAGACTGTTTTTGGGCTTGGACTTCAAAGTCCATATGAGCAAATCCTTCACCATTAAAGTTTGCATTTCTTCCTGTGTAAGAACCAGGATGATCTGCTTGTAAAATCAATTGCATGGTCATATTTGCCATTGTATATTTTTGTCCGCCTAATTCAGGTACCCAGAAAGATGCCATCGTATCAGCTGAAGTTAATTCGAATTTAATTGGTCGATTCGTAGGGATATTTACGTAGTTAACTGTTTCAATCCCTTGTTCAGGATAACTAAAAATCCATTTCCAATCTGCTGATGTAACATAGATTGTAAGTGGTTTTTTGCTCGCTGATTCTTTAGGTACTTTTTCTAAATCAGAGTTTGCTTTAACTGTTGGGATAGCAATTGCAATAATGATAATGATTGGAATAATTGTCCAAATCGTTTCAAGCAATTTATTCCCATGTATTTGTTTTGGTTTGTAGTCAGCAGGTAAATTGGATTCTCTATATTTAAAAACCATATAAAAAAATAGTGCTAGGACGACTACAAAGACGATAGCCATTAAGATCGTAGAGTAAACTATCAGATGATACTGTCTTTCTGCTACAGGACCTTGAGGATTAAGTACTGCAATTTTGCTTGTGCTACATCCGCTTAATAAAAAGAGTGAGGATAATAACAAAAGCATTGTTAATTTCCAAGGTAATTTCCTCAACACACTTTTTCTCTCCTTCCACTTTTGTAAATTTTGTATTAAATTGAATACAATAGGTATATAACCCTTTACCCTTCTCAACATATATTGAACATATGTTGACAATTTATTTTACAATATAAATGATACATTTGGGTCAATTCAATCTAGTATTCACATTTATGTCATCTAAATTTCACAAATGCGTCACATTTTGTTCACAAATTTGTCAAAAAAACGAGAGTTTTATGTCTTTATTTTTACAAATTTTTTGATATAAAAGTAACTTTTTGTGTTTTATTTATGTCGAACGTTATTAAATCAACAAATCAAAAATATTGTTCTATAATATGTAAAAATTAGATGACTAGATAAATGACCTAATATAAAGGATGGGGAAATATGGCTTTAAATATACATACATTCTTACAATTACCATTTTCTCTCAAAATAAAGGATTACTTGATCAATGCACATTTTGTACATAGGAGAGGATAGCGAAGTTTTAGAGAAATCATTGAACTTTTAATGGTACTTCGTTTGAGTGAAAGCCATGTATTTGATATGTAATCAAAGCACGTAGCCATTAAATTGTAATACTTATTAAAAAATGTTGTAAAAGGTCTAATTCATACTTATAAAATGAACTGCCCTCTGTCAAGTAGACAGTGGAAATAATAAAAATGATTTAAGCGGCTTTAGCTCTATATTCCATCGGGCTAAGGCCGTTTAATCGTTTTTGGTATCTTTC
>NZ_JAAIWK010000060.1 GCF_011008565.1 Heyndrickxia ginsengihumi
GGCTCTATTATATTTGTTGGGGTGTGAATAAAATTCAGACATAAAAATACACGTAAACTCCTAAATCCTTTACACTTGAATTGTCGAGAAACAAATGAAGGATAGGAGTTACGTGTACATGAATTTTAACATTATTTTGCCTGGATTAGAAGACGCAATCATTACTAAAGCCGAAGAGATTAAAGGAACTTATCGCGTTCACATCAAGTTACCACAAAGAGTGCAGCAGTGTCCGGAATGTGGCAATCCGACCAACCTTGTTCATGACTATCGAATACAGAGGATCCAACATCTTAAAATGTTTGAGCGAGACACATACCTGTTTTATCACAAACGACGATATAGATGTCTGTGTGGCAAGCGTTTTCCTGAAAAAAACAAGGTGGTTGAGCGCTATCAAAGACACACAATAGAGTGGAACCAAGCACTGGGTATAAGAGTTATTCAGGGCAAGAATTTTAAAGATACCGCAGCCCAATTCAGGACATCCCAAGCAACCGCTATTCGTCGATTTGATCACATATCCTCTGGATATCTAAAAGAAGTAAAAGAACTCCCCAAAGTCATCGCCATTGATGAATATAAAGGCGATACCAATGAGGGCAAGTTTCAAGTGATTATCGCTAATGCTCAAACAGGAGAACCGTTAGACATCCTACCAAACAGATCCGTTGAAACCGTAAAAAATTATTTACGCCAGAAGGGATCTCATGTTGAAATGGTCGTTATGGATATGAGCTATAGCTTTAAGTCGGCGGTGAAGCAGGCACTGGGTAAACCCATCATTATTGCTGACCGATTTCACTTTTGTCGCTATATTTATTGGGCATTAGACCGTGTAAGGCGACGTGTCCAGAAGGAATTCAATGAATACGATCGCAAAAAGTGTAAAATCATGAGGCATGTTTTCTATAAACCTCAAGACAAATTATCAAAAAAGCAAAGCTGGTATCTAGAAAGATATCTTAAACAATCAGAGGAATTAAAGTGTGCTTATCAATTAAAGGAGTCTTTCCGCATATGGTTTGAAACATCAAAGAAAAACGGTGCTCTAATGGCCGAGGTTAAGGAAGGGTTAAAAACCTTTTATAATCAGGTAATTGAGTCAGGAATAAAAGAATTTATTCAAGCTATAAAAACCCTGAAGAATTGGCAAATTGAAATTTTAAATAGCTTTGCGTTTGGATATACCAACGGATTCGTTGAGGGGCTTAATAACCAAACCAAGGTCATTAAACGAAATGCTTTTGGTTTCAAACGTTATGACCGCTTGCGTTTGCGTGTTTTATTACATCATCAATTTAAGGTTAAAGGAATTCCGGTAATTTAGGGGTAGGAGCGAGAGCTCATACCCCAACATTTGACGTAGAACC
>NZ_JAAIWK010000061.1 GCF_011008565.1 Heyndrickxia ginsengihumi
TGGATTGTCAACACTAAACTGGACAATTTTTATAAGGTCTTTTTCTTGTATTCGATTGGTGTTAAATAGCCAAGTGTTCCATGAATCCGAATGTTGTTAAACCAATGAACATAATCATCAAGTTCAAGAACGAGCTGTTCAAGAGAAGAGAAGTGTGCTCCGTTTGCGAATTCAGTTTTAAATACCTTGAACATCGCTTCGGCCACAGCATTATCATAGGGGCAGCCCTTCATACTTAATGAGCGCTGAATTCCAAATGTTTCTAGCGCCTCTGAAATTAGTTTATTATCAAACTCTTTTCCTCGATCTGTATGAAACATCTTGATGTTATGTAAATTCCCTTTAATGCTAGCCAATGCTTTATACACAAGACCTGCGGTCTTATTTGGTCCAGAACTGTAACCAATAATTTCTCGGTTAAAAAGGTCGACAAATAGGCATACATAGTGCCACTTTTTCTCAACACGGACGTATGTTAAATCGCTCACGACTACAGCTAATTGTTCTTCTTGCTTAAACTGACGATGTAATTCATTTTTGATAGGCGCTTCATTACAGGTTTCTTTATATGGCTTATATTGAGCCACAGTGTAATTCGATACCAACCCTAATTGTTTCATGATTCGACCGATCCGACGTCTTGAAACTACCAACTTTTGTTTCTTTAATTCTACTTTGAGTTTACGAGTACCATAGTTACCACGACTTTCCTTAAAAAGTCGTTGGATTTCCTTGGAAAGCTCTATTTCCTCTTTTTTATGAGCTTCTTTTTCACGCAGATTGGCGTGATAATAATATGTGCTTTTTGGGATATTGAGGACGTTACACATTGCTGATACTGAATATTTGTGAGCGTTGTTTCGAATCACATCTATTTTCGTCCCATGATCAGCGCTGCTTGCTTTAAAATGTCATTCTCCATCATCAAGCGTTGGTTTTCTTTTCGTAATCTAATTAATTCATTTTCTTCTTCAGTACGATTGTCTTTTGCAGTAAATGAGCCAGTCTCTTGATGATTTTTAATCCAGCGATCTAACGCAGAAGGCGTTATTTCATATTCTCGACAGATATTCGCACGGGATTTTCCATTTTCATAAAGTTTTACTAATTGTAATTTGAATTCTGCTGTAAAAGTTCGACGTTGACGTGGCATAATAGCACGCTCCCTTAGGTTAGTATGTTAAGTGTACTAGCCCTTATAGTATCTGTCCAACTTAGTGTAGCCGATTCA
>NZ_JAAIWK010000062.1 GCF_011008565.1 Heyndrickxia ginsengihumi
TGTTTCTCGACAATTCAAGTGTAAAGGATTTAGGAGTTTACGTGTATTTTTATGTCTGAATTTTATTCACACCCCAACAAATATAATAGAGCCAATATTAAAAAGAAAAAAATAAAAAAGCCTTGATTTAACAAGGCTTTTAAGAAAAGTGAGCCATGCAGGATTCGAACCTGCGACCCTCTGATTAAAAGTCAGATGCTCTACCAACTGAGCTAATGGCTCATATAAAGATATGAAATATTGGGCAAAAAAAATGGCTGGGCCAGCTGGATTCGAACCAACGCATGACGGAGTCAAAGTCCGTTGCCTTACCGCTTGGCTATGGCCCAACAAAAAAAGCTAGACTCAACTAAATATAAAAAGGACATTTAATCTATGTCCATCAAATAAATGGTGGAGGGGGACGGATTCGAACCGCCGAACCCTGAGGGAGCGGATTTACAGTCCGCCGCGTTTAGCCACTTCGCTACCCCTCCATTGGATGGTGCCGGCCAGAGGACTTGAACCCCCAACCTACTGATTACAAGTCAGTTGCTCTACCAATTGAGCTAGACCGGCAAAGACTGAATATGGTGGAGGATGACGGGCTCGAACCGCCGACCCTCTGCTTGTAAGGCAGATGCTCTCCCAGCTGAGCTAATCCTCCATCATTAAAAGTGGTGACCCGTACGGGATTCGAACCCGTGTTACCGCCGTGAAAGGGCGGTGTCTTAACCGCTTGACCAACGGGCCATGATTTCTGCGAAGCTCCCAATCGGGCTCGAACCGATGACCTCTTCCTTACCATGGAAGTGCTCTACCTGCTGAGCTATGGAAGCATATGGCTCCGCAGGTAGGATTCGAACCTACGACCGATCGGTTAACAGCCGATAGCTCTACCACTGAGCTACTGCGGAATAATTGCCTGGCGACGTCCTACTCTCACAGGGGGAAACCCCCAACTACCATCGGCGCTGAGAAGCTTAACTTCCGTGTTCGGGATGGGAACGGGTGTGACCTTCTCGCTCTTGTCACCAGACCTCATGGACAATAATTATTGTAGCATAGCTTGTTTTATTTTGCAAGAGATTTTTTATATTCTCTCAAAACTAGATAGGAGAAGATTGTAAACCTTAAATCATGTTTGTCTTTCGTTTTGGTTAAGTCCTCGATCGATTAG
>NZ_JAAIWK010000063.1 GCF_011008565.1 Heyndrickxia ginsengihumi
AGCGTTCGTCCTGAGCCAGGATCAAACTCTCCAAAAAGATGTTTGATATAAGCTCATAAAAAATTGACGTTTCGTTTTGTTCAGTTTTCAAAGATCAATACTCTTAATACAACTTTTTAATAATACCACAAAAATATAACTAAGTCAATAACTTTTTTGGTGGAGCCTAGCGGGATCGAACCGCTGACCTCCTGCGTGCAAAGCAGGCGCTCTCCCAGCTGAGCTAAGGCCCCGAAATTTATAGTGGTCGGGAAGACAGGATTCGAACCTGCGACCCCATGGTCCCAAACCATGTGCTCTACCAAGCTGAGCTACTTCCCGTAAATGGCGCGCCCAAGAGGAGTCGAACCCCTAACCTTTTGATCCGTAGTCAAACGCTCTATCCAATTGAGCTATGGGCGCATATTAAAATAATGGTGCCGAGGACCGGAGTCGAACCGGTACGGTAGTCACCTACCGCAGGATTTTAAGTCCTGTGCGTCTGCCAATTCCGCCACCCCGGCATAGGGGTTAAAATGGAGCGGAAGACGGGATTCGAACCCGCGACCCCCACCTTGGCAAGGTGGTGTTCTACCACTGAACTACTTCCGCGTTGTATGCGGGTGAAGGGAGTCGAACCCCCACGCCTTGCGGCGCCAGATCCTAAGTCTGGTGCGTCTGCCAATTCCGCCACACCCGCAGATAACTTGATGAGCCATGCAGGATTCGAACCTGCGACCCTCTGATTAAAAGTCAGATGCTCTACCAACTGAGCTAATGGCTCATATTTTTTAATGGTGGAGGATGACGGGCTCGAACCGCCGACCCTCTGCTTGTAAGGCAGATGCTCTCCCAGCTGAGCTAATCCTCCATCACAAAGCCCGGCAACGTCCTACTCTCACAGGGGGAAACCCCCAACTACCATCGGCGCTGAGAAGCTTAACTTCCGTGTTCGGGATGGGAACGGGTGTGACCTTC
>NZ_JAAIWK010000006.1 GCF_011008565.1 Heyndrickxia ginsengihumi
AAACAACAAAGTTTACACAAACAGCCTTATAAGCAAAAACTAATTTTTTAAATGCTTTACTTGTTAGAAAAACAGTTGATTGAAGCGGAAGGATGCGAGCCTCCTGCGGGATGAGCGGAATCGATGAGACCCCACAGGCGTGAAGCGCCGAGGAGGCTCAGCTTCCGCCCGCGGAAAGCGAGCATCCTGGAGCGGAAATCAACCACTCCCTTTTAAAAACAACAAAGTTTACGAAAGTAGTCTATTTAAAAGCTCTTTGCTGTTATCTTTTATTAACTGTACAATACAACTAAAATTATCTTTTTATATTATTATTCATACAGTGAAAGGAAGTGATTCGATGATACGAATCATTGGCGTAACAAAAGAAAATAAGTTAATCAAACTTTCTAATATTGATGATATTCCTTCCGCCAATATGAAATGGTATTGGATTGATTTTGATAGACCGAGCGAAGATGAGGTGTCAAAGTTACGAACGCCCCTTCAGTACCATCCGCTCGCAATTGAGGACTGTATACATAAATTACAAAGACCAAAATTAGATTATTATGAAGATCATTCATTTTTTGTCATACAAAGTATTGCTCACAAGCATTTAAAAAAAGAAGAAATTAATATTTTTTTAAGTGAGCGCTTCATCACCACTTTTCATTATTCAAAATCAGAAGAAATCAATAAAGTGTGGACAACCATTGAATCTTCCCAAAAACTGAAACAATATGATACAGCACTCATTTTTTACCAAATATTAGATAATATCGTGGATAATTATTTCCCATATATATACAAAATTGAAGATCGTTTAAACGATATTGAAAACCATTCGAAGCATGAAACAATGGAGAAATTACTTGACAGCCTCTATAAAACAAGACACGAATTGCTTTCATTATGGCACACGATTTCACCAATGACAGATTTAGTATACAGAATGCTCAACTCTCATCGTTTAGAGGGAATCCATAAGCGGCTCGCCTATTTCTCAGATATACATGATCATTTATTAAAACTTTCAGTACTCGTTGAAGCCAATCGTGAACTAACTGCGGATATTCGCGATAGCTATATTTCTTTAAACTCTTATCAAATGAATCGAGTGATGAAAATTTTAACTGTGTTTACAACCATTTTTATGCCGCTTACTTTTATTGTAGGCGTTTATGGGATGAATTTTAAATATATGCCAGAGTTATCATGGAAGTATGGCTATATTGCCTGTTTATTTGTCATGTTCATAATTGGCGCTGGTATGACCTACTGGTTTATTAAAAAAGGCTGGTTTAAATAACACAAAAAAGCAGAAACTTGTCGTATCCTACCGATTGGGTTTACAATAACAAGGAATAACGATTCCGACTTTTTAGACTCTTTACAAAGGGGGAAACAGATTTGAAAATTGTATGTTTTGGCGATAGTATTACACGCGGTGTTTCATATATAAAAGGCAGACTCCGCATTGTAAAAGAAAACTATCCTTCCATTCTAAACAGTCTTTGTTCAACAAAGCAAAATACAGTAGTCTTAAACAAAGGAGTTTTTAATGATAATTCAGATTTATTATTAAAGCGATTAGAAAAAGATGTTTTTAAAGAACAGCCTGATGCAGTTATCATCTGTATTGGCGGTAACGATTGTAATTTTAAATGGGATGAAGTTGCTGCTCGCCCCTATGAAGAACATAAACCAATTGTTCCGCTTGAAAGATACTTAAATAATATAAGAGAAATGGTAAAAGAAATAAATGAAAAAGGAATTGTACCGATCCTGCTTACACTGCCTCCGTTAGATCCTAAACGATATTACCATACAATAAGCCAAAGACATGGTTCAGAAATTGCTCACTGGATCAGTAAAACCGGAGGAATTGAACATTGGCATGGTCTATATAACCGCCGTATTAAAGATTTAATTAAAAATATAAACATTCCTTCGATTGATGTCCGAACCGCTTTAAAAAAGGCTGGTGATTTAAAGGAACTTATTAGTGATGATGGCATTCATTTAACATCAACGGGATATAGCGTAATGGGGAAAAAAATATTTGAGGATTTTTTTTCTGTTATTTTTGAAGATAAAATACTTAAGCAACAATAAAAAAGGAAAGCGATATTTTTAAAAAATTGCCTCTTTTACCATTTCTTTCTTTAAACGTATAATATTGTACGAACAGACCAACCCTAAAAAGGAGAGGTCTTTTTATTTATAACAAATTTCCATTTAATTGTATTTTTATTAGTAATTTTCCATTTATTTTCATCTTTATTTAAAGGAAATATTACTTTCTTGTAATATTTCAAGAGTACAATAGAAAATAATAGCTATTTTGAGGTCTTTTTACATGAAGTTAAATATTAATTAATGGGAGGTCATTTTTTTATGTCATCCAGTGGCAGAAATCTTTATTTTGATAATGCCAAATTCGTGTTAATTTTTTTAGTTGTGTTTGGTCACTTAATTAGCCCGTATAAAAATAATGACGGAGTTTTATTTACTTTATATACTGTTATATTTTTATTCCATATGCCTGCATTTATTTTAATTTCAGGATATTTTTCAAAAGGATTTCAAAAAAAAGGTTACATCATTAAAGCAATTAAAAAAATATTAGTTCCGTATTTGATTTTTCAATTCATATACTCCATCTATTATTACTATACAGGTGTGGAAACAAAGTTTACGATTAATTTTTTTGAACCGCATTGGTCATTATGGTTCTTATTAAGTCTGTTTTTCTGGAATATTCTTTTATTTATTTTTGCCCGTTTCCGTTGGATCGGCTTAATAGTTGCTTCACTAATTGGCATTGCCATTGGCTATTGGGATAATGCTGGAAGTTACCTAAGTTTATCAAGGACTTTTGTATTCTTCCCATATTTTCTGCTTGGATTTTTGTTAGAGCCTAAACATTTAAAGAAATTAAGATCAATTAAATATACGAAAACGATCGGTTTAGCGATTTTAATGATTACAGTTTTACTAAGTGTATCCTTTCCGAAAGATGCTATTCCTTGGTTATTAGGTGATACATCTTATGCTGGAATGGGTGTAAAGGACTTTCATGACGGCTTCCTTCGTGCCGGGCAGTATGTAGCTACAACCATCATTATTATCGGTTTTCTTTTCCTCATACCAGAGAAAGGATTTAAGCTAACTGTAATTGGTCAAAGAACATTATATGTATATTTATTACATGGCTTTATTATTAAAAGCATCGATACTTTTGCCCCTGATAGCATACACGACTGGATTTCAAGTAACTATTTATTATTATTAATTATTTCTTTATCAATATGTCTCATTTTAGGAAGCTATTTTACAAAAAAATACACGCGTCCAATTATAGAATTACGACTTTAAGGATGATAAAAAATAGGCAGGGATTTTTAGTCCCTGCTTGTTTTTTTAAACATTATTGATTGTTTAAAGTCGATTTCGTTGAACCGTTTTTCCGTCATACGAAAATAACATCATTTTATCTTCCACAACTGTCTCAATATGGACCTTTCTGCCCCATAGTTGATAAAGATAGGGCAACACTTTTTCTAAATATTTCAAATCCAATTCAATGCCTTCATACCAATGTTTAATATACAATTCCCCATATTTTTGATAATCCCCGTCGACAACAGTTAAATAAGGAAATCCTCCATTTACCCGCATTCCTACAAGTTGATCACGAACTTCTGTCCATTGTTTATCTACAATTTTATAATCGCGGCCTTGCTTTTGAAATAAATACATGTCTTCCCGGGTTACTAAATCTTTTGTTAAATAATTTCGCAAAAAAGAAATATCTGATTCGATTTCACGAACTTCAAATAGTTTTTCACGTCCTGTTCCTTCTTTAACGCCTCTTTTTTTCATCTCTTCCGTTGGATGATTCCAACGTTCTTCAATATCTTCAAATATTTTAATCCCTAAATAGTACGGATTGATCCCTGTACGAGAAGGCTGGACAACCCCAGCATTTAATTTCGCATATTCGATTGCTTCGCTCGTTGTAAGATCAAGTTCTCTCATAATGCGCTGATGCCAATAAGAAGCCCAGCCTTCATTCATAATTTTTGTTTCTAATTGCGGCCAAAAATAGAGCATTTCTTCTCGAAGCATTGTCATGATATCGCGCTGCCATTCTGTTAATTCTCGGCTGTAATGTTCAATAAATAATACAATGTCTTTTTCTGGCCTTGGTGGAAATTTTTTCGTCTTCTTCTTTACTGCTGGTTCAACTTTTTTCTCATCTAATGACCACAAATCATCATATGGAGTTTGCAAAGGACTTGCTTCTTCCTCCACATTGCTATCATCTTCAATATTCCAATTTAATTTCGATCTCATGAGAGATGGATCTATATGTTCCTCAATTGCTAACACGGCATCAAGAAACTGTTCAACTTCCTTTTTTCCATATTTATTTTCGTAAGCTCGAATCCTTTCAGCTGTTGCAGTCATGCTTTCCACCATTTCTCTCTTTGTGTTTTGAAAGCGAACATTATTTTTAAAAAAGTCGCA
Source organism: Heyndrickxia ginsengihumi (assembly GCF_011008565.1). Taxonomy (GTDB): domain Bacteria; phylum Bacillota; class Bacilli; order Bacillales; family Bacillaceae_C; genus Weizmannia; species Weizmannia ginsengihumi. Next base: position 4,516 of record NZ_JAAIWK010000006.1, read on the forward strand.
ATGTGCTAAAACATGGGCAACAATCATCTTATTTTGAATAAGTGAATTAGAATCTAATAAAAATGCATAACATGGATCAGAGTTAATAACAAGCTCATAAATTTTACTTAAACCTAAGTCATATTGCAGCTTCATTTTATGAAATTGCTTTCCAAAGCTCCAATGGGAAAACCTTGTAGGCATTCCATACGCACCAAATGTATAAATAATTTCAGCTGGGCAGATTTCATACCTCATTGGGTAAAAATCAAGACCAAATCCGCTTGCAATTTCTGTAATTTCCTCGATAGCATATTGCAAATCATCATGACCACTCATATAACTCTCCTCCCCTAATAAGACGAACATATTGCCTTTTATCTAAATGTATGATGTTAAGAAAAAAAAGATGAAGTAATTAGGGGATTTTTACTTTTTTTAAAATGTTTTCTCTAAATGAAGAGCATTGATTTCCGCTCAAATAACTTTAAAACGATGTTAACCAACAAAAAAGATTGAATCTTTCATGTTACGGTTTATTAGTTATGTTTTATTCATTCCTTCTTTTAGGTAATTTTCCAATCCTAACAACATACTGAAACACCAAGTTTTTCTGTGAGCAAAACAAGTGAAACAACATACACTAAAGATACACCTACTTAAAAGGTGAATGGATAAATATATCCGTTTGTAAGGAGCTTCATTCTTTAAACCAATCTCATTAGTGATATGAATGAGATAAAGGAGGGTTATTGATGAATCCCCTTGATTATGATCGTGCATTATATTACACCCATCGGTCTCAATGGGACAATTTGCTAATTTTAATGGTGCGGACAAAAGATCATTTTCTCTCGAAGAAAATTGAACAAGTATTACACGCATACTATTTTTCACATGATTATTCGATTATTGAACGCCGACTCTACTCATTGTTTCGTTATATAGATCATGCTAATGAAATGGTACAGGAAGGCATCTCTGAGCCAAATTATTTCACAAGTTAATTGCTAAGGGGTCATTCCCTTAGCTTTTGTATTTTTTGTTACGATAATTTCATTTTACTTTCCCCCTGAATCAATCTTATAATTTAATAAAGGATTTCAGGAGGGTCTATATGCAATTAAAAAAAATTGAACATTTATGGTTTTTCGCATGGACTGTTTCAGTAATTGCAATGGCAGGTAGCTTATATTTTTCACAAATTAGAGGTTATGAGCCCTGTGAATTATGCTGGTATCAGAGGATTTTAATGTACCCAATGACTATTTTGATCGGCATTTCCGTTGTGAGAAAGGAATATAAATTATCTTTATATACAGCTGTTTTATCTTGTATCGGAATATGTGTATCGTTTTATCATTATAGTCTACAAAAGATATCTTTATTAACAAACCATGCACCAGCATGCGGACGAATCCCATGTACTGCGGAATATATAAATTGGTTTGGTTTTATTACGATTCCTTTTTTAGCACTTATCGCCTTTATCTTAATTTTTATATCAAGCGTATTAGTTTGGAAATGGACAAGGGCTGAGCAATGATCACTCGGAGGTATTAATAAAATGAAAAAAGTTATTATATTTTTAGCAATTATTGTTGTTTTATTTGCTGGTATAGCATTTATTACGAAATATCAACAAAGTAAAAATACAACACATAATCCTTATGCAAAAGCCAAAAGTGTAAATGAATTAAAACCAGAAACAAAAGACCAGTTGGATGATCCATTGTATCAAAACATTATTTTACCAAATGAATTAAAATCTAAGTTGCAAGATAAAAAAGATGTGACTGTCTATTTTTTCAGCCCGACATGCCCACATTGTAAAAGAACATCACCAATTGTTGTGCCCCTTGCTAAAAAAATGGGCATTGATCTTAAGGAGTTTAATTTGTATGAATTTGATGATGGTTGGGATCAATATAAAATTGAAGCAACACCAACGATCATCCACTACAAAAATGGGGTTGAAGATGCAAGGATTGTTGGAGAACATACAAAAGCAGAATTTAAACAATGGTTCAATAAACATGTTAAATAAACATAATAAAAAAGGAGTCAGCATAGACAATGTCCATGTTGACTCCTTTTTAACATGCTAAATTAACAAATCATTTGCTGCCTTTTCAAACATACTAATAGACATACGTGTTTTCCTAGTGAACTGTTCATATTCGAATGGAAAATATATATCATATTGTTCTAAAAAATATTTATTAAATTGAAAAAGTTGCTCGTAATGATGCGAATCTCTTTTTAACTCTAAAATCGAGATAATGGTTTGCAGGCTAGAAATAATTTGATAGCCGTCTTTTAACGTATTTACTTGCTTGAAAGGATTATTAGCAAGATATAATACTTTTTTTGATTTGTAGTCCAAAATCTGTCTATCAGTAAAGTATGTAGGAAACACTTCTTGATACATATATTGGACCAATTCCTCAATTTTTTCAATTTGATCTTCCGTAGATGCAAATGCTACTTTCACAAACACTTCACCCTTTACTTGAAACTTAACGAATCTAATATCATTGACTTAAGATTAACATATTTAGATTCAATAAAATCATGGTAAATGTGACCAACCTTGTATGAAGCATTTTCGCAATATTGCTTATTACATGTGGGGCCTATTACCATCTCTTTTGATTGTGACAAAGAAGTAGCCTTTTTAAATAAAATAGATAGCAGTTCTCCAAAGCTTATCACGGGCAAGCACCAAGCCTCTTTTTAGACTACCGTCTAATAGAAGTCTTTGTCAGCAGCTTGTGTAGTGAAATGTACAGGCAAATGCATAATCTAAAGAAAATGTGAAAAGAATCTTTCCCAGGTTGTGTACGATAAAAAAGCTCCCCCCGAATATACATTCAATAAGGGAACTTGTGCACTGAGCAGTAAGATGCATGTTGCAACTCACATTTAATGTTTACCAATCAAAATGATCTGGGTCTTTACCAAAGCGGTGGTCTTCATTTAATTGATCAATTTGCTTCATATCCTCGCTAGTTAATGTAAAAGCAAATAAATCCTTATTCTCCTCTATTCGACTTTCATGAACAGACTTAGGAATAATAATAACATCATTTTGTAGATGCCATCTTAAAATAATTTGTGCCGGGCTTTTTTCATATTTCTCAGCCAATTGCGTAATAAGTTCATGGTTAAGTAAGCGCCCTCTTGCAATTGGTGACCATGCTTCTATTGCGATTTCATGCTCAGTACAAAAACGGATTAATGGCTTTTGCGTTAAATATGGATGTAATTCTACTTGGTTAATAACCGGTTTTTCATTCGCATGAGCAAATAAAGTTTCTAAATGATGTTCTTTAAAATTACTAACACCTATCGCTTTAACTACTCCCTCATCATAAAGTCTTTCTAATGCTTTCCACGTTTCTAAATATGTATCTGGTCGAGGCCAATGTATCAAATATAAATCGATGTAATCCATATTTAATTGTTTTAAGCTTCTTTCAAAAGCTTTTAAAGTTGAATCATAACCCTGTTCATCATTCCACACTTTTGTTGTTATGAATAACTCTTCACGCGGAATGCTTGACTGTTTAATCGCCTCCCCAACGCTATCTTCATTTTGGTAAAAACTTGCCGTGTCAATTAAGCGGTATCCTGACTGCAACGCATATAGAACAGACTGCATCGCTTCACGCTTATCCTCCATTTTATATACACCTAAACCAACATACGGAATTTGCACACCATTATGTAATGTTTTTTTGTCATGAAAACTCTTTACCATTTATCTCACCTTCCAATTTTTAATGATTTCAAGCTTTTTTCCTTCAACAATAAAAAATAATCAAAACTTCTTTGGAAGTAGTAACTTATATTATATATTTTAACACATTGCTTAATTATTTTGATAATTGTAACATGTGCCCTGGTACTTCCCCAAAATGAAATTATGTAAAAAATGTATGTTTAATGATTTTATGTTGAGAAAACATATAAATAAGGATAAATAAAAAAATTTTCGACATTCTTCTTTTATATTCTTGTAAAATCAGATAAAATAAAGTCGTTTGATAATTTAAGTCTATAGGGGGCTAAAAAATGGTATTTAAAAATAAAAAAGATAAATTTGCTGTTTTACTAGGGAAAATTTCGTCAAACCTCTGTGAAGCCACAAATTATTTTGTAGATTATAAACTTCAAAATTCCGATGATTTAAAAACCTTTGCAAATAAGATGAAGGAATATGAGACAAGTGGAGACACACTTGTACATGATATGATTTTGGAATTAAATGATGCATTTATTACTCCAATTGAACGCGAAGATCTCCTCACATTAACAAACAGTCTTGACGATGTACTAGATGGAATTGAAGGCTGTTCCAGTCTATTCGAAATGTATAATATTACAAGCGCAGACAATTTTATGATTGAGTTCGTTAACATGATTCAAAAATGTGTTGAAGAAATTGAAATAGCAATTGATATTGTCTTCACGAAAAAGCTTGATAAGATTCGTCCTCATGCGATAAAAATTAAAGAATACGAATCTAAATGCGATGATATTTTAAGAAAATCTCTTATTAACCTTTTTAAAAACGAAAAAGATCCAATTCGCCTTATCAAATATAAAGATCTTTACGAAAATTTAGAAGATGTTGCAGATTATTGTCAATCAGTTGCGAACATTCTTGAAACGATTATTATGAAAAATGCTTAAGGAGTCTGTATAATGAGTAGCGTTTTGATTATCACAATTTTGATCGTATTTTGCGCCCTTGCTTTTGACTTTATTAATGGCTTTCATGATACAGCAAATGCAATTGCAACTTCTGTGTCAACAAAAGCACTTAAGCCTCGTCATGCTATTATTATAGCGGCTACTATGAACTTTCTCGGTGCCATTTCATTTACAGGGGTTGCAAAAACAATAACAAAAGATATTGTAGATCCATTTACCATTCCAAATGGTCATATTGTCATTTTATCTGCTTTAATTTCAGCTATTTTATGGAACTTAATTACATGGTATTTCGGAATTCCAAGTAGCTCTTCACATGCTATTATTGGTTCTGTTGCCGGTGCTGCTATCGCATCTGCAGGATTTAGCATCATAAAATATCATGGTTTTTTAAATATTATTGAAGGTCTTGTAATATCACCAATTCTTGCCTTTGCTATTGGTTTTATTTTGTATAGTATTTTTAAGGTGGCTTTTAAAAACTTTAACTTAAGTAAGACAAATAAACGATTTAGAATAATACAGATTTTTACAGCTGCACTTCAATCTTATACACATGGAACGAATGATGCGCAAAAATCAATGGGGATTATTACAATGGCATTAATGTCTGGTCAATATTTGTCTGCTAACGCTGGTATACCATTTTGGGTACAATTATGCTGTGCGATTGCAATGGGAATGGGAACTTCCATTGGAGGCTGGAGAATTATTAAAACAGTCGGTGGAAATATTATGAAAATCCGCCCTATAAATGGAGTTGCCGCTGATTTAAGTTCCGCCTTTATCATTTTTGGTGCAACTTATGTTCATCTACCTGTAAGTACTACGCATGTTATATCCTCATCTATACTAGGTGTCGGCACAAGTCACAGAGTTAAAGGGGTTAAATGGGACACTGCAAAGAGAATGATTATTACTTGGATCATTACTCTCCCCATCTCAGCAATCCTTTCTGCTGTCATCTTTTCGATCTTAAATCTAATATTTTAATACATAAAAATAGAGCAAATCTTATCAGATTGCTCTATTTTTATGTATTGCTTGCCATTATCATGAATGAAAGCTTACATAAAAGTTGAAACTTAAGATAGACAGTTCTTTAATTACAATGTATCGTTCTTCAGTTCGTACAAAAATTGTCGAACTTTGTATGAATTTGTTAATTTTTTTCAAAAAAAGGTTGCGATACAGCTTTTAAACGAATATTATATAATATGTGTTTTTAAAACGTTCGTATTTTGGAGGTAACCTCATGTTTAAACTTACTGAAAATGGAACAACGATGAAAACGGAAATTTTATCAGGGATCACAACATTTCTGACAATGGTTTATGTGATTGTGGTAAATCCAGCGATCCTTTCAAGTGCTGGCGTTCCATTTGATCAAGTCTTTATGGCTACTATTATCGGTACTGTTATTGGTACTTTATGGATGGCCTTATGTGCAAATTATCCGATCGCTGTTGCCCCTGGTATGGGATTAAATGCTTATTTCGCGTTCTCAGTTGTTGGCACACATGGTGACATTAACTATGTAACAGCTTTTGGCACTGTATTTGTTGCAGGGATAATTTTCGTTATTTTATCTTTAACTGCTTTTCGTGAAAAATTAATTGAAGCTATTCCTGATAATTTACGCTCTGCTATTACGGCAGGAATCGGTTTATTTATAGCCTTTATCGGTCTTCGCAGCTCCGGCATTATCGTTGCTGATAAAAGCAATTTAGTGAAATTAGGTGAATTGCACTCTATTTCTGCAGAACTTACAATCATCGGATTAGCTGTAACACTTATCTGTTTGGCTTTGAACATAAATGGTGCACTATTTATCGGTATGATTGTAACAGGAATCGTCGCTTTCTTTACTGGGCAATTATCCTTTAAGAAAGGTTTTGTATCCATCCCTCATCTATCTGAAGGGATTGTAGTGAATCATCCGATCCATGCATTTATAGATGTGTTTCAACATAGTTTGTATGCGGTTGTTTTTTCATTCTTGCTTGTAACTATTTTTGACACAACAGGAACTATGATCGCCGTCGCAAAACAAGCGGGCTTAATGAAGGGCAACAAACTTCCACGTGCTCGTCAAGCGTTGCTTGCTGACTCTATCGCTACTACAATCGGTTCACTTTTTGGGACAAGTCCAACAAGTGCTTATATTGAATCTTCATCAGGAGTTGCTGCTGGTGGACGAACTGGATTAACAACTTTAACAGTAGCCATTCTGTTCATCATTTCTGCTTTCTTTAGTCCGTTAGTAGGCGCAGTTGCAGGATTATCTGCTATTACAGCTCCTGCATTAATTATTGTTGGAAGTATGATGATCGGCAGCATTGCTGATATTAAATGGAATGAAATTGATGAAGCATTTCCAGCGTTTTTAATTATTTTGGCGATGCCATTGACAAGCAGTATATCAACAGGAATTGCGTTAGGCTTTATTTCGTATCCAATTTTAAAAATTGTAAAAGGAAAATGGAAACAAGTTCATCCTCTCGTTTATTTATTTGCTGTTCTTTTCTTTATTCAATTAGCCTTTTTACAATAGAATGATAAACCTTTAACCGCTTTGACGCTCAAGCTGCCGAGTTTATCGGCAGTTTTTTTATTTTAGAAAGATAGTGGTTCTTCACCGCTTACTACTCGCTTTTCACGAGCGAGCGATGTATACTTTCGTTGCCATAAAGTGAAAAGAAATTGATTAGTGTAAGCTTAAAAGAAGCTAGGACAAAACTCAGAAATGGTTAGCGAAAGATGAACATTGCACAAATCAGCTCTGGAAAGCAAAGTCAAAGTATATTCCTGAGCGGGTTTGGAGCACAATATTCGGGTTCTCTTCAGTTATATACTTTCTGACGATTAGTCAAATATCTTTCAGTAATTTCTTTTTTAGTTAGGAGAGGTCCCTCTCCTAACTAAAGCTAAATTTTCGCATGACGAAAAGACCTCACGATTTTTTCGAAAGGTCAGTATGTTATAGAGAATATAAACTCGATTACGATTTCTGAGCTGGTAGTGCGGACTCATAATCGTAAAGTATGCCGTATGTCAGTAGCTTGAAACGTCACTTTCAGAAATTTATTGATACACACGATAATCGCGACCTTATGTGGCTTCTCTGAGGTTGCATTTTTAATTTGTAATAGTCCACTAAATGATTGGGTTTTCCTTTTGCCATAAGCATTGTGCAAACATAAAAAATAAAATCTTTCGTAGCTTTTTACTCTAGTGGATGCTATTCAAAAAGCTTACTCATCTTCGCCTTTTTCACGAACTTCTCTATGAATGCTTTGAGTGGTTTTTTCAGACCAATTCCAATTGCAGCAGTGGTCAGTGCAAATACCAATAATCTAAATAAATCTGTTTGTACAGTCTCCTTTAACATGCCACCAAGCGCTTCTCTCATCAAACTAATCGCATATGAAAATGGCAGAAATGGATGAATGCGCTGAAAAAATGCCGGTGTTACTTCAATTGGAAATGTACCGCTAGAAGCGGAGATTTGTAAAACTAATAAAATAATTCCAAAGGCTTTTCCTATATTGCCAAATACTGATACGAGTGTGTATACAATGAACATAAACAGCAAGCTAATACCAGCTCCAAATAAAATAAACCATAGCTTCTCCTTTACATATACATTGAGCAGAAATATATCACCAATCGTAACGATGGCCGATTGTAATATGGCGATTGTTAAAAATAATAAAAGTCTTCCTAAATAGATCTGCACACTTTTTAAATGGACTTCATCATGTAGTTCAACTGAAACTAATGATACGAGAAGCATTGCACCTACCCAAAAAGAGAGCACGGTATAAAAAGGCGTCATTCCTGAACCATAATTTGGCACATAAAAAAATGTTTTTTCTTTTAATACTACTGGTTGCTTCAAAAAATCACTTTTTTCCTCTACATTATTTTTTAATAAAGCGATTAATTGATTGATGTTTTCTTCCTTTTCAAACGTACGAATTTTCTTTGCTAACTGTACCACCTTTTGTTCAACAGTCGGCAAATGGGCTTTGATATTCTTGATTTCTCTCTTACCAAACATTAAGCCATTTTCCGTGTCATTTAGAATACTCTCCACTCGTGGAATTGTTAGATGTGTAGCAGTTAATAATCTATTTGCATCAGCATTATCTCTTTCTGCTTGTGTGATTGCTTTCCGAATTGCTGGAGCAAAAGTTGTATCATATTGATTGACTATATGATGCAAATTGCTTGCTACTTCATTTGCTTGTTCAGATAAATTTCTTCTTTGACTATCTGACAGTTGCTCATTATTCTGTAAAACATTTAATAGTTGATTATTTACATCAATATCTTTTTGAAGCTGTGTTTTTATATTTGAAAATTGATTATTCAGCACGTTAAGTGTATTGTTCCCATTCATTTGATCAATATTTGCAAGCAATGTTTGCAGTTGCTTAATGATGCTAATCCCTTGCTGCAATTGAATATTATGACGATTAGCTGACTCCTCTATATCTGTGATCGACCAATTATTCGTTTGTACCCCATTTACAAATTGACTTACATCACTTGCTGTTATAGCAAGCATCATTAATTGATCTCGGACAATTGGCTCAACATTATTTAATTTATTATTTATATCAGTAAAAAATGTTGTTAACTCATTTGAAACTGTTTGTCCATGTGATACAATTCTCGATACTGTTGGCATTGCTCCTTGGGTTTTTTTTACAATACTATCTGCTTCCTTTATATCTTTATCGGCAGTATTGACAAGCCGATTAATAACAGGAATATCGTGTTCTAACTTAAAGACCCACATTTTGAAATTCTCTATATCTGGTAAATCTTGTTGAAGTTCAATGCCTAGTTTATTAAAAATGGAAAAAATCGCTTTACTTACTGTTTTGACAAATTCCGAACTAATATTTTCTACTATTGAAGAAGCCCCAGATGAAGTCATTTTCGGGGCAACTGCATTAATTTTTTCATTTACTATATATTCAATGCTCGGTTTAGTCTGATGCTGAGTTGTGATCGAAGCTAAATCTTTCGAAAAATCTGGCGGTACCGAAATACTGGCATAATATTTTCCCGTTTTCACACCATGAATTGCATCTTTTTCCGAGACGAACGTCCACCCTAATTTATGATTCTGTTTTAACATTTGAACTAGCTCATTTCCAACATTAATGGCTTTCCCATTTACCTTATAACCTTTATCATGATTAACAACCGCAACCTTTATTCCTTTCGTATTCCCATATGGATCCCAAGATGCTTTTATATTAAACCATGCGTAAAAAGATGGGAGAATGATTAAAGCGAATATCATTAAAAGAGCCGCCCAATTTGTTACAATATGATGTATATCCGTTCGATATATTTGCAAAATCCTCTTCACTTAATCAACCCCTGCAATATGATTATGGTTATTTTCCCCTATTAAAACCATAATATTTGGCAGAGTGAATGATTGATCTAATCGTACATCGATTTATTTCTTATTATACTGATAGGCGATCTCCTTTATTGTCTTTCCTAAATAAATGATTTCTTCCTCAGTTGTATGTTTGCCAAAAGATATTCTAAAAAATTGATTAACAGCACTGCTAGAATAACCGATTGCCTCAACTGCTTTTACCCCGCCCTCTTGCCCCTCTTGGCAAGCACTTCCAGTGGAAATGGCAAATCCACGCTTATTACATTCAAGCATAACGAGCTGTCCTTCAATATGAGATATCATCCCACCAATAATGGATGGCAATTGTGATTCTGCTTCTCCCTCAATAAACATCATTGCATCACGAACAATATCTTGAAATGCTTTCCTCAATTCCCAGTCGCGTTTCAAATGGTCGCTAGACGGCACTTCTTCCACAGCGACAATAAAACTAATAATTCCCGGAATATTTACAGTCCCCCCGCGAAATCCATTCTCATGGGTCAGACCTGGAAAGACAGGTTTCCATATAGATGACGGATTCATATACACTGCACCTACACCTTTAGGTCCATAAACTTTGTGTGAAGAAATTGTAATGCTGTCCACGTAAGGAATGATAGACTTAACATCGATTTTTCCAAATGATTGAACACAATCTGTATGAAAAAGAATCTTTTCGCCTCTAATCATATTCGAAATTTCTTTTATCGGCTGTATAGTACCTATTTCTTGATTGACGTGCTGGATTGTTACTAAAATCGTGTCCGGTCTTACCGCCTTCTTTAGCTGTTCTAAATCAACCGTCCCATTATTTAAAAACGGGATTTTAGTAATTTCGTAACCATTTTCCTCTAAGTAAGATAAAGCAGAATGAACAGAAGTATGCTCCGCCATTGATGAAATAATATGTTTTCCTTTTTTACTTGCTCCTTTTGCTAATGAAATGATTGAAAGTAAATTTCCTTCTGTTCCGCCAGAAGTAAAATAAATGCTATGCGCAGGTACTTGTAAAAATTCTTCTAAAAACTTCCTACCTTTTTCTACAACCTCATGAGCATTTGAACCAATATCATGAAGGCTTTCGCTATTCCCATAAAAATGTTTTGCTGTTTCTATATACGCTTCTAATGCTCTTTCTCCCATTCTTGTTGTTGCTGCATAATCGAAGTAATACATATTCGTCCCCCATTTAAAAAAGTACTTGTAAATAGTTTAATTTTATGTAAATATAGGTGTCAAGACAGATGTAAACTCAAAAACTCAGGAGGAGAACAATGAGTGAAAATGTCATTATCATCGGAAGCGGAATTGCTGCCTTACAGTTAGCAACTCATCTTCAAAACCATATGAATGTGATCATTATCACAAAGTCATTAAAAAACATTAGTAATTCTTATAAGGCACAAGGTGGCATTGCCGCTGTTATATCAGACAAAGATGATTATCAATCACATATTGAGGATACTTTAAGTGCAGGAAGATATCATCATTCTTATCAAGAAGTGGAAAAGCTTGTGAAAGAAGGTTCTGTAGCTGTTCAAGAATTAATAGAAAATGGTTTATTAATTGATAGACATAAAAATGGAGAAATCGCTTTAGGATTAGAAGGTGCGCACCACCATAAAAGAATTGTACATTGCGGTGGTGACGCAACAGGGAAGTTTGTAATGGAACATTTATTTCAGCAGCTCGGCGCTCATGTTACGATTGTCGAAAACGAGCTCGCCTATGAATTAATTTTAGCAAAGGACCACCACAAAGTAGTTGGTGTAAAGACAAAGACAGAAAATGACGATATAAAAAAATATTTTGGCCGGCATATTGTCCTAGCAACAGGAGGCATTGGCAGCCTATACCCATATACATCCAACCATGCTGAATTGATTGGCGATGGCATTGCAATGGCGTATCGTGCAGGTGCTGAACTAGTAGATTTAGAGTTTATCCAATTTCATCCAACACTCTTATTTGTCAATGGCAAAGCAAAAGGACTTGTTTCTGAAGCCGTTCGCGGTGAAGGTGGCATTTTAATAGATGAAAATGGTACAGAAATTATGAAACATATTCACCCCTTGAAAGATTTAGCACCTAGACATATCGTGGCACAGCAAATCTTTCAAACATTAAAACAACATAAAAACGTCTATTTAAATATTAAACAAATAAAAGACTTTCAAAAAAAATTTCCAACGATCACACGTTTATGTGAAGAAAGTGGCATCAATTTAGAAAACGGTCTCATCCCTATTGCACCTGGAAGCCATTTTTTCATGGGAGGTATTTTAATAGATTGTTATGGGAGAACGACTGTTCAAGGTCTATATGCTATTGGGGAAGTAGCTTGCAGCGGTGTTCACGGCGCAAATCGCTTGGCAAGTAATTCATTATTAGAAGGACTTGTTTTCGGAAAAAGAGTGGCCCAGTTTATTAATCAGTCCGATTGTTATACGGTTGCCGATAATCAAGATCAAGATAAAAAACATGATAAACCACTTACACAGCAAGCCTTAGCAAACTTATCTATACAAGAACTAAAGCAAAACATGTTAGAGAATGTTGGTATCATTCGCGAACAATCAACATTAAAGCACCATTTAGACTGGCTTTGCCATTTAAATGTTACGTCATTTTTTGATTGCCCACTTGATCAGTTATCGAAAGATGAAATAGAAAAAATTACGATGTTCACGAATAGTTATCTCATTACAAAAGCGGCATTAATGCGAACAGAATCTAGAGGAGCCCATATCAGAACGGACTTCCATAAGGAACTGGATAATTGGAAAGGAAAGCATATTGTACACTCGATCAACAAAGAAATTGAAATAAGGAGCGGTTTTCATGAACAACATCAAGTTACACTCCATGCTTAAACAATTTTTGATAGAAGATATTGGCGATGGAGATATCAATAGCGAGTTTATATTTCCTCCTGAACAGCAAGGAGTATTAACTTTTATTGCAAAAGCAGATGGAATCTTTTGTGGCAAGTCCATCATTGAAGAGGGCTTTCATCTCATGAATGAAAACATCAATGTTCGTGTCTTCTTAAACGACGGGGAACCTATTTATAAAGGGGATACTTTAGCAGAAATACAAGGTCCAATAGCAAACTTATTAGCGACAGAACGAGTTGTGTTAAATCTCATTCAAAGAATGTCCGGAATTGCCACGATCACAAATGAAGCCGTACTGCAAACGGAAGGAACAGCAGCAAAAATTTGTGATACTAGGAAAACAACTCCAGGATTACGTATGCTTGAAAAATACGCTGTAAAATGTGGCGGTGGTTTTAATCATCGAAGAGGTTTATATGATGCTGTCATGCTTAAAGACAATCATATTGCATTTGCAGGGAGTATCGAAAATGCTATTCGCACAGTAAAGGAACATATCGGCCACACTGTAAAAATCGAAGTAGAAATTGAAACGAAAGAACAATTATTAGAGGCCATTGACGCAAATGTAGATATTATTATGTTTGATAATCGGACTCCTGAAGAAATAAAAGCATGGATTTCTCTTGTCCCTTCTCACATTGCAACAGAAGCATCAGGCGGAATCACATTAAATAATATTAATGATTATGCTCAGACAGGTGTTGATTGGATTTCTTTAGGATTTTTAACGCATTCGGTTAAAGCGCTCGATATTAGTGCAATTGTACAAAACAATTAGGAGGAACGGTTATGAGCTTTTTGCAAACATTACAAACAGTCGATCATATTCTTCCAGAAAAATACTATTCCCTTTCACAGGAAGAAATGGAAAATAGAATAAAGGAAATAAAATCTCAATTAGGCAGCAAATTATTCATTCCTTGCCATCACTATCAGAAAGAAGAAGTATATCAATTTGCTGATGCAGCAGGTGATTCCTTGCAGCTTGCACAAATATCTGCAAAAAATCGCGATGCATCTTATATTGTTTTCTGTGGCGTCCATTTTATGGCTGAAACAGCTGATATATTAACATCTGAAGATCAAACAGTTATTTTACCGGATATGAGAGCAGGCTGCTCAATGGCAGATATGGCAAATATTCATCAAACAGAACGAGCATGGAATACATTACAGCAGTTATTCGGGGACACGATTCTTCCGCTTACTTATGTCAATTCAACAGCTGCAATTAAAGCATTTGTAGGACGCAACGGCGGTGCAACTGTTACATCATCAAATGCCAACCAAATGGTTAAATGGGCTTTTACCCAAAAAGAAAGAATATTATTTTTACCTGATCAACATTTAGGAAGAAATACTGCTTATGATTTAGGCATTCGTCTAGAAGACATGGCCGTATGGGATCCAATCCAACATGAACTTTTGTATGAAGGACCATTAGAAAAGATTAAAGTTATCTTATGGAAAGGACATTGCTCTGTCCATGAACACTTTACGGCAAAAAATATTGAATTTGTACGGAAACATCATCCTAATATGAACATTATTGTCCATCCAGAATGTAACCATGAAGTAGTCGAGCTAGCAGATAAAAGTGGATCTACAAAATATATTATCGAAGAAATCGAAAAAGCGCCATCTGGAAGTGAATGGGCAATTGGAACCGAAATGAATTTAGTTCAGCGTATTATTAACGACCATCCAGATAAAAAAATTATTTCTTTAAATCCAATGATGTGTCCATGCTTGACAATGAATCGAATTGACCTCCCTCATCTGCTTTGGTCTCTAGAAAATATCGTTGAAGGAAAGGAAACAAATATTATTAAAGTGGATGATACAACAGCAAACGAAGCCATTTTAGCGTTGGAACGGATGTTAAAAAGAGCATAACATTTTATAATAGGAAAAAATTTTCTCTATAAAAAACTGTGTTCATTTTATTAAGACGGGTATAATAAAAAACACAAAGTTTTGCAAGGGGGAATGAAAATGAATAAAAAATATATACTCTTTTTTATCATATGTATATTGGGATTCTATTTTATTTCCCCTTCTCTTTCCTTTGCCGCCACAAATCAGACGTTTACACTTTCTCCTAATAGTGAACCATACGAAAATCACTATACGCATTATCATACTTATAATGCATATACAAAACAATATTATTCACTGCGTTCTTACTTAGAACATTTAGAAGAAACACAAGGCGGTACCCTTATATTAACAAAAGGTACGTATACTATTTCAAATACACTGTATGTCCCGTCAAACGTCACAATTATTTTAAATGACGGCGTTAAAATTATAAAAGGAAATAAAACAGGTATTAAAACCCTCATACCGTCTCATTCTATTTTCCAGCTTGTCCGTCCTTCTCGCGCTGCTAAAAAAAATGTTTACGGAAAGTATACTGGTGAAAAAAATATCGCATTCATAGGAAAAGGAAATGCGACGATAGATATGAAGTTCAAAAAAGACGGTATTGCGATTATTGCTGGTCATAACGAAAATATTAAAATCAACAATATTCATTTTCAAAATATGTATTCAGGACATTTTATTGAAATGGATGCAACTAATCATGCCTCTATTACAAATAATGTTTTTAGAAATTCAATTGCATCTGCGAATAAAAATAAAGAAGCTATAAACTTAGATACACCCGACCGTTCAACAAGAGGATGGAGCCAACAATGGAGTACATTCGATAAGACAGCGAATCGTTACATTACGATTGCAAACAATACTTTCTCCAATCTTGATCGCTCGATTGGTACGCATAAATATTCAGGCGGTAAGTTTCATGACCATATTATGATACGCAATAATAAAATCGACCATATGAGAAATGATGCCATTCGCGTTATGAACTGGTCGAATGCAACGATTGAAAATAATACGATAACAAATGTTGCAAATAGAAAAGGGATTTTTCGTGCGATTTTAGCAAGCGGAGCTATAAATCCAACATTTCAACATAATGTAATTGAAAATGTATCCCGTCCTATTCAGTTTATGGCTTGGAAAAACAGCGGTCCCGGATCTCAATATGCGATCACTTATAACCGTTTAACGAAGAACAATATAAAAGCGCTGATGACCAACAAAACAATCCATACAAATGAAAATTTCATTAGAATCAATCATAAATATAATGTCTTCGATCATCCACAAAAAATCTATTTGAAAAATCATATGTTACAGGCAGGTCTCCATCGTATCATGTACTTATTTACGACAGGAGACCTTTTTTAAACTCAGTCTTTTAAAATACTAGCTCAATTTCCTTTCGCAGTTTTTCTAACAAAGGAAATGATGGACCTTGTTCTAAGCTTGTAACAATATTTTTGTAATACCATTCTTGTTGCCTTCTTCCTCGCTTAAATTTTTTCCATACTTCTTCCCCATTATGTTCAAGATCATCTCGAATGGAACGGAGATTGTGAAACTTGTCAGCACATGCAACTAATCGAACGCTTTGATCAGCCGTTTTCAAGTATTGAATCGTATGCCGTTTTCGTTCTTCCCACGATAATGATTTATTTGGTTCTGAGCACCCTTCTACAATATGTGCAACCGTATCTCCAAAATTGATCTTTATATCCTCCAATGTTACATTTGTGTCTTCCACCGTATCATGTAAAAGCCCTGCGGCAACTACCTCATCCGGGCATCCTTCTGATCGCAGTAACATCGCAACTGCAAATGGATGCGTAATATACGGAATATCCGAGCCTTTTCGGTATTGACCGTCGTGTGCTTTTGTCGCAAACTGAATAGCATGCTCAACAATATCCAAATAACATTCTCCTTTCACTTATTATTAATGACTTGCCGATTTCAAAAATGGTTTAAATCTGACTATTGCAATGATAAAGCCAATACATCCAAACAACAGCAAGACAAGAAATGATTTCCAAAGATCTCCGATACTGGCATTATGGACCATAATATCTTGAAGACCGTGAAGCGCCCAATATTGCGGTGTAAAATATCCTACCGTCTGGGCAATTTTCGGCAGCATGTCTGATGGAAACCATAGCCCTGCTACGATTGCTCCTCCTAAAGAAATTAGTTGCGTGTAACCTATCCCTTGATTTTCACTTCTTGATATTAAAGATAAAGCCAGACCAATTCCCGTCCCACAAAAAGCTAAACAAAGGACAATTAAAGAGATGGCAAATATATTCCCTAAATGTAAATGATAAAACACATAACCAAAACCTAAAAGAACCGTACATTGCACTAGAACTGTAATGAATGGCGGGATCCACATACCGAGTAAATATTCATAAGATTTCATTGGTGTACCGCGCAGCCGAGAAATCATGCCCGATTCTTTTTCCTGGAAAAACCGTCTGACCATTGAAATCATAATAAAAAACACAAACATAACAGTATAGCCTGGAACAATTTGTGAGACCATATCTACATGTTTCGAATTTTCTGTAATACTATGTATCTCCATTGGCGGCTGTAAAATCTTTTCTGCCTCTTTTTTATTATTCCCCTCATGAATAAGTGTTGTCACGAGTTTTTGTTCACGATATTGATTCGCTACATTTTGTAGCACTGCTTCAATTGGTGACGTTGAACTTACAGATGCCGCATCTTGATAAAAATGAATGTTCGCTTGGCCATTCCCTGTTTTTAATGTATCTCCAAATCCTTTCGGTATAACAACTAACGAAGTTAATTTTCCGCTTTTAATTTGAGCAATTTGCTTGTTCTCTGTTTGTTGATTATTTGTTTTGACTTCAAAACCTTTCATTTTATCAAGTTGCTTAATTAATGCTTTAGATACTGCAGATCGATCCTCATCTTTTACATGAATCGTTATTGACGAATCAGTGTGATTAAAAATAGAACCGAAAATGATGATAAACAATACTGGCATTAAAATTAGATAAAATAAGTTTCCCTTTTCTTTGACCATTAATTTTAGTTCTTTCATTACCATGCTTTTCATCTTGTTCCCCCCTTTTCTTTAATCTCTCAAACTCGTTCCTGTTAAAGATAAAAATACCGTTTCTAAAGATGGCTTCATAATCTCTAATCCAATAATTTCCATATTCTGCTGTTTTGCTTCCTGTAAAATATCCTCCATTGTTTCTAACGGATAAGCTGTTTCTAGAATCCATCCATTATGCTTCTTTGTATACTTTGTTACATACTTAAATATCGATGGATCTTCAATATTTATTCGTGTTTCTAAATAAACAGCCTTTTGTCCATATTGTGTTAACAATTCATCCAAATTGCCTTGTGCGATCACTCTTCCTTGATCAATAATTGCAATATCATCACATAAAGCCTCCACCTCTTCCATATAGTGAGTGGAATAAATAATGGAAATTCCCTCTTTTTTCAGCTGGCGAATCATTTCAAAAATATGGTTACGGGATTGCGGATCAATTCCAACTGTCGGTTCATCTAAAATTAATAATTTCGGTTCATGCAATAACGCAGCTGCAATATTGATTCTCCGCTTCATTCCTCCGGAAAAGCTTTTAATCGTATCTTTAGCACGGTCTAAAAGACCTGTTTGTATTAATACAGCCTTAATCCTTTCTTTTAACACATTTCCCTTAACACCATACATTTCTCCAAAAAAAAGCAAGTTATCATATGCCGATAATTTATCATACAAAGTGATTTCCTGCGGCACGTAGCCCACATTTTTTTGCACCTCTGTACGCTGCTTTATAATATCCATATCTAACACAGTCGCGCTTCCACTATCAGCTTTTATGATTCCTGTTAAAATTTTCATAGTAGTTGACTTTCCCGCTCCATTTGGTCCCAATAGTCCAAAGCATGTCCCTTGTTTTACAGAAAAACTTACGTGATCCAATGCCGCTTTCCCACTATATTTTTTTCTCAGCTCGTGAATCTCTAATACATTTCCCATCAGCTTCCTCCTATAATTGCAATAGTTCTAACACTTACTTTTTTATATACGAATAAAGATATGAATAGATTCACAATTAAACTGCATTTTCACAAAATAAAAAATAGATGCTGTATAACATCTATTTTATACCTGTAATATTTCAAAAAAAATGTATTTGAAAATGATTGTTATAACGATTAAAAAATATTTGTTTGCTTATACGTTATAAAAAGGAACTGTGAGTATGCTCGCTTTCCGTGCGGTCGAATGCTGAGCCTCCTCGGCGCTTCACACCTGCGGGATCTCATCGGATTCCGTTTTTCCCACAGGATTCTCGCATCCTCCCGCTCCAATCCTCTTCTTTACAAAAAGGAGTTGAAATTTGATTGTTAATCATAAGTCTAAAAAGCTTTTAAGAAGAGGCATGTCCATTGATCGCCTGAAAAGGCCATAAAAAGGCCAGACACTGCATTGCACTATATAGATTGATAACTTAAATGCTTTATACCATCTATATAAGATTCGCTGTTATGTCTGGCTTTATAAGATCACGCATATGTCTTTGTATTTTCATCCCTTTTAAAAAAGCTCTTCATCGCATTGAATACGTCATTTTTATGCTTAAGAATATAATATTGAAATTTCTCATCTTTAATATTTTTATAGGCAGTCATTAACGTGGAGTGACGGTTGTACTGGTTCACTTCTCCATAGCCGAACATATTGGAAACTTTCATAATCTCTTCCACAAGTTTCACACATCTAGCGTTATCAGAAGTAAGATTATCTCCGTCAGAAAAGTGGAAAGGATAAATATTATATCGATACGGATCATATTTCTGTTCAATTAGGCTTAATGCTTTTCGATAAGCAGATGAACAAATCGTTCCTCCGCTCTCTCCCTTCGAAAAGAAATCTTGCTCAGAAACAACTTTTGCCTCTGTATGGTGGGCGATAAATTCAATTTCAACAGTCTCATATTTTGTCCGTAAAAATCGGGTCATCCAAAAGAAAAAACTGCGCGCCATATACTTTTCCCAAATCCCCATACTTCCGCTTGTATCCATCATTGCTAATACAACTGCTTTTGACTCTGGCTTTTCGATCTCATTCCATGTACGGAATTTTAAATCCTCTGGAACAATTGGATGAAAACTTGGTTTGCCTTTCATCGCATTGCGTTTGAAAGCAGACATCATCGTGCGTTTTTTATCAATATTTCCCATCAAACCTGTTTTGCGAATATCATTAAACTCAATATCTTCTACAATATTTTCATCTCGTTCTTTCTTTTGTAAATTTGGCAGTTCAAGTTGACTAAATAAAGCTTCTTGAATATCCATCATAGATACTTCTGCTTCGTAAAAATCTTCCCCAGGCTGGTCGCCAGCTCCTTGCCCTGTACCAGCAGCAGGTTCTGGTGCTCCGTCCCTTGCTACGACGTCACCGACTTGGCTATCTCCATTTCCTTGGCCAACATGTTTATTTTTATCATAGTTATAACGGATTTTATATTCATCTAATGAGCGAATTGGAATTTTTACAACATCACGGCCATCTGACATGATAATACTCTCTTCTGTGATCAAATCTGGTAGATGATTTCGAATAGCTTCTTGGACTTTTTCTTGGTGACGAACTTGATCATCATGTCCTTTGCGATGGAGAGACCAATCTTCCTCTGAAATTACAAAATGCTTTTGGCCTGACTTTTCCATATAACTCCTCCTCGATCTTAAACCTAGAAACTGCACCTACTTTTCAAGCAAATAGTCACCAAAATGAAAAATCCTGCATACATTATCTTGGCTTTCAAAATGAATGTCTTCTTATTACGTGAATTACTTCATTTTATGCAAACTTTCTAAATGATTGACAGTAATTGTGGAAAACAATCTTTTTTCCTAAATTTTTTCATTTTTAGGACGAGAATTGATATGAAAAAGGGTAGGCTCATTTAAGAACCTAACCCGCAAACCGATTCATATTATCGATTGAGTAAGCTTCCAACATAGCGTAAAAGTTCATTGGCAGAAGTTGAATTATAACCATGCTCATCAATGAGTCGTGCTACAACTTCATTAATTTTCTTCAGTTGTTGTTCATCTGGTGTTTTTGTAGAAGTTGTAATTTTAACTACATCTTTCAAATCAGCAAACAGCTTTTTCTGTATTGCTTCACGAAGTCTATCATGCGAATAGTAATCAAAACGTTTCCCTTTACGAGCATACGCTGAAATGCGAATCAAAATCTCTTCACGGAATGCTTTTTTTGCATTTTCAGAGATACCAATTTGTTCCTCAATCGAACGCATTAATTTTTCATCTGGATTGATTTCTTCGCCAGTAAGCGGATCACGAAGTTTTACTTTATTGCAATAAGCTTCAACATTATCAAGATAATTATCTAGCAATGTTTTAGCCGATTCCTCATACGAGTAAACAAATGCCTTTTGAACTTCTTTTTTGGCAATTTCATCGTACTCCTTTCGTGCCAACGAAATGAAGTTCAAATATTTTTCCTTTAATTCTTCTGTTATAGAAGGATGTTGATCAAGCCCATCTTTTAATGACCGTAAGACATCTAAAGCATTGATACTTTTAATCTCTTTACGGATAATCGTTGAAGAAATACGGTTAATGACGTAACGCGGATCAATTCCAAACATTCCTTCATCCTGATATTCGTTTTTCAAGTCTTTAATATCTTGTGAATTGTAGCCTTCTACTGTTTTTCCATCATATAATCTCATCTTTTTCAAGAGATCAATATCCGCACGTTTCGGCTCCCTTAATCTCGTTAAAATCGTAAACATTGCAGCCACTTTCAATGTATGCGGTGCAATGTGCACATCTGCAACATCACTCTCACGAATCATTTTTTCATAGATTTTTTCTTCCTCTGAGACCTTTAAATTGTATGGTACAGGCATCACGATAATACGAGAATGTAAAGCTTCATTTTTCTTATTAGAAATGAATGAACGATACTCTGTTTCATTCGTATGAGCAACAATCAATTCATCTGCACTAATCAACGCAAATCTTCCTGCTTTAAAATTGCCCTCTTGCGTCAATGATAGTAAATGCCAGAGAAATTTTTCGTCACATTTTAACATTTCTTGAAATTCCATTAAACCACGATTGGCTTTATTCAGTTCACCATCAAAACGATATGCGCGTGGATCCGATTCTGAACCGAATTCTGCAATCGTTGAAAAATCTATACTACCCGTTAAGTCTGCAATATCTTGTGATTTTGGATCTGATGGACTAAATGTTCCAATGCCAGTACGTTTATCTTCAGAGAAGAAAATTCTTTCAACTAAGACATCTTCAATTCTGCCGCCATATTCTTCTTCCAATCTTAACGTGTTTAGCGGTGATAAATTTCCTTCAATGCGAATTCCATATTCATCATAAAAATCTGCACGTAAATGTTGTGGTATTAGATGAAGCGGATCTTCATGCATCGGGCATCCTTTGATCGCATAAACAGCGCCTTTATCTGACCGTGTATAAGCCTCTAATCCCCTTTTTAACATCGTAACTAATGTTGATTTACCGCCACTAACAGGACCCATTAATAGCAATACACGCTTTCTAACATCTAGCCGTTTAGCTGCAGGATGAAAATATTCTTCTACTAATTTCTCAAGCGCCTCTTCTAATCCAAATAATTGATGACTAAAAAAACGATACTTTTTGACTCCGTCTACTTCTTCTATACCAGCGTCTTTAATCATATTGTAAACACGAGAATGTGCGGATTGAGCCACCCATGGTTTCTCTTTCAACAAGTCTAAGTAATCAGCAAAAGTACCTTCCCACTTTAATTTTTCCTCTTCTTCACGATAGTTTTCCAGCTTTTTTAGAATATCCATTTAGAACCTCCCCTTGTCATCTTTTGAAGAGACGTTTCTATATGATATGCTCCCAAGCAGGTGAACATGAATAAAAGAGACAACTTCAATGCGGAAATCAAATAAAAGTGTTTGTAAATCGAGGTGTGATCGATTTTCAAAAGGGAGGAATTTTTGCTAAATTATTTCGTTAAATAGATAAGATGGAGAAAACGAAAGCCTTCAAAGTAATAAAAAAGAGCAGACATAACATCTATTGTAAGATGTACATCTGCTCATAACATTCTATTTCAAATTCGGATATCCTTGTTGTCTCAATGCTTCGTATACTAATATTGCGGCTGTATTAGAAAGATTAAGAGATCGAACTTTATTCGTCATTGGAATTCGCAAACAATGATCTTTATGCTGTTCAATTAATTCCATCGGCAGGCCCGTTGTCTCACGGCCAAACATAAAATAAATATCTTTCTCGCTATCGCTAAAATCAAAATTCGTAAAGGCCTTTTCTCCAAATGTTTCAATAAAGTAAAATTCTCCACCGGCGTGTTTTTCAAAAAATTCGTCTAATGAATCATAATAAAAAATATTCACATGTTTCCAATAGTCTAATCCCGCTCTTTTTAGCATCTTATCATCTGTTGAAAATCCTAGTGGCCGGATTAAGTGCAAAGCAGTATCGGTACCTGCGCAAGTTCGTGCAATATTTCCAGTATTGGCTGGAATTTCTGGTTGATATAATACGACATGTAAACTCAAAATTTTGTCACCTCAAGCATATTATAGCATGTTTTATGAGCGGTCATCTTGAATAGAAAAAAACTTATATTGAATATTTGGAGTATAAGCCGAAGAATCTTCATAGGACCAATACCGTTTTCTACTATTCGATGTATGCGCGTTAACAAGCGGCATTCCGTATACGTCAAATCCTGTTATCATCGTATTATGATCAAAACGCCCATCCCCTTGAAAGTCATAACAAATGACATCTCCTAATTTTAACTCTTCAGGAGAGGAAACTTGATTTGTACGTAAGCCCGTTTTTGAATAAGATAAATAAGTTTTTAATGAATTTGCGACAGCCCAACTATAGCTCCAATTATTATTCCGCATCCACCACCCTTGACTGCGATTAGGATAACCTCTCATCGGTGCACCACCGGCGTGAAGACATTGCGAAATAAAATTGGTACAATCATCTGTGAACTTTTTGTAGGCTGGATTAAATTCATTCCACCAACGTTCCGCATATTGTACTGCTTTCATACGGTCATAAACAAACGCTAAGCGCGTATCATCTGAACGTTCATCAAATAGTGACTCATTGCTTTCGTCTCGTTGAAACAGGGGATACTCCATTATCATTTCCTGATCCTCATATAAACGATTATTATAAAAGGAAGCCTTTCTATTTTCAACATTTTCTTCTATATAGTATTGTTCTTTTTGTTTAATTAAATATTGCATATGGGCCTGATATTCAATAAAACAGTGCTTTCCTTCTCTGCTTATATGAAGAACTTGTGCATCGGCTTTTACTTTTATCAAATCAGCTTTTCTGCGTGCAAATAACTCTTTCTTTATTTCAACGTCAGGAAATGTGTCAGTCTCGCGATGAAAAAATTGTTCAATTCGATTCTTTAAATGAGCTTGAATTTGCTCCTTCAAGGCAATCCCTCCTTCCCCTATCACTATATGTCGGAAGGAATGTCTATAATAGTCAATTCCTTAATCGGCGGTGTTTTCTTTAAAAAATGCCAAACCTTTGCGAATTTCTTGTAAAGCTTCAGAGTCTTCTTCCCTTAATTCTGCTACTTCTAGTGCAACTTTAGCCTCTTCTCCGCCTATTTTCCCTAAAGCCCAGGCAGCAGTTCCCCGCATCACAGGCCGAGAATCTTCCCGCAACACTTTAATTAGATCTGGCACTGCACTTTTCTCTTTAAAATGAGCTAAAGCAATAATCGCATTTCTTTGAATAGGCTTTTTACCACGCCATGAACCTGATACGTGCCCGAATACTTCCTTAAATTCTCTGTTACTGATCTTTAAAAGCGGCGTTAATTTTGGTTTGGCAATTTCCGGATCTGGCTCCATTTCCTCATGAAAGTGAAAGTCAATTCCTTTATTTTTTGGACAAATGGTTTGACATGAATCACATCCATAAAGCCGATTTCCGATTTTTTCTTTAAATTCATCATCAACAAAGCCTTTTGTTTGTGTAATAAAAGCAATACATCGTTTTGCATTTAACTGTCCCGGTCGCACAAGGGCACCAGTTGGACAAACATCTAAACATTTTCGGCATTCACCACATTGATCTTCCATTGGCACATCCGGGTCAAACGGAATATTGGTAATCATTTCCCCAAGATACACGTATGAACCAAATTCAGGAGTAATAATGGAACAATTTTTCCCACTCCAGCCAATACCAGCTCTTTCAGCAACAGCCCGATCTACTAGTTCACCTGTATCGACCATTGATTTGCACCGGGCACCTTCTACCTTCTCTTTAATAAAAGTCTCTAGCTGCTGAAGTTTCTCTTTCAGAATATGATGATAATCTTGCCCCCAAGAGGCTTTACAGAACACGCCTCGACGGTCACCCTTCACTCCTTTAGGAGGATTTTCAATTTTTGCAGGGTATGCAAGTGCAATGGCGATAATAGATTGTGGACCATCAAAAATCAGTGATGGATTCACTCGTTTTTCAATATCTTTCTCTTCAAACCCTGATTGGTAATTTAATTGTTGCTGACGTATTAACCGCTGTTTCATTTCTGTGAAAGGATCTGCTGTTGTGAAACCAATTTTGTCTATACCGATTAATTGACTAAAGGCAATAACTTCTTTTTTTAGCTTCGTGATGTCCATTCTCTCACCTCTCATAGCGGTTTAATTCATTTATTAAATAATTGTAGTTCTTCAGGTCAATTGTGAAACAAATCGTTCACAGAAAAAAGTTAACTCGAGATTGTATCAACAATATCGTTAGATTATATCAAACAAACAATAAAAAAACGCAATACTTCATTCTGAAATGAACGAAACACTGCGTTAAATTTGTTATGTATAATGGAGCGGGTGATGGGAATCGAACCCACGACAACAGCTTGGAAGGCTGTAGTTTTACCACTAAACTACACCCGCATAAGTACTTGTCTCTCAAGCACATTTATATTATATAAAATAATTTACGCTTTGTAAATAGTTATATAAAAAAATGTTTTATATAACTAAGGCTGGGACAAAAGGATAGTAACTAAAAAAATCCCGAATATTGCGCTCCAACCCTGCTCCGGAAATATCCTTTGCTTTCCGCAGGCGGCTGGTGAGCCCGCATGCTAATGCACTGCGAGGCCTCACCGATGCCTTCTGGAACTAATTTGTACAATGTTCGTCTTTAGCTAACCACTTTTGAGTTTTGTCCCAGCCCATCTTCTATTCTTCGATAAATTCTTCGAAGTTTCCAATTACTTTATCTAAAAACTCAATCGTTGATTGATCTATTAGTTTTCCTGCTTCATCAAATTTTTCAAACGCTTGTGTAATAACAACTTCGTTTTGGGAAGGCGGTAATACACGGGCTTGAATGCCTGGACTTGCTAATACTTGACGCAATTGCAATTGTGCCCTTATCGTCCCCATAATACCAGGACTTGCACCAAGAAGCATTGTAGGTTTACCAGTCATTTCGCGCTCTACTCTTGATAACCAATCAAGGGCGTTTTTCAAAACTCCGGAGAACGACCAATTATATTCTGGAGTTGCAATAATTACACCGTCAGCTTCTTTCACTGCTTTTTTAAACGCCACAACAGATTGGGGCGGTTCAAGTTCAATATCCTGATCGTAAAATGGTAGTTGTTTTAAATCTAATATTTCAATATTTAAACGATCTTTATAACGTTCTTTCAAATGCTTCACCAAATTCATATGAATAGAATCTTTGCGGATACTTCCAACTAAAGCGACAATTTGTTTCATTGTAAATACTCCTTTTCTCATTGAGTTACTTTATGTAATCAAGTATATATTTGTAATTGTTTATTTGTCAACCATTTTCTGTTTCATTTTATATAATGACTAGGTAGATATAGATCACTTAAAACCAATGTAACTATTTTAATCGCTCTTTCTAAAGAAACACCTCTCTCTAGAGACAATGTTGCAATGTTCGCAAAGATGATGCACTCTTTTAGTGCTACTAAATCAATTGAAAGCACAGGCTTTATGTTAAATAAGCCCGTAAAATATCGTTTTTATTGAATAAAATAAAGAAGATTCCATAAATTAAAAATCGTACTTCTTTTATTATTATGATTGTGGCAATGTTCATTGTTATTTTTGTTCCTTTTGAGAAAACGTACGTAGAGAAATCGGGGACGCAAATGAAGAAATGCGTATGAATATCGCTGAATATCATTTTACGTGATCTAGATATAAAAGCATTTTGATGTTTTAAAAGAAGGAGCATTTACACGTAAAAACGAAATTAGTCAAACCACCACCTCTTTCTTTTGCACATGTAGAATTTGTTCTGTATTAATTATTGAGTAGGGGATTGCAGAAAATTTCATGAATGCAATCGAGGAAATGGATAATATGAGGTATTTGAAAATTGCAATGATATGTCGGGTGTAGCATATAAATATTATGATGGGATAGAAATGATAGGCGAAACCTGAATGTTTACGAAAATATATTGGTTGGGATGCTATTTGTAAGGATATGAGGATTAGGAGACGTTTATCAATATAGAACTGGTACTTGGATAGAATACATAGGATGATGTGAGAAATAAAGGTCTCGCATCATTTTTATTTGTTTACAGGCTCTAAAATTTTGGTATACTTTAAGTAGAAACAGACATAATTATAAATGATGTGGTTATCGTTTTTGTTCTTCATGTCTGGGAAAACGATTTTGGGAACTCTTTAGGTGTGTGGCCGGGAGTTCCTTTTGCTTTATTAAGAAGGCAAGAGCCCTTCACTCAGTCCCATAATTTAAAGTCGGACGTACCGTTGTGTGGTGGTGATACGAGTTAGGCTTTGCCTTCAGGTTACTACCAATGAAGGTAATGCTTGATTGCCTCTACGATTCCTCGTGAAAGCGCATTAATGCAGGATTGTGGCACTAAATTATGGTAGTTGATGTGGTCTTGTATTTATGCTTGTGGCTCTTCATGCTGGGCTCACCTCCTTTCATAAAGACAAGAAGGTGGAACCGTCCGACAATATTATTTAGCATTGGTTTTAATAAAGCGTACAAAAAATAAAAACGGCCTTGTTTGGGGTCGTTTTTATTTCATTCAAATATAATTTATCAAATGGATTTACATATAGTGGATAATATGTGATTTTTACGTATTTTTGATGAATTTGCTTATAGAGGTAGTATCATTTTTAAATGTTTTTTAAAATAACATTTAAAATCTAAAAAGAACTCGTTTTTCTAAAATGACTAATCCTTCTCTTCCATATATCATCCGTTTAATTGTTCTTAAACGATTGATTTGTCCTTCAAACAAGCCGTTACTGTACGGGGATAAAAAAGCATTCTTTACTGCTTGAAGATCACTCTGTAATCTAAATGCATAATAAATAATAAGGATTTTTTTATTTGATAATTGTTCACGAAGCCATTGTAAAAACATGTCCAAATTTTTCGTTTCAATTGCTCTGCGAAACGACTGAATAATCGCTTTAAAGGGGGATATCGCTCAAAATATTGATTTAAATCACGTTGCTCCTTTAGCTTCCACATCCATATAAAATGGCAACCCTGGCCCGAGTGGATAAAGGCATCTTCATGGATGGTACCTTTCTTGCTGTTCATCAGTTTATAGATTGTCTATGTTGCGATGTCCAATGTGATGCGATCAGACATATGATAAGCCAGAATTCATTAATGGATGCATCTTTTATTACAATTAATGAAAATGTGAATATTACATGCTTGGAAACGATAGCCGTTGAAAAAAGAATGATTGATAGAATTAAGGGCAACCGAAAATAGGGATAAGTGGCAATGCCCCCTTATCTATCCATCATTATAGCATATGAAAAGATTTGATTCATCGGATATTATTGCTCTATTGTTGTCAGTGGTATATTTAACATCAATTAATTTCCATGATTTAGGTTCCTTAGTATCGTGGGATTCATGCTAGTTTGTATCTATGTTGTGATATTCGTGGTAAAGATTTTTCTTAAATAAGGGAGTAAAGTTATCTCACTTGTTTTTAATTATTAATTTTAAAGATCATTAATCGATAATATAACCATAAAAAATACGACCATAAAAATAGTGAAAAGAATATGAGTAGAATAACAATGTAATCATGATTAAAACGGTATAAAAAATTTGATTTTCAAACAAAAGGAATTAGCCCAAAGTAACTGATGTATTAATCGGGGCTGAGGACACATTCAGCATTGGCATCCAATTAAAGAACAGTACTGCATTGTCACGATCCATAAAGGCATGAGTTTGTCGGTTTCATTTTTCTTGAATGGGGTATTCTACAAGTATAAGGATGTGAAACCATGATTGCATATATTTTAAAACTAGGCTTTAGTTTTTTTGCGGTTATGAACCCGCTTGGAAACATTCCAATTTTTATATCACTTACAAATCACTATAGTATTAAAGAAAAACGGCAAACAGCTAAAAAGGCAGTAATCGTTTCTTTCATTATTTTGACCGTTTTTTTAGTTTTAGGAAATGTCTTATTTAATTTATTTGGCATAACAATCCATGCTTTCCGTATTGCTGGAGGTATTTTAATTTTCGGGATTGCCTTTAACCTACTGCACGCAAAAACCTCAAAAGCACAAAGTCCGGAGGCTGCAGAACAAAAAGAGGCTTATGAAAAAGAGGATATTTCCATTACACCTCTTGCACTTCCAATACTTGCTGGACCTGGTACAATTGCTACTGTGATGGCCCACTCTTCTTCACATGCACCGATTCATTTATTAAGTGTTGTCATTGGGTATACTGTTGTCCTTGCCCTAACATTTCTATTGTTTTATTTCTCATCTTCTATCATTTCAAAAATTGGTCAAGGGGGACTAAATGTTATTACAAGGCTAATGGGCTTAATATTAGCAGTTATGGCCGTTCAAATGATAGCTAGCGGTATTCACGGCCTATTTCCAAAATTATAAAAAAAGGATAGATTCTCCTCCCTCTTAAACTGCCGACTATCTTTTTTAATTTTGCGTTCCTCCCTAAGCTTTCCGCAGAAGTTCTAGTGAATGCTTCTATAAACAAAACATGTCCGGTTTGGATGTCAGCTAAAAACAGGAAAGAGACTGGGACGAAAGTATATTAACTAAAGAATCCCCGAATATTGCGCTTTTCCCCCGCTTCGGAAATATCTTTCGCTTTCTGGAGCCGATTTGTGCAATGTTCGTCTTTAGTTAACCACTTTTAAAGTCTTGTCCCAGTCTCTTGGCTTTTCTATCTCTGAGAGCAGACATTCTCCCTGCCCAATCAGTTAAACATTATCCATTAAAAGCTTCTGTTAATACAGGTACGATTTGTTTTTTACGAGATACGACGCCTTTTAGAGTAGCAGTATTGTTTTCAAGTTTTACATTATAAGCTTTTTCAACAACATCAGCTGATTTTCCAAGGGCTAGTCCAACAGAATCGTTTGTTAAAATATCTGTTACAACAAATAGAAAAAGATCTAATCCTTTTGTATCAATTGTAGCTTGGATGACTTGTTCAAGTTCGCTTTGACGAGCAAGTACATCATTCGTATCAACAGCGTTCACTTGAGCAATTTCAACTTTATGACCAGCCATGTCAAATTCTTTTGCATCTAAAGTAACCAATTGTTCTGTTGTTTTTTCGCTAAGGTCCGCACCTGCTTTAAGCATTTCTAAACCATATGTATTTGCATCAACACCCGCAATTTCAGCTAATTCTTTCGCAGCTGCTACGTCTTCATCAGTGCAAGTAGGTGATTTAAATAACAATGAGTCAGAAATAATTGCAGATAGCATTAATCCAGCAATTTCTTTACGAATCTCTACACCGTTTTCTTTGTACAACTTATTTAAAATCGTTGCTGTACATCCAACAGGTTCTGCACGATAGTATAGAGGATCATTCGTTTCAAAATTAGCAATACGGTGATGGTCTACTACTTCTAATACACGGACATCATCAATATCATTTGCGCTTTGTTGACGTTCGTTATGATCTACTAAAATTACTTGTTTCACTTCGTTCGCAACTGACTCTACGAAACGCGGTGCGTCAATTTTAAATGTATCTAACGCATATTGTGTTTCACCGTTTACATCCCCTAAACGTACAGCCTCTGTTTCAAATCCCAATTTTGCCTTTAGTTCAGCATACGCAATTGCAGAGCAAATTGCATCTGTATCTGGGTTTTTGTGTCCAAAAACAAGAATTTTTTCCATGTTCATGCTCCTTATCAAAAGATTTTCATTTGTTGCTGCTTCCATTATAAAACATTCTCTGCAATATTTTAACTTGTAATGTAATCACTCGTCAAAACATTCTTTCATTAAAGGACAAAAGGAATCCTGTATCTTTTTAGTGGATGAATTTTATTTCTTCGGTTACAATACAAAATGGTGGATAAAAACTTTATATTATCTATACCAAAGTATTTTTATAGAAATTGGGGGATAATGATGAAAAAATATTTAAAATGGTTTGCGATTGCAACGCTTGTCGTTGTTTTAGCGGCTTGTGGCAATGGCCAATCATCAGACAAAAACAAATCATCAAAATCAGATCTTTACAGTAAAATCAAAGATAAAGGCGTACTTGTAATCGGTACGGAAGGAACTTATGCTCCATTCACTTTCCACGATAAAAGCGGAAAATTAACTGGTTATGATATAGATGTTGCAAAAGAAGTAGCAAAACGTCTTGGTCTAAAAACACAATTTAAAGAAACGCAATGGGATTCTATGTTTGCAGGATTAAACTCAAAACGATTTGATATGATTGCAAACCAAGTAGGAATTCAACCCGACCGTCAGAAAAAATATGATTTTTCTAAACCATATACTGTTTCTAGTGCTGTTGTAATTGTTAACAAAAATAATAAAGACATTCATTCATTTAAAGATCTAAAAGGAAAAAAAGCGGCTCAAACATTAACAAGTAATTACGGAAAAATGGCGAAACAATACGGAGCAACAATTGTAAGTATTGATGGTTTTGAACAAGCTATTCAATTGCTATCATCTAATCGAGTAGATGCTACGTTAAATGATTCGTTATCTTATCTTGATTACAAAAAACAAAAGCCAAATGCTCCAATTAAAACAGTAGCTAAAAGCGGCGATGCTTCAAAGAGTGCCTTTATGTTCCGCAAAGGTTCAGGCAAACTTGTTGATGAAGTTAATAAAGCTTTGGATGATATGAGAAAAGACGGTACTTTAACAAAAATTTCTAAGAAATGGTTTGGTGAAGATGTATCTAAATAATATAGAAATTCAAGATCCTAATCGTTACATCCACATTGCTGAAAGTTCCCTTCTTCCTATGTTGAAGGGAGCTTTGTATTATACGCTGCCACTGACATTAATTACATTCTGTATTGGTATCATCCTTGCACTTTTAACGGCACTTGCAAGAATATCCAATATTAAACCGCTCCAATGGTTAGCTCGTTTTTATGTATCGATTATTCGTGGAACTCCATTATTAGTGCAATTATTTATTATTTTCTACGGATTGCCTTCCATTAACGTTACAATCAATCCGTTCCCAGCCGCGATCATCGGATTTTCATTAAATATTGGTGCTTATGCATCAGAAATTGTTCGAGCAGCGATTCTTTCCATTCCAAAAGGACAATGGGAAGCAGGCTATTCGATTAACATGAATTATTCACAAATTTTACGAAGAATTATTTTACCGCAGGCGGTTCGCGTATCAATCCCGCCACTCTCTAATACTTTCATTAGCTTGGTGAAGGATACTTCACTTGCTTCACTTATTTTAGTAACTGAGATGTTTAGAAAGGCGCAAGAAATTGCTGCTACCACATATGAATTTTTACTATTATATACAGAAGCAGGACTGCTTTATTGGATTATTTGTTTCATTCTCTCATTAATCCAGCAAAGATTAGAGAACCATTTTGAAAAGTACGTTACCCATTAATAAGCTTAATTTTGTTTACAGCTTTTATAAAGGAGTATGAACTATCGTATGATTACGATTCATAATCTACACAAACGTTTTAATCAACATGAAGTATTAAAAGGAATTGATATGACGATTGAAAAAGGGAAGGTTATCGTGATTATTGGTCCTTCAGGTTCAGGGAAAACGACCTTTCTCCGTTGCCTTAACGCCCTTGAAATTCCATCAGCAGGAAATATTCAAATTGGCAAAGTAAGCATTGACTTTTCTAAATCCGTCTCTAAAAAAGAGATTGCTGCATTACGCAGGGAGTCAGGTATGGTTTTTCAACAATACAACCTCTTTCCGCACAAAACAGCCCTCGAGAATGTAACAGAGGGGCCGATTGTTGTAAAAAAGCAGGCAAAAAACGAAGCTATTCAAAAAGCAGAAAAACTGCTACAAAAAGTTGGCCTGCTTGAGCAAAAAGATAAGTACCCATTTCAATTATCTGGTGGGCAGCAACAACGGGTTGGAATTGCTCGCGCTTTAGCAATGGAACCTGAATTAATGCTATTTGATGAGCCAACGTCTGCATTAGATCCAGAGCTTGTTGGTGAAGTATTAAATGTCATGAAAGAACTTGCAAACGAAGGAATGACAATGGTTGTTGTTACACATGAAATGCGCTTTGCAAAAGAAGCCGCAGACGAAGTGATATTTATGGATCAAGGAATTGTGATCGAAAAAGGGACTCCTGACGAGATTTTCACAGCCCCTAAAGAACAACGAACAAAACAATTCCTTCAACTTCTTCATGATTAATTACGAAAAAAAGCCTTAATAAAAATGGTTTCCAGCATGCTCGTCATAATGCTGGAAACCATTTTTATTTTAACGATGTTGATGTTGTTGCACTTTATTTAGATTCAGCAGCTATTTCTGCTTTACTGGCTTCTCTTTTTTCAAGTAAAAGAACGGGTGCTTTCTCCTTTTTCTTTGAAGTTAAAAAGGCGTATAGTCCGCCAACAAACAGACCGCCACCAATCATATTTCCAATTGTAACGGTAATTAAATTATGGGCAATTCCGGCCATAGTAATTGTATCCGGGTGCGATACAGAAAGAGAAAGAGCAAACAATACCATATTGGCAATACTATGTTCATAGCCCGAAATAACAAAACCAAAGACAAGAAGCATCATTGAAGCAATTTTCGCGCCATCTCCCTTTACATTTAAAGGAATCCAAAAAGCTAAACAAACTAACCAATTACATAATATTGCCCGAATCAACATTTGCGTTGTTGTTAAACTCACCTTTGTACTTACAACACTCATTAATAGCTTACTAGAGTCTTTTTCTGAAAACAAGCCAGAATAATGAATGAAGACTGCAAATATTACAGCACCAATAATGTTTCCAGCATAACATGTAATCCAGTTTGAAACGGTGTCTTTCCATGTCGTTTCTTTTTTTAGTGTACTCATCGTAAAGATCATCGTATTGCCAGTGAACAGCTCTCCCCCACCAAACATAATAAGGACAAGGGCAGCACCAAAAAATATTGCACTCATAAATGAAGTGCCAGGAGATTTCACATCAAAAAAAGGCTCAGCAAGACGATAACAAAGAATAATGGCAAATCCAATAAAAATACTTGCAAGAGCCGCTCGTGTTACATATTGTAAAAGAGAGTTCTCTAAAATCCTTTTTTTACTTTTAGCCATACCGATAACAGACTGAACAGCTTCATTCATAATACTCACCATCTCCGTGTTTTTTGTGAATTCATTCACATAACTAATCCTTTATTATCATATATCGACTTCTCCAATTTGCATATGGATATTTTGTGAACTTTTTCACAATATCTAAACACTTTTTCTTCATTACAATCAAACCTATAGTTTGAACCATTTGCTAGAACCAACTATAGGTCTTCACGTACTCCTACACTGTTCGCGGATATTCATTTTAAATGCTGGAATTGGGAGATGTTCTTCATTAAAAATGGTTGGATGCGAAAAATTTTCAAAGCAATATGAAATGTAGCTTGTTGATTCCTCAATATTGATTCGCAATTGCTGATTATTGGCTACATTTATTCGTCGTTCAACTTTATTCCCTTTGGTGTCAACTAGTGTACAAACTGGTTTTCCCTTTACGCTCCAAGTCTTAACATACTTATATGTGATGATCACCTCATGATCGTTCACTTCAATCGTTTTCATTTCCGGTGCATATCCTTTTTCATCTTTTTTGTAACTATGACTTAATACGAGATTGGCAGCCCGTGTGCCAATGATGTTTTTGGAAGCAGGATGGATAGCATGGGCTTCACCTGTATCAAAAGTTGTAATAAAAAAAGAAAACGGCTCCTTTGATGTTACCATTCGCTGTTGTTCACGCAGGAATGCCCATGTATCTTTTTCAGCTTCATCATAGGCAGGGAGCTGAATCACATAAAATGGCAATTGTTCTTGATAAAAAAGCTTTCTCCACTCCTTTATTAAATTGTACAGCAATTTATCGTACACTTGATGGTACTGAGCATCCTCTTCCCCTTGATACCATATAATCCCCCTAATCGAAAATGGTATAATTTTTTTCAACATTGTTTCAAATAAACCTGCTGGTCGAAGAAGTCCTTTTCTTGTTTTAGGCGGTGGCCATGGCGTGTGGCCAATAATTTCTTTAACTTCTGCAATAGATAATTGTGGATGAGTTCTTACAAACTCTTTTCTCGTTTGTAAGTACTTTTCAACTTTTTCTTCAAATTGTTGTAATAATCTTTCTTCTTCCTCATCTGTCTGATCCTTAACCGCTTCTTTGTGCGGTAATACATATGTTCCATACACTTCAAAATCGGATTTTAGCGCATCAATCGATTGCCAGCAAGATGCGGATGTTCCCCCTTTATTCATAGAAACAAGACCAATTGGCACATGGTTCATATAAGAAACAAGCTGTTTTACAAAATAAAAGCCTACTGCTGATACATCACCGCAGTTTTCTGAAGACAGTTTCTCCCACTTATTCTTTTGAATTTCTCTCGGTACTTGTGCCTGTTCATCTTCGTAAATAATTTTTGGAACATTATAATAGTAGACATCCATGTTGTTCATAGACTCTTTTTCTTGACAGAAGTCGCGGTCTTCAGAAAGTTTAAACTCAATATTCGATTGGCCTGCCAATAAATAAACATCTCCGATTTGAACAGAGTGAATGACTTCTTGCTCAGAACCATATGTAATGATTAAATCGGATCGTACACCACCTTCTTGGGGATCCATCCACACGCACCAATTACCATTCTTCACAATTGTTGTATATTCCTTTTCAGCAAATTACACTCGGATATGCGTTCCGTCTGCTCCGGTACCAAATACAGGAACTTCTTGATGTCGTTGTAAAACCATTCCATCCGAAAAAATATTTGCGACTTTATTCAGTGTTTTCATCTTCTACTCCTCTCCTATGATCTGCTCTGCTTCTATAGATATAGCTTTATGTCATAAAGATCTCTCTTTTATATCACCTAGACATTAAATTCGGAATGGATCAAATGAAATGCACATAGCCATCAACGATCTTTTAGCTATGACTGAAGCTGTTCATAAATACAACCTTTATAAAAAAACCCCGTGCTACCAAATAGGTTAACACGGGTAGAAAAAATTAGTTTGGCTGAATTAAAATTTTGACATGATTTTTTTCACGTACAAGTGCTTCGAATCCTTCTTCAACAAGATCATCTAATTTGATTTTTTTCGTTATTAATTTTTCTGCAGGTATTTGCCCGCTAGAAATGAGTTTTATTACCGCTGGAAAAATATCACGATAGGCAAGTATTCCTTTAATCTCACGTTCTGCAAGTACGAGCATATTTGGTAAAATATTTGCCTTTCCTTCCCATACACTAACAATCACTGTTTGTCCGCCATAAACAGTGCTTTCAATTGCATTATTTAAAACAACATCTACTCCTGTTACTTCAAATGCAATATCAACTCCACCATTTGTTAAGCGGTTTATTTCTTGTACAGCATCGGTTTCACGAGGATCAATGACCGCTGTTACACCTAATTCTCTTGCAATTTGTTTTCTTTCCTCAGATAATTCAACAACATAAATCTCACTTGCTCCACCTGCTTTAGCGGCTAAAACAGTTAACAGTCCAATTGGGCCTGCCCCAAAAACAGCAATTCTATCACCGGCTTTTAGCTTGCTTTGACGTACTGCGTGTACAGCAACCGCCGTTGGTTCTACAAGTGCACCTTGTTCAAACGTCATTTCATCGGGAATTTTAAATACTTTTTCCGCATCAAAAACTGTATATTCGGAGAAACCTCCGCCACCACCTGCTAAACCATGGAAACCAAGATTTGGACATTCATTGTAGCGGCCAGCTTTACATTGTGGACATTTGCCGCAAGCATAAATCGGCTCCACACAGACGCGATCTCCAACCGCTAAATGTTCTACCCCTTCACCTACTTCAGTTACAACACCCGCATATTCATGCCCTAGTACGACTGGAGCAACTTCATTTGTCAATGGATGTGGCGTTTCTTTCGGAATAAAAATCGGACCTGCTAAATATTCATGGAGATCTGTACCGCAAATCCCTGCCCATTTTACTTCAATCTTTACCGTTCCAGGCTGAATAACCGGTTCAGGTATATCTTCAATTCTAATATCTTTTTGGTTGTACCATAATGCTGCTTTCATTTTACCAACCCCTCTGACTGTTATGAATACCCTTACATTATAACATTTTAGAATTATAAGAAAATAACTATATGTATAGAAATATGAACATTTTGTTAATAATCCATTAAAAAGCAATCTCTTTACGAAAAAGAAATTGCTTTCGATCACACTGACTTCCTTCGATTTCGCTTATAAAACAATAAAGACATCACCATCTACGACTTCGGTTTTATATGTCTTAACACAGCCAGTATCAGGATCTTGCCCTTTTCCATCCACAACGTTGATCTTCCAATCATGCATCGGGCAGAAAACATACGCTCCGCTGATCATCCCTTCTGCTAAAACCTCGTCCCTTGCATTCAAATTTATACATCTTATGGCAAAAAAGTATTTTAAATATTCCGTCAAATCACAAATAAAGCTAACACAAAACCATTTGAAATGCTTGAAAGGGTAAAGAGAAAGCATCATAACAAACGCTTAATCTTTCTTGAAGCAAATCAGTTGAATATTTATATAAATAACGTATGATTGTAAAGTACTAATTTCATCGAGGAGGGTTCAATAATGCTTTCACGAACAAGAGCAGCATTACTGCTTGGATTTCTTGTGCTTTTATGGGGAGTCAATTGGCCGTTGTCGAAAATTGCCCTAAATTATACACCACCAGTTCTTTTTGCTGGTATTCGGACACTTCTCGGCGGAGTCATCTTACTCTTTTTTGCGCTGCCTAGAATAAAGCAGCTGCAATTCAAAAAGACTTGGTATTTTTATTTCATTTCTGCATTTCTTAATATCGTTCTTTTTTATGGGCTGCAAACGGTAGGTCTTGGATATATGCCTGCAGGATTATTTTCAGCAATTGTATTTATTCAGCCAGTATTACTAGGAATTTTTTCTTGGTTATGGCTTGGAGAATCGATGTACAAATTAAAAATTATTGGGTTAATACTAGGTTTTATCGGTGTAGCCATCATAAGCGCTGGCGGTCTTTCAGGAAATATTTCATCAATAGGAATTCTTTTTGCCCTCGGCTCAGCAGTCGGCTGGGGACTTGGAACAATTTTTATCAAAAAGATAGGCAATGCTGTTGATTCAATATGGATGGTTTCGCTCCAACTTATTATTGGTGGTATCTTTTTACTATGTGTTGGCTCAAATATGGAAAACTGGTCTAGCATTCAATGGAATATCCCATTCGTTTCAAATCTATTATTTATCTCAATTTTTGTTATTGCCTTTGGCTGGCTTGCCTTTTTCACACTTGTTGGATCAGGAGAGGCAAGTAAAGTTGGCTCTTATACATTTCTCATCCCATTAATTTCAATTATTGCGAGTTCCATTTTTCTCCATGAATCTATCACCATTAAATTAGTCATTGGATTATTATTTATTGTAACGAGTATTTGTTTTGTAAATATAAAATTTAAACAAAAAGGGATAGAAGCCCAAATAGATTCATAATTTTCTGGCCTTGAATAGCTATTTTCTTTCATCATTTTATAGGGAAACGAAGAAAAAATCAGCAAATCATCTTCGCTATGATGGACTAACCTAAAAAAATAAGACAATATAAAACACCTCCTAAGTGTTACACTGTAAACAGTACATTTATCGGGGGTGTTTTTGCATGGAAAAAAACGTATATTCAGGAGAAACAAAATAGGCGGTAGTCAGAGATAAAATTGAAGGTAAATTGACTAATAAAGAGATTATGGAGAAGTATGGGATAAGAAATACTTCTCAGATTAAAACGTGGATGAAATGGTATAGAGATGGCGAGATTTATCGGTTTGATCAACCTATTGGCAAACAGTAAACATTTGGTCATGGTCCAGAATTCGCCAGTAAAGAGGAGCGAATGAATAATCAATTAACACATTTAAAAATGAAGAATGAAATCTTAAAAAAGTATTTAGCCATGAAAAAGGAGTTGATAAAAGAGTAATCGTACAATTAGTTGAGAAAATGCGTAAAAAGTACACTGTTACGGCTATCTTGAACGTTTTAGGAATTCCTCGTTCCACCTATTATCGTTGGTTGAAAGAGCAGGAAGATTATAAAAATGAGCACGAGGATTTAATCATTGAAATTTGTAAAGCGACAAATTATCGGAATGGTCATCGAAAGATTAAAGCCATGTTAAAACATAAATATCACATAAGTTTAAATCGAAATAGAGTGCAAAAGATTATGCAAAAACATCATTTGCAGTGTAGGGTGAAACCAAAGCGTAAATGGAAATCACAAGGAAAAAGCGAAGTTATTGCGCCCAATATTCTTAACCGTGATTTTAATGCGAGGAAACCCAATGAAAAATGGGTAACGGATATAACATATATTCAATACGGTAGTGAAACTATGTATCTATCAACAATAATAGATTTATACAACAATGAAATCGTCGCCTACAAGAGTTATCCTCACCAACAAACCCCTTTAATAATTGATACGTTGGAGGAGGCTTTAAATAAGCGGAATTATCCTGAGGGTATTATCCTTCACTCTGATCAGGGCAGTGTGTATACTTCGTATACTTTTCAAGATTACGTAAATGAACATCATTTAATTAGCAGTATGTCTAGAAGAGGAAATTGTTGGGATAATGCAGTTATTGAATCATTTCATTCTAATTTAAAAACGGAAGAATTTCAGTATTGTAAATTTAATTCGCTAACTAATTTTAACGTTGTAAAGAAAATTGATAATTATATGTACCACTATAATGAGGGAAAAATTCAAGAAAACTTAGGCTACCTCACTCCAAAAGAATTTGGGAATAAGGCAGCCTAAAAGGTGTTTTATATGTGTCTTATATGTGTCTTATATAGCTGGGTAAGTTCAATGATTCGCTGGTTTTTTATATTATGATTCAATCATTACTTTAATTTCACTGCCAGCTAACGCCGCTTCAAATCCTTCTCTCCATCTATCAAATGGAACAATCTTTGTAATCATTTCTTCCACTGCGATCTCCCCATTTTTTAAAAGTTGCAAAGCAATATGCCAAGAACTGGGCTTTTGAGAGCGAGAGCCGATATATTGGATTTCGCGTTGAATAATAGATTCTTGATCCAATGCATTTAATTTGTTGGCGAAAATACCAACTTGAACAAATGTACCTTTTTTTCTTACCAATGGTAGTCCTTGATTTAAGGCAGGAACAGCCCCGGAGCATTCAAAAGCTCGATCTACACCATAACCATTAGTATGTTCTAATACAATTCTTTCTATATCCTCTTCCAAACTGTCTATTACAATATCTGCACCTAACAATTTTGCCAATTCTAGTCTTTTTCTATCTTTTGTAATTCCTGCCATCATCACAAATGCACCTTGAGATTTTACAACTTGTAATAATAATAGACCAATTGGACCTGGACCAAAAATTAAAACCGTATCATCTTTCCTGATCGTCGTCTTTTCCAGTGCTGCATGGACACAGCATGCTAATGGCTCAGTTAATGCAGCTGCAAGCAGGCTCACTTCATCAGGAAGGACATGAATACTTTCCTCTCTTGAAATAACAAATTCAGCTAAACTTCCATTTACTTGTGTACCAATCCCTTTTCG
Source organism: Heyndrickxia ginsengihumi (assembly GCF_011008565.1). GTDB lineage: Bacteria > Bacillota > Bacilli > Bacillales > Bacillaceae_C > Weizmannia > Weizmannia ginsengihumi. The sequence continues at coordinate 45,725 of NZ_JAAIWK010000006.1, forward strand.
CTCTGAGCAAAGATTGTAATCTTTTTCTAAACAATATTGACACTTTCCACATGTAGTAAAAGTCGTTTCACTTGTAACCCGATCCCCAACTTTCACCGTTTTCACATCTTTTCCAACTTCAACGATAACACCCGAAAATTCATGTCCTAATACTAAGGGGGGTCTAAAATTTTTATATTCACCTTTAAACGTATGGATATCTGAACCGCAAATTCCAGTATATGCCACCTTAATTTTCACTAAATCATGTTTTACTTGGGGTTCAGGAATGTTTTTTACCATCATATGATCGTATCCTTGTTCAACTTTCATGACTGATCTCATTAATCACCATTCACTCCTTGTTTGGAATTATCATTACTTTGTTGTACTCCTCTTGACGTTCGATCATCATATTGAAAGCATATTGTGTATCCCTTAATGCAAATCTATGAGAAATAAAGTCTTTTAACTTAATTTTTCCTGCCTTAGCAAATTCGATCGTATTCGACCATTCTTTCCCGGGAAAAGGTGATGAATAACAATTCCAAAACCCCTTTAATATCAGTTCCTTTCTAAAAATATTTTCGAACGCTTTTTCTGAAAGTGTCACATCCGAGTATGCAATTCCTAAGTACCCTACCTTTCCTTGTTTCCGAGTCACTAATAAACATTGCTCCTGAGTAACTTTTGAGCCAGCACACTCAAGGGCAATATCAACCCCCATTTCATTTGTATATTGGTGAATTTTCGCCACTAAGTCTTCTTTTAACGGATTAATCACCTTTTCACAGCCAATTTTAACTGCGTCCTGTAATTTTTTATCTGATATATCAATTGCAATGATTTCTTTAACACCAGCAATCTTTAGCCATTGAATGACTAACATTCCTATCGTTCCAACACCAAATACAGCAACTACATCACCTATTTGCGGTCTTATATTTAGTACCCCATGAAGCGCCACAGCCGATGGTTCAATCATTGCAGCATCTTCGAAATCCATATTCCCTATTGATAATATATTTGTAGCCTTTATGTTGACAAATTCAGCAAACGCACCATATGATTTCGAGCCAATCATTCCGTAATGATCACATAATGAATATTGTCCCCGCAAACAATATTCGCATTTACGACATGGTAAAAATGGAATACCGACAACACGTTCACCAATATTCACATCTGTTACTTTACTCCCTTTTTCTACAACATAGCCTGAAAATTCATGCCCCATTATTGCCGGTAAGTCATATTTCCATTTTTGGATCATTTTATGTGTATCTGATCCGCAAATACCCGCTGCCATTACTTTTACCTTTACTTCATCTGGTTGACATTTTCTTATTTCCATATCCTTATATACAATATGATTTTTTTCATATAAAACAGCTGCCTTCATATGTTTCCTCCTAATTTGTTTTAAATTAGAAAATGGCATGACATATTTCTGCAAACTTTAAAATAAGCCAATTGAATAAATTCCCGCCTAGATCTAAACTAGAAATTTGTGTTGCCCCTTTTGGCATATTGAATTTAGCACCTGACATCATAGCAGTATGAACTGTTGCAAAATCTGTTGCCATATAAAGTGCTAACGCAATCATGATCGTACCCGCTATTAATGAATGAATAATATTCCCTTTCCGCGAGCCAACAACGAATGCAATATAAAACGGGATCGTTGATAAATCACCAAAAGGTAATACTTTATTGCCGGGTAAAATGACTGCTAAAAATAATGTAATTGGAACAAGTAATAGTGCAGTTGCCATTACAGAAGGGTGCCCAACAGATAATGCTGCATCTAATCCGATATAAAGCTCCCGATCGCCATAACGTTTTTGGAGAAAAGTTCTAGCAGCTTCTGAAATCGGAATTAAGCCCTCCATCAAAATTTTTACCATTCGGGGCATGAGCAACATAACAGCCCCCATTGAGATGCCAATTTGCAAAACTTTCCCAACATCATAGCCAGCTAATATCCCAATAATGAGTCCTAAAATGATTCCCATCATCATCGGCTCCCCGAAAATGCCAAAACGCTTTTGAATACTTTCTGGATCAGCATGCAGTTTTCTAATACCTGGAATCTTTGCAACTAACCAACCAACAAGCATCCCGATAGGTCCAAATGCTGCTGTAGAACCTGTCGGCAGGGAAATCCCTTCTAATCCATAAAATTTTTGAACCATAGGAGCTGTTTTATCTGCGACGAACAACACTGCAACTTCATAAATGATTGCGCACAATATCGCAAACCACCAGCTTCCCGTGATAATATATCCGGTTGCTCCGGCAGCAATAAAATGCCAGTAATTCCAAATATCAATATCGAGTGTTTTAGTTAATTTCAATAAGATTAGTAGAATGTTAACGATTAAACAAATTGGTATTAATATAGCTGCAACTGGTGATGCCCATGACAATGCCGCAGCAGAAGGCCATCCAGTATCAATCACTGTTAAATGCAGTCCAAATCTCTCCACCATTTTTTGTGCAGCAGGACCTAAGTTATCTACTAATAAACCAATTACTAAATTAATACCGACAAAGCCAATGCCGATTGTAATACCTGATTTAAGCGCTTTCTTAAACCCTGTTCTAAAAATAACTCCGATAATGATGATCGCGATTGGTAAAATAACAGTGGGTCCCAGATTTAGTACATACTGTATAGAAGATAATAATTTATCCATACTTTACCTCCAATTGACACTTTTAAGTTTTTCAAATGAACGAGAGCAGCTAATTATTTAAGATGCGCAAGAATTTTTTTATCTAAAGCTTCCATCCCTATGCCAGTAATATAGGATGTAGCTATTAAAGAAGGTATGTTATATGTTGTCGGTAAAATGGTAGTAGAAATAATTAAATCTGCTCCTTCTTGACGAGATGCGACTTCAGAAATTTTACATTGCACTACTTCAGCATTCACATTATTTTCTTTTAATAATTTTTCCACTCTTTCACAAACTACTGTTGACGTTGCAATTCCAGCTCCGCATGCTACGATAATCGTATATTTTTTCATTTTCAACACTCCTCATATTTTTTATTATTGAATAAATAGATGACGTATTTCTTTAACAGATGTGGAAGAAGCAATTTGTTCTATTTTTTTCTCATCCTGTATCATTTGGATAAGCTGTTGAAGAACGTTCAATTGATCATGTGGCTCATTTAAACCTAAAAGGATGACAATTTTTACATTTACCTTTTTAGAACGATCGTCCATTAATTGAAATGGGATCGGTCTTTTTAACGTCGTAATGGCAATAAATTGTTTAAAGACATATTCTGGATCTGTGTGGGGAATTGCAACATTATAATTATTTATACTTAGTCCTGTAGGAAAACTCTCCTCTCTTTCTTTTATTTTTTCTAAAAATTGTTTGCTAACATAGCCTTTTGAATATGCTTCCTGATATAATGTTTGAAATAATTGATCCTGATTAACACAATCAAGACCAATTTTAATGAAATCATCATCTAAAAAATCCTCTAAAGACATTAAAATCCCTCCGTAAAACACGATGAAAGTAAATTAGTGAGAATAATAATTAATAAGTCTATGAACTTCATCCTTTTCTTCCATCTGAATGATCTTCTCGATATCTTTCGAACTTTCTGCCAGCTTCATAAGCTGCATTAATGCTTGAAAATGCTCGTTTTTATCAACGGCAGCTATGACGACAATAACATGTACTCTTTGACGATCATCTAATAAGATACCATCATTAATTTTTAATAAACTCATTCCGATTTTGTTCACTCCATCTTCTGGACTGGCATGCGGAATAGCGATGTTCATTCGTAATACAATGTGAGGAGAAATGGCTGGATATTGTTGGATCATTTTTTGAATATAATGTTCTGTAATACATCCTCCATGTAATAATGGTTCAGATGCCGCTTTAATAGCTTCCTCCCAGCTGGTAATTGTGTCTCTGAAAACGATTCTCTCAGGGGTGATTAAGTCAGATAAATGATAGTTTTGCTTTTTTTCCAAATTGGTTGTTTCTTGAACTGAAAAATAATTTTCTAAGGCACCTATTAGTTGCTGCTTTTCCTCTATCTTTGAATATTTCTCAACAATATGAATAATTTCATTTACATTGATAATGGGGGAATTTAAGTTAAACAGTTCTTTTATTACCCTTTGCCTTAATTGAAACTTATCAAAATCTGCAATAAAACGATCTACAAGAAATAGCTGCTTATCTGTTTGAAGTGGAACTGGAGAAAATACAATATCAATATCTAAATTTTTCTTTTCAAATTCTCTAATGGACATAACACGATAAAAATATAATTCTGGGAATAACTCTTTCAAACTACTTTCCATTAAGTTAGAAATAGAAATCCCATTAGGGCATACGACTACAGCTTTTTTCTTTTTCTGGATCCTCTCACTATGATTAATTAAATGACTCCCAATAATGATTGAAATAAACCTCATTTCATTTTCAGGTATTTTCGTTCCTATATATTCTTCTAATGGTTTTATTGAATCTTTCACAATGTAGTGAATCGGCTTAAATTCATCGAGAACTTTTTCAAGCATTGAATACTCAGTTGTTAAGTGATACTTAATCCGATAATAAGCTGGTTTCATGTGCAAAATTAATCGTTTTAACAAGCTTTCTTTATCCAATAAATAGACACATGCTATTTTTTCAAACAAATCCAAGCTTGCTCTCAGTGCATCTATGAAGTGTGAAAGTTCATTTTTAGTTAAAAAGTTGGCCTCCAATGTATTTGCTGTAAGTAATTGGAGTGTGATAAATAAACGCTCTACTTTAGGAATACGTTCTACGTTTTGAATCAAGATCTCTGTTGCCTCAAATTCTTTCGTATCTGAGAGCTCCTCATAGTCAATATGATAAGAATCGGTAATCCATTTTCCTTTACTTATTCTTTTTAATAAAATTGCAATAACATAGGGGAGTATTTTGATCCGCTCATCGCTAAACTTTAGTGCTAAACGATTTTCAACTTCCTCAAGTCGCTGTTTACAATTGGCAATTTCATATTTCGATAAATCTGTTAAATGGTGAATATACCCTTCGTCATGATGGATAATGAAAATGGAATGCAATATATCAATCATAAGTTTGCGAACATTCCATTCATTCCCTGAAAGATCATATCCATTTAATCTTGAATAAACAATTTCGAGATCATATTTGTGAACGATGTTTTGGGCATACTTTATATCCCTTAATACTGTATTTTTGCTTACATTTAATGCCGATGTAAAATGATACAACGACAATTGTTCATCACTGCTTAAAATCATAAGTAAAATAAACTGTGACCTTTCTCTCTCTGATAGAATATAGTTCCTAGTTGAAATATCTACTTTTTCCGCAAACAATTCAATTAGGATTGGGTTTACTATAAACTTGCCGCTCTTTGTTCTTTTAATAGTCGGATAATTATTTTCGCTTAGCCAATCGTTGACTTTTTTGAAGCTATAGCCTACTTGTCTTCTGCTGAGCTGATATTTCTCTTCTAAACTTGCATGTGAAATTTCAGGATTGCCTATGACTTCTTGTAATAGCAAATTACTCCTCTCATCAAGATACATATTAGATCCCCCTTGTTTGTTATTAGTATATCAATCGCCATCCGCTAAATGAACACGCTTTCATATTCATTTATCGTCTTGCAATTGTTCAACATGATGATGAAAAATATATAAAGTTCATTATATATACAGAATCTTAAAATTATTTTTGAAATTACGAAATAAATACGTTATATTGGTTCTATAAACACTGGTTTCATAAGGAGTAGTTGAATTTCGCTCCAGGATGCTCGCTTCCTGCGGGCGAATGCGAAGCCGCTTCGACGTCTTCACACATGCAGGTTCCCATTCATATGAGGGTCTCGCTCTTTCTGTTCAAGCAACTTCTTATAAAAGATGAAAAAATTTAATTGCAAAAGATCAGATGTTTCATAAACTGCTTTTAGATATCAACGAAAGCCCAAATTCGGGAAAGATTTCAAGCATTGAACAGGTTCAATCAATCATCATTGATTCACAAACAATAATGCCGCCTTACTAATAAAAACATTTTTGAAAGCCTTTTTACATAACAAATGAATCGAGGTGAATAACACTTGCGTCCAATACTTTTAGGAATTTGTGCTGCCTTCTTCTTCGCATTTACTTTTATTCTTAATCGGGCAATGGAATTATCAGGAGGAAGTTGGATTTGGAGTGCATCTTTAAGATATATATTTATGGTTCCATTTCTTATTCTTATCGTGATCTCCAGAAAAAATTTCTTGGCTTTATTAAAGATTATGAAAGAGAAACCTTTGTCCTGGTTATGTTGGAGCTTTGTAGGATTCGTACTTTTTTATGCACCTTTATGTTTTGCTGCTACATTTGCCCCAGGATGGCTTATAGCAGGTACTTGGCAAATTACAATCATATCTGGTTCATTGCTCGTCCCCTTTTTCTCAAAAACAATTGTAACTACGAATGGACCAATACAAGTTCGAGAAAGATTGCCAATTAGAGGATTGTTCATGTCTGTTATTATTGTGCTAGGTATTGTCATTATCCAGCTCGAACAAGCAAATCACCTATCTATACAAAATGTCATACTTGGAGTATTGCCTGTTATCATTGCTTCCTTTGCCTATCCACTTGGCAATCGTAAAATGATGGATTTGTGCGGTGAACGCTTAGATACTTTTCAACGTGTACTTGGGATGACGTTAGCGAGCTTACCATTTTGGCTGCTATTGTCTTTATACGGTCTATTTACTACAGGAGCACCGAGTAGGCAACAAACCTTTCAATCTTTTATCGTTGCCATTTGTTCAGGGGTGATTGCCACTGTACTATTTTTTAGAGCAACTGATTTAGTTAAAGGAAATATGCAGAAGCTTGCTGCTGTTGAAGCGACGCAATCTATGGAAGTATTATTTTCTGTTATTGGTGAATTAGTACTGCTTTCTGCTCCGCTTCCATCGCTTTTGTCTTGGGGTGGAATGTTCGTCATTATGGTTGGCATGATTTTACACAGTTATTTCTCTCATAAAAGTGAACAATCGAGCACCCAAGAAATCAGTGCTTAATAACATCCGCTTAGTCTTTCTTTTACAATGAGAAAGACTTTTTTTAATGTCCTTTTCTAAAAACACTGTTTTTAAATCTTTTATAATCATTATTTTTGTATATTATTTAAATTTGTAATTTATTTTACTTTTGGGATAAATAACAATATTATAACATTGTATTTATGCATTGTTTCAGTTTATCTATTAGTATAAAATGATCATTATCCAAAGAAAAAATGATCATAAATAACTATCCTTGTATAATATCAGTTACATGGCCTGATAGTCTCTACCTGACAGCCGTTAAAATGTCAGACTACAAGGAAGTATGAAAAGATAAGAATAGAAGTAGTGAATGTCCATTAGGAAATTCATCTCATTTCATGAAACCCTTATTTTTTCATGCTTTCTGTCTCGAGACTGAAGGTATGGAAAAATAAGGGTTTCTTATTTATGAAAAAATGAATGTAGGAGTAGATGACATGTATTTTATATTAAATATATTAGGTGTGCTCATCGTTAGCGGTCTTGTCTTTCTTTGCTCACCTGCAAAAAGAAAAGTGAAATGGCGTTCTATTCTTAGTCTTTTTATCGTTGAATTACTAATAACGTGGTTTATGCTTGCAACACCAGTAGGAACATGGACTATTAATAAAATTGCCTCCTTTTTTAAATGGCTAGTTTCGTGTGCAGATGCAGGAATTTCATTTGCCTTCCCTTCTGTCATGGCGAATCAACAAGTTGATTTCTTTTTTAGTGCTTTAATGCCTATCATCTTTATCGTTACTTTTTTCGATATCTTATCTTACTTTGGCATTATGACTTGGATTATTGACAAAGTGGGCTGGGTAATTTCAAAAGTTTCTGGTTTGCCTAAATTAGAAAGCTTTTTCTCGATTCAAATGATGTTTCTTGGCAATACTGAGGCGCTTGCCGTCATCCGTCAGCAATTGAAAGTACTAAAAGGCAATCGTCTGCTTACTTTCGGAATTATGAGTATGAGCAGCATTAGCGGTTCCATCATTGGTTCATACTTAACGATGGTCCCTGCTGACTATGTATTTGCTGCTATTCCTTTAAACTGTTTAAACGCACTGCTCATCGCAAGTATTTTAAACCCTGTTGAAATTAGCAAAGAAGAAGATATTGTGTATGTTCCACCAAAAGAAGAAAAGAAAGACTTCTTTTCAACTATTTCAAACAGTATGCTCGTTGGTATCAAGATGGTCATCGTCATTTTAGCCATGGTTATTGGTTATGTTGCGATAACAACATGCTTAAATGGAATTTTAGGCTTTATTGTTCATGGATTAACAATACAAAAAATATTTGGCATTATTTTTAGCCCATTTGCTTTCTTGCTCGGTTTAGGTGGTCACGATGCAATGTACGTTGCTTCATTGATGGGAATTAAAATATCGACAAACGAATTTGTTGCGATGATGGATTTAAAAACACATCTAAAAACGATGGCACCACATACTACTGCCGTTGCTGTAACGTTTTTAACTTCATTTGCTAACTTTAGTACTGTAGGTATGATCTATGGCACATATGAATCTATTTTTGGCGAAGAAAGTTCCGGGATTATTGGTAAAAATGTGTGGAAGCTATTAGTGAGTGGAATGGCTGTATCTTTATTAAGCGCCATGATTGTTGGACTATTTGTTTGGTAAAGTGCAAAAAATAAGAAGGAGCTTGGCATCCAAGCTCCTTCTTATTTTTTTAGTTAGCTTTTTTAATCTGTTTACTGCGCAGCTGACCACATGCTGCATCAATATCTGTTCCATGTTCCTGACGAACAACACAATTGATTCCGTTCTTTTTCAACGTATCATAAAATTCCATAATTGATGCTTGCTCGCTTCTTTCATATTGAATATGCTCATTTACAGGATTATATGGAATTAAATTTACATAAGTTAAATGACGTTTATTTTGAAGCAATTTCGCAAGTTGCAATGCTTCTTCTTTATGATCGTTTACATCCTTTAATAAAATATATTCGAATGTAATTCTTCGATTCGTTTTTTCTAAATAATAATCAATCGCAGGCATTAATTTTTCTAATGGGAATGCCCGGTTGATCTTCATAATTTTTGTTCTAAGCTCATTATTTGGCGCATGTAAAGAGATTGCTAAATTCACTTGTAAGTCAAGATCAGCGAACTCATATATTTTATGAGCAAGTCCACTTGTCGATACTGTAATATGTCTTGCACCAATAGCAAGTCCTTTTGGTGAATTCACCACTCTTAAAAACTTCACAAGATTTTCGAAGTTATCAAATGGTTCACCAATCCCCATTACAACAATATGGCTTACCCGTTCGTCTTTTCCAACTTCATCTAAATGTTTTTGAACATACATGACTTGTTCAACAATCTCACCGCTCACTAAATCACGATTCTTTCTTAATAATCCACTTGCACAGAAAGAACAGCCAATATTACAGCCAACCTGGGTTGTAACACATACGGATAAACCATAATGTTGTCTCATTAGTACCGTTTCAATTAAATTGCCATCTTTTAATCGGAATAAAAATTTAATAGTGCCGTCTTTTGACTCTTGTTTAACTACTTGCTTCAACGTATGAATATAAAAATGCTCATCCAATAATTGAAGGCATTCTTTATTCACATTACTCATTTCCTCAAAATGTGTAACACGCTTCTTGTACAACCATTCCCATACTTGTTGTGCTCGAAACTTCTTCTGACCGTGCTCGATCATCCATGCCGCTAATTCATCTATTGTCAATCCGTAAATGGATTCTTTATTCATTCATAACCCTCTCTCTTCAAACTTACTCATACTCATAAGATCTATTTTAACTGAATCGACGACGAATTTCCAACGGTTATTATTTCTAGCTCTTGTATTCATTGTGATATTAATTTTTCACATCATCTGCACATAGCAAAATTATACTAATAAGAAGAAAAACATATTTATATTAGATGAAGCCACCATTCACGCGAATCGTTTGACCAGTAATCCATTGCGACTGTTCACTTACAAGTAATGCGACAACATTAGCGATGTCTTCAGGTTCACCTATTCTTCCAAAGGCATTCATCTTACTAAGTGCCTCTATCTGTTCTGGAGTTTTATCGGCGCTGAACAACTCAGTATTTACTGGACCAGGGGCAACAGTATTGATCGTAATTTGCTTTGGACCAAACTCTTTTGCTAATTGTCTTGTGAACTGTTCGACTGCCCCTTTCGTTCCAGAATAAACGCTGTAAGTCGGGAACATTTGACCGTTTACAGATGTAGAAAAATTAATAATGCGTCCACCGTTTTCCATATATTTCATCGCCTGCTGTATTGCAAAATAAGTACCCTTTACATTCACAGCAAATAACGTATCAAATTCTTCTTCGGTTACATCTGCTATCGCTTTATAAAGAATACGTCCTGCATTATTGATTAATATATCAACTTTTCCAAACCGGTTTATCGTTTCTGAAAATAACTTTTCAATTTCTGAAATGCGGCCGATATCTGCTTGAATGGCAATCGCAGCCCCGCCTTGTTCCTCAATCTGTGCGACAACCTCATTTGCCTTATCACTGCTCTGGCTATAATTAACAACAACTTGGACACCAAGTGACGCCAATTTCAAAGCGATCACACGGCCAATGCCACGTGAAGCCCCTGTTACAATTGCAATCTTTCCATCTAATGAACCCATTTCAATCACTCCTTTTTTTAGCATAAATATACTTTCCCTGCTAGCATAATTTCTAGCCCTTTCACGAAGGTCGTGTTTTTCACTAACAAATGACTATGATTTACAAATTGAAAATATTTAAACCTTCCTATGTAGTTTCATAGAAACTAAACTTTTATCTCATTTTAAAAATTATATCTTATTCATAAAACCGGGCCAACTTAAATGAATCGTCACTTTTTTACATGTTTGCGGTAAAGCATTAAAAAAATTGTTGACTATTTTCTGAATGTTTAATATAATCTTCACAAAATAGAAGATAGGAGCCAACGAAATGAAAGAATTCTTCAACAAGTTGTTAACAGGAATGAGTATTGGCATTGTCGCGTCATTAATCCCTAATGCTCTCCTTGGAGAAGTGCTCAAACTATTAATACCACATTTTCCAATTTTAAAGCCCATATTAGATATTACCGTCATTGTAATGAGTTTATTGCCGGTTATGATCGGAGTAATGGTTGGAATCACTTTTAAATTTACTCCTATCCAAATAGCAAGTTTAGGGATAGCTGCTATGGTAGGAAGCGGGAATATTCAAAAGACCGCCGATGGATTATTTGCTCTGAACGGTATTGGAATCGTTATCAATACAGGAATTACCACTGCCCTAACAGTATTATTTATTAAGCTAATTGGAAACCGTTTAAAATCTTACTCTACACTATTAATGCCGACATTAAGTATTTTAATACCCGGTTTAATCGGTTATTCAATTTTGCCATTTGTTAGAACTGGTACAGGATTTATAGGGATTGTTGTTTCACATGTAACAGCCTTACAACCGATTGTAATGGGGGCTATCATCTCTGTTATCTTTTGTGTCATTATTCTTTCGCCGATCTCGACAGTTGGGGTGGCTACGGTGATCATGCTTTCAGGTATTGGATCAGGTGCAGCTAATCTCGGAATTTGTGCTGCAGGCGTAGGATTAGCAATTGCCAGTTATAAAGCCAATTCGCTTGGGACTGCCTTAGCACATGTGTTAGGTTCACCGAAGATTCAAATGAGAAACTTTTTTATGAAGCCAAAAATTGCCGTCCCTATGTTAATTACTGCAGCTATCCTCGGAGCTCTCGCTGGCCTATTAAATATTAAAGGTACGCCTTACAGCGCTGGCTTTGGATTATCAGGTTTAGTCGGACCATTAAATTATATTCACTTAGCTTCAGGCGGATGGTCTGTAAAAAATATCGCAGTAATGCTTAGTACTTTCTTCATTCTTCCATTTTTATTAAATATTGGACTTATTTACCTATTTTCTAGAAAATTAAAAATGATTAAAGCAGATGATTACAAACTATCGTTCGATTAAATAATAGATTTCGAAATACACTTGCGTAAATACAAAAAAACTGCTATTGATTCATCTAACTATCAATAGCAGTTTTTTCTATTTTCATTTTATAATGAAGGATCGCTGTTCTCTTTTTGCTGTTTTTTTCGCCGCATTTTTTCATACGCTTCTCTTTTCACCTGCAATCGTTTTTCATATTTCCCAAATAATATATCATGCGCTTGATAACGAATAAGCAAACCGATTGCAAGTGCTACTATCCACATGCGAATATCTTGTGTTATAAATCCAATGACCATTAAACATACTGCCAGTAACAACATAAATATCCAAAACCATTTACTTTTCATCCCAATCATCTCGATTCTATAGAAATCAAGCTATTTCGTATCAATTTCTGCCTCTTTTAATTCCTTAGACTTTGCTTTGTAGAACCATACAAATATTGCAAGCCAAATGATCGCGCCAATAATGCCGAGAATATTTCCGTTCGCCGCTTGACTAAATATAAAGCGAAAATCTGCGTTCTCAATTGTACTCCATGTAAGTGCTGTACCATCCGCTACCTTTACTACCTTTGTTGTCTTTGCCAAGTCTGTAATAGCCGGTGTAAAATATGTTGCGACATAAAGGAACAGCGGTGTGCTAATAATGCCCAGCACCAGCATACGCAATAAATTTCCTCCTGTTAAAAGCAAGCCGGCAACAACAAACGAAAGGTTGATAATGCCGGCAAATGGTAGAACATCATTCCCTGGCAAAATCAATGCAAATAATAATTCGAACGGTACAAGTAAAATGGCTGTTACCCAGATCTCATTTCTGCCGGCAAGAATTGGCCAATCGAGCCCTATAAAAATATCTCGATCCCCAAAATGTTTGCGCATAAATTCTGATACGCCATCAGATATTGGAGACAGCGCTTGCATAAACAGCTTTGAAACCATTGGGAATAATGTCATAGCCGCTGCTGCTTTAACGGCTAATATTAATGATCCTGAAAATCCATATCCTGCAACCAAACCTAATAAAAATCCGATAATTCCCCCCATAATATGGTTTTCAGCAAAAATTCCAATTTTTTCTTTAAGTGCATCTGCATCCATTTTTCTATTAAATATCGGAAAGAAATCTAATAATCTATTAATTGGATAAAGTAACGAAGCTAATATTGTCATATGGTGTGGGACAGTAACACCAGGGATTCCTGTTAAGTTTTCAACATGTTTCCCCCAAATATCACCAATTTTTAATTCAATGACAATTTGAAGAATCGCAACAGCAAAAGCTAAATAAATATTTCCAGATATATAATTAACTAATACAGCTGTAAAAATTTTTCCCCATACATTCCACATATCAACATTCAATGTTTTTGTCCACCCAAGCAGAAGTAATAGAGCATTTACACCGATTGTGATTGGGAACATTAGGAATGCAAGTGGCCAAGCCCAAGTGATGGACGCCATGCTGGTCCATCCTCCATCAATTGCTGTCAAATTAATTCCTGTTCGATGTGCAAATGCTTGCGCAGCCGGACTGATAGAGTCTAACATAAAACTGACAACGAGACTCATTCCTGTAAAAGCAATCCCTAAAGTGATGGCAGCACTAATTGCATCTTTTGCCTTCATACGGACAATGAGCCCAATTACAAGCATAATAAATGGAACAAAAACAGCCGCACCTAAATTTAGCACGTAATTGACAACCGTTTGCAGTACATCCATGTTGTCTCCCCCTTATTTTTTTGTCACTGCATCAATCAGTTTCTGCAATTCTCGTTCCATACCTATCCCAGTTAAAAAGGCAATACCATCAACTACCGGAATCGGGTACGTTTCTTTCGGCTTTGTAATAGCAACATACACATCTGCCTGTTTGATATACGTACGAATTGATTTAATATCAACTGCTTCCACTTCGGCTTTTACTTTTCTCTCATCTAGTAGTTTTTTAATTTTTGATGCAACAGTTTGTGAAGTAGCGACACCTGATCCACAAGCTACAATAATTTTTTTCATATTCAATCTCTCCCTTTTATAAAATATTGAATTTCTTTTAACCACTCTTCCTGATCAGCTATACGTAATAGTTGTTTCATTTTCTGTTCATCCAGAAATAGGTCCATGAGCTTTTGAAGTAGCAGCACTTGATTTCCTTCTCGTTGCAGTCCTAATATAAAAATTAATGCTGCGTCTACATGATCTTGCTCCATTCCCATCGCCTGAAAATCAAGGGGAGGATCAGGGCGAACCGCCACAATAAACGGGCGTTTAATATGGACAGGATCAGTATGAGGAATGGCCACATCAAAGGCAGGCGCATGAAGACCTGTTGGATACTCTTTTTCTCTTGTTTGCAATGATAGTAGAAATCCTGAATCAACATATGATTGTGAATATAGTCGCGCACTAATTTTCTGAAACAAGTCAGCTTGATCTTCAAAATGTTCATTTAAAAAGATAAGTTCTTTTTGGAAAAGAAGATCGAAATATTCCTTATCTCCACTCACAACCTCATTCCCTCTTTCTCTTTTATTTTCTGTACGGTTGTTTTAATAAATTCGGCAATCATAGCTGGACTATTCATGTTAAGAATTTGCTGTACACAATGCGGATCAAATAACAGTTCATTTAACTGCATAAGGGCATTTAAATGTGATTGATAATCGCTGGCGGCAATCATCACAAGCAATTGTACAGGATGACGTTCTGTAAACAGCACAGGTTCTTTTAATGAAAGGAGACTCATTGATAACCTGTTCACACCATCTTCAGGACTAGCATGTGGAATGGCTACATATGGAGCAATAACAATGTAGGGTTCCTTAGGATTAAATTGATGAATAATCGTTTCTATATACCTTTTCTCAATAAAATCTTGTTCTAATAATGGCTTAGCAGCTAACCAAATTGCCTCAGAACAGGTGGATACAGATTTAGCAATATGAATATTTCTTTGAACTAATACTTCGTCTAGATCTAATTCGACTCTTTTTTGAGCAGTTGTTACATCTGTTTTGGAGAAATACATCTCTAAATCTTTTTTCAATTCCCGTTGATTAATATTTTCTGCATGGCGTGAAATAATATCTAATAACTGCGAATAGTTAATTTGATCAACATGGTAGCCGCGCAATGAACGATTCACATTCTGCTGCAGCATGAGCTTATCTTTTTCCGTTAAAAATGGTTGAATCACGAATATCCTTTTTTCAGTTTCTAAAGGGATTGTAGAAAAAACGAGATCAAACTTTTCTTTACTTTGATAAAATCCGCGTACAGATAAGTGATTCACAAATTCAATATCGGGAAAAAGCTGTTTTAAATTGATCAATAGGAGGCGTGAGACAGATATCCCATTCGTACAAACAACAACCGCTTTTAATCTTTTTTGCGGATATTCACCATTTTTGCTCATCCAACCAATCATGAACATTGTGATATATGCTAATTCTTCTTCAGGCATTTTTCGCTGTAATAGCAGCTCGATAGGAGTGATACTTTTCTTAACGAATTCGTGGACATCTCCATGTTCCTTTTTTACTTCTGCCAATAATGGATTTACCTCAATTACCCCATATTGAATGCGAAACATTGCCGGTCGTATATGCTGATAAAGTTTTTGCAACAAATCCAGACGATTTTGAAACTGGATACAAGAAAGCAATTCGAAAGTATTCATCATGTTTTCAACGGCTTGATAAATATCATCATCTATTCTGTCATCTTTATAACAATCAATAACGTTTGCTGAAAGCATTTGGACTGTGAAAAATAATATATCTGTTTCATTCATTACGCCTTCGAATTCAGCGTTTGTTACTTGATATTCCTTTGTTTCTTTAATTAAGAATCTCTCCTCAACATCATGTACTTCCAATGATTTTGCTTGTAAACTTCTAATATAGGAAAAATAAGCAATATACGGCAATTCTAAAATTTTGGCATCGGAGAATTGAACTTCAAGAGCAGCTTCAATTTGATGAACATGTTCAATAAAAGACTGTAAAAGAGAGGCATCTATTGTGATAATTTGATTAATCCAGCTTTCCCCGTTTGGATGATGCAGCAGTTTATTTAGAACAAATAATAATACTTTTCTTTTTTCTAATTCATTTCCAGTTAAGTAATAGCCTTTGACCCGATTAAATTTAATATTTACATGAAATAAACCTAGTTCTTGATGAATCTTTTTCATATCTGCTAATATCGTATTTTTACTTACTTGAAGTGCTGATGATAAATGGTACAAAGATAATTCCTCTTGACGAACAAGAATTGTAAGTAAAATGAGATAGCCTCTCTCTTTCTCAGAGAGAAAATGGTCAAAAACACTCTCTTCCTCTAGTAATTCCGGTATTTTATTTACAATATCTATATGACAGAATAATCCTTTATTCTTTCTTTTAATACTTGGTAAATCTTTATCAGTTAACCATTGATTTGTTTTTTTTAATGTATATTCCAACTGACTCCGGGTGCTATTTAATTCTGATTCAAGCATTTTCATTGTAATTCCTGGATTCGCAAATACTTCCTTTAAAAAGTAGTAGATGCGCTGCTCCATCTTATCACCTCCCTTTCTACATTATATTTATTTCATAAATTTATTGAATGCGCTTTCATCAAAACTTTTATAAAAAGCTTTTTCTCCATTGTGATGAAATAACGATCACAATGGAGAAAAAATGGATAATAAAAATTTAAATGAATGCGCAATCAAAGATTAGTTTTTATCTTCTATAATAACTATATAGCAGAATATCTATCTTTCATTCACTCCAGCCATTAGCTTTCCAACTACCTTTTATGAAATAGATAAGAAAAGTTTTTAAAGTAGGAGGTGAATTGAATGATCTACACCGTTACATTAAACCCTGCAATTGACCGTATTGTTCATATTCCCGGCGAATTAACAAGAGGACAAAATCATCGCTCTACTGCAACTTCATTTGACATCGGAGGGAAAGCAACACATGTTTCCGTTGTATTATCTTCATTAAATATTGCCAATATCGCTACTGGATTTATGGGCGAAGGACGTCAAGATGTACTGATTGACCTTTTAGAAAAGAAAGAAGTATGTCATGATTTTCTCACCTTGCCTAATGAGGAAGTAAGAGAAAGCATTGTGATTGTAGATGAAACGAACAAAGGAAGTTATATGATCACAGAAAAAGGCCCGAACGTGTCTCCAAACATGCTCCAACAGTTTAAAGAAAAGTTGCAAACGACCATTCAGAAGAATGATATTGTTGTGTTTGCTGGAAATCCTTCAACACAAATGGACCCAAAAGATTATCGCGAAGTACTTGAAATGATAAAAAGTAAACATTGCCGATTAGTTGTTGATGCTTCCGATCGCTATTTGCAAGAAGCGCTCGCGGTTAAACCATATCTTTTAAAGCCAAATCAATATGAATTTAAAGAATTAATTGGAAAACCTCTAAATACTTTAGAAGATTATATTCATGCAGCTTTTCATTTTATGTGTGATGACATTGAATATTTCTTTATTTCATTAGGAAAAGAAGGATCACTGCTTTTACACCATCAAGAGATTTATCACATTATTCCTCCTACTGTCAAACAGGTAAACGATACTGGCTGTGGAGATGTCTTTATTGGAGGACTCGTCTACAGCATCGCTCAGAAATTTTCAGTAGAAAAAATGTGCCGGTTCGCCACTGCTATAAGTGCATCAAAAGCTACTCAGCACTCTAGTTCTGATTTTGAGTTAGAGCAAGTGCAAGCTTTAATGGAAAAGGTTAAAGTGAACCAACTTTAAAAGGAGGAATCGTTATGCTCTATCAACAAGAGCGCCAAGATGTATGTGAAGTTACAAAAATGATGTTTAATCGTTTTGTGACAAATGCCGCTGGTGGCAATATTAGCGTTAAAATCAATCATGAACATTTTATTATGACCCCTACTTTAATGGCTCAGCAAAAATTTTGCGACTTATCGCCTGATGATATTCTCGTTTTAACTCGTGACGGCGAAATCATTGAAGGAAAAGGAAATATTACCCGGGAATTTAACATGCATATAGGCACATACGATACGTTGCCAAATGCACAAGCTATTATTCATGCCCACCCAAAAGAATTAATGGTATTTGCTTCCTTAGGGCTTGAAGTGTCTCATTTGACAGAAAGCACGCGAAAACTTGGAGAAGTTAAAACACTTCCATACGCTCCGGCTACATCAATGGAACTTGCCGAAGTTGTTAAAACATATATGCGTTCGAGAAAAAGCGATATACCTGTAGCAACATTATTAAGAGAGCATGGAGTATTAATTGCCGATACATCCTTGCGCAAAGCATACGATATGTTGGAACGTTTAGAATATGAGGCCTACGTTAATTTTCAAGCTGCTGTCATTGGGGCGCTCGGTTTATACAAAGGAGAAAAATGATCGGTTTTCTATAACATTATATATTTTTAACAACTGTTGAAAGCTGTTAGAATCAACAGTTTTTTTAATTCCTTTAATAATGAACGATTGATTTAAAAGATTAGTCTAACTCCCTACTGAAAGCATTGCTATTTCATATTGCCAACATCATTCTATTATCCTACTTTTTTAGTTTCGCTCCTCACTTAGGACTATATAAATACTAGTAATCATTCATCATTTTTCTATTATTCCAATAATATGCCATTATATGACAAAATTAGTGGCAATTTCATGATATGATCATTCGAAATATTTAAATCTAATAGTTAAAGGCTTTTATAGATGCCTTTTCTATTAGTTAATCTACTAGGAGGGATAAATATGCATGATTTTATGAAGAAAATAGCATACTGTGTTGCTGCTAGTTTAATTGCTTTATTTGGCATAATAGGCATAACAACATCTGCTAGCGCCAAAACGAATACTTCATCAGCTCAAATAAGTAATTGGAAAGCTCATGACCCGATTCATGCTAAACATATTAGCAGTGGGATTAAACTTTTTACTTTTGCTTCTATTTATTCACCTTCACAAATAAAACAAGCGTATGGAATTGATAAACTAAATAAGACAGGAGCTGGTGCGACAATTGCCCTTGTTGAAGCCTACGGAAGTCCTACTATCAAAAACGATTTAAAAACATTTAATGAGAGATTTGATCTTCCCAATACCAATATTAATGTAGTTTATCCAAGCGGCAAACCTAAAACTGACGGAGGCTGGGCGCTTGAAACAGCACTGGATGTTGAATGGGCACATGCTCTCGCCCCAAAAGCAAATATTATGGTAGTTTCTGCAAAATCAGCTTCAATCAATGATTTATTAAAAGCAGAAGATTATGCTACTAACCACGGGGCCACTATCGTTTCCAACAGTTGGGGAGGATCTGAATTTTCCTCAGAAACTTCTTACGATAATCACTTTAATCATTCTGGTATTACATATTTAGCCTCTTCTGGCGATAATGGTCAAGGAAGTTCATGGCCAGCATCCTCGCCAAATGTAGTCTCTGTAGGAGGCACAACATTAACAGTAAAAAGTACAGGTGAGTATGGCAGTGAAACCGCATGGTCCGGGTCAGGCGGTGAACTAAGTCAATACGAAGGAAGGCCCACTTACCAGTCTAATTGGACAAGTATTCTCGGATCAAAGCGCGGCATTCCTGACGTTGCCTTTGATGCCGATCCAAACACAGGTGTATATGTGTATAGCAGTACAGCAGAAAATGGCCAAACAGGATGGTTTCAAGTCGGAGGAACGAGTTTTAGCGCTCCAGCTTGGGGAGCACTCATTGCCCTAGCTAATGAAGGAAGAACCCAATCATTATCAAGTAAAGATGTATTAAAAACTATTTATAGCACCGCTGGAAAAACTGGCAGTAAGGGATATAAAACAAACTTTCATGATATCGTATCTGGAAGCAATGGATATACTGCTAATGCTGGATATGATGTTGTAACTGGCATTGGCAGTCCAATTGCAAACAAGTTTATTACTACTTTAAATGACAAATAATATAATAGATTATATTAATGAAAAAAACGTGGACACATTTAGTCCACGTTTTTTTCATTAATATTATTTTGCGAACACAAGCTCATTTATCGCATAAGCAACACCATGCTCATTATTTGTACGAGTTTGGAAATTAGCGATTTCTTTTACTTTCTGTACTGCATTTCCCATCGCCACACCACAACCTGCAAATTCGATCATTGTCAGATCATTTTCATTATCGCCGATAGACATTACTTCTTCTTGCTGAATACCAAGAAATTCAGCTAATTGCCGCACTGCATTTCCTTTGCTTGCTTGAGGATGAAGAATTTCATAATAATACGGTGCACTTCTGACTAATGTATATTTTTGTTTTACATCCTCGGGAATTGATTCAATTGTCTTGTTTAACTTTTCTGGCTCGTCAATATACATTGCTTTCGGAATCACGATATTTTCCGAAAGCTCATTTAGTGTACAAAAACGCAAAGGTACTTGCGTTAAATACGATTCTAAAACCGTATATTTGCTTATATCTCGATTTGGGGTATACAAACGTTCCGTATCGAAAAAATGCATAGGGGTCTGTAATTGCAAGCTAAGTGCATATAATTCCTTTACATCCTGATAACGAATCGATAATTCCGATACAACCTCATTTGTATATGTATTCTGGACAAGCGCTCCATTATAAGCAATGACATAATCTTCTTCCTCATTTAATTGTAAATCTTCTAAATAGCGGCGAACGCCCCCTAAAGGTCGGCCTGTACAGAGAACAATTTTTACCCCATTCGCTTTTGCCTTCTGTAATGCATGCCGAACTTCAGCTGTTACTTCATGATGATCGTTTAATAACGTCCCATCCATATCAATGGCGATTAATTTGTACATAATAACTCTCCTTTCTAATCGTGTTGCAACTTTATTTTTTAATTTAATCATAATATAGATAAACGAATAATTCTATTTGTTCATATTCAGTTCATAAAGATGTTTTATTCTTTACTCTGTAATCAGTATTGAAGTAAGCATTAAAAATGAAGTATATTATACAGGTTAATCAATTAAGAATCCTTTATGCGAATACTATTTTTTTCAGGAAATAGCTTTTCGCTAATAGTTAATTTCTGTTAATACTTTGCTATCATAAAAAAAGAGTAGCCGTTAGAGAATGATAGAATAGCTTATAAATATCAATTGGCTTTTTCTACAAGAGACTGGAACAAAAGTATGCTAAGGAAAGAAAAACCGAATATTGCGCTCCAGAAATATACATTAGGAGTCTACGGAGCTGATTTGTGCAATGTTTGTCTTTATCTAACCACTTTTAGGTTTTGTCCCAGCCTCTTTACGAAAACAGCTGATCAATTCTTTATGACATCATACATTTTGTAAAAAGGATGAGAGACAATGGCAAAAATATTAGTTGTAGATGATGATCCACATATTCGTGAATTAGTTCGCGTCTTCTTAACAAAAGAGGGATTCAATGTTCTTGAAGCTTCAGATGGCAAGTCAGCGTTAACATTATTAGAATCCGAAAAAGTAGATTTGATCATTCTTGATATTATGATGCCAAACATGGATGGTTGGGAATTATGCCGTGAGCTCAGAACTTATTATTCTGATTTACTTCCAATATTAATGTTGACAGCTAAGGGAGAAACGGGACAAAAAGTAAAAGGCTTTGAGCTCGGAACAGATGACTATATGGTAAAACCATTTGAACCGGCTGAATTGATTGCCCGTGTTAAAGCATTACTAAAACGGTACCATATAAATGTGTCAAATAAAGTAAATATTGGAAGTATTGAACTCAATCGCTCGACATACCAAGTATTTGACGGAGAGCATGAGATCACTTTGCCACTCAAAGAATTTGAACTTTTATTTAAACTTGCGGAACACCCAGGAAAGACTTTTTCAAGGGAACAGCTGATTGAAGATATATGGGGATATGACTATGAAGGAGATGAAAGAACGGTCGACGTCCATATTAAAAGGCTTCGTCACCGTTTTACAAATGATAACTGCCCATTTAAAATTACAACGATCCGCGGTCTCGGTTATCGTTTAGAGGTAAATAAATGAGGAGGGGAAATAACATTGTAAAGCGGATTGTTTGGGCTTTAGCCGTGCTCACTCTATTATGTTTATGCTGGTCTTTCGCTTATCTCATCACTACATGGTGTTTTCATCACATTGGGATACATGTTTCCGGATTGTTAAAACAATTAACCATTTCTCTGATTGGATTCATTTTATTTGGTTTTATCATGTATGGGGTATCACGAATCGGACGTTTTCAAGAAAAACAAGCTGAGTTTTTCCGCCCTTTAATCACGGCAATGGAAAATATGGCCCAAGGAAATTTTAATATCGATCTATCCTATTACTCAGAACAAAATCCATCTCAAGAGCATCCATTAGGTGAGATTGTCGAAAGCATTAAACATATGGCCGATGAACTTAGAGAAATGGAACAAATGCGTCAAGAATTTATTTCAAACGTATCCCATGAAATCCAATCTCCATTGACATCGATTAGAGGTTTTGCAATTGCTTTACAAAATAACCAATTGTCAAAAGATGAACGGTCCCATTATTTGCAAATTATCGAGACAGAAACGATGCGGCTATCAAAGCTTAGTGAAAATTTATTAAAGCTCACTTCACTAGAGTCTGATCATCCCCCATTTGAGCCTAAAAACTATCGCTTAGATCAGCAATTACGGCGAGTCATCCTTGCATGCGAGCCGCAATGGACCAACAAGAATATTGATATGGATGTTTCGTTAAGTAAAACAATCATAAATGCTGATGAAGAACTAATGGACCAAGTTTGGATCAACTTAATCCATAATAGTATTAAATTTACACCTGAAGATGGAACAATCAGTATTCTTATCAACCAAGATGATGAAAAGGTTTCAGTTAATATTAAAGATACTGGTATCGGAATGGCAAAAGAAATTCAAATGCATATTTTTGAACGTTTTTATAAAGCCGATCAATCAAGAAACCGTACATCTGGCGGAAGCGGATTAGGACTCTCAATTGTTAAGAAAATTATTGAAATGCATCATGGTACAATTCAGGTCGCTAGCGAGCCAGGAAATGGAACGGAGTTTACAGTAACTCTACCAAAACATGAATGATACTAATATTGGTTCATGAGGCTAAGACAAAACTTAAAAGTGGTTAAATAAAGACGAACTTTGCACAAATCAGCTCTGGAAATATACGTAGACTCCTGCGGGAGGAGAGGCTCACCAGCCGGCCCATGGAAAGCGAAATATATTTCCGGAGCAGGGTTGGAACGCAATATTCGGGTTTTCTTTCACTAATATACTTTTCTCCCAGCCTCATTACACATGAATCCTATAAATCAGACTCATTAATGGAAGTGATCTTCTTATTATTTAATACATAATGGTTTAAGCTGATCCATTATCGTTTCAAAGGAGGCATCAGCCTGTATTAATGCTGCTGTTGTATACGCTCCTTCAACAACAGCAGCATCTATTAAATAAATTGTTTTGTCGGTCATTTCAATAGCCATTTCTAAATTTATTTTTGCACTGCCTAAATCGTAGAAAGCAAAAATTTTATCAGCATCGTTTTCTACAATTGCCGTATGGATTGCTTCAAAGCTTGTACCAATAGCTCCTTCCTCGATTCCACCTGCATAAGTAATCTCCACTTCTTTTGCCACTTCTGCCAATAAAGCTTCCAATCCCGCTGCCAATTCTTTAACATGTGAAACAATGACGATTCCAAACCTTTTTTTACTCATTAAACAATCTCTCCCTCTAATAAAGCATCAAAGAAATATCCACTTGAGGCTGCACCTGGGTCTATATGCCCGATTGAACGTTCTCCAAGATAAGAAGCCCGTCCTTTTGTGGCTTTCATATCTTTCGTTTGCTTCACTGCTTCTTCAATAGTTTTTTTCGTTAATGTCCCACGTTCTAAAGCCTCAATAACTGGTTCCCATACATCTATCATTGTTTTTTCTCCCCGGACTGCTTTTCCGCGTTTTTTTATTCCTTCAAGCCCTGCTTTTAAAATAGAAAGCAAATCTTGCTCATCATTCCCTGCTTGTTTTGCCATTGCGATAAATGCGGAACCATATAAAGGTCCTGATGCGCCACCGACTTTACTTAATAGAGTCATAGAAGAAAGTTTAAACACATCTTGAATAGTTGAATATCCCCCTTCCTTTAATTTCTCTTCCATTGCTTTTACCCCGCGTCCCATATTTGATCCATGATCACCATCGCCAATTGCACTGTCTAATTCACTTAAATAGGCTTTATTTTCTTGAACTTTTTTTGCAAATACTTCAAGCCATACAACAGTCTTCTCCACAGTTAACATAAATGCTCCTCCTTCTTATCCCCAAGCTGGTGTAACAACAGGAAATTGCAAATAATGATTCCATTCATCATCGACTAGCTTTAATAGAGTCAACGAAATCCCTTCCATATCAATTGAAGTCATAAAGGAACCAACCTTTTTGAAATCTACTATTAAACCTTCTTCTTTCAATAAATTCTGAACATCGTTCATAAAAATGTATTGTTCCATCAAAGGAGTTGCACCAAGACCATTTACTAAAACTGCATAATGTTGCCCCTTTTCCCATTGACATGCTGCCTTTAATTGCGTTACTAATTCTTTTGCAATTTCATTGGAGGTTTTGATTTTTTCTCTGCGATACCCTGGTTCCCCATGAATTCCTACACCGTATTCCATTTCATCCTCGCCTAATAAAAATCCTGGTTTCCCTACTTCTGGAACAGTTGCAGGAGAGATTGCAACACCAATCGTTTTAATATGGGGAACTAATCGATCACCTATTTTTTTTATTTCTTCAATAGATAATCCCGTTGCTGCTGCTGCACCTAAAATTTTATGAACAAAGATCGTTCCCGCTACCCCTCGTTTTCCAGCTGTATATGTACTATCCTCAACGGCAATATCATCATCAATAATTAATGTCTTGATTTGAATCCCTTCCATTTCGGCAAGCTCTTGTGCCATTTCAAAATTCATGACATCACCAGAATAATTTTTTACAATTAATAAAACCCCTGCTCCTTGATCTGCCTTCTTAATCGCTTCAAAGATTTGATCTGGTGTTGGGGAGGTAAATATTTCTCCGCAAACAGCAGCTGATAGCATACCTTGTCCTACAAACCCTGCATGACTCGGTTCATGTCCACTTCCCCCACCGCTAACTAAAGCAACCTTTCCCTTGTCCACAAAGTGTCTATAGATCACACCTGTTCCATCAATTCGTTGAAGTAAATGTTCGTATGCATAAGTAAAACCTTTCAGCATTTCATCTAATACATTTGACGGATCATTCATTATTTTTTTCATAAGTGCTTCCTCCCTCTCCTGATAAAGCCTTATACCTATAGACTAATCATAAATTGAAAGCGTTTTATTGTAAAATTTTTTGACTTTTCCTCGTTATCCAATTGTATGACTAAATTTAATTCATTATTTCAGTTGATAAAATTATTGCACTTCATTGTTTAAACATTTTTTACCAATCATTTAGCTATCAAAGTTAAAAATATATAATTTCTAAAATTTTAATTATTAAAAATAATTAATTGACATTATCACCATTTTATTTCATTATAAATTAATGAATACGTTTTCAATGACTACATCGTCCTAATTATCCTTTTTAGATGTTACTGACTATAATTTTGCATACGTATTCAAAAAGATGGGTTTGAGGAGGAATCATGATGGCTGAATATATTAAAACTGGTAAAAGCACCACTGAAATTGCAAAGGCAGATGCTGAAGTTCGTGAAGCTGTGCAAAAGATTTTAGATGATGTCCAGCAACGCGGAGATACTGCAGTACGAGAACTCTCAGCAAAATTCGATCATTGGTCTCCAGAAAGTTTTCGACTCACACAAGACCAAATTGATACCATCATTAAAAGCATTCCAGAGCAAACGATCAATGATATTAAATTTGCCCAAGCGAATGTTAGACGTTTTGCAGAAGCACAAAGAGCCGCATTAAAGGATATCGAAGTAGAAACAATGCCAGGGGTCATATTAGGACATAAAAATATACCAGTAAATAGCGTTGGCTGCTACATACCAGGGGGACGATATCCGATGGTTGCCTCTGCTCATATGAGTGTACTAACTGCAAAAGTAGCCGGTGTAAAGAGGGTGATTGCTTGTACACCGCCGATTAATGGAAAAATTCCTGCAGCAACTGTAACAGCAATGGCCTTAGCTGGAGCAGATGAAATATATATTTTAGGAGGTGTGCAAGCGATGGCTGCAATGGGGTTTGGCACAAAATCTATTTGTCCTGTTGATATGTTAGTAGGCCCAGGAAATGCATTCGTCGCGGAGGCAAAAAGACAATTATTTGGCAAAGTTGGCATTGACTTATTAGCAGGGCCAACCGAAACATTAGTCATTGCGGACGAAACAGCAGATGCTGAAATGGTTGCGACCGACTTATTAGGGCAAGCAGAACATGGACCTACCTCCCCCTGTGCTCTCATTACAACGTCAAGAATATTAGCTTTTGAAACAATCAAAGAAATTGAACGTCAATTGCAATTGTTGCCGACAGGTGAAGTTGCTCGTATAGCATGGGAAGACAATGGGAGGATTATTTTAGTTAATAGTTTAGAAGAGGCTGTTATTGAGGCAGATAAATTGGCCTATGAACATGTAGAAGTACTAACAAAAAACCCTGAATACTTTAAGAAGAATATGACCAACTTTGGCGCATTGTTTCTTGGACCGGAAACAAATGTTGCCTACGGAGATAAAGTAATCGGCACCAATCATACTTTGCCTACGAAAGGCGCTGCTCGTTATACGGGTGGTCTTTGGGTAGGAAAATTTATCAAGACTTGTACTTACCAAAAAGTAAAACCTGAGGTGACCGCACAAATCGGTGAATATTGTACACGTCTATGTGAACTCGAAAACTTTGCTGCTCATGCAGAACAAGCTAAATTAAGGGTCAAGCGTTACGGAAATAAGGAAGTAATAAAATAAAACATAGCAAATGAAACACAATCTTAAGCAGTTGCTGATTGTGTTTCTATTCCCGCCTAAAAATGTAAGCGATTAAAATATTATTCTATGAACTTGCTTATAGTTCTTCAAGTTCAAGCTCCTTTCAATGCCAATCTAGGAGCATCCTTTCATTTAACTTCTAGAACTTCATTATAAAATCATGCCAGCTACTAGTCATTTTTTCTTCATGAAACGATAAGACATAAAAAATAAGTTACAGTAATACTCTTCTTTTGCACTATTCTTTTGCAATCGTCGCAAATATGTTTTTATTTTATCTGTTTTCGCTGCGACGTTAATGACTTCATTTCCTAAAATCGAACAATACTGGGGTGGAACATTTATGAAAAAAACTTCTACTAATGTACGTTGGATCATGATGTTTCTTGTCTTCTTAATAAGTACAGTTAGTTATTTAGACCGTACCAATCTATCCGTAAGTGCACCAGTTATCCAACATGAATTCCATATTTCTGCAATGCAATTAGGGATTATATTTAGCGCATTTTCTTGGACTTATGCGCTCGGTCAAATTCCCGCAGGTATGATTGCAAACTGGTTAAAACCACGTAAAACCTATTTCTATGGGATGCTAGTCTGGTGCATCATTCTTATCCTAACAACACAGGCCGCCTCATTTGGGGCATGGGTTATTTTTCGAATTCCTTTTGGTTTAGCTGAGGCAGTTACTTGGCCTGCTGCATCTGTCTTGCTTGCTCGTTGGTTCCCAAGAGTAGAATATTCGCAAGCAATGTCGTTGCAAAATCTCGGTCTAGTAATTGGCGCAGCTGTCGCACCGCCAATTGTTGCTTTTTTGTTAGTTCATTGGGGATGGCAAGTGGCCTTTATTATTACAGGTATTATCGCTGCTATTCTAGGTGTCTTCTTTTATCTTTATGGAAGAGACAATCCAGAAGAACACCGTGGAGTTTCAGAAAATGAGCTAGAATGGATTAAACATGATCAGCTAGAGGAAAATTCCGAAATTACTTCTGTACCTGGATTGTATAGAGCACTTTTAAAACGCCCAACATTATGGGCAGCAAGTATGGCAAACTTTGGTTTGGATTTCGTAAATTATATGTTTTTAACATGGTATCCAACTTATCTTACTGAAAAATACCATATGAGTTTGAGTGAAATGGGGATAATGGCAATGGAACCCTATTTGTTCGGTTTAATTACTGTATTGAGCGCAGGTACAGTTGTTCGCCGCTTGGTAGATAAAGGTCGTGATTCAGTTTCTGCACGCAAAATTGTCATTTCTCTTGGATTGATTTTAGGTACGGCAACATTATTTGTCACCCCTTTTATCAATAATATTTATGCCTCTGTTACATGTATGTCTTTAGGATACGCTTTTGTCATGTCAATTCTTGGTCCTATGTGGTCTACTGCAGCCGAAATTGGGGGCAAGAGTGGAGCTGGGTTTGTAAGTGGCGCTATTAACTTTATTGGCAATATTGGAGGGATTTTATCACCTTTATTAATGGGATTCATTTTACAATATTTTAATAGCTTTACTCCAGCAATTCTGATATCTGCAGGCATTACGTTACTATGCTCGATCTTATTTCTTATTTTGTATCGTGTCCATAATGACCGTGCAGCTATTCTTACATTTACAAAAGATACTCAATCTAAACTAAACAATCATTCTGCATCATAAAAAAGATTATTTGTTTTATTTTTTTATAGGAAAGGAGATTATTCATGGAATATTTAAGTGAATTATCAACTCAAAAAATTCTCGTAACTGGGGGCAATAGAGGAATCGGCAGAGACATTGCAATATCTTTTGCAAAGCACCAGGCAAATGTTGTCATTTCGGGTAGGGATGAAGCTACATTGATCTCAACAACAGAAATGTTACAGAAATATAATCGCAAGTGCACTTATATCAAGGCGGATATGCAGCAAGTGGAAAGTATTCGTAATATGGTTGATAAGGCGTACACTTATTTAAATGGACTGGATGTTGTTGTCAATAATGCTGGTATTAATATTCCAAAGCCTGCACTGGAAGTCACTGAAGAAGATTGGGATCAAATAATAGATACAAACCTTAAAGGCACATTCTTTTGTGCACAGCAAGCAGGGAAATATATGATTGCAAAAAACAAAGGGAAAATCATTAATATTGTTTCGCAAATGGCATTTGTCGGTTTTCGAAACCGATCTGCCTACTGCTCAAGTAAAGGTGGCGCTGTCCAATTAACAAAAGCTTTAGCAGTTGAATGGGCACCATACAATATTAAAGTAAATGCTGTTGCACCTACGTTCATTAAAACAGAGTTAACGAACAAAATGTTTGCCGACCAATCCTTTTACGACGAAGTGTTAACGCGAATTCCTTTAGGAAAATTAGCTGAACCATCTGATGTTACAGGAGCTGTCTTATTTCTAGCATCAGATATGGCAAACTTTATTACGGGGGATACAATTCGTGTAGATGGTGGATGGACGGCAATCTAAAACAAAAGGAGATGTTATTTATGATAGATAAAAACATTTCTATCCTCGGCTCGGGAACAATGGGGCATTCAATTGCTCTCACAGCTGCTCTTGCCGGCTTTTCTATAAAAGTTTGGGGAAACGATCAGCATGATATAGAACGTGGAAGTAAAGAACTTCATAGGAAACTTGGTATTTTAGTCGCCGAAGAAGTAATTGACGAGTCTAAAAGTAAAGAAATTACAGAACGAATACAGTTTACGCTTTCTATCGGAAAGTGTATCCAAGACGCTTCTTTTATTATTGAAGCTGTACCCGAAATACTAGATCTTAAACAACGTTTATATGAACAATTAGATCAAAGATGTTCCATGGATGTCATTCTCGCCAGTAATACTTCTGGATTAAGTCCAACAGCAATCGCTTCACGCATGAAGCATCCAGAACGAATGATTGTGACTCATTTTTGGAATCCTGCCCATCTCATCCCACTAGTTGAAGTGGTGCGTGGCGAAAAAACAGCAGATAAAACGGTAAAAAAAGCCTTATCATTATTATCTGAAATGAATAAAAAACCTATTGAAGTTAAAAAAGACATATTAGGGTCAATTGGCAATCGGCTGCAATATGCTTTATTTCGAGAGGCACAACACATACTGGAGATTGGAGCTGCAACGGTAGAAGAGATTGATGCAGCCGTTCGGTACAGTATTGGGCGCCGGCTTACTGTTACAGGTCCTTTTATGACAGCGGATATGGGTGGATTAGACGTATTCCATCATATCTCTGACTATCTTTTTAAAGATTTATCTATTGCCCCAACATCATTATCAACAATGAAGACATTGGTTGCTGAAGGAAAATACGGGCAAAAAAATGGTGCAGGCTTTTATCAATGGTCCCCGGAGTTTTCAGAGAAAATGAATGCTGAACGCGAAAAAGAATTGATTAAGTGGTTAAAAATGGATCTTATGATATAATCATGGAAAAGTATGCATGGAGGAATGGCTCATGCAAAAAAATGTTACTGCTTCAGATGTAGCAAGGGCTTTAGGCATGTCTCAATCTACTGTATCTCGAGTTTTCACCCCTGGCGCAAGTGTATCTGCGAAAACTCGCAAAAAAGTTCTTGAAGCTGCACAACAAATGGGATATCGTCCAAATGCAATAGCTAGAAGCTTAATCACGAAAAAAAGTAATATGATTGGAATCGTAATGGGGGATGTTAAAAACCCATTTTACCCGAATGTACTTAGCATGTTTTCAAGAGAGCTTGGAAAGAAAGGTTATCATCTTTTATTTGTAAACACAAAAAACAACCAAATTAGCGACGACGAAATATTTCAGCTTTGTGAATACAATGTAGAAGGGATTATTATTACAGATGCTCTTTTAACTTCATCCTTAGCATCATATTTTAAAGATAAACAAATACCAATCGTCATGTTTAATCGCTATGAACAAAATTCACTTTTCCATGCGGTATCTTGCGACAATATTGATGGTGGTTATCAAATAGGGAAATACTTACTTACAAAAGGGCACCGTCATCTTGCCTTTATTTCAGGGAACCCTAATACATCCACTAGTCATGATCGAAAGAAAGGATTTCAAGAAGCTCTCCAAGAAAGCGGATACACATATACGACGGAATACGGAGATTACACATATGAGGGCTCCTATCAGGCAACATTGCGGCTTCTAAAATCAGCTTTACCACTCGATGCCATTTTTTGTGCTAATGACATTATGGCACTTGGTGCAATTGATGCTGCTAAGGAAATAGGGGTACGTATTCCAGAGGATGTATCCATTATAGGATTCGACGATATTGATCTTGCGGCATGGTCTGCTTATTCGTTAACGACTTGGAAACAACCAGTAAATAAGATGATTGCAGCAACAATTGAGTTACTGTTAAAACACATCGAAAAGCCCGAACAAAATAACTTGATTATCTATAAATCTATTAAAGGTAGCTTAGTTGAAAGAAAAACCGTGATGGATCGCCATTAATGTTGTTAAACTGTTATTTCCTCCTTGCGATCATTAAAATGATTCAATAATTGCTTCAAATAAATATTCCGATATTTATTTGAAGCAATTATGATTAATTTAAGCAAGATTTAACCTCAGTATTTTCTATCTTCATCATGGACAATTAATCTGTCTAGAGTTTAATGTAAGTTTTCAACTCGTTTTTTCTTTGACCCCATACTAGTATAATCCCCTTGATCTTCTACCTCTCTATTCATTTCTTGGATCCACCAGAAAGCTTCATTTGGTTTATTCAATAGTTCTTTAATTTCACTTGAATTCTCTACTACCGGAGAAGATCCACGTAATGATCTGCGGGCAGTTTCTTTTACAAAAAAGCCAACAATCACAATACCAAGTACACAAACGGCTATTAAATAATAAGCTGGAACCATACGATTTTTTGTCACACTCACGAGCCATGCAACGATTAATGGTGTTGTCCCACCAAATAAAGAGGTAGAAACATTATACGTGATCGCAAGTGATCGGTACCGGACTTTTGTAAAAAACAATGATGGCAATGTCGCTGGAAGAGTCCCTTGAAACGCTGCTAACAAACATCCAAGGATAAGCATGCCTAAAAAGGAAGCATAACTATTTCCAGTACGAACCATGATAAACACAGGTATACTAAGAACAATTGTCGCAATTAATGCCCCCTTAATGATAGGGTTTCTACCAATACGATCACTCCAATACCCCATTGCTAAAACAATTGGAGTGATGACAACCATGACAATCAGGATTAGTAATAAACCTTTTGTCTCCCCAAAGCCAAGTATTTCTGATAAATACGCAGGCATATAAGTAAGTACCATATAGCTCATTGTATTATAAAATATCACAATTCCTATGCAAATTAAAAATGGTTTCCAATGTTGCACGACCATCTCTTTAAGAGATATGTCTTCTTCTCTATCCTCTATTTTTTCAATTGCTTTGAACGCAGGAGTTTCTTCTAAATTTGTTCGAAAATATAAACCGATAAAACCTAACGGTGCAGCAATGAAGAAAGGAATCCTCCATCCCCATTCAACCATCGCATCACTTCCAAGAAGGAAGGACAATAATGTTACAATACCTGAACCAGCAATATAGCCAAGGAGTGTCCCAACTTCTAATCCGCTCGCCATAAAGCCCCGCTTTTTATCAGGTGTGGATTCTGCAATAAATGTCATTGCCCCTGCATATTCTCCCCCCGTTGAAAATCCCTGTATTAGCCTAGCTACTAATAATAAAATCTGAGCAGCTACACCAATTGTGGCGTAACTTGGAATAAGCCCTATACTTAAAGTGGCCAGCGCCATCATGGTTAAAGTAATTGTAAGAACTTTTTTTCGACCGAAACGATCACCGAGCATCCCAAAAAATAAACCGCCGATTGGTCTAATTAGGAAAGCAACTGCAAAAGTAGCAAAAGTGTAGATTAGCTGCACCGATGGGTCGATTTCCGGAAAAAATACTTTTCCAATCGTAACAGCTAAATATGAGTAAATACCGAAGTCGAACCATTCTACTGCATTTCCAAGAGATGTACCAATCATGGACTTTTTCGCAAGTTTATTATCAACAATTGTTATATTTTCTTTTTTAAATATTTCGTTTATTTTTTGGTCCATAACGTCAATCCTCCTTTTCACGATATGATATTTGCAGAATTTTCCAATATTTAAAAATGTATTTCGTTATTTCTTCTTATATATAAACTTACAATGAATAAATACGAGATTTATTCATTGTAAGCTAAATGAAAACAAACAACTTTTAACTCTGTCATTTCATCAATAGCAAATTTAATTCCTTCACGTCCTAATCCAGATTTTTTCACACCACCAAATGGCATAGCGTCAATTCTAAAATCACTGCTGTCATTGATCATAATACCACCAACATTCATCTTTGCAATTGCCTTGAAAGCTTTCCTAACATCATTGGTGAAGATTCCCGCTTGCAAACCGTAATCTACTGCATTTGACTGCTGAATAGCTGTTTCAAGCTCATTAAATGGATATAATAAGACAACCGGTCCAAAAATCTCTTCTTTCGAAATCATACAATCCTTCGGTACATTTGTGAGTACTGTTGGAGAATAGAATGCACCATTACGTTTTCCTCCAGTTAATATTACTGCTCCTTTTTGAATGGCTTCATCAACCATTTTTTCAACGCGAATCGCTTCTTTTTCAGTAATAAGTGGCCCCATATCAGTTAACATTGACTGTTTATCACCGATACGATATTGTTTTGTTCTTGCAACAAATTTTTCTTGGAAAGCTTTGATGATACTTTCGTGAATATACACTCTTTGAACACCTAAACAATTTTGACCAGCTGCCCAAAAAGCTCCTGAAACTGTTGATTCTACTGCTTGATTGATATCAGCATCTTCTAGTACAATCACAGGTGAATTAGAACCAAGCTCTAAGCTGAGCTTCTTCAGGCCAGCTTTACGAGCGATTTCTTCCCCTGCCTGAAGTCCACCAGTAAAGGAAATCATTCTAACTGCAGGATGTTTAACAAGAATATCTCCAATTTCATTTCCATAACCTGTTAACACGGATAATATTTTGGGAGGAAGCCCTGCCACGGAAAACGCTTCTGCAAGTAAAAGGGCACTTAACGGAGTAACAGTTGACGGTTTAACAATAATCGCATTTCCAGACGCAATAGCTGGACCAACTTTATGAGCAACAAGATTTAAAGGATCATTAAACGGTGTGATTGCACCGATTATCCCAATTGGAAAGCGTTCATAGTATCCAATACGATTTTCTCCTTCTGGAACTTGATCAAACGGAATCGTTTCGCCATGAATTCTTCTTGTTTCTTCGGCACTAATTCGCAATGTTTGAATACACCTTTTCACTTCCTTCGTTGCTTCACGAATTGTTTTACTGCCTTCTCGCGAAATTGTGCGTGCAAACTGCTCATGATGCTCTTCAATATAGTTTGCCGCCTTATTGATAATTTCCATACGTTTATGCATTGGTAAGTTCGCAGCAATTTTCGCGCCTTCTTTCGCTTCTTCAATACACTGGAGCATATCTTCTGCAGATGCAGCTGGAACAGTATGAATAATACTATTGTCCTGCGGGTCGCGAACTTCAATAATTCTTTCACGTTTCACCCATTTACCTGCTAAAAACATCTCACGACTAATCATTTGTGTTGTCATCCTATTACCCCTTTTCCTTTAAAATGAAACTTCTACTTGACTCTCCTGACGATGAATCGTAAGCAAATCTATTAAAAGCGAGAATCCTGTCTCCATTTTCCCTGCTCCTGGACCTGTAAGCATAACCGTATTTAATAGGTCGCATTCAAATAAGATCGCATTTGTTGCGCCGGTAATTGAAGCAAGTGGATCTTTCATATTTATTTTTTCAGGCATAACAGATGCAATAACTTTCCCGTCTTCTTTCTTAACTTTTGCCAATAGTTTCCAGCGTTTTCCTTCTCTTTTCGCCTGCTCAATATCATTTAAAGTAATATCAGTAATTCCCTTGCATAGTACTTCATCTACAGTTAGTGGCACATTCAATACATAGTTTGCTAAAATGACAGCTTTATATCGTACATCATATCCTTCAATATCACTCGTAGGATCCGCTTCTGCATAACCTAGTTTTTGCGCTTGTTTCAATGCTTCCTCAAAAGATAGCCTTTCTTCCTCCATTTTTGTTAAAATGAAATTCGTTGTGCCATTTAAAATTCCTTTGATTTCTGTAATATCATTTCCGATAAGCGTTGTTGCTGGCATTCTAAGTGCAGGTGTACCGCTCATAACGGTTCCTTCAAAACCCCAAAAAACGCGATTTTCTTTTGCAAATTCAGAAAGTTCTTTGTATGCTAAAGCTACTGGGCCTTTATTTGTCATAACAACATTTTTACCGCTTTTAAATGCGGCCTTACAATGATCAATCGCAGGCTGCCCTGTTGTTACGTCCGTGAATGACACTTCAATAATTGTGTCAGCATTTGTGTCACGGATCGTTTGAAAGCTATCCCATCCTTTTATCAACCCCGGAATATTTGGATAGTTTTCAAGATTACCTGTTTCTTCTAATACTTGAAGGACCTGATCAATATTTAAGCCATCAGGATGATAAATAGATCCTTTCATTAAATCTGAGATTGCCACGATAACTGCTTCAAACCCTTCTTCTTTTCTCAATGTTTCTTTCTTATCTCTTAAAATTTCAGCTAAGCCTTGACCAACTACGCCAAAACCAATAAATGCTAATTTTTGCACCAATGATTCATACCTCCAAAGAAATATTTTGAGTGAACGTCACTTCTCCCGCTAAAAATTTCAAAGCTGTCTGAGCAAGAATTGCAACGCCCATTGGCAAACAGTTTTCATCAATATCAAATATTGGGGTATGCAGATCTCTTTGTTCTCCATCTTGCAATCTGCACCCTAAAAAAAACATCGATCCTGGCAACTTTTGTGTTACATATCCAAAATCTTCTCCACCCATTCCAAATGGACGTTTTATAATTTGAAAATTGGGAAAAATCTCAGAAATAGTACTAGCAATCCAGCCATTTATCATCTTATTATTATTTAAAGCAGGCTCTCCTTTTTCTACATGAAATGTATAGCGCCCACCTAAATGTTCAACTATAGAAAACGCTTTCTTTAATTCTTCTTCCAATAGATTCCGCACCTCTGGCGTATAACTGCGTAGAGTTCCTTCCATCGCAACCTCTGTTGGAATAATATTACTTGCTGTGCCAGCGTGAATTTGACCAATACTAACCACACCTGCATCAAGTGCTGAAATTCTTCGTGAAATAATGCCGTGGATTGCCTGCATTACAGGTCCTAACATCCAGATAGGATCTGTTCCAAGCTCAGGATATGCCCCATGACCACCTGTTCCATAGATTTTCCCTTGAAATACATCAACATTTGCCATACTATACCCATCGTTTATTTGTGCCGCTCCAGCCGGAAGCCATGGACACATATGCAGTGCAATTGCTGCATCCACATCATCATAAGCACCTGCTTGAATCATGTATGGTGAACCAGAAAGCCCATTTTGATCTGTGCTTTCCTCAGCTGGTTGAAAGATGAATTTCACAGTCCCTTTCCATACATTTTCTTGAAAAGATTGAGCAAGTATTGAAGACACTCCCAATAAAATTGCTGTATGGGCATCATGACCACATGCATGCATCACACCATTATTTTCAGAACAATAACTTACCTTGTTTATCTCTGTAATCGGAAGTGCATCCATATCCGCGCGTATTGCAATCGTAGGGCCTTCACCTGAAGTTAAAATACCAATTACACTTGTCGCCGTTCCGATTCCTGTCTCCACTTTCATTCCTGGCATTCTTCTCAACGTTTCAGCAACAAATTGGGAAGTCCTGAACTCTTGAAAACTGAGTTCAGGATGTTGATGAAACGCTCGACGCCACTCGACTAATTGACTAAACAAACAATTTGCCTGTTTAAGAATCAGAGGATTATTTGGCATCTTCTCCACCTCCCCAAGTAAAATCGTAGTCTTTTAAACTTCTAATGCATTTTCAACATGGTTAAACGCTTGTTCGAAGTCTGCAATAATGTCCTCAATATCCTCGATTCCGCAAGAAATACGAATGAGTCCTTCTGGAATTCCCATTGCCGCACGTTCCTCAGGTGTACATTCAACATGGCTAGTTGTTCGCGCAGGGCCAACTGTCGTTTCAACAGCTCCAAGATTTGCTGCGCGATTCGCATATTGTAGTTTTGGCAGGAGATCTCTTACCGTATCAACTCCACCTTTAACAGCAAAGCTTAACATTCCGCCAAAATGTCTCATTTGTTTTTTTGCCACTTCATGATGCGGATGCGTTTCAAGCCCTGGATAATAAACAGCTTCTACTAACTGTTTGTTCTGTAAATATGTTGCAAGTCTCATTGCATTCTCACATTGTTGACGAACACGCAGATGGAGTGTTTTCATTCCTCGTAAAATGAGATATGCTGCCATTGGATCCATCGTCGCTCCATTGATTTCTCGAAAATGGTAAATTTTTTCGACGAGATCCTTTGATCCACATACAACACCGCCTAATGCATCTGCATGCCCTCCTAAAAATTTCGTTGCACTATGAATAACTAGATCGACGCCTAAGGTAAGCGGGTTTTGATTAATCGGTGTTGCAAATGTATTGTCAACGATCACTAGTGCGCCAACAGCTTTTCCTGCCTTTGCCATACGTTCAATATCGGTAATTTTAACAGTAGGGTTTGTAGGTGTTTCTAAATACAATATTTTGCAGCCTTTTGCCACTTCGGCTTCAATTTGTTCGTGATTTCCGGTTTCACAAAGTGCAACCTCAACTTGTTGACGCGGTAGGAATTCTGTGAAAATTTTATTCGTTCCCCCATATGTATCTTTAATAGAAACAATACGGTCACCAGGAACTAAAAAAGTTGATAGCGTATTGCTGATTGCAGCCATCCCCGTTGAAAAGCTTGTTGCTGCTTCTGCTCCTTCTAAAATCTTGATCTTATCTTCAAATGCTTGAACAGTTGGATTCGTGTTGCGGCCATAAATATGCCCTTTTTTCTTTCCAATCGCGACATCATACCATTCATCCATATCATCATATCCATACGCAACACTTAGAACGACTGGAACTTGTGTTGCACCATGTACTAAATAATCCTTTTCTCCTGCCCACACTGCTTTTGTACCTAATTTAATATGTTCCATTGTCATATGATCACTCCTCATTAGCTTTTTAATGATAAAATCTGTTGATCTACATTCAAACCTGCATTTCTTTTTTCCATTTCCGAATAAGCAAATAAAGCAATTGCAGTATCTTGTACTCCTGTCCCTGTCAAATCACAAACCGTTATTTGCTCATCATCTTCCCTGCCCTGAATAGCTTCTGATACTACTTGACCTAGCTCGATTATCGAAGCGTTTGGCTGTATTACATGTTGTTCAATTGCATGATGCAATTCTCCTAAGCGGGCACATTGTTCTTTTGTATCACAAACGAGCTTATCTG
Source organism: Heyndrickxia ginsengihumi (assembly GCF_011008565.1). Classification (GTDB taxonomy): domain Bacteria; phylum Bacillota; class Bacilli; order Bacillales; family Bacillaceae_C; genus Weizmannia; species Weizmannia ginsengihumi. Next base: position 84,380 of record NZ_JAAIWK010000006.1, read on the forward strand.
CGCGCGAGAGAACTTCCGCCTCTAACTCTTGTTTATGTTCAGCATCAGACCCCATTGCCGTAATATGCAAACCAGGATGAAGCCACTCTGCTTTAATAACAGGAGCTTTTGCCGGTGTCGTCGTAATAACGATATCACTTTCTTTCACAACTCTTTCTGCACCATTTGCTATCTCTACATCTACTCCAAGTTCAGTTGAAATGTCTGCCGCGTATTGTTTGGCCCGCTCAAGGGAACGTCCATATACAATCACTTTTTTAAAATCCCGCACTAACTTTAATGCTTTTACTTGATATCTTGCCTGACCACCTGTTCCAATAACACCAACGGTTTCAATATTTTCTTTTGCTAAAAATTTGCTAGCAATAGCTCCAGCTGCCGCCGTTCGGACATCTGTCAAATAGCCATTATCTAGCAGAATCGCCTGTGGAACACCAGTTTTTGCGCTAATTAACATCATCAATCCGCTGCTGCTTGGCAGACCTATTTGATAGTTATTAAAGAACCCTGATGAAACTTTAATTGCAAACATATCTTTTCCCTTGATATACGCTGTTTTCACATCAACTTCACCGTTTTCGTCGTGAATGTCAACGCGCATAATCGGTGGCATTGTTACTTCATTGCTTGCCAATTTACAAAATCCTTCTTCAATAATAGAAATAACTTCTCTATTTAATAAAATATGTTTTCTTAACTCCTGCTCTGTAAAAATAAGCATAGATTTGCTTCACCGCCTTACAACCTCATTAATTTTTTGTTAATATTCCATCTTTGATAAATAACTGCCGCGGAAGAGAGGCAAATGTTTCACACCCATTTTCAGTTACTCGTAATGCTTCACTCGCTTCAAAGCCATATTGGTCTAACCAAACACCCGGAATGAGGTGGAAAGTCATATTTGGCTGTAAAATTGTTTTATCTCCTTTTCTGATGCTCGCTGTATGCTCACCCCAATCAGGAGGATAATTCAAGCCCATTGCGTAGCCAATACGCGAATCTTTAACAATACCGCTTTTTTCAATTGTCTTTCTCCAAGTTTCCTCAATTTCTTCACATGCAATACCAGGCTTAATCATATCAAGACAAGCATTTAGCCCTTCAACTACTACATCCGAAAGTGTTTTAATCTCCTCTGAAGGTTTTCCGATATTAACCGTTCTAGCAAGCGGTGAATGATAGCGTTTATAGCAACCTGCCAATTCTAAAATAACGGTATCCCCTTTTTTATAACGTTCATCTGTCCATGTTAAATGCGGAGTAGATGTTTTTTCGCCTGATGGCAGCAGCGGTACAATTGCTGGATAATCACCGCCGAACTCTGGAGTTCCTTTAATCTGAGTATGGAAAATTTCTGCTGCGACATCACATTCACGTACACCTTCACCGATTAATTCGATACCTTTCATCATCGCTTTTTCAACGATCTTCGCAGCACGCTTCATATACTCAATTTCCGTGTCAGACTTCACAAGACGAACCCAGTTCACTAACAGTGTTGCATCCTTAAGTGATGCATTTGGTAATCCTTTTTTCAGTTGTTCATAACATTTAGCTGTAAAATAGTAGTTCTCCATTTCAACACCGATTGTGCGGTTATCTTGGCCAATTTGTTTTAAAATATCAGCTACAAAATCCATCGGATGCTTCGTATTCGATTGAACATAGTCATCTGGGTAAGGAATTATATTTTCGTGATAAAGCCATGTCGTAACCTTCGCACCATTTGCATCCTGGCCACGGCCGATCCAAATCGGTTGTTCTTCATCGATCATAATAATGAGCATTTGATGTACGTAAAAAGACCATCCATCATAACCAGATAAATAATTCATATTTGCTGGGTCTGTAACAAGTAATACATCGATCCCTTGTTTTGACATCCGTTCTTTTGTTTTATAAATTCTTTCTTTATATTCAGCTGTTCCAAATGCCATGAGCATTGCCTCCTATTCGTTTTGGTCACGACTTATTTGTAAAAACTTTGTTAAATTTTATATTTTCATTATAGTAAATTACGTTAAATACAATCATCCGTAAAAATGTAAGAAATTTTAAAGTATTTTTAGTCAGAATTTAATAATTTGTTAAAATAATTAACAAAAATAGGTTGTCTAAAAAGTCTTCGAAACTCTTTATAGACAACCTATAATCAATGCTGCATCGTTCTACATATAAATTACTATATTTTTTAGACAAATATAGATAGCAGAACGTTACTTATCTCACTTTTAATAAGTTATTTTGCTTTAGCTAGCCCCATTTTCCATGTTTTAATACTTAAGTCTAACAAAAATAAATCATCTGTATCATTTAAAGAAAGTCCAGTTAATGCTTCAATCTTTCTTAATCGATATAATAATGACTGTCTATGTAAATTAAGCATTCTCGCAGTCTTACTTACATTTCTATGGCAGTCATTATAGGCACTAAAGGTATCGATTAAATCCATATGATGCTGCTCGTCATATCGAATCAAAGGTTCAATAGTAGATAAAATGACAGTCTTCATCTCGTTATTCTTTGCTAGATTTAGCAACAAACGATCAACCTGTGTATGCTCGTACATCATACGGTAACCGATTCCTTTTTTGCTTCTGCCAATTTCTAAGGCAACTTTTGCATTTTCATAACTTTTATGAAATCCATCTAATGTATTCAGTGGATTACTAATCCCCCATGAAATGACAACTTCCGGGATTAAGTTTCGTAAACGCCTTTCAACAAGATCCAAAAAGTCAGATGGATTTACATTTCCTTTATCTCCAGAGATCTCCAGAAAAATAAGTAATCTTTCTTCCTGGTATGTCAACATGACCTCTCTCTTAAGAGATTGGGCTGCATATAAGATTTCTTCCTCAATATAACGAATCATGTTATCGAGCCAATTTCCAAATGTTGCATAATCATGTTTTCTTTTTTGGAAAAGAGTCTTTAAATTTTCTGCAAACCCCACAATACATACATATGGAACTTTAAGATTATAGCCTAATAATTTAGCTCTTGAATTTGCCTGATTCCAATTATGAATATCGCCTTTAGCAAGTTCCTGTACAAAATCACTGCGAAGAGACATTTTCGTGTTCTCTATCGCGTTTTTCCGCGAAAGCCAAAGTGCGATTGTTGTTGAAGAATGTTCTAAAACATTGATTCGGTACTGTGTTAAGAAATCATTTATTGTTATATGTGGTGGTAACATCACAATTAGATAACCTTGAGCATCACCTAGCCCTTGTAAAATGGGCATTTGCACAATAATTTGTTCATCAATTTCAAAGATTTGGAACTTACTAAACATCGGATCGTGCATAGCAACAGATGATGGACTCTTTATTGGGGAATTTTCTCGCATCATAAGGAATTTCCATTGATCAATGAAACTTTGCCGATGACTATTTTGATCAAGCATGACCCCTTTTCGATCAATCAGCATAATCGGGCAGCCAATTTGCTTTTGAATAAACCTTGAAATTGTATTAATATCACTATTTTTTAAGATTAACTTTAAAAGCTCTTGCTGGACTTGCTCAGACCTTTCGCGATCTTTATATTGAATACCATTTAGCTCCTTCATTACATCTTCAATAATATTCGCGAAACGGACCTCCCAAGGAATTTCAATGATGACAAAATTTTTCTCCTCCGCTAACGCAATCACTTCTTGGGGAATTTGAAATATATGCCTTCCTAAAGCAATCATTAAAGCTGATGCTTCAGATTCTATAATATCTTGAACAAATTTTTTAAATAATTCAAGATCCTGCCCGCAGCCAATCGCCGTACTCAAAACAGCTTCATTTTTGCGGACAAAATTTTCAACTGGCATTTCAATAACTGAGATCCATTGAACATACCGTTGGTCAAGAAATTTTTTCCCGGTTCTCACCCTAGCACTTTCCATTATCTCAAATGTTAGAACGTCGTTTAATGTTAACGTCATGTTGTCCCCCTTGCAAGAAAGATTCAAATCATTGAAAAAAAACAAAAGATATAGATGAGCCGATATCCAGACATTAAACGAACATGTAAGCAATGCTCCCAATGAAATCATAAAAATTTCAATCTTTTAGAATAGCTACCATTCTTTTCAATTTTGGTATTGTTGAATAACTTGGACTAATACAGATAGATCTACATTTTGGCCGCTAATAATAATTGCAACTGCACCATCTTGATGAGAAATTTTATTTTCCAAAACTGCTGCGACTCCCGTGGCTGCTGCTCCTTCAATGATTAATCTGTGTTTATCCATCATAAAAGCCATACTGTTCGCAATTTCTTTCTCTGGAATTAAGATGACGTCATCCATATATTGCTTTACCATTCGAAATGTATATTTATTATCTAATCCAATCCCGCCTAGTAAACTATCTGCGAGGGTATCCTGTTCTGGCAATGCTACTGGTCTTCCAGCCCTTAAGCTTTCATACATAACAGCTGCTTTTTCCATTGAGACACCAGTAACTCGGACATCCGGAGTACTTGACTTTAAAGCCAGCCCGATTCCAGACAGCAGTCCACCTCCCGAAAGTGGAACAATTACATTCGAAAGGTTTGGTACATCTTCTAATAGTTCTAAACCAATTGTTCCCTGGCCAGCAATGATATCGGGGTCATCAAACGGCTGAATAACCGTTAGGCCTCTCTCTCTCTCTAATTCATAACAGCGCTTTCCGGCGTCATCCTGGCTATCACCATAAATCTCAATATTGGCGCCTAATCTTTTCAACGAATCTACTTTTGCCTTTGGAACTCGATTAGAAATACAAACAGTGGCATCAATGCCAAGCTTTTTTGCGACATATGCAACAGCCATCCCATGATTACCTGTTGAATAAGTCGCGACCCCTCTTTTCTTTTCCTCGTCACTTAAACTTAAAATTTTATTTGCGGCACCTCTAACTTTAAACGCACCAATCTCATGAATATTCTCAAGCTTTAAAAAAACCGGGCGTCCAAGTTTTTCTGACAGTACTAGGGACTGAAGAATTGGAGTTTTATTGACAATAGATGCAATTCTTTTCCTTGCTTCCCAAACATGACGAATGGTTACCTCATTTGTTTGATTAGCTGCTAATTTACTCATTTCTACCCCTCCTTATTCTATATAAATAACTAAAAAACCTTTTATAAAATGGACTCTCACTTTCTCTCAATTATTTAATTTGATCATTTATTAATATGTTATTTTTTATAACATCAAATGTAACGTAATATATCGAAAGCATATACTTTATCGTATTTTTTGTCAATGTAAAATATTCAGATATATCTATTAACAATGCGCATTTTTTCTTTTATGTTCTAAAAAATGAATACAACTAGCCATTTATCACTACATTTATATTTTCATTATAATTTTTGAAAACGCACTGGATCAAATAGCGTAATATCATGATTTGTTTTACCTTTTATCACAAGATCCGAAAGGATTTCACCGATTACGCTGCAAAATTTAAATCCATGGCCGGAAAAACCGCCTGCAATTGCGACATTATCATAATTTGGATGTTTTCCAAGCACAAAATGTCCATCAGGTGTATTCGTATAAAAACACGTATCAATTGTAACGTCATTTATATTTAAATCTGGAAATCTTTCAGCAACTAATCGTTGAATTGGCGCTATTTCCTCTGAAGAGACCTCCCGATCTAGTTCATCAGCAGTTCCAATTAATCCCCCTTGATGAAAGGCAACTTTTGTTCCTTCACCGTGGAACCCAGGCATACCGTAAATATTTAAATCATTTGTGTAATGCCAGCAAAAGATTGGAAATTGATCAGGATTGAAAATTTCAGGTTTATTCATGGCTTGAAACCACGTAGGTACCTTACGTTGGACTTCGAGCGGAATCGTAAAACCGAATAAGTCCGGGTTCCACGCTCCTGCTGAAATCACGAGCTTTTCTGCTTTATAGATTCCTTTTTCTGTATATACCGTGATCCCGCCACCTTCTTGACCCCACTTTAACACTCGTTCATCTGTTTTGATTTCAAGTCCTTCAGATATGGCTATTTTTAAGCAAGCTTCAATACAAGCTTCCGGAAAAAGAACACCTGCCGTTTTCTCATAAACTGCAACCTCATCTTCCGCGAGATAAAATGCAGGAAAACGTTTAGCCATTTCCTTCGCAGACAGCATCTCATATGGTAAATTGTATTGTTTTGCACTTGTAATCGTCCCTTGAACAATTTCACAATTCTCCGGACCTATCATTACTCCGCCAATTTCAGCGAGTAGGTCTTTTCCCGACTCTTCCTCTAATCTACGCCATAATGCATGTGCTCTTTGTGCAAGCGGCACATAAGAGGCACCCTCGAGATAGGCTTCTCTAAAAATCCGGGTATGACCATGTGAAGAACCAAACTGATGAGGCGGCTGAAAGCGATCAATCCCCAAAACTCGCAACCCTTTTTTCATTAAATGATAGGCAGCAGCACTTCCCATGCCTCCGAGTCCAATAACAATTACATCATAAGTCTTATTCATCCTTTTCCTCTCCTTTTTTACAATTACTTGTGAAATACTTCTCTAGCTTGTTTATTATTAAATAACATAAATCAACTTCATTTACACATCAATCATTTAAAATGTAAGAAAACTCCTTTCTTTATTCTTACATTTTGCGTAATAGAATCCTATAAAACAAGTAAATATAATTTAACTAATTTCAAAGTCTTCCAAATTTGAAAGATAAACATAACTATTAAGGAGGCATCTGGATGAGAATAGCTTCACCAATATTCACAGCCGAAGAAATTTGTCGGCGCCAATCCGCAGTTATTAATAAATTAAACGAAGAGGATTGCTTTATCGCACTTTCATTCCATAATTCTTATTATTTGTCTGGTTTACCAATGCTGCAATGGGGGAGATTTGCGGCAACTATTCTTTTCAAAGATGGCAGACACGTCCTGATTATTCCTGAATTTGAAACCGGAGCAGCCGCAATCGAATCTCCAATTACTGAAATTCACACTTATCGCGATTCAGACGGCCCTACCCATACAAAGGTTGTTCAACTTATTGCCAAAACATTGAAAGAACGTGAAGTAAAAATAGCTGGTGTTGAGGCAGAAGGAATCCCTGCATCCTTTCAGACATTGCTCACCAAACAAATGCCAAATGTTGTCTTTGTTGATCGCACAGATGCTGTAAACCTTACGCGTTTCATCAGTTCTGATGAGGAATTTTGCTACATTCAGGAAGCATGCCGGCTTACAGATATCGGGATGCACAAAGTGGTAGAAATGATAAAGAAAGGCAGCACTGAGATTGAAGTGTCCCGCGCAGCATGTAACGCTATGAAGGATGCAGCAAAAACATCATACCCGCTAAACGTATCCTGCTATCTTCAACAAGGACAACGAAGCGATCAGTGTCATGCGTTGCCAGATGATTTGTTTATCAATCCCGGAAATATGGTAGAGGTCGTGATTGAAGCAGAGGTCGCGTATTACCAGGCCTCACTAGAGCGACCAATCTTAGTCGGCGATGTAAGCACAGAGATTCATCAAGCTTGTTTAATTGCAATCGAAGCTTTTAATGCCGGATTTTCAGTGGCAAAGCCAGGAGGTCAATTCGCCAATATTGATAAAGCTGCACGAGCAGTGTTTCATGCGAATGGTTTTGATCAAATCCCGAATGGATCAGGACTTATGAGAGGAATTGTCCATCATACAGGTGGCAGAAGTGAACTGGGTGAAGTACGTCACTACAACACTCGTATTCTTGAACCTGGTATGGTCCTTACTATCGAACCATGGGCAATTATTCCCGAAGTTGGCTCACCTAGAGAATGTGACACAATACTCATTACCCAAAATGGCGCAGAGATCATTAATACATTTCCAAGAGGTATAACGCAAGTAGCAAATTCTAATGCGTTATAAATAGGGATGCTGTCATCCTTTACTTTGATGATATATCAACGGCCAGAATCAATATAGCCATTAAGCAAAAGGTCAACATATTTTAAGTCACTAATACTGCTATAAAGGTTAAAACCTCGATTAAATCTAAAAAGTAATCGAGGTTTTCATTATGCTTATAAATTTCTTGAATTGTCTTTTTCTACTAACAGAAGGATGAGAACTACAGTTTATAACAATTGATTAATACTCTTCATTTAAATCGTCCTTGTTTATTGTAACTGTTAGATTAAGTATTTTGACCTGAATATTAACATTTTGGTTTACAATTCCGGTGGATGCTGACGGAAGGACCGCGATTTTAGAATTTCTAATCCATATCTATTTATACCTAACAAAAATCTTTTTTACTTGTTGATTGTTAACAACTTTTAATGTAAATCCATCAAAAGATTTTCGGTGTTTGATTGGTTACTCTTACTCCCCTTTTGCTGATGAAAAGCTCATCCATCCATCGCTACCATTAAGAAGCTCTAATTTTAACTCTCCCCTCTTAATGCACATAGCAGAAATAGAATAACCAATATGGTTGAATTCAACCAGTGATGGAGAAATATTACTGAACACCTGAAATGGTCCATAGTTTTTGACAGAGTTGTAGAAGAAAACGGTCATCAGGTTCGGACAAGGACTTCCCTGTTAATGATTCTATTTTCTGCAAACGATAGAGCAACGATTGACGCTGCAATGCTAGCGCCCGTGCAGTTTGACTAATATTTCCCTGATAATTGATATAGTACGAAAGGGTACGAAAAAGATCTAAACCTCTTTCTCGATTATATGTTATTAATGGTTCAATCGTTTGTCGTACTAGATCATCAGCTAGTTTATTTTCAGATAAATGAGATAATAATCGAAATATACTTGTATCTGAAGAAGTATTTCTTGTTCCCGGTCCTTTCTGTCTTCTGCCAATTTCTAATGCAATTTTGGCATCTTTATAATTGTGAGGAAACGCGTACACATCTGTTAAACGTTCACTAATCCCCCATGAAAAATAAGGTAAGCAATAGATCGCTAATTTTTCCTCAAAGACATCAATAAACTCGTTATACAGGCTAACTGCACTGTTTAAAAATATGCTTAAATATCCAGATTGAAATGTACTTATCATTTCGATCCTTAATGATCGTGCACAATCGAAAGCTATTTTGCTAATCTGACTTTCAAACGATGAGTATTTTTGTTCACAGTCCTCCATTTCCGCAAAACCTACAATACAAAAATACTTTACGGATTTATCTATGTTAAATCGATTGACTTGCTTTTCAATTTTTTTCCAATCATTATACTTTCCTTCTACTAATGTCTTTATGAACTCTGTTTTTTCTTTGTTCTCTTGCTCTATTAATATCCGGTCTTTCTTAAACCATAAACGCAGCGCAATAGTAATTTTTTCTAAAACAAACCAGTCTATTAATTCAAAAGAAAGCATAGCAGTTTCTAGAATAATAATACCTATGTAATGATCATAAATATGAAACGGAAAAACTTGTGCTCGTGTATTCCATATTGTGCAAACCACTGAAGGCTTGTCTATTTGCACTTGATCATATTGGAGATAATTTGTTGGATGCTCCTGGTTTAAAGAAAAAAAAGCTGCAGCAAATTCCTCCTGTAATAGATAGACTTGCATACCAGTTTCATCTTCTATCAACTTTAAAGCGCGGCTCAACGAATCTCCTTCAAAATAAAGCTGCAATAATCGCCTTTGAAGCGAATCCGCTTTATCCGCAAAATACTGTTTTTGCTTGTAAACACCTTCCGTTACAATTTTAATAATATCTGAGAAACGGATTTTCCACGGTAAAAGAATAATTGGGAATTCATGTTTCCTTGCGAACTTTAAAATAGACTCTGGAATCGTTGTGACGTTTCTCCCTATCGCAATTGCTATCGCAGCAGCATGTGAGGCATAGATAGCTTTAATAAAAGATTTAAAAGTATCATTTTCTTCACAGCCAATCGCTGTTGTTAGTACAATTTCGTTTTCTCTTATTAATCGTTCAACAGGAGTTTCAATAACTGAGATAGACTCTATCGGCTGTGTAAGCATCGCCTTATTACTAAATAACAGTTTAGCTTCTTTTAATAATGGATGAGATAAAAATTGTTCAATTGTAAAATGCATATTCCATTCCTCCACGATAACTATACATGATTGCTTAATATGTCGATTACTTCCCGACTTTTCTTAAAACACTTCAGACAGCCAGCACGAAAAGTAAGCACCAATTACATGTTATAAAACATGACATTTCTCTAAGCATCTCTGTACATATATACAGACCTTTATAGCAAGTAATAAGGTACAGAAAAATGAAATAATTCTATTTTATTATACATTCCATACTATGTCTATGCTAAAAGTGACAGAATATTTAGATGAATATTCTTACAAATTGGCTGATAGTTTTCTAAATGATTGATCTTTAAAATAAAAGTATAAGATATAACACAGTTTGTTATAAAACTTAACAAGAAGGAAGGTGTTCATTTGAGGCAATATTGATAATCGAAAAAGACATGGGATATTGAAAGAATATGGATAATTAAATGAAAAGAATTTATTAAAAATGAAATCGTCCAAAAGACATCCAACTAAAATTGTATTTTTTGTTATACGGAATGTTTGATTCATAAATTTTCAGTGTATAAAGAGAGTTTGAAATCAATAGAGTGATATGTTTTTCACAAAATAAAAATAAAAAGGGTGATGAATATGAAAAAAATTATGATGGTTGTTATGGTTGGTTTATTAGCAATCGGCATTATGGGATGCGGGAAATCAGAAAGTACATCTGCTTCTCCAAAACAAACAACTTTTCAAAAAGCCAAAAAAGATAAACGAGTTGTCGTCGGATTTGCCAATGAAAAGCCATATGCTTATGCTACTTCAGATGGAAAATTAACAGGAGAATCAGTTGAAGTTGCCCGTGTTATTTTAAAACGACTTGGCATAAAAGAAATGGATGGAGTGTTAACGGAATTTGGCTCTCTTATTCCCGGACTGAAAGCTGACCGTTTTGACATGATCACTGCAGGTATGTTTATCACTCCTGAACGAGCGAATGAAGTAGATTTTGCAAACCCAGATTATAGTATAGGAGAAGCAATCGCAGTAAAAAAAGGAAATCCATATCATATTAAAGTTATGAAGATATCAAGAACAATAGCGAGGTAAAAGTGGGCGTTATTGCCGGAACTGCCGAAGCAAATTATGTAAAAGAATCCGGTGTTAATGCTTCACAAATTACAGTCATATCGGATAATCCAAGCGCATTGTCAGCACTCCAGTCTGGTCGAGTTGATGTAATCACGATGACTGGTCCAGCACTTCGTTCATTATTAGACACGGCGAAATCTAATAATGTAGAAAAAGTTAAAGATTTTAAACAGCCTGTAATTAATGGTAAAAGTGTGAAGGGGTATGGAGCGACTGTATTTAGAAAACAGGATGACGACTTCCGAGAAGCCTTTAATAAAGAACTTGAAAAAATGAAAAAAGATGGTGAATTACTAAAAATACTTAAGAAATACGGATTTACCGAGAATGAACTTCCAGGGGATGTTACGACTGAACAGTTAATCAAATAGATGAGGGGAAATATTCCCCCTCATCTATTTAGAAGTTTAAGAAAATCGGGGAGTGAAATCATTTATGTTTTCAAATCTTGACATTATAAAAGGACTATTAACAGGATTATCCATCACTTTACAAGTTTTAGTATATTCATCAATTTTTGCATTAGTAGTTTCATTTCTCTTTGGCTTTTTAAGTTTGGCGAAATGGCCGCTCATTAGATTGATTTCTAGTCTTTATATAGAAGTGTTTAGAGGGACATCACTTCTTGTACAATTGTTTTGGTTTTACTTTGGTCTTCCAATTTTAGGAATTAAACTACCCGCCATGTTTGTCGGTGTACTGGCACTTGGCTTAGGTTACGGCGCATATGGCGCAGTCGTGGTTAAAAGTGCCCTTTCGGCTGTTCCAAAAGGGCAGACAGAAGCAGCGATCTCTTTAAATATGACTCCTTATCGAAGAATGCGATCTGTCATCCTGCCACAGGCTTTCCTCATTATGTTACCTACATTTAGTAATTTGGTAATAGAACTTCTAAAAGGGACATCTCTCGTTTCCCTTGTTACACTTTCAGATTTAACTTTTCAAGCAATGACAATGAGAGCATCGACTATGGAATCAACAAAAATTTTCACTTATTTATTGATCATCTATTTTCTAATTGCATATCCAATTACAATCGGATTTCGGCGCCTTGAGAAAAGACTATCTATTGGGAGGGGTAACTAATGTGGAGTTGGCATTTCGCTGTTTCAATTTTACCGCAGCTTTTAGAGGCTATGCTTATAACAGTCAAGGCAACCGTCGTAGGATTTATACTAGCTATTATCCTTGGACTATGTTGGACTATTTGCCGCCGCTCATCCTTTAACTTATTGAATGGTGCAGTTCTGGCTATTGTTGTTTTCGTAAGAAGCACCCCTTTGCTTGTGCAGCTTTATTTCATCTTTTTTGTATTTCCTAACTTTGGCATCACCCTATCACCATTTTTAGCAGGAGTGATCGGACTTGGATTGCATTACAGCGCCTACTTGACAGAGGTTTTTCGAACAGGAATCGATTCAATCCCGAAAGGACAATGGGAGGCAGCAACCGCATTAAATTTTTCAAGAAGAAAAATGTGGACAAACATAATCTTACCACAAGCAATACCACCGATTATTCCAATGGTTGGCAATTACTTCATCGGGATGTTTAAAGATACTCCGCTGTTGTCTGCAATTACTTTAGTTGAAATGGTGCAGTCAGCGAGACTGATCGGCGCAGAATCATTCCGCTATTTAGAAGCCTTTACAGATGTCGGCCTAATTTTCCTAGTTCTTAGTTATCCGTCATCACTTGTATTTCGTTACATCTCAAGACGTATCAATTACCGCTACGATCGTTCTTATTCCATTAAAAATAAGGAGGTTGCAAAATGAAGAATGGTGACGATCAATATCAATTAAAAAAAGAACCTTACGTCAAATATAGAAATATTGGTATGAAATTCGGCAGCACTGAAGTATTAAAAAATATCAATTTTGATATTTTCCTAGGAGAAAAGGTCGCAATGATTGGTCCCAGTGGTTCTGGGAAAACAACGCTAGCACGGATGTTAATGACATTAGAAAAACCAACAAGTGGCACAATTGAAATTAGTGGTGAACAGCTGTGGCATTACAAAGTAAAAGACAAATTGGTAGAAGCTAATGAAAAACACTTACGCAAAGTTCGCGGTCAAATTGGAATGGTTTTTCAACACTATAATTTGTTTCCACATATGACGATTTTAAGAAATGTAATGGAAGCACAAGTACATGTATTAGGATTAACGAAAAGTGAAGCCGAACAACACGCAAAAAAAATGCTTGATAAAGTCGGTCTCGGACATAAGTGTAATGCCTATCCTACTCAATTATCAGGCGGACAGCAGCAACGCGCGGCAATGGCACGGTCATTAGTGATGAAGCCAAAAATTATGTTATTTGATGAAGTGACATCTGCTTTAGATCCAGAATTGGTCGGAGAGGTATTAGAAGTAATCAAAGATATTGCTGCGGAGTATGAGATGGCAATGCTGCTTATTACTCATGAAATGGCCTTTGCTCGTGACATTGCTGATCGTGTTGTCTTCATGGCTGATGGGAACATTGTCGAAGAAGGTCCTCCTGAACAGCTTTTTTTACATCCGCAACACAAACGTACAATCGAATTTTTAAGCCGATTTTCCTCACAAATTAATTCAGAGAGAGCTTATAGTTATAGAAGTCTTCTCCATTCATCTAATCAGGAAAATGCTCAACATTCTTGATACATCGAAAAAGCCATCGTAACACGCACGATGGCTTTTTCTTTTTCCATTTCATAGAAACATTATTTTTCCTTAATCCTGCAATTGATTTTCTTCCATCCAATGAGCTTCTCTCATGTTGATTTTCCGGCGCAATGTTCGAAGGATCTCAATTGTAATTTGTTTTTGCTCATACATCTTCTGAACGGCATCTCTTTCAGCCTGAAATGCTTTATCTTGAAGTTCACGTTCCATATGAACAAATTGCTTTGAAGCTGCTTCATTTTTGTACAACTTCAAATGTGTCAGTAATTTGTAGTACTCACCGATAATTAAATACGCAACATGTTTATAGTCCGGATCGACTATATTCTTTAATTCTTTTATAGCTGCTTCTGCCATCGCTATTTTAATGTTAATCATTTCTTTCTGCTTACTTATTCTGCATTCACGCAATGCTTTACGGCGAGAAATAAAAACCTTAAACAATCTTATAAAACTAATTTCGATAAGATTCCATAATATAAAGGCTCTAAATCTCATTTGATTTGTAACAGCCATTTCTTTTCTACGTATATATTCTTGGAACAGATAGGCTGTTTCTTTATCGATTTTCTTTTCTTTAGCTAAATTCGCAATATAAGCCGATTCCGCTTCATAAGCCTTTACACGAATATCATTTTCAAGATTTTTAAATTTGGCTGCTTCTTCATTTGTTGCATATTTCAATTGATTAATTTGCTGATTGTAATTGGAAATAACAGCTAATGCAGCAGACTGATTGTCATCATCTATTACTTCTTTGACAGCATGAATAGCAGCTTCCTTTGTTCGAATGAGCGCTTCTTTCTCAATCACTACTTTATTTGTTTCAACAATATCGACTTCAGATTTTGCAATGATCGGCAAAAAGATGCTTGCAACGATTAAACTGACCAATATAACACCCGCAGCAATAAAAATAATTAATGCTCGTTCTGGAAATGGCTGACCATTTGCTAATAATAATGGGATGGAAAATGCACCTGCTAATGTCACTGCTCCTCTTACACCTGAAATCGTCGTAATCCCAATCGGCCTCAACGCAGGCTTTAATATTTGCTGATTTTTTAGTTTCCAGCCTATCCACCAGGACATTGATATCCAAATAAATCTCAGCAATAACAATGCTGCCGTTATCATTATAATATACATAATGACTTGCCCATTATTAAAATGCGGATCTGCAAATATTTGATTAACGACGCTTGGAATTTGTAGACCAAGAAGCACAAATACTAGTCCATTTAAAATATACAAAATGACAGACCAAGTGCTCTTTGAAACAACTTGTAATTCGACCGTTGGGGATTTTTCCCGCTCCCGTTCAATTGCATGGACAATTCCCGCTGCAACTACACCTAAAATGCCTGATAAGTGTAAATGCTCAATCGTAAGATAAATGACGAATGGGGTAAGAATTTGAATGAGCATATGAAATGTTACGTCTTCCATCCCTAAACGGCGAATCATGATACGAAAGCGAATAATTAGAAAAGCGAGAACTACCCCACCTACAAAACCACCGATTGAGATCATGAGGAAACTTACACTAGCATCTAGTAATGAAAAAACACCTGTTACCGTCGCTGTAACCGCAAACTTAAACGCAACAAGACCAGAAGCATCATTCATCAATCCTTCCCCTTCTAGAAGATGCATCACTCCCTTTGGCATATTAACCCTAGTAGACATAGCACTAACTGCTACAACATCCGTTGGTGATAAGATTGCCGCTAATGCAAATGCTGCTGGAAGTGGAATTGTCGGAATCATCCAATGAATTAAATAACCAATTGCAAACACTGTTACAAACACTAGCCCAAGAGCGAGTAATAATATCGGTACCCGTAATTCCCAGAGGGCTTCTCTAGAAACACTTTTTCCATCATTAAATAAAAGTGGTGCAATAAAAAGTAATAAAAATAAATCCGATTCCATCGGTATATGTATTCCTAAAGGAATAGCTGCCAGTATAAACCCCAGTACAATTTGAACGATTGGTACCGGGATAAATGGAATTAGATGGTTTATGATATTAGATAGCCCGATTATAATCAAAAGCAGTAAAACAGCAAGAAAAATATCCATGTACCAATAGTCTCCTTTTAATTATCCTTTCCTAATTATAACAAATCATATAAATTATGGTTTTCTCATGTTTATAGAAGGTCCAGCCAGGAAATATTGTCATTTTGAGAAAATGATACAGATCTATTTTAAAGTTATTTTTCATTACAAATCCAATGTGGACCATCATATTATCTCCTATTTCCTTTTATTTACTTCCTATTACTTTAAAATCTCTATCATATATTTTTCTGAAAATAAAAATTTATTTTACTTATACAAAATAAAGAATTACTATGGAAATATCAGCACCAGATGAGGAGGATTTTGTAATGAGAGAAATTTGTATCAATCATATAGATGCGTTTACAACAAAAAGATTTGCGGGTAACCCCGCAGGAGTCGTATTAAACGCAGAATGTCTATCAACACAGGAAATGCAGCAGATTACAAATGAATTAAATCTGTCAGAAACCGTTTTTCTCTTACCGCCACAAACAGTTGAAAATGATTTTAGAGTAAAATATTTTACTCCAAAGGAAGAAATTGACTTTTGCGGTCATGCAACAGTTGCCTTGACATGGCTAGTTGCAACCGAAATGGGGCTAGCACAAGCAAAACATGGGATTGTGCTAGAAACGAATATTGGCAATATCCCGGTTACATGGGATATAAAAGATGGCAACATAAACAGCGTTGAGATGACACAAGCTGCGCCAAAAACAAAAGATATTTCCGTTGATCTTGACAAGCTCAGCCGACTTCTTCGTATTGAAAAAGATGCATTTGATCTAAACTATCCTTTGAAATTAGCAAATACAGGCAATTGGCATCTATTGATTCCTTTGAAAAACGATATACTGATCGACAAGGCGGATCCAGATCTCGCTGCACTGGATACATTCAATAAAAAGTATGGTGTTAGTACAACACATTTATATACATTTAACACGAAGCAAGATTGTGACCTATACACAAGGGATTTTGCCCCAAGCGTCGGAATAGCCGAAGATCCTGTTACAGGTTCAGCAAATGGTGCATTAGCAGGGCTTCTATATTATGAGAAAATCATTTCACAGAACGAACCAACCCGTCTAATAATAGGTCAAGGACATAAAGTAGAACGACCTGGAACGCTATATGTCACCATTACTCCAAATGGAACGGAGCCAATTATTAAAGTAGCGGGTGCAGCAATTGTCACCATTAAAGGGGTATTACATTTATAAATAATCCATTTATAGGAGGTGCTTCATCAATGTTACAATGCCGTGATGAAATTCTTGCATATACGAAAAAACTCGTACATATAGAAAGTGTCGTCAATACAAATGGAGAAAGGGAAATCGCTCATTCATTGTATTCATTTCTCTCATCATTTCCTTACTTTGTACAACATCCTTCACATATTATGCTCGAAAAAACAACAAGAGATGATCATGACAGATACAATGTAATTGCCTTTGTTAAAGGAAAAGGAGGAAACAGCAAACGAACAGTTATTTTAATGGGACACACCGATACAGTTGGTATCGATGACTTTAATCAGTTACAACCATATGCCTGCTCTCCTGATCAATTAATGGAAAAACTTAAGAATGAGGATCTGCCCCCTTCCGCAAAAGCACATTTAGAGTCTGGAGAATGGTTATTTGGAAGAGGAACCCTTGACATGAAGAGTGGATTAGCAAGCCATCTTTATCTTTTAAAATATTATGCTGAACATCCTGAAACATTAAATGGCAATATCGTGTTATTGGCTGAGTGTGATGAAGAGGATGGATCACATGGAGTCATTAGTGCTTTAAAAACTTTCCAAGCATTGAAAGAAACATATGGGTTCAATTATGTTGCTGCCATCAATGCTGATTTTGTTGCCCCACGATTTGCAGGAGATGACAATCGCTATATATATAAAGGAACAGTGGGAAAGCTCCTCCCCTCGTTTTTTATTACAGGCTCCGAAACCCATGTCGGTTCATGCTTTGAAGGATTAGATCCAAATTTAATCGCTGCTGAGCTGACAAAACAAATTGATTATAACCCTGAACTTAGTAATGAAGCATATGGGGAAACAACTGTCCCGCCAGTATCTTTGAAGCAAACAGATTTAAAACCATCTTATACAGTGCAAACAGCACTTGCTGCCTATGCATATTATAATTTTTTCATACATTCATGGTCACCAAAGGATGTCTTAACGAAATTAAAAGAGCAAGCATATATTGCCTTTAATAACGCCCTTGCCACTTATGAGCAAAGATACAAGCAATTTGCAGCCATAAGTAGTGAACCATATGTCAATATGGACTGGAAACCGAAAGTACTGACATATGAAGAAATGATGAATTTATTAACTTCAAAACACGGCTCCCTTTTCAAAAACCATATGACTAAATTTAAAGAACAACTTTTAAAGCAGCAAGATTTGGATACACGCATGTTCTCAGCAAGAGTCGTTGAAGAAGCTTGGAAATGGATGAAAGACAAAAACCCAACGATCATCTTATTTTATTCATCACTCTATTCTCCACGTATTGAATTAACAGGGAAAAATGAAAAAGAACAAGCTTTAATTAAGGCATTGGATCAGGCAATTAAATCTGTGCAGCCACACTATGTACATCCGATTGTCACGAGAAACTTCTTCCCATATATCTCAGATATGAGTTTTGTCGCTATAAGTGATAACGAAGAAGGTTTAGATGCCGTGACAAACAATAGCCCCAGTTTAGGATACAAGCATTATGTTGATTATCAGGATATTCGCGCATTAAATGTACCAGTTATTAACATTGGGCCTTATGGTGTAGATGCCCACAAAAAATTTGAGAGAATGGAGATGACGTTCTCTTTAGAAATTGTCCCTAATCTTACAAATTATGTTATTCAAAATTTATTAAACTAACGATCAATAGAGGAAGGTTGCCTAGTTTAGGTAATCTTCCTCTCCTAAATTTAAATGTTGCTTATTTTCAAAGCTAATTGGTGCAAAGAACGAGCATCCGGAAGCGGAAATTAAACCGTTTTGTTTAATAATATGGAAATAATTGAAACGGTGTTGGTGTTGACTTAATCATTTTGGAACGAGAAAGCATTTCAGAAACAGTAACACATTCATATCCTTCTTTAGCAAAAACTTTCAAGATTTTTTCCAAAGCTTGTACGGTTTGCTGACGATCTCCTCCTGAATCATGCATCAAAATAATATTTCCTGGTGCAACAGTTGATAACACATTGCTGGCAATTTTATCCGCTCCTGGCCTGCTCCAATCACGCGTATCTTGATGCCAAGACCAAATAACCACTTGATAATGATTTTTGATCGCTGTGTTTACGATTAAATCATTATAATATCCGCCTACAGGACGGAAAAGTGCTGGTCGGACCCCTGTTATACTTTGCACAGCATCACTTGTTTGATTCAATTCACTTTTTAAAAATTTTTCATTCATATTTAAATTATAACTATGCTGAAAAGTATGGTTTCCAATTTCATGCCCCTCTTTAATCTCCCTTTCGATTAAATAAGGATATTTCACAACATGTGCTCCAATCACAAAGAAAGTTGCCTTTGCATGGTATTTTGCTAAGACATTCAATATTTGTGGAGTATAGACAGGATTCGGTCCATCATCAAAAGTTAGTGCGACCATTTTTTCTTTTGTTTTAACATCCCAGAAAGCATGTCCTGTCCTTTCAAAATCAAATCTGCTTTTTGCTGAAGCATAAATAGTTGTATGGTAACTAAATAAACTAAGTAAAATAATGGAAAATAATACAAAACGTAATTTCATAACCCAATATCTCCTACACTCATTTCTAATTATTGTTTGTAATATCCGACATTTTATGAACGGATTCATTTTTATAAACAATTAAAAATAACAGTGCTCCCGCATGAAATAGAAAATTGGTTAGAAACTATACTTTACATATAATAAAGGGGGAGAACAGATGAATAATGATCAGAAGCATGAACTTAGAAAAATTATCTCAGGCAGTAATGAATATGAGATCATTTTTTATTATGATAAACCGCTAACAGAATTCTCTGATGAACTAGGCAGTACAATTAAAGAAAATAAACACTTTATGGCAACAACAAAGAAATTTATTGGAGAGCGCTACCCAAATTTTAAAATTACAATGGCAAAAGTAGTAATTGGCGGAATCGCTGTAACATCCTTTAAACTATTGCATACTGATCATGTACAGGCTGCTACTATGGAAGGCAATCAAGTTTCAAACTCAAGTTCTATCTATTATCAAGTCTCATCAGGAGACACACTTTCGAAAATTGCAACTAAGTATCACACATCAAGTACTAACATTAAACAGGCAAATCATCTTAAATCAGACGTTATAAAGGTTAACCAACTCTTAATTATTCCTTAAACCTTCCATAAGGTTCAAACAGGTGATTATCTCACTGTTCTTGTGAAGAAACATGGAACGACTGAGCGGCAATTAAAGAAGCAAATAAGACTAAAAAGTATATTGGGCAAACCCTCATCATTCCTATATTGATTCAAGGTCAATCAAGTACTTCTAAACAGCCTTCCATCCAAAAGCAAACAACCTATAAAGTAGTTGCAGGAGATAGTTTATCTGTCATTGCAAAAAAAATATGATGTCTCTGCCGAATAAATCAAACAAGTTAACCGCTTAACTAGTGACATCATTAAGGTTGGACAAATATTAGTAATACCGACTGCACAAACAAATGCTAATTTAGAATCTCTCCAAAAAAATCTTAACACTCCCGGATATTACACTAGTCAAACTTTTACAAGAAAGGATGATACTGCTACTACACAAGCAATTGAAAATTTTCAAAGCGATTACGGGCTTTCTATCACTGGCAAGACCAATGAGGAAACAAACACAGCCATCGAACATGCAACTATCAAAAAGCAATTAATAAAGGATGCTGCTAATTATATTGGTGTTCCTTATTTATGGGGAGGAATAACACCTGCTGGATTTGATTGTTCAGGTTTCGTTTATTATATGTTTAGCCAGCACGGGATTAGCATGCCCCGCAATAGCAATTGAAAAATCAAAGTTGCAGCCAGGAGATCTCGTTTTCTTTGCTATTAACTCACCAGAAACAATCTCTCATGTAGGGTTTTATACAGGAAATATTCAATTCATTTCTGCTACTACTTCAAAAGGAGTTACAACCTATTCTCTCGATAATACGTATTGATCTAAATATTATGCAGGAGCCAAAAGAGTTTATTAATAAATATCGATGAAATCTTTAAGTCCCACTTTCTATTCTATTTAAGATTAAGTGGGATTTTATTTTTGTATAAAATAAGAAAAATCTTTCCCTTCAAACATATAAATCTATTGAACTATCTTCTCTACAAAAATTGACATGATTTGAAACTATGGTATGATTTATATAAAAATACTTTAGCGCTTAAAAGCGTTTATCTAAAAAAGTATTGAGTGATAAAGTTTTAGTATCATTTGCATTTCAATATAATAAATTACTTCAAAAAGTAGGTTGAACAAAATGGAAACAAAGCATCAAAATTTGCAAAAGGGGTTAAAGCCAAGGCATGTCCAATTTATTGCTTTAGCAGGAATGATTGGAACTGGCATTTTCAAAGGTAGTTCAGATACGGTAAGCTTAGCAGGTCCCAGTGTCGCACTCGCTTATTTAATCGGAGGATTATTGCTGTTCATTGTCATGGTCGCATTGGGGGAAATGGCAATTGTTTTTCCAAATTTAAATGTCCAGCATTTAATCAATAAAGCGTTTGGAAACCGTATTTCATTTATTATCGGATGGCTTTACTGGATAAACTGGATAATCGTTACAGTTGTAGAATTATTAGCAGCTGGAAGCTTTTTGCAATACTGGTTTCCATCTGTACCATTATGGCTCTTAAGTTTTCTTTGCACTGTGTTCATTGTCGGGATTAATTTATTTCATGTAAAATACTACGGTGAACTTGAATTTTGGATTGCTGGCATCAAAATTATTACTTTAATCGCTTTTATTGTGTTAGGTGCTTTGTTATTGTTGGGACTTTTCCCTCATTCCAGTTCTTCAATTTCAAACTATACATCACATGGGGGATTTTTCCCTAACGGTATTAGCGGTACGTTTAGTGCCTTTTTAGTCGTCATGTTTTCCTACGGCGGAGCCGAATTAATCGGTGTCAGTGTAACTGAAACGAAAGATAGTCAGCGCGTTTTGCCGCGAATTATAAAAGGCACTGTATGGAGAGTTATTTTATTTTACATTTTACCGATTTTAATTATTTGCGGAATTATTCCTTGGGACAAAGTATCTTCAGCTGAAAGTCCTTTCGTCCAAGTATTTAGCTTCACAGGACTTCCGGGAGCTGCCAATATCATGAACTTTGTTCTTTTAACAGCTGTTTTATCAGCAGCAAATTCAGGTATATACGCAACATCGCGAACATTGTTTACAATGTCGCAAACAGGTGAAGCACCGAAAGTATTTATACAAACGTCTAAAAAAGGAATTCCGTTAAATAGCATCTTGTTAACAACTTTATGTATTTTAGTTGGCGTATTTTTAGCTTACATCACTCCAGAACAAGTCATTAACTATTTAATGACCATTCCTGGCTTTACCGTGTTACTTATTTGGATTGGAATTTGTTCAGCACAATTAAAACTCCGTCCTCAATATCCGAAAAAGCCGGGATTTCAAGTAATAGGCTATCCATATATAACAATCTTTGCAATTATTGCACTATCTTGTATTTTTATCAGTTTTCTTTTTAATCACCAAAACATTATTGGCACAACGGTTTGTCTTATCATTCTAGCGATCGTAATTGTTTTATCTTTTACGACTAGGCTAAAAAGATCATAATCACTTCTAAAAAATGGCTTCGGTTTAAACGAGGGCACTGAAAAAATCCCTTAAATTTAGATTGTGATACTAAATGGGGCTATTGATTTCCGCTTCAGGCAGATTCGCTTTCCGCGGGCATCTTCGCCGCCTTCCACTCCAATCAACCGCGTTTTTTACCTAGGCTAAATTTAAAAAGGTATAATTCCTCATTATTAAGGGGATTATACCTTTTTTGCTGTATAATTTTAATATTAATTTCAAACATTTCAAACGTGTGGGCACTATGATACAACATCAACAATCCATGATTTTTAGTCATTATATAGCTATTTATGATTTAGTTGTTCCAAAAGATAATCTTTTGCGTAAGCTTAACGAGTTGATCGATTTCTCTTTCGTCTATGATGAACTAAACGATAAATATTGTCATGTTAATGGTCGAAATGCTATCGCCCCTATTCGCATGTTCAAATATTTATTGTTAAAAACAAGATTAGGCATGGAACTACAAGGCGCCATGGCTATATTTATAGTAGGTCTAAAAAAATATTGAAATTAATGGATCAAAAATAGGAGAAAAGCAGACTCCGGTAACTAAAAAAGACAACTTAAAGTTCACATTTGTGAATTTCAAGTGTCTTTTTTTCGTTTTGCTTTAGAAACGCTGAAAAACGTTTAATCGCAGCCATTTTTTATGTATGTATCATCTTCTACTATTTTAATTAACAAACTCATTCTCTAGCTATCTTCCTATAAACAGTCAATTTCTCTTTGAAAAATATGCTTTTTCACTGCATGACATCATTATCGTTACATATAATGTGGTAAGAGTACTCTTCCCCGTTATCATTATTAAGAAGAAGTGAGGCTACCTATATGGAACAAGATTCGATCCGCAACTTTCGATTTCAAAACCTTCAAGAAAAGAACATGTCATTTGAAGATGTTTTTAAGCATATTGTGCATTTCATGAAGCTCAATCCCCGAGGAAATTACCGGCTAATGGTCGGTACAGATTCCCAAGTTCATAGAACCTATACCATTTTTATAACAGGGATTGTCATCCAACAGGAAAGTCATGGTG
Organism: Heyndrickxia ginsengihumi; assembly: GCF_011008565.1. Classification (GTDB taxonomy): domain Bacteria; phylum Bacillota; class Bacilli; order Bacillales; family Bacillaceae_C; genus Weizmannia; species Weizmannia ginsengihumi. The sequence continues at coordinate 108,206 of NZ_JAAIWK010000006.1, forward strand.
TATGGGCCTGTATTAGAAAGGTGATTGTGCCGAGAAAAATGCTGCACCTCCATGAACGTATTTCCAAAGAATTAACATTAACAGAAGAAATTGTTTCCATGTTTACGGAACATAAAAAAAACCAATTGATTCATATCATTCTACCCTACGTGTATCAAGGAGCAACTTTTTCGATGGAAGGACATATTGATATTGGGGCTGGCAACCGTAATAAAACGAGAGCATTTGTAAAAGAAATGGTTGCTCGAATGGAGTCCATGGGAGTTGAACCAAAGATTAAGCCGAATGCTTTTGTTGCCTCCAGCTATGCAAACCGCTATACAAAATAACTTCAAAATTTTGAAATATCCCCTTGCCCGTTTAGGGGCGATTCGAAATAGGCCCATAATCGATCTAACATCTTTACGTTAATAACCTTTTAATAGTTATTGCATACTTATATATTAGTTGCTGACTGCCTTGCCAAAACATCAACATCTAAAAGAAGATAAGCAGTCAAGATCCACTTTATCTATAACAAGTTTCCCCCTCCTTCAATCAATCTTTGTATTACAAAAAATAAGCCCCTCAATGTCAGATCGTACGTATTTCTACATACTTCCTCCAAAGAAGGGAATTAGATAAAGATATAAATAGAGTCCTCCTAACCGCCCGCGGAAAGCGAACCCCTGCTACCCACTCCTTTTTTTATATTTATAAAAGTTTACTAGAGAAAAAATGTACTTTAAGCTATATAAAGATGTTTATTTATATAATAATGGAGCAATTTCTTTAGAATCAATGTTTGCTTTGTCATACCATTTTGATCCTGTATCCACATCTTTTACTTTTTCACCTTTGGCTGCTTTAACTGCTAGTTTTACAGTATTATAACCAATGGCAATTGGATTTTGCGTAATGGAACCAAGGAATTTTCCAGATTTAATTGCATCAATTTGCAAAGTACCTGAATCAAACCCTACGGCAATAACCTTATTCTTGCCAATTCTTCCCCCAGCAATTGCAGAATCTGCATTAATAATTGATTTCGCTGCAAATTCATTAGATCCATAAATAGAAATTAAATCTTTCTTATTTAACAGAGCTTGCGCTTCCGTTTTTCCTGCTGAATCTGTTACTTCCGCTGGTATGCGAACCTCAATTATTGCGATTGCATTTTGTGGCTTTACTTTATTCGCAAATTTATCATGCCCTGTCACTTGAACTTTTCCCTTACCAACGCCATCCATCTTCTCAATATCTTTTACCATTTCGTCAATAAAACCAGATGTTCTTGCAGTAATAGATAATGAATTTACCTCTTGTGATAAAACTCCAATCCGAACAGGTTTTCCTTTTTTAGCCGCAGTTATCTTCTTCTTTATGGCTGTGAATGTTTTATCTGCAGCAAGTGCCCCTGCCTTATAGTTATCTGTAGAAGCAGTTGCTTTAATCGCGCCTTTTGGAGCATTCGGAACACCAGAATCAAATCCTATAATTGGAATATTTTTGCTCATTGCCTGTTCTATATCATCTAATTCTGCGTTCGTATCAAGAGCGGCAAGGGCAACCGCCGAAGGATTTTTGTTTATAGCATCGTTAAGCATTTCAACTTGGTCAGAAATAGCGCTTTCATCTTTAGGGCCAACAAAATTCATTTTGACCCCCTCTTCCTTAGCAGCTTTTTCAGCCCCTGTTCTAACAGCTTTCCAATAATCGTTTTGAAAACCTTTTGCTATCACTTCTAATCTTATATCATCACCTTTTGATGCCCCTGTTTTTGCATTGCCACATGCACTAAGAACAAGTATTGATATCAGCGTAGCAACCATTGCAAATCCAAATTTTTTTGAGATTTTTTTCATTGTTTTTCCCCCTCATTAAGATAGAACACCAATATTATATTGAAAAACATTACACCCTCTTTTTGCGATTTCGATAGATATCAAGATAGACAGCGATAATAACAACAAAACCAGTAATAAAAATTTGATAATGGGGCTGTAAGTTAATAAATGGTAAGCCAACTTTAAGTACACTCATAATAAATACCCCAATAATAGTTCCTAAAATTGAGCCTAACCCCCCTGCTAAAGATGTACCACCAACGACAACTCCAGCAATCGCATCAAGTTCAAAGCCTTGGCCAGCACCAGGAAGAATAGTCGTATAAGTAGCTGAATAGGCAATTGCCGCAAGCCCGGCAAATAAACCGCTAATGATGTACGACATTCCCTCCCATTTCACAATATTAACACCTGATAATCGTGTAGCTTCCATATTGCTTCCTATCGAAAATATATAACGGCCAATTCTTGTTTTATTTAATATCACCGCAGCTAAAAGAACAAAAACAATAAGCACAAAAATGCCAATTGGAAAATTATTGTCGAGCCGGAAAAAACTTTTGTAATAGCCGTCGGAACTTGAGCGTAACGGAAAAGTAACACTTTGAACATTGGATACCATCGAACTTAATCCTTCCGCAATCATCATTGTTCCAAGTGTTGCAATAAAAGCTGGTAATCTCATTTTTGCAACGAGGATAGCATTGACAAGACCAAATAGACCACCAACGACAATAATACTAATTAATGATAACCACATTGGCCATCCAAGATTGGAATGCAGCACTCCACCTACCATCGCCGCACACATCATCACTGTTCCAATTGATAGATCAATTCCTCCTGTGATAATAACAAAGGTTACCCCAATTGCTAAAAACCCAATATAATAGGAGGCGTCAAAAATACTAACCAATGTATTTACTGAACGAAAAGCTGGACTAGAAATGGCAAAAAATAAATAAATTGCTAACAGTGCGACGATTGCAATTAATTTTTGTGTTCCAATCTTTTGTATCGTACTTGCTGCAAAATGAATATGATGGTTGTTCTCCATTTCTACTTCCTTAACTACTGGCATGGTCTCTTCCCCCATTTCTCATTGTTGCATAATGTATAATCTTCTCTTGGCTCGCGTCTTCGATTGAAAGTTCTGCTGTTTTTCTCCCTTCACACATAACGATAATCCGATCGCTCATTCGTAAAATTTCTGGTAATTCTGAAGAAATCATAATAATTGATTTTCCTTCTTCAGCTAATTGATTCATTAAATGATAAATTTCACTCTTTGCTCCAATATCAATCCCTCTTGTTGGTTCATCAAAAATGAAAATATCGCTATTCTGCGCAAGCCATTTAGCAATGATCACTTTTTGCTGATTTCCCCCTGAAAGATTTCTCACTAACTGTTTGGAAGATGGCGTTTTAATATTGAGAGATTCTATATAACGATTACTAATTTTTTGGATCAACCTATCTTTAATAATCATAGATTTTGTAAAACGAACTAATGATGGCAGTACAGTATTATTTCCAACATCCATATCTACAACTACACCGTATCTCTTTCTATCTTCCGACAAATAGCCTATTCCATTCTGCACGGCATCCCTCGGGTTTTTGATTTCTACTTTTTTTCCTTTAATAAAGATTTCTCCACTGTCACATTTGTCTGCACCAAATATTAATCTTGCAACTTCTGTCCTTCCAGCACCCATTAAGCCGGAAAAGCCAAGAATTTCCCCCTTTCTCAATTGAAAAGATACATTCTTCACTTCATCACTACGAGATAAATCTTTTACTTCTAACACAATTTCTGCATCTTCACTTACAGCGGATTTCTGCTTTGGTTCCTCATATATTGCCCTTCCGACCATCATGCTGATGATCTCATCTTTCGTTGTATTCTTCGTCTCTAGTTCTCCGACATACTCACCATCACGCATAACCGTAACCCGATCGGTAATTTTTTCAATCTCATCCATTCGATGAGAAATATATACGATACCTATACCTTTGCTTCTTAAATCTTCAATAATATGAAAAAGCTCGGTAATTTCTGCCTCCGTTAAAGCTGCTGTAGGTTCATCAAATACTAGAACTTTTGCATTCATTGAAATAGCCTTGGCGATTTCAACCATTTGTTGTTTTCCTACAGTTAAGTTTCCTACTACTTCTTTTGGGTTAATCTTTATATTTAATAAATCAAATAGTTCTTTTGATTTGTCATTAATGGCACGATCATCTGTAAAAATCTTCATCTTCATACTTTCTCGCCCAATAAAAATATTTTGAGCGACTGTCAAGTGATTCATCATATTTAATTCTTGATGGACAATGACAATTCCAGCATCTTGAGATTCTTTTGGTCCTTTAAAATCAACAGTTTTACCATCATAAATAATTTCGCCGCCATCCTTTTCATATATTCCTGTCAATACCTTCATCAATGTTGATTTTCCTGCTCCATTTTCTCCCATTAATGCATGAACTTCACCTTTTCTAAGCTCGAGATGTACCCCTTTTAGTGCATGAACTGGACCGAAAGACTTTTTTATCCCAGACATTTTTAAGATTACATCATTCAATGCTTTCACCTCCAAACTAGCGGACGACCCCTTTTTTTAAAATGATATTTGCATATAAAGACTCTTCACCAGTTGCAATGACTGCGTAACTGTTTTTACTATGTTCATAGAATGAAAATCGTTCTTCAAGTTTTATTCGTTTATTTTCTGCACCTGATTGCTCCAATATTTCCTCATAAGTTTTCCAAATCTTAGGACGATCATCATCTCCAGGTGATACTTTCATTAATGTAACTGCTTCATTGCTATAAGTATCTAATGGAAAAAACTTTAAAATAGCTTCAAGCAATACTGGTATGCTTAGACCATCTGCTCTAGCTAATATATTTGCATGACTCGCACTTGGAAAATTCCCATCTGCAAGAACAAGTTCATCACCGTGACCCATTTCCATTAATACTTTTAGTATTTCTGGCGATAATATTGCTGGTATATGTTTAAGCATTCTTTTCCCCCCTTTATTAAAACTTGCTCCTTTGTTCTGGATGAAGTCTTCCAACTTTAAGTAAATGACAATATATTTCATAATGTTGTTTCCATAGTTGTTCATCTTTTGGTTGATATTCTACTAATCTAAATGAGCTTTTTACGATTTCTCGTGCCTGCTGCAAGTCTTGTATGGCTCCACTGCCAATTAATTGCACGATGATATTTCCAATTGCAGTTGCTTCCGCGGGTCCAGCTATAACCTTTTTTCCTACTGCGTTAGCTGTCATTTGGCAAAGGATTTCTGCTTGTGCCCCCCCACCAACGATGTTTACTATTGAGTATTCTTTTCCAATCACCTCTTGAATTTCTTCAATAACCAATCGGTATTTCAAAGCTAAACTCTCATATATGACACGAACAATTTCAGCATCTGTGTTAGGAACGTACTGATCTGTTGCGGCTGCATATTGTCTAATTCGTTTCGGTATATTCCCCGGATGTTGGAATTCTAGATAATCTGTATCCAAATAACAATTAAACGGTTTGGCATGCTGTGCAATCTCAGCAAGCTCAGAATAACTATAAATCCTTCCTTCTCTCTCAAATTGCCGCTTTGTTTCCTGAATCATCCATAGCCCTGCTATATTTTTCAATAAACTTGTTGTCTTATCGGCACTGCTTTCATTAGTGATGTTATAATATAGAGATGTTTCATTAATTATCGGCTGCTTAATTTCTGTTCCAATCAATGACCATGTTCCCGATGAAATGAATAAAAATTCTTCATTACACGGGACACTTGCAATTGCACTAGCTGTATCATGAGAACCAACCGCAATTACTGGGATTTCAGCAATGCCTAGTTCCTCTGCCAAAACTGGTGTAATATTTCCTATTGTTGCCCCTGGTTCTACTAGCTCTCCCATCATACTCTCTGGAATATGAAAAGTATTTAAAATTTCCTTACTCCATTTTTTCTTATATGGGTCAAATAACTGTGTCGTTGAAGCAATTGTTATTTCTGTTTTTGCAGTATTTGTTAATAAATAATTGAATAAATCCGGCATTAAAAGCAGTTTATTTATCTGTTCAAATTGCTTTACGTTCCGCTCCTTTAATGACATTAACTGAAAAAGCGTGTTAATATCTAAAATTTGATTTCCCGTCAATTGATATAATTTTTCTTTTGTCAATATTTTTTCTGCTTTTTTACTCATCCCTTCTGTTCGTCTATCGCGATAATGAACAGGCCTTGCAAGTAAATTTCCAGCGCTGTCCAGTAATCCAAAGTCTACTCCCCATGTATCGATACCAACGCTGTCTAAATGACTGATATGCGCTGCAAGTCGCAGAGAATTTTTTATTTCAAAAAATAATGCCTCTATATCCCAGTAAAGTGTATTTTCTTCTTCTATGGGTATATTTTCAAACCGATGGATTTCTTGGAGATACAATTTTTCGCCGTCATATTTTCCCAAGATCGCCCTACCATTTGAAGCTCCTAAATCAAGCGCCAGTACTTGTTTCACAAAGCAATACACCCCTTTCAAAACTGGTTAATTATACTTCTTATACCCAGGATGTTTTCCTGTTACTTTATAGCCCTCACGCATTTTAAATAATCTTTCAAGGTTCTCTCTCGGAATTTCCTTTTCTTGTTTTCCTTGATTAAGCATTCTTGCAATAAAACTAGTCTTCGCAACTAATTCTAATGTTTCCATTCGATAGTATGCTGTTATAAGATCACATCCAACTGACAATGCACCATGGTTTTCCAACAACAGGACATCATGATGCTCTAAGTACGGTGTAATTGCTTCTGGTACTTCCATCGTTGAAGGAGTTCCAAATGGAGTAATCGGGACTGATCCAATCGTGATTGCACTTTCAATCAAGGAATAATTGTCTAAATGAATATGAGCAAGTGCAAATCCTGTTGCGGTTGGAGGATGTGCATGGACAACGGCCCCAACATCATCACGTTCAGAATAGCAGCGTAAATGCATTTTTATTTCGCTTGATGGACGATACTCGCCATTTGCCTCCAAGATTTCCCCTTGACTATTAATCTTTACTAGCTTTTCAGGTGTAATAAAGCTTTTACTTATACCAGTCGGTGTAGTAATAAAAATATTTTCCTCGAGCTTTGCACTGACATTGCCGTCATTTGCAGCGACCCAGCCTAATTGCCACATTTTATTGCAAACTTCACATATTTCATCTTTTAGTTGTGCTTCATTCATTTTGCTACCTCCCTGTCTTTGGAAACGGCTCAAACTCTTGCATCATTTTTCATATCCTGCAGTTTCTGTAATACTTTGCTATTCAAATTTTCTTCCCTTGCTTCCCGATAAAGCTCATATAGTTGCTGATACATTTTCGTGCGTTCTTTATGTGGATAAACTGTATGAACATGACGGTCTGCCATTGCTTCCGCTGCATCCTGAATCGTGTCGTATCCACCTTCCTTCATTCCCGCAGCAACTGCTGCATACATAGCTGCACCGACTGCTGAAGCATGTTCTAAGTAACTGACTTTAATAGGAAAATCAAGAATATCGGCATATATTTGGACTAACAATTGGTTCTTTTTGGAAATCCCTCCACAAGCATAAAACTCTTTTATCGGCATCCCTCCTCTTTCAAATTTTTCAATGATTAATTTAGTCCCAAACCCTGATGCTTCTATTAAAGCCCGATAAATTTCCTCAGCTTTTGTATCTAGATCAAAACCATATAATACCCCTGATAAATCAGGGCGATTATCAATTCTGCTGCCGTTCCACCAATCTAACGCCAAGATTCCTCTGCCTCCCGGATTTAATGAAGAAGCCCTTTCAGAGAGATAATCGTGAATCCCCATGTTCATTTCTGCTGCAGCCTCGAAGTAGTGCTTAGAAACTTGATTTCTAATAAACCAATCGAACATATCCCCTACAGCCGCCTGCCCGCATTCATAAGCATACAGACCTTCAATAATCCCATCTTTAACTACTCCGTTTACTCCTTGGAGATAGTTCAACTTCTCTGATACAACTAAATGGCAGGTAGATGTTCCAATGACGGCAACCATCGTGCCTTCCCTTGTCGCATTCACAGCCGGTACAGCAGCATGGGCATCAATCACACTTGATGCAATAACTGTTTTATAACTCAATCCTAATTTTTCAGCCATTCGAGAGGAAATGTTTCCTACTGACTGACCTAAATGAATCATCTCTCCTGGTAGTTTCTCTTCAACAACGTTTCCAAACTCTTTGTCGAGTGATCTAAAATATTCTTTTGATGGATATTTCCCCTGCCACATCGCTTTATATCCACTATGGCAAATACTTCTTTTCAAGTTTCCAGATAGCTGCCAAACTAGCCAATCTCCAGCTTCTATAAAGCAATCAGTCTTTGCATATATTTCCGGATCCTCTTTAAAGATTTGCAATATTTTTGGAAACAGCCATTCAGATGAAATTTGTCTGTTATACGCTTTTATAAACTCCTCATTTCTACTATTTCCAGTTTCATTGATTTTTTCTGCATAGCTTTGGGCTGCATGATGCTTCCACAATTTCACGTACGCATGCGGATGATCTTTAAATTTCTCAATTTGATGAAGCGCCTTCCCATTTTTAGAAGCAGGCAACATTGTACAGGATGTAAAATCTATGCCGATCCCAATAACACGTTCTTTAGTTACACTACTTTTTTCGATTATTTCTGGAATAATTGTATAGAGCGCTTCTAAGTAATCATCAGCACTCTGTAATGCCCAATGTGCTGGAAGTTGACGATTCCCAATCTTATCTTTTATAACTCCGTGACGATATTCTTTTACAGCTTCAGCTACAACTTCTCCATTTGCGGTGTTAACAAGGACCGCTCTTGCAGATAAAGTTCCGTAATCAAGTCCAATTGTGAACTTATCATAAGAATTAATTTCTACCATATAATGGTCCAAGCTTTCTGCAAACTTGAAAATCAGCCTGTTCTAAATGAGCAGTTCCATACGCATTCCAAAGTGTTGGCCGAAATACTTTATCTTCCTCGACATTATGCATATTTACCGGAATTCTCAACAGGGCGGCAAGCGAGATTAACTCTTTTCCTATATGTCCGTAACTAATTGCTCCGTGATTTGCTCCCCAATTATTCATTACGCTATAGACATCTTTAAATGCACCCTTCCCGGTAATTCTTGGTGCAAACCATGTTGTTGGCCATGTCGGATCCGTTCTTTTATCTAAAATTTCACTCACATTGTCAGGCAGCACTACTGTATAACCTTCAGCAATTTGAAGAACTGGCTGGTCCCCGTCTACTAGATTTAAGCGGCACATTGTCACTGGCATTTCTGACTCTGTCATAAAATGTGATGAGTATCCGCCGCCTCGAAAGTATTCTGTTGTCGCAGGATACCAAGATGTCTTTTCCATTTCTTGCTGACATTCCTCATCTGTTATTTCCCAAAATGGTTTTACTACAGCTTCCCCGTCTTTCTTTTGCACACCTGCAAAGTCAAGTGTAGCTGCTCCGGAATTAATTAAATGAATAATCCCATCAGCTGCTTTCCCTTCTAGTCTTTCTCCTGTAACGCGTTGAACACTTTCTGGACTCCAGAAAGCCCGAACATCTGCAAAGAGCTGCGAAGTATTCGTTAATAAGTGACCAAAAAGCATTGAAACTGCATTCAATGAATCATTTTCAGTTGCCACAATGTAAGGCTCTCTTTTTCCATTCCAATCAAAAGATGTATTCAAAATGGACTCCATAAAATCTCCATTTGTCATAAAATCTGTCCATTGTCTTTGACCTTGAAAACCAGATATTAATGCGTTATGGCCCCCTGCTTCCTCTAAAAATCCTTTATCAGCAAGTGCTTCATTTCCAACCATAAGATCCCTGACAATCATTGTTAAGAGAATACTTCTCTCCCAATCTCCTTCTTTCTCATCTGCATTTCTTTGATTTTCTCTTTTATTTAAATCCAATCCTTGTTTACAATTTTTCTTGACCCATAATTTTGCTTTTTCAAATTCTGCTTCATCATATATTTTTTGTTCCATTCTCCGAATTACTTCTGACATATCCACAGCCTCACGGCGCATACCTAAATATTTTTGAAAAAATGAGCTTTGAACATCTGAGCCGGCGATGCCCATACAAATACTTCCGATAGAAAGATAACTTTTATTTTGCATCATACTAACCGCTAATCCTGCCTTTGCAAATTGAAGAAGCTTTTCTTCAACATCTGCAGGAATTGAGTCATCATTCAAATCTTGAATTTGATCTCCATATATTCCGAATGCCGGGATTCCTAATTGATTATGTGCCGCTAACGCTGCAGCCAAATATACTGCACCGGGTCTTTCAGTCCCATTAAATCCCCAAATCGCTTTAGGTCTTAAAGGATGATAATCAATTGTTTCCGAGCCGTAACACCAGCATGGCGTAACACTAATTGTCAATCCTACGTTTTCTTTTCTAAATTTTCCTTCGCATAAAGCGCTTTCATTAACTCGCCCAATAGTCGCATCTGCAATGACACATTGAACAGGTTCACCATTTGGATATTTCAACTTACTTTCGATCAATTTGGCTACACTTAAAGCCATATTCATTGTTTTTTCCTCTAATGACTCACGGATTCCTTTTCTTCTTCCATCAATAATTGGTCTTATTCCTACCTTTGGCATTTCTCCAATTAATTTTTCAATCATCCTCTATACCTCCTAAGATAAAATGAAACGTTTCATTTTTTTAGCAACCTATTAATCTCACATTATGATTAATAGGTATCTTCTATTCCAATCATTAAAGAAATGATGATATGTTTTTTACAGAATTCCCCATTATTAATTTTGCCTGTAAAGTAATATTGCAAGGAAAACTCAATTCTTCCTTTTTATCAATTCGCTTTACAATCAGCTCAGCTGCTTTCTTCGCTAATGTTTTCATTGGCTGGGTTACAATTGTTAACGTTGGCTGAATAATTTCCGCAATTGATAAGTTATCAAAACCTACAACTGAAATATCTTTCGCAATTTGTAGCTTTTTTTGATTAAGCGCCTTGATAACACCTAATGTCATATCATAATTTGTTGCAAATATAGCTGTTGGCGGCTCTTCTAATTCTAGTAGCTTCATTGCTTGCTTATACCCGCTTTGCGAATAGTAGTCACCATAGACGATATAATCTTGATAAACTGGAATGCCATAGGAATTAAATGCTTCGATATATCCCTGAAGCCTCTCTGAAGCAGTAGAAATCTTTCTTGGACCACAAACGACTGCGATCTTTTGGTGACCGTTTTCAATTAAATATTCGGTGACCTTCTTTGAAATACTACAATTGTCTACTGCAACTGTATCACATTCAATCTTATCTAACTTACGATCCACAGATACAACGTAAGTTCCCTTTTGAATAACTTCTTTTATTAATTTTTGAGTCTCAATGGAGCATGTTGATACAATAACAATTGCGTCTACTTGCTTACTAACTAAAAAATTAATTTGTTCTCGTTCCTTTTTTTCTTTTTCTTGGTAATTACAAATCATCACACTATATCCATAAACAGAAATATATTTCTCTACGTATGAAACAAGGCTAGTGCAGAAATAATTCTCCATTGAAGGAATAATAATTCCGATCGTGTTAGAGCGATTTGTTTTTAAACTCCGTGCGAACTGATTTACTTGAAAACCTAATTCTTTGATCGCTTCATCAATTAATTGTTTATTTTTTGGTTTAACTGTTCCCCCATTAATATATTTTGAAATAGTTCCTAGAGATAGATTCGTATATTTAGCTAAATCTTTCATTGTTGCTGTCAAGTTAAATTCCCCTTCTAAAAATGAAACGTTTCATTAATTGAAATTTAACACACCATCATTTTAGTGTCAATCATTTTTTTATTTTTCAAAAATGTATAAACAATTCGTTTTTTATCATTTCTAATACTAATACAAAAGTAGCCTTCACTAAATAAGTGATGGCCACTTTTCCATGTATATTCATTAAATTTTTAAAGTTACGTGAAGGATAGAAAATAACTTATAAATAAGTACCTTTATACTTTTGTTTTATTTTTATGATCTAAGCTTTGTTCAAACCATTTATGAAATATATAAACAATGATGAAATAAAAACAATAGCCTATAAATGTATCATGATGATTCCAGTTCCTCGTATGCTCAAACATTCCAAATACTTCTGCCTTTTTCTCCATGATTGACATCAGCACGCTCATTAATAAAATAAAGAGAAAACGCCCTAATATTCGAAACTGACCTATTAAAAGTAAAAAAATGAATGTCATAGTGGGAAGTCCTGCCAGTGTGAACGCAATGTTAATTGAAAAAACAGATGAAAAAGGGCGAATTGGAAAAGAATAGACGTTTCTCCCTACAAATATGAGATCTAAATACGTTCCAATTAATGTAGCGAACAACATAGCTGGTATATATCGTTTGATTTCAAAGCGAAATTGCTTTTTTGGCAAGGGCTGCAAGTTCGAGTCTTTCAAGTGTTTTACAGTATTCATTGAATATCTCCCCATTGATTTCTTCTTCCAATTCAGCAAAGTAATGAAAGACATGAAAATCTTTAAACCAATCGCCCTTCTCAGCATCAGGCTGTTTTACGTTTTTCCACACATGTTCAAGTGCCGGGCTATAAATTCTTGTTGCTCCCGGTTTAAGCATGCACGATTTCAAGCGAAGCTGATAACTTTTTCCAGGCAAGCCTTCATGAATATTATTAAATACATTTGGCCAATAATCTTTTCTTGACCCGGTGTGCGGCTGGACATCCGCCCACCTTTCAATAAGCCTTAACGTATCACTATTTTGAAAAAGAATTTTATATAGTCGTTTTCCTAATAATATCCTCTCATTCAATGAGCCAAACCGATGAAGTGTCTGCCCAATTACATGCATCATACCATCGCTCCAATAAGGAAAAAGAATTTGATTAAAGGATAACAAGTCCTGCAACTTAAACTCTAATGTTTTTAGTACTTCCTTTTTATACAGGGGATGCTGAATCACCCTCTGCTCTAGATAATGTTGTTCGTTAATAATTAACGCAATGGCAAGAATATATTCGTTTTGATGTTCCCAAAATTCATTCCACACTGCTTCCATAAAAATCGAAATATTAAAATAAGGGAAAAGATGAAAAAGCGGCTGATTGATTTTTAAACTTTCTTGATAAAGAAGAAATTGTGGATAGACATCTTGAAAAATAAGCCAATTTCCCCTTTCTAAAAACGTAAAAAAAGACTGCTTTTCTTTTTCTGACAACAATCTTGATAATAATTCTCCTTTTAAATCTGTCATATTCCAGCCGCCATTTCGTGAAACCATATGTCCTAAAAAAGCCCAATGAATATTGGGGTAAAGTTGATAAACATCAAGATAGGCCTTTGTTCTAGTTACATTATTAATATTCATTTCCATCGTCTGGTCGCGAATCTTTTCTATAAGCCATTCTTCTTGCTTGGTCGGTAACTTGACTTCGTACATTCTCTGACGTTTTTTTATTGCTTCTTTCATTCTTTCAATTGGAGTTTCTGCGCGGTGCCTAATAAAAAAGATTGTTCATCCCCTCCCCCATGAATTCTCACCTCATCACCTGAATATGTATAACTGATGAAAGTCTTTTTATGAAAGGAATGACTATCGTTCATGATGAACACTGATGAAGGCATTAAATGGATTATAAACAAGCTTAGAACCGACCAAACTCCTAAAGGTTCATGGAGCTATCCTTTTGAGACAGGAATCACGACCGATGCGTATATGATCATTTTATTACGGACATTAGGGATAAATGATGAAGAATTAATTCAAGGACTAGTTAAAAGAATTATAAGTAAACAACAACAAAACGGGGCATGGAAGTTGTTTTACGATGAAGATGATGGTAATTTAACACCAACTCTCGAAGCCTATTATGCTCTCCTTTATTCAGGCTATTACAAAAAAAATGATAGTAGATTGGTAGCTGCAAAAAAATTTATTTTATCCAATGGCGGAGTAGAGAATACTAATATTTTCACCAAAATGCTGCTTGCCATAACAGGACAATATGAATGGCCATCTTTTTCTCCATTTCCAGTTGAACTCATTCTTCTTCCTCCGTCTTTTCCAATCAATTTTTATCAAATTTCTGTTTTTGGTCGGTCAAATATTGCTCCGATCATGATTTTGGCGGCAAAGAAATATAGCAAAAAAACAAAAAATAGCCCTGATCTTAGTGACCTATTATCACAAAGAGAATCGCACACATCTTGGGAAAGATCTCCGGAATGGATTTCCTTCCTTTCCTTTATTGAAAAAGAGATTAAAAAGTTAAGTGAAATTCCTGAACAATTGCATGTAAAAGCGATTGAACGGGCAAAAACATATATGCTTGAGAGAATAGAGCCAGACGGCACTTTATACAGCTATTTTAGCTCAACCTTTTTAATGATTTTCGCCCTACTCGCACTCGGATATTCAAAACACGATCCCCACATTACAAGAGCTGTGGAAGGTTTAAAATCGATGAAAACTGACATCGATGGTTTACCACATATGCAATATACAACTGCAGATGTTTGGAACACATCTTTAATCAGTTATGCATTACAAAATGCTGGTGTATCCTCAGATAGTCCAGTAATTAAGCAGGCAAACCATTATTTGCGAACGCGACAGCATTATAAATTCGGTGATTGGGTTATTCATAATCCGGATAGTTTACCCGGCGGTTGGGGCTTTTCCGACATCGATACGATTAATCCTGACGTTGATGACACTACTGCTTCATTAAGAGCGATTGCCCGAAATGTCTCTTCTGATTCTCATGATCATGAAGCATGGAATCGCGGTCTTCACTGGGTCATATCTATGCAAAACCATGACGGCGGCTGGCCAGCTTTTGAAAAAAATGTAAATGATAAATGGATTAAGCTCGTTCCTATTGAAAAAGGGGAATTTTTACTTGGAGACCCCTCAAGTGCAGATTTAACGGGAAGAACTTTAGAGTTTTTTGGAAACTACACAAATTTATCAAGCAGTCACTCTATCATTCAAAAAGGAAGCAAATGGGTATTAAAGCACCAAGAAAATGACGGCTCATGGTACGGAAGATGGGGGATTTGTTATTTATATGGAACGTGGGCTTCTATTACAGGCCTTATTGCGGCCGGACTGCCCGCCAGTCATTCATCAATCGAGCAATCAATAACATGGATAAAATCCATCCAAAATCATGACGGCGGCTGGGGAGAATCATGCCGAAGCGATATTCAGAAAACATATATTCCGCTTGGAACGAGTACAGTCACTCACACCGCTTGGGCGCTTGACGCATTAATTGCTGCTGCAGATAAACCGACAGAAGAGATTCAGAAAGGTATGACTTATTTACTTACAAATCTTAATAAAAAAGATTGGACGACAGATTATCCGAAAGGGCAAGGAATGGCTGGCGGCTTTTATATTCACTATCACAGCTATCAATACGTCTTCCCATTACTGACATTAGCAAACTATCAAAGAAAATTCATCAATATTGCTAAAAAACAATAGTAAGAAGAGTCCCCACTTATTGTTCGTGAGGACTCTTTTTTACTGTTCATGATCTTGCCATCATTTCAAATCTCAGCTCAAAAACATATAAATAGAATTTATCTAATAAGCATTCCTCGTGCTTCTTGAACCGCATGAACATATTGTTTAGCACTTTCAGTAATTTTCTTAAAGTTCCCTTCCTCAATCAGCTTCAAATTGACTAAATTGCCACCGACACCTACTGCAGCAACACCGGCTTCTATATAGGATGAAACATTTTCCAGATTGACTCCACCAGTAGGTATGACTGGAATATGTGATAACGGGCCTTTCACATCTTTAATATACTTTACACCTAATCCTGAAGCAGGGAAGATCTTCACCATATCAGCCCCCCACTCCATAGCAGTAATCATTTCGCTGGGGGTCATTACCCCTGGAACAGCAACTTTCCCATAACGCAATGCAGTTTTAATAGCATCTTGATGCAGGCTCGGGCTGAAGATAAACTCAGCTCCGTGATGAATAGCCATCGTTGCTGATGCACTGTCAATAACTGTACCTGCACCAACGATAGCACGGGACTTTAACTGGGCTGAAAGTGTTCGAATGGAAGAAAGCGCATCAGGGTGGTCCAAAGTCACTTCAAGTGCTGTTACACCACCTTCAATAAGACTTTCTGCTAATGGGATCATTTTATCTCCAGGAACACGGCGAATAACTGCAATAACACCACCATCTAGTAATCTTTGCAACAATTTAACTTTCGGAATCATAAGCATAACACCCTTCCTATCGCAAAATTTCTTTTTCCGTATGATTAGGATCAACCTGTGACCAAAATGGATATCCTTCCACATCGCCAGCAACTGTTAAAGCATATGCACCTACACGATTTGCCAATCTAATAGATTCGTAGTAAGAGTACCCCCGAAGCAATCCTGATAAAAATCCTGCCGCAAAACCATCACCTGCTCCAACAGTGTCGACAATTTGTTTAACTTCAAACCCGGGGACATACGCTTCTTCATCAGCTGTTGCATAGTATGCTCCTCGTTCCCCTAACTTAATAACAACAATCTTTGTACCATTCGCTAGAAATTGTTCTGCAATGGTTTCCGGAGACGTTTTTCCAGTCAACATTTCTCCCTCATCCAATCCTGGCATGACAATATCACAGTAGCTTGCAATATTAAGCAACGGTTCTCGTGCCTCATTTTGCTTCCATAGTTTTAAGCGAATGTTTGGATCAAAAAGGATCGTAAGCTGATGTTTTTTTGCAATTTCAATAGCCCGGTAAGCAGTCATTTTACAATTTTCGCTTAAAGCCGGAAGAATCCCCGTAATATGCAGGAATTTTGCCTGACTTATATACTCCTCGTTTAAGTCTGCCGGTGACATTTGGCTAGCCGCAGATCCTTTACGATAAAAATAAACTTTTGGGTCTTGCCCCAATTGCCGTTCTTTGAAAAATACAGCTGTTGGATAATCGTCATCAAAAGAAACTTGTGACGTGTCTACCCCTTCCCCACGGATGTAATTTCGCACGAATATTCCAAATTCATCGTGACCAAGACGGCTAATCCAGCCAACTTGATGTCCTAGGCGTGCAAGAGCGATAGCAACATTCGATTCCGCTCCACCGATCGTCTTATCAAACTGGCCGGCATATCGCAGCGGTCCTACAGCAGAAGGAACAAACAGCGTCATCGTTTCACCAATCGTGACAACATCTAAATTTTCCTTTTTCATATTAAACACCTGAATATGCCATGAATCCGCCGTCTACTGGAACGGTAATGCCCGTCACAAAGCCGGACATACTTTCATCTGCAAGCCAGATTAATGTACCTAACAGATCTTCCGGAGAACCGAAGCGGCGCATCGGCGTATGGGATAGTATTTTATGAGACCTTTCTGTCAAGGAACCATCCTCATTCGTTAACAGCCTTCTATTTTGTTCAGTTTTAAAGAATCCAGGTGCAATCGCATTTACTCGAATTCCTACATCTGCTAAATGGACTGCTAACCATTGTGTTAAGTTTTCTACCCCTGCTTTCGCTGCGCTATATGCAGGGACCTTCGTCATCGGACTCGGTGCACTCATAGAAGACATATTAATAACAACCGCACCTTTCTTATTCAGCATATTGCGTGTAAATATTTGCGTTGGAATTAACGTTCCTAATATATTTAAATTAAAAACAAAACCAAAGCCGTCGGCACTTAAATCGAAGAATGTTTTTATATCTTTACTATCTAAATCTTCTAGTTTCAATGTCTCATTCGTTGTTTGCCCGTCTGGATGATTTCCTCCTGCACCATTAATTAAAATGTCACAGGAGCCCCACTTCTCATGAACTATTTTTTCTGCCTGCTTCACACTTTCAATGTCTAACACATTACAGGCAAGGGCAATTGCTTCACCACCATGACTTTTAATTTCATCAGCAACGTGTTCACCATTTTCTAGATGGCGATTGAGTATTGCAACTTTCACACCATGTCTAGCAAGTTCCTTTGCCATCGCACTGCACAGCACCCCGCTGCCACCAGTAATCACTGCTACTTTTCCGGTTAAATTTTCGTTTATCTGTATCATTTTTCTTCCTCCTGCTTAGCTCTTTCAAGTGCATCCCAAATTCCCCATAAATACATAATGCCAAGCGCTCTGTCATATAACCCATAACCTGGTCTGCATTCTTCATCAAAAATATGTCTTCCATGATCAGGACGAGCATATCCAGTGAAGCCATTGTCATGATATGCTTTTACAATGCGATATATATCAACTGATCCATCAGCAGTACGATGAGATGTTTCAATAAAATCACCATTTTCATATATTTTTACATTTCGAATATGTGCAAATGGAATACGATCAGCAAATTCATTCACCATTTCTGCAATATTATTATTAGGATTGGCTCCCAAAGACCCGCTGCAAAGTGTCACAGTATTAGATGGACTATCCACAAGATTTAACAGTCTGCGGATATTTTCTTTGTTTGTAATAATTCGCGGTAGCCCAAAAATGGACCATGGTGGATCATCCGGGTGAATCGCCATTTTTATATCATTTTCCTCTGCAACAGGAATAATTTCTTCTAAAAAGTATTGCAAATGATTCCATAAATCCTCTTCTGAAACATTTTTATAGGCCTGGAATAAATCCGAAAGATGTTTTAATCTAGCAGCCTCCCACCCAGGCATTGTAAAATCCGAGTTCCCTGCAATTTTATCAACCAGATCTTCAGGGGACATCGTTTCTGCCTTTTCTTTTTCATAAAAAAGAGCTGTTGAACCATCCTCTAATGGCTTATAAAGATCTGTTCTCGTCCAATCAAAAACAGGCATGAAATTGTAACAAATGACCTTTACACCAACCTGTGCCAACTTTTCAATTGTTCTTTTATAATTTTCAATATAGCGGTCTCTTGTCGGCAGTCCTAGCTTAATGTCTTCGTGAACATTCACACTTTCTACGACCTCGATATGTAAACGATATCGATCTGCTTGTTCTTTTACTTTTAAAATCTTTTCCATTGGCCATTCTTCTCCTGCTTCAACATCATGCAGTGCCCAAACAATTCCCTCCACTCCTGGAATTTGTTTCACATGGCTCAATGGAATGCGATCATTCCCCTCACCATACCATCTGAATACCATTCTCATCGTCAACTCTCCCTTCTCTTCTTTCTATCTCTCAATCTCTAAGTAGTTTTGAATATTGTTAAAACAAATATCTTGGACAATACTCCCTAACATATGAAAATCTTTAGGATAATCTCCTCTTTCTACCCAAGTTCCAATGAGGTGGCACATGATTCTTCTAAAATACTCATGTCTTGTGTATGAAAGAAAACTTCTTGAATCAGTCAACATACCAATAAATTTTGAAAACATCCCTACATTTGATAACGCTTTCATTTGTTCAATCATTCCATCTAGTTGATCATTAAACCACCATGCGGAACCAAATTGAATTTTCCCAGGGACATCACCTTGAAAGTTTCCGGCCATTGCAGCCACCATATAATTATCGCGTGGATTCAAACAATAGAGAATCGTTTTTGGAAGTGACGCAGATTGATCTAGTACATCCAAAAATTTTGCTAAATCTTCCGCAAAAGTAAAGTCTGCAATTGAATCAAAACCTGTATTGGCACCAATTGTATGGAACATTCTAGTATTTGTATTCCGCAAACCACCAATATGCATCTGCATCGCCCATCCATGCTGTGAATATTCTTTTCCAAGAAAAATCATCATGAATGATCGAAATTTAACTTGTTCTTCTAATGACAGTTTTGAAAGATCAAATCTTTTATGAAAAATATTCCGTATTTCGGATTCACTTGTCTCTAAATAAAACTGTGATGATATGCCGAGATCAGCCAATCGACACCCTACATTGTGAAAATCATCTATTCTCTGTTTTAGTGCTTCAAGATAGTCATCAAATGTTGAAATCGTAATCCCTGCTACGTTCTCCAATTTTTCTATCCAATTGATAAACAGCTGATTTCCAATCTCCAAGGCCATGTCGGGGCGAAATGTCGGCATCACTTTGACATCAAAGGAAAGGTCCTCATTTAAAGATCTGTGAAATTCTAATGTATCTACCGGATCATCCGTTGTACAAAGTGCACTTACATTCGAACGCTTAATCAAATTCCTAGCTGAAAACTCTGGCTGCTGAATAATCTCATTACACTTTTCCCAAACTGTCTCAGCATTGTGGCCACTTAACATTTCATTGATATTAAAATACCTTTTAAGTTCAAGCTGTGTCCATTGAAACAATGGGTTTCCTAACAAATAAGGAACTGTTTCTGCCCATTTTTGAAATTTTTCACGATCACTTTTATCTCCTGTAATATAATCTTCAGTTATTCCGTTAGCCCGCAATGCTCTCCATTTATAATGGTCTCCGCTTAACCACAGCTCTGTCATATTTGTAAACCTTTTATCTTCTGCGATTTCCTGTACAGGGAGATGACAATGGTAGTCAAATATCGGCATATCTTTTGCGTAATCAAAAAATAATGTTCTTGCAGTGTCTGTATCTAGCAAGTAATGCTCATCGATTAATGTTGCCATAGCAATGCTCCTCTTCTTTTAAGCTATTATTTTTTAAACAACCTTTCTTGAGTCAAGATTTTCTGCCATATTTGATTTTACAAAGAAAGCAACTCCAAGAGCCCCGATGATAGCTAATCCTCCTGCAAGAATAAAAGCTGCTGTATAATGGCCTGAATATTGAACAATGAAGCCTGTAACGGTTGGTCCGATAATACCAGAAATATTTGCAATGGCATGAACAAATCCGCTCGTTCCGCCTACTTTATCACTTGGAACAACATCCTGTATAATTGCCCAATATGTTGTCGCCTGTAAATAAAGAAAACAAATTCCGAATGTCATAAGTGTTACAGCAGTTATAACCGTACTAGCTAAGCCAGTTAGCGCAACACAAATTGCCGATGCAATCAGGCAAGTTACAAGCACGATCTTCCTTGAAAAGACTGCTTTTCCTGTTACTTTATAGATATAGTCTATGATAATACTGCCGACAATTTGCCCAATTCCTCCGGCAATCCATGGAAGCACAGAGACAATCCCCATTTTTCCGACACTTAAATGCCTTGCGTCCATTAAATAGCTTGGGAACCATGTTAGGAAAAAGAATAATGTATAGTTGTAGCCAAACATGCCGACAGCTAAAGCCGCTACTTTAGGCTGTTTAAGAATGGTAAATAAAGATGTTTTTACAGCAGGCTTTGCTACTGCTTTTTGATTGTTTACTAGATTTAGACTTTCTTCGCCTATAATTTCCTTAAGCTCTGCTTTCGTCACTTTTGGATGCATTTCTGGTTTGTCTCTGCTTACTTTAAACCAGAAAATCGCCCATATTAGTCCAACGATTGCTAGCACAATAAATGAGCATTTCCATCCCCAGTGTAATGAGATCAGCGCAACAATCGGACCAGAAACTGCCCCGCCAAGAGGTGCACCAGCATTTGCAATTCCAACTGCGCGTGCTCTTTCTTTTAAAGGAATCCAGTTGTTCATTGCTTTATTCGTCGTAGAAGTAAGTGGTCCCTCCCCAAAGCCGAAGAAAAGACGAACGATGAATAATGAAATAAAATTAAATGTAGCAGCCGTTAATCCGCAAAAGAGCGACCAAGCCGTCATCGCAGTTCCCATTATTAATCTTGGCCCTTTCTTATCGGACATGTAACCGCCTACAAAATTAAAAATGGCATATCCAATGAAAAAGCTGCTCAAAATCATTCCTGCCTGTGATGGTGTTAAATGATATTGTTTAGATAGAAGCGGTAATGCAACAGACATAGCTGATCTATCCGTATAGTTAATTGCATTAGCTAAAAATAGCATTAGAATAATGATCCAGCGATAGCGAAACATTGCAATTTCCCCCTTAAATGATAAATACTTTACACAAAAATGACTGTAAAAAATAATCCTAATATTAGTAAGCGTTTTCAATTCGCAGCAAATATTAAAAATGGATAAATAATTTCTGAATTAAACTATTTTCCTTTTGAACGTGTGGTACGAAACGCTTCATGAAGTCCCCTTTTATTCGTGTTAATTATTTATGAACGCGATAGAACTGAATAAACCTTACTGCTATTTGAATACACAACTCACCTCCTTAATGGAAAAATTGAATTATTTAAAATATCTTGGATTAAACCTTTGCAGTTCCTTTTTATCAAATTCAACCATCATAAGATGCTTCTTCATAACGTGTACTGCTTTTTCTGGAGTCTGTTCTTTGATTGCATGAACGATTTCTGTATGCTGCGAAAGAATGTCGTCCCAATTATAATTCGATGCTAAACGCAAAATACGGGTTCTATTAAAATGCGTATTCATTGGCTGCATTGCTAACCAAATTCTTTCCTTATTACATCCTTGGAAAATTGTTCGATGAAAGTCTTCATCTAATTCAAACAATTGCTGATAATCTTTTTGTTCCGAACAAACTTTTTGCATTTTTAGGTTTGATTCTAATGAAATAAGATGTTCCTCTGGAAAATGTTCACATGCTAAACGGACAACGGCTATTTCCAATTGTTCTCTCATAAACCTAGCTTCTTCCACTAGCCCTAAATCAATGAGGGAGACAAAAGTTCCTTTTTGCGGATAGATTTCTAATAAGCCTTCTTGTGATAACTTAATAAACGCCTCCCTTACAGGTGTGCGGCTAACTTGAAGCTTTTCTGATATTTCCTTTTCCGAAAGGCTTACCCCAGGTTCTAGCTCCATCTCTAAAATTTGATTGCGGAGTAAGTTATACACATACTCTCTTGTTGTTTGCGTGTGAATTGATGGCTTTGTATTCATTTCTTCCCTCCTAATATACTAATATACTACCATGGTAGTTTATCTTAAATCAAGCACATTTTTCTGAAAATTCCCCAATGTTTACATAGAGCACTTTTTTATTTGCGCTTCAGGGGTTCACTTTCCGCGGGCAGTCCGGAAGCCTCCTCGACATTCTAATCCTGCAGAAGTTTGGCCCTTCCATTCTAATCAATCATTGTTTTTAGAGAGTGTATAACCGATATGGTATTATACCTATTTATTTTTTCCTTTATTGAATATTTTTTCATGCAATCTAAATACTAAACATAAAAAAGGGGCAACGCCAATGAAATATACATTAAGATTTATTTCCATTCTGTATGTTCTGTTACTTTCTGTCGGCCTATTTTCACATGTTGAAATCATTCCTGCCCTGCTTTCAACCGTAAAAAGAGATGCGTGGATAAGCGTTATTTTAGCTATATTCGTGCTATTCATATTAATATTTTTGTTATACAAAATGATAACGATCATAGACAGGCAGTCCATTATTGAACTGCTAAAAGATCAAAGAAAGCTAACTTATTATATATTGCTCTTCCCGATTTCTCTATATTTGCTGTTTAATGCATTCATAACTGCTAAGGACATTATATATTGGTCACAATTAAGCTATATGCAAGGCTTTAATAGCTTTCTCCTTGCCCTTTTGCTCCTCGTGTTTTGTCTCATTTGCAGTGAGGCGGGTTTATTTACAATTGGTACTTTAAGTACTATTATTTGCCCGATTGTCATTTTTTTAGGATTTTTTGTATCATTTTCAAATGTCAAAAAAAAGAATTTTGAACTTCTTTTTCTAATGTTTTCTGAAGGGTATTTTTCATTGGCAAAAGGTTTAATGTATGCGTCATTACCATTATTTGAGTTAATAATCATTATTTTTTTAACACCTGTATTAAAAAAAACGATAACAAGAAAGCAACTGATGTTAGCTGGACTACTCATTATTTTCCTCATGTTAGGTCCAACGATTGGTGCTATTGTCGAGTTTGGACCCGATCAAGCAGCAAAGTATCGCTATCCTGCTTATGAACAATGGCGTATTATCTCGATTGGAAGATATTTTTCTCATGCTGACTTTTTTGCAATTTTTCAATGGCTTTCAGGAGGAGTTATTAGAATTAGTTTATTCGTCTTGATCGCCAGCAAGATTATAGCGAAAGAAGTAAATACTAAAAAAGTCATTAGAATCGTATATGCTCTTTTTCTAATAACCTGCCTTTATCCAATTGACCAAAGTAATTTTTCTACATTTGTTTACGAATATTATAGACCGGTTACATTCTTCTTTTTAATTATCCAAATGTCGATACTAACCATTTATCTTACGATGAAAAAAAGAGCTTTAAGGAGATGAGAATGAATGTTGAGAGACAATAAATTTACGAAAGAAGCCTTACAGCAGCTTTTCAATCATTCATCCGATATCGAGGTAAAAGATCATAAAGCAAAATCACTCATATTTGTGTACTGTAAGCCTATCGTTGACACAAGTTTAATTCAATCATTACTGATCCCTGTCCCAGGAGAGGATACAGGCAGCTCGATTTTTAATTCTTTACAAGTCGAAACATACAGCAAAAAAACGCTCAGAAATGAACAAATAGAAAAATTGATTTTTGCTGGGAAGCTAATGGTTGTTTCCTCCGAAGAATCAATTTACTTTTATGATATTAGTAAAATCCCTTCAAGACAGCCTGATGAATCTGTTGCAGAGGTTTCCATACGGGGCCCTAAAGACGGTTTTGTAGAAAACTCTTTAATTAATATCGGTCTCATTCGCAAAAGATTACTCACTTCGTCCTTTATCGTTCAAGACTATACGATTGGTATAAGAACGAATACAAAAGTTTCACTTCTATATATAAAAGATATTATCAATTCCGATGTTTTGCAGGACATACAAAATAGATTGTCTTCGTTAAAAGATATTGATGTTTTAACAAGTAGTACAATGCTTGGAGAATATCTTTATGAAAACAAATTTACAATTACCCCGCTAATTATGAACTGCCCCCTGTCAAGTAGACAGTGGAAATAATAAAAATGATTTAAGCGGCTTTAGCTCTATATTCCATCGGGCTAAGGCCGTTTAATCGTTTTT
>NZ_JAAIWK010000007.1 GCF_011008565.1 Heyndrickxia ginsengihumi
TACTGCTACATATTTTTCTTTTTCTGTAAATCGTTTTTTCATAATAAAACACCCCGATTATTATTTTCAAATTGTGTCTAATAATCGGGGTGCAGTGCAGCACTGCGGGGTCTCACCGATGCCTATCCTCCCGCAGGAGTCTACGTATATTTCCGGAGCTGATTTGTGCAATGTTCGTCTTTAGCTAACCACTTTTGAGTTTTATCCCAGCCTCTTCGTTAATTTTCTTTCATTGCCAGCACTTTTTCGATATCTGGTGTTACATAAATGGTTTGCTGGTTTTCATAAATGACAAACCCGGGCTTTGAGCCGTTCGGTTTTTTCACATAACGGACTTTTGTATAATCTACTGGAACGGAGCTAGAGTTGCGTGCTTTGCTAAAATATGCCGCTAAATGAGCAGCTTCGGCAATTGTTTCGGAACTTGGATGTTTACTGCGAATGACAACATGTGATCCTGGAATATCTTTTGTATGGAGCCAAATTTCATCACGTGCCGCTACTTTATTTGTTAAATAATCATTTTGTTTATTATTTTTCCCAACTAAAATTTCTGTTCCGTCTGTTGCAATATACTTTTCTAAAATAATTTTTTGTGTTTTTTGTTTTGAAGATTTTCTTTGCTTTTGTTTCATATACCCCTCTTCTGCTAGTTCATCACGAATCTCTTCGATATCTTTTGGAGAGGCATTTTCAAGCTGCTGTAATACATTTTCAAAATATAGAAGCTCTTCTTCGGCTTTGTGTATCTGTTCGACAACAACTGTTTGCGCATGTTTGGCTTTTTGATATTTTGAAAAATACTGCTGTGCATTTTCGACAGGTGTCTTTCTTGGATCTAACTCAATTGTTATACTGGCACCATTTTCATCATAATAATTCTGTACTTCAATTTGCTTCATACCTTTTGTCATCGCATAAATATTTGCAGTCAATAATTCACCGTATAATTGAAATTCCTCGGCGTTTTGCGCATATTCTAATGTTTTATGAAGCTTTTTTATTTTACTTTCATTTTTTTCAATTTCATTTTTCACGAATCTTTCAAGATCATGTCCTTTTTGTTTCACTCTGTCTCTTTCTGCTTTTCCAACATAAAAGCGATCAAGTAATTCGCTTAATGTGGTAAACGTTTTTGTCTCACCATTAATATGTTCAAGCGGAAAGAAATAGAAAGTTTCCTTTTTCTCATTAACGATCATTGTTGGAATTTCCTCATGTGCCTTTATCATGCGAAATATCGTCAAGCATGCATCTGTTAATTGATCGGGATGAGGAAGTTTTGCTCGAAATAGAATTTCCTTTGCTAATAAAGGAGAGACTCCAGCAAAATGTTCGACAATTTGTTTATCCAGTTTTCCACTATTAAAGTCTAGTGCTTTTAATATATCTTCCTTTGTGGCTAAAAGCGGATCCTGTTTATGCTGTGCTGGAGGGAAGATATATGTTTGCCCTGGTAAAATCGTGCGATACGTATTTACAGCAGGGGGGACATGCTTAATACTATCGAGAATAAGGTTTCGCTCTTTCTCAACTAAAATGATATTACTGTGTCTCCCCATAATTTCTACGAATAGTTGTTTATAAGAAATGTCGCCAATTTCATTACGGCCTTTGAATTCAAAAACAATAACGCGATCTAGCCCAATTTGGTATATATCTTCAATGATCGCCCCTTCTAAATGTTTCCTTAGCAGCATACAAAACATTGGTGGATCTTGCGGGTTGTCATATTGTTCATTTGTCAGTTGCACGCGGGCATAGCTTGGATGAGCGGATAACAATAATTTATGATTTTTTCCATTTGCACGGACAATTATGATTAATTCATTTTGATATGGTTGATGAATTTTATTAATTCTCCCACCTTTTATTGTTTCAGTAAGTTCCTTCGTAATGGCTCTAGTAAATAATCCATCAAATGACATTGTCACATTCCTCAATTCTATACTATCAACGGATCAATATATACCGTCTGTATTGTTTATAGTTTGTACGATAATCTTTCTAAATTATATCATTTTTTGGGACGAGGCTGAATATCTTGCTATTAAGACGATAACTTGGTTGTAGTTAGAGGAGAGGGTAATTACAATGATGTTCCATGAAATGAACAAGGAAAATGTAGAAAAAGCATTAAAAACAAATGTACAAACAGGCCTATCGACCGATGAAGTAGAAAAGAGAAGAAGGCAAGTTGGGGATAATGTTCTTGATGAGGGAGAAAAAGAGTCAGCTCTCGTCCTTTTTATTAGTCAATTTAAAGACTTTATGACGATTGTATTGCTAGCTGCCACTTTAATTTCAGGATTTTTAGGAGAATATATTGATGCGATTGCGATCATCGCAATTGTCCTTATTAATGGATTTCTTGGCTTTTTCCAAGAACGCCGGGCAGAAAAATCACTGCAAGCGTTAAAAGAGCTCTCCGCGCCTCAAGTAGTAGTTCGTCGTGATGGTCAGTGGATGAAAATCCCGTCAAAAGAAGTCACGGTTGGTGATGTTGTAAAATTTGAAAGTGGTGATCGCATTGGTGCCGATGTCAGAATTATCGAAGCCAATAATTTAGAAATAGAAGAATCAGCTTTAACTGGTGAATCTATTCCATCACCAAAAAGCAGTGATCCCCTTACGCAAGAGCATCCTAGTCTAGGAGATTTGAATAATATGGCCTTTATGGGCACGATGGTAACAAGAGGAAACGGTATTGGTATCGTGACAGGTATTGGTATGAAAACTGCAATGGGTGAAATTGCGGACATGATTCAAAACGCGGAAACATTAACAACTCCTTTGCAAAGGAGATTGGAGCAATTAGGGAAAATATTAATTGTTGTTGCCCTCTTACTGACATTGCTTGTTGTTCTTGTCGGTGTATGGCATGGTCATGACATATATACAATGTTTTTAGCTGGGGTTTCCCTAGCAGTGGCTGCTATTCCAGAAGGATTACCGGCAATTGTTACAATCGCTTTATCATTAGGTGTCCAAAGAATGATTCGTAAAAATGCAATCGTCCGTAAATTGCCTGCAGTCGAGACATTAGGCTGTGCTTCTGTTATTTGTTCAGATAAGACAGGGACGATGACACAAAATAAAATGACCGTAACCCATTTATGGAGCGGTGGTCACACATGGCAAGTTTCAGGTACAGGCTATCAGCCGGAAGGAAGTTTTTATAAAGAAGATACAGAAATCAACCCTATTAAAGAAAAAAGCGTGTACCAGTTATTAACATTTGGTCTTTTATGTAATCATGCTGAATTAAAGCTGAAAGATAAAGAGTATGTTGTTGATGGGGACCCGACAGAAGGAGCGTTACTCGTGTCCGCCTTAAAGGCTGGTTTAACAAGAGAAGTATTGCTGAAGCAATTTGCAATTGAGCAGGAATTTCCTTTTGACTCTACAAGGAAAATGATGAGTATGGTCATTAAAGATCAACATGGTAAACGGTTCGTAATTACAAAAGGTGCTCCAGATGTATTGTTAAATATAAGTAAATCAGTCTTGTGGAACAATCGCGAACAATTGCTCACACAAGAGTATCAGCGCAATGTCCAACAAGCTATTGAGTCTTTAGCATCGCAAGCGTTAAGAACAATTGCTATCGCTTTTAAACCACTTAAAGATTATGACGTCATTGCTGATGAGAACGCTGCAGAGAAAGATTTAATTCTGATTGGTATCCAAGGAATGATTGACCCTCCTCGACCTGAAGTGAGACAAGCAATTAAAGAATGTAAGGAAGCAGGAATTAAAACGGTCATGATTACTGGTGATCATCTCATTACAGCAAAAGCAATTGCCAAGCAGCTTGGTATTTTGCAGCATCATAAAAAGGTGATCGACGGACAAACACTTAATCAAATGAGTGTAGACGAACTAGAGGATGTTATTGATGATATCTCTGTTTTTGCCCGTGTTTCACCGGATCATAAACTTAAAATCGTTAAAGCCTTTCAAAATCGTGGGCATATTGTGGCGATGACAGGTGATGGGATAAATGACGCTCCGGCCATCAAAACATCTGATATCGGTATCTCAATGGGGATAACGGGAACGGATGTTGCAAAAGAAGCCTCTTCATTAATTTTATTGGACGACAATTTTGCCACAATAAAATCAGCAATTAAGGAAGGTAGAAATATCTATGAAAATATTCGCAAGTTTGTACGTTACTTACTAGCCTCCAATGTGGGAGAAATTTTAGTTATGTTATTTGCCATGTTATTGTCCTTGCCTTTACCAGTAATTCCAATTCAAATTCTTTGGGTCAATCTAGTGACAGATGGACTTCCAGCTATGGCGCTCGGTTTAGATCAACCAGAAGAAAATGTGATGAAAAGAAAGCCAAGACATCCAAAAGAAGGAGTATTTGCAAGGAGATTAGGATGGAAAGTGGTGTCGAGAGGTTTCTTGATTGGTATCGTTACATTAGTTGCTTTTATGACGATCTATTATCAAAACACAGACAATTTAGCATACGCCCAAACTGTTGCATTCGCTACATTAGTGTTAGCGCAATTGATTCATGTATTTGATTGCCGCAGTGAACATTCTGTATTAGCACGTAATCCGTTTGGCAATATGTATTTAGTAATGGCAGTTTTATCATCAATTTTATTAATGCTCGTTGTGATTTACGTACCGTTATTCCAGCCAATATTCCATACGCTCCCGATTCAGCCGAAAGATTGGCTTCTCATTATTTGCTTGAGTATGATTCCAACGTTTTTATTAGCAGGAACATTTTATTTAAGAAAAAAGGCATAACTTATGCTATAATCTTAAAGGTAATAGAGTCGTTCTCTATTACCTTTATTTTGTTTGTAGCATCAAGTATTATAAGAGAAAGTTCGTTCTCGATTGGACGTGATCTAATGGTTTTAAGTATGACTGGTTTCGGACGAAGCCATAAAGCATTTGCTAGTAGTCAAGTGACAGTTGAAATGAAATCTGTTAATCATAGATTTTGTGAATTTCAAATGAGGATGCCGAAGCAATTATTCAAAATCGAAGATAGGCTAAAAAAGGCAATCAGCAAGTATATTAAAAGAGGCCGCGTAGATGTTTTTATCACAATTACCGGTGAAGGTTTAATGAAGCGGCGATTACATATTGATTGGGAACTATTGGATGAGTTTCATCAATTTTTAGGGAATGTCCAACGTAAATATGGAATTACATCGAAATTAAGTTTAAATGAGTTATTAAATCATGAAGATTTAGTTACAATAGAAGAAATAGAAGAAGGAAATGAGGAAATAGAATTAATTGTATTAGAGGCAGTAACCGAAGCTGCGGCACAATTAAAAAGCATGCGAGAAAAAGAAGGACTCGAACTGCAAAAAGATTTACAAACGCAGCTTATGCTTTTTGAAAATTGTTTGCTGCAAATAAAGGAAAATTCTAATAATGTAACGGATACATATAAATCAAAGCTTGAAAAGAGAATTCTAGAATTTACCAATGGTTTCATTGATGAACAAAGGATACTCCAGGAAGTTGCAATTTTTACCGATAAAGCTGATATCCATGAAGAAATTACAAGATTAGATAGCCATATTTTGCAATTTAGACATACGTTGGATCTACAAGAACCGATTGGAAGGAAGCTTGACTTCATGATACAAGAGATGAATCGTGAAGTGAATACGATTGGTTCTAAAGCAAATCATTCTGATATTTCAAAAGCTGTTGTAGACTTAAAAACAATATTAGAAAAAATGCGTGAACAAGTGCAAAATATTGAGTGACCACCATGAAATGAAGGGCTCTGTTAATAATTTGCAAAGCCTTAGATAGATAAAAAACATGAATGGTGAGTGGGAGATGATTTAGTTGGTAAACCTTGTTAATATAGGATTTGGAAATATTGTTTCAGCAAATCGCATTATCTCAATCGTCAGCCCAGAATCTGCACCAATTAAACGTGTGATTCAAGACGCACGCGATCGAGGCAGTTTAATCGACGCTACATATGGAAGAAGAACTCGTGCTGTTGTTATCATGGATAGCGGACATGTTATTTTGTCAGCTGTACAGCCTGAAACAGTCGCACACCGATTAATGGATAAAGAAGAATCAAGCGAGGAGGTTTAATTATATATGAAAGAAAAAGGATTGTTAATCGTGCTGTCTGGACCGTCGGGGGTTGGAAAGGGAACGGTTAGAAAAGCGCTTTTTTCGCAGCCGGATACAAAATTTGAATACTCCATCTCCATGACAACCCGTAAGCCAAGAGAAGGTGAAGTTGATGGAGTCGACTATTTTTTTAAGGAAAGAGCAGAATTTGAACGGTTAATTGAACAAGGGAAACTTCTGGAGTATGCTGAATATGTAGGCAATTATTACGGAACACCAGTTGATTATGTACGGGAAACACTTGAAACTGGAAAAGATGTGTTTTTAGAAATTGAAGTACAAGGTGCTAAGCAAGTACGGGAAAAATTCCCTGATGGTTTGTTTATTTTTCTTGCTCCTCCAAGCTTATCAGAACTTGAATCACGAATTACAAATCGCGGCACTGAAGATGAGCAGTTAATTAAAAATCGTATGGAAACAGCAAGGAAAGAAATTGAACTTATGAACTTATATGATTATGTTGTAGAAAATGATAAAATAGAGAACGCTTGTGAAAAAATAAAAGCAATTGTTGTTGCAGAACATTGCAGAACAACACGTGTAGCACCTATTTATAAAAAAATTTTGGAGGCTGAATAATTATGTTATATCCATCAATTGACAATTTATTAAAAATTATTGACTCAAAATATTCATTAGTGACAGTTGCTGCAAAGCGTGCCCGTGATTTACAGGAAAATGGAAATGAAACGTTAGATCATTATGTTTCAGATAAATATGTTGGTAAAGCACTGGAAGAAATTAATGCTGGGACGCTTCGTATTAAGGAAGACTAAAACTTCGGGCCTGACCCTTTAGGATCAGCCCTTTTTCTTATATATTGAGTAAAAATATGAGAGACATTACTTAAATACTTGTATTGAGTGCTAGAGATAAAATGTGATGGGGGATTTATGAAATGCTTGGAAAAAACATCTTACTATGCGTTACAGGAGGCATTGCTGTTTATAAAGCTGCTGCACTAACAAGTAAATTAGTACAAGCAGGAGCTCAAGTGAAAGTTATTATGACGGAATCGGCATGTCATTTTGTTTCACCATTAACCTTTCAAGCGCTTTCTAGAAATGATGTATATACGAATACTTTTGATGAAAAGCATCCCGAAAAAATCGCTCATATTGATTTAGCCGATTGGGCTGACCTTATTTTAGTCGCACCTGCTACTGCAAATATCATAGGAAAAATGGCAAATGGTATTGCTGACGACATGGTGACGACAACAATTCTAGCTAGTACTGCCCCGGTCTGGCTTGCACCTGCTATGAATGTACATATGTATGACCATCCTGCTGTTCAGCAAAATATTTCAACCCTTCATCAATTTGGCTATCAATTTATTGAACCGAGTGAAGGTTATTTAGCTTGCGGATATGTTGGGAAAGGAAGATTGGAAGAGCCAGAAAAAATAGTAGATATTGTTTCAAATTTTTTTCGCTCTGATACGAAACCGTTAAAAGGGAAAACGATACTTATTACCGCTGGGCCTACAATTGAAAAGATTGATCCTGTTCGCTATATTACGAATCGTTCTTCAGGAAAAATGGGTTTTGCATTAGCAGAGGAAGCCGCAAAAATGGGTGCTAATGTTCTGCTTATTACTAGTGTTGAAACATTGCCTATTCCAAACGGTGTTCAATGTATTAAAATCCGAAGTGCTAATGATATGTACGAAGCAGTAATGAAACATTACAAACAAGCTGACATTGTTATAAAAAGCGCAGCTGTAGCTGATTATACGCCAGCGCTGGTATTTGAACAAAAAATGAAGAAAAAAGATGGAGAACTCACATTACGCTTAGAACGAACAAAAGATATTTTAAAAGAATTAGGTAGGAAAGCTGACAAGCCTTTTTTAGTTGGGTTTGCTGCAGAAACGGAAAATGTGGATACCTACGCCCAACAAAAACTAATTAAAAAGAATGCAGATATGATTGTGGCGAATAATGTAAGCCAAACGGGAGCAGGATTTGCCGGTGATACTAATATTGTGACCATTTTTAAAAGAGATGGTTCAAGCGTTCCATTACCGTTGTTATCTAAAAATGAAACGGCACAACATATTTTAAAAGAAATTTGTAAAACATTGGAAAAGGACTGTCGGAAATGAACATTGCCAGTGTGATTGTAGACATTCCAAGTATGCAAGTTGATAAAATGTTTGATTATTTAATTCCTGAAAAGTGGAAGGAGACGATCCAACCTGGTATGCGTGTCATCGTACCATTTGGGCCCCGCAAGATTCAGGGATATGTCATTCAAATAAAACAAGAATCTCAGTTTAATAAGTTACGGGAAATTATTGAGCCACAGGATTTACTTCCTGTATTAAATGAAGAATTATTAGAACTCGGCAACTGGCTTACATCGGAAACGTTATGTTTGAAAATATCTGCATATCAGGCGATGCTTCCTGCTGCAATGAAGGCAAAATACGAAAAAATCATTAGAAGACTAGATGGGTCGCAAAATGACGTATTAGATAAGTTGTTTGGCGCGAAGGAAGAAATTGATTGGCAAGAGGCGGAGACGAGAAATATACTTGCTGATTTACAAAGAGAAGTGAAAAAAGGAACGGCAGAGGTTGTCTATGTTGTAAAAAACAAAGCTAAAAAGAAAACGGTCAGAATCATTTCATGTCCTCTTTCACACTCAGATTTAATAACAGCAATTGATTCGTTATCAAAGCGGGCAATGAAGCAAAAAGATATTTTGCAATTTTTTTTAGAACATCCAAATACAAAAATTGCAGCTACAGATCTTATTCAACAAACAGCAACCTCA
Organism: Heyndrickxia ginsengihumi; assembly: GCF_011008565.1. Classification (GTDB taxonomy): domain Bacteria; phylum Bacillota; class Bacilli; order Bacillales; family Bacillaceae_C; genus Weizmannia; species Weizmannia ginsengihumi. The sequence goes on from NZ_JAAIWK010000007.1 coordinate 8,926, forward strand.
CAAAGTACGATAAAAGCTTTAATTCAAAAAGGACAACTCCGTGAAACACAAGAAGAAATGTATCGTGATCCTTACGAAGATCGTATCTTTCAGCAAACTGCGCCCCTTAAGCTTACAGATGAACAAAAAACAGCCATTTCTCCAATATTACAGTCTATTAAAGATAGAAAAAGTGAAACCTTTTTATTGTATGGTGTCACTGGAAGCGGAAAAACAGAGATTTATTTGCAATCTATTCAAAGGGTGATTGAAGAGGGGAAAGAAGCGATTGTACTTGTACCAGAAATTTCTTTGACCCCGCAAATGGTCAATCGCTTTAAAAGTCGCTTTGGCAAAGATGTTGCCGTATTACATAGCGGTCTATCCGTTGGTGAAAAATATGATGAGTGGCGGAAGATTGTGCGAAAGGAGGCAAAGGTTGTAGTAGGGGCAAGATCTGCAATTTTTGCACCTTTTGAAAATATCGGCATTATTATTATTGACGAAGAACATGAAAATAGTTATAAACAAGAAGATAATCCACGCTATCATGCACGGGACGTTGCAATTTACAGAAGTAAGAGACATCAATGTCCTGTTATTTTAGGCAGTGCCACCCCTGCTTTAGAGTCATTTGCCCGCGCACAGAAGGGGGTCTATACGCTGCTTACAATGAGTAAACGTATGAACAACCATGAACTTCCCCATGTATCGATTGTAGATATGAGAGAAGAATTGCGAAAAGGCAATCGTTCCATGTTTTCTGAGGAATTATTTACAAAGCTAAGAGAGAGGATTGAAAAGAAAGAGCAGACAGTGCTGCTTTTAAATAAAAGAGGCCATTCTTCATTTGTTATGTGCCGTGACTGTGGCTATGTTTTGCAATGTCCAAACTGCGATATTTCTTTAACGTATCACCGCCATACAAATCAAATGAGATGTCACTATTGTGGCTTTGAAACATATGTCCCGAATACTTGCCCAGAGTGTCAAAGTGAGCATATTCGCTATTTTGGTACTGGTACGCAAAAAGTGGAGGAAGAACTTGGAAAGCTTTTGCCGGAAGCAAGAGTGATTAGGATGGACGTCGATACAACGAGCAGAAAAGGTGCACACGAAAAACTGTTAAAAGCATTTGAAGACGGTGAAGCAGATATTTTATTAGGAACACAGATGATTGCAAAAGGCTTGGACTTTCCAAATATTACACTTGTCGGTGTCCTAAATGCTGATACAAGTTTACATTTGCCGGATTTTCGTGCTTCAGAAAAAACGTTTCAATTGTTGACACAAGTGAGCGGACGAGCTGGCCGTCATGAATTAACCGGTGAAGTTGTTATCCAAACATATACACCTGAGCATTATAGTATTGAATTAGCAGGAAAACAAAACTATGATAATTTCTATCGTCAAGAAATGGTTATGAGAAAAATGGGATTGTACCCACCTTTTTACTATTTGACTTTAATCACGATCAGCCATGAAAACTTAATGAAAACAATATCAGTAACTGATAAAATTACAAGTTTTTTAAAATCACGATTATCTGAGCAAACAACAGTATTAGGACCAGCATCATCACCGATTCCGCGTATCAAAAATAGATATCGATATCAATGTTTGATAAAATACAAACGAGAACCAAACCTAAAAGAAACATTACAAATGATATTAGAGCACTATCAACAGCAAATTGCTTCAGAAGGATTAAGTATAGCAATTGATATGAATCCTTTTATCATGATGTAGATTAAAGAGAAACGAGTGAGAACGTTGACAACTTTAGAAATTGTAAAATATCCAGCTGACATTTTAGAACAGAAATGCAAACCTGTTACAAAATTCGATCAACAGTTAAAAAGAACGCTTAATCATATGTATGAAACAATGTTAGCAGCAGATGGTGTAGGTCTTGCTGCCCCGCAAGTAGGAATCAATCAACAAATTGCCGTTGTTGATGTCGGTGATGGTAGCGGAAGAATTGATCTCGTTAATCCTAAAATCCTCGTTAAAAGGGGTGAGCAAGTTGATATTGAAGGCTGCTTAAGTTTCCCAGGCTTGTACGGTACGGTATCAAGGGCTCAGTATGTTAAGCTCAAAGCGCAAAATGCCCATGGGAAGACGTTCATCCTTGAAGCTGAAGATTTTTTAGCGAGAGCACTCCAACATGAAATTGATCATTTGCACGGGATATTATTTACCTCTAAAGTTTTGCAATATATTGATGAAGAAGATTTAGAGGAGGTTGAATAATCATGACAAAAGTGATTTTTATGGGAACACCAGATTTTGCTGTCCCAGTTTTAGAAACATTAATTAAGGATCAATATGACGTAATTGGTGTCGTTACGCAGCCGGACCGTCCTGTCGGAAGAAAGCGGATATTAACGCCGCCACCAGTAAAGCAAGCAGCGGAAAAGTATCATATTCCTGTTTTTCAGCCTGAAAAGATTCGTTTGCCTGAGAGCTTAGCACCTATTTTAGAATTAAAACCAGATATTGTCGTCACATGTGCCTATGGCCAAATTTTGCCGAAAGAATTATTAGATACACCACCTCTAGGCTGTATCAATGTCCATGCGTCTTTGCTACCTGAACTTCGTGGTGGTGCGCCTATTCATTATGCTATTTTACAAGGTAAAAAGAAAACAGGAATTACGATTATGTATATGGCTGAAAAGCTTGATGCGGGCGATATCATTAGCCAAGTTGAAGTTGAAATTAAAGAAACGGATGATGTCGGTATATTACATGAAAAATTAAGTATTGCTGGTGCAAACTTGTTGTCTGAAACTTTACCGAAGATTATTCAGCATGATATTACACCAATACAACAAGATGAGAGCAAGGCTACATTTGCATCAAATATTAAGCGTGAGCAGGAAAAAATAGATTGGGAACAAGATGGTGAGACGATTTATAATCAAATTAGGGGATTATGCCCATGGCCTGTTGCTTTCACGACGCTTGATGGTAAAAATATAAAAATATGGCGCAGTGAGAAAGTATCATTACACGGGAAAACAGGGGAACCTGGCAAGATTGTAAACATTCAAAAGGATGCTCTTATTATCAGTACTGGAAATGACACGGGTATTAAGATTACAGAATTGCAGCCTGCAGGAAAAAAACGTATGACAGTGGAACAGTTTTTAAACGGGGTAGGCTCCCATCTTTCAATCGGAATGAAATTAGGAGATGAACAATGACAAAAGCAAGAAAAAATGCACGTGAGGCTGCATTGGAACTATTAGACTCAGTTGAAAAAAATCAGTCGTACAGTAATTTACTATTAAATCATCTAATTAATAAATATGAAATAAAAGGTCCAGATGTTGGGCTGCTAACTGAGATTACTTATGGTACATTGCAGCGGAAACTAACACTAGATTTTTATCTTGCACCATTTCTACAGAAAAAAGTGGAGCGCTGGGTGAAAAATTTACTAAGATTATCACTTTATCAAATGGTCTATTTAGATAAAATTCCGGACCGAGCCATTATTTTTGAAGCGGTTGAACTTGCAAAGAAACGAGGGCACCGCGGAATTTCAGGTATGGTAAATGGTGTTTTAAGAGCCATTCAAAGAAAGGGTCTTCCGAGTTTAAGTGAACTAAAGGATCCAATTGAAAGATTGGCTGTTTCTACTAGTCATCCACAATGGTTAGTGAAAAGATGGGTGGAACAATTTGGCTTTGAAAAAACAGAAAAGATGTGTGAAGCCAATCTAATTCCTTCATTACAAACAGCCCGTGTAAATTTTACAAAGATTTCACGTGAAGAAGTAATGGAAATGTTAGTAGCTGAGGGCTATCAAGTTGAAAGCAGTCCAATTATTCCTGAAGCAATACGGTCATTAAAAGGGAATTTAGTTCATTCTTCTGCCTTTCAAAAAGGATTTATCACTATTCAAGATGAAAGCTCTATGAGTGTTGCATATGCACTTGACATTAAAGACGGGCAGCATATTCTTGATTGCTGCGCTGCACCAGGTGGTAAGACAACACATATTGCTGAGAAACTTAGATCTTCTGGAACAGTAACAGCACTTGATCTCCATCCGCATAAAGTAAAATTGATTAAAGAAAATGCTAACCGTTTAGGTGTTAAAGGTATTGAGACCATTGCAATGGATAGCCGTCATGCTAGTGAACATTTTCAGAAAGAATCCTTTGATCGAATACTAGTTGATGCGCCATGTTCTGGTTTAGGTGTCTTAAGAAGAAAACCTGACATTAAGTACACAAAAAGCATTGACGATATTCAGGCTTTGCAGCGCATTCAGCTTGATATTTTAAATGAAGTAAGTGAATTATTAAAGCCGGATGGTGTACTTGTTTTTAGCACGTGTACAGTAGACAAGGAAGAAAATCTAGGAACGATCGAAACGTTTCTAAAACAGCATCCAAACTTTGAGCCACATCCATTGCATATGCCGCAAGTACTACAATCTTCTGTAGAAGACTATCGGTTGCAAATTTTCCCTCAAGATTTTGGAGGAGATGGATTTTTTATTTCCAGTGTGAGGAAGAAACATTAAACAAGCTTAATCGTAGGTTATTTGCATAAAAAGTTTTAATATAATGAGAAAATGGCAATTCTGTAATGTATGGTATGATGAATAGTCTCGCTTTTATCCACTTTCATGGCAGGAAAAAGGATTAGTTCAGTCGTAAAAGTACTATAACAATATAAAAGAGTGTTTTATTTTACTCCTTTGCACTTACAATAAACGATTACATGAAATAAACATCGACAAAATATATTTAGTTGTTCAAAAGAGACGGGGTGACCAACATGGAGTCTGTTTTTAGGACAGACAGAGGTAAAGTACGTCAACTTAATGAAGACAGTGGTGGCATTTTTACCAATCAAGAAGGTGCTCAGCTAGCTATCGTAGCCGATGGGATGGGAGGACATAAAGCTGGCGACATTGCAAGTAAAATGACGGTTGACTTTTTTAAAGATTGCTTTGAAAGAGTGGGAAACTTTTCAACTGCTGAAGAAGCAGAGGAATGGCTATTAGAACATATTAGCAAAGCCAACAAACTGTTATTTCAGCATTCTCAAGAAAATCCTGAGTGTGAAGGCATGGGGACGACTTTAGTTGCGGGTATTTGTACAGATCGCTTTGTTACGGTTGCTAATATTGGAGACAGTAGATGTTATTTATTTAATGAAAGTGGCTTTCATCAATTAACAGAAGATCATTCTTTAGTTAATGAATTAGTGAAAACAGGTCAGATTTCTAAAGAAGACGCCGAAAATCATCCGCGAAAAAATGTATTATTAAAAGCACTTGGAACTGAGCCGAATATTTCAGCTGATATTAGAACGATTATTTTCGAAGAGGGAGATCGTTTATTACTTTGTTCGGATGGATTATCAAATAAAGTCTCAGTGCAAACAATGGAAGAGGTGCTTGAAAAGAATTTACCACTGTATGAAAAAGCAGAGGAATTAGTGGGAATTGCGAATTCTAACGGTGGTGAAGATAATATCACGATTGTCATTATCGCGTTCGATAGTAATAAAGGCGGGTGCGATTAATGCTGATTGGAAGAAGAATCAATGATCGCTATAAACTGCTGAGCTTTATAGGTGGCGGTGGAATGGCGAACGTGTATCTTGCACGTGATATGATTTTAGATCGTGATGTTGCGATTAAAATATTAAGATTAGATTTTGCTAATGAACCAGAATTTATTCAGCGTTTTCATCGGGAAGCCCAGTCCGCGACAAGCCTTGTTCATCCTAATATTGTCAGTATTTATGATATAGGTGAAGAAGACGATATTAATTATATTGTCATGGAAAATGTTGATGGAATGACGTTAAAACAATACATACAGCAGTTTGGCCCGGTTTCGGTTGAAAAGACTTTAGATATTATGAGCCAATTAACTGCAGCCATTTCCCATGCTCATCAGAATCATATTATTCATCGAGATATAAAGCCGCAAAATATATTGATTGATAGAAATGGTGTTGTAAAAATTACTGATTTTGGGATTGCCATGGCTTTAACTGCAACCTCAATCACACAAACAAATGCAGTATTAGGTTCTGTCCATTATTTATCTCCTGAGCAGGCCCGCGGTGGAATGGCAACGTATAAGTCGGATATTTACGCATTAGGAATTGTTATGTTTGAGCTACTAACGGGTAGACTACCCTTTTCGGGAGAGTCCGCCGTTTCAATTGCATTAAAACATTTGCAAAGTGAAACACCTTCACCGAAAAGATGGAATCCCGATATTCCGCAAAGTGTAGAAAATATCATTTTAAAAGCAACAGCAAAAGATCCATTTCATCGTTATGACAGTGCGGATCAAATGGGCGAGGATATTAGAACGGCTTTGGATCCAGAACGGATAAATGAACCGAAATTTGAAGTTCCTGAAGACAATGATAAAACGAAGACGATTCCTGTTTTGTCACATTTTAAATCTGCATCCATTCAAGAGGATGAAACGATTATATTAAATGATGTGGAGTCGGAAGAAAAAAAGAAGAAAAAAAAGAAAAATGATAAAAACCCGACAAAAAAACGAAGAAGAAAATGGCCGTGGATTGTCGCATTGCTTTTCATTATATTTCTAGTTGGCGGTGCAGCGGTTGCTATGTATCTACCACAATGGATGGGTCCGAAAGAAGTATCTGTTCCAAGTCTTGCGAATATGGATTTAAATGATGCCAAGTCAACCCTATCTACCCAAGGATTAACAATTGGTGATAAAATTAAAATGACAAGTGACACGGTTCCAAAAGGTAAGATTATTCAATCAAGTCCAAAAGCAGGTGCAAAGGTAAAGGAAGGTACACAAGTTGATGTCTATGTCAGTTCAGGTAAACAGAAGATAACCTTCAATGATTATGTAGGAAGACAATTTAGTGATGTTGTGAAACTGTTAAGTCAAGAACATTTTAAAGATGTAAAAAGCAAAGAAGTTTATGATGATGCAGCACCAGGAACAATTATTGCTCAAGATCCTGATGCGGATAAAAAGATCATTCCTGAAAATACTGTGATTACTTTCACCGTTAGTAAAGGTTTAGAAAAATTTCCAGTTAAAGATTTGACTGATTATACGAAAAAGGCTTTAGATGATTATGCCAATGAATCTGGTTTTATCATTGACAGTTCTAAATCGAAATACTCGGATACAGTGAAGGAAGGGTTAGTAATTTCACAATCACCTGCAGCTGGAACAAAATTAACAAGAGGATCAACGATAAAAGTTGTGTTAAGTAAAGGACCGAAAGAATTGCCTCCTAAAACAGTGAAAGAGGAGGTTACGATTCCTTACGAGCCAGAAGATACTGGTGATACTAATACAGATAACACTGATGATCAATCAGCAAATAATGACGATGATAGTACAAGCTCGAAAGATGATCAAGATACAAAGGTAAAACAACAAGTTCAAATTTTTATTGAAGACATGAATCATACGATGTCCGAGCCAGTTGAAACATTTGATATTACTGAGGATACAAAAAAACAATTAGAATTTACAATTGAGTATAAAAAGCAAGCAACATATAAAATCGTTCGTGACGGAACAGTGATTGCAGAAGATACAGTATCATATCCTGATTAATTTGCGAAAACGCGTTACATGATTGTTGCTATTAATCGGTCATTTTTTGAACAAGGAGTGTATATATGCCAGAAGGAAAAATAATGAAGGCATTAAGTGGTTTTTATTATGTGATTGATGATCATTCGATTTATCAATGTCGAGGCAGAGGGAAATTTCGTAAAGATAAAATTACTCCTTTAGTGGGAGACTATGTTGTTTATCAGCAAGAAAACGATCATGAAGGATATATTCTTGAAATTAAAAGCAGAAAAAATGAGCTCGTTCGCCCGCCAATTGCAAATGTTGATCAAGCCATTTTAGTTTTTTCCGCGAAAGAACCGGATTTTAATACGGTTCTTTTAGATCGTTTTCTAGTATCAATTGAAGCCAAAAATGTTCATCCAATTATTTTAATTACAAAATATGATCTATTATCAGATGAAGAGAAAGCTGAGTTGGATCAACTGCTCGCGCATTATAAACAAATCGGTTATCCAGTTTTGTTAACTTCTGCAAAAGAACAGATGGGGATTGATCAATTTTTTGGATATTTACAAGACTGTACATCTGTCATTTGCGGGCAATCAGGTGTAGGAAAAACAACGATCATTAACGAACTTTCCCCGCATTTAAACTTAAAAACAGGGGAAATATCTACACATTTAGGGAGAGGAAGACATACAACCCGTCATGTGGAATTAATCCCATTAGGCAATGGCTTAATTGCTGACACACCAGGGTTTAGTTCATTGGATTTTGATGATATCGAAGCAGGAGAACTGAATCACTGTTTTCCCGAAATAAGTGAAAAAGCTCAAGACTGTAAGTTCCGCGGTTGTCTGCATGTCAATGAGCCTAAATGTGCTGTGAAAGATGCTTTGAATCATAATGAGATACCAACATTTAGGTATAACCATTACGTTCAATTCTTAGAAGAAATACAAAATAGAAAGCCGAGGTATTGATCATGGTTAAAATTGCACCTTCAATACTCTCCGCTAATTTTGCAAAATTAGCGGAAGAAATTAAAGATGTTGAAAAAGGTGGAGCTGACTATATCCATATTGACATTATGGATGGACATTTTGTTCCTAACATTACAATGGGGCCGCTTATCGTTGAAGCGATACGCCCGATTACGAAACTTCCACTAGACGTTCATCTAATGATTGAAAATCCTGATCAGTTTATTGATGCATTTGCCAAAGCAGGGGCGGATTATATTTCTGTACATGTTGAAGCTTGTCCGCATTTACATCGTACGATTCAACATATTCGCCAGTTAGGTATTAAGCCAGGTGTAGTCATTAATCCAGCTACACCTGTTGAGTCAATTAAAGAAATTATTAATGATGTTGATTTAGTGCTATTGATGACGGTAAATCCAGGGTTTGGCGGACAAACGTTTATTGAATCTGTGCTTACCAAAATTGAAAAAGTTAAACAAATAGTTGATGAGCGTAATCTTGACGTTGAAATTGAAGTGGATGGTGGAGTAAATCCAACGACTGCTAAGCTTTGTAAGCAAGCTGGAGCAAACGTATTAGTAGCAGGATCAAATATATATCAAAGTTCTGATCGCAAAAAGGCAATTGAATTATTAAAAAGTGAAGAATAATAATGTAGCATCGAAAAATTGCTGGTGCGCGTTCGTATTCTATTAAACATGAATACTTTTACGTCCTTTAAAAGAATGTCAGCTATATTTTAGCTGATTTCTTTTTTGTTTTTGCCTCTTAAACTGGCTTGTTTGATCAAAATGGTCATTTGATTTTCGTTTCAAAGGTTCGCTTTCAGCGGGCGGTCATGGGGCCTCCTCGGTCTCCCATCGCCACGTTATAGTTTCTGTGAACAAATGTATTTAAATACAGCAATCGATCGAATATTAATACTATGAATAGAAGGTGTTTTTTTTGCAAAGAGTCATTCACATATTAGCTGGAGGGCCACTTGAATATGTGCCTAAATTAGATTCTTATTTCTCATATGAAAATGTTTGCTGGGTTGGTGTAGACAGAGGGGTATTTTACTTATTAGAAATGGGGATTCAGCCTGATATCGCATTCGGTGATTTTGATTCTGTTAATCAATTAGAATGGACAATGATTAAAGAACAGCTAACAGAAATTAAACAATTTTTACCTGAAAAAGATGAAACAGATATGGAGCTAGCATTAAATTGGGCGCTCAAGCAAAAACCGGATACGATTCGAATATTTGGTGCTACAGGCGGAAGGGCAGACCATTTTTTAACAAATGTCATGTTAATAACAAGAAAAGAATGTCTGGAATTTGAAGGCGAAATTGAAATGATTGATCAATCAAATAAGATGACGGTATTAACAAAAGGAGTTTATTCTGTTGTAAAAAGTGATGATTTAAAGTATGTCTCATTTATTCCCATTACCCGTTTAGTTAGGAATATCACTTTAGTTGGCTTTAAATATCCTCTTTATAATAAAACGGTCATCCGAGGTACCACCCTTACAATTAGTAATGAACTCATCCAAGATATTGGTACTATTTCATTTGAAGAAGGCATATTAATAATGATAAGAAGTCGCGATTAGTTTATAGTTATGCAAATTAAACAGCGCATTTATTGATGGTTTTTTTAATTGATATTATTTTCTTTATGGCGTATGTACTTTCTTTATCATGTATGAATATCATAAACAAGTGAAACTGAATTGTTTAAATCAATGGGGAGGGTCATAAATGAAGTTCTATACCATTAAATTACCAAAATTTTTAGGCGGGATTGTTCGAGCTATGTTAGGAACATTTAAAAAGGGATAAAAATGATTAAATACATTTGAAGTGTACTGAAATCGGCGAGCTCGTCGATTTTTTTTATCATATAGAAAAATAGATTTAAATGTTAAAGGGAAACTAACAGGTATTCATGATGAATATTTTTCAATGACAAATCATTTCGATTATATGCAACACAAATGACTTATAAAAAGAACATTTAAACAAATAAAAAAGAAATCAGCAAAACACTGATTTCTATACATAATTCGCTATTTATTAAACGCGTTCAACTTTTCCAGATTTCAATGCACGTGTAGAAACCCAAACACGTTTTGGTTTACCGTCAACCAAAATGCGTACTTTTTGAAGGTTTGCTTTCCAAGTACGTTTGTTTGCGTTCATCGCATGTGAACGAGCATTACCGGAAGTAGTTTTACGGCCTGTGATGGCACATTTTTTTGGCATGATATTCCCTCCTCACTTAACGAAGTTGAAATATAACTTGTTTTATAATTTCATGACTTCAAATTTCCTAGAAAATGCACTCTAATAATTTACCATATTAGAACGGACAATGCAATATATCTCTTTCAATGAAAGGCTTTCTATTTCAACATTAATGACAGTTCTAAATAGCTTTGTTAAATATCACGATTACATCATTTTTGGAAGGAGAAATAAGTGGATCAAGATTTTTTTTATAAGATGCCTATACTTATCGCGGGGAACATGTTATCGACATATATGACAAATCATTGGTTTATCAGCGGGGAAATCGGAATAGGGGAGACACCAAAGATGAGAAGTGCTGAGAATGCTCAGCATCCACCTGCGGAAAGCGAGCAACCTAGAGCAGAGGTTAACGCCTCCATTTTTTTGATAAAATACAATAATGTTTATGAAAAATAGCTTTTAGATAAATAGTAATTCAGAAGTAGGCTGTTAAATAACATAGTAGAAAAGAAATAATCTGTTATGCTACTTAAAGAGTTATATATCTTCGACTTTTAATCAGAGGTGTATTATAGTAAAATGACGTTATCAAGCCAATCATCTTCTTGGCTAAATGCGTAAGGAGGAATGCATGATGTCAATTGAAATTAATACAGCGTACGGTCAAATAGATATATCAAATGATGTTGTCGCTACTATTGCAGGAGGAGCTGCGATTGACTGTTTCGGGATTGTTGGAATGGCGTCAAAAAATCAAATCCGCGATGGGATTACTGAAATTTTACGAAAAGAAAACTTCTCACGCGGTGTTATTGTACGCCAGCAAGATGATCACGTAGAAATAGATATGTATATTATTGTAAGCTATGGAACGAAGATTTCAGAGATTGCGCATAATGTTCAATCAAAGGTGAAATATACATTAAATAAAACAATGGGTTTATCTGTTGATGGTATCAATATTTATGTACAAGGCGTTCGTGTAACGAATCCTTAATGTTATGAGGAGGAAATTTTTGTGGTTACATCATTAGATGGAAGACGCTTTGCTGAAATGGTTATACAGGGAGCTAATCATTTAGCTACAAACGCGCAAGTCGTTGATGCGCTGAATGTTTTTCCAGTTCCCGATGGTGATACGGGAACGAATATGAACTTGACAATGACTTCTGGTGCACAAGAAGTAAAAAGCCATATTCAAGATCATATAGGAGCCCTTTCTGTTTCATTTGCAAAAGGATTATTAATGGGAGCGAGAGGAAACTCAGGTGTAATTTTATCGCAGTTATTCCGAGGATTTTCAAAATCGATTGAAAACAAAGCAGCCATTACAAGCACTGAGTTTGCCGATGCATTTCAAGCTGGGATTGAGAGTGCTTTTAAAGCAATTATGAAGCCAGTGGAAGGAACGATTTTGACAGTAGCACGTGAAGCTGCTAAAAAAGGTGTTCAAGTTGCTCGGAAAGAGAAAGATATTACAGTTGTAATGGAGGCTATTCTTTTAGAAGCACAAAAGACATTAAACCGAACTCCCGAAATGCTGCCTGTTTTAAAAGAAGTAGGTGTAGTTGATAGCGGTGGTCAAGGGCTTGTCTTTATTTATGAGGGCTTTCTTGCCGAACTAAAAGGAGAAGAGCTTCCTGATAATCCAACAGCTATTCCAACGATGAATGAGTTAGTGAGTGCTGAACATCACAAACACGCTCAAAGCTTTATGAATACTGCAGACATTAAGTTTGGATATTGTACGGAAATTATGGTGAGATTGGAAGAGGAGAAATTAACGAAACATCCATTTTCTGAAGAACAATTTCGCCAAGATTTGAGTCAATATGGTGATTCTTTATTAGTGATTGCTGATGATGATATCGTCAAAGTACATGTACACTCGGAACAACCTGGTGCTGTTCTTAGCTATGGTCAGCAATATGGAAGCTTAATTAAAATTAAAATTGAAAATATGCGTGAGCAACACAGTTCTATTGTCGGTAGCGAAACACAGCATGAGCTTGTCATGGAGAAAAAGACAAGAGAGAAAAAATCGTACGGAATTGTGGCGATTGCAATGGGAGAAGGGATTGCCGAGCTTTTTAGAAGCATTGGTGCAGATGCTGTCATTGAAGGCGGACAAACAATGAATCCGAGCACAGAAGACATCTTGAACGCTATAAAAGAAGTCAATGCTGAAAAAATTATGATCTTGCCAAATAATAAAAATATTGTGATGGCAAGTGAGCAAGCGGCGGAAATGGCAGATGGAGAAATCGTTGTTATTCCTTCAAAGACTGTACCTCAAGGTATGGCTGCGTTATTAGCTTTTAATCCATCAGCAACACTGGAAAAAAATAAACAAGCGATGTTCGCTGCACTTCAACATGTGAAATCTGGGCAAGTTACTTATGCTGTTAGAGATACAAACATCGAAGGCATTGCAATTAATAAAGATGATTACATGGGCATTTTTGAAGGTAAGATCGTGGAAACAAGTTCAGATCTGCTGACAGCGTCTAAACAATTAATCGATAAAATGATTGATGAAGATGACGAAATTATAACAATTATTTATGGACAAGATGCTACTTCTGAACAAGTCGATGAATTAGTCACATACATTGAACAAGAATATGATGAAATTGAAGTAGAAGTTCATAGTGGAAAACAACCATTATATTCTTTTATATTTGCAATTGAGTAATCTTCAATATTGTGTAAACATGTAAACAGCGAAGAAGGACTTCTAGGGAGTGTATAAAGTGAAATATAAAAGTGTATTTGATATTATAGGACCAGTGATGATTGGTCCTTCTAGTTCTCATACAGCCGGAGCTGCAAGAATTGGCAGGGTAGCTAGAAATCTATTTGGAAGACAGCCAAAATGGGCAAATATTTATTTTTATGGTTCATTTGCCGATACTTATAAAGGCCATGGTACAGATGTAGCCATTGTTGGTGGGCTATTAGATTTTGATACATTTGATCAGCGTATTATTTCTTCGCTTAATATCGCTAAAGATGTTGGAATGAAAGTCGAATTTTTTGTAGAAAAAGCAGTTCCAGAACATCCGAATACAGCCAAAATTGTAATTGGAGATGATCTGGGAGAAATGGAACTTGTTGGTATTTCAATTGGTGGCGGAAAAATTGAAATAACCGAGTTAAACGGCTTTCAATTGCGCTTATCGGGACATCATCCAGCAATTCTGGTTGTACATGATGACCGTTTTGGGGCTATTGCTGCTGTGGCTAATATACTTTCAAAACATGAAATCAATATAGGTCATATGGAGGTCTCTCGCAAAGAAGTTGGAAAAATGGCATTAATGGTTATTGAAGTTGATCAAAATATTAATGATACTGTATTAACTGAAATTCAAAGCTTACCTAATATTACGCAAGTAGCAAGAGTAGTAGATTAGTATAAAATGATTATATAATCAAACATTCTTTTTTAATTTTTAAAAGTAACATTATGGTAACGCTTTCGTACACACCTTAAGGAGGTACACTACTATGTTTCGAAACGTTGCTGAATTAGTTAATTTAGCTGAAACGCAAAATAAAAAAATTTCGGAGATTATGATTGAACAGGAAGTCGAGATAACTGGGAAATCACGAGAAGATATTTTAAAACAAATGGATAAAAATTTAACTGTTATGGAAGAAGCGGTTGAACGCGGATTAAACGGTGTTCATTCTGTTTCGGGATTAACAGGCGGAGATGCTGTTCTTATGCAGCAATACATTGAAAAAGGAAAGTTTTTATCGGGTGAAATTATACTTGATGCCGTAAGTAAAGCAGTTGCAACAAATGAAGTGAATGCGGCGATGGGAACAATTTGTGCGACACCAACTGCGGGCTCTGCGGGAGTAGTACCAGGGACGCTTTTTGCTGTTAAAAGAAAATTAAATCCAACAAGGGAGCAAATGATTCAATTTTTGTTTACATCAGGGGCTTTCGGTTTTGTTGTTGCGAATAATGCTTTTATATCGGGCGCTGCTGGTGGATGTCAAGCCGAAGTCGGCTCAGCTGCTGGAATGGCTGCTGCGGCTATTGTTGAAATGGCCGGAGGGACACCATCACAATGTGCAGAGGCGATGGCAATTACGTTAAAAAATATGCTTGGCCTCGTATGTGACCCAGTAGCAGGTCTAGTAGAAGTACCATGTGTAAAAAGAAATGCAATGGGGGCAGCAAATGCCATGATTGCAGCGGATATGGCGCTCGCAGGAATAAAAAGCCGAATTCCATGCGATGAAGTTATCGATGCAATGTATAAAATTGGTCAAAGAATGCCTACCGCTCTAAAAGAAACTGCACAAGGAGGGTTGGCGGATACACCGACAGCACGCAAACTTGAAGCGAAAATATTCGGTATTCCGTTAAATAGCCGTGAATAATCCGTTAGATCAGTCTGTATCAGTGATTAAAGGTATTGGTGAAGAAACAGAACATAATCTTCAGCTCATGGGCATTTATACTGTACGCGATTTACTTGAGTTTTTTCCATACCGCTATGATGACTTTCGCTTACGAAATTTAGAAGAAGTACAGCATGATGAGAGAATTACAGTAGAAGGGAGGGTTCATAGTGAACCTTCTCTTGTGTATTACGGGCGAAAAAAGTCACGACTTACAATGAAAGTATTAGTTGGCAAGACATTAATTACAGCTGTATTCTTTAATCAGCCTTACTTGAAAAACAAAATAAACATGCAAGATATAATTACATTGACAGGAAAGTGGGATCAATATCGTTTAACGATTACTGTACAGGAGATGAAATTAGGTTCAGTCCAGCGCACTGCTGATTTTGAACCTGTATATGCTGTAAAGGAAAAACTGACTGTCAAACAACTAAGAAAGTATATTCATTCTGCCTTTAGCACATTTGGTGATTATATTGAAGAGTCATTACCTGAAGATATACGAACTTCTTATAAACTATACTCCAGAAAACGCGCGATGCATTCTATGCACTTCCCGCAATCAGAAAAAGATTTGAAACAAGCAAGACGTGCAATTGTTTATGAAGAATTTTTGCTTTTTCAATTAAAAATGCAGGCGTTACGTAAATTTGAAAGAGAACATTCACATGGTATAGAAATCAACTATGACTTGGAGAAATTAAAACAATTTATTGCATCCTTACCTTTTCCACTTACAGAAGCACAAAAGCGAGTTGTAAATGAGATTTGCGGAGATTTAAAATCGCCAGTTCGCATGAATCGACTGCTGCAAGGCGATGTCGGTTCGGGAAAAACGGTTGTTGCCGCAATGGCCTTATTTGCAGCGATAACAGCTGGGTATCAAGGTGCATTAATGGTTCCAACCGAAATATTAGCGGAACAGCATGCCGATTCTTTGCATCAATTACTTGAACCGCATGGCATTAGAATCTCTTTATTGACAAGTTCTGTAAAAGGGAAAAAACGCAAATTGTTATTAGAACAATTGCAAGCTGGGGAAATTGATCTTGTCATTGGAACGCATGCGCTGATTCAAAATGATGTAAACTTTCATAAGCTTGGGCTAGTAATAACGGATGAGCAACACCGATTTGGAGTTGAACAGCGAAGGATTTTACGAGAAAAAGGCGAGGCGCCTGATGTTTTATTTATGACAGCAACGCCTATACCACGAACATTGGCCATTACAGTATTTGGTGAAATGGATGTTTCAATTATAGACGAACTGCCGGCAGGTCGAAAAACAATAGAAACGTATTGGGTCAAGCACGATATGTTAGACAGAGTGCTTCGTTTTATTGAAAAAGAGTTGCAAAAAGGTAGACAAGCCTATGTCATTTGTCCGTTAATCGAGGAATCAGATAAATTAGATGTTCAAAATGCGATCGATGTTCATGCGATGTTAGCGCAACATTTTGGATCTCACTATCATGTTGGCTTGATGCACGGAAGACTTCCAGCAGAAGAAAAAGATAGTGTCATGAAGGCATTTGCTCAAAATGAAGTTCAACTGCTTGTTTCTACTACAGTTGTGGAGGTCGGAGTAAATGTTCCAAATGCAACGATGATGGTCATTTATGATGCGGAACGTTTTGGGCTTTCACAGCTCCATCAATTACGGGGGCGAGTCGGTAGAGGAAATGATCAATCATACTGTATATTATTAGCTGATCCTAAAACAGAAATTGGGAAAGAACGAATGAAAATCATGACTGAGACGAATGATGGATTTGTATTAAGTGAGAAAGATCTCGAGTTGCGTGGTCCTGGAGATTTTTTTGGCAGGAAACAAAGTGGAGTGCCTGAATTTAAAGTTGCAGACATGGTCCATGATTATCGGGCATTGGAAACGGCCCGGAGCGATGCGCAAACATTCATTCAATCAGAAAGATTCTGGAACGATGCTGAATTCAAATTTCTTAGAACTAGGTTGCAACAGTCAGGAGTATTACAAGGGGAAAAACTAGATTAATGTTAACGTTTGATAAAATTATCGTATACTCATATGAATTCCAATGATGGTTGCAAACTTTTCTTTGTTTTTATATACTACTATTAGTACCAAGTCCTAAATGTAGAGATGGTGTTTGCATCATGAAACTAAAAAAAAAGGATCGACAAATAAAATTAAAGGAAACAATAGAACTAAATCCTTTTATTACAGATGAGGATCTTGCTGAACAGTTTCAGGTCAGTGTTCAAACGATTCGGCTTGATCGTTTAGAATTGTCTATTCCTGAACTAAGAGAACGGATTAAAAATGTTGCGGAAAAACGCTTTGCTGAAGAGGTTAAAGCGTTGCCTATTGATGAAGTGATCGGTGAAATCATTGACATAGAACTTGATCAAAGTGCAATTTCCATTTTTGACGTAAAAAAAGAACATGTATTTAGTCGAAACTTAATTGCGCGTGGCCATCATCTATTTGCTCAAGCCAATTCTTTAGCAGTTGCAGTTATTGATGAAGACGTCGCTTTGACAGCGAAAGCGAATATTCATTTTTTACGTTCTGTTAAAGCAGGTGAACGTGTCATTGCAAAAGCAAAAGTATCGAAGTTGCATAAAAATCATGATCGAACTGTTGTAAACGTCCTAAGTTATGTTGAAAATGAACTTGTTTTTAAAGGCGAGTTTGAAATGTACCGGAATAGAGCACAACTTGATCATAATAGAGATCATGATTGATTAAACCACATTGTTTGGATAGTAAGAATGTGAAGTGGAAATGAGGATGAAAGTGATGAGATTAGCAATTGATGCTATGGGCGGAGATCATGCTCCAAAAGAAATCATTTTAGGTATCAACAGGGCGATTAAACAATTTCAAGATGTAGAGTTTACTTTATATGGAGACGAAAACAAAATTAAACAATATCTTGAACCTACAACGAGAGTCGAAATTATACATACGGATGAAGTAATTTCTGGCACGGATGAGCCAGTACGTGCTGTACGTCGAAAAAAAAATGCTTCAATGGTATTAATGGCACAGGCTGTAGCAGATGGAAAAGCAGATGCCTGTATTTCAGCAGGAAATACGGGCGCTTTAATGACTTCAGGGTTATTTATTGTTGGCCGTATTGAAGGTCTCGAACGCCCTGCTCTTGCTCCCATTATTCCAACGATTGATGGTCAAGGATTTGTAATGCTTGACTTAGGAGCAAATGCCGATGCAAAACCAGAGCATTTATTGCAGTTTGCCATTATGGGATCAATCTTTGCTGAAAAAGTAAGAGGTATAAAAAATCCTAGAGTGGGTCTCTTAAATATTGGCACAGAAGAAAAAAAGGGAAATGAGTTGACGAAGAAAACATTTCAGTTATTAAAAGATGCAGATCTTAACTTTATAGGGAATGTAGAGTCGAGAGATTTATTGCAAAGGCCTGCAGACGTTGTTGTTACAGATGGCTTTACAGGTAATATCGTATTAAAAACAATTGAAGGAACCGCTTCGTCTGTATTTTCGATGCTTAAGCAAGTGTTCTATAAGAATATGAAAACGAAAATGGCTGCTATGTTAGTAAAATCCGATTTGTCAGATCTGAAAGGAATGATGGATTATACAGAATATGGCGGTTCAGGATTATTTGGATTAAAGGCTCCTGTCATTAAAGCACATGGTTCCTCTAATGCCAATGCAATTTATCATGCTGTACGTCAAGCACGTGAAATGGTTCAGCACGATGTCATTACAAAAATAAAAGATGCTATAAAGCAAACTTCTGAAACTAAAGGAGGAATATAAGATGGGGAAAATTGCTTTCGTTTTTCCTGGACAAGGGTCACAAACAGTAGGAATGGGGAAATCTGTTGTTGAAGCGAGTGAACAAGCAAAAGATATTTTTGCAAAAGCTGATGAGAGATTAGGTTTTTCCCTCTCTGATATTATCTTTAACGGTCCGCAGGATACACTGACAAATACAACATATGCCCAACCTGCCTTACTTACGACAAGTACTGCGATTCTACAATTACTAGAAGAAAAAGGAATTACCGCAGATTACGTTGCAGGTCATAGTTTAGGTGAGTATTCTGCGCTCGTTGCTGCAAAAGCGTTATCTTTCGAAGATGCTGTTTATGCAGTTCGAAAACGTGGCGAGTATATGGAAGAAGCTGTTCCAAATGGTATTGGCGGGATGGCTGCCATTCTTGGGCTAGATCGAGAAAAATTGCAAGAAATTACGAATCAAGTTTCTGCAGAAGGAGATTCTGTACAATTGGCGAATTTAAATTGTCCAGGGCAAATTGTGATTTCAGGTACAGCTGCAGGAATTGAGAAAGCATCAGCACTTGCTAAAGAGAACGGTGCAAAGCGTGCTATTCCATTGCAAGTAAGCGGCCCATTCCATTCAACATTAATGGAACCAGCAGCACAAAAATTCCAATCTGTTCTAGATGAAATTGACATTAATGATGCAAACATTCCAGTTGTTGCAAACGTACTTGCAGCCCCAATTGAAAAGGCAGCAGATATTAAAGTAAAACTAATTGAGCAATTGTACTCTCCTGTTTTATGGGAAGATTCAGTTGTAGCTTTAATTGAACTAGGTGTGGATACTTTCATTGAAATTGGCCCTGGTAAAGTGTTAGCTGGTTTAATTAGAAAAATTGATCGCAATGTTAAAACATTCTCTGTACAAGATGTTGAATCTTTTCAGGCGATGCTAGAAGAATTGCAATAGTATGAAGGGAGGGAAATAGTGTGATATTAGAAAATAAAGTTGTATTAGTTACAGGGGGATCACGTGGAATTGGACGTGAAATTGCACTCGAATTTGCAAAAAATGGCGCTGATGTTATTGTCAATTTTGCTGGAAATGCTGATCGTGCAGAAACCGTTGTGAGCGAAATTAAAGCAATCGGTCAAGAAGCAATTGCTATTCAAGCAGATGTATCTAATGCCGACGATGTACAGCAGTTGTTTAAAGCAGCTATAGAAAAGTTTGGGAAAATTGATATATTGGTAAATAATGCTGGGATTACCCGTGATAATTTATTAATGAGAATGAAAGAGGCTGAATGGGATGACGTTATAAATACAAATTTAAAAGGCGTTTTCCTCTGTACAAAAGCGGCTACTCGACCAATGATGAAGCAGCGCTCTGGAAAAATTATTAACATTACTTCAATTGTTGCAATTAGCGGTAATCCAGGTCAAGCAAACTATGTTGCTGCTAAATCAGGTGTTATCGGTTTAACGAAAACATCAGCTCGAGAATTAGCAAGCAGGGGCATTACGGTTAATGCAATTGCTCCTGGTTTTATTACAACAGACATGACGGAAACATTAACAGAAGAAATTAAGCAAGAAATGTTAAAACAAATTCCACTTGCTCGTTTCGGTGAACCGAAAGATATTGCGAAAGTAGCTTTATTTTTAGCTTCTGATGCAGCTGATTACTTAACAGGGCAAACAATCCATGTTGATGGCGGAATGGTGATGTAATCACTAGTCTCATTCATAATGGAAACAATGATCATTGTAATTGTAAAAAAGTGTCTTAAAATAGAAGTTTTCCTTTATTATTTATACGAAATCCTCTATAATGGCTTGAGGGGAGGTGAACCGCATGGCAGATGTTTTAGAACGTGTAACAAAGATCATCGTTGACCGCCTTGGAGTTGAAGAATCTAAAATTACTCTTGAAGCTTCTTTTAAAGATGACCTAGGCGCTGATTCCCTAGATGTTGTTGAATTAGTAATGGAATTAGAAGATGAATTTGGAATGGAAATTTCAGACGACGATGCTGAAAAGATTGTAACAGTGGGTGACGCTGTAAATTACATACAAAATCAGCAATAATCGTTTTAAAAAATGTCCCGTTAATGATAGCGGGGCATTTTTCTAGTCATAGCAGCAATAGTGCGGCAGAAGCTGTGTAAGGGCGGCTATCTTTAGAACTTGCCATCGTAAATGGGTAAAACTTATTTTTGCCTATTTACGATTGCATGATTGCTTATATAGATAAGTTCTTTTGATAAGACTTTGCACGATCGCCTATTTTTTTATAAACTAAAATAGTCAATTTATATGAGAGAAAAAATGCGAGGGGGAGGACATACTTCTAACTAGTAGATCCCTCTATTTTTAATGAACAGCCTTTTACACAATATGAAATGTCTTTTCACACATCCCTGAGTCAATTGCTAGGGGGCATCTTTCCATCCGAATGTCAAGGAGGGCATGCTCTGTTTTTCAATTTTGGATAGACGGATAATGAATTAATAAACTATTAACAAAGCTATTTAACATAGTGAATGAATAAGATCAAGGTGGATACCAATATGAAAAAACAATATATCAATCAAAAATTGAAACAAGATGAACAATTTAAATTGTTACAGCAAAAAGTAGGTATTCAATTTAAACAAATTTCTCTGCTAAAAAAGGCATTTACACATTCATCGTTTGTAAATGAGCACCGCAAACATATATTTGAAGATAATGAGCGCCTTGAATTTTTAGGTGATGCGGTTTTAGAATTAACTGTTTCCCATTTTCTTTTTAAGCATTTTCCAACGATGAACGAGGGAGAAATGACTAAGTTAAGAGCGGCGATTGTGTGCGAGCCTTCTCTCGTTATATTTGCAAATGAGCTGCAATTTGGAGAGTTTATTTTACTCGGCAAAGGTGAGGAGTTAACAGGAGGAAGAACGCGGCCAGCTCTATTAGCCGATGTGTTTGAAGCTTTTATTGGAGCATTGTTTTTAGATCACGGGCTTGATACAGTTGTTTCTTTTTTAGAAAAAATAGTATTCCCGAAAATTCGAGAAGGGGCATTTTCTCATGTCATGGACTTTAAAAGTCAACTTCAAGAATATATCCAAAAATTTTCTTCTGGTGTTTTAGAATATAAAGTATTGGATGAACGTGGTCCCGCTCATAGCCGTGAATTTGTATCACGCGTTACGTTAAACGGAAGTGAGCTCGGAATCGGCACCGGGCGTTCTAAAAAAGAAGCAGAACAACATGCGGCGCAAATCGCCCTAAATGTTTTAAAAGAAGCTTCTAATAAAGATGTACAATAGTGTTTGTTAATTGTAGGAGAGGATTGGAGGGGAAGTGATTGTTTCTCAAGCATTTAGATGTTGTAGGATTTAAATCTTTTGCTGAAAGAATATCAGTTGAATTTGTCCCTGGTGTTACAGCTGTAGTTGGGCCGAACGGCAGTGGGAAAAGTAATGTTATTGATGCTGTCCGTTGGGTACTAGGAGAACAATCTGCTAAATCATTGCGCGGTGGCAAGATGGAAGATGTTATTTTCGCAGGCAGTGAATCGAGAAAACCATTGAATTTCGCTGAAGTAACGATCACATTAAACAATGAGGATCATACATTACCGATTGATTATCAGGAGGTTAGTGTAACAAGGCGGGTGTATCGAACAGGTGATAGTGAATTTTTCATTAATAAACAGGCTTGCCGACTAAAGGACATCATTGATTTATTTATGGATTCCGGTTTAGGAAAAGAAGCATTTTCTATTATTGGGCAAGGTAAAGTAGACGAAATTTTAAATAGTAAAGCTGAAGAACGTCGTAAAATTTTCGAAGAAGCAGCGGGCGTTTTGAAATATAAGACGAGAAAGAAAAAAGCGGAAGTAAAATTAACTGAAACACAAGATAATTTAAATAGAGTTAATGACATTATTTATGAACTAGAAAGTCAAGTGGAACCTCTTAAAATACAGGCCTCTATTGCTAAAGATTATTTAGAGCAAAAAGAAGAACTGAAAAATTATGAAGTTGCTGTCATGGTCCATGAGATTGAAGAATTGCATCATAACTGGGAGCAACTGCAAGAAAAAATTGAAGTAAATCGCAATTATGAAGGACAATTTGCTTCCAATATAAAAAAAGATGAAGCAAATATTGAAAAATTACGCGATCAAATGGCGGCGTTGGATGAGTCGATCAATGATTTACAAAATGTTCTTTTGACTGCAACTGAGGAACTTGAGAAGTTGGAAGGGCGTAAAGAAGTATTAAAAGAGCGAAAGAAAAATGCTCATCAAAACAAAGAGCAGCTCGAGCAAAATATAAAAGAAGCTTCTGAGAATGTTGCCCATTTAAAGGAGCAGAAAGAACGTATTGAAAAGGAATTAGCAGACAATGAAGCTGCGGCTGTCATCCTTAAGGAAGAATTGAAGGAAAAAACGGAAAGATTATCGCAATTTAATATTGATATCGATGAGAAGATAGATTCTTTAAAAAGTGACTACATTGAACTGTTAAACGAGCAAGCAACTGGTAAAAATGAAAAGCATTATTTGGAACAACAATTGCAACAACATGTTCAACGAATTCAAAAATTAAATGAAGATAATCAAAAGTATGTTGATGATAGGAAAAGGATTCAACATGAGAAAGAACAAATGGCGGCATCCTTAAAGCAAATTGGAGCAGAAATTGAACAACAAGTAGTTGAGTTTCGTGATGAACAACGTCATTTAGAATCGCTCAAAAATCAGTATCAAAAACAACAATCTACTTTATATCAAGCATATCAAATCGTGCAAAAAGCGAAATCTCGTAAAGAAACTTTAGAAGAGATGGAGGAAGACTACACTGGATTTTATCAAGGTGTAAGAGAAGTATTAAAAGCACGAAATACGAAATTAGAAGGTATTGAAGGTGCGGTTGCGGAGTTAATCCAAGTATCTAAATCATATGAGAAAGCAATTGAAATTGCTCTTGGCGGGGCTATGCAGCACATTGTTGTACAGTCAGAACTTTATGGCAGAAAAGCTATTGAATTTTTGAAAAAAAATCGATATGGCCGTGCAACCTTTTTACCATTAAACGTTATTAAGCCAAAAACGGTTCCAAGTAATCAATTAAATCTTATTCGTTCACATACTGCTTTTATTGGTGTAGCAAGTGATTTAGTAGATGTTCCAGAAACGTATCGTTCCATCATTGGCAATTTGTTAGGAAATGTAATTGTTGCTCAAGATCTACAAGGGGCCAATGAGATTGCTAAAGCACTGCAATATCGTTACCGCCTTGTTACTCTTGAAGGAGATGTTGTGAGTCCTGGTGGTGCAATGACAGGTGGAGCGACAAAACAAGGGAATGTTTCATTGTTGAGCCGTAAAGGTGAACTTGAAGACTTAAAAGAAAAACTCATTGTCATGGAAGAGAAAACCGTCGCTCTTGAGGAAACGGTAAAATCTTTAAAACGCAAAGTTGCGGAGGAAGAGGAAAAACTCGAGCAGCTCCGGATGTACGGAGAGCAGCTCCGTCTGCAAGAACAAAATCAACAATCAGAATTAAAAAGAATTGAACTTGAAGAGAAAAACTTGAATGATCGTCTGATGCTATATGATATGGAAAAATCTGAATCAGAAGCACAGATTGAAACGATTCATAAACGGATTGATGAGATTAACGCGCTCCTTGCTTCTAGTATGGAACAAAGCAAACAACTTGAACTGGAAATTCAGTCGCTTACATCAAAAAAACAAGATGATACAACATCAAAGGCTCAATTACAAGATGAATTAAGCGACTTGAAGGCGAAACTAGCTGTTAAACATGAGCAAGTATCTAGAACTCGCGATGAATTAGAAAGAACAAGCCAATCGTTAGAAGAGTGGTTAGCGCGAAAACATCATTTTGAGGATCAATTTCATTTTCTTGTTAATGAGGTCAGCAATAATCATACAACAGAAGAAGAGCTGGCAATTGCTGCAGAGAAAAAATTAATAGATAAACAGGATACTGTATCATTAATTTCAATGCGTCGTGAAGAAAGACTGCAATTACAAGCAAAGTTGGAAGATTTGGAATTGAATCTTAGAGAACTGCAACGCCAGCAAAAAGGTGTACTTGAAGCAATTCAAGATCAAGAAGTAAAATTAAACCGCCTTGATGTTGAGCTTGAAAACCGTCTAAATCGATTGCGAGAAGAATATACCTTGTCGTTTGAGGCAGCTAAATTGGAATATACTTTGTCTATGCCGATTGAAGAAGCCCGGAAAAAAGTAAAACTCATTAAACTGTCAATTGATGAGCTTGGTACAGTAAATCTTGGTGCAATCGAAGAATATGAGCGTGTTGCTGAACGCTATCAATTTTTAAAAGAACAGCAGACGGATTTAGCTGAAGCAAAAGAAACACTTGTGCAAATTATTGATGAAATGGATGAAGAAATGGTTCGCCGTTTTGATGAAACATTCCGAGCGATCAGAGCAGAATTCAATCCTACATTTGCGGAATTATTTGGCGGTGGTCAAGCAGATTTGAAATTAACAGAACCTAAAGACTTATTAAATACGGGAGTAGAAATTGTTGCTCAGCCACCTGGTAAAAAATTACAAAATTTAGGGCTCCTTTCTGGAGGAGAACGGGCTTTAACAGCGATTGCTTTATTATTTGCCATCTTAAGGGTTCGTCCAGTCCCATTTTGTATTTTAGATGAAGTTGAAGCAGCACTTGATGAAGCAAATGTTTTCCGTTTCAGCAAATATTTGAAGCAATTCAGTCAAGATACGCAATTTATAGTCATTACACATCGAAAAGGGACGATGGAGGAAGCGGACGTACTTTACGGTGTTACAATGCAGGAATCCGGTGTTTCCAAGCTTGTTTCTGTCCGTTTAGAAGAGTCTGATCATTTAGTCGGGCAGGCAAGATATGATTATGAATGAATACAGAAAAAGGAAGTGACGAAAGAGATGAGTTTTTTTAAAAAATTAAAAGAAAAGTTTACACAGTCAACTGATTCGGTAACGGATAAATTTAAAAGCGGATTAACGAAAACGAGAACGAACTTTGCTAACAAAGTAAATGATCTAGTTGCACGCTATCGAAAAATAGATGAAGATTTCTTTGAGGAGCTTGAGGAAATTTTAATTCAAGCCGATGTTGGCTTTCAAACAGTAATGGAACTGATTGATGAATTAAAAATGGAAGTGAAACGAAGAAATATTCAAGACCCTGCTGAAGTACAATCAGTTATATCTGAAAAACTCGTTGAAATTTATTCTTCTAAAGACGATGCTCCTAATACACTGAACATTCAAGAGGGGGCATTAACAGTCATTTTATTTGTTGGTGTGAATGGTGTTGGAAAAACAACAACAATTGGAAAACTAGCTCACAAATTTAACAGTGAAGGTAAGAAAGTAATTATGGCGGCGGGTGACACTTTCCGTGCAGGTGCGATTGAACAGCTTGAGGTATGGGGGGAAAGAGTTGGCGTGGAAGTAATTAAACAAGGAGAAGGCTCTGACCCAGCAGCTGTTATGTTCGATGCGATTCAGGCAGCAAAAGCAAGAAAGGCAGATATTCTTCTTTGTGATACGGCAGGCCGATTACAAAATAAAGTAAATCTCATGAAGGAGCTAGAAAAGGTTAAACGTGTCATTGAAAGAGAGATTCCTGGTGCACCGCATGAAGTGTTACTAGTCTTGGATGCAACAACAGGGCAAAATGCAATGATTCAAGCAAAAACATTCCAAGAGGCTACAAATGTTTCCGGTATTGTCCTTACAAAGCTGGATGGCACTGCAAAAGGCGGAATCGTCCTTGCTATTCGCAATGAGCTACATATTCCAGTGAAATTTGTCGGCCTTGGAGAACAAATGGATGATTTACAACCATTTGATGCTGAAAAATACGTTTATGGATTATTTTCCGAGCTCATCGAAAAAAGTGATGAGGAGGAGTCTTAATGAAAGGCTCTTTTCTAAAAGGTTGCTATTTTTAAAGGTTGATTGGAGTGAAAGGTGCGAGACTTCTGCGGGAATAGCGGAATCGATGAAACCCCACAGGCGTGCAGCGCCAAGAAGGCTCAGCATCCGCCCGCGGAAAGCGAGCACCCTGAAGCGGAAATCAACTCCTTTTTTGATAAAAACAAAGTTTATGAAAATAGCCTAAGGAAAAACAAAACAATGAGTTATGATCAATGAGGCTGGGGTAAAACTCGAAAGTGTTAGCTAAAGACAAACATTGCACAATCCCGCTCCGGAAATAGACATAGACCTCTGCGGGAGGATGGACATCGGTGAGAACCCGTTAGTGCATGTATTTTTGTTCCAACCTCATTTAGTGTAATCGTCTTGACAAATAAATGAAACCTATGTATTCTTACAAATGTAAAGGATTTTCACTTAACAGGGGGCTGTGATGATGCTAGAGAAAACAACGAGAATCAATTATTTATATGATTTTTATCAATCGTTGTTAACTCCAAAACAGAGAAGCTATATGTCCCTTTATTATTTAGATGACTTTTCGCTTGGAGAAATTGCGGAAGAATTTGGTGTTAGTCGCCAAGCCGTGTATGATAATATTAAACGCACAGAACAAATGCTTGAAGAGTATGAGCAAAAACTGCTCTTATTTCAAAAATTCCAAGAACGTTCAACGATATTTAAACAAATTCGAAAGATCCTTGATAAACAAGATTCAAATCAAGAATTAACATCTTTAATTGAAACCCTTGAAAAATTAGATTAGGAGGCGACAAATATGGCATTTGAAGGACTCGCCGACCGTTTACAAGGAACGTTGCAAAAGATACGTGGAAAAGGAAAAGTATCTGAAAGCGATGTAAAAGAAATGATGCGTGAAGTACGCCTTGCTTTACTTGAGGCAGACGTTAATTTTAAAGTTGTAAAAGATTTTATTAAAAAAGTTAGTGAGCGTGCTGTTGGCCAAGAAGTTATGAAAAGTTTAACTCCTGGACAACAGGTTATTAAAGTTGTTCAAGAAGAGTTAACTAATTTAATGGGTGGGGAGCAAAGTCAAATTGCTGTCGCTAAACGTCCGCCAACAGTAATCATGATGGTCGGTTTGCAAGGTGCAGGGAAGACAACAACAACCGGTAAACTTGCAAATTTATTGCGGAAGAAATATAACCGTAACCCATTGCTCGTTGCTGCAGATATTTATCGCCCTGCTGCAATTAAACAATTGGAGACGCTTGGAAAACAGTTAAGTATGCCTGTTTTTTCCTTAGGGGATCAAGTAAGTCCAGTGAAAATTGCAGAAGAAGCGATAAAAAAAGCGAAGGAAGATCATCTAGACTATGTGATTATTGATACTGCCGGTCGACTTCATATTGATGAAAAATTAATGGATGAATTAAAAGAAATTAAAGCATTAGCAAATCCAGATGAAATTTTTCTCGTTGTCGATGCAATGACTGGTCAGGACGCGGTGAATGTTGCACAAAGCTTTAATGAACAGTTAGGTATAACAGGCGTCGTTTTAACAAAACTCGATGGCGATACTCGTGGCGGTGCTGCCTTATCTATTCGGGCGGTGACTGAAAAGCCAATTAAATTCGCCGGTATGGGTGAAAAATTGGATGCACTGGAACCGTTCCATCCAGAGCGTATGGCTTCACGTATTCTCGGAATGGGTGATGTGCTTTCTCTTATTGAAAAGGCACAGGCAACTGTTGATGAAGAAAAAGCAAAAGAACTAGAAAAGAAAATGCGTGATATGTCTTTCACGCTTGATGACTTTTTAGAACAGCTTGGACAGGTACGTAAAATGGGCCCTATAAATGAGCTTATTAAAATGATACCTGGTGCTAACCGGATTAAAGGTATGGATAATTTACAAGTTGATGAGAAGCAGATTACCCATGTAGAAGCGATTATTCAATCGATGACAAAAGCTGAAAAAGTGCAGCCTGAAATCATTAATGCTGGCCGGAAAAAGAGAATTGCAAAAGGGAGCGGTACTTCTGTACAAGAGGTAAATCGTCTCTTAAAACAATTTGAAGAAATGAAGAAAATGATGAAACAAATGACTAATTTTCAGCAAAAAGGGAAAAAACGGGGCTTTAAGTTCCCATTTATGTAACTTTTTTTATGTGTTAAGAAAAAACACTTTACACCATAATGTTTTTTTGGTAATATAATTTCTTGTGTATAACTATTCGGAGGTGCTTTTTAAAATGGCAGTAAAAATTCGTTTAAAACGTATGGGAGCAAAAAAATCTCCTTTCTATCGTATTGTTGTAGCTGATTCTCGTTCACCACGTGATGGACGTTTCATTGAAACTGTTGGAAGTTACAATCCAGTAGCAAGCCCAGCAGAAGTTAAAATTGATGAAGAATTAGCATTAAAATGGTTGCAAAATGGTGCTCAACCATCTGACACAGTTCGTAACTTGTTCTCTAAACAAGGTATTATGGAAAAATTCCATAATGCTAAAAACGGCAAATAAATCGTCACAAGATGGAAGAACTTATTTTAGCGATCGTTAAGCCTTTAGTAGATCATCCTGAAGATGTGAAGGTTGAGCAAAAAGAGGATCATGATGTACTTCAATTGAATCTTTATGTTCATCCAAATGATATCGGAAAGGTGATTGGTAAAAAAGGGCGTGTTGCTAAAGCGATTCGAACTGTTGTCTATGCAGCAGGTGCAAATCAACATAAAAAGATTCATTTAGAAATTGTCGACTAACAACATAAATAACGTTGTTTGCGGCATAGTAAAAAAGGGAGGATCATACCTCCCTTTTTACATATCATCATTTCTTTTTAAAGAGCTTTGTTAAATGACTCTGTCTATTTTAAAATTTAAAATGCAATCAGCAGTAACTGAAATCTCATTGTATGCTGGCTGAAAAGAACAATTTAACAAAGAAAGACGGCATGATTACATAAATCCTTCATTTCATCCATTTTTAAAAGGGAAAACTGGATAAAGGAGGTATTGGATAAAATTGAAGATACTACAAACGGTTACAGTCAAACAAATTTTAACAGAAACAAGTAAAAATGACTTATTACAAAAATATCATCAAAAGAAATTGCAATTACAAAAAGAATGTGAACAATTGCGGTTTGAATCAAAAAAACTTGAGAAAGCAAAGAAGTTTTCTGGAACAAGTTTAAAAATTCATTTTGATAAAGAAATTAGTAGTAGACAAGAAAAAATTAAACTTGTTGACTTTCAAATAGAACAGCTGAATATTTTGCCGATTGGAACTGAGTTGAAGGAAAAAGAAGTGCAAGCGATACTCGATGTTCAAGTTGGAGATGATTGGAATTCGATTACTCAAGAAAAAATTATTATTATAAAAGATGGAATCATCTCAGAAATACGTGAGAGGTGAATAGAATGGAACAATGGTTTAATGTTGGGAAGATCGTCAATACACATGGTATTGAAGGAGAAGTAAGAGTGATCTCAAAAACAGATTTTCGCGAAGAACGTTATCAAGTAGGAAATCACTTATACTTGTTTTTAGCAAATGAAAAAGAGCCGATTCAATTAACAATTAAAAGTTATCGGACTCATAAACAATTTGATCTACTAAGTTTTGAAGGATATAACAGTATTAATGATGTAGAGAAATGGAAAAATGGGCTATTAAAAGTTTCAAAAGATCAGTTAGGTGATTTAGAGGAAAATGAATTTTACTTTCATGAGATTGTTGGCTGCACCGTATTTACAACTGATCTAGAAAAAATCGGGATTGTGAAAGAAATATTAACACCAGGTGCTAATGATGTTTGGGTTGTCAAAGGTGATCATAATAAGGAATATTTAATTCCTTATATTGAGGACGTTGTAAAAGACGTGAATATTGATGAGAAAAAGATCATTATTGAGCCAATGGAAGGTTTGTTGTCATGAAGATAGATGTTTTAACATTATTTCCTGAGATGTTTTCTGGAGTGTTTGGTTCATCTATATTAAAAAAGGCAAAAGAGAAAGAAATTGTTCAGTATCAAACAGTCAATTTTCGGG
Source organism: Heyndrickxia ginsengihumi (assembly GCF_011008565.1). Taxonomy (GTDB): domain Bacteria; phylum Bacillota; class Bacilli; order Bacillales; family Bacillaceae_C; genus Weizmannia; species Weizmannia ginsengihumi. The sequence continues at coordinate 39,892 of NZ_JAAIWK010000007.1, forward strand.
ATTTTAGTGATAGTAAACATAAAACCGTTGATGATTATCCTTACGGCGGTGGCGCCGGCATGGTTTTAAAAGCACAGCCAATATTTGATGCAGTTGAATGTTTAAAAGAAAAAAAGGCAAGTAGCAAACCACGAATTATTTTACTATGTCCGCAAGGAGAGACATACACGCAAAAAAAAGCTGAAGAGCTTGCAAAAGAAGATCATCTCATCTTTATTTGCGGCCATTATGAAGGCTACGATGAGCGGATTCGCGAACATCTTGTCACAGATGAAATTTCAATTGGCGACTACGTACTGACTGGCGGGGAACTTGGAGCAATGGTAGTCATTGATAGTGTTGTTCGCTTATTGCCAGGTGTTTTAGGAAATGAGGATTCACCAATTACAGATTCTTTCTCTACAGGACTGTTAGAACATCCACAATACACCAGACCGGCGGATTTCCGTGGAATGAAAGTCCCGGATGTTCTTTTATCTGGGAATCATCAACATATTGATGAATGGCGCGAGAAAGAGTCTTTACGAAGAACTTTTACGAGAAGAAAAGATTTACTAGAACATTATCGACTAAATGATAAACAAAAAAAATGGTTGAAAGAATGGGAAGCAGAGAAGAAATAGATATTGCATTCGATTGACTTATATGCTATGATTTCTTTTGTGACTTGTTATCTTTCAGGTTGCGTGAAAACGATGTTCCGCTACATTTATGATAAAAGATTTGTAAGAGCATCTGTTGGAAGGAGTTGAATACGATGCACAATATTATTAATGAAATTACAAAAGATCAACTTCGCAGTGATATTCCAAGTTTCCGTCCAGGTGATACTGTACGTGTACACGTAAAAGTTATCGAAGGAACACGCGAACGTATCCAGGTGTTCGAAGGTGTTGTTATTAAACGCCGTGGCGGTGGAATTAGTGAAACTTTTACTGTACGTAAAGTTTCTTATGGTGTTGGTGTTGAGCGTACATTCCCTCTTCACACTCCAAAAATTGCGAAATTAGAAGTAGTGCGTCGCGGTAAAGTTCGTCGTGCGAAACTTTACTACCTACGTAATCTACGTGGTAAAGCCGCTCGTATTAAAGAAATTCGCTAATAAATTGAATCAATACTATTTAAGAAAAGGGGCTAATAGCCCCTTTTCTTACTATAGGGAAAAACATTAAAATTTCATTAGTGAATGAATAGAATAGTATGAAATATAATGTATACATATGATGGTTTAATGGTTGTGATAGGGAGAAACTTTATGAGGCGGTGGAAATATGGCAGAGAAAACAAAACGAAAAAATGAGCTATGGGAATGGACCAAAGCGCTTTTAATAGCAGTTGCCTTAGCAGGGGTAATCCGTTATTTCATATTTGCTCCAATTTTGGTTAACGGTTCATCAATGATGCCGACTTTGAAAAATGGTGATCGAATGATTGTAAATAAACTAGTTAAGCCAAAACGTTTTGATATTGTCATTTTTCATGCTCCAGAAGGAAAAGATTATATTAAGAGAGTCATCGGACTGCCAGGCGACAAGATTGAATACAAGAATGATGTTCTCTATATAAATGGGAAGGCTTATAAAGAACCATATTTAGATAAATATAAAAGTCAATTAACTGAAGGTACACTAACGCAAGATTTTACTTTAAAAGAAATTACGGGTAAAGAGAGGGTACCGAAAGGGCAAATTTTCGTGTTGGGAGATAACCGGCGCTTTAGTAAAGATAGTCGATACATCGGGACAATACCGTTGTCAAAAGTGGTTGGAGAAACAAAATTTGTTTTCTGGCCGCTGAAAGATGCACATATTGTGAAATAAATATGTTGGAGTTGAAAGAAGTATGACAATTCAATGGTTTCCCGGGCATATGGCAAAAGCTAGACGGGAAGTAACAGAAAAATTAAAGCTAGTAGATATTATTTTTGAATTAGTAGATGCCCGAATTCCTATCTCTTCTGCCAATCCAATGATTGACCAAATCATTCAGCAAAAACCACGAATTAAATTATTAAATAAAGCGGATATGGCTGATAAGCATATGACAGCTCGCTGGATAGAGCATTTTGAAAATCAAAACCAACATGTGTTAGCAATTGATGCGCAAACAGGTGCTGGTTTAGATAAAATGATCAAAATGGCTGAGTCTATTTTAAAACCTAAATTCGATCGAATGCGCGCAAAAGGGATAAAACCTCGTGCAATTCGTGCAATGATTGTTGGCATTCCGAATGTGGGCAAATCTACACTTATTAACCGGCTTGCAAAGAAAAATATTGCAAAAACTGGGAACACGCCAGGTGTAACGAAGGCGCAAGCATGGATAAAGGTAGGAAAAGTTTTAGAATTACTTGATACCCCCGGAATTTTATGGCCGAAGTTTGAAGATGAAGAGGTTGGCTATAAGTTAGCATTAACAGGAGCAATAAAAGATACGATATTAAATTTGCAGGATATCGCGGTATATGGATTGCGCTTTTTACAATCTAACTATCCAAATGTATTAATGGAAAGATATCAGTTTGAAACGATCCCGGAAGAAATCGTAGACATGTTTGAACATATCGGTCGTTTGCGTGGTTGTTTAATGGCAGGAGGAGAAATAAATTACGATAAAACGGCAGAAACGATTATTCGTGATATTCGTGGACAAAAATTAGGGAACTTAACATTTGATATTGATGTATGACCTCCGTTTCTAGGAGGTTTTATTTTTGTCATGAGAGGGATTTCAATTGAACATTCAAGAGATAGAGCGGCAATTATCATTGATTACAGATCCTTATAATCCATTGATTGAGGAATTGAAAAAGGATAAACGCAAAGGCGTTCAAAAACAATTAATCAAGTGGGAAAAAAGGCTGGAAAAAGAAAGACAAACTAGAAAAAAATTTCAACAAATGATGATGTACGAAAAACAATTAAAAGCAGAAGGATATCAACTTATTTGCGGTATTGATGAAGTTGGACGCGGTCCGCTTGCAGGCCCTGTTATTGCTGCTGCTGTCATCCTGCCAGACGGGTTTTATTTACCTGGGTTAAACGACTCAAAACAATTGAGTGAAAAAAGACGTGAAGAATATTTTCACATCATACAGGAAGAGGCTCAACATATAGGAATCGGCCAAATAGAAGCAGATGAAATAGATCGCCTAAATATATACCAGGCAACGAAAAAGGCGATGCTAGATGCCATTCAAGAAATGAAAATGATGCCTGATCATTTATTAATCGATGCGATGAAATTAGAAACACCTTGTCCCCAACTATCTTTAATAAAAGGTGATGCTAAAAGTATATCGATTGCAGCGGCTTCAATAGTTGCAAAAGTTACACGTGACCATTTAATGCAGAAAATGGCAATTCAATATCCAGAATACGGATTTGATCAACATATGGGCTACGGAACGGCATTACATATCGAAGCTTTAAAACAATATGGTCCGTGTCCGATACATAGAAAAACATTTGCTCCTGTAAAAGATTTGCTTGAAGGGACGATATAATAAAAAAAGTGTTAAACGGAAAGAGAAGGCGGGAGTTTACATGCTGAATTCCATCATTGGAAACGCGCTGTCGAATTTACAAGAAGCGAATATGAAAACGTTCGAGTTCAAAGTTGGTCAAGTTTTTTCAGGGAAAATTCAACACCTATATCCAAATAATATGGCAATGGTACAAGCGGGATCACATAGTTTTATTGCAAAATTGCAAATCCCGATGGAAGCAGGGAAAAATTATTGGTTTCAAGTCACATCAATCGACGGAGAAGTGCATTTAAAGCAACTTGTTAGCCAAAGTAATGCGGATAATCAGTCTACAGCAGTTTTATCACAACTATCCATATCATCCACAAAGCAACACCGTGAGCTCGTTTCTTTTTTTACAAAGGAACATATTCCTTTTACAAAAGAGATGGTTACAAATATGGGGAGTTGGTTAAAAGAAGTACCTGATATGAACAAAGGAATGCAAACGATTAAAGCAATGATAACAAATCAGTTTCCAATTTCTCAAGATGTATTTCGCTCGTTAACAGCTGCTGAACAGCCTATCACATTTCATTCATTATTAAATAATTTATTAACACAACTTAAAAATGAACCGCAAGTTCCTAGTACGCAAAGCATGTCAGCGATCATTCATTCAATCCTTGAATCGAATCATTTACATCTAGCTGAAAAAGTCATTCGTCAATTGACCAACTTAGGACAACAGCAAAACGAAGCCGCTAACCGTATTTTACAAAAAATAGGTTTCGTGTTGGAACCATCTATTGCTGATCGTCAGCAGATTGATTTAAATGAAAATGCAAATCCTGCGAAACCGTCTTCTATGATTACAAAAGAGACGTTAGAGTCTGCTCTACATAAATTGCAACCATTGTTATTTAGTGATCTTGAGCAAGGTGTAGCAAATATTTCAAAAGAAGAAGCAGATTTACTTAAACAGTTGTTGAATCAGGCAAATCAGGATGTTGATCGTGCTGATATTCTTTCCCAATTGAAAGCAACGATAAATAAACTAGGGATGTTTTATGAGAATGAAATTGGACAAGCCGATTCATTTAATGTTGAAGATTCTTTGAAGCCTTTATTAGTGCAATATTTGCAAGAGGTTGATCAACATTCGAAAATTCGTGACAATGTTGAGTTGCTATTAATGAAAATGAATGGTCAGCAAATTTTATCGGTAGAACAAACAGCTATCCAGCAAATCTTGTTTCAAATACCTTTTCAATTTCCACATCATCAGTCAGAGTTAACATTTCAATGGACCGGTAAAAAAACAGAAGATGGAAAGATAGACAGTAATTTTTGTAAAATATTATTTTATTTGCAGTTGCAATATTTAGGAGACATATTAATTGAGATGAATGTTCAACATCGAATTGTCACACTTAAAGTTAGCAATGAACATCCATACTTAAAGCAAATGGCACAGCCTTTTATGCCGGCATTAAAGGCGGGCCTGGAGCAATTGAATTATACATTATCATCTGTCCATTACCTCCCTTTTGCTGCTCACAGTGCAAAACAACCAAACTCTGTTCATAACGCTTATACAAACTTTAAAGGGGTTGATATTCGCATATGAAGGAAAATCAGAATAGGCAAAAAGAGGCAGTTGCTTTAACTTATAAAGCTGAAGCTCATGCTGCTCCTATTGTCATTGCAAAGGGGAGAGGCTTAGTTGCAGAGCAAATTTTGAGTAAAGCGAGTGAGCTTGACATCCCCATTCAAAAAGATCCTAACTTGGTGGCCATGCTCGGACAGTTAAATTTGAATGAAGCAATACCGGAAGAACTTTATGAGGCTGTAGCGGAAGTTTTTGCGTTTATTTACCGTGTTGATCAATCTATGAAACATTCACAAAAAAATATTTCTGAATAATATTATGAAAATTTAGTTCATAAAGGTAGACATATGATGATTGTTTTATTAAAATGAAAGCGCAGTTATTTTTTTAAGAGTATGATAGGAGGATGGAAAATGAATATTCATGAGTATCAAGGCAAAGAAATCCTCAGAAAGTACGGGGTAGCTGTACCAAATGGAAAAGTCGCTTTTACTGTTAATGAAGCTGTAGAAGCTGCTAAAAGTTTAGGTACAGATGTTTGTGTTGTGAAAGCTCAAATCCATGCAGGTGGTCGTGGTAAGGCGGGCGGCGTTAAAGTTGCAAAAAATTTGGATGAAGTTCGTACATATGCAGAAGAGCTTTTAGGAAAAACTCTTGTTACACATCAGACAGGTCCTGAAGGTAAAGAAGTTAAGCGCCTTCTTATTGAAGAAGGTTGTGACATTCAAAAGGAATACTATGTTGGCTTAGTATTAGACCGTGCTACTTCAAGAGTTGTGCTTATGGCATCAGAAGAAGGTGGAACTGAGATTGAAGAAGTGGCAGCAAAAACACCGGAAAAAATCTTTAAAGAAACAATTGATCCAGTTGTTGGTTTAACACCTTTCCAAGCACGTCGTATCGCATTCAATATTAATATTCCTAGTAAACTAGTAAATCAGGCGGTTAAATTCATGACTGGTTTATACCAAGTTTTCGTAGAAAAAGATTGTTCCATTGCAGAAATTAATCCACTTGTTGTAACAGGTGATGGAAAAGTAATGGCATTGGATGCAAAATTAAACTTTGATTCTAATGGTTTATTCCGTCAAAAAGATATTTTAGAATATCGCGATTTAGACGAAGAAGATCCAAAAGAAATTGAAGCTTCTAAGTATGATTTAAGTTATATCGCTCTTGACGGAAATATTGGCTGTATGGTAAACGGTGCTGGTTTGGCGATGGCAACAATGGATATCATTAAGTATTACGGCGGAGACCCTGCAAACTTCCTTGATGTTGGTGGCGGTGCTACTGAAGAAAAAGTAACAGAAGCTTTTAAAATTATTTTATCAGATGATAAAGTAAAAGGAATTTTTGTAAACATTTTCGGTGGCATTATGAAATGTGACGTTATTGCTGCAGGTGTTGTAGCAGCATCTAAACAAGTCGGCTTACAAATTCCATTAGTTGTTCGTCTTGAAGGTACAAATGTGGATCTTGGTAAGAAAATTTTAAATGAATCTGGCTTGAATATTGTTGCTGCAGAATCAATGGCAGACGGTGCCCAAAAAATCGTAAATTTAGTAGGCTAATAGCATTATAAAAACTTTTCCTTAACAAAACGAGCAAAATGCTTGAATGCAGAAAGGCAGGGGGAACAAGGTGAGTATTTTTGTTAATAAAGATACGAAAGTAATTGTGCAAGGGATTACAGGGAAGACAGCTCTTTTCCATACTAAGCAATGTTTAGAATACGGAACAAAAATTGTTGGTGGAACATCTCCTGGAAAAGGAGGAACAGAAGTTGAAGGAGTTCCTGTTTTCAATACAGTAAAGGATGCAGTTGACGCAACAGGTGCGACAGTATCTGTTATCTACGTGCCAGCACCATTTGCAGCGGATGCAATTATGGAAGCAGTAGATGCAGAACTTGATTTAGTAATATGTATTACTGAACATATTCCTGTATTGGATATGGTTAAAGTGAAGCGTTATATGGAAGGAAAGAAAACTCGCTTAATCGGTCCAAACTGTCCAGGAGTCATTACACCTGATGAATGTAAAATCGGTATTATGCCAGGATATATTCATAAGAAAGGACATGTAGGCGTTGTTTCCCGTTCTGGTACATTAACATATGAAGCTGTTCATCAGTTAACTCAAGCTGGCATTGGTCAATCTGGTGCAATTGGGATCGGCGGGGACCCAGTAAACGGTACAAACTTCATCGATGTTTTGAAAGCTTTTAATGAAGATCCTGAAACAGAAGCTGTCATTATGATTGGTGAAATTGGCGGAACAGCTGAAGAAGAAGCAGCAAATTGGGTAAAAGCAAATATGAAAAAACCTGTTGTAGGATTTATCGGTGGTGTAACAGCCCCTCCAGGAAAACGTATGGGCCATGCTGGTGCCATTATTTCCGGTGGTAAAGGTACAGCTGCTGAAAAAATTCGTACAATGAACGAATGCGGAATTGAAGTGGCAGATACGCCTTCAGTCATTGGTGAAACATTAATTCGTGTGATTAAAGAAAAAGGTCTATACGAAAAATGTAAAACCCATTAATCATTAAGTTGTAATGTAAACCGTGTGAGAACTGATTTATTTAATAATCAGTTCTCTTCGGTTTCGTTTTTATTAAACAAAAAATTGAAAGTAGGAATGTTATGGATGCATTGACGGTAAAATTATGTCATCTTCAACATTGTAGAGGAATCTACTTGAAACATTTAATGAAGTTATTGGCTTATGAACCAAATTTAGAAGATCTTTATCAATGGCCGCCTACCCTTTTAAAATCTATTCTTCAATTCTCTTCAAAACAATTTGACCTCTTTTATCATGATTTCCAACATATTAATATTCACTCCATCCTTCATTTATACAGAAAACATCAAATCGGTATCATATCTATTAACGACCATGAATATCCTTATCTATTAAAACACACCTATCAGCCGCCCCTCATTTTATATACTCAAGGAAATATAGCATTATTGAAAAAACGTTCATTGGCAATTGTAGGTTCAAGGAAGGCAAATGGATATGCTGAAAAGGCGATTGAGCAATTAGTACCACAACTTATAGCACATAATATTGTCATTACAAGTGGACTTGCAAAAGGGGTAGACTCAATGGCCCATAGGGCAGCAATCAAATTTAATGGACGTACGATTGCTGTTTTAGGCAGTGGCTTGTTTCATATTTATCCTCGTGAACATTTGCAATTATATGAGCGGCTGAAACAAAATGATTTAATCATTTCTGAATATCCACCGTATATGCGGGCGCAAAAATGGTTTTTTCCAGAAAGAAATCGAATTATTAGTGGAATATCACAAGGAGTTTTAATTGTACAAGCAGAGAAAAAGAGTGGGTCATTAATAACAGCAGATTATGCGTTACAAGAGGGGAGAGAGGTCTTTTGCATACCAGGTGCTCTTTTTGATCCATTATCAGAAGGAACACTAAGATTAATTCAAGAAGGGGCAAAACTTGTATTAACTAGTAAAGATATTCTAGACGAATATCTTTAACGATATATCATAACGTGATAATATAGTAAAATAATGTAAATATATTTGGTAAAATAATTTAAATAATTGACAAAAATGAATGAATATGTTCTTAATAAATAATGATACATTTAAATATACATCATGAAAGTAAGATGAAAATAGAATATCAACGAAAAAATGGAAACGATTTCGTTTTGTCTTTATGTAGTTAAACAAATAACAATTTATAAGTCTAAAAATGTGGACATTGACAAAAGGATTGATCAAGTCTAATATTTACATTTGATTTTATATGATGAAACTAATGAATTAGATAATGTTGTAAATAGAGGATGTTTTACACCTCTGGGGAGGATTTTGAATGTCAGACTATCTAGTAATTGTGGAATCACCCGCAAAAGCGAAAACAATAGAAAAATATTTAGGAAAAAAATATAAAGTAAAAGCTTCTATGGGACATGTTAGAGACTTACCTAAAAGTCAAATGGGAGTGGACATTGAACATAACTATGAACCAAAATATATTACGATTAGAGGAAAAGGTCCTGTTTTAAAGGATCTTAAAACGGCAGCAAAAAAAGCGAAGAAAGTTTATCTCGCAGCTGACCCCGATAGAGAGGGGGAAGCGATCGCATGGCATTTAGCTAATAGTCTAGAATTGGATACTCATTCTGACTGTCGTGTCGTTTTTAACGAAATTACAAAAGATGCAATAAAGGAATCGTTTAAACATCCACGTCCAATTAATATGGATCTTGTTGATGCACAGCAGGCCCGCCGTGTGCTAGATCGGCTAGTAGGATATAATATTAGTCCGCTACTTTGGAAAAAAGTTAAAAAAGGTTTAAGTGCAGGACGTGTACAATCAGTAGCTGTTCGTCTAATTATTGATAGAGAGAATGAAATTAAAGCTTTTGTTCCTGAAGAATATTGGACGATAACAGGGGTATTTAATAAGGAAGAAGAAACATTTCAGGCTTCATTTTATAGTGTGAATGGTGAAAAGAAAGAATTGAAATCAGAAAATGATGTCAAAGAAATTTTAAACTTGCTTCAGGGAGAGCAATTTACCGTTAGTTCACTTACGCAAAAGGAGAAAAGAAGAAATCCGGCTCCACCTTTTACAACTTCATCACTACAGCAAGAAGCGGCGCGAAAATTAAATTTTAGGGCTAAGAAGACTATGATGATTGCGCAACAATTATATGAAGGAATTGATTTAGGAAAAGAGGGAACAGTCGGTTTAATCACGTATATGAGGACAGACTCTACTCGTATTTCAGATGTTGCGAAGGAAGAAGCTAGCAAATATATTCTAGAAAAATTTGGTGACAAATTTGTTAAGCATGAAGAAAGAAAGGAAAAAAAACAAACGAATGCTCAAGATGCTCATGAAGGTATTCGCCCGACAAGTATTTATCGTGATCCAGCATCACTAAAAACATTTTTAAGCCGTGACCAGTTGCGATTGTATAAGCTAATTTGGGAAAGATTTGCAGCAAGTCAAATGGCTTCTGCTATATTAGATACGATGAGCGTCAATTTAACCAATGGGCCTGTTGTTTTTCGCGCAACTGGCTCGAAGATAAAATTTCCGGGATTTATGAAAGTGTATGTTGAAGGCTCAGATGATCAGCAGGAAGAAAGTGAACGCTTTTTGCCTGATATCGAAAAAGGAGATGAAATAAGCTCCGAAACGATAGAACCGAAACAGCACTTTACACAGCCACCTCCACGATATACGGAAGCCCGTCTAGTGAAAACATTAGAGGAATTAGGAATAGGAAGACCATCCACTTATGCGCCAACATTAGATACGATCCAAAAGCGTGGCTACGTTGCTTTAGATAATAAACGATTCGTTCCAACTGAATTAGGAGAAATTGTTTCAGACTTAATTGTTGAGTTCTTTCCAGAAATTATAGATGTTGAGTTTACAGCTGAAATGGAAAAAGATCTCGATGAAATTGAAGAAGGAAAAGTAGTATGGGTCAAAATTATAGATGAATTTTATAGAAGCTTTGAAAAGAATTTAATAAAAGCAGAATCAGAAATGGAAAAGGTTGAAATAAAAGATGAGTTTGCCGGAGAAGATTGTGAAGTTTGTGGAAGTCCAATGGTATTTAAAATGGGACGCTATGGTAAATTTATGGCATGTAGCAATTTTCCAGAATGCAGAAACACAAAAGCAATTGTGAAAAAAATTGGTGTGAAATGTCCGAAATGCGGAGAGGGAGAAATTATCGAAAGAAAATCAAAAAGGAAACGAATTTTCTATGGCTGTGATCGATATCCAGAGTGCGATTTTCTTTCCTGGGATAAACCAATTGAAAGAAAATGTCCGAAATGTGATCATTTACTTGTAGAGAAAAAGTTGAAGAAGGGTACACAAATTCAATGTACTAATTGTGATTATAAAGAGAAAACGGTTGAGTAATGGTAAAGCAATTCTATATTCGTGTAGATGAGCTACATTGCTATATAACATATCCTAGCGCTAAAAATTAGATGCTCATGACGGAGTAAGTAGTTACTTGCTCCGATTGTTGTTTTAAATTTGCCACATTTGCTATTAACTTTCATAAAAAAACTTATTTTTCTTTTACATATTTCGACATGTGGTGTAAAATGCTTAAGGGACATGATGATAAGTTTAGCGCTCTTTTTCTTGAACAAGGATCATATAATGGTTTTATACAATGTTTATTGAAAAAGAGGGGGTTCAATGTGATAGGTTTTGTAAACATCGTTAGGGTAAGACATGCTGATAATAGGGGAGCATGGTGAATAATTATTTTGTTACAAGTATCTATCGAAGAAGTTTCATATTAAAACAGACTGATATGAACGACCTAGAAACAATTCGAAAATTTATGAAAAGTGCGTAACATTCATTGCAAAGAATTACTGTGTTATGATATGATTTAATATGCCTTGAAAGGTGCTGGGCATCATGAACGATGAACAACATCATTATTTAAATTCCTTTATCGAATATATGCAAGTTGAGAAAAATTACTCTGAATATACGATTCAATATTATCGTCAAGATTTAGAAGACTTCTTTTTGTTCATGTCTGAGCAAGGAATCTCCGCATTAACCACTGTCGAGTATTCCGATGGAAGGCTCTATTTAACTGAACTTTATCAGCATCAGTATAGTCGAGCAAGCGTGGCTAGGAAGATATCTAGCTTACGAAGTTTTTACAAGTTTTTGATGCGTGAAAAATTCGTAAATGAAAATCCATTTGCTCTTTTATCTCAACCTAAACAACATGTGCAATTGCCGAAGTTTTTTTATGAAGAAGAATTGGAACAGCTATTTCAAGCATGCGATGGAGAAGAGTTTTTATCTATCAGAAACCGGGCTTTGCTTGAAATTTTATATGCTACAGGAATTCGTGTAAGTGAATGTGTCAACATACAATTACAACATATAGATTTCGATTTTGAAACGATCGTTGTTAAAGGAAAAGGGAAAAAAGAACGAATCGTCCTTTTTGGCCACTTTGCTAGCGATGCTTTATGGAAGTATATTCATCAAGCACGAACGGGTTTGATGGAGAACGCTTCATCACATTCTTACTTATTTGTTAATTTTCGAGGAGAACCTTTGACTGATAGAGGGGTCCGTTATATATTAAATAAGTTGATCCAAAAAGCGGCGCTGACTGGCAAAATGCATCCGCATATGCTAAGACACACTTTTGCAACCCATTTATTGAATAATGGTGCTGACTTGCGGACTGTTCAAGAATTATTAGGCCATGAAAGTTTATCGTCAACTCAAGTGTATACACATGTGACGAAAGAACATTTACGTAAAACGTATATGTCTTATCACCCAAGAGCATAAACTTAATAGTGAATGTTTAAAAATTCTCTGTATGATTACATAGGAGGTGCTTAGTATGGGTGATTTCCATGCTACGACGATTTTCGCCATTCAACACAATGGAAAAAGTGCTATGGCTGGAGACGGTCAAGTTACTCTAGGTAATTCCGTTGTGATGAAAAATACAGCCAAAAAGGTTCGAAGACTTTTTAATGGAAAAGTACTAGCAGGTTTTGCAGGGTCAGTTGCAGATGCTTTCACATTATCAGAAATGTTTGAAGGAAAGCTGCAAGAGTTTAACGGGAATTTGACAAGAGCAGCCGTGGAACTAGCAAAAATGTGGAGAAGTGATAAAGTTCTCCGTAAACTCGAGGCAATGCTGATTGTGATGGATGACAACAATTTATTTCTCGTTTCAGGCACTGGCGAAGTAATCGAACCAGATGATGGTATACTAGCTATTGGTTCTGGAGGAAATTATGCTTTATCTGCAGGCAGGGCGTTAAAACGTTATGCTGGGGATAACTTATCTGCAAAAGAAATCGCAAAGGCAGCTCTAGATATTGCTTCAGAAATTTGTGTGTTTACAAATTCAAATATTATAGTTGAGGAACTATAATTTAATTATTTTACATTGTTTGTTACCATGTATCAGTTTGGTCGCATTTTCATAAAGGAGTGAGCGGTTTGGCAGAAGCGAATAAAATTGCAAACAGTTTAACACCTAGACAGATTGTAGAACGATTAGATCAGTATATTGTAGGTCAAAAAGATGCAAAAAGAGCAGTTGCGGTTGCACTTCGAAATCGTTATCGCAGAAATCTATTAAACGAAAAAATGAAAGAGGAAATTATTCCTAAAAACATTTTAATGATTGGGCCAACAGGTGTCGGAAAAACTGAAATTGCTAGACGAATGGCGAAATTAGTTGGGGCTCCTTTTGTCAAGATCGAGGCGACAAAATTCACAGAGGTTGGATATGTTGGACGTGATGTTGAATCAATGGTTCGCGATTTAGTTGAAACTGCTGTCCGCTTAGTTAAGACTGAAAAAATGAACAGTGTCATGGTGCAAGCTGAGAAAAATGCGAATCGTCGTTTAGTTGATTTACTCGTTCCATCAAAAAAGAAGCAGACGAATTTTAAAAATCCGTTTGAAATGATTTTTGGTGATGGAAATCAATCTACAAATGAGAATGATGAAGAGCAAAATGAAGATGACTTAACAAAGAAAGAACAAAAAAGAGTAATTGCACAAAAACTTGCAGATGGTGAACTTGAAAATCAAATTGTTACGATTAAGGTTGAAGAACAACAATCATCATCAATGTTTGATTTCTTTCAAGGTTCAGGCATGGAACAAATGGGGGTAAATGTCCAAGATGCGCTTGGTAACTTACTGCCGAAAAAAATGAAGAAACGTAAAGTTACGGTAAAAGAAGCAAGGAAAGTATTAACCCAAGATGAGGCGCAAAAGTTAATCGATATGGATGAAGTTACACAAGAGGCAATTTTCCGCGCTGAACAAACGGGGATTATTTTTATTGATGAAATTGATAAGATTGCCAGTAAAAGTGGTGCTACATCTTCACAGGATGTTTCCAGAGAAGGTGTCCAAAGGGATATTTTACCCATTGTAGAAGGATCTACGATTGTAACAAAGTATGGAACGATTAAAACAGACCATATATTATTTATTGCCGCCGGTGCTTTTCATATGGCAAAACCGTCCGATTTAATTCCTGAATTGCAAGGGCGATTCCCAATTCGTGTTGAGCTTGAAAAGCTAACAGTTGAAGACTTTGTCAAAATATTAGTGGAGCCGGATAATGCATTAATTAAACAATATATTGCATTATTAGAAACAGAAGGTATACTTGTTGAATTTTCTGACGAAGCTATAACTAGAATTGCTGAACTTGCATTTGAGGTGAATCAAAATACTGATAATATTGGTGCAAGAAGATTGCACACGATTTTAGAAAAGTTATTGGAAGATCTTTCATTTGAAGCACCTGATATCTCATTAGAAAAGATTACAATTACTCCACAATATGTTGATGAGAAATTAACAAAGATTTCTCAAAATAAGGATTTAAGTCAATTTATTTTGTAATAGTTTGTAATACATTCTAATTGGGTATTATATTAAAAATTCAGAAAAAAATCTTCCGCATACAGAAATGGATATTTAATAATTAGTATAGTGAATCAAGCTAGGAGGAATAAACATGAGTTTATTAGATAAAACAAGAAAGATTAATTCAATGCTACAAAAGGCTGCGGGTCGCCCAGTTAATTTTAAAGAAATGGCAGAAACATTAAGTGAAGTCATTGATGCAAATATTTACGTTGTAAGTCGCCGTGGAAAGTTATTAGGATTTGCTGTAAACCAACAAATCGAAAATGACCGTATGAAACAAATGTTTGAAGACCGTCGCTTCCCAGAAGAATATACAAAAAGCCTTTTCAACATTAATGAAACATCTCCAAATTTAACAATTGAAAGTGAATATACAGCTTTTCCAATTGAAAACAAAGATTTATTTGCTTCAGGATTAACAACGGTTGTACCGATTGTTGGTGGCGGAGATAGAATTGGAACATTAATTTTAGCTCGTCTTCAAGAGCAATTTGATGATGAAGACTTAATTCTAGCTGAATATGGTGCAACAGTTGTAGGTATGGAAATTCTTCGTGAAAAATCAGAAGAAATCGAAGAAGAAGCAAGAAGCAAAGCCGTTGTACAAATGGCAATCAGTTCATTATCATATAGTGAATTAGAAGCAATCGAACATATCTTTGAAGAATTAAATGGTAAAGAAGGTTTACTAGTAGCTTCAAAAATTGCGGACCGTGTAGGGATTACACGCTCAGTAATTGTTAATGCGCTACGTAAACTTGAAAGTGCCGGAGTAATTGAATCTCGTTCTCTAGGTATGAAAGGAACATATATCAAAGTATTAAATAACAAATTCTTAGTTGAATTAGAAAAAGTTAAATCTAACTAATTTATAGAAACGATGTAAGAGGGTATACAGGATTTCCTGTATACCCTTTTTTGTTGAATCACAACCGATGAAATATTCGCAAAATTATACATTAATCTCACAATGATAATAGCTTTAATTTCCACTATTTATTATCAGTTTGTTCATTTAAAAAATAGTAGAAATTTGTTAAAAGAATGTAATGATGTTCATGAATTTGCCTTTTTTTTAATAAATTATACAAAAATGTTAAAAAAGACTAATAAAGTGCATTTACAGTTTTTAATGAAACAATTAAAATAGAGAAAAAGAGGTTTTTTTGTCGTATATTAGAAAAAAATGTCATATTATTGTAACGGAGTGTTAAATCATGAATTTATTTTCGAATACATTTTCAACTTTAGAAAATGCGCTGAATTACTCATCTACTAGGCAAAAAGTCATTACAAACAATATTGCCAATGTTGATACACCAAATTATAAAGCACAGGATGTCAGTTTTAAAAATGTCTTACAGGATTCTATTGATTCGATTAAAACGATTCGGACTGATCCACGTCATTTTGATCTAAGCGATGATAGCACTGACAGTAATGTAACTATTACACAAAATAATGGTTCCTATAATAATAACGGCAACAGTGTTGATATTGATAATGAAATGTCAAATTTAGCTAGCAATCAAATTTTTTATGAGTCTTTAATTGAGCTAGAAAAAGGCAAACTTTCTTCACTGTTAAATGTTGTGAAAGGTGGTCAATAACATGTCGATGTTCTCTAGTATGAATATAACTTCATCAGCGTTAAGTGCGCAAAGATTAAGAATGGACGTTATTTCGTCTAATATAGCCAATGCTGATACTACGAGAAGTACGCTTGTGAATGGAAAATGGCAGCCGTATAAAAGAAAACAAGTAGTTCTAGAATCGAACCCAACAAGTTTCTCTTCTATGTTTCAATCAGCCCTGGGCTCAACTCAAACTGGGAATGGTGTAAAGGTTGCACAAATTACAGAAGATAACTCACCATTTAAAGAAGTATACAACCCTGATGATCCTGATGCTGATAAAAATGGATATGTACAAATGCCGAATGTCGACATCCTAAATGAAACGGTTGATATGATGAGTGCAACTCGTTCTTATGAAGCTAACGTAACAGCTTTGGATTCGTCTAAAGACATGTTAATGAAGACACTTGAAATTGGACAATAATGATAAAAGATAATAGGAGGTTTATGTGATTGGCTATTCAAAATATTACTTCAAATCTTATTAGTGGAAATCTACAAAACACTACATCTTCGAATTCCTCTAAAGGAACTTCAAATACATTTTCTAATATACTAAAAAAATCTATAGACGCAGTAAATCAACAGCAAAATACTTCTGACCAGATGATTAATAAATTAGCGACTGGCGGAGATGTTGACCTTTATCAAGTATTGATTGCGACGCAAAAAGCTAATATTACGATGCAGACAGCTTTAGAAATTAGAAATAAAGCAGTTGAAGGATACCAAGAAATGATGAGAATGCAAGTATAAAAAGCTTTAATAGTAATAAAAAAATAATTGATAGATTGAGATTTTTTATCCTGGGGGATAATGATGAATGAATGATAAATTGAAGCAAACTTTTAGTCAAGCAAAAAATTATTGGAATCAAAGAACAAAAAAACAGAAAATATTCAGTGTTTCAGGAGTCATCCTATTTATTTTACTCGTTGCTTTAGTAACATATTTCACGACGAGAACAAGCTATGCACCATTGTATAGCGGTTTAGAAGCATCTGAAACTGGTTCAATTAAGGAAGAATTGGACAAAGATGGTGTTCAATCGAAAATTACAGATGGTGGTAAAACGATTGAAGTGCCAAAAGATCAAGTTGATAATTTAAAAGTAAAACTTGCTGCTGAAGGTCTGCCAAAGACTGGTAGTATTGATTATTCTTTTTTTAGTCAGAATTCAAAGTTTGGTATGACGGATAATGAGTTTAATGTTGTTAAATTAGATGCGATGCAGACCGAACTTTCCAATCTTATTGAGGAAATGGATGGAATTAATAAAGCAAAAGTAATGATTAATCTTCCAAATCAAGGTGTGTTTGTAAGTGATGGAAAGGCAGAAGCATCTGCGTCAATTGTGCTAAATGTGAAGCCGGGATTTAATATTGACGATAAGCAAATTAAAGCGATGTATAATTTAGTTTCAAAAAGTGTCCCTAATCTTCCTACTGATAATATCGTCATTATGAATCAAAACTTTGAGTATTATGATTTAAATTCTTCCGATTCATCAGGAGATGCTTATACAGAACAAATGAATATAAAGCATCAAATTGAACGTGATATCCAGCAAAGAGTGCAAACGATGCTTTCAACGCTTATGGGTACAGGAAAAGCAGTTGTTAATGTGACGGCTGATATCGATTTTACTCAAGAGCAAAGAGAAGAAAACTTAGTAGAACCAGTTGATAAGACTAATATGAAGGGCATTGAAATAAGTGCTAAAAATATTGCTGAAACCTATAAAGGTACAGGAGCAGCTGGTGGGGTTACACAAGGATCCAGCAGCACTGATTCGTTAGGCTCATCATATCAGTCTGGAACTAGCGGCAATGGTGATTACAACAAAACAGACGATACAATTAACTATGAAGTGAATCGTATAAAAAGAAAAATTGTTGAAAGCCCGTATAAAATCCGTGATTTAGGCATTGAAGTTATGGTTGAACCGCCAAATCGAAATAAAAAATCATCTTTACCAGCTTCGCGCGTTAACGATATTAAAAATATGCTATCTACTATTGTACGAACATCAATAGATAAAAGTTCTGGCACAAATCTTTCAAATAATTCTGTAGCAAATAAAATTTCTGTTTCTGTAGAACCATTTGCTGCAAATGCACCAACTACTAGTGTTGCAAAAAGTTCTATACCTTGGTGGATATATGTAATCGGTGGAGCATTACTATTGATTATCGCTCTATTAATTTTCTTTATGTTACGTGCTCGCCGTAAGAGAAATGAACTATTAGAAGATGAAGAAGAGCTATTGGAAGAAGAACCAACACCGGTCGATATACCAGATGTTAATAAAGAAGTGGAATCTGAATCGACCGCACGCAGAAAGCAACTAGAAAAGTTAGCGAAAGAGAAACCAGACGAATTCGCAAAATTATTAAGAACATGGATTTCAGAGGATTAGGGAGGTGTGTTCATGGCAACGAGGGATAAAGTATTATCGGGAAAAGAAAAGGCTGCAATTTTACTGATTTCATTAGGACCTGATGTATCAGCATCTGTTTATAAACATTTGACAGAAGAAGAAATTGAAAAATTAACCTTGGAAATTTCAAGTATACGAAAGGTTCCAGGTGAAGCAAAAGAAGATGTTTTGGAAGAATTCCACCAAATAGCATTGGCACAGGATTATATTGCCCAAGGTGGGATTGGCTATGCGAAGACAGTATTAGAAAAGGCACTAGGTGCTGAACAAGCAATTTCTATCATCAATCGCCTAACTTCTTCCCTGCAAGTACGGCCTTTTGATTTTGCTAGAAAAGCAGATTCATCCCAAATTTTGAATTTTATTCAAGATGAACACCCACAAACAATTGCGCTAGTTCTATCTTATCTAGAACCTGAAAAGGCTGGAAAGATTCTATCTGAGTTATCTCCAGAGGTGCAGGGAGATATCGCGCGTAGGATTGCTTTAATGGAAGGTACTTCGCCAGAAATCATTAGTGAAGTAGAGGCGATCTTAGAAAAAAAACTATCAGCAACTGTTACTCAAGATTATACGCAAACAGGCGGAATTGAATCAGTTGTGGAAGTGTTAAATGGTGTTGACCGTACAACGGAAAAGACAATTTTGGATTCGTTGGAAATGAAGGATCCTGCATTAGCTGATGAAATTAAAAAGAGAATGTTTGTATTTGATGATATCGTTACACTTGATAACCGTTCGATTCAACGTGTGATTCGTGAATGTGAAAATGAAGACTTGTTGTTAGCATTAAAAGCAACAACAGACGAAGTAAAAGAAATTGTATTTCGAAATATGTCTAGTAGAATGGTTGAGTCTATTAAAGAGGAAATGGAATACATGGGACCAGTACGTTTACGAGAGGTTGAAGACGCGCAGTCCAGAATTGTATCTATCATTCGTAGACTCGAGGAAACAGGAGAAATTATCATCGCTCGTAATGGAGGAGATGATATCATTGTCTAAAATTATTAAGCCACGTGGAGCAATTAGATTGGATACTTCTACAAAAGTAATAGGTGTCCGGTCATTATCATTTATTGCAAATGACGAAAACAGTGAAAATTCTATTGAATCAGAAGTTAGACAGCAATTGATGACGAAGTATCAGGCGGAGGCGGCAAATATACTTGAACAAAGTAAAGCTGAAGCAGAAATCATCAAGGGAAAAATTGCAGAAGAAAAACGGCAATGGGAACTTGAAAGACAAGAGTATAGGAAGCAAGCTGAAAGAGAAGGATTTGAAGAGGGGTTATTAAAAGGACAGACTGAGGGCTTCAACCAATTTAAAGAAAAGATCGAGGAAGCAAAACAAATTGTAGACCTTTCAAAAATTCAATTAACGAAGTATATAGAGAGCTCTGAAAAAAATATTTTAGATATTGCAATGATTGCTGCTGAAAAAATATTAAAGCAAACATTGACAGAGTCACCTGAATCATTTCTTCCTATTGTTAAGGCAGTATTAAAGGAAGCAATTGAATTTAAAGAAGTCAATCTTCATGTATATCCATCGCAATATAGTCTAATTATGAATCAAAAAATTGAACTTGATGCCATTTTTCCGAATGATACGAAGCTATATATATATCCGGATGAAGATCTTAAAGAATTCCAGTGCTATATTGAATCAGATTATGGCAGAATTGATGCCAGCATAGATAGTCAATTAACAGAACTCAAACAAAAATTGGGAGAGTTTATTGAGGATGAAATGAATTGAAAGCTCATGAACTTATTCATATTATGCCTAGCATTAATACCTTTAAATACTATGGAAAAGTTAAAAGAGTGATTGGATTGATGATTGAGTCACAGGGTCCTGAAAGTTCGATTGGTGAAGTATGTTTTATACGGGTTCAAAGTAAATCAGGTATGAAACGTATTCTGGCAGAAGTAGTTGGCTTCCGCGATGGAAATGTTATTTTAATGCCCTACACAAATGTTCAAGAAATCTCACCTGGAAGTTTAGTAGAAGCTACTGGGAAATCGCTAGAAGTAAAAGTCGGACAAGCGTTGCTTGGTAAAGTAATTGATTCCCTTGGTAATCCAATGAGTATGGAGCCGCTGCCGAAAGGTTTAAAATCAATTCCAATTGACAGAACTCCTCCGAATCCACTTAAGCGCCCGCCAATTAGAGAATCAATTGAACTAGGGGTTCGCGCAATTGACAGCCTATTAACGGTTGGTTTAGGACAAAGAATCGGTATTTTTGCTGGAAGCGGCGTAGGAAAAAGCACGCTTTTAGGAATGATTGCCCGCAACACAAATGCGGATATTAATGTGATTGCATTAATAGGTGAACGAGGCAGAGAAGTACGGGAGTTCATCGAACGAGATCTTGGTGAAGAAGGGTTAAAAAGATCTATCGTTGTCGTTGCAACTTCAGATCAACCTGCATTAATGCGAATTAAAGCTGCATATACGGCTACTTCGATTGCAGAATTTTTTCGGGATCAAGGGATGAATGTGATGTTTATGATGGATTCCGTCACACGTGTGGCAATGGCTCAGCGCGAAGTTGGGTTAGCTATTGGTGAGCCTCCTGCTACAAAAGGCTATACACCATCCGTTTTTGCGATTTTACCGAAATTACTTGAAAGAACAGGTACAAATGAATTCGGTACTATTACCGGTATATACACGGTACTTGTTGATGGTGATGATATGAATGAACCGATTGCAGATACTGTGCGTGGGATATTAGATGGACACTTTGTACTAGATCGCAATCTTGCTAATAAAGGGCAATATCCAGCAATTGATATTTTACGAAGTGTAAGCCGTTTGATGAATGAGCTGGCGAGTGAACGGCATCGAAAAGCAGCAGAGAAAATACGAGAACAATTAAGTACGTATCTCAATTCGGAAGATTTAATTAATATTGGCGCATATAAACCAGGTGCTTCAAAAGAAATAGATGAAGCAATAGCACAGTATCCAAAAATCGTTTCATTTATTAAGCAAAGCACTGGGTTAAAAATGAGTAAAAGTGAAAGTGTTGAAGCACTTATTCAATTAGCTGAAACAGGTGAGTGGAAGTGAAGTATCATTTTAAGTTTGAAAAAATATTAGATGTGAAAAATAGAGAAAAAGAGGAAGC
This sequence comes from Heyndrickxia ginsengihumi, assembly GCF_011008565.1. Lineage (GTDB taxonomy): Bacteria > Bacillota > Bacilli > Bacillales > Bacillaceae_C > Weizmannia > Weizmannia ginsengihumi. The sequence continues at coordinate 61,666 of NZ_JAAIWK010000007.1, forward strand.
ACTTTCCACCTATCAACGATCATTGCAAGCATTTGAAAATGTTGCTAAAGAACTATATTCATTATTAAAGAAAAAAGAAGATTTAGAAGCTTTGCAGGCCCAAAAAATTATTTCAGGATTATCTGTACAAGAAATAAGGCATAATCAGCATTTTTTGGCGGAAATAGAAAAATCAATAAGTTATTATCAACAGTTATTAATAAAAGCAAGAAATCGCTTGAACTGGAATCAGCAACAATTACAAGAAAAAAATATTGAAGTGAAGAAGTTTGAAAAAATTAAAGATAAAGATTATCAATCCTTTCTGCAAGATATTCGTACCCAAGAAGAAAAACAAATGGATGAAATTTCAAATCTTCAATTTTTTCGTAATGTGAGAAGTTAGGTGAGAATATGAAAAAAGCCATTGAAGTAGATAACGAAGTAGAATTGGATGAAAAATCAGGCAGTAAATTGCAATGGATGTTGTATGTTATTGTTATTCCACTTTTATTTGCCGTTGCAATGGGGCTCGTAATCGCAACATTTTCAGGTATTAATGTGATAACTGAAGCGAAAAAAGTAACAAGCATTTTTAACGGAGATAGTAAACATACCGATTCTGAGCAAAATAGTGAGGATACGATCAATCAATATAAAGGACAAATTGACAGTCTCAATACAAAAATTAAAGATAGAGATTACGAAATTAAACAGCTGCAATCAACATTAGATACAAAAAATCAAAAGGTTAAACAATTGCAACTTGAAATCACAAACTTAAAAAATAAGTTGAGTGAGGCAAGTAAGACTGCTGCTCAGAATAAAAAATCAATTAAAAATATTGTCAGCACGTATGAGAATATGTCTCCTACAAGTGCGGCGCCAATTATTGAAAAGATGTCTGACAGTGATGCGACAAGAATATTAGCAAATTTGAGTCCAGAGACATTAGCGAAAGTTCTCGAAGCAATGGATGCTAAAAATGCAGCTAAATATACTCAGTTATTGTCAGCGAAAAACTAACTAAATAAAAAGAATCATGTTTTATTTGAAAGGAGGTGAAAAAGTGAATATAGGTAGTTTGCAGATGAATTCTGATCCTATGCTAATGATGCAAACACAAGAACCAAATGAAATTGTAACATCAAATAATTTTTTAAGCCTATGGCAAGGGATGAATGGGGATCAGCAAGGCGATGGAAGTCAAAAAGCAGTGCCATCGAGCATTACGGATCAATTGCAGAGTATATTGGATTGTTTAACAGGAGATGAAACGAATACTGTGAATAATGGCGATGGTTCCATTACTCTTGCAAATGCAGATAAACAAATATTGTCAAAATTATTAAAGCAAATTGGGAGTTTGACAAATAAAACGAATGTTAGTATTCAAAAGAAAATGTTAGAAACAAAAAATGCGCTTGAGAATGGTGATGACATAACAGCGTTAGTAAACTTGGTACAATTAATAGGGCAAATGCCAGTTGAGGATCTCCAAAAATTAGACAAAAGCTCATTACAGAAGCTTTTTCAACAAGCCAACGCTGTTCAAAATCAAGAGACATCCTCTGTCCAAGCTGGTATCCAACTATTAAAAATGTCAGAGACAAAGGATGTTTTAATAGTAAAAATTAAAAAAGCATTAACTCAGCTGAATACTGGTAATGAAGGAGAAAAGGCTTCAAGCAATTTGTTTAATGAACCGTATACTACTTGTGGAGCTATAGCCAAATATTTACGCAACTATGGACAGGAAAATACACAAACAAAGACTTTAAGTAGTGGTGTAAATATGAATGTCATATTAAATAAGGTAATAGATCAGTTAAATAATTTTGTCGGTAATGCGGATGTTAGTAGCAAGCAGAAGCTAGCAGAAAGTATGCTTGCTCTAAAAAATGGGGATATACAAGAAGCGACTGTAAAAGTGCTTGATGTGTTGAACAATACACCGTCAAAACTATTACTATCTATTGGAAATACAAAAGATTCTCATGAAATAAAGAGCCAGCAAAATCAATTGACTCTTAATCTTTTAAAAACAGATGGAATTCTGAAAAATGCCTATACCCGTGCTGTAGAGAATGTTAAAAAAACATCGCAAATGTCCGCAGACAATCATCAGGAAGAAGCGGCTAATAATACAGTGAATTCTATGGGGGCATTAATGACAAAAACAGAACAGTACGTTTTACACGTTAGCGGAGAAGGAAAGAGTGCTTCATATCAGCAGTTCGTAGCAGATTTTTCGAATATTTTACAACGTGCAAATCTTACTAAAGATACTGGTACAAATAAGCTATTTATTAAATTGAATCCAGAGAATTTAGGATCTTTAAAAATTGAGTTAATTGATCAAGATGGTGTTTTGACAGCGAAAATTATGACAAGCACAAGTGGAGCAAAAGATTTATTAGATTCGCAGTTACAACAGCTGAAACAAGCTTTTGCTGGACAAAATATCCAATTAAATCAAGTTCATGTTATTTATCAGGAATCTAGTTCGCAGTCGCAACCATTTCAGCAGCAATCTTCGTCACATGAACGTGAACAGCAGCAACAGCAACATAAAGATCATCATGAGGAAGAAACGAAAGATGATTTTTCCGACTTTTTACTGAACAATCTTATTGAAATGGAAGCGTAGGTGAAGAATGTGGCAAATACAGTAAATTCCGATCTTTATTTAAGTTCGGCGCAAAATGCAAGTAATACGACAAGAGAAACAGGTAGCACACTAGGAAAAGATGATTTCCTAAAATTATTAATGACACAATTAGAAAACCAGGATCCAACAAATCCTATGGATGATACACAATTCATTGCGCAAATGGCCCAATTTTCTTCATTGGAGCAAATGACGAATATGACCGACCAAATGCAAAAACTTCAACAAATTACATATAGTCAATTTGTTGGTAAAGATGTGTCATGGCAAAAGTCGACAGACAATGACAGTAATGCAACAGATCAATCTGCGAGTGGAACTGGAAAAATTTCGAGTGTTTCTTTTAATGATGATGGTAGTGTGTCATTTACTTTGCAAGATGGAACGGTGTTGTCGTCTGATGATATTAGTAAAATAACGGATGATTCAACATCTAATTTAACACTTGTTCAAGCAAGTTATTTAATAGGTAAACATATTACTTGGCAGAACGATAATAATGAAGATGAAAGTGCAACTGTGACAGCTGTATCTGTTAAAGATGGGTCTTCTTTATTAACTTTAGATAATGGAGATACGATAACATCCGATCAGATTCTCAAAATATCACAATAGGAAGTGGTCAAATGGATAAGATTTATCCACAACTTCCATTGCAAAGGATTGCGAGTAACCGTTCATACAATAAAGTGAATGAAGCACCTTCGGCAAATAGTTTTAAAAATTATTTGCAAGATTCTTTATCTAAGCAGGCAAATGAATCTACTTTAAAAATAAGTAAGCATGCAAGCGATAGAATTGAGCAACGAGGGATTGAACTGGACGCTTCAACATGGAATAAAATCGGTTCTAAAGTTTCTGAAGCGAAGAAAAAAGGGATCAATGAAACGTTAGTACTTGTTAAAAATGCTGCATTGATTGTTAGTGCGAAAAATGAAACGGTTATTACAGCAATGGACCGACAAGAAGCAGGCGCGCAAATTTTTAGTAATATAAATGGTGCCATTATTTTAGATTAAAGGCTGGACCTTGATAGGAAGCCTGTGCTGTGGATTGATTGAAGCAGCATATTCAACATTTGGAAGGGGAACAAAAAAATGCTTAGGTCATTATATTCTGGAATTAGTGGGATGAAAAACTTTCAAACAAAATTAGATACGATTGGGAATAACATTGCAAATGTAAATACTTATGGTTATAAAAAGGCCCGTGTCACATTTAAAGATGCAATTAGCCAAACCTCTTCAGGAGCAACCGGTCCGCAAGCAAATAAAGGAGGAACAAATGCGGTTCAAGTAGGTTTAGGATCAAAAGTAGGATCTATTGATACGATTGATACACAAGGTAGTTTTGAAACAACTGGACGTGTTCTTGATTTAGCGATTAGTGGCGATGGATATTTTGAGGTAACTGATGGAAGTCAAAATTACTATACACGTGCTGGAAACTTTTATCTTGATGCAGACAATAATCTTGTAAATTCAGATGGCTTTAAAGTTTTAGGTACAAATGGACAAGCAATTAATTTATCATCTTTAGATGGTAAGAGCTTTGATATCGGCACTGATGGTTCGATAAACTATACAGATGCTAATGGAAATCCAGCAACTTTAAATCAGAAAATCGCAATAGCTACATTCGCCAACCCTTCTGGTTTAACAAAAGAAGGCGGAAATTTATATAGTGAAAGTGTAAACTCGGGTGCTCCGAATACTACGGCTGCTAGTAATAACCAAGGGACAATCAATTCAGGTTATTTGGAAATGTCCAACGTCGATTTATCAGATGAGTTAACAAATATGATCGTTGCTGAGCGTGGTTTCCAAGCTAATACACGTATTATTACAACCTCAGATGAAATTTTACAAGAACTCGTAAATCTAAAACGATAGGGGGTAAGGACTAAGGTTCGTACCTTAGTCCGTCTTATTTTGATCCTCGTTACTAGACTGAATGACACAGCATTTATGATTAATGCTCTGTACATAGAAACAATTGAAAGTCTTCCAGATACAAAGATTACATTAACAAATGGACATACCTATATTGTGAAAGAAACGAGAGAACAAGTTGAACGTAAAATAGTAGATTTTTATCGTTCAATATCTTTGCTAGGTAGGGATATGGGAGAGGAGAATCAGCATGAAAAATAAGATGATCCGGACGATGCTTATTATGGTTTCGATTATATTATTAGCGGGTGTCGTCACATTAGTCATCATATTCAAAACAGAACATACTCAAAAAAAAAGTTCACCTAGTATAGATGAGGTAGTAAAATCATCTGTTGATATTGATCAGATGACGACGAATTTAAAGGATAATCACATCGTTCAAATCTCAATAAGGCTTGAGGCGAATGATAAGAAAGCTAAAGAAGAATTAACAAAAAGAGATTTTCAAATAAAAGATATGATGATTGATGAGTTATCTGAAATGACTAGCAAAGATTTACAAGGTGAAAAGGGAAAAGTGAAATTTAAAACGGATTTGAAGAACCGTTTAAACAAAGTGATGCAAGATGGAGAAGTAGTAAATGTTTATATCACTTCTTATGTCATTCAGTAATTTATTCACTTAAATTACGTTTTTAAGAAGGGGGGGACTGACTTGCCAGAAGAAATTTTATCTCAATCTGAAATAGATGCGTTGTTATCAGCACTGTCAACAGGTGAAATGAATGCTGAGGAAATAAAAAAAGAACCAGCTAAAAAGATAAAGGTTTATGACTTTAAGAGAGCCTTACGTTTTTCGAAAGACCAAATTCGCAGCCTTGCAAGAGTCCATGAAAATTTTGCTAGAATTTTAACAACGTATTTTTCAGCACAGCTACGAACATACGTACAAATTAATGTTGCTTCAGTTGATCAGGTCCCTTATGAGGAATTTGTTAGATCCGTACCGAAATTAACGATATTAACGGTTTACGATGTTCCTCCGTTAGAAGGTAATATTATTATGGAAATTAACCCTAATATTGCCTACTCTATGATTGATCGTGTCTTAGGAGGATATGGTGAAAGTATTAATAAAATTGAAAAGCTCACTGAAATAGAAAAAAAAATCATGACTCGCTTATTTGAACAAGTAATTGATCAATTACAAGAGGCATGGAGTGAAGTAACGGAGATTAATCCCGTTCTGTCAAATTTGGAAGTGAATCCTCAATTTTTGCAAATGATCTCTCCGAATGAAACAGTAGTTGTCATTTCTTTTAATACGACGATTGGTGATACGACAGGAATGATTAATCTTTGCTTACCGCAGGTTGTATTAGATCCCATCATCCCAAATCTTTCGGGACACTATTGGATGCGGCAAAGTGACAGCCATATGGATCCAGAGACACAGCGATTATTGGAAGATGGAATTAAAGAGGCAAAGGTTCCGCTTGTAGTTGAACTTGGTTCAACACAAATTAAAATTGAAGAGTTTTTAAACATAGAACTAGGTGATGTAATCACTTTAAATCAATCAATTGAGGAACCTTTGAAGCTTAAAGTAGATCATATTCCTAAATTTATCGGACAGCCGGGTAAAGTTGGTTCTAAAATGGCAGTACAAATTTTGAATATGTTAACGAAAGGGGATGATGATCATGAGTGATATGCTATCTCAAGAAGAAATTGATGCTCTTTTAAATGGAACAGCTTCTACTGAGAATTCAGAGCAAACAGAGCATAAACCTCAAGTTGAAGACTTTTTAACATCAATGGAAAGAGATACGTTAGGAGAGATAGGAAATATATCATTTGGCAGTTCTGCAACAGCCTTATCTACATTACTCTCTCAAAAAGTGGAAATTACAACACCTGAAGTAGGAATTATCGAACGACAACGTTTAAAAGATGAATTTCCTCATCCTTATGTAGCTATTCAAGTTAAGTATACAGAAGGTTTTTCAGGAACAAATGTGCTTGTTATTAAACAGGCGGATGCAGCAATTATTGCAGATTTAATGTTGGGTGGTACAGGAGAGAATCCCGAGCAGGAACTTGGAGACATTCATTTAAGTGCTGTTCAAGAAGCGATGAATCAAATGATGGGTTCTGCTGCTACATCAATGTCAACTGTCTTTAGCAAAAGAATTGATATTTCTCCTCCAAATGTTTCTTTATTAAACATAATGGAAGGTGAAGGAACCGAAAATTTACCAGAACAAGATTTACTAGTTAAAGTTTCTTTTCGGTTAATGATTGGTAATTTAATTGACTCAAAAATAATGCAAATTGTACCACTTACTTTTGCAAAAAGTTTAGTTTCAGAATTAATTAATGAGAATGCAAGTAGTGAAAGTAGTATACAAGAAACTGCTGCTGCTCAAGAGGCAACTTTAGTTCAAGAAATAAAAGTTGAAGCGGAACAGCAAACTCAGACGCAACAAGAACAAAATGTACAGCCTGCTGTTTTCACGAATTTTGAGACGGCTTCACCACAACTAGAAATGAAAAATTTAGATATGCTACTAGATATTCCGTTGCAAGTAACTGTTGAGTTAGGAAGAACAACAAAAACGGTGAAGGAAATACTGGAAATGGGGCCAGGCTCGATTATCGAGTTAGACAAGCTTGCTGGGGAGCCGGTAGATATTTTAGTAAATAATCAATTGATTGCAATTGGTGAAGTTGTTGTAATTGATGAGAACTTTGGGGTTCGAGTTACAGATATTGTAAGTAAAAAAGATAGACTAAAAAAGTTAAATTAGTGGAGGGATAAACATTGGCAAATAAAATTTTAATTGTAGACGATGCAGCTTTTATGAGAATGATGATTAAGGATATATTAACGAAGAATGGTTATGAGGTTGTTGCGGAAGCTTCCGATGGTGCTCAGGCGGTGGAAAAATATCAAGAATTACGCCCAGATCTTGTCACAATGGATATTACGATGCCAGAAGTGGATGGTATTTCTGCATTAAAACAAATAAAGCAAATGGATCCAAACGCAAGAGTAATTATGTGCTCCGCAATGGGTCAACAAGCAATGGTTATTGATGCAATCCAAGCAGGAGCTAAAGACTTTATTGTAAAACCGTTCCAAGCGGATCGTGTAATTGAAGCCATTCAAAAAGCACTTAGCTAACTAAGAGGGTGACAACAGTTTGCGAAATTTAGCGATAAAATGGATGTCAATATTGGCTGTTTTACTTTATATTATGTATGGGCATTTTCCTGTTGAAAATGCTCATGCAGCTTCTTTTAATGGAAGTGTTCAAGAATGTATTGATCATCCTAAAAAATGTGACAGTAGTTCAACATCAGACAGTAAGCAAAAAAAATCTCCATCCTCTACTTCCACAAGTTCTGTTGTGTCAGCGTGGGATATTATCAAAATGGTTTTTGCGCTTATTTTTGTCATTGCACTATTGTACTGTCTATTAAAATTTATAAATAAAAAAAGCCGTTCATACCAAAATAACCGTTTGATCCAAAATTTTGGCGGTACTCCTTTAGGGGGCAATAAATCATTGCAAATGGTAAAGGTTGGGAATCGATTATTAGTTATTGGTGTTGGTGAAGACATTCATTTAGTTAAGGAAATTAACGATAAAGATGAAGTGACAGCACTGATGAATCAATATAATCAGCAGTTAGAACAATCTTTAGAACCGCGAGATATTATTACGAAATTAACAAATACGATAAAAACGCATGTTAAGAAAGATGAACAAGGAAAATCATCGTCATTTAAACATCTTTTAGTTAATCAATTAGATGCCTTAAAAAAGGAAAGAAAAACGGTTATGAAAGAAATGGAGCAAATGGAGAATAAACACGATGAATGAAATTATGAATGCTTTAGGGAACAGCTCAGCAAATACAGTATCTACATCTGTCAAGTTACTTTTATTAATGACCGTTCTTTCTTTGGCACCTAGTATACTCATTTTGTTAACATCTTTTACTCGTATTGTTATTGTCTTGTCTTTTGTAAGAACGTCTCTTGGGACGCAACAAGCGCCGCCTAACCAAGTGATTATTGGTTTAGCACTTTTTTTAACTTTTTTTATTATGGCGCCAACTTTTTCGCAAGTGAATAAAGAGGCTTTAACACCACTCTTTAATGATAAGATCACGTTAGAACAGGCATATGATAAAGCGCAAGTTCCATTTAAAGAATTTATGAGTAAACAAACGAGGCAAAAGGATTTACAACTTTTTTTAGATTATGCACATGAAAAGCAACCAAAAGATATTCAAGATATTCCGATTACTACATTAGTACCTGCTTTCGCACTAAGCGAGTTAAAGACAGCCTTTCAATTAGGGTTTATGATTTTTATACCTTTTTTAGTAATTGATATGGTTGTGGCAAGTGTGCTTATGTCGATGGGGATGATGATGTTACCGCCAGTCACCATTTCATTGCCTTTTAAAATTTTACTTTTTGTTTTAGTAGATGGCTGGTATTTAGTAATAAAATCATTATTGGAAAGCTTTTAGAAAAGGGTGAATAATTCATGAGTGAAGAAATGGTGATCTCTTTAGCAGAAAAGGGAGTATATACTACATTAGTTGTTTGCGGTCCATTGCTAGCAATTGCTTTAATTATTGGAGTCATTGTCAGTGTTTTTCAAGCTGCAACACAAATACAAGAGCAGACACTTGCTTTTATTCCGAAAATTGTAGGGATTTTACTTGGTCTTGTATTTTTAGGCCCATGGATGCTTAGTCATATGCTTTCGTATACGAAAGATATTTTAATGAATTTAACACAATATATAGGATAGGGATAAACAATGGATCAATTGCTTCCTTCTTTTTCTATCTTTTTATTAGTTCTAGTAAGAGTCACAACATTTTTTATCATGATGCCTTTATTTTCACATCGATCGGTTCCAGCAGTTTTTAGAATCGGTTTTTCATTTTTCTTATCATTGCTTATTTACTATACGATCCATGTTCACCCGTTTGAAATTAATGGCGAGTACTTTTTCCTTCTTATAAAAGAAGCACTTGTTGGCTTGCTGATTAGTTTCGTGGCATATATGATTTTTTCTGTTATTCAAATTGCAGGTTCATTTATTGATTTTCAAATGGGCTTTTCAATGGCAAATGTGATCGATCCGCAAACAGGAGCACAAAGTCCACTTGTTGGTCAATATTTATATAGTTTTGCGTTATTATTTCTGCTGGCGGTAAATGGTCATCATATTATTTTAGACGGCATTTATTATAGTTATCAATTTATTCCAATTGATCAAACATGGATACCGCTTGGACATGCTAACCTTGCTGAATATTTATTGAAAATAATGGGGCAAGTATTTGTAATCGCTTTTCAAATGTCTATTCCAGTTGTAGCAGTTTTATTTTTAGTCGATGTTGCTTTAGGAATTGTGGCGAGAACGGTACCACAGCTGAATCTTTTTGTTGTAGGGTTTCCGGTAAAAATTGCAGTTAGTTTTTTCATTATGATTGTAACAATGGGTACAATCTTTGTGATCATTCAGCATTTATTTGAATCTATGTTTTATATAATGCGGAATGTCATGCAATTATTGGGGGGAACAATATGAAACTCCTCTCACTGAATTTACAGTATTTCGCAGGAGAAAAAACAGAAAAAGCAACGCCTAAAAAACGCCAAGATGTTAGAAAAAAAGGACAAACGGCAAAAAGTCAGGATGTAAATACTGCCGTCGGATTACTTTCCATTTTTTTATTTTTATATTTTGGCTCTTCTACAATTGGCGATAAACTGTTTCAATTGCTAAGACTATCTTTTACTAAATATATGCTGGAAGATGTTACGGAGCAGAGCGTTCACAAAATATTTATTGATATTCTAAAAGAAGTCTCATCAATGCTTATCCCAATTATGGCAGTAGCATTGCTTGCTGGCATTGTTTCAAACTTAGCACAAATTGGTTTTATATTTTCTGGTGAAGGATTAAAAATGAAAATTGATAAAATTAATCCTGTGACTGGAATGAAAAGGATATTTTCAATTAGAGCGCTTGTTGAGCTATTGAAATCTATCTTGAAAATGCTAATTATTGGGATTGTTGTGTTTGCCATCCTTTGGGCAAATATAGATGATGTCTTAAATTTACCATATAAAAGTGTAGGGAGTTCATTAGAAACGATCGGTCACTTGACATTGCTCATTGGTTTGTGCGGTTCAATCGCATTATTTGGTCTGGCTATTTTAGATTACTTATATCAACGGTTTGATTTTGAAAAAAATATTCGAATGTCAAAGCAGGATATTAAAGATGAGTTTAAGAGTTCTGAAGGAGATCCATTAATTAAATCAAAGATTAAGCAAAGACAACGTGAAATGGCAATGAGGCGTATGATGCAAGAGGTTCCTAACGCAGATGTGGTCATTACTAATCCAACCCATTTTGCTATTTGTCTAAAATATGATGAGGAAAAAAGTGATGCCCCAATTGTAGTCGCAAAGGGTGCAGATTTTTTAGCCCAAAAAATTAAAATGATTGCAAAGGAACATGATGTATTAATGGTAGAAAACCGCCCATTAGCAAGAGCTCTTTACGATCAAGTTGATGTTGGTAAGGCTATTCCAGAGCAATTTTTTAAAGCAGTGGCAGAAATTTTAGCCTATGTATATAGAATGAAAAATAAAATCTAGTTTTAAATGATGAAGTGTTAGGAGAGAAATAGTATGAAAGCAAGAGACCTCCCCGTTATATTGGGTGTAATATTAATTATATCTATGTTGATTATTCCATTTCCAACATGGTTATTAAGTTTTTTAATCATATGTAATATATCTCTTGCACTACTAGTATTGTTAATCTCCATGAATATGAATGAGCCTTTACAGTTTTCAGTTTTCCCATCACTCTTATTAATATTAACGTTATTTCGTTTAGGGCTAAATATATCTACGACGAGATCGATTTTAAGTAAAGGGGATGGTGGTAGTGTAATAGAAACGTTCGGTTCTTTCGTTGTCGGAGGTAATATCGTCGTTGGACTCGTTGTATTTTTAATTTTGATTATTATTCAATTTATTGTGATAACGAAAGGTTCTGAAAGGGTTTCTGAAGTTGCGGCTCGCTTTACATTGGATGCGATGCCAGGTAAGCAAATGAGCATTGATGCTGATCTAAATGCAGGAATGATTTCTGAACAAGAAGCGAGAAGTAGACGTGAAAAAGTAGGTAGAGAAGCGGATTTTTATGGAGCAATGGATGGGGCAAGTAAATTTGTTAAAGGCGATGCGATTGCCAGCATTATTATTGTTCTTATTAATCTCATTTTTGGAATCATCATTGGTATGACACAATTAGGACTTGCTGTTAGTGAAGCGGCAAACCGTTTTTCTTTAATGACTGTTGGGGACGGGATTGTCAGCCAAATTCCAGCCTTATTAATATCTACAGCAACTGGTATTGTTGTCACAAGAGCAGCGTCTGATGGTAACCTTGGTCAAGATGTTTTAGCGCAATTACTTTCCTATCCAAAAATGTTATATGTTGCATCAGGTACAATTTTGCTTTTAGGTATATTTACACCAATCAATGATTTAATTACAATCCCCATCGCACTTGCCTTAGCTTTTGGAGGATATCAATTATCAAGAGTTCCAAAACAAACTGAAAAAGATCTTATGGAGATTGATGAAGAAGTACAGTCAGATGAGATGAAAAGTCCTGAAAGCGTAATGAGCCTTCTTGATATTGATCCGATTGAATTTGAATTTGGATATGGTCTTATCCCGTTAGTTGATGCCAATCAAGGTGGAGATTTATTAGATAGAATTGTTATGATTCGGCGACAATTGGCTTTAGAATTAGGGATTGTTATTCCGGTTGTAAGAATTAGGGACAATATTCAGCTACAACCAAATGAATATCGTTTAAAGATAAAAGGAAATGAATTGGCAAAGGGTGAGATATTATTAGATCACTATTTAGCTATGACACCTGGTGAGGATGATCATTCAATTGAGGGAATAGATACAAAGGAACCAGCCTTTGGTTTACCTGCAAAATGGATTACTGAGGAGCAAAAAGAGCAAGCTGAAATTTTCGGTTATACGGTAGTAGATCCTCCAACAGTTGTTTCAACGCATATAACAGAAGTAATTCGGATGAATGCATATGAATTATTAGGAAGACAAGAAACAAAATCATTAGTAGATCATTTAAAGGAATCTTATCCAGTTCTTGTAGAAGAAGTAACACCAAATCCATTGGCAATTGGAGATATTCAGAAAGTATTGGTAAAATTATTAAAAGAAAATGTTTCAATTCGGAAGTTAACGATTATTTTTGAAACGTTAGCAGATTATGGAAAGCTAACTTCAGATACAGATTTATTAGCAGAGTATGTACGGCAAAGTTTGGCACGTCAAATAACGGAACAATATACGAATGATGGACAAAATTTAAAAGTGATTACTGTATCTGGAAAAGTGGAAAAAATGATTGCTGACAGCATTCAACAAACCGAGCATGGAAACTATTTATCGATGGATCCTGCGATGTCACAACGATTAGTTGAAGCAATTGCTGCACAAATTGAAAATGTTTCTATGTCAGGGAGTTCTCCAGTCATTTTGTGTTCTCCAGCTGTTCGGATGTATATAAGGCAGATGACAGAACGATACTTTCCGCAAGTACCAATACTTTCATATAACGAACTGGAAGCTAATGTAGAGGTTCAAAGCATAGGGTTGGTGAATGTTGAATGAAAATAAAAAAATTTTTAGCCCCTAATATGTCTGAGGCAATGAAGCAAATTCGTGTAGAATTGGGTGATAATGCAGTCATTTTAAATTCTAAAGTCGTTCAGCAAAAAGGTTTTTTAGGTCTTGTTAAAAAAAGAAAGATTGAAGTCATTGCTGCTATTGACCCTGAAGTGAAGGGGAACGCAAATGTAGTAAAGAAGCGAAAAGAAGAACCTGTTCAATTCCAATTGCCAAAAGTTGAAAAGGAAAAGAACGTGCCAAACCAAGAAAATATTCATCATGAACTAACTGAGCTAAAAAAGGTGGTTCATCACCTATCAAAATTTTCTAATTTAGAATATCATCAATTTCCAGGTTCAATCCAATCATTTTTGCGTAAATTGAGTGATCAAGAGGTAGATCAGAACATCATTATGAATGTAGGTGATCACCTGTATGAAAAATGGAAATTAAGTGAACATGAACCATCAATTGCGCTTTTAAATAAGTGGGGTGAAACCTTTTTAATCAATAATATTTCTTCTTATTCGTTTGGTAGTACGACTAAAAAGTATGTCAATTTAGTTGGTCCAACAGGGGTTGGGAAAACGACAACATTGGCGAAAATGGCTGCAGAAGCGGTTCTTGAAAAAAAGAAGAAAATTGCTTTTATTACTACAGATACTTATCGAATTGCTGCAATCGAACAGCTTAAAACTTATGCAACCCTTTTAAATGTTCCAGTAGAAGTCGTATATAAGCAATCTGACTTTCAAAAAGCAATTGAGAAGTTTATCGATTTTGATTGTATCTTTATTGACACAGCAGGAAGAAACTATCGTGAAATTCAATATATTGAGGAATTGAAAAACCTTATCGATTTTGAAGAAGATATTGAAACATTGTTAACTTTATCCCTAACAATGAAAGAAAATGATATGATTGAGATTGTTGATAGTTTTCAAAATATTAACGTTGATAAATTCCTCTTTACAAAAATTGATGAGACGAAAACATATGGATCAATGCTAAATTTAATGCTGAAGTATCAAGTCGGCATTGCTTATATAACTACCGGTCAGAACGTACCTGATGACATTGTTCAGGCCACTCCAGAGGTTGCGATTCAATATTTGTTTGGAGAGATAAGAAATGAGAGACCAAGCTGAGCAGTTACGCGCAAAAATCAATAGTATGAATGATGCAAAACAGGCTAAAACAATTGCTGTTGTGAGTGGCAAAGGTGGTGTAGGCAAATCCAACGTATCCACTAATATGGCAATTGCTTTAGCAAAGCAAGGAAATAAGGTTTTAGTATTTGATTTAGATATTGGAATGGGCAATATACATGTGCTCCTTGGTCTCAACGCACCATTTTCAATATCGGATTTCATCAAACATCATATGAATCTTGAAGAGATTGTATGTTCGAGCCCATATCAAATATCGTATATTTCAGCTGGAAATAGTTTTTCAGAGATTATGGATTTAGATGGCGGGACAGCAATGAGACTGCTTGACAATATTGAACGTCTAAGTCTTCAATATGATTATATTATTTTTGATATGGGTGCAGGTGCAACCGCTTCAAGTCTAGAAATTTTAATTGCTGTTGACGATGTATTTGTCGTGACGACACCTGAACCTACAGCTATTACAGATGCGTACTCCATGATGAAATACATTTGTATGAAAAGCTCTGAAACGCAATTTTATTTAATATGCAATCGAGCTGAAAAAGAAAAAGAAGGTTTGATTACTTTACAACGGCTACAATTAACAATGGAAAAATTTTTACAAAAACAAGTAAGTATTTTGGGGGTATTATTGGAAGATAGCATAGTCCGAAAAGCTGTTGCAAAGCAGACACCGTTTTATGTTGAATTTCCAAACTCTGCGATTGCCAAAAAAATAGATATGCTGCTACAAAACTACTCTGATGTTGTTATGACATCATTTGTTAAAAAAGAACGGTTTGTACAGAAACTTAAAAGCTTTTGGCGTAACAACCGTTTGAAGGTTAAATAGGCTTTTCTTCTACTGAATTTTACGTATATTAACAACAACATCATTGTAAGGGTAGGGGGGAGACGTTTGAATAATCATGATAATCAGCTAAATTCAATAGAACATAAAAATAGGAAGAAAATTATAACTAAATCTAGTGCATCAAATGATACACCAAGAATACATAAACGTCGAAAACTTGTATGCATTGGGACTTCAACTGGTGGGCCGCGCGCCTTGCAAACGGTGTTAACCTCTCTGCCAGAATCGTTTCCAGCACCAATTTTAGTTGTTCAGCATATGCCAGCAGGTTTTACAAACTCATTGGCCAAGCGTTTAAATAATTTAAGTCGCATATCAGTTAAAGAAGCAGAAGATTTAGAGTCGATAGAGAGCAGTGTAGCATATATTGCACCTGGCAATTTTCATATGACTGTGTCAAAAAGCGGGAAACAATTAGTTGTATCTTTAGAACAAACGCCACCTCTAAATGGGCACAGACCTGCTGTTGACAAAACGCTTGAATCATTAAGCCAATTAAGAGACTACGACATTGTTGTAGTCATAATGACTGGTATGGGACAAGATGGAACAAAAGGTTTACTTGAATTGAAACGAACACAGAATGTTAAAGTAATTGCAGAATCAAAAGAAAGCTGTGTCGTCTATGGAATGCCAAGATCTGCGATTGAAGCAAATCTTGTAGATGAAATTAAAAAAATAGATGAAATTGGAGAGACAATTTTAAAATATATTAATGAATAGGTGTGATACTTATGGAGATGAATCAATATCTAGAAGTATTTATTGAAGAAAGTAAAGAACATATTCAATCTTTAAATGAAAATTTGCTATTGCTTGAGAAGAAGCCGCATGATTTATCAATTGTAAATGAAATTTTTCGTTCCGCACATACACTAAAAGGTATGTCAGCGACAATGGGCTATGAAGATTTAGCAAACTTGACTCATAAAATGGAAAATGTTTTAGATGCAATACGTAATGAAAATATTACTGTCAATCCAGCTATCATTGACGTTGTGTTTACGGCTGTTGATCATCTAGAGTCTATGGTTGACTCTATTGCGTCCGGTGGAGATGGAAAAATGGATGTGCAAGAAGTAATGAAACAATTACTTCAAATTGAACAGGAAAATGGCGTAGGATCACAGCTTGCTCAACAAGAGTCTTCTGCGACGGTACTTGTACAAAATGAGGTAGAATTAAAGCAATATGATGAATACGAGCAAACAGTTATTGCCCAATCGAAAGAACAAGGTTTTGAATGTTATGAATTTACTATTTCATTAAGAAAAGACTGTTTGCTAAAAGCAGCAAGAGTTTTTATGATTTTTGATGTATTAGAAAAAAGTGGTGAAGTAATCAAATCTACTCCTTCTGTTGACCAGCTTGAAGAGGAAAAATTTGATGACAGCTTTTCTGTTACAATTGTAACGAAAGAAGCAGCAGAAGATATTAGAAAAAAAATATTAAAAGTTTCAGAGATTGATCAAGTTGAAGTAAAGCCTGTCGTAATAAATCAATATGATAATCCCCCACAACATTCTGAAGAAAAGGTGGACACTCAAAAGGCAAAAGCGGGCGCAGGTACAGCCGATGCAAAGAATATGAAGGACGGGAAGGCAGCTGCGCAAGCTCAAAAGCATTCAGCAAAAACAATTAGAGTAAACATTGAACGCTTAGATAAATTAATGAATTTATTTGAAGAGCTAGTGATTGATCGTGGCAGACTTGAACAAATTGCAAAAGAAGTCAATCATTCAGAACTAAATGAAACAGTTGAACGTATGTCTCGTATCTCTGGTGATTTACAAACTATTATTTTAAATATGCGAATGGTGCCTGTGGAAACAGTATTTAATCGTTTTCCTAGAATGGTACGGCAATTAGCGAGAGATTTGAAGAAAAAGATTAATCTTGAAATTATTGGTGCTGAAACTGAATTAGACCGTACAGTGATAGATGAAATAGGGGACCCGTTAGTACATCTATTAAGAAATGCAATTGATCACGGTATTGAAACACCTGAAGAAAGAATCTCAGCTTCAAAGCCTGAAACGGGAACGATTCAATTAAAGGCTTATCATAGTGGTAATCACGTATTTATAGAAATTTCGGATGACGGTGCTGGTATTAATCATGAAAAAGTTTTACAGAAAGCAATCGCGAAGGGTGTAGTAAAAGCTGAAGATGCACCAAGTATGACTGAAAATCAAATTTATAATTTGATTTTTGAATCAGGTTTTTCCACTGCTGACAAGATTTCGGATATTTCCGGACGTGGTGTTGGATTAGATGTTGTAAAATCTACAATTCTATCTTTAGGTGGGAAAATTTCTGTAGATTCACGGGAAGGAAGCGGCTCAATTTTCACAATTGAATTGCCATTAACACTTTCTATTATTTCCGTTATGCTTGTGGAAATTGCAAAAGAGAAATATGCGATTCCACTTTCATCCATTATTGAAACAGCTATTATTAAGAAAAGCCAAATTTTAAATGCGCATAATCAACAAGTAATCGATTATCGAGGAAAAGTTGTACCACTTGTATTTTTAAAAGATATTTTTGATATTCCAACAGTCGAACATGAGGATGATGAGTTTATTTCTTTATTAATTGTTCGAAAGGCTGACAAAATTGCTGCATTTGTTGTCGATTCTTTTATCGGTCAGCAAGAAATTGTTTTAAAATCTCTAGGGAATTATTTAAAGAATGTTTTCGCAATTTCTGGAGCTACGATACTTGGGGATGGACAAGTTGCATTAATAGTTGATTGTAATGCATTAATAAAATAATCAACACATCGCAATCAAGCTGATGTTATTTGTTTTTAACATCTATTCCTTAAGGAATGGAGTAATTGCTAATTTAAAAGAGTGAGTCTGTTTTGTTATCTTAGTTTAAAAACAATTCAATTAAAGGCATATATGAAACTAGAAAATAAAGAGAATAGGAAGGTGAATTGTTGTGGGAAAAGTAATTGCATTTCAACTGAATGGGAAAGAGTACGCTGTTCCTGTTCATCAAGTGCTTGCCATAGAAAAATTGCATCATATCACTAGAGTGCCAAGAACTCCAGCCTTTGTTCAAGGTGTCATGAATTTACGAGGCGTAGTGATTCCTGTTATTGATTTAAAGAAACGTTTTCAAATAGAAACTGAAACTCAAAATGATCATGAAAAAATGATGATTGTAACGGTTAACGACCTTGAGGTAGGATTAGTTGTAGATGCAGCAACAGATGTTTTAGATATTGCATCTGAAAATATTGAACCGCAGCCAGAAATCGTTGACACCGTAAAATCAGAATTTATTGACGGTGTTGCTCATTTGGATCAAAGATTATTAATGCTATTAAATTTAGAAAAAATATTAACTCCACTAAGCTGAGGTTATGAGTATGGATATAAAAAATAAGATCACGTCATTACATTTAGATGCATTAAAAGAAATTGGAAATATTGGTGCTGGTCACGCTGCAACGGCTCTATCAAAATTATTGAACAAAAAAATTGATATGAAAGTGCCTGATGTTCATATCGCATCTTTTGACGAGATTATGGAGCTAATTGGTGGGGCTGAAATTGTCGTTGTTAGTGTATTTTTAAGAATTGAAGGTGAGGCTCCTGGAAATATTTTCTTTATTGTTCCAATTGAGCAAGGAGAGAATTTTATTCGATCAATGACAGGAGATACTACATTTTCCTTTTTAGAACCACCTTATTCAGAACTTGGTTTGTCAGCTATGCTTGAACTTGGCAATATATTATCAGGATCATATTTAACTGCACTTTCAGATTTTACGCAGTTGGATATGTATCCCTCTGTTCCAGCTTTAAGTATTGATATGTTTGGATCCATTATTAGCTATGGTTTAATCGAACTTTCTCAAGTTAGTGATTATGCGATCGTCGTTGATACTGTCGTCAACGATGGGCATCCGCAAAATTCAGATGTAAAGGGACATTTTTTCCTTTTCCCAGACCCAGACTCATATGAGAAAATCTTTCGTGCACTAAGGATAGACTAACATGCAAAACATTCAGCAGGAAGTTATTAAAGTCGGTATAGCAGAAATGAAGCTAGTCTATTCACCAAATATAATAAGAACAATGGGACTTGGATCTTGTGTAGGTGTTATTATATACGATTCTCTTCTTAAAATTGCCGGGCTTGCCCATATTATGTTGCCTTCTTCACTTATACAGAAGGATCGATCACAAATCAATACAGCTAAGTACGCGGACACAGCAGTTAAGGAACTGTTGTCGCAGTTATTATCGGCTGGCTGTCATTTATCCCATTTAAAAGCAAAAATTGCTGGCGGTGCAGAAATGTTTTCGTTTTCCTCAAAAAATGAAATGATGAGAATTGGTAAACGTAATACTGAAGCGGTGAAAAAGGAGCTTGAACAGTTACAAATTCAATTGGTTGCGGAAGATACAGGTGGAAATAAGGGAAGGACAATCGAGTTTAATCCAGAAACTTCTATTCTAAAAATAAGAACAGTTAATCATGAGATTAAAGAAATTTAGGAAATATTAAGTACTACATCGTTTAAATCTTTATTAGGATGACCAAATATTATGAAGTTTGCTCAACGCGGAGGAGGGAAGTACATGTCACAATCAATACTTGAGAAAGAACAATATTATTGGAATTTGTGGACAAACTGCCGCGATGAAAAAGCAAGGGATTTTTTAGTTAAAAGATACATGCCGCTTGTTTCTTACCACGTCCAAAGAATCGCGGTGGGACTTCCTCGAAATGTTTCAACAGATGATCTAAAGAGCTTAGGGATGTTCGGACTCCTAGATTCCCTAAATAAATTTGATCCTTCTCGTCAATTAAAGTTTGATACATATGCTTCGTTTCGGATTCGCGGAGCTATTTTAGACGGTTTGAGGAAAGAAGATTGGTTATCAAGGGGAACACGGGAAAAAGCAAAAAAAATTGAGAGCACTATTGAAAGACTAGAACAACAATATATGCGCCAAGTATCGGCGAAAGAAGTTGCTGAGGAATTAGAGATTCCTGAAGAAGATGTATATATGACAATGAACGAACAATTTTTTGCAAATGTATTATCCCTCGATGAGACGAGTAATGATCATGAAGATGGTGAACTAAAATATTCAAATAGCATTAAAGATCAAGAATCAGTTTTACCAGAAGATGAACTTGTGAAACAGGAAACGATTGCTGAATTAACAAAAGTTATAGCAACTTTAAAGGAAAAAGAACGTTTAGTGTTAAGTTTATTTTATCATGAAGAGTTGACTTTAACTGAGATCGGGGAAGTACTCGGTCTTTCCACTTCTAGAATTTCACAAATTCATTCAAAAGCAATTTATAAGTTGCGAGAAATTATGGGAAAAACAATGAAATAAAGATTATGAAAAACAAAAGTGTGAATTGAAAACAGGTTGATAAGGCTCCAAATTATAGGGGAGTCGTTTACTAGTAGACAGGGATTGATGATGATGGTATTTTTTCTTGTTTTATCGTTTCTTTTAAATGCAGTCACAATTTTTTGCCTCATATTATTGTATATGAGGCAAAATCGTACACTTCAAGCTGAAGAACAATACGAGAATATGATTAAAGAAATTGAAGATGTATTTGCTCTTTATATGGTAGAAATGAAAGAAGAAAACGAGAATTTTTTAAGAAAAGTAAGGAAGCAAGCTATTCAAGAAGAACGCCATGAAAATGAAAAACTGGATGTTGTACCTGAAACTCAGCATGATGAAATGATTGATGAGGGGCAACAAGATCTGCAAGTGAATGCATATACGAAATTAAGTGCCAGAACCGCCTATCAAGCAACAAAAGAACTGGAACAGGATATGGGTGATGATGTCCCTGAAGATGCTCCATTAATGAAGAAAGTGCTATTTTTACAAAAAAAAGGGTTTAAATTAGAAGAAATTGCCCAACAATTAAATAAAGGAAAAACAGAAATAGAGTTATTGTTGAAATTTAGCGAAAATAAAACATAACTCTTGATAACAAAGTTTTTTTATGGTATATTAATTGCTGGTGTTATTACACACGCTTTATGATTTGAATGGAAGGTGCTCCATTATCAATAGGAGTCCCATTTAAAAATGATTAGAGCGGAGGAATTTAAAACCATAGGAGGAAATAAAATGTCAGTTATTTCAATGAAACAATTACTTGAAGCTGGTGTACATTTCGGACACCAAACACGCCGTTGGAATCCAAAAATGAAAAAATATATTTTCACGGAACGTAACGGTATTTATATTATCGATCTTCAAAAAACGGTTAAAAAAGTAGAAGATGCTTATAATTTTGTAAAAGAATTAGCAGCAAACGGTGGAAATGTTTTATTCGTAGGTACGAAAAAACAAGCACAAGAGTCTGTTAAAGAAGAAGCAGAACGTTCAGGCATGTACTATGTTAATCATCGTTGGTTAGGTGGTACATTAACAAACTTCGAAACAATTCAAAAACGAATTGACCGTTTAAAACAAATCGAAAAGATGGAAGAAGACGGTACATTTGAAGTACTTCCTAAAAAAGAAGTTGTTCAATTGAAAAAAGAACATGAACGTTTAGTTAAATTCCTTGGTGGAATTAAAGATATGAAAGGTCTTCCAGATGCGTTATTCATCGTTGACCCTCGTAAAGAACGTATTGCTGTTGCAGAAGCTAGAAAATTAAACATTCCGATCGTTGGTATTGTTGATACTAACTGTGATCCAGATGAAATTGACTATGTTATCCCTGCAAACGATGATGCAATTCGTGCCGTTAAACTTTTAACTGGAAAAATGGCAGATGCAATCATGGAAGCTAAGCAAGGTGAAGATGAAGTTGTAGCTGAAAGCGAAACAACTGTTGAAGCTTAATGTTACTTCTAAGCGAGCATTATAGTAGCCGCTCTTATCTATACATGTAATCAGCAAAAAGGTGATAAGAAGGTTTCGTCCTTATCACCTTTTTTTAAAGATTAGGCTTTGTTAAAATACTTTTCTTTTTGTATTTTTCGGGGTTGAAGATTAAGACTACACATAGAGGTAATTAAGGAGGAATCATTCATGGCAGTAACTGCACAAATGGTTAAAGAACTTCGTGAAAAAACTGGTGCTGGAATGATGGATTGTAAAAAAGCACTAACAGAAACAAATGGCGATATGGAAAAAGCAATCGATTTCCTACGTGAAAAAGGGATTGCTAAAGCTGCTAAAAAGGCTGACCGTGTTGCTGCTGAAGGTACTACATATGTACTAAGTGAAGGTAATGATGCAGTTATTTTGGAAGTTAACGCTGAAACAGACTTCGTTGCAAAAAACGAAAACTTCCAAACATTAGTAAAAGAAATTGCTCAACATTTATTGAAAAATAAACCTGCAACTGTAGAAGAAGCGTTAGACCAAAAAATGGAAAATGGTTCAACAGTAAATGAGTACATTACTGCTGCTATTTCCAAAATTGGTGAAAAAATTACACTTCGTCGTTTTGCGCTTAAAACAAAAACAGATAATGGTGCTTTTGGTGAATATTTACACATGGGCGGACGTATTGGCGTATTAACAGTACTTGAAGGTATTACAGATGCTTCTGTTGCAAAAGATGTTGCCCTTCATGTTGCGGCACTGAATCCTAAATACGTTTCTCGTGATCAAGTTTCTCAATCTGAGGTTGAACATGAACGTCAAGTATTAACACAACAAGCATTAAACGAAGGAAAACCAGAAAAAATCGTTGCTAAAATGGTTGAAGGTCGTCTTGGAAAATACTTCGAAGAAATTTGTGTTGTTGATCAAGCGTTTGTTAAAAATCCAGATCAAAAAGTTGGCAAATTTGTTGAATCTCATAACGCTAAAATCGTTGATTTCGTTCGTTATGAAGTTGGTGAAGGAATCGAAAAACGACAAGATAATTTTGCTGAAGAAGTTATGAGCCAAGTTAAGAAAAACTAATGACATTTTAGGAGGGGGACACAACGTGTTCCCTCTTTTTCAAGAAAAATTTACATAAGAAAAATTAATTGGAGGTTCACAATGAGCACCCCAAAATATAAACGAGTTGTATTAAAACTAAGTGGTGAAGCGTTAGCTGGAGAGGCTGGTTTTGGCATCAATCCACCAATTATCCATTCTGTTGCAAATCAGGTTAAAGAAATTGCTGAATTAGGTGTCGAAGTTGCTGTTGTTGTTGGCGGTGGAAATATTTGGCGTGGAAAAATCGGCAGTGAAATGGGTATGGATCGTGCTACAGCTGATTATATGGGTATGTTAGCAACAGTGATGAATTCTTTAGCACTACAGGATAGCCTTGAGCAAAATGGAATTGAAACGCGCGTTCAAACATCAATTGATATGCGACAAATTGCTGAACCGTATATTCGCCGTCGTGCTATTCGACATTTAGAAAAGAAACGTGTTGTTATTTTTGCAGCTGGTACTGGAAATCCATATTTCTCAACTGATACGACTGCAGCTCTACGTGCAGCAGAAATTGAAGCAGATGTAATTTTAATGGCGAAAAATAATGTTGACGGTGTATATTCCGCTGATCCGAAGTTAGACGAAACAGCTGTGAAATATGACGAATTATCATTCCTAGACGTTATTAAAGATGGATTAGCTGTAATGGATTCTACAGCTTCCTCATTGTGTATGGATAATAATATACCATTGATTGTATTCTCTATTATGGAAGAAGGAAATATAAAACGTGTTGTGATGGGAGAATCCATCGGCACAATCGTAAGGGGGAAGAAAAATGACTAAAGAAGTAATTAATGTAGCAAAAGAAAAAATGTCTAAAGCCATTCAAGCTTTCTCACGTGAACTAGCTTCCATTCGTGCAGGTCGTGCTAGTGCCTCTTTACTTGATAAAATTACGATTGACTACTATGGAGCACCGACTCCGATTAACCAATTAGCTTCTGTATCTGTACCTGAAGCACGTCTATTAGTTGTTCAGCCTTATGATAAAACTATTGTAGGCGAAATTGAAAAAGCAATATTAAAATCTGATCTTGGCATTACTCCAAATAGTGATGGAACAGTGATTAGATTAGCAATCCCTGCATTAACGGAAGAAAGAAGAAAAGAGCTTGTAAAAGTTGTGAAAAAAGATGCAGAAGAAGCAAAAGTGGCTGTCCGTAACATACGCCGTGATGCGAATGATGACTTGAAAAAATTAGAGAAAAACGGCGAAATCACTGAAGATGAGCTTCGTAATTTCTCTGATAATGTACAAAAAGTTACGGATGAACATATTTCAAAAATTGATGAAATGTCAAAAACAAAAGAAAAAGAAATTATGGAAGTATAAGAGTAAGCGAAAACCAAAATAGGATAGTTCGATCATAGAAGGTTTATTTACCTTCTATTTTTTTTGAATAAAGATTCGTATGAATAGCATTACTGACAAAATAACTGATTTTGCGATAAATCGACAAACTTCTAATTTATAAGTCAATTTCCGTTAGAATTTAATGAATAAAAATAGTACTATTTTTAAAACAAAACAGCTTTCTGTAATATGACTACACAAAACTCCTATAATTCTCTATAATAAAGATTGGCATAAAAAATAAAGGAACATAAAGAGAGAGCGGATTTTTTGTCGTTTGTTTCGACAAAACAAACGACGTATCAGCATATAAATTTATATATGCTTAATGGATTCCATTTGGAGGGCCAATAATGCTTAATAAGATGAAATTATGGAAAGCTTTTAATAAAGAAGGTTTAAATAAAAATGAATGTTTAAGTGAACAATTTAATGATTCACAAATTCCACACCATGTTGCCATTATTATGGATGGAAATGGACGTTGGGCCAAACAGCGTCATTTACCACGCATAGCTGGACATCATGAAGGGATGAAAGTTGTTCGTAAAATTGCAACGCTAGCTAGTAGGCTCGGGGTTAAAGTCTTAACATTATATGCATTTTCAACAGAAAATTGGAAAAGACCTAAGCATGAAGTTGAATATTTAATGAAACTGCCTGAGGAATTTTTAGGATCCTTTCTTCCAGAGTTGCAAGCTCATAACATTAGAGTGGAAATGATGGGGCATAAAGAACAGATTCCATCGTATACGCAAAGAGCTATAAGTAAAGCGATGGAAGAGACGAAAGATAACGATGGATTGGTTTTAAATTTTGCTCTAAATTATGGGAGCAGAGACGAAATTATGTGGGCAGTAAGAAATATCGTGAAAGATGCAAAAAATGGTATAATTAACGAAGATGATGTTACTGAAAATGTATTTAGTCAATATTTGATGACAAAGGACTACAAAGACCCAGATCTAATGATACGTACGAGCGGTGAATTACGTTTAAGTAATTTTATGTTATGGCAGCTTGCCTATACAGAATTTATATTTACAGATGTTTTATGGCCGGATTTTAGCGAGGAAGATTTTTTAAATGCGTTGAATGAGTATCAAAATCGTTCTAGAAGATTCGGCGGTTTGAAAAGTGAGGAGCAGAATGAATGAAGCAAAGAATTCTTACCGCAGTAATTGCTGCAGCAATTTTTATTCCATTTGTTATTTATGGTAAAATTCCTTTTATATTAGTAACATATTTAATGGCAACCATTGCGCTATATGAACTGTTGAAAATGGGAAAACAATCTATTTTTTCTATTCAAGGTGTCTTGTCAGTCCTGCTGCTATGGGTGGTTTTATGGCCAGACAAATATATTCATGCAATTGAGCGTTTTGGATTTGAAAAACTTGAATACATATTTGTCATTACACTGCTATATTTAAGTTACTCTGTACTTACGAAAAATGCATTTACTTTTGAAAAAATTGGTTTTCATGTTATTTCCTCTCTATATGTTGGGATGGGATTCCACTACTTTATTGAGGTAAGATCAATAGGACTTACTTATGTCTTTTATGCCTTGTTAATTATTTGGGCAACAGATTCTGGAGCCTATTTCGTAGGACGTGCATTAGGGAAAAATAAGCTGTGGCCTGAAATTAGCCCGAATAAAACAGTTGAGGGTGCACTAGGAGGCATCATTTGTGCATTAATTGTTGCGATTTTGTTTTCCGTGTTTTCGAACATGGATCTATCAACCATTAAGCTGTTAGTAATGGCTGTCCTATTATCAATCTTTGGGCAAATTGGTGATTTAGCAGAATCAGCATATAAAAGACATTTTGGTGTAAAAGATTCAGGTAATATATTACCTGGTCACGGCGGTATATTAGATCGTTTTGATAGCTTATTATTTGTCCTACCGCTTTTATATTTTTTCAATCAATTATAGAGATAATTGATTTATTTAGGAGTGTTAACAGTGAAATTCATTAGTTTATTAGGTGCAACTGGTTCGATTGGGACACAGACATTAGATGTAATCAGAGATCATCCCGATTTATTTCGTTTAGTTGCGTTCTCAGTTGGAAAAAATATAAATCTGGCAAGAAAAATTATTCAGGAATTTAACCCAGAACTTGTATCCGTTGAATTAAAGGATGACTACGAAACGTTAAAAAATGAATTTGGACATTCTATTCAATTTACTTATGGTCAAGCAGGCTTAATAGATGTAGCTGTTTATAAGAAGTCGACGTTGCTAGTAAACGCTGTTTTAGGCAGTGTTGGCTTATTGCCAACATTACAAGCAATTCAGGCTGAAAAAACAGTTGCTCTTGCGAATAAAGAAACATTGGTTACTGCGGGACATCTTGTGATGGAATTAGCAAAACGGTATCGAGTCGATGTTCTACCGATTGATAGTGAACATTCTGCTATATTTCAATGCTTGCAAGGTGAACAAATGTCAGAAATTAAAAGATTAATTATTACTGCTTCCGGGGGCAGCTTTAGAGACTTAACAAGGGATCAATTGCAAAATGTGACAGTTAAAGACGCTCTGAATCATCCAAATTGGTCGATGGGAGCAAAAATTACAATAGATTCAGCTACAATGATGAATAAAGGATTAGAAGTGATTGAAGCTCACTGGTTATTTAATCTTCCGTACGAGCATATTGATACAGTATTACATCGTGAAAGCATTATTCATTCAATGGTTGAGTTTCAAGATAGTAGTGTAAAAGCGCAGCTTGGAACGCCTGATATGAGAATCCCAATTCAGTATGCGCTATGTTATCCAAATAGAGTCGCGCTGTCCAATACAAAATCGCTAGACCTCACTGAAATTGGACAATTACATTTTCAGAAAATGGATCAAGAGCGATATGTTTGTTTAAAGCTCGCATATGAAGCGGGGAAAATTGGAGGCTCAATGCCGACGGTTTTAAACGCAGCAAACGAAGCAGCAGTAGCCGCATTTTTAAATGAAAAAATTTCGTTTTTACAAATTGATCAGTTGATTGAAAAGGCACTTGAAAGGCATAATGTAATTAAGCATCCTGATTTAGAATCAATTAAGGCTATTGATTCAGAAACTAGGGAGTACGTAAACTCACTAATTTAAAAAAAGGTGGTTATTTATTTGACAACAGTGATAGCCTTTATCATCATATTTGGTTCTCTTGTTATATTTCATGAAGCTGGACATTTCTTTGTAGCTAAAAGAGCAGGTATACTATGCCGAGAATTTGCGATTGGGTTCGGTCCGAAGATCCTTTCATTTAAGAAAAATGAAACACAGTATACAGTCAGACTTTTGCCGCTTGGTGGTTATGTCAGAATGGCTGGCGAAGACCCAGAGATGACTGAACTAAAGCCTGGACAGCGTGTTGGCTTAATCTTAAATTCTAATGAAGAAGTAGAAAAGATTATTGTTAATGGGAAAGATCGCTATCCTAATATTCGTATGATTGAAATAGAGTCAACTGATTTAGAAAGAAAACTTTTTATCAGAGGCTATGAAGATAGTGATGATGAAACACCGCAAACTTTCAAAGTGAAGAGAAATGCTGTATTTGTTGAAAACAATACAGAAACGCAAATTGCTCCATGGGATCGTCAATTTGCATCTAAATCTTTAGGAAAACGTGCATTAACAATATTTGCTGGTCCATTAATGAATTTTGTCTTAGCAATCATTGCTTTTACGCTATTTGCGGTGATTGAGGGTGTACCTGTTTCTGATCCGGTATTAGGAACTGTTGTGAAAGATGGAGCTGCAGCTCAAGCGGGGCTTCAAAAGGGAGATATGGTAATTAGTATTGACGGTTCTGAGATTTCAACATGGAATGATATTGTTGAGGTCATTCAAAAACATCCCGATGAAAAAATTGTTTTTACCGTTGAAAGAAATAATAAAACATTAGAAATTCCTGTAACACCTAAAAAGGTGAAAGTAGATAATAAGGAGATTGGAAGGATTGGGGTCAATAGCCCTGTTGATCATTCTCCGATAAAAGTAGCAACATACGGTGTCGTCCAAACATATCAATGGACGATTGAAATACTCCGTTTGTTAGGTCATATTATTACTGGTGGTTTTTCAATTGATATGTTATCGGGACCTGCCGGCATTTATAAATCAACTGAGACGGTAGCTAAATCAGGTATATTAAATTTATTTAAATGGGCAGGATTATTAAGTATTAACATTGGTATTATGAATTTATTACCACTGCCTGCACTTGATGGTGGCAGATTGTTATTTTTCGGTATTGAAGCATTGAGAGGTAAACCAATTGATCGTCAAAAGGAAAGTGTCGTTCATTTTATTGGTTTTGCATTATTAATGCTATTAATGATTATCGTAACATGGAATGATATTCAAAGATTTTTCTTGTAATTCTCTGCATGTTACAGTTAAGGCAATTAGTTTATAAACTAATTGCCTTTAACTAAGTTTAAACTTTAAGTGAAAAGTTTAATGAAACAAATTAAAATATCATTACAGAAAATAAAAGTGAATATAGGAGTGCTAACATGAAACAAAGTAAGTTTTTTATTCCAACTTTAAGAGATGTTCCATCGGATGCAGAAATCAAAAGTCATCAATTATTATTGCGTGCAGGTTACATCCGCCAGTATGCGAGTGGGGTTTATGCATATTTACCACTAGCACGTAAAGTACTACATAATATTGAGAAAATTATTCGTGAAGAGATGGAGGCGGCTGATTCTTCTGAACTTTTAATGTCTGCGTTGCAGCCAGCAGAATTATGGCAGGAGTCGGGCCGCTGGTATTCGTACGGACCTGAATTAATGCGTTTAACAGATCGTCATAATCGTGAATTCGCATTAGGTGCAACACATGAAGAAATTATTACAAGTATTGTTCGAAATGAAATTAAATCATACAAACGTTTGCCATTATCACTTTACCAAATTCAAACGAAATTCCGTGATGAAAAAAGACCTCGTTTTGGTTTATTAAGAGGCCGTGAATTTATTATGAAGGACGCGTATTCGTTCCATTCAAGTAAGGAAAGCTTAGATGAAGCATACGATAAGATGTATAAAGCCTATTCAAATATTTTTTCTCGATGTGGTCTCGATTTCCGTGCTGTATTAGCAGATTCTGGGGCAATCGGTGGAAAAGATACTCAAGAATTTATGGTTCTATCTGAAATTGGTGAGGATACAATTGCTTATTCTGATCAATCTGACTACGCTGCAAATATTGAAATGGCAGAAGTTATAAACCATTATACGAAATCTGATGAACCTGCATTAGAACTTCAAAAAGTAGAAACAATTAATCAAAAATCAATTGAAGATGTATCAGCATTCTTAAATGTTAGTGCAGATAAATGTATTAAGACGCTAGTATTTAAAGTTGATGATGATTATGTTGTTGTGCTAGTTCGTGGCGACCATGAAGTAAATGAAGTGAAAGTGAAAAATTTATTAGGTGCAACATTGGTTGATTTAGCTGATCAAGAAGAGACAAAACGTCTTCTTGGCTGTGAAATCGGATCTCTAGGACCAATTGGTGTTTCCGAAAATATAAAAGTGATAGCTGACTATGCCGTACAGTATATTGTAAATGGTGTATGCGGCGCAAATGAAAAAGACTATCACTATGTGAATGTCAACCCAGAACGAGATTTTCGCGTTGATCAGTACGGTGATCTTCGCAATATTCAAGAGGGAGATCCTTCACCAGATGGCAAAGGTACAATTCATTTTGCCCGTGGGATTGAAGTAGGGCATATATTTAAACTTGGAACAAAATACAGTGAAGCTATGCATGCAACATATTTGGATGAGAATGGCAGAGAACAGTTTATGATTATGGGTTGCTACGGAATTGGTGTTTCAAGAACATTAACAGCGATTTGTGAACAGCATAATGATGATAGAGGTATCATTTGGCCTGTTGATATTGCACCATTCCATATTCACTTAGTGCCAATTAATTTGAAAGATGAACAGCAAATGGAGTTAACTTCAAAGTTATACAAAGAACTACAAACAAACTACAGTGTGTTGCTTGATGACCGAAACGAAAGACCGGGTGTAAAATTTGCAGATTCCGATCTTATTGGACTTCCAATTCGAATCACAGTAGGTAAAAAAGCATCAGAAGGAATTGTTGAAATAAAAGTCCGAAAAACAGGCGAAGTGCTTGAAGCACCTGTAGCTGAATTAGAGGAAACAATTAAAGATCTATTGGGAAAACTAGCTTAAATTGATGTGTGAATGGGATGGCATCGACAACAAGTCGATGTCATCTCTATTTCTGTGATCCAGTTGGTAAATTCTTTTAGTTCGAAACCATTGAATACAAACTTGTATTTTTTTATGATAGTAAGTGATTAAATAAAAATTTTAGGATGGGAGAGGTAATGATGGATCAACATCCCGCCGAAAAAAAAGAACGATTTCAAATATTGTTACAACAACTTAAATTAACAGATGATACGATATACGACTATTTTAAAAATGCAGAAATTGAAAAGTTAGTAGTTGAAAGACAATCAAAACGTTGGCATTTCTATTTTATGTTTGAAAACATACTGCCTTACCAAGTTTTTGTAAGATTTACGAATCAACTTAAGCATAGTTTTCAGCAAATAGCGAACGTACATTATTCGATTCGTACACTTCAATCATCTTTTGAGCCACAACTTGTCATGGATTACTGGAATCATTGTTTACAGGAAATAGATGGTATGTCACCAATGTTGTATTCATTGCTAGCCAATCAGCTTCCAACAATGAATGGCAATAAAATCATTGTCCAAGGCAGAAATGATACAGAAGCACGTACGCTTCAAAAAAAATATGGTGAACTTATTACGGGTTATTATGAAAATATTGGGTTTCCTTCATTTATCTTTGAAGCTACGATTGGTGAAAATGAATCCTCAGATGAATATTTGAAATTTGTAGAAGCGAAACAAAAAGAAGATGAAGAAAGAGCAAAACAAGCAGTGATCGAAATGCAAAAGAGCCAACATGAAGACCAACAAACAGATGTGGTCGATGAAGGTCCTCTTATGATTGGTTATAAAATTCCAGATGATGATCAGTTTAGAAGTTTAATAGATATCGTCGATGAAGAAAGAAGAATTTCGATTGAAGGGTACGTGTTTGATGCAGAAACGAAAGAACTTCGTAGCGGCCGTACGTTATTGACATTTAAAATCACCGACTATACAAGTTCTATTCTTGTTAAAATGTTTTCACGGGATAAAGAAGATGCAACACAATTTCAACGCGTAAAAAAGGGGATGTGGCTGCGCGCAAGAGGCAGTATTCAAAACGATACTTTTGTACGCGATCTTGTCATGATTGCCAACGATCTGTGCGAAGTAAAGCCACAGCTTAGAAAAGATTTAGCTCCTGAAGATGAGAAGCGTGTTGAACTGCATTTGCATACACCAATGAGTCAAATGGATGCTGTTTCTTCTGTCAGTGATCTCGTATCGCAGGCAAAAAAATGGGGGCATAAGGCAATTGCCATTACAGATCATGCAGTAGCGCAAAGTTTTCCAGAGGCTTATAGTGCTGGACAAAAGAATGATATAAAAATCATATATGGACTTGAAGTCAACCTAGTAGATGACGGTGTGCCAATTGCTTATAACGATGCTCATATTTTGTTAGAGGATGCAACCTATGTCGTCTTTGACGTTGAAACAACAGGTTTATCTGCTGTTTACGATACGATTATTGAATTAGCGGCAGTAAAAATAAAAAATGGTGAGGTAATCGAAACATTTGAGAGATTTGCTAATCCTCACCATCCGCTTTCAAATACAACAATCGAACTTACAGGTATTACAGATGATATGGTGAAAGATGCACCAGATATTTCAGTCGTATTAAAGGAATACAATGAATGGATAGGAGATGCTATTTTAGTAGCTCATAATGCATCATTTGATGTTGGCTTTTTTAATGTGGGCTTGCAAAAAATAGGACTCCCAAAATCTACAAATCCAGTTATTGATACGCTTGAACTAGGTAGATTTCTATACCCAAATTTCAAAAACTATCGTTTAAATACTTTAGCAAAAAAATTCAATGTAGAATTAACACAGCACCATAGGGCGATTTATGATACAGAAGCAACAGGACACATTTTTCTGAAAATGCTTGGAGATGCGATTAAAGAAAAAAATATTCAGTACCATGATCAGCTAAACGACTATATGGGTGAAGGAGGAGCTTTTAAACGGGCGCGACCTTCACACTGTACATTACTTGTTAAAAACCAAGAAGGACTGAAAAATTTATTTAAATTAATCTCGGTATCTCATATTGATTATTATTATCGTGTGCCAAGAATTCCGCGCTCACAATTACAAAAATATCGTGATGGAATATTAGTTGGCTCTGGCTGTGATAAAGGCGAAGTGTTCGAAGGAATGATGCAAAAAGACCCAGCAGAAGTAGAAGAAATGGCGCGCTTTTATGATTATCTCGAAGTTCATCCAAAAGAAGTATATGCGCCATTAATTGAGCAAGAGCTAATTCGTGACGAACAGGCGTTAGAAGAGATTATTACAAAAATTGTTAATCTTGGTGATAAATTAAACTTGCCTGTTGCTGCGACTGGAAATGTCCATTATTTACATCCTGAGGATAAAATTTATCGGAAAATCTTGATTGGATCTCAAGGTGGTGCGAACCCATTAAATCGCCATCAGCTGCCGGATGTTCATTTCCGTACAACGAATGAAATGTTAGATAGTTTTCAGTTTTTAGGCGAGGAAAAGGCAAAAGAAATCGTTGTAGAAAATACGAATAAAATTGCTGATTTAATTGAAGACGTTAAACCAATTAAAGATGATTTATACACACCTAAAATTGAAGGTGCAGAGGAAGAAATTAGAGAACAAAGCTATACAATGGCCAAAAAAATATATGGCGATCCATTGCCGGAAATTGTGGAAGCAAGACTAGAAAAAGAATTGAAAAGTATTATTGGACACGGATTTGCCGTTATCTATTTAATCGCCCATAAACTTGTAAAAAAATCATTGGACGATGGCTACCTCGTTGGATCGCGTGGATCGGTTGGATCTTCTTTAGTCGCGACTATGACTGAAATTACTGAAGTAAATCCGCTTCCGCCGCATTATGTTTGCCCAGTTTGTAAGCATGCGGAATTTTTTGATGATGGTTCAGTTGGCTCTGGCTTTGATTTACCAGATAAAAATTGTGTAAATTGTGGCACGCCATATAAAAAAGATGGACATGATATCCCATTTGAAACATTTTTAGGGTTTAAGGGAGATAAAGTTCCTGATATTGACTTGAATTTCTCTGGAGACTATCAACCACGCGCCCACAATTATACGAAAGTATTGTTTGGTGAAGATTATGTGTATCGTGCAGGAACTATTGGTACTGTAGCTGAAAAAACGGCTTACGGCTATGTAAAAGGATATGCACAAGATCACAATTTAAACATACGCGGTGCAGAAGTTGATCGATTAGTTAAAGGATGTACTGGTGTTAAAAGAACAACAGGGCAGCACCCCGGCGGTATTATTGTAGTACCAGACTATATGGATATTTTTGACTTCACACCGATTCAATATCCCGCAGATGATACGGGATCAGAGTGGAGAACGACACATTTTGATTTCCACTCAATTCATGATAATATTTTGAAACTTGATATTCTTGGACACGATGATCCGACCGTCATTCGTATGCTCCAAGATTTAAGCGGAATTGATCCTAAAACGATTCCAACAGATGATCCAGAAGTAATGAAAATTTTTAGTGGAACAGAATCATTAGGCGTTACAGAAGAACAAATTATGTGTAAAACAGGTACGTTAGGTATTCCTGAGTTTGGTACAAAATTTGTTCGCCAGATGCTTGAAGATACGAAGCC
This sequence comes from Heyndrickxia ginsengihumi, assembly GCF_011008565.1. Taxonomy (GTDB): domain Bacteria; phylum Bacillota; class Bacilli; order Bacillales; family Bacillaceae_C; genus Weizmannia; species Weizmannia ginsengihumi. The sequence continues at coordinate 96,234 of NZ_JAAIWK010000007.1, forward strand.
AACCACCTTCTCTGAACTTGTGCAAATTTCAGGTTTATCACATGGCACAGACGTATGGTTAGGGAATGCACAAGAACTTATTCAAAATGGTATTTGTACATTGCCGGACGTTATAGGCTGTCGTGATGATATAATGGTTTATTTAATCTATCAAGGTTTAGAGCCATCACTCGCCTTTAAAATTATGGAATCCGTCCGTAAAGGTAAAGGGTTGCAGCCAGAAATGGAAGAAGAGATGGTGAAAAATAATGTACCGAGCTGGTATATTGATTCATGTAAAAAAATCAAATACATGTTTCCAAAAGCCCATGCTGCAGCATATGTTTTAATGGCTGTACGGATTGCCTATTTTAAAGTGCACCACCCATTATTATATTATGCTACCTATTTTACAGTGCGGGCGGAAGATTTTGATTTAGATGCGATGATCCGTGGGGCAGTATCAATCAAAGCGCGCATTGATGAAATTAATGGGAAAGGCTTAGATGCATCTACGAAAGAAAAGAGTTTATTAACTGTTCTTGAACTCGCACTTGAAATGTGTGCACGCGGCTTCCATTTTCAAAAAATTGATCTATACCGTTCGGAGGCAGATCGTTTTGTAATTGAAGGGAATTCCTTAATTCCACCATTTAATGCCATACCAGGACTTGGTACAAATGCCGCTAAAAATATTGTTCAAGCGCGTAAAGATGGAGAATTCTTGTCAAAAGAAGACTTACAGCGTCGCGGCAAAGTTTCAAAAACCATTATGGAATACTTGGATCAACATGGCTGTTTAGAGGCATTACCTGAACAAAACCAATTATCGCTATTTTAATAATCGGTATAGCGGTAACTCATTAAATGAACGTTCTAACGCAATAGATAATCAACTTTCACAAGTTATGACTATTGGAAACATATTGTTATGAACGATGTCTCCGTTTTTCCTATTATTTGCATTATTTTGTTGGTTATGGTATATTTTTATTGGAAATACTATTGATAAACTCTCGTGTAAAAGAGTGGGGCATACCCACTCTTTCGTGTTTTTAATTCGGAATTTTTTTCAGGAGGTCATGATGAGTAAAGTTACAGAAGTGGTGGAAGAACTTGTTTCACCAATTGTTCAAGACCTACAACTTGAACTCGTTGATATTGAATATGTTAAAGAAGGAAAGAATTGGTTCCTTCGTATTTATATCGATAAGGAAGATGGAATTGACATTGATGAGTGTGGAGTCGTAAGTGAACGATTAAGTGAACGACTTGATGAACTTGATCCAATTCCTCATAATTATTTCCTAGAAGTCTCTTCACCTGGAGCAGAACGCCCGCTTAAAAAGGAAAAAGACTTTGCGAGAGCTATTGGCAGATCGGTGCATATTAAAACGTATGAAACGATCGATGGTGAAAAAGACTTTGAAGGTAAGCTATTATCATTTGATGGTGAAACATTACACATAGAAATAAAAGTGAAAACAAGAAAAAAAGAATTGCAAATACCATATGAAAAAGTTGCGAAAGCACGTTTGGCAATAGAATTTTAATAAATGCGAAGGATATAAGAAGCTAGCCGGAAGTTTTATGAACACTGGCTTCTCGTAAGATAGGGGGATAAGGTTTCCATGAGCTCAGAATTGGTAGAGGCTCTTAATGTTTTGGAAAAAGATAAAGGGATTTCTCGCGATGTACTTGTTGAGGCAATTGAAGCAGCACTTGTGTCAGCGTATCGTCGTAATTTTAATCAAGCCCAAAATGTACGTACAGATCTTAATTTAGCAACGGGATCGATTCGTGTGTTTGCACGTAAAGATGTTGTTGAAGAAGTATTTGATTCAAGACTTGAAATTTCACTTGAAGATGCACATAAAGTGAATCCTTCTTATGATATTGGTGATGTAGTTGAAATTGAAGTAACACCAAAAGACTTTGGCCGAATTGCGGCACAAACTGCTAAACAGGTAGTTACTCAACGAGTGCGCGAGGCAGAACGAGGCATTATTTATTCAGAGTTTATTGATCGTGAAGATGATATTATGACAGGTATTGTTCAACGTAAAGATAATCGCTTTACGTATGTAAGCCTTGGAAAAGTAGAAGCACTTCTACCGCCGAGTGAACAAGCTGCAAATGAACATTATCAACCACATGATCGTATTAAAGTATATATTACAAAAGTAGAAAAGACGACAAAAGGACCGCAAATTTTCGTTTCACGTACGCATCCTGGTCTGTTAAAACGTCTTTTTGAGATTGAAGTCCCTGAAATTTATGATGGAACAGTTGAAATTCGTTCCGTTGCACGGGAGGCTGGAGATCGTTCAAAAATATCTGTTTATACAGATCATCCAGATGTTGATCCAATCGGCGCATGTGTAGGTCCTAAAGGTTCACGGGTACAAGCGATTGTCAATGAATTAAATGGTGAAAAAATTGACATTGTGGAATGGTCAAATGATCCAGTCGAATTTGTAGCGAACGCTTTGAGTCCATCAAAAGTGTTAGATGTAATCGTGGATGAAAAAGATAAAGCGACGACGGTCGTTGTCCCTGATTATCAACTATCTCTAGCAATTGGAAAAAGAGGTCAAAATGCTAGATTGGCTGCTAAATTAACAGGCTGGAAAATTGATATTAAGAGTGAATCAGATGCGAGAGAAGCTGGTATTTATCCACGCTCCGAATCCTTATCTGTAGAAGAAGACAACTCATTCGATGATACAAACGAAGAAATCGAATAAGAGGTGATCATGATGGCAACGAAAAAAAAGATTCCGATGAGAAAATGCGTTGCAACGGGAGAAATGAGACCGAAAAAAGAAATGCTAAGGATTGTCCGTTCGAAAGAGGGAGATATTTCTATCGATCCAACGGGCAAAAAATCGGGTAGAGGCGCTTATCTTTCAAAAGATATAGAGGCAATTGAAATAGCGAAGAAAAAGAATGTTTTAGCTAATCACCTTGAAGTAACTGTTGCTGACTCTTTCTATGATGAAATCCTTGAATTTATTAAAAAGGAGAATCATTAATAAGAATGAGTGAACAACAAGCAATGTCGCTTTTAGGTTTAGCAAATCGGGCACGAAAAGTAATATCTGGGGAAGAACTTGTTATTAAAGAAATCCAATCAAGTCGTGCTAAACTAATTATATTGTCAAAAGATGCCTCATCAAATACTTCCAAAAAGATTCAAGATAAATGTCGTTTTTACAATACGCCAATACAATTTGTAGAGACGAGAGAAACACTCGGTAAAGCCATCGGGAAAGAGGCAAGAGTTGTTGTCGCGATAACAGAGAAAGGTTTTGCACAAAAACTTGCCCAATTGCTCGGTGAATCATAGATGGGGGTGATTATATGAGCAAAATGCGTATTTATGAATATGCAAAAGCACATAAAACATCAAGTAAAGAGATTATCACAAAACTAAAAGAAATGAATATTGAGGTATCCAACCATATGTCAACAATCGATGGGGAAACAGTTAGTAAACTAGATTCGATTTTTAGTGATGCCGGACGTAATGAACAACATTCAAAACAAAACACTAATGAGCAAGCGAACCATTCAAATCCACAACAAACATCAAACCAACATGAGAAAAAAACAGATAAACATCAAAATCAATCTCATGGAAAGCCTGCTAATAAAAATGTTGAAGGAAAAAAACAACATTCAGGAAAAGATCATAGACCTTTTCAACAAAATAAGAAAAACAAGAGAAATAAGCATCAGTCAAAACAACAAGCTGCTCCTGTCGTTCAAAAGAAAAAGGAATTACCAGAAAAAATTACCTTTACTGAATCATTATCGGTTGCAGAGTTAGCAAAAAAATTAAATCTTGAACCATCTGAAATCATTAAGAAGCTCTTTTTACTTGGAGTAGTGGCGACGATTAATCAAGAATTAGATAAAGATGCTATTGAATTAATTGCTTCAGAGTATGGAGTGGAAGTTGAGGAAGAAGTGTTAGTTGACACGACAGATTTAGGAATATATTTTACAGAGGATCGTGAAGAAGACCTTTCTGTTCGTCCGCCTGTTGTGACGATTATGGGACATGTTGACCATGGGAAAACAACAACTCTTGACTCTATTCGCCATACGAAAGTAACAGCTGGAGAAGCTGGCGGTATCACTCAACATATCGGTGCGTATCAAGTCGATATTGATGGCAAGAAAATTACCTTTTTAGATACTCCAGGGCATGCGGCTTTTACAACGATGCGTGCACGTGGAGCACAAATTACAGATATAACGATCCTAGTTGTAGCTGCTGATGATGGTGTTAAGCCGCAAACAGTAGAAGCAATCAACCACGCAAAGGCTGCGAATGTACCAATTATTGTTGCTGTCAACAAAATTGATAAGCCAACTGCAAGCCCTGAAAAAGTGATGCAAGAATTAACAGAATATAGTTTAATTCCTGAGGATTGGGGCGGAGATACTATTTTCGTACCGATTTCTGCTAAAACGGGTCAAGGGATCGATGACCTGCTTGAAATGATTTTGCTTGTAAGTGAAGTAGAAGAATTAAAAGCAAATCCAGATCGCAGAGCCGTTGGTACAGTAATTGAGGCGCGTTTAGATAAGGGACGTGGACCAGTTGCAACTTTATTAGTACAAAATGGTACATTGCGAGTAGGTGATCCCATTGTTGTTGGACATACATTTGGTCGTGTTCGTGCGATGGTTAATGACCTTGGACGCCGTGTTAAAGAAGCGCCGCCTTCAACTCCGGTTGAGATTACTGGGCTAAACGAGGTGCCAGAAGCTGGTGATCATTTTGTCGTGTTTGAAGATGAAAAAACAGCACGTCAAATCGGAGAAGCTAGAAGTCAGCAGGCAGTTCAAGCACATCGTAACGAAACAGCTCGCGTAAGCCTTGATAATCTTTTTGAACAAATGAAACAAGGTGAAATGAAAGAATTAAATGTCATTGTTAAAGCAGATGTTCAAGGTTCAGTTGAGGCTTTAAGCGCTGCTTTACAAAAAATTGATGTCGAAGGCGTTAATATTAAAGTAATTCATACAGGCGTCGGCGCTATTAATGAGTCAGATATTTCTTTATCAGCTGCTTCGAATGCAATTGTAATTGGTTTTAACGTACGTCCTGATACAAATGCTAAAAGAGCTGCAGAGGCTGAAAAAGTAGATATTCGTTTGCATCGCATTATTTATAAGGCGATTGAAGAAATTGAAGCAGCAATGAAGGGTATGTTAGATCCAGAATTTGAAGAAAAAATTATTGGACAAATTGAAGTTCGCCAAACATTTAAAGTTTCTAAAATCGGTACAATTGCTGGTGGATATGTAACAGACGGTAAAGTTACTCGTGATAGTGGTGTTCGTATTATCCGTGATGGTGTCGTTATTTTTGAAGGCGAAATTGATACATTAAAACGTTTCAAAGATGATGTAAAAGAAGTAAATCAAGGGTACGAATGCGGTATTACTATTAAAAATTACAATGATATTAAAGATGGTGATGTCATTGAAGCGTTTGTTATGCAAGAAGTTGAAAGAAAATGATTGTAAGCGTCCAATGTGATTTCCGCATATTTGACGCCCAATCGTTAAAAGATAAACGTGCCGTACTTCAAAGGGTTTTAACACGGCTTAAACAGAAATATAATGTAGCGGTTAGTGAAGTTGAGTATCAAGATGTTTGGCAACGAACACGAATTGAAATGGTAACCGTCGCTTCGAATCGAGTTGCTGCCGAAAAAGAGATGGAACGTACGTTGAAATTTCTTGATTCGTTTCCTGAATGGGAACGTCTTGATACTATATATGAATGGCTGTAAATGAGGTGTTGTATTGTGAACCTACGTTCGAATCGAGTCGCCGAGCAAATGAAGAAAGAACTAAGTGATATTATTGGCCGTAAATTAAAAGATCCGCGGATCGGTTTTGTGACAGTAACAGATGTCCAAGTAACAGGAGATTTGCAACAGGCAAAGGTATATATCACAGTTCTTGGGAATGATGAACAGAAACAAGATTCATTAGCCGGGCTTGAAAAAGCAAAAGGATTTATTCGTTCTGAAGTAGGACAGCGAATTCGTTTGCGAAAAACGCCTGAACTTATTTTCGAATTTGATGAATCCATTGATTATGGAAATCGGATTGAAACGTTAATAAAAAAACTTCATGAAGATGAACATTAATTAGATATTAGGAACTGGATGTAGCATCCAGTTTCTTTTTCTTTTCGCATGGTGAACAGGCGGGTTTAATCGTTGAGCGTTTAAACATATCGTGTTATTTCGCATCGCCTGTCTTTGAATTTCTTTAAGGAATTGCAAAAGGAAGTGAAGAAAAAATATGGATGGAATTATTCCATTATGGAAACCTGCAGGTCTGACTTCACATGATTGTGTGTTTAAAGTGAGAAAATTACTAAAAACAAAAAAAGTAGGTCATACTGGTACACTTGATCCTGACGTTACAGGTGTTTTACCAATATGCATTGGAAAAGCAACGAAAATAGTAGAGTATATTACGAATGCTGGAAAAGAGTATGAGGGTGAAGTTACATTAGGATATTCAACGACAACTGAAGACAGCGGCGGAGAAATGGTTCGCGAACAAAAAATAGAACACCCTATTAGTCGCAATGAAATTTTGCGAGTGCTTTCAGAGTTAACAGGGTGTATTCAACAAACACCGCCGATGTACTCAGCGGTGAAAGTGAATGGGAAACGGTTGTATGAATATGCAAGACAGGGAATTGAAGTAGAAAGACCAACGCGAGAAGTACAAATTTATTCATTAGAACTGCTAGATGATCGTGACATATATACAGGTTCAACGATATCATTCCGTTTTCGTGTCAGTTGTAGTAAAGGCACTTATATTCGTACACTTGCTGTTATGATGGGCGAAAAATTAGGATATCCAGCACATATGTCATATTTAACAAGAATAAGTGCTGGAGGATTTACAAAGGATCAATGTGCAACTTTTGAGGATATTGAAGAGCATATGGAACATCAAACGATTACAGAGCTACTCCATCCTTTAGAAGCGGGGTTAATCCATTTGCCGAAATGGGAAATTAATGATACATTAGCAGAGAAAGTGAAAAATGGGATGGTTTTAGAGAAAGGGAAGTGTTGGCCGGACGGTGAAGAAGTAGCGGTTATGTATCGTGAAAAAGTCATTGCAATATACAAGGTTCACCCAAGCAAGCCTTCCTTCATTAAACCTGTAAAAGTAATTCAAAATGAATTTTAAAATGGAAAGAGAAAAGGTGAGAAACATTGAAAGTATTAACTGTTGATCATCCACATTCATTTAAGAAGGAGGATTTTCCTCCGCTCGTAATGGCTCTAGGTTATTTTGATGGCATTCATCTCGGGCACCAAAAAGTCATTCAAACGGCAAAACAAATTGCAGAAGAAAAGCATTTAAAAAGTGCAGTTATGACGTTTGATCCGCATCCATCTGTAGTATTAGCGAAAAATCACAAAGTGGTTGAATTAATTACTCCGTTGCATGAAAAAATTAAATTAATTGAAAGCATGGGAATTGATTATTTATTTGTTGTCCACTTTACAACAGATTTTGCTTCTTTGCTCCCGCAGCAGTTTGTAGACCAATATATAGTTGGACTAGGAGTAAAGCATGTTGTTGCTGGTTTTGATTATACATATGGAAAATTCGGTAAAGGAAATATGAATAATATAGAAGAATTTGCAAATGGGCGATTCGACATTACTGTTGTTGACAAATTGACCCTTCAAAATCGCGATGACAAAGTTAGTTCTACTTTAATTCGTAAGTGTATTAAGGAAGGGCGTGTTCGTGATTTAAAAGATTTACTGGGCCGTTATTACGAAATTTCCGGTATCGTTGTACATGGTGAAAAAAGGGGACGGGAGCTTGGTTTTCCAACTGCAAATATAGAATTGAGTGATCCCTATATTTTACCGCCAAATGGTGTGTACATTGTAAGGATGTATGTTCGTAATCAATGGCATAATGGCTTATGTAGTGTTGGCTACAATCCAACCTTTAAAAATCCAGATGAATACGTACAAACAACAGAGGTATATCTTTTAGACTTTTCCGATTGGATTTATGACGAACATGTCATTGTGGAGTGGCATGATAGAATACGGGATGAAAAGAAATTTAATAGCGTAGAAGATCTTATTACAGAAATGAAGCACGATGAACAAGTGGCACGAAACTATTTTAAATAAAAGTCTAACAAAAACTTGTGTTTTATTATAAAAAGTAGTATCCTTATACAGTAATATGAACCTATGCTTGGCATAGCGACTCACCGACGTGTGCTCAGCAATAGGGGATTAAAAAATTTGGAGGTGAATAGGATGGCGATTTCACAAGAACGTAAAAACGAAATCATCAACCAATTTAAAGTTCATGAGAACGACACTGGTTCTCCAGAAGTACAAATTGCTGTACTTACTGAAGAAATTAACAAACTAAATGATCATTTACGTGTTCATAAAAAAGATCATCATTCACGTCGTGGTCTAATGAAAATGGTAGGTAGACGTCGTAATTTGTTAACTTACCTACGTAATAAAGATGTACAACGTTATCGTGAATTAATCAATCGTCTTGGATTACGTCGTTAATGTAATCATGTGAAAAAGCGGGATTTTTCCCGCTTTTTTGTAATGTTTTTACTTTTAAAAAGGAAAAATGTCTCTCATCATTTACACCTCAAAGTATTCAATCATTATGATCTCTTTTGATGGCTATACATTTGTAAGACGTTATTATATGCGAATCACTTTTAAATAGCTGAACGATGTATATATATTTTCATTTTACCAAACATTAAAATAAACTTGGTGAAGTGCTTCAATAGCATTTGTTCTTCTTATCTAAAATCATTCGTTTTATACATAATTGCATAAGAAAAAATGCTTTCTATATAACCAGTGATTATTTGTGTAATTCTTAATATTCTATGCTAATTTTAATGAATATATGAGTACTACTGCTAGAAAATGAAAGGGGATAATTTTATATATGGCACAAGACAAACATATATATACGATGGAATGGGCTGGTCGTCCATTAACTGTTGAAGTTGGACAATTAGCTAAACAAGCAAATGGCGCAGCGCTTATCAGATATGGAGAAACTGCCATTTTGAGTACTGCTGCTGCTTCAAAAGAACCGAAAAATGTAGATTTCTTCCCATTAACAGTAAATTATGAAGAACGTTTATATGCAGTCGGTAAAATCCCAGGTGGATTTATTAAGCGGGAAGGTCGTCCAAGTGAAAAAGCAATTCTTTCAAGCCGATTAATTGACCGACCAATCCGTCCATTATTTGCTGAAGGCTTCCGTAATGAAGTTCAAGTTGTCAGCATGGTTATGAGTGTTGATCAAGATAATAGTCCTGAAATGGCTGCAATGTTCGGTTCATCATTGGCGCTTTCAGTTTCTGATATTCCGTTTGAGGGCCCTATTGCGGGTGTCATTGTTGGAAGAGTGGATGGAGAATTTCTCATTAACCCAACGATTGAACAAATGGAAAAAAGTGATATTCATTTAACAGTTGCAGGTACGAAAGATGCGATCAACATGGTTGAAGCGGGAGCAAAAGAAGTTCCTGAAGAAGTCATGCTTGAAGCAATTATGTTTGGACACGAAGAAATCAAGCGTCTAATTGCTTTCCAAGAAAAGATTGTTGCTGAAGTTGGAAAAGAAAAAATGCAAGTGGAACTGTTTGAATTGGACCAAGATTTAGCTACAAAAGTCCGTTCACTATGTGAAGAGGATATGATTAAAGCAATTCAAGTCCATGAAAAACATGCACGTGATGAAGCAATAAAAGCCGTTAATAATAACATTATTCAGCAATTTGAGGAACAAGAAGCTGATGAAGATACAATCAAACAAATAAAACAAATTTTGCACGATATTGAAAAAACAGAAGTGCGAAAATTAATTACAGTTGATAAAGTCCGTCCAGATGGCCGTAAAATCGATGAAATAAGACCGTTATCTTCTGAAGTAGGGATTTTGCCAAGAACACATGGGTCAGGTTTATTTACACGGGGACAAACTCAAGCTTTAAGCATTTGTACACTTGGAGCATTAGGAGATGTTCAAATTCTTGATGGACTTGGCATTGAAGAATCAAAACGCTTTATGCATCATTATAATTTCCCGCCATTTAGTGTTGGGGAAACTGGACCGATGAGAGGACCAGGGCGTCGTGAAATTGGCCATGGTGCATTAGGTGAACGCGCACTTGAACCAGTCATTCCTGATGAAAAAGCATTTCCATATACGATCCGTCTCGTTTCAGAAGTATTAGAATCAAACGGTTCAACATCACAAGCAAGTATTTGTGCAAGTACTTTAGCGATGATGGATGCGGGTATTCCAATTAAAGCACCTGTAGCGGGAATTGCAATGGGGCTTGTGAAATCGGGTGAGCATTACACGATTCTAACCGATATTCAAGGAATGGAAGATCATCTTGGTGATATGGACTTTAAAGTTGCTGGTACAGCCGCAGGCGTAACAGCATTACAAATGGATATTAAAATTGCAGGACTTTCCCGTCAAATTTTAGAAGAAGCATTGCAACAAGCGAAAAAAGGTCGCATGCAAATTTTAAATCATATGATGTCCACGATTTCTGAATCGCGTAACCACCTATCTGTTCATGCGCCAAAAATTTTAACGATGAGCATTAGCCCAGATAAAATTAGAGATGTCATTGGGCCAAGCGGTAAACAAATTAATAAAATCATTGATGAAACTGGCGTGAAGATCGATATTGAACAAGATGGTACCATTTTTATTTCTTCCACTAATGAAGAAAATAATCTAAAAGCGAAGAAAATCATTGAAGACATCGTTCGCGAAGTGGAAGTTGGACAAATTTACTTAGGTAAAGTAAAAAGAATCGAGAAATTCGGGGCTTTTGTTGAAATCTTTAACGGAAAAGATGGTTTAGTTCATATATCAGAGCTTTCAGATGAACGGGTTCGCAAAGTAGAAGATGTCCTAAAAATAGGCGATGAGATTCTTGTTAAAGTAACAGAAATTGATAGCCACGGACGCGTAAACTTGTCTCGAAAAGCTGTGTTAAAAGAACAGAATGACCAAAAAGAAAAACAATGATTTATTTCTAAAAGTCAGGGATACCTGACTTTTTTTATGGCAAAATAACGGTATAAAATCGTTCTATCTTGTCCTCCTTTTTCATATTTTTTAGAAGAAGGGGGAACATAAATGAAAAATGCAAAACACTTGATTGTTATAGGCATGGTTGTTATCCTAGCAATATTGCTTGTTTTAAATCCGATAACAATTCCATATATTCATGCATTAAAAAATGCCCCTTACATATCAGTTGGACAACATAATAGTTTGTATTCAAAGATAGAAAAAGAGGCAAAAAATTATACTGTACGTGCACAAAATGCAAAAATTGATCCAGTTTGGAAAGCAATCCCTGGATATAATGGCGTTAAAGTTGATGTAAATGCATCATATAAAAAGATGAAAAAAGATGGGCATTATAATGTGCATAAATTAGTTTTTAAGCAAGTTTCTCCAACTGTACATTTAAAAGATTTACCTGCAGCGCCCATTTATCGCGGAAATCCGAATAAGCCAATGGTTAGTTTATTAATTAATGTCGCATGGGGAAATGAGTATTTGCCTGATATGCTAAAGGTATTGAAAAAATATAATGTTCATGCAACTTTTTTCCTTGAAGGGCGCTGGGCAAAAGAGAACCCTGATCTTGCAAAATTAATAGCGGATAGCGGAAACGAAATTGGAAACCATTCCTATACACATCCTGACATGAAAATATTAAGTAGAAAAGCTATCCAGGAGCAACTGAAAAGTACGAATGAAGTGATTGAAGCAATTACAAAACAAAAGGTAAAATGGTTTGCCCCTCCAAGTGGGAGTTATCGCGATGATGTTGTTAAAATCGCACAATCAATGAAAATGGGAACTGTGATGTGGACAGTTGATACAGTTGATTGGCAAAAACCATCTCCAAAAACAATTGTACAAAGAGTTAACAGCAAAGTGGAGCCGGGATCATTAATTTTAATGCATCCAACCAAGTCGACTGCAAAGGCATTGGAGCCGATGATTAAAGCAATCATGAAGAAACAATTAAGAATCGGAACACTGTCAAAATTGGTTGATGAAGAAAGAATTATTAAAAATGATAAAAAAATTGTAAAAGGAAAAAATCAACATTAGAACTGAAAATATAAAAAAGCTTTGTTATATACCTCTGTTACTTTCCTTTCGTTTTTAGAGGATCTGACGGTAAGGATCATGGAGGAAATGTAACAGAGAGGAACTAGACACTCGATCTACATTATCAGTATTGTTTAACAAAGCTAATGAAAAAATGCGTTTTACATGTACTAGGAGGAACGATGAATGGTCCAAAAATATACTTGTAGCAATGGTCTTAGAATTGTACTTGAAAACATCCCAACAGTCCGATCAGTGGCAATTGGGATATGGATTGGTACTGGTTCAAGAGATGAAAATGAAAAAAATAACGGAATTTCCCATTTTTTAGAACATATGTTTTTTAAAGGAACGAAAACACGGAGTGCAAAAGACATTGCGGAAACGTTTGACGCGATTGGCGGTCAAGTGAATGCGTTCACTTCTAAAGAATATACTTGTTATTATGCAAAAGTATTAGATACTCACGCACCGATTGCATTGAATGTTTTAGCTGACATGTTTTTCAATTCCACATTTGCAGAAGAGGAAATGAGCCGGGAAAAAAATGTTGTTTATGAAGAAATTAAAATGTACGAAGATACACCGGATGATATTGTTCATGATCTGTTAGGAAAAGCTATTTATGAAAATCATCCACTTGGATACCCTATTTTAGGTACTGAAGAAACATTAGATTCTTTTACAAGTGAAGAGCTGCATGCATATGTAAATAAAATGTATACTCCTGATAGAGTAGTCATTTCGGTTGCAGGAAATGTCAATGAATCTTTTATAAAAGATATAGAAGAATTATTTGGTTCTTATGAAGGCGGTAAAGTAGAAAGAAATCTAGAAGATATATCTTTTCATGCAAATCAATTAGTTCGCAAAAAAGATACTGAGCAAGCCCATCTTTGCATCGGGTATGAAGGATTGCCGATTGGTAGTAAAAATATGTATGATCTTATTGTATTAAACAATATATTGGGTGGAAGCATGTCATCACGGCTGTTTCAAAATGTTCGGGAACAAAAAGGACTGGCCTATTCGGTTTATTCCTATCATACATCCTATCAAGATAATGGCATTTTAACGATATATGGTGGAACAGGAGCACCCCAACTAAATGCTTTATTTGATACAATTCAAGAAACGTTGCAAACATTAAAAGAAAAAGGTGTAACGGAAAAAGAAGTTAACAATTGTAAAGAACAATTAAAAGGAAGCTTAATGTTAAGTTTAGAAAGTACAAATAGCCGTATGAGCCGAAATGGAAAAAATGAATTGCTGCTTAAAAGACATCGAACTTTGGATGAAGTCGTTGAACAAATTGATGATGTAACTGTGCAAAAGGTTAACGATACAGCTGCAAGAATTTTTTCAAATCAATACGCTGTGTCAATCATTAGTCCTGATGGAGAGCTCCCTCAAAGTTTTCAAAAATAAAGATAGGCATATCCCTTCTTTTTAGCTAGTAAACTAAAGTAGCTCTAATTTTTTTAGCAACTAAGAGGGGAGATTATTATGAGACTTAGTGAGTTGAGCGGAAAAGAAATGGTTGATTTTAAGAAGGCTGAACGCTTAGGTATTTTAGGGCAAACAGATTTAGAAATAAACGAAGTGACTGGGCAAGTTGAGACGCTTATCATTCCATCAGGAAAATGGACAAAAAAACACCGTAATGAAATTCGCGTACCTTGGAATCGCATTCGAACAGTTGGAACAGATATGATTATTTTAGAAGTACCAGAAAATCAATATAGTTATTAAAAATACCGAGATTTTCGGCATTTGGTTGTCGAGAAAAGGGTTCAGAATGGTTTCATTCTGAACCTTTTTTTATTGTTTAAAGTTCATTTACGCCTAAATGAACTGTTTGACACCGTAAAAATAGGAATCATTAAACAGGCTAATTAACATGCAGCTTGTGATTTTATTACTAGTGGATTCGAGTGGGGGTGCGAAAACCCTGCGGGAGAAGTGCCGCGAAGGTCATACACCTGCGGAAAGCCGGCAGCCTAGATAGAAAATCGACATCTAAATTAAAAAACTAAAAACTTTCAATTATTATTTGTTAACAGTTGAAACGGTTACCTTTGTACTTTTGTTTCACGCTTTTTTGATTTCAACATACGATATGGGGAAAAGACCATAACATCATTCAAAATTAAGAAGGTGAAAACATTGATGTTAACCGGATTGCAGATTGCCATTATTGGTGGTGACGCACGTCAATTAGAAGTAATCCGCAAATTAGCAGACTTAGACGCAAAAATTTCTTTAATTGGATTTGAGCAACTAGACTTTGCTTATTCTGGCGTTGTTAAAGAAAAATTTAAAGACGTCAACTTTGCTGAAATGGATTGTGTAATTCTTCCAATAACAGGTACAAATAGTGAAGGAAAAGTTGAATTGATCTTTTCTAATGAAGAAGTCATTTTGACAGAAGATGTTCTTTCAGAAACACCAGACTATTTTACAATTTATTCAGGGATTAGCAATTCCTATTTAGACACATTAGCTAAAAAAATGAATAAACGTTTAGTGAAACTATTTGAAAGAGATGATGTCGCAATCTATAATTCGATTCCAACTGTTGAAGGAACGATTATGATGGCGATTCAACACACAGAGTTCACAATACATGGCTCAACTGTAATGGTTTTAGGATTAGGAAGAGTAGGTATGAGCCTTGCAAGAGTGTTTGACCATTTAGGCGCAAACGTAAAGGTTGGTGCACGTAAAAGCGAACATTTAGCTAGAATAACAGAAATGGGACTAACCCCTTTTCATCTTGATCAAATTGATCAAGAGGTAAAAGATATTGATATTTGTATAAATACAATTCCACATTTAATTGTAAATGCATCCGTTATTCAAAAGATGCCGACCCACACCCTTATTCTTGATATAGCTTCAAAGCCTGGAGGAACAGATTTTCGCTATGCAGAAAAGCGAGGAATAAAGGCTTTGCTTGCACCAAGCTTACCTGGTATTGTTGCGCCAAAATCTGCAGGAAAGATTCTTGGCAATGTGCTTGCCCAACTAATTGAAGAAGATGTATTAAAAAGAAAGGAGTAATGTACTTTATGGATATTAATGGCAAGAGAATAGGTTTTGGGTTAACAGGTTCTCACTGTACGTATGCTGCGGTATTTCCACAGATTGAAGCATTGGTTTCTGCTGGAGCTGACGTTATTCCAGTTGTGACTCACACAGTAAAAACGACTGATACGAGGTTTGGTAAGGGTGAAGAATGGGTTGCAAAAATTGAAAGTATAACTGGCCATAAAGCGATCGATTCTATTGTCGATGCAGAGCCACTCGGTCCAACATTGCCACTTGATTGTATGGTCATTGCGCCAATAACAGGATTTACAATGAGTAAGCTTGCGAATGCTTTAACAGATTCACCTGTATTGATGGCTGCCAAAGCAACATTGCGAAATTTAAAACCAGTTGTACTTGGCATATCGACAAATGATGCGCTTGGTTTAAACGGTGTAAATTTAATGAGACTTATGGCAACAAAAAATATCTATTTTATCCCATATGGTCAAGACGATCCGGAAAAGAAACCGAATTCCATGGTTGCAAGAATGCCTGCTTTGTTAGATACAGTCTCTTTAGCGTTAGAAGGAAAACAAATTCAACCTGTTATTATAGAACGGTTCCGTGATTAATAACTCGCTATAAAAGCGAGTTTTATTCAATGTTCTTTTCAATTCGTATGCCATTTTAAAGATTATCTATAATATAGTGAAAAATTATACGGCAACAATAGTAGAATGTGATAAAATAAATGTTATATTATATATTTTTCTTGAAACTGGAAGGGGAATTTTTAATGGCAAATACAGCAGGTTATCATGTTGCAGTAGTTGGTGCTACTGGAGCAGTTGGAAAGCAGATGATTCAAACTTTAGAGAGAAGAAATTTTCCCATCGGAAAATTGACACTTTTATCATCTTCACGTTCTGCTGGAACGAAGGTTCAATTTAAGGGAGAAGAAATTACTGTCCAAGAAGCTACTCCAGAAAGCTTTGAAGGTGTTCAAATTGCACTTTTTAGTGCTGGCGGAAGTGTTTCGAAAAAATTTGCACCAGAAGCTGTTAAACGAGGAGCAATTGTAATAGATAATACAAGTGCCTTCCGTATGGATAAAGATGTGCCGTTAGTTGTACCTGAGGTAAATGAAGAAGATATTAAGCAGCATAATGGAATCATCGCCAATCCAAACTGTTCAACTATTCAAATGGTCGTAGCACTTGAACCAATTCGTCAATTATACGGTTTAAGTCGAATTGTTGTTTCAACTTACCAAGCTGTTTCGGGATCTGGAGCTGCTGCTGTTCAAGAATTAAATGAACAAACGCAAGCATTATTGAACGGTGATACTTATGAAGCCAAGATTTTACCTGTAAAAGGTGATAAAAAACATTATCAAATTGCTTTTAATGCGATTCCACAAATAGACGTTTTCACAGAAAATGGTTTTACTTATGAAGAGATGAAAATGATCAACGAAACTAAAAAGATTATGCACATGCCTGAGTTAAAAGTTTCAGCAACATGTGTCCGCATTCCTGTTGCTGTTGGACACTCTGAGTCTGTGTATTTTGAGGTTGAAAAGGATGGAGTTAGTGCTGAGGACATCCAAAAAATCTTAACAAATGCACCGGGAGTAGTTGTTGAAGATAAACCTGAAGAGCAGCAATATCCAATGGCTGTAAATGCAGTTGGTGAATTGGATACTTTCGTTGGAAGAATTCGTAAAGACTTAGACGATGATAAAGGTTTCCATATGTGGGTTGTTTCTGATAACTTATTAAAAGGTGCAGCATGGAACTCAGTACAGATCGCAGAAAGTTTAATTAAATTAGACTTAATCTAATTGGTATAAAAATAACGTTAACCTTTTTTATGTTTTATTATAAGATAAGATAGAAATGGATATTCTATTCCGAATATCGTCTGAAATTTTTTAGAATCAATCAATGATACGATTTGATGAGTATAAATGTTAACGACCTAACTCAACATATGCCGGAGTAGGATATTTTGAAATAGAAAGTTTTTTAGAGGTGTTCATATGAAGCTAATTGTTCAAAAATTTGGCGGTACATCCGTTCGCGATCATGAATCAAGAATGCATGCACTTGGTCATGTTGAAAAGGCGTTAAAAGACGGATATAAAGTTGTAGTAGTCGTATCAGCAATGGGTAGGAAAGGTGAGCCATATGCAACAGACACACTTCTATCATTGATTGGTGCTTCCAATACACTTTTAAGCAAAAGGGAACAAGACTTACTATTATCAACGGGTGAAATTATTTCCAGTCTTGTTTTTTCAAATCTTTTAAATGAGCATGATATCAAATCATGTGCTCTAACAGGTGCACAGGCAGGATTCCGAACTAATTCAGAATTTACAAATGCTAAAATTATTGATATGAAATGTGACCGGATATTAAAAGAATTAAAAACACATGACGTTGCCGTTGTTGCTGGATTCCAAGGCTGTGATCAACATGGTGATATTACAACATTAGGAAGAGGCGGAAGCGATACTTCAGCAGCAGCGTTAGGGGCGAGTTTACAAGCAGAGTGGATTGACATTTTCACAGATGTGGAAGGTATTATGACCGCTGATCCTCGAATCGTTGAAAATGCTAGAAAATTACCTATTGTGACCTATAATGAAGTATGTAATATGGCCTACCAAGGAGCTAAAGTAATTCATCCGCGTGCTGTTGAAATTGCCATGCAGTCAAAGGTTCCAATTCGGATACGTTCAACATATTCAGATGATGTTGGTACGATTGTAACATCGCTAAATCGCCAAAAATTAGGTACAGATATTGAAGAACGGACGGTTACAGGAATTGCTAGTGTTTCTAATATCGCACAAATTAACGTGACTGCTAAAGATGGTCAGTATGATTTACAATCTGAAGTGTTTAAGGCGATGGCCTCTGAACATATTAGTGTTGATTTTATAAATATTTCTCCTACAAATGTAGTGTATACTGTTTCAGAAAATGTCGTGGATCGCGCAAGTTCGATTTTGAAAAATCTTGGTTACACTCCATCCATTGAAAGAGAGTGTGCGAAAGTTTCGGTTGTTGGTGCGGGAATTGCTGGAGTTCCTGGTGTAACATACAAGATTGTTTCTGCTTTATCAGAAAAAGGAATACGCATTTTACAATCGGCTGACAGCCATACAACGATTTGGGTACTAGTAAAAGAAGAGGATCTTGTTAATGCAGTAAATGCATTGCATGATGCCTTCAATTTAGAAAAAGAGATTTACAATATACAAAGAAAATTTTAAATGCGTTAAATAATCTTGAGTAGTTACTATTCTTTATTGAATGGTCAGGATGAAGGAGTGGAAACATGAGTCGTTTCGGGAGAGTTTCTACCGCAATGGTGACACCTTTTGATCTTAAAGGGAATGTTGATTTACAAAAAACAACGAGATTAGTTGAATATTTAATTGAAAATGGAACGGATTCTCTTGTAGTAGGAGGTACTACTGGAGAATCTCCCACTTTATCAACAGAAGAAAAAGTGGCACTCTTTAAACATGTTGTGAAAGTGGTAAATGGACGAGTTCCAGTTGTTGCTGGTACAGGAAGTAATAATACGTATGCTTCGATTGAATTAACAAAAAAAGCTGAGGCTGTTGGTGTAGATGCAGCAATGGTTGTGGCACCATATTATAATAAACCAAATCAGGCTGGAATATATCAACATTTTAAGACGATCGCTGAGGCAACAGAACTGCCAATCTTAATGTATAACATTCCAGGACGCTCAGTTATTAACATAGAACCAAAGACAATAATAGAGCTATCACAAATTCCTAACATTGTTGCAATAAAAGAAGCTAGTGGAAACTTAGATGCGATGGCAGAAATTATTGCAAATACAGCTGATGATTTTGAATTATATAGTGGGGATGACGGTTTAACATTACCAGTTTTATCAGTTGGAGGAGAAGGTGTCATTTCTGTTGCTTCTCATATAATTGGCCGAGAATTACAAGAAATGGTTCAAGCTTTTTTAGCAGGGGAAGTAAGGAAGGCTGCAAAGCTACATCAAACATATTTGCCAATTATGCGCGGATTATTTGCAGCACCAAATCCTGTTCCTGTAAAAACTGCTTTACAGTTAAAAGGGATGGACGTTGGCAGTGTTCGATTACCGCTTGTACCTTTAACAAATGATGAAAGATCAACTTTACTTCAGTTGATTAATCAGCAGTAACGTATAAAGCAACCCTCTTGATCAACAATTCGAGAAGGGTTGCTTTTTTTATAAAGGATTTTTTATTTACTTAAATGATTCGCTAAGAAGATTGGAGCCGAAAGATGCGAGACTCCTGCGGGATGAGCGGAATAGATGAGCTCCCATAGACGTGCAACGAGGGCACTGAAAAAGTCCATTAAATTATTAGACGGTTAAAGGTTGAATAAATTAAACCTTTAACTGTCTTTTTAGCTTATAATAATGATATTAATTCA
>NZ_JAAIWK010000008.1 GCF_011008565.1 Heyndrickxia ginsengihumi
AGACAAAACTAAAAGGCTTGAGCCCTGTGCAATACCGAGTTCAAACCTTAGCTATCTAATGAAATAAATGTGTCTAACTTTTTGGGGTCACTTCATGCACTGCGGGGTCTCACCGATGCCTATCCTCCCGCAGGATTCTACGTATATTTCCGGAACTGATTTGTGCAATGTTCGTCTTTAGCTACCACTTTTGAGTTTTGTCCCGGCCTCTTTTTGATTTTATAAATATGCTCTGTTAAAGTTAAATGTTTCTTTTTATATAGTCATTAGGGGAATCTTCATTTATTGAAGGTCCCCATACTGTTTCAACTAAAAGCTGCCGCAATGACAGCCCGATCTTCTACTAAAACACCCTTAATTGAAGAAGAACAGTTATTTAAGTATCCTAATATCTTTCCATCCATATGCTAACTCAATTAACTCCTTGCCAGAGAAATCAACCGATTTACTATCTACCACTTTCCCGCCCATTTTGCCATAAAAATTGCAAGAAATATTATCTTTCAATACCCATACAATCATGAATTTAAATCTTGTTTTATAAATTGTTAAACGCCTTGTCCACCCTCCCCCCCGAATACTTGTTCCTATTAAAATTATACAAAAAATTCGGACAGGCATCAATTATTAACATTTACCTTTAACACAGCCTATAAATAAAGATTTTAACGTTATTAACTACTAAGTCCAAAAAGTATTTGCAAGTTTTCAACAAGTTATTTACCCAACAAAAAATCCCTTCTGATCATTCCGCTCAGAAGGGATTACTATTTAACATGACATGTCATAATTATTTTTTCATGTCTTGAATCATTTGTGTAGAAGATTGATTTGAATCTTCTTTTTCATGTTTTTTCTTTAAGTCAAAGTATGCTTTAAATACACGGTTTGCAATTTTCAAGTTCGTATGCGGATCGGCATTATCACCAACATATGACCATGGTACAACAACAGAAATAGCAATTTCAGGCTTGTTATATGGAGCATAACCAACAAATGTTGAGTTCCATACATGATTCCATATTTCTGGTTTCGTCTTACCAGCCGCTTCATATTGCTCAACTTTTTCACCGCCATAAACAGCTTGAGCTGTACCTGTTTTACCAGCTACTTTTAAATCTTGATCAATATGCCCATAAGCTGTTCCGTGAATTGCATGAGCAACATCATAAAATCCTTGTTTGACGCGATTAATTTCTGATTGACTCATATCAATACGGTTCAACACTGTTGTGCCGATTTCTTTCTCAACAGGTCCCAATTGTTCCCCGTTTTTACTTGGCTCCCGAATTTCTTTCGCAATATGAGGCTGAACTCGGTAGCCGCCATTAGCAATTGTTGACACGTATTGAGCAAGTTGCAATGGTGTATACGTATCAAACTGCCCAATTGCAAAGTCAAGAACGTTACCGTTATTCGGTGGAATCGCCGTTTGATATCCTGTTTGCTCACCAGGAAGATCGATGCCTGTTTTCACACCAAGCCCGAATTCCGCAAAATATTTTCGGAACGTATTGATCGCTTTAATCTTATCGATATCGAGCGTTCCATATGGTTTATATGTTTTTTGCCCGCCAAGACTCATCGCTGTTCTAAACATATAAACGTTTGAAGATACCCTTAAAGCATAAAGGTCATTGATATTACCAAACCCGACTGGAACCCAAGATTTTTTCGTGGAAGTCCCTTTAAAATGTAAAGGTTCATCGGTAAACACTTGACCAGGTTTAATCGCACCTGTTTGGTAGCCAGTTAGCAACGTAGCACCTTTAACAGCAGAACCCATCGGATAAGAAGTCGTCATATTTCCTAGTGCAAAATCCTGTACTGAAACTTTTCCCGTTTTCGTATCAGTATGGAATTGTTTACCGGCCATCGTTAACACTTCACCAGTGTTTGGGTTCATGACGGTAACAAATGCGCGGTCAACAAGCGGGTTGCTTGCTCTCGCTTTTTGCAATTCTTGAGTAATAATTTTTTCAACCTGCTGTTGCAAATCAATATCGACGGAAAGTACTAGATCGCTTCCTCGCTCACCTTTACTTACGACGAGAGATTTCAATACATTCCCGGATTTATCTGTTTGGTTTTTAATTTTTTCTTTTTCGCCTTTTAACACATCTTCATATTCTTCTTCTAAATAACTTTTACCAACACGATCATTTCGGCTATAGTCACGTGCTGTATAATATTGTACTTTATCTGACGGAAGCCCTTCTTTTTCCGACGTTACTCCACCTAAAACAGAGCCGAGTACGGAATCCCCATTCGCTTCCTTAAACACATAATATCGTTCCCAGTCAGTAGTAATATCGACACCAGGAAGCGACTCTAAATTTTCGCTTACTTTCGCATATTCTTTATTCGTTACATTTTGATTTTTAATAATTTGCGGTGACAACGTATATCCTGAAGACATTTCACGATATATCGAAAGTACCTCTAAATCTTGTTTCGTTAAAGAATCAAGATCCTTTTTTGTAATACGTTTTAATTGTAACGCATAAATTTTGTCACTATCATTATCCAATTTCGCTTGTTCTTTTTTAGATACAAGTTTAGCCGCTTTCTTCGGATGAATGAGAATCCAAAAATCCTTTTTATCACGTTCTGTAATTTGTTTTAAATCTTTAGGAGAATCTTTACTAATAATTTTTGCTAAAGACTCGGCCACTTTTAACATTTTTTGTTGGTCTGTAGATTGTGTTCTTGTATAAGTTATCGCTCTTAATGGTTTGTTACCAACAATTAATTTATCGTTTCTATCAAGTATTCGACCCCTTGGAACTGAAGTATTAACGGTAACATCTTCTGATTGTTCAAGTTCTTTCTTATAATCTTGTCCATAAACAATTTGCACAATGCCTAGACGCAAGACTAATACTGAAAAAAGGACAAAAACAACGAAGAACAGCATATTCATTCTAAAAGGAATATGCGATCCTTTTTTTCGTTTCTTTTTTTTCAAGATTTTTACTCCTTTCGTGCAAACTCTATGTTTTATTTTAGCGAAAAAAAGGTGGAATGGCTATAAAAAAAGAAAAAGTAACCGAATCCAAATTTCGGTTACCTCGTTTTTATTCGACAGCATTCGTATGAATCTTTCTTATAAAAAGCGAAATACACAAATGCCCTGCCCCTATAAATAGCAATAAAATAGGGATACTTTGTTCTTTATTAAAAAAAGTGATGGCAAATATAAATAATAAAATCGATACAACTCTGCCAGCATTTGTAAATAATTCTAAAACAACAATATACTCAATTCGCGCTTCAGCAGCTTTCCACGCCCTACCAATAATATCATAAGTCATAGAATTTAATGGAACTAATAAGATTGGATAAGCAATCGCAATGATAAAAGCGTATATAAGCAACCGTGGGTATGTCACTTCAAAAACAAATAAGAAAATGGCTGCGTATAGTAGTAATCCTCCCAACAGAATCGCCCTTTTACGATGATGCCATTTTATATATTTCCCAACGAGGGTATAGCCAACAAATTGAAAACACGAATTAATTAAACTAAACGTTCCTAAAGAAAATTCACTTCCCGTGGAAATAAACACGAAAACCGAAATAATAAATACAAAAGTACCGTCGCGTAATCCTTTCATGAAATGAGCATTCGTAATTCTTTTCCAATTATGATTAGATTTGCGTTCTTGCAATACTTTCATCATGACATAATTGCCATGTGAAGGTCTACGTTCAAGTCGGAAGCTTAAAACAACCGCAATTGCAAATAACACTAAGGAAAGGGTAAAAACGATTGTGTAGCCCCCGTTAACAAGTCGGGAAATGATAAATCCTGCAATAACAGGGCCAATCATTCCCCCTATTGAATTCAATGCACCTAAAAATCCGTTAAAAAAGTCTCGTGTTTCCGGTTCAGTAATTTCAAATGTGAGAACATTAAAGGCGAGCCAATAAAATCCATAACCGATCCCAAGCAATCCCCCTAAAAGGATTAAATAATCTTGAGCAACGTTTTTTGATAATAGCACTGTTATATAAAACAGGGCTAAAAAAATAACACCCATTCTTAATACAGTGACACGATCAATTTTTTTTGCCCAACGGCCTGCCACAATAAAAGTTAATGGTTGTAGTACGACAACTGCCAAATTATATATGGCCAAATCGAAATATTTTCCCGTCTGCTTCCATAAGTAAACATTAACAAATGTATTTGATAATGAAATACTTAAAGAATAAATTCCTCCTATTAATAAGAGTAATAATAAATCTTTTGAAAATTCAATATTCCCTAACCATCTTCGTAAAATACTCATAAAAAAAACTCCCCTTTTTCGTCTTTTCTATTGTTTGAAAAAGAGAAGAGTTTATACAAAAAAAGAGGCGATTCATATCGCCTCTTTTTATTCCTGTTTTTTATTACTTAGCAGCTTCGTAACGTTTAGCTACTTCGTCCCAATTTACAACATTCCAGAATGCACCAATATATTCAGGACGACGGTTTTGATATTTTAAGTAATAAGCATGTTCCCATACATCTAATCCTAACAATGGTGTTTTACCTTCAGATAGAGGATTATCTTGGTTAGGAGTGCTTGTAATTTCTACTTCACCGTTGTTTACAACTAGCCACGCCCAGCCAGAACCGAAACGGCCTGCAGCTGCCTGTGCAAAAGCTTCTTTGAATTTTTCAAAGCTACCAAATTTATTATTGATTGCTTCTGCTAAGGCACCTGTAGGTTCACCGCCACCATTTGGAGATAATAAAGTCCAGAACAATGAATGGTTAGCATGTCCGCCACCATTGTTACGTACAGCAGTACGGATATTTTCTGGAACTGCATCTAAATTTGAAATTAGTTCTTCTACTGATTTACTAGCAAGATCATCATGACCTTCTAAAGCTTTGTTTAAGTTTGTTACATAAGTATTATGGTGTTTCGTATGATGAATAGTCATTGTTTCTTTGTCGATATGAGGCTCAAGAGCATCATAAGCGTATGGTAATTGTGGTAATTCGTAAGTCATTTTTAAATTCCTCCCATTATGTAAATTTTTGAATCATCGGATTCAATTTGTGATCATTTTTAGATTACCAAATCCTTCTATGACAATCAAATATATTGAATTCAAATTTAGCAAATTTTTTTATAATACAATGATGAAAAAATAAATGACCATTACTAATTGAATCGCACCTTTTAATGCAATACTACTTAAAAATCCAATTAACGAACCAAACCCCACTTTCATTGCCTTTGTTAATGATGTACGGTGAACAATTAATTCGCCGATAACTGCTCCGATGAATGGGCCGATTAAAATACCTGCAACAGGAATGACAAAAGGACCAACAATTAAGCCGATTGTACTTCCCCATACACCTGCCCGTGTTCCACCATATTTCTTTGTTCCTATCATGTTTGTGATGATATCTGAGCAAAATAATAAAACGACAAATACTGCTTGTATACTCCAAAATAGCCAATTAAATGGAGAAAAACTAAAAAAGAAACCGTACAGTAAAAATGCTGCAAATAGAAATAATACACTAGGAATGATCGGATAAATTAGACCAACGAAAGCAATGATAATCAACCCGATAATAATAAACCAATAAATCCACTCCATATGATCTCCTCGATTCGATTTTTATTTATTTCGACTACATTCTTTATCAAAACTGATTTTACTATTGTTTTTTTTTCAGTATAATGTTGTCAATGGCATTAATATGTATTAAAGGAAGTGGCAACTTGAACGTAATAAAGCAAATCATCGTTAGTATCTATTCTCCACGGGATATTGCGAGTTTTTATTTACAAAAATTAGGGAAAACAATTTTATTTTTAATATTGCTTATTTTCCTATCCATCATTCCAGGAATATTCCATTTAACAAAGTTTGGCATTCACGTACTAAATGAAAGCAAACAAATTGTAACTGAGGAGCTGCCAAATTTCAAAATTAAAAATGGCGTGCTTACCTCCAATCAGAAAAAACCTTTATTCCTGACCAAGCATGATATTCCAGTTATTTTTGATTCAACTGGAAAAATAACAACACATACTGTCTCCGTAGAGGGGACCGCAATCGGCTTATTAAAAAATAAAATTGTCTTTACATTCAACGGACAAACACAGGAAATTCCTTATTCATCATTACAAAACATGGTAATTACCAATAAAGAAATGAAACATACATTAAATACTGTTAAAGATGCAATGTGGGTCACTGTCCCGATCTTTGCTGTACTTTATTACATCATTGCCTTTATATCCACGATCATTAAAATATTAGTATTGGCGATTTTCGCCCAATTATTTAGCCAAATAAACAGACACCGTCTCTCATATAAACAAGGATTTACTTTAAGTGCCTATGCAATTACTTTGCCAACACTCTTCTTTTTTATGATGGACTGGCTGAATACAAATGTTCCTTTTTCAACTATCATTAGTTGGGGAATTTCATTCATCATGCTCTATTTAAGTATAAAGGAATTACCGAAAATAAAAAAAGACTCCATTCAATCTTAAACAGCATAGGCACAGTTAATTATAAGCCGCAATATAATTCCTCCTTCATAGTCTATTTTCTATTGCAAAGGCATATAGATGACAATGAAGGAGGCTTTTTATATGAAAAAATTTCTAGCTTTCATTTCTGCAATTATTATCCTATACAGTGTCTATTATGATATGCGCGTCGGCACTATTCCAGCAGCTTCGTATCCTTCACAACAAACAATAGAAAATAACAATCAAACTACAACAAGCCAACAAGTAGCGACAGTTCAAGTCGATCCAGGCGATACAGTTATTTCAATTGTGGAAAAACTGTCTAGCACTTCTAATGGGACAATTTCAATAGAAAAAATCAGCAAAGATTTTAGTAAATTAAATAATGGTATTAAACCTACTGATATTCAAATCGGACAAATTTATAAATTTCCAATTTATAATTAGTAAAAATAGAATTCATCAATTTCTTGTCAATTTTGGTCAAGAATTGATACAATAAGACTGGTTATAAATTTCTTATAGTTTTTATTTACAACAAAGGAGCGAATTACCCTTGGGTGAAATAATACATCGTTCAAAGACTCGCCCCGTTAAAGTTGGTAACTTAACGGTAGGCGGAAGTAATGAACTATTTATACAAAGTATGACAACAACGAAAACTCATGATGTCGATGCGACAGTTCGGCAAATCGAACGTCTAGAAGAAGCTGGCTGTCAAATTGTACGTGTTGCTTGTCCAGATGAACGAGCTGCAAATGCGATTCCGGAAATAAAAAAGAGAATTCATATACCACTTGTTGCCGATATTCATTTTGACTATCGTCTTGCATTGAAGGCAATTGAAGGCGGAGTTGATAAAATCCGTATTAATCCTGGAAATATTGGTAAACGCGAAAGAGTTGAAGCAGTAGTAAAGGCTGCTAAAGAACGGGGAATCCCAATAAGAATCGGGGTAAACGCAGGTAGCTTAGAAAGACATATTTTACAAAAGTATGGTTACCCTACTGCAGATGGAATGGTAGAAAGTGCACTTCACCATATTCAAATTTTAGAGGATCTTGATTTTCATGATATTATCGTATCGATGAAAGCCTCTGATGTAAATCTTGCAATAGAAGCCTATGAAAAGGCTGCGAAAACTTTTGATTATCCTTTGCATTTAGGGATTACTGAATCAGGTACACTGTTCTCTGGTACAATTAAAAGTGCTGCTGGTCTTGGTACAATTTTAAGCAAAGGAATTGGTAACACACTTCGCGTTTCCTTAAGTGCGGATCCCGTTGAAGAAGTAAAAGTAGCTAGAGAATTGTTAAAAATCTTTGGTCTTTCTTCCAATGCACCTACACTTGTTTCCTGTCCAACTTGTGGCAGAATTGAAATAGATCTCATTAGCATCGCAAATGAGGTAGAAGAATATTTACAGACCATTAAAGCACCTATCAAAGTATCTGTTTTAGGCTGTGCCGTTAATGGTCCAGGTGAAGCCCGTGAAGCCGACATTGGTATTGCGGGAGCCCGTGGTGAAGGATTATTGTTCCGGAAAGGAAAAGTAATGCGTAAAGTTCCGGAAGAAACAATGGTCGAAGAATTGAAAAAAGAAATAGATCTGCTTGCAGAAGAATATTATAAAAAACAGGAAGCAGAAAAACAAAATAACTAAAAAGAAAACATCGGCAATTGCCGATGTTTTCTTTCTAAATAGTCGTATTTAGAAAAATGGTGTGAAAAACAAACCAATTATTAGAGAAATAGCTCCTATACAGATGCTCCATATTCCTAATGTTGCTGCATCCTTTTTACGGGCAATAAACCCTAACACGATCGCCGCCACCCCTAATATTACAGGCATGAAAAATAATGATAGGATCGCAACAGCAAGTGCAGCCCATCCGTAAATATGGCTAACTGCGTCATCGTCATCCTCTTCTTCTCTTACATCATCACGCCGAACCGGTAGTGGTGTAACAACCGGCGAAGCAATCTCTGCAGCGGTTTCTTCTTCATAATCTCTATGCTGATGGTCAACGTCATCTACTGCATCATGATCCTCTTGGTTTAGTGGATAAACACGTTTATCGTCGTCCATTCTTACTCCCCTCGCTTTCATTTTTTAGGAGCAAGATTATTATGTGCGACCTTTAAGGAATTCACTATAACAACCTTTACTAATGGAGGTAATATTTAAGAAAATGGTAATTGTTTGTAATTTATTAACTCTATGTTAAAATTTTTTTATAGTCTGAAGAGGAGTAATGTATATGGATAAAATAAAAAAACGCTTTGGAATAGATATAGACGGAACAGTAACAAGTCCAGATACTTTCGTTCCATTTATTAATGAACAATTTAACCTTAACTTAAAGTACGAGCAACTTATTAAATATGAAATCACTGATGTAATCGATGTCCCCCCAAAGCAATTTAATGAATGGTTCTTAAAATCTGAGCCAATCATCTATGAAAAATCCCCCATTTCTGAAGGAGCAAGGGAAGTTTTGGAAGATTGGAAAACGACTTTCGAACTTTATTTTATTAGTGCAAGAGCACCATATTTATTAGACGTTACTAAAAATTGGTTTTCTAATAACGAGATATCATACCATCATATTGAATTAATTGGCAGCCATCATAAAATTGAAACAGCAAAAAAATACCATGTCGATCTTTTTTTAGAAGATAAACATGATAATGCAGTAGCGATATGTGAAGAGCTACAAATTCCTGTTTTATTATTTGACACCCCGTACAATCAAGAACCAATACCAAAAGGCGTCATAAGAGTGAAAAATTGGAAGGAAGCAAGTGAGTGGGTCAATAATTGGTTACAAAAAGGTGAAAAACAGAAGGTAGATCATAAATGAGACAATTTAGGAGCTTCTATTTGGGCTCCTTTATTTAATGTCTAAATGCATGCCCCATACATTCTGGACATGTTCCATAAACTTCAAATTTATGTCCTGATATATCGTAGCCTTTCAATTCTTCATCAATACTAGGCATTGGACATTCTGGTATCTCCTTTGTTTCACCGCATTGCAGACAAATAAAGTGGTGATGATGGTGATCGGTTGAGCATTTAAAGCGAAAATGTTTTTCTCCTGACAACTCTGTAACTTCAAGGATGCCAAGCTCTTCAAATAATGACAAATTCCGATAAATTGTATCGAAGCTCAATCCCGGATAATCTGCTTTCATATGCTCTAAAACATCTTTTGCAGTTAAATATTTATTATTGCGGGCAAAAAGTTCAAGCATTTGTTCACGTTTCCCCGTGTGCTTATATCCTTTATCTTTTAATAGTTCAATGGCTTCATTTACGCGCATTTCATCAAGTCCTTTTTCAAAAACTCTTCGAATAGATCGATTCGTATAAATAATTGTAAAATGTCTTCCCTTATTACTAATTTAATACGAAATAAATCATTCGTCCAAAAATATGTTTTTATACAAAAAGTATACAATGATGTTGAATACATGTAAAGTGTACAGAACGTTGTACACTTTTATTTATTATGAACATTTCTATCCATCCTTTCATATATATCATATACGGGAGGATGATGTACGATGAAATTAATCCAAAATATGGTGAATTACAAAGTGAATTTAATTACTGGGGATGAACTATATAAGTATGCAAAACAGTTTAAAGTAAAACTAAGTAAATCAGATGCGGAAAAGATTGCAAAATATGTTCGTGGTAAAAACTTAAATATATTTGATGATCAAGTTCGGACAAAAGCAATTAAAGAAATTGCAAAAATTACAAGCCCGGAAACAGCAAGAGAAATTAATCGTGTATTTATCATGTTTACAAAATAAAATAAAAAAACGAGCCTAATATGCATTCACATATAGGCTCGTTTTCGATTAATTAATTACACGTCTTGCAACGCCGTTAAATGCACTCTTCCAATATGGATTATTCATAGAATCGACGGAAACACCGTGTGAACTATTATCATCTAAAAATGATCCATTTCCTAAATAGATACCGACATGTCCATTTGTCTTATAAGTATCAAAAAAGACAAGATCGCCACGTTTTAGCTCTGAAGGACTTACAGGAGTACCTAATCCAACAAGTGTGTCTGTATTTGCACCAGCGCCTCCTAGGTTCACCCCAGCTTGTGCAAAAGCCCAGTGGACGAATGATGAACAGTCGAATAAGTGATTTGCGATGTCAGACGCGGTACGACCGCCTCCGAATTTATATGGTGAATGACCGATTAATGTCGATCCAGCACTAATTGCAGCTTCAATCGTTGAAGAACCGCCTTTAGACGTAGCTGTCGCATGACTTCTACTTGGCTGATTGTTGGATGAATGATTAGAACGGCTCGAAGACGATGTGGATCCTTTATCATTTGAAACATGTGTTGAGCTGTCATTCGAACTGCTTGACTGATCGCTTGAGTTATTATTGTTAGAATCATCACTCGTTTGAACTGTCTGATCACTATTATCATTACTTGAAGAATTCGTAGAAGTTGTCGATTGATCTTCTGCTGTCTTTGTTTCTTCTTTTTTCGTTTCCGCTTGTTCTTTTTCTAGCTGTTTAAGTGCTTGCTTTTCTTGCGCATTTAGCGATGATGCTTGTGCTTTTAAATTAGAAATTTCTGATGCGATTGACTGTTTTTGTTCATCTAAAGCTTGCATCATGCTCTTTTGATCAGCTAATTGATACTTAATTGATTCTTTTAATTGTTTCAAATCATTCAATGACGATTGAATATTGTTTAATTTCTCATTCACTTGATCTTGTTGTTGTTTTAATAATTTCTTATCTTGCTCCTGCGCTTTTAGAATTTCACTATCTGCCTTTACAAAGGTTGCAACAGCAGAAGAACGACTAATCAAATCACTTAAACTCTTCGCTTCAAGAATCACATCTAAATAATTGACAGAACCGCCATTTTTTTGAATATCGCGTGCACGTTCACTCAATACTTTATTGCGGTCATCAATTCTTTTTTGCGTTTCTTTTATTTTACTGTTTAGTTTAGCTACTTCTGCCTTTGTATCTTTTACTTGTTGCTCTTTATCTGCAATTTGTTGATTCGTTTGAGTAACTTTTTTATTTATGCTATTAATATCATCTTGTAATTGTTGCTGATTTTGTAAAATCGTTTCAATTTTACTTTGTTTGCTGCTAATGCTTGTCTGTATTTTTGATTGTTTCTGCTGGATATTTTGAATTTGTTCATCAGCAAATGCTTTGCTAAAAGGAATAAATGAAGTTCCTGCTCCGATAACCGTTGCCATGGTTAAAGTTAACATCTTTCTTTTCAACGTAATTCCCCCATAAAGTATGTATATTCTATAAAATTCATCATTTTTTTACACGTTTTTATCAACCTGTATCCTATTATACTATGAATTTTCATTTCTAATTTTACATTTATATTTCATTTTAGTCATAAAACACAAAAAAAGGTCAAATATCTCAATATATTAAGATTTAACCAATCCTAATATATTAAAAGATACTTGACCTTTGTAATATGAGTCCCGAATTATTGCCCGATAATCTTCGTTAGCAGTTCTTCATCAAACTGTTTATTCTTCAACATTTCAATTTCAAATTTATATGGCGGCTTACGATTTGTTTTATCTTCACCAACATAAGGTGTCTCTAAAATCTTTGGTACATTTTCCAATTGAGGATGATGAACGATATAATTGAGCGCTTCAAAACCGATATGACCAAAGCCGATGTTTTCGTGACGGTCCTTTCTAGCTCCCCTATCATTTTTACTATCATTAATATGAAGTACTTTTAAACGTTCTATACCGATTACTCGGTCAAATTCTTCTAATACCCCATCAAAATCTTCCTTTACATTATAACCGGCGTCATGTGTATGGCAAGTATCAAAACAGACAGAAAGTTTATCGTTTAATTTCACACCTTCAAAGATTTGCGCTAATTCTTCGAAGCTCCGACCACATTCTGAACCTTTTCCTGCCATTGTTTCTAAGGCAATTTGCACGTTTTGTTCGGGAGTCAACACTTCATTTAAACCTACAATAATTTGCTGAATCCCTTTTTCTGCTCCTTCACCAACATGTGCACCTGGGTGTAGAACGATTTGTTTTGCACCTATTGCCTCTGTACGTTCAATTTCTGATCTAAGAAAGTTTATCCCGAGCTCGAAGGTTTCCGGTTTAACAGTATTGCCGATATTAATAATATATGGAGCATGAACAACAATTTCTTCAATTCCATGCTCTTTCATATGTGCCAATCCAGCCTCAATGTTAAGATCTTCAATTTTCTTCCTACGCGTATTTTGAGGAGCACCTGTATAAATCATAAATGTATTTGCCCCATATGAAACTGCTTCTTCACTTGCACCAAGCAGCATCTTTTTTCCGCTCATAGAAACATGTGAACCAATTTTCAACATATCCACTCATCTCCCTTTTTGCTAAACTACTTACGCTTCTGCATTTTCTTTTGTCTTTTTTTAATTTGATCGACTTGACGTTCAATCTTCTTTTTGTATCCTGGTTTTACCTTTTTTGGTCTTCCAATCATTTTCCTTGCCTTCTCTTCGATATCATCTGCCTGCTTAATTCTTTTTTTACGGCGATTACGATCCTTTAATGTTACCCATTCGCCTTTTTGCAAATCTTGATTTTCAAATGTAATTCCCATTTTCTCTAATTGTATAAGCGCCTGCTCATCTGATGGTTCATAAATCGTAGCACAAACCCCGGAAAAATGAGCTCTTGCTGTCCGCCCAGCACGATGCACATAAAATGTTAAATCTTTTGGAAGTTCGAAGTTAATTACATGACTTACTCCTTGGATATCAATCCCTCTTGCTGCTAAATCTGTTGCTACAATATATTGAAACTCTAAATTTTTAATTTGTTTCATCATTTTTGAACGTTCTCGCGGTGTCAAATCACCATGAATACGTCCTACTTTCAAACCTTTACCACTTAACTGTAAATATACTTCATCTGCCATTGCCTTTGTATTTGTAAAGACGATTGCTAAATAAGGATTAAAAGCTTGCAACATATCATACAGTAAGTCAATCTTTTCCCTTGAACGTAATGGAACTAAAATATGCTCAATCTTTTCCGCAGAAATTTGTCGTGATTGCACTTGTTCAAATACTGGATTTTCCATATACTTCTTTAAAAACGGTTTTAGCTTCTCCGGAATTGTCGCGGAGAAAACGAGTAATTGCACATCCTGCTGAAGACGACCAGCAATTTGATCAACATCAAAAAGAAATCCCATATCAAGCATAACATCTGCCTCATCAATGACCATGATAGCTGCTGTATGGACAAATAGAGCTTGTTCTTTCACCAAATCAAGAATTCTTCCTGGTGTTCCAACAATGATTTGCGGTTGCTTCTTCAACTTTTCTATTGATCTTTGCTTGTCCGTTCCACCGATAAAACAACGAGTGGAAATTTGTTCTTCTGGATTTCCCCATTTTGTTATTTCTAATATTTCATGATAAATTTGGTTAGCCAATTCTCTTGTCGGTGCAGTAATAATTGCCTGAACTTCCTGTAATTGCGGATCAATTTTTTCTATTATTGGCAGTATATATGCATGCGTTTTACCAGTGCCTGTTTGCGATTGACCAATAGCACTTTCTCCACGCAGTATGATTGGAATCATTTTTCTTTGTATTTCTGTAGGCTCATTAAAACCTTTTTTTGTAATTGCTGTTTGAATAAAAGGCTTTAACTGAAAACTTTTAAATGTTGTTTCTGTCATTTTCTCACTCCTATTTATACCTATTACGATAAACGTGAAGGCGTTCTTGTTATTATAATCGACATTTACGAAAACTTCCACCCGCAGCAGATTATATCTTCTTAAATTTATTGCCATTAACGAAATTAAGAATAAGATTTCGATTTAATCAGTCGTTTTCCATAACTCATGCATATTGTAAAAGAGAAGGGATTAGAAAGGAAAGGAGGGCAAACTGTGCCGCCAAGAAATATGTCTCCATTTTTTGGACCGATGAATCCATCAAGGATGCAGCCAATGAACGGAATGCAGAGAAACCCATTTATAAATATGCAACAGTCTTCTCCATTTGCTCCTCGAATGCAAATGGGAGCGAGAGCAGCAAACAGTGGCCAGGGAGGCGGAGGAATATTATCAAGACTGTTTAATAGGGGTAGTACAAATACTGCAGTGAATGCCGCAAATGCATTTCAAAGAACCGCAGCTGGTGGTGGATCACTTACAAGAAATTTATTAAACCCTACTTCCATTAGTTCATTTTTAAATAATACCCAGAATGTCTTGCGAACAGCACAACAAGTAGGACCGATGATACAGCAGTACGGACCGATCGTAAAAAATTTACCTGCTATGTGGAAATTGTATCGCGGTTTAAAAAATTCTTCAACTGATGTGGAAAATGACAGTAATGAATCAGATGAATCAACAGAATCAAATGAAAAGGAATCTTCCAAAGATATCGTTTCAAAAAATGGCTTATCAAGCGAATCATCATCAAATCAAAAAGTTTCAGCAAAGGCAACTTCTACATCCTCCTCCACAAGTACTAATCGTAAATCAAAAGCAAGACAAAATGTAAAAAGCATAAAAGAAACAAAAACTGGTGAATCTGTCCCTAAATTATTTATATAAGAAAGCAAACCGTTTGTAGCTCAGATTTTTACAAACGGTTTTTTAATGATTAATGAACTTCTGAACAGTTTATTGTGTTTTTTTTACATACAATCACACGTTTTTTGTATTCTATCTTGAAATTCGCTATAATAAGTTTCGTATGATGGTAGATTTTTAATGTTATTGACATTCATCAAAAACATTACATTAATATAGTTTCATTCAAAAATTCCAATGTACTTTTATTATAAATTAGGAGGATTTACATGGAAGTTATTAAAATTTCTCCCCGCGGTTACTGTTACGGCGTTGTTGATGCGATGGTCATTGCCCGCAATGCCGCTTTAGATAAAACATTGCCTCGACCAATCTATATTCTCGGAATGATCGTCCACAATAAACATGTGACAGATGCTTTCGAAGAAGAAGGAATTATTACGTTAGACGGTAAAAATCGCAAAGAAATCTTGGAAAAGGTCAATGATGGGACAGTTATTTTTACGGCTCACGGTGTTTCACCAGAGGTACGTGAGATAGCGAAACAAAAAGGATTAGTAACCATTGATGCAACTTGTCCAGATGTAACGAAAACGCATGATTTAATTCGCAGCAAAGAGAAAGAAGGCTATGACGTTATCTACATCGGTAAAAAAGGACATCCAGAGCCTGAGGGCGCTGTTGGTGTCGCACCGAACATTGTTCACCTAGTTGAAACAAAAGAAGATGTTGAAAAACTTGATATTCATAATGACAAAATTATTGTTACGAACCAAACTACAATGAGCCAGTGGGATGTTTTAGACATAATGGATCTTGTCAAGGAAAAATATCCTCACGCTGAAAAGCATAAAGAGATTTGTCACGCTACGCAAATTAGACAAGAAGCTGTAGCAGAACAGGCAAAAAATGCTGACGTTTTAATTGTAGTAGGTGATCCGCGCAGTAATAACTCAAATCGACTTGCACAGGTCTCCGAGCAAATTGCCGGTACAAAGGCTTATCGCATCGCAGATATTTCTGAAATTGAGATTGCTTGGATTAAAGATGCTAATAAAGTTGCTGTGACTGCAGGTGCTTCCACACCGACTCCAATTGTTAGAGAAGTGATTGCTTTTATCGAACAATTTGATCCAAAAGATGAGTCAACATGGAAAAGGGAAAAGAAAGTGCCGCTTAATAAAATTTTACCAAAAGTAAAAAATCCAGCCCTACAAAATAAAAAATGATCAAACAAAAACGAGCTTTGATTTATAAGCTCGTTTTTGTTTGAGTCTTTTCTAAACTTTTTTTCATTCCAATAGATGCTGTTCCTTAGCCTAAGAGGTGAGATTCCTGCGGAGCGCATCCATGGGAGATCGCGCAGTCACATCCGAGAATCCTCCCAGACCGTTCACGGATTTTGAATCCCTAAAGTGAAAATCAACTTCCTCTTCTTTGATAAAAAAGAGTATAAAACCAGCCTCTTTATAGAAATGTAAAAGGATCTGTGTGAACTTCTGACTCTATAAACTCAACTTCGTATTGCTTTTCAATGCAATCTTTTCTTAAACGATTAGCAACTCCCTTTTTCATTACCTTTTCAACATTATGGCCGGGATCTACTACATTCAATCCTAATGCTAGTGCATCATGTGCATTGTGATAGTAAAAATCCCCAGTCACAAAAACATCCGCACCTTTAAATGCTACGTGGGAGAAATATTTATTACCATCTCCTCCTAAAACAGCAACTTTCTTAATGGTAGCATTTAAATTACCAACGACCCGCAACCCTTTAACATCTAATGAGATCTTTACCTTTTCTGCAAATTCTTTTAATGTAAGTGGATGCTCAAGTTCACCAATTCTCCCCAATCCGAGAGTTTGGCCATTATTTTCTAAACGATAAATATTGTAAGCAACTTCTTCATAAGGATGAGCTTTCAACATTGCATGCAAAACTTTTTTCTCTATCGCTTGAGGAAAAATCGTTTCTATTCTTGTTTCGTTAACCTCTTCCATCTTTCCGACACTGCCAATATATGGCTTCGCATGTTCTCCTGGTAAAAACCTTCCAGTTCCAGAAACGGAAAACGAACAATATTCGTATTGTCCAGTTGCACCTGCCCCAGCTCGTCCTAATGCTTCTCTTAATTGATCTTCATATTCGACCGGTACGTAAACTGATAAACCTTTTAATGGTTCTTCATAAGTTGGGACTAACACTTCCGTATTCTGTAAATTCAATGCCTCTGCTAGTAGATCATTGACTCCCCCTGGGGCTACATCAAGATTTGTATGTGCAGCGTAGACTGAAATATCATGTTTTATTAATTTCTCATACAATCTCCCTTGATATGAATCTGTTGTTAAATTTTTTAACGGACGAAATATCGGAGGATGATGTGCAATAATAAGTTGAACCTTTTTTTCTATAGCCTCATCGACAACCTCTTCAAGCACATCTAAAGCAATTAACACCTTTTCTACCGGTTTATTTAAAGTACCAATTTGTAAGCCGATTGGGTCACCTTCCATGGCATACTTTTTCGGGGAAAATGCTTCAAACAGTTGAATGATTTCATGCCCATTTACTTTTTTCATGATAATACCTCCTCTACATATGCAATCTTTGTTTTTAATTCATTTTTCTTTTCTTCTAACTCTTTAGTTTCACTTGCTTCATTTAATTTTTGAAGGATTGATTTCCATTGCTTTACTTCTGCATTCCATTTTTGTTGAAAAACGTTACTCTTCTCTCTTATTAAGAAAGGACCCATTAATAATTCTGGAGCCGATAATTTTTCTGGATGCTTTAACACATAATCCGCAACGATCACTTCATAAATCTTCCCATCTTCCTCAAGAATTTGCTCAGCAATAATTTCCCAATTATTTTTTTGACACCATTTACGAATATGTATTGAACCAACATTAGGCTGTAAAATAAGTCTTTTCACACCAGGAAGCTTTTCTTTGCCGTTTTCAAGAATAGAAGTAATTAAAGAGCCGCCCATCCCAGCTATCGTAATACAGTCTACTTCCCCCTGTGAGATTACCTCGAGTCCATCCCCTTGTCTAACTTGAATTTGTTTTTCTAGATCTAATTCCTTTACATGACTTAATGCAGATAGATACGGGCCCTTAACAACTTCTCCTGCAACAGCGAAGCTAGCGATTCCTTGCTTTACACAATAACAAGGTAGGTAAGCATGGTCAGAGCCAATATCTGCCAACGTAGATTCTTTTGGAATATACGAAGCTACACATTCTAATCTTCTTGAAAGTTTATCGCTATTCATTATTTCACCACTTTATTTTGTTATGAATTTATTATACAAGAAAAAAGTCTAGACTACACATTCATCGATTATTAATTTCGTTTGAAACCAATTTGTCATATAAAATTTATCTTCTCTTTATAGTAATGGATAACAAAATCATTTATAATAGTTGTAACAATTCTTAAAATTAAAACAATAACACTGTTAACTATGTATTCGGAATCATACATTTGAATATAACATTGTGTAATTTCCAAAAAGACAAAAAAATAATATCTATATTACAATAGATATTATGATAATGATTATTCCTACAATACCCGACAAAGTAAAGAATAGTAATTTGAATTTTTTTCCTACTATTAGCCATAAAATGCAGTGAATAAAAAGCATTATATATAGTATAGATCGATTGTGATGAAATAAATGATCATTCAATTGAACTGTTAGCAACAATAACAATAATGCTGTCCCAATCAAAAAAATCCCGAAGTAAAATTCTTTATTAGAATAATAAAAACATGCCCAAAGTAAAAATCCGACAAAAACCGTCAAAATCACTGTTTGCAAAATGAAAGGGAATTCAGTAAAATAAATGACAAATACAGCAATACTTAGTAAACAAACAACGAGGAGATATACACCTAGTATTGGTAAAATGTCTTTGCTAACAACCCGAGATTTGCTTTTTCTTATATTTTCCGATGACTCTTGATCTTGTATATCTTCACTGTATAGTGCCAGTAAAAAGTCACAATACTCTTGAGGAATCATCTTATTTTCTTTCCAAAGTTTAATTTCATTTACAATGATCTGTTTTCTCATAGAGTCCATAAGCAACACATCCTATATGTATATTTCTCGAAAAAAAGACAAATTCCTTCTAAAAATAAGAAAAAAGTTTACTTCAAAGATGAAGTAAACTATATTGTAAAGGCCTATTCTAAGAAATCTTTTAGACGTTTGCTTCTACTTGGATGACGTAGTTTACGAAGTGCTTTCGCTTCGATTTGTCGAATACGTTCACGAGTAACGCCGAAAACTTTGCCTACTTCTTCCAATGTTCTTGTGCGCCCATCGTCTAAGCCAAAACGCAATCGTAAAACATTTTCTTCACGATCTGTTAATGTATCTAGAACATCTTCTAATTGTTCTTTCAACAATTCATACGCTGCATGGTCAGAAGGTGAAGTTGCATCTTGATCTTCAATGAAATCTCCAAGATGAGAATCGTCTTCTTCACCAATCGGCGTTTCTAAGGAAACAGGCTCTTGAGCAATTTTAATAATCTCACGTACTTTTTCTGGTGTGATATCCATTTCTTCGGCAATTTCTTCCGGCGTAGGTTCACGTCCTAAGTCTTGCAGTAATGATCTTTGGACACGAATTAATTTATTAATCGTTTCTACCATATGCACCGGAATACGAATCGTTCTTGCTTGGTCGGCAATTGCACGAGTAATTGCTTGTCGAATCCACCATGTTGCATAAGTACTGAATTTAAATCCCTTTTGGAAGTCAAACTTTTCAACAGCCTTGATTAATCCCATATTCCCTTCTTGAATTAAATCAAGAAATTGCATACCACGTCCAACGTAACGTTTTGCAATACTAACGACAAGACGTAAATTTGCTTCAGCGAGGCGACGTTTTGCTTCTTCGTCTCCTTCTTCAATTCGTTTCGCTAATTCAATTTCTTCATCTGCAGAAAGAAGGTTAACACGACCGATTTCTTTCAAATACATACGTACAGGGTCATTAATTTTTACTCCAGGAGGAACACTTAAATCATTTAAATCAAATTCTTCTTCATTTTCTTTTTCTAGATCTTCATCGTCTGGAGCATCAACATCTTCAGAATCTTGATCTTCCATTACATCAATTCCTTGTTCACCCAATTGTTCGTAAAATTCATCCATTTGGTCAGAGTTCAGCTCGAAATGGCTTAATTTCTCTGAAATGTTTGCATAGTTTAAAAATCCACGTTTCTTACCAAGTTCGATAAGCTGTTCTTTTGCTTTTTCTAGAGTAAATTCACTCTCTACTTCTTTGGAACGTGCTGACTTTTCAACCATGTGTTCCCCTCCTTCAAACAATGTCATACCTTCAATAACAATTCACTTATTTTATAATAATCTCTCATGTAGACGAGTTTTAAATGTAATCATGTTAATGATTTACGTAATTGAATAATCTCATTCGCAAGCATAAACGCTTTTTGTAAATCATTTTGCTTTTCTGCTTCTTTTTGTTCTTTTTGCTTATTTTTAATAATCAATATCTTTTGGTACTTCTGTACATAGTTTACATAATCATGCAGTTCTTGATCTGTAAGTTCTTCATTTAAAGTCATCATATCAATTTCTACAACCAACTGTTGAAGTTTCTTATCTTTTATATAAGAGAGGAAAGCACTAACATCCGGACTATTGCCATCTTCATAATAGCCTAGCAAATACGTATATATCGCTTGATGCTCATCCGTATAAAAAACATTTCCATCCAACAGTTCTCGTACTTTGTAAGCAATATCCCCATTTTTCAACATATGTGCCAAAAGTCTTCTTTCAGCAGTTAAATGGGCGGGTAGCACTTGTTTCGATGCAGTTGGAATGCCATGCTGGGTGACCGCTGGCTCATTAAAAGTTCGCTTCTTCTTCGATCCTTGGTCACTCATTTCACGTTCTTGCTCTTTTAACGCCTCCAAGGATAGAGAAAATTCCTCAGATATTTGCCTTAAATATAGGTCTTTCTCGATGGCGCTATCTAACTTAATAATTTCTTTAAGAACATCTTCTATATATTGCAGCTTTTCTCCTTCATTTTGGAGATTTCTATTCATACGATAATAATCCATTTTAAATGACATAAAGGTTTGACTTGCCCCTATTACATCGTTTCGAAACTTATCACTTCCGAATTGTTTAATGTAGTCATCAGGGTCTAATCCATTTGGCATATGTGCAACACGAACTTCACAACCACTTTCACTCAGCATAGTACCTGCACGATAAGCCGCTAAAATTCCAGCTTTATCAGAGTCGTAACATATAATAATGTTATCCGTCATTCTTCTAATGATTTGCACATGTTCAGGTGTGAGAGAAGTTCCCATCGTTGCAATGCCGTTATAAACTTCGGCTTTATCAGCAGAAATAACATCTGCATATCCTTCAAATATTACCGCCTGTTGCTTTTTTCGAATGAAGCTTCTTGCATAATGTAAATTATATAGAAGTGAGCTTTTATTAAAAATACTTGTCTCAGGACTATTTAAATACTTTGGCGAGTCATGTTCATCAATTGCTCTACCTGCAAAAGCAATTGTCCTTCCTTTCGCATCTAAAATGGGAAACATAATTCGATTTCGAAAGCGATCAAAGTAATTTTGATCTCGCTCATTTTTTATAATCAAGCCTGCCTTTTCAAGTATCGGTAATGAAAAACCCCTTTTTTGCAACAGTTTTATAGCGAAATCCCAATTTGGTAAGGAATAACCTAGCTGAAATTTTTCAATACTTTCATCAGTAAATCCTCGTTGATGTAAATATTGTAGTGCCTGCTGCCCTTCCTTAGTATGAACTAATAAATGGTGATAGAGTTTTTGTAGAAGTTCATGGGCTTTAAACATTTGTACATGCTCAGAGTTTATGTTATTTTCATCTTCACTATGAGTCTGAATGTCTAAATGAATATTGGCCTTTTCAGCAAGTTTCACAACAGCTTCTTGAAATGGAATACCTTCGATATCCATGATGAAGGATATTGCGTTGCCCCCAGCTCCACAACCAAAACAGTGAAAAATTTGTTTATCTGCCGAAACAGAAAAGGAAGGTGTATTTTCACCGTGAAATGGACATAAGCCAAAGTAATTGCGACCTTGTTTTTTCAGTTGAACATATTCACTAATTACATCAACTATGTCAACAGATTGTCGGATTTCATTTATTGTTTCTTCAGGAATCCTTTCAAACACGAGAACATCCCTTCTACTTACGAATTTCAAATTTCGACAAAAGGTCATTCAGTTTACTCTTAAAAGTCTCTCGATCCTTTTGCGTAAATTTTTTAGGACCTTTTTCGTACTTGCCACTTCGACGCGATTTTGCCGCTAAATAACGAAAATCTAGAGCAGTATTAATAGATGTCTCTTCATATTGTTTTCCCCGCGGAGATAATGCATAAGCTTTTTTAGATAAGACTAAGCTCGCCAATCCAATATCTTGCGTAATCACGATATCATTTTCTCCAATATGATTAATAATATAGAGATCAGCTGATTCTTTATGTGGATCAACATACACCCATATACCATTTACAGGATCCGCCATTTGATTTGTGAAAGAAGCGACAAACACGACTTTTATTTCATATTGTTGAGCAATCGTAATGATTTCCTCTTTAACAGGACATGCATCTGCATCTACAAATATGGTGATGCCGTTTAAGCTATTAATTCTACATCACTCCACAAAATCCTTCTTTATTTGTTCTACTTCTATTCATTTTTTTATTTTTTGTCGATTTTTTTTATAAATCCAACCTTGACATTTCCTAATAAATAGTTTATTCGTTTACACACTACTCTAAACCTAATTCTAATACATTTTTATCACAATTTTTTATTATAGTATATTTGTTTCATTTTGACTATTAATAAATACTAAATTTCACAAAAAAATATTCCAATTTTTATATAGACTCTTTTAAATTATTGGGTAATGAGAGTTTGGGGCGTTGTAAC
Source organism: Heyndrickxia ginsengihumi (assembly GCF_011008565.1). Lineage (GTDB taxonomy): Bacteria > Bacillota > Bacilli > Bacillales > Bacillaceae_C > Weizmannia > Weizmannia ginsengihumi. The sequence goes on from NZ_JAAIWK010000008.1 coordinate 23,134, forward strand.
TTCTATTTTCTACATACTATATGTTTGCTGAATACACGCATTGTTCTCCGGATAGCAATCAAGACATATTCCTTTCTTACTCATCACTGTAATGTCTAAACATCTTGAACATTTTTTCAACAAAATGATGATGACATGAAGAGTGTTTCTTCATGCCATCCCTTTATTAGAATTTCTAATTTCATTCATAATAACATTAGCTGTTTCCTCTAACGCTTTATTCGAAACATCAATTACTTTACACTTTAGTCTATTTGCAATGTCATTAAAATATTTCATTTCATATTTGATACGTTCGAGATTTGCATAGCTGGCTTTGTCATTTAGACCAAGCGAGAGTAATCTTTCTTTTCGAATGTTATTTAAAATTTCTGGATTTATTTTTAGTCCAAAACATTTATTAGGTGAAACCTGAAATAATTCTTCAGGAGGATCTACTTCAGGAACAATCGGGACATTCGCTACTTTAAAACGATGGTGTGCCAAATATTGTGATAATGGGGTTTTGGATGTACGTGATACACCAATCAAAACGATATCTGCACGCATAATGCCACGCGGATCACGTCCATCATCGTATTTAACAGCAAATTCGATTGCTTCAACTTTTTTAAAATAGTCTTCATCTAGCTGTCTTACTAAACCAGGCTCATATAATGGTTTTTCATGGTAAAATTGAAGCAATTTGTCCATTAAAGGTCCCATTAAATCAACTGTCACTACCCCTAGTTGACGGGCTTCATGTTCCATATGCTGTCGCATTTCCGGCTTCACAAGCGTATAGACGATCATTCCATTATCATTAGACGCTAGATTGACCACTTCATCAATATGTATAAAATCCTCTACATATGGAAACCTTTTAAATTCAACATCATTCTGTTTAAATTGACTAATTGCAGCTTTTGTCACGAGCTCTGCAGTCTCACCTACAGAATCAGACACAATATAAATATAAGGTCTCAACTATTTCACATCCTCTTTATTCGCCATCCGCTAATGCTACGAATGCTTTTGTTATATTCGTTTTTGTTATCCGTCCAATAACTTCCAGTCCTCCATTACTTTCTTTTACAACAGGAATGGAATCAATTTGTTTTTCAATTAGTTTTTTTGCTACATCAATTAACAGATCATCTTTTCGGCAAAACGTAATATTTGGCATTCTTGTCATAATAATATGGACTGGCAATGAAGTTAAGTCTTTGTTGCCAATACTTGCACGTAACAAGTCTTTTCTAGAAAGCACACCAACTAATTGCGTTTTTTTATCAACTACGAAAAGTGTACCGACATCTTCCAGAAATACAGTGACAATTGCGTCATAAACGGACACATTTTCATTCACGACTACTGGTAAAGATTGATAGTCCTTCACATGTATATTTTTTAAACTATCGGTCAACAGCTGCGTACTTGTTTTACCTGTATAAAAATAGCCAACTCTAGGACGTGCATCTAAATATCCTGCCATCGTCAAAATGGCTAAATCCGGTCTTAAAGTTGCTCTTGTTAAATTTAATTGATCTGCAATATGCTCTCCTGTAATGGGGCCATTTTCCTTCACAATTTCTAATATTTGTTCTTGCCTCTTTGTTAGTTCTATTTTACTCACCACCTTACTAACCATATTTACCATTTTTTCTAACATTTAAATAAACTTCGCTACCTAAAAATGGTGTGTTGATTTTCATTTCAGATTCGTTTTGCGCTACAACCAATTTTATAAACAGTGTAATGAAAGTTTTCAAAAACAGCTATTTAAAAGCTATTTTTGATGGTTTTCGCTTTATCATGATTCAATTACTTAGCTTCTACCATTCTATCAATTTTCAGTATCAACATTCAAAACAAACTACAGAACTGTATATCAAATGCCTGTTGATGAAAAAGAATTCTCTAACCCTTTTACGGTTAGAAACTAAATACTTAAAAAAATCTCACCAATTTGTTTATAAAAACATCATGATGAGAGTATATTAGTTAATGGCTTAATTACGATCAAAACTTTGTCTAAGATGATCGATCTGATCTAAAAAGCGCTTTGATTTTAAATGAAGACCTGAATATTCATCATAATACATTGAGATCGTGTTTCTTAATTCTTTTTTTGTTTCAGGTTTTACCGAAATATTGCCAAGACGTCCTATATCAAAATAATAAAAAAGCCTTAACAATTTTATCGCCGGCTGTGACAAAGCCAGATGATAAGGATCTTTTTCAAAACAACGATGACAAATAATCCCATTTTCTCTTATTGAAAAAGCAAATCTTCCTTCTTTTTCGCCACATAAAGCGCATTGATTCATAATTGGATACATTCCTAAAACATTTAACATCTTCATCTCAAAAATATTTGTCATAATATCCATATCGTAGTCTTCATTTATATATTGTAGTGTCATATATAATAATTCAAATAAATAAGGATTTGTTTTTTTGTCTTCAACTGATTTATCTAATAATTCAACAATGTAAGATGCATAAGCGGTTTTAAAAATATCTTCACGAATCGCACGCATTGAGGAAATCATTTCTCCTTGCTGCAAAGTGCCTAACCCTTTAGATGTTTGGATTAAAAAATGGCCGTATGTAAAGAGTTGGGAAATGGCAGCCAAACGACTACTCGGCTTTTTTGCCCCTCTAGCCATGACTCCAATTTTCCCAAATTCCCGTGTATAAATATTTATTATTTTGTTTGTTTCACCATAGTCTGTACTACGGACAACAATTCCTTCACATTTTGTTAGCATATAACTTCACCTCGGAGCAAAAATATATTTTTGCCTTAATCAGGTGAATGAATGGCTTCACGTAATTGGAAAATCGATTTCTGAGTGTTCTTCATCAGAATTTTGAAGTTCACCTTGTCTTTCTCTTTCCAATTCTTTAAATAGTAAATAAGTATCAATATTACCTGTATCAGCAAAAACTTTCCAAGTAAATTCTAGCATCTTTAACCACGCCTTTCATGTTGTTACATCATGAAATTTAAATCCTTAATAATAGGTTCACCATGACCACTGAAAACATGCGACGTAAAAATTGCTAATCCCTTACATGAATAAACTTAATGATTTACGGTAGTATCTTTTTAATATTCATCTTCCCTAAATCCAAAATCACGAAGCTGATTCATTTTATTTCGCCAATCTTTTTGTACTTTTACCCAAAGTTCTAAATATACCTTTGAGCCAAGGAGATTTTCAATATCAATTCTTGATCTTTTGCCAATTTCTTTCAACATACTACCTTGTTTTCCGATAATAATCCCTTTTTGAGAGGAGCGCTCGACAACTACAGTTGCCATAACATGAACCACATCTTGTTCTTCTTTTCTTTCAATTTTATCAATTACGACTGCAATCGAATGAGGTACTTCCTCACGTGTAAGTTGCAGTGCTTTTTCACGAATTAATTCAGAAATAATGAAACGTTCTGGATGGTCTGTCACCTGGTCAGCAGGATAGTATTGCGGACCTTCTGGTAAATATTCCTGAATAACTTTCAATAAATGTTCGACGTTATTGCCTTGTAATGCAGATATCGGAATGATCTCTTTAAATGGATATTTTTCCTTGTATTCTTCAATAATTGCGAATAAATGATCAGGATGTATTAGATCAATTTTATTAATAACTAGAAAAACAGGGGTTTTAACTTGCTTTAGTTTTTCAATAATAAATTCATCACCACGACCGAAGCCTTCTTCAGCATTAATCATAAATAAAATAAGATCTACTTCTTTTAAAGTATTCGTAGCTACCTTCATCATGAAATCGCCTAATTTATGCTTTGGCTTATGAATTCCAGGGGTGTCAATAAAAATCATTTGTGATTCATTCGTTGTATAGACACCTTGCACTTTATTTCTAGTTGTCTGTGGTTTATCGCTCATAATGGCAATCTTTTGTCCAATAACATGATTCAAATAAGTAGATTTACCGACATTTGGACGCCCTATGATTGAAATAAACCCTGATTTATATGCTATTTCTTTATTAGTGTTCATGCAAATCCTCCGATGAAAATGCTCCCGGTAATAATTCTCTAACCGTTGTCTCCGCGACATCCCCTTGAAGGTTTGTCAATACAACTTTCATATCTGGCTCACAGAGTTCGGAAATCACCTGCCGACATGCACCACATGGAGAGCATGGCCTTGCAGTATCAGCAATTACAACAAGTGCAGAAAACTCTGTTACTCCTTCTGAATAAGCTTTAAACAATGCAGTTCTTTCTGCACAATTAACGACTGAATAAGCAGCATTTTCAATGTTACATCCATGAAATATCTTGCCATCTTTTGTTAGAAGTGCAGCTCCAACTGGAAATTTTGAATATGGTACATACGCAAAGTCACGTGCTTTTTTCGCTTCTTCAATTAGCTTTTTGATTTCCATTCCATAACTCCTTTACCTATATTGTACTACAACAGCAATAATAAATCAGAATTATTTTCCGGTTCTTTTGAAAATTTAATTTTTTTACATTCATGCTATTATCTTTATTTATATTTTATCTTAAAGAAATAAACGTTTCAAATTTCTCTTTAAAAAAGGCTGTTTTCGTAAATTTTAATTTTTTTATCTGCCAAAAAAGCATTTAACTAAATAACATTTTTACAAATAACAATCTTGTAGAAAAGAATCCCAAAAAAAGAAAAGGGAAATTGCTCCCCCTTTGTTAAAATAGCAACAATATTTTTGGGATAAATATAATACAAGCAATAATGACTGCCATGAAAGCATAAACAAAGACAGCTGCAGCTGCGACATCTTTAGCTTGCTTTGCAAGTGGATGTCTTTCTAATGTAACTAAATCAACAGTTCTTTCGATAGCTGTATTGACTAGCTCTAAAGACAACATACCAAAAATCACTAAAATAATGATCATCCATTCGGTCTTAGATAATGAGAAGAGAAATCCTAAGACAACCACGCAAGTACCAGCAAAAAGATGAAATTGAAAGTTTCTTTCAGTCCGAGCAGCATGAAATAGGCCAAGCAGCGCTGGAACAAAAGGAGACTCTTTTGTTCTTTTTGCTGCTTTATCTTTTAAGCCCATAGCCATCTAAAATTTCCCTTTGTCGACCAAACATTACTTTCTCATCTTCTTTCGTCATATGATCATATCCTAATAAGTGCAAAAAACCATGGACAGATAAAAAACCTAATTCTCTTGTAAATGAATGACCATATTCTTTTGCTTGTTCATGCGCTCTCGGTACAGAAATAATGATATCCCCTAAAATTCGCGGCATATCTGCTCCCGCAATTTCCACTTCCCCTTCACCTAATTCTTCTAAAGCGAAAGAAATAACATCTGTCGGCTGATCCTTATCGCGATACTCACGATTAATTTCTTGGATTCTTTCATTTGAAACAAATGTAACCGATACTTCTGTTCCATTCTCAACGCTTTCCATACTTGCTGCATAATTTAATAAGTCTTCAATGAGTTGAAATCCTTCCTCTGTTAACTCATTGGTTTCATCAATGAAATCAATTGATAATGTCATCATGTTCATCCTTTATCTTTTAATTTGGGTATTGAATTCTCGAATGGAAAATCCCATTCAACGTTTCACAAAATGTTTTTTTGACAACTTCCAACTCTTTTAACGTGATATCACACTCATTTAATTGTCCGTCTAATAATCGATCTTGAGCAATATTGTGTACGATATTTTTTATCTCCTCTGGTGTCGGATGATTCATCGACCGTACAGCAGCTTCTACACTATCCGCAATATTGATGACAGCAATTTCCCTCGTCTGCGGTTTTGGACCTGGATATCGATAATCTTCTTCTTTTACATGTTCGTCCAATTCCTTCGCTTTTTTATAAAAAAACTTCAATAATGTCGTTCCATGATGCTGTTCAGCAATATCGACGAATTCTTTAGGTAATTTATATTTACGTAACATGTCTGCCCCATCTGTCGTATGCTCAATAATTATATCCCTGCTTACATCTGGGTTTAAGCGATCATGAGGATTTTTAATACTCATTTGATTTTCTATAAAAAATTGCGGGCGCTTCGTTTTCCCAATATCGTGATAATAACTGCCTACTCTTGCTAACAATCCATTTGCACCAATCGCCTCACAAGCAGCTTCCGCTAAGTTTGCAACCATTAAACTATGGTGGTAAGTTCCTGGTGCATCAGTCAAAATTTTCTTTAACAACGGATGATTCGGATTGGATAACTCAATTAAACGCATAGCGGATAAAATGCCAAATGATGCTTCAAAAAATGGAAGCAAGCCCATCGTTAAAACAGATGATAAAAGTCCTGAAACAACTGCAAATATAAGATAGTATACGAATTCTCTATTCGTAAACTGACCATTCACTATCAATATCAGAAAACATAACGTTAAAATATTGACGATTGCAATAAATGCACCTGTTTTAAATATTCCTGTCCGCTGATTTTTATTTGATAAAAATATAATACCAGAAGCACCGCTTAGTAAAGTATATAGTACCATTTCTACATTCATTGTATCGGCAATTTCATCATGAAACTCCAGACTTGCACAGGCTGCAATTATAATTGCAAGCAAGTACGATACACGGTCATTTAATAGAATTTTGATAAGCATTGGCGCCATTGCCGCTGGAAAAGCATATTCAATTCCAGGAATGTCTAAATGGTTCATCGCACCGACAAGTTTCATAAGCGCAAGTGAACATAATAATATTAAGCTAACCATGACAAGCCGGTTTTGTTTTTCTTCTTGTGAAATTCGTGCATGCGCAGCATAAAAAGCTAATAAACTAATAATAAGGATAACAAATATAGCTAAACCGATATATGGCTTAATTGAAGAATTTGTTTTTAATAATCCTAATAACTTTAGTTGTCTATAGATGTCACGGTCAATAATATGCCCTTCTTGTACAATCACCTGGCCTTGTAAAATTTTAAAAGGTTCAACGGCCTTCATTGCCTGTTTTCTATGTTCCTTTGTTAATTTTTCATCATATATGTAATTAGGGACAATTGCGTACTCAGCTAACTCTTGAGCCGCTAATTTTAAACTTTTGCTTAAATTTGATTGTTGAATTTGGTTGACAACAGTTGTTTTTGCTGCATCTACTTGATTATTGCGGATTTTCTTATTGAGAACCGCTTGAACATTATTTAATACAACACTCCTCGTATGATCAAGCTGGTCATCGGATGCAGCTAGTAAAGTTTGAAAGCTGTCATCAGAAATTGACTTTGTCACATCTTCCGAAACATTTTCCGTTAAATTCTCTTTTAGCTTTAATAATTTGTCTTCAGCCGTTAAGTTGTCTTTCTTTGATTGTTCCTTATTTGCTGATTTTGCATCCTCACTTTTTGCTTCCTCAACGAAGTCAAAAATCGAATTCATTAGAGAAACGCGATTTTGTACTTGGTCTGTTTGAAATGTGTATACTTTAGATACTTGTGCTGCTGCTTTCTTCTTCTCCTCACTTGTCTTTTCTTCATCAATGATTGTTTTCGGAGAACGGATTGTCTTATTTGCAATTGAAAACAATTCTATATCATAAGTTTGGGGGCGTATATTTTGATAAAATATGCCAAATAAAATAAGGGCGAGTATTATTAATATAATTGAATTAAATACCCTATAATTGATGATTTTACGCAAACTGCTTAACTGTTCATTTAATCTCATATGTATTCACCACCTTCGTTAACAGTTCACTAGCAATTTCTTTCCTAGTCGATACATTGTAAAAAACCCGAATGGATGAAAATTCGGGTTAAGAAGAATGTTCATAAGCTGAAATAATTTTCGTCACTAATGGGTGACGAACAACATCGCTCCCCTGCAAATAAACAAATGAAATACCCGAAATATTCTTTAATACATGCTCCGCTGTTACAAGTCCAGACTCCGCACCTTTAGGTAAATCAATTTGCGTTCGATCCCCCGTAATCACCATTTTTGAATTAAAACCGAGCCTTGTTAAAAACATTTTCATTTGCGCATTTGTTGTATTTTGCGCCTCATCTAATATAACGAACGCATCATCCAATGTTCTGCCGCGCATATAGGCAAGCGGGGCAATTTCAATCGTACCACGTTCGATAAAACGTTGAGTATGTTCTGCCCCTAAAACATCGTTCAAGGCATCATATAGCGGCCGCAAATATGGATCAACTTTTTCTTTAAGATCACCTGGTAAAAAGCCGAGACTTTCACCAGCCTCCACTGCGGGCCTTGTAAGAATAATCCTTTTAACTTTTCCATTTTTCAGTGCATTTACAGCCATCACTACAGCTAAATATGTTTTCCCTGTCCCTGCAGGTCCAACCCCAAACACAAGATCATGTTTTTTAATTGCTTCAATATACTCGTGCTGTCCAAATGTTTTGACGCGAATTGCTTTACCTTTTGTATTTCTAGCAATTTCTTCATCATATAAATGTGTGAAATAGTCCAGCTTTCCTTGTTTTTCCATTTCAATCGCATATAAACAATCTCTTTCACTAATATGAATCCCTTTACGTACAAGATCAAGCAATTTAGTTAAGATTGTATTGACACGATTAATCGTCTCTTCATCTCCGGCAACTTGAATTGTTTCACCACGAGTAATAATGTTCACTTTATATTCATCTTCTAAAACTTTCAAATGCTTATCGGAAATACCAAATAATGCAATTGCTTCATTTGTGTTTTCTAATTGTAATTTTGTTGTACTTTCTTCTGTCATTCTAAGTCTCCTTGAGGAATTCGTTTTGCTTTTGCGATATTTTCAATTACTTGAAAATAAATTGATAATTTTAATGTACCATTGTCGACATGTTCTTGCAAAACATAATCATCTTTGATTTTTGCGTCATTAGGAATTTTTGTTTTTAAATCACTTTTTCCTAATAATTTTGCTTTATTAATTGCTTCTTGTTTTGTATATTCCCTATGAACTTCTTCCTTTTTCCGGAATGTCGTTTCTACATATTGAATTGGGAGTGTCCATTTTAAAAAGCGGATATAATGTTCAACTTCAGCTTTATCGTATTTTTTATACGTAACTTTACCAAATCCCCATACCGGTATTCGGAACTTTCCTATTTTGATTTCATGTTTTCTTTGTTCATTACCAGTATAGACTTGAAAATCAGATTTTAACGGTAACTCTACATTCGATTTATACCATGTTTCTCCATACACTTTTCCTTTTGCTGCAACAGGATATTTTTCCTTGTCATTTCCAATAATGCCCGAAACAAGAAGTTGTCCTTTTTTCACGTATTGATGAATTTTGACAACCGGTTTCCCTTGCTCAACATACATATCTTCAATAACTGCTTTTTGATTTGCAACAAGATGCTGCGGAGCAAGTTTTTTATTTTTCTTCGGTGTATTTTTTTCAACAACTTGGAAATGATAAGTTGTCCCTTGTAAATTTACTCCAATCCATGTTACGTTTGGAACCTCGTTTGTTAATTTATGTTGAATGGTTTCTACATTATCCATAAAAAACTGAAAATTTCCTACACGAACCCCTAGTTTGTCCAACTCTTTCCGAATTTGGTGCTCTGTTTTAGGAGAAGCACCTTTAATATCTACTCCCCAAATCATGTTGGAAAGGAGTGTAATAATGATAAAAAATAGAAAAAAGCCGAGCAGAAAGCCTGCATTTTTTAATGTTCTTTTCCATAGGAACGGGGCACCTTGCCCCCGTAAAAAATGAATTCGACAATCAAAATGGCGAACATGCTTTCTTAATTGATGAATATCATTTAAACCAATATAAAAAGTTACAGCCATTGTTCCTTGCCTTTTTACATTCCAAATAATTAAATTTGAACGTGTTAATTGGTTAATAAAACGTTCAATCCCTTTTCCTTCCACTTTAACATAGACGGTCCCCCTGAAAAACGTCACCCATTGATTTTTCAAAAAAAGTCACTCCTATTCATTCAAATACATCACTTCATCTATTTTTCCTTCCAATAAAATTTCCTCTGGTAAAATTGTTTTAATTACAAAGGATTGACCCTTTACCAATAATTGTCCATTCTTTAAAAGTAATCTTAATTCTCTATCCGTGAAAGAAAGTAGTCCACGATGATTTTCTATATAAATGTGAATCTGTCCAATCATCGTAATTCTCGGAAGGTCCATCATGACATCTTGTGGAAGTTCCATTTTGTTTGTGAGCCATTTTTGTATTTGTTGCCTCCAATTTTTTGCCATAAAAAGAACCTCCTTTCATCTCATATTTATGAAATAAAAAGGAGGTTCATCACTTTTTTTAAAACTTTCTTCTGAAAAGACGATTTTATTCATATAATGGCTTTTAAATAAAGACGGTTATGTGAAATATTCAATCGTACCATTAGGGAAATACTGCTGAATATACGCACTAAGAGTCTCTCTTATCTCATTTTCTTCTTCTTTTTGATAAATATATTTCCCTATGCCGTATTTCCCCCATTTATAACGTCTTTTTTCTTCTTCTAGCTCTAATTTGGTCATAGGATAATTTTTTTGTATAACTTTCTTTGCTGGCTTTGTAAAACGGTGTTGGATCAGTTCAAAAGTGACCCCTGTTTGTGCTTCTTTAGGCAATGTTTCAGCCAGCTGTTCCAATAAAGTTCTATATCCTTCTTTCCAACCTTCATGTAAATAAATCGGCGCAATAATAAATCCTAAAGGATAACCTGCATGCGCAATTTTTCTTGCAGCATTTATTCTTTCAATTAACCGAGCCGTCCCAGGCTCAAAATATTTAATAACATATTCCGCGTTTATGCTAAAACGAAAACGTGTTTTGCCATTATGATCTGCGTCGAGTAAATGGTCAACATTATCAAACTTTGTTACAAAACGAAGTCTCCCATATTTAGATTGTCCAAAAAACTCAATTGTCTTTTTTAAACTATGTGTTAAATGATCAATTCCTACAATGTCTGATGTACATGATGCTTCAAAACGCGTTATTTGCGGGGCTCTTTCATCAATATATTGCTGAGCTGCATGTAAAATTTCTTCCACATTTACATATGTGCGAATATATGGCTTACTGCCCATTGTTGTTTGTAAATAGCAGTAATGACAATGCCCCATACAGCCAGTAGCAAGAGGAATTGCATATTCTGCAGACGGCTTTGATGTATCAAATTTCAATGTTTTCCTAATCCCAACTACAAGTGTTGATTTCGCAATACGGTAACGTTGAAAATCGTTTTCTCCAGGTAAATTCCTTACTTGGTTATGTGAAGTCGTATAACGTATTTCAACATGCTTCTGTTTGCTAAACATGTCAAATAGTTTTTTCCCAAGTGGATATTCTAAAGCTTGTGGCTCAAAGTACACAAGCTGAGGGATAAAGGGTTTCATTCTAACCCTCCTAAATGATCCACTTCTCCAAAATAATATTCATAGGCTTCCTCAGCCTCAGCTTTTGTTTTATAAATAGCGAGCGTATTTGTTAAAGGATAAAACGTTTCATACAGAAAAAGGGATAGTTGTTCTGTATTTTCAGGATCTTGGACGACAGCCGCCTCCTGAATATTAGCAACATTTTGAATGTGAGGATTTCGGTAGATGACATAAACAATCTCTCCTGGTGTAAAATTGGAAAAAAACATATCTCTCCTCCTTTCTATTTTTAATAATTTTCCAATTTTAGCAGAGAAATATGCTTAACCTGAATTAAAAATATGTAAAAATAGCAAAAGGCCGAGAATCTTTTCATTCCCGACCTCATCATAAATTATGATAATTGCTGCTGAACGACATTTCTAACAGACGAACCATCTGCTCTGCCTTTTACTTTAGACATGACGGCTCCCATTACTTTGCCCATATCAGCTTTTGAAGTTGCGTTCACTTCTTTTATCGCTTCTTGAACGACCTGTAATAATTCATCTTCTGTAAGCTGCTCTGGCATATATACATCCACATAAGTTAATTCAGTTTGAACTTTTTCAACAAGATCATTACGACCTGCTTTTTCAAATTCCTGGAGGGAGTCTTTGCGTTGCTTTACTTCGCGAGAAAGGACTGTCAACTCTTCATCGTTAGTCAATTCATCTTTGCCCAATTTAATGGCTTCGTTTTGAATCGCTGCTTTAAGCATACGAATTACAGAGAGTTTCTCTTTTTCTTTGTTTTTCATCGCTTGTTTCATATCTTCATTTAAACGCTCGAGAAGACTCATTATTCCACCCTCTCTTAAAACTTACGTTTTCTAGCAGCTTCAGACTTTTTCTTACGTTTTACGCTTGGTTTTTCATAAAATTCGCGCTTTCTATATTCTTGCAAAGTTCCTGTTTTAGAAACTGAACGTTTGAAGCGACGAAGAGCATCTTCAAGCGATTCGTTTTTGCGAACAACTGTTTTTGACATCTCTGTTTCCCTCCCTCCGAACACAAACGGTTACATGTCAAGCATGGAAAACCATGTACTTTATAAGTATAATATATCCTTTATAGCAGGTCAACATTCTTTCCATTATAAGAAGCATCTATTCCATTATTAATAACAAATTTTTTACTGTTCGCTTTGTCTATGGCGAACACAGTTATTTGTAAAATGGATGCTAGACAGCAATAAAGGTGCTTAAAGATACAATTTCCAATGACAGAAAGATCATGATTCATTTGATATAATGTACGTAATAAAATAAATATTTTTGCTGAAGGAGAATTAAATGGATCAATTAAAACGTGTTCATATAGTCGTTTCTGGAAGAGTACAAGGGGTCGGATTCCGTTTTCAAACACAATGGTTAGCAAAACAATATGATATTCGCGGTTGGGTAAAAAATACACATGATGGGAAAGTTGAGATTGAAGCTGAAAGTACAGAAACCAATCTTGAAAAATTTATCTCCGCCATTAAAAAGGGCCCAACCCCTTTTGCAAAAGTAACAAATATTGATATATCATATTTTTCCGATTTAAAGCATGATACAAGTTTTCGCATTTTATATTAATCTTTAGACATCATCCTCAATAATATCTCATATGTATCATATGAGGTGGGGGACATGCTGTACTTTTGTCTTTTTATATGTTTTATTTTCATATTTTTATTTGGAATAACACGATTGCGTATTGGATTATTAAATCTATCAGAGAAAAAAATTGAATTATGGCTGAAACGATTTACAAAAACTCCTTTGATAGGTATGGTGTTTGGCATCCTCATGACTGCTCTTCTGCAAAGCAGCTCAGCAGTTATGGTTATTACAGTTGGTCTAGTAGGTGCGCGGATTTTAAGCTTTCCGCAAACAATTGGGATCATTCTCGGCACTAATATTGGGACGACTTTTACATTAGAGTTTCTATCTTTTCATCTATCAAGTTTATGTATTCCTTTTTTATTGATCGGGATTATTTTTCACTTATTTAGAGATGTTCGCATGAAAAGCATCAGTTACATTTTCCTTGGACTCGCACTTATTTTTGCTGCAATGCGGGGATTTGAATGGCTTGCTATTCCACTCACGCAAATGAACTTCGTGCATTTCCTTTTCACATTGCTGCATTCCCACTTATTTTTAGCTTTATTATTTGGAATAGTTTTAGCTGCGTCTATTCAATCTAGTACCGTGACAATTGGCATGGCAATGAGCTTTATTAGCGCAGGTGTTTTCCCAATAGAAACAGGGATTGCAATTATGTTGGGAGCTAATATTGGCACATGTTTTACAGGGCTTTTAGCAAGTTTCGGAGCAGGTGAAGAAGCTAGATTAACTGCGTATACACATATTTGGCTAAATGTTGGCGGAGCACTAGTATTCTACCCGTTCATTACATTATTGGCGCATGGCTGTAAATTATTAACAGCATTACCAGAACAGCAGTTAGCCCATGCAAGCCTGTTATTTAATGTAGGTTGTTCATTGCTAGTTCTTCCATTCGCAGAGAAATTCGGCAAATTTATAATGATTTTGCATGGTAAAAAATCTTAAAGTCTTCATCTAATATACTAAATACCATTTAGAAATCCTGTGAAAAAAAATGAAGCATCGAGAATTCCTCGATGCTTGTCTCATTATTTATTAGCCTTGCACAATTTTTATACCGGAACTTGCTCCGATTCTTGTTGCCCCAGCTTGAATCATTTTATCTGCATCCTCACGTGTACGAACGCCTCCTGATGCCTTTACACCAATGCTTGGACCAACTGTTTTTCTCATTAAAGCAATATCCTCAGCAGTTGCACCGCCAGTTGAGAAACCTGTTGAAGTTTTTACGTAATCTGCCCCAGCCTTCACAGCAAGCTCACAAGCAAGCACTTTCTCATCCTCACTTAGAAGACATGTTTCGATAATTACTTTCGTTAAAGCTTTTCCTTTTGCTTTTTCCACAACCGCACGTATGTCATTCTCAACTAGGTCAATGTTTTTACTCTTTAATGCGCCAATATTGATGACCATATCTACTTCTGTAGCACCGTTTGCAATTGCATTTTCAGTTTCAAATGCTTTTACTTCTGATGTTGCCGCTCCCAATGGAAAGCCAATTACTGTACAAACCTTTACATCTGTATCTTTTAATAATTGATATGCAAGTTTTACCCATGTAGGATTTACGCAAACAGAGGCAAAGTGATATTGTTTTGCTTCCTCGCATAATTTCGTTACTTGTTCTTCTGTAGCCTCAGGCTTTAACAAAGTATGATCGATCATCTTTGCAATGTTTTCCATGATTTTTTCTCCTTTTACAATCGCATTATGCTCTTTTCAATTCTTTTATTATATTGCCTTCTGATTTATTTCTGCAGGAGCATCGTCCATTACTCTAACGAACTGACCTTCGTTATATGGATAGCCTGCTTTCGTAATTTTTACTTTCACTAGTTTTCCAACCATATCTGGTGTCGCAGGAAATACAACTTTTAAATAGTTATCTGTATAACCTTCATAAAGACCACTATCTGGATCTTCTTTATACACTTCTTCTGGAATTACTTCCAGTACTTCATTTTCAAATTTAGATGCATATTCTTTCGCTAATTGATCTGATAAGGCAATAAGGCGATGAACACGTTCATTTTTAATTTCTTCATCAATTTGATCAGTCATTCTTGCTGCCGGTGTTCCTGTACGAGATGAATATGGGAATACATGCAATTCTGCAAATTTATGCTCTTTAATAAAATTATATGTTTCCATAAATTCTTCTTCAGTTTCGCCCGGAAAACCAACGATAACATCAGATGTTATCGCAAGTCCTGGTAATGCTTCTTTTAATTTTACAAGACGCTCTGCAAATTGCGCCATTGTATATTTACGGCGCATTCTTTTTAGTACCGTATCAGAACCGGATTGTAAAGGTACATGCATATGGCGTACGATCATATTCGAATGATGAATAACCTCAATGACCTCATCTGTTAACTGGCTTGCTTCAATTGATGAAATACGAATCCGTTTTAAACCAGTTACTTGTTCCTCTAAGTCACGAAGCAGCATTGCTAAATTATAATCTTTTAAATCTTGACCATATCCACCTGTATGAATCCCAGTTAAAACAATTTCTTTATACCCTGCATCAACAAGTTGCTGTGCTTGGCGGATTACTTCTTTTGGATCGCGTGAACGCATCAACCCGCGTGCCCAAGGAATAATACAGAAAGTACAGAAGTTATTACAGCCTTCCTGAATTTTTAATGAAGCACGTGTCCGGTCTGTAAAATATGGAACATCAAGCTCCTCATACACCCGATTTTTCATAATGTTTTTTACAGCATTGATCGGTTGACGTTCTTTACGATATTGTTCAATATAGTCTAGCATTTTTGTACGATCCTGAGTCCCTACGACAATATCAACTCCAGGGATTTCCATAATCTCTGCTGGTGAAGTTTGTGCATAGCATCCTGTTACACAAATAACGGCATCTGGATTTTTTCTTACAGCACG
This sequence comes from Heyndrickxia ginsengihumi, assembly GCF_011008565.1. Classification (GTDB taxonomy): domain Bacteria; phylum Bacillota; class Bacilli; order Bacillales; family Bacillaceae_C; genus Weizmannia; species Weizmannia ginsengihumi. The sequence continues at coordinate 39,025 of NZ_JAAIWK010000008.1, forward strand.
ACGAATCACTTGACGGCTTTTTTTATCGCCTGTGTTTGTTACTGTACAAGTGTTTACGACATAAACATCTGCAGTTGATTCAAAATCTACTCTTTCATATCCTTCATTCTTAAATAATTGCCATATTGCCTCTGTTTCATAATGGTTAACTTTACACCCCAATGTATGAAATGCTACAGTAGACATGTTAATCACCTCATTAATTCTAAATGATAAGAAATTGCGGCCAATGTATACAAAGGTGCAGTTTCCGTTCTTAAAATTCTTGGACCTAATCCGCAAGTTTGGAATCCTGCCTTACACAATTGCTCTACTTCTTGAGCAGAGAGCCCGCCTTCTGGGCCAAATACAAGCAGCATTTTTTCACCATCTTTTACTTGCGACAAAGCTTGTACAAACTGATGTGATTCTCCTTGTTTAGCATCTTCCTCAAACGCGACAAGCTTATGTTCATATGATTTGCTTAATGCGAGTAACTCTTTAAAAGTACATGGGGTATGAATGAGTGGAACGTGCTGACGATGAGATTGCTCCGCTGCTTCTAAAGCTATTTTCTGCCAGCGGTCTTTTTTCTTTAATCCTTTTTTTTCATCCCACTTAACGATCGAACGATTTGCAATGAAAGGAGCGAATTCGTACGCCCCCAATTCCGTCGCTTTTTGAATGATCCATTCAAGCTTATCACCTTTAGGCAATCCACTTGCAATCGTCACTTTAACAGGTAGTTCTTTAGAAATATCTTCCCATTCAATAATGGCAGCAACTACCTCTTCATTTGTAATCTCTTTTATTTCACAAATACAAGCCTTCTCATTCCTGAAAACTATATAAAAACGATCACCTTGTTCCATGCGCAGTACACGAACAATGTGATGATATTGCTCATTTTGCAAGCGAACTTCTTTTTCATTTTCATAAGGTTTAGTTAAAAAGTAACGTTGCATCTAAGTCACCCGCGTTTTGCGATAAACGCTACCCAATCTTCCATTACAAGCGTTTCTTCTATTAGAAATCCAGAAGCAATAAGAGCCTCTCTTACTAGCTCCTTTTTCTGCTGAATAATTCCAGAAGTTATAAAGTATCCGCCAGGTTTTACAACGTTTGCTGCGTCATCAGTAAAGCGAACAATGATTTCAGCAAGAATATTCGACACGACAATATCTGCTTGCTTATTAACACCTTTTAATAGATCATTTTGCTGAACGGTTACTCGATCCTGCACTTTATTTAGTTTAATATTAAGCCTTGCTGACTGAACTGCAACTTCATCTAGATCTAAAGCCGTAACTTCTTTTGCTTCCAATAAGGCTGCTGCAATGCTCAATACACCTGAACCTGTACCAACATCAATTACAGTATCACCTTTTTGTACGGTTCTTTCTAAAGCTTGAATACACATAACCGTTGTCGGATGGGTTCCAGTACCAAATGCCATTCCCGGGTCAAGCTCAATAATTAATTCGTCGCTTGATACAGGCTGATAGTCTTCCCATGTTGGTACAATTGTGAATTTTTCCGAAATCTTTACAGGATTATAATATTTTTTCCAAGCAGTTGCCCACTCTTCTTCAAATACTTCACTAATTGTCACTTTATTTGGACCGATATCAATATTGAAAGTCGTTAAATTTGTAATCGACTGTTTTATTTCGTCAACCGTTTCTCCTAAAAAGCTATTCACTGGCAAATATGCTTTGATGACGACGCCTTCTTCAGGATAATCATCTGGATTTAATTCGTATATTTCGCCAAATTTATCTTCATGTTCTTTTAATAGCTCGTTCGAATCCTCGATTACAACTCCACCGGCACCAGCTTCATATAAAATATTAGAAATGGGCTCTATCGCCTCGTTCGTCGTATGAATCATAATTTCAGACCATTTCATTGACTACCAACTCCATTTTGAGATTAGTCCCCTTTGAAAGCTTTTTTCATTTTGTCGATAAAGCTACGATGCTGTGCATCAGGAGCTGCTCCACTTACTTCAGCAAATTCACGTAATAATTGTTTTTGTTTTTCTGTTAATTTTGTCGGTGTAATTACATTTGCGATCACATGCTGATCCCCTGTCCCATATCCGTGTACGTTTGGAACACCTTTGCCCCGTAAGCGGAATTTTGTGCCTGATTGTGTACCCGCAGGAATTTTTAATTTTACTTTACCATGAAGAGTCGGAACTTCAATTTCGTCTCCCAAAGCCGCTTGTGGGAAAGTAATTGGAATTTCGCAATAAATATCATCGCCATCTCGTTCAAACAACTCATGTCGTCTAATATGGAAAACAACATATAAATCTCCAGCAGGCCCACCATTTATTCCTGGCTCACCTTGTCCTGCTACGCGTAATTGTTGACCATCGTCTACTCCCGCAGGAATTTTCACTGCGATTTTACGGCGTTTTTTCACCTTTCCACTGCCACCGCAAGTTCTACATTTGTCTTTAATAATTTTGCCAGTTCCTCCACAGTAATGACAAACTCTGCGGTTAACAATTTTACCAAACGGAGTATTTTGTTCTGTATTCATTTGCCCTGTACCATGGCAATGCGGGCATGTATCCGGCTTCGTACCTGGTTTTGCTCCTGTACCGTGACAAGTATCACACTCTTCTTCACGTGGAATCGTTATTTCCGTTTCTTTCCCGAATACAGCTTCTTCAAAATCTAGTGTCATAGTATATTGTAAATCGGCACCTTGTCTTGGCGCGTTTGGATCGTTTCTACGACCGCCACCGCCAAAAAAGCTATTGAAAATATCTTCAAATCCAAAGCCGCCACCGAAATCAGCGCCGCCAAATCCCCCGCCAAATCCTTGACTGTTTGGATCAGTATGTCCGAACTGGTCATAATGTGCACGCTTCTGATCATCGCTCAGCGCTTCATAAGCTTCTTTAACTTCTTTAAATTTTTCCGCCGCATCCGGAGCCTTGTTTATATCTGGGTGGTATTTTTTAGAGAGTTTGCGATACGCTTTTTTTATCTCTTCCTTTGTAGCGTTCTTCTCAACACCTAACACTTCATAATAATCCCGTTTACTCATCTTTTCTCACTCCCGAAACCTTCACATAAAGGTAATTTTAGCATTGGCTATATAAACAATCAATAACAAATCATATTGGAAAGAAATCACAAGAAAAAAGTCAAAGCCGAGATTGGACTTGACTTTGACTTTTTTGCATCAATATATCCGGGATTCTTCACATGGACGTTCAATCATGTCCCATGATTATTTTTTGTCGTCATCAACCTCTTCAAAGTCTGCATCAACGACATTATCATCTTTTTGAGCATTTTGAGTTTGTTGTTGTGCTTGTGTTTGTTGAGCAGCTTGCTCGTACAATTTAACAGATAGAGCTTGCACAACTTCTTGAAGAGCATCTTTCTTTGCACGAATTTCGCTTAAATCATTTTTCTCGATCGCGGCTTTCAATGCATCTTTTGCTTCTTCTGCTTTCTTCACTTCTGCTTCTTCAACTTTACCTTCAAGTTCTTTTAAAGTTTTTTCAGTCGTAAAGATCAATTGATCTGCTTCATTGCGAAGTTCCACTTCTTCTTTACGTTCTTTATCTTTTTCAGCATTTTCTTCTGCTTCTTTAATCATGCGATCAATTTCATCATCAGATAATGTTGTAGAAGATTTAATTGTAATTTGCTGTTCTTTGCCAGTTCCCAAATCTTTTGCACTAACGTTAACTATACCGTTTTTATCAATATCAAACGTTACCTCAATTTGTGGAATACCTCTTGGTGCTGGTGGAATATCACTTAATTGGAATCTACCAAGCGTTTTATTATCTGCTGCCATTGGGCGTTCCCCTTGGAGCACATGGATATCTACAGCTGTTTGGTTATCGGCTGCAGTTGAGAAAACTTGTGATTTTGATGTTGGGATTGTTGTATTACGGTCAATTAATTTCGTAAATACACCGCCCATTGTTTCAATACCTAATGATAATGGTGTTACATCAAGAAGTACAACATCTTTAACATCACCAGTCAATACGCCGCCTTGAATAGCAGCACCCATTGCAACAACTTCATCTGGGTTGACACCTTTATGTGGGTCTTTACCAATTTCTTTGCGGATAGCTTCTTGTACTGCTGGAATACGTGTAGATCCACCAACTAAAATAACTTTATCAATTTCAGATGCATTTAAACCAGCATCTTTAAGTGCTTGACGAGTTGGACCCATTGTGCGCTCTACTAATGAAGATGAAAGCTCTTCAAACTTAGCACGTGTTAAATTCACTTCTAAATGAAGCGGTCCAGCTTCTCCTGCTGTAATAAATGGTAATGAAATTTGAGTTGATGTTACACCTGATAAATCTTTTTTCGCTTTTTCTGCTGCATCTTTTAGACGTTGCAACGCCATTTTATCTTTTGATAAATCAATACCATTTTCTTTTTTGAACTCTTCAACGAGATAATCAATAATGACTTGGTCAAAATCATCTCCACCAAGCTTGTTATCTCCTGCAGTTGCCCGAACTTCGAAGACACCGTCTCCTAATTCAAGAATAGAAACGTCAAAAGTACCACCGCCAAGGTCATAAACAAGGATCGTTTGATCTTCGTCTGTTTTATCAAGACCGTACGCTAATGCTGCGGCAGTCGGTTCGTTAATAATTCTTTCAACTTCAAGTCCTGCAATTTTACCTGCATCTTTCGTTGCTTGACGTTGTGCATCGTTGAAGTAAGCAGGAACAGTAATAACTGCTTTATCAACTTTTTCTCCTAAATAATCTTCAGCAAATGATTTTAAATATTGTAGAATCATCGCTGAAATTTCTTGTGGGGTATATTCCTTGCCTTCAATTGTTTCTTTATAATCCGTACCCATATGACGTTTAATTGAAATAATTGTATTTGGATTTGTAATAGCTTGACGTTTAGCTACTTCCCCAACTTGACGTTCGCCGTTTTTAAACGCCACAACAGATGGAGTTGTTCTGTTACCTTCTGGATTAGGAATTACTTTTGGTTCTCCACCTTCAAGTACTGCGACGCATGAGTTAGTAGTACCTAAGTCGATACCAATAATTTTACTCATGGAAAAAGCCTCCCTTATTTATGTAAAAGTTTTATTGATTCACCTTCACCATCGAAGGACGAATGACTCTATCTTTTAAAATATAACCTTTTTGGAATTCTTCTACAATGATGTTAGACTCAACATCTTCTTCTTGAGCCTGCATAATTGCTTGATGGTAATGAGGATCGAATTCTTTTCCAAGCGCTTCAATAGGTTCTACTCCTTCTTTTTTTAGCGCCTCTAAAATATTTCGATAAACCATTTCCATTCCTTGTAGCAACTGCTTCGTTTGCTCATCTTCCGGAGCCATCTGTAATGCTCTCTCAAAATTATCAATGGCTGGAAGTAGATTTGTAATTAAATGTTGGGCTCTATACTTTTCACTTGCCTGCTTATCTAAATCTACTCTACGACGGAAATTATCAAAATCTGCCCGTAAACGGACATAACGATTTTCATACTCATCAATTTTCGCTTCAAGCTCTTTTATCTTTGCATTTGCTTTCTCGAGTTCATCCTTTTCATTACTCGTTTCAGCAGCAGTTTGTTCTTGTTCATTTGTATTCTCTTCTGTTAATTCTTCAGCAAAAATGGGTTCAATACTTTGCTCATTTTCTTCACTTTGCTGGTTTTCTACTTGTTGGTTGTTTTTCTCTTCTGCCACCTTATTCACCCCCTTCAAATGGTAGGAAAGTTTAAATTTATACAAAAGAAATGACTTATAATCAGTGCTAGACCGATTTATAAGTACATCTCACAAACAATATAGCCATAAAATCTATCCATGATACAATTTCGTCAATGCAATTGACATATCATGACTTAGTATATCTACGATGCTGATCACCCGTGAATATTCCATGCGGGTAGGTCCTAAAATAGCGATCGTCCCTACAGATTCCTGCCCAATAGAGTAGGTTGCAGTGATTAAACTGCAATTCTCCATTTCGGAAACTTGATTTTCTTTTCCTATTTTAACATGAATTCCTTTAGGAATACCTTTAAATAAATCATAGAAACTGTCTTCCCGCTCAATCATATCTAATAAAGAACGAACCTTATTAAGATCGTGAAATTCAGGTTGATTTAAAATGTTAGATTTACCGCCAAAAAATATTTTTTCATGATCACTCATGGTTAACATATTAAGAACCATATACAAAACCGACTCGTAATTCTCAATATGTTTTTTTAATATGTCCGCAACTTCTATTTCTATCTTCGACTTTAATTTTGTAATTGGAACATTCGCAAGCCGGTCGTTAAAAATATTAACGATTTTTTCAAGCTGACTTGCTTGTACTCCTGGCGGCAATGTAAACATCCGATTTTCGACGTAACCAGTATCAGTAATTATCACTGCCACAGCTGCTTCCTCATTTAATGGGATAATTTGCAGCCTTTTAAGCTTTGTCTCTTTAACCGCTGGGCCTAATAAAATTGCTGTATACTTCGTCATTTCAGATAAAATTTGCGCCGATTTTTGTACTAGCTTCTCCAATTCGTAAATTCTATCTGCGAAAATGGAGTGTATTTGAGAAATGTCTTGCAGCTCTAATTGTTGCGGCGATAAAAGATGATCGACATAATACCGATAACCCTTTTCAGATGGGACTCTTCCAGATGAAGTATGAGTTTTTTCGATAAAACCCATTTCTTCTAAATCAGCCATAACATTCCGAATGGTTGCGGAACTTAAAGCAATTTCATTTTTCTTAGAAAGTGTTCTTGAGCCGACAGGTTGAGCAGATCGAATAAAGTCATCAATGATCACTTGTAAAATCATAAGTTGACGATCCGTTAACAACTTATATCACCTCTGTTAGCACTCTCGGATAACGAGTGCTAATTATATAAATAAATTATCAAAATCATATTCCATTGTCAATATATTTACATATAAACTTCCCTGTTTATTCAAGCAAAAATGCTTCAAACACTTCATTTCCTAAAAAACGTCCCTCTCGCGTTAACCTAATAAAATCGCCGTGCCTTTCAAGCAGTCCTCGCCTTTCCATTTCTTGAATTGACGAAGCAAACAACTTGATAATATCCTCATGAAATTTTTCTCGAAAATGCGATATGCTAACACCTTCATTTTTCCTCAAACCTAAAAACATTTCTTCTTCCATTTTTTCAGATTTTGTTTCAACATGCTGTTCTAAAATTGGCAATGCATGATCTTTTAGCATATTGATATATTTTTTGACTGCACCATAATTTGCTACTCTTATTCCATTTTCATAACCATGGGCGCCTGCACCGAAGCCAAAGTACTCCTCATTATTCCAATAAATGAGGTTATGTTGACTTTCGTATCCCGGTAAAGCAAAATTACTAATTTCATATTGGTTAAGTCCGTGTTTGTCCATTTCCATCATTAATAATTGGTACATGTCTGCTTCTACTTCTTCTGTTGGTAATGGCAATTTCCCTTTATTCATTAAATGATAAAAAATGGTCTTTGGCTCAATGATAAGTGAGTAACTGGAGTAGTGGGGCAATTGCAATGACATCGCAATATTTAATGTTTCTTGAAAATCTTCAATCGTTTGTGTTGGTAAACCGAACATTAAATCAATGCTTATATTTTCGAATCCCACTTTTTGTGCCTTATTTAATGTTGAAAACACATCTTTTACACGATGGCTTCTCCCTATTTTTTCGAGCAATCGATCATTAAATGATTGCACCCCGAAACTGAGACGATTAACACCGTAATCAAATAACAGTTTTAGTTTTTCTTCTGAAGTTTCTCCTGGATTTGCTTCAAAAGTAAATTCGCCTTCCCCATTATAAGGAAGAATGGCACGAATACCTTCCAATAATTTTTGCAGTTGGCCTTCATTTAATGCAGTTGGTGTTCCGCCGCCGACAAAAATGGTTGACAGCTCTGTCTTTGGTGCATTACTTATTTTCATTTTCATTTCTTTTAATAGCATGTCAATATATTCATCTACTGGTTGTCCATTTAATAAAAATTTATTGAAATCACAGTAATAACAAATATGCTCACAAAATGGTATGTGAATATACGCTGCTTTCATTGCATCACAACCTTACATTACAATTAATTGTATCGCTTTTCTATACTTAACGATCCAGACTATTTCCGTAAGCCTCTTACTTTTTAAAAATTTCCGCTTCAGGGATCGCTTCTGAGACGGTCAGAAAGTCTCGTCCGCAGCTCCTGCATGGCCCACCTTAGACGCACTGATCCCGAGCAGCAATCTTCTTCCACGCAAATCATCTTCTTTTATGAACTGTTGAAGTGAATAGCGCCATCTAATGAAAAACAATCATGTTTTTAGAAAAGAATCTATGATAAAAAGAAAGCGGGAGCGGCTTGAAATCATTCAAGTAAACTCCCACCTTTGTCCTCATTAACTTTCTCGAAAAATCGTGTGAACAAGTTACTTTTTCGTGTCGTCCATTTTCAATACTGCCATAAAAGCTTCTTGAGGTATTTCCACAGAACCTACTTGTTTCATGCGTTTTTTACCTTCTTTTTGCTTTTCTAACAATTTACGTTTTCGAGATATATCTCCACCGTAACATTTCGCTAATACGTTTTTACGCATCGCCTTTATCGTTGAACGGGCAACAATTTTTTGACCAACTGCTGCTTGAATAGGTACTTCAAATTGTTGACGTGGTATTAAATCTTTTAATTTTTCTACAATATGCTTTCCTCGCTCATAAGCAAAATCTTTATGAACGATAAAGCTTAAAGCATCTACTTTTTCGCCATTTAATAAAATATCCATTTTCACAAGACTTGATTGTCGGTATCCAATGAGTTCATAGTCGAATGAAGCATAACCTTTTGTATTGGATTTTAATTGGTCAAAAAAGTCATAAACAATTTCTGATAATGGAATTTCATAAATAACATTAACGCGGATATCATCTAAATATTGCATATCGATAAAGTTTCCTCGTTTTGCCTGTGAAATTTCCATAACTGCCCCAACATAATCATTCGGCACCATAATCGATGCACGTACATATGGCTCTTCGACGTATTGAAGCTTTTGAGGTTCAGGCAAATTGCTCGGATTATCAACTATTAATTCCTCTCCATCTGTTAATACCGCTTTATAAATAACACTAGGAGCTGTCGTAATTAAATCGATATTAAATTCACGTTCAATTCTTTCTTGAATGATTTCCATATGCAATAGTCCTAAAAATCCACAGCGGAAGCCAAACCCTAACGCTTGAGATGTTTCTGGCTCATATTGAAGCGAAGAATCGTTCAACTCAAGCTTTTCAAGCGCTTCTCGTAAATCATTAAATTTATTTGTATCAACAGGGTAAAGGCCGCAGTATACCATCGGATTCATCTTTCGGTAACCGGGAAGCGGCTCCGAGGCTGGTTTTTTTGCGCTCGTAATCGTATCCCCTACTCGTGTATCAGCGACATTTTTAATTGCAGCAGTTAAAAAACCAACATCCCCAACTGTTAATTCATCACAAAACATTGGCTTCGGTGTACTTACGCCAACTTCAGTAACCTCAAATTCTTTCCCCGTTGCCATCATTTTAATTTTATCGCCAACTTTTACTGAACCTTCAACAACGCGAATATAAGCAATCACACCCCGATACGCATCATACAAAGAATCAAAGATGAGCGCTTTTAACGGTGCATCTGGATCGCCTGTTGGTGCTGGAACTTTTTCTACGATTTGCTCAAGGATGTCTTCAATCCCGATTCCAGCTTTAGCCGACGCTAATACTGCATCAGAAGCGTCCAACCCGATAACATCCTCAATTTCCTGTTTAACTCTGTCCGGCTCTGCAGATGGCAAATCAATTTTGTTCACAACTGGGATAATTTCTAAATCATTATCGAGTGCTAAATACACGTTTGCTAATGTTTGCGCTTCAATCCCTTGGGCAGCATCAACGACAAGGATGGCACCTTCACAGGCAGCAAGACTTCGCGATACTTCATATGTGAAATCGACATGTCCTGGGGTATCAATAAGGTGGAAAATATACTCCTCCCCATCTTTTGCCTTGTATTTTAATTGGACTGCATTTAATTTAATTGTAATTCCACGTTCACGCTCCAGTTCCATTGAATCTAATAATTGGTCTTTCATTTCGCGTGAACTTAAAGCATTCGTTTTCTCTAATATGCGATCGGCCAATGTCGATTTACCATGGTCGATATGAGCAATAATAGAAAAGTTACGAATCTTTTCCTGTCTTTTTAACTTTTCTTCACGATTCATCATATTTCACTCCTGTATTCGGCACATGTACACTATTGTTGATTATATCAGCACGTTTTTCAACATTCAATGAAAATAAATTGATCCAAAAAAGAATTGAAAATATTATAGCAATTAATGTTGAATGGATAAAAAAATAGTGATGGATTTAGACTATTTTTAAATAGCATCCATCACTTCCTCCTAAGAATACATTTTATATGTTCATTATTTGACTTGAAACGATGCTAGAGATTACAATGATCGGTCGCTATTCCGCAGCTGTTGTTGTCTTATTGCCATTCACTTTCTCTGCTTGCCAGTAATAATCAGCAAATACGTCTGCTAGTGCATCCATTGTTCGATACATTTCCTCAAAAGTATTGTCTACTCCACCAACTTCAATTAAAAAAGAATGATTTGACAAGTCTTGATTGAACTTTCCGTTTGTAGATGCTCCTTTTTTCATAATAACCCCTCTTGATAGATCTTTATATTTTTTCTTTAAACGTGCATGTAAATCTTCTGCAACTTTTGCATTTTGTTCCCAATTTGGATTATCGCCCCCAATGATAAAAGCAATTTTCGCATATGGTTTCCCATTAATCGTAACGGTCGTATCTTTTCTCCTTCTTGAATCTCTATGAATATCAATAAAGTATTGAAAATCATGGTCTGCTTTCATTGCACTAAGTACAACCTCTCTTGATTCCTGATACGACTGCGAATATGTCATGCCATTTTTCACAAGTAATTTTTGTACATCCGTTGTATCAGCTTCTGCTCCTATCCCTCGATCTTCTAAATCTTCTTTTAATTTTTCTCCAACTTTTGTGACATTAATTTTTGAATGCTGTGCTAAATTAGGATCTGTTACACCTTTTAAATACGGAAGATACGATTCATGCGTATGTGTGAAATAAATATAAACCCGTTTTTTACCTTTCGTTGTTTGTGATGGCTTATTATGTTTATCTTGATTGTTATCTTTCGCCTTGTTAATTTGGTCTGTATTTTGCGTTTTTGGATCTGAAGATTTTAATGAGTTATCTGGAGGAACAGATTCAATCGGTAAATTTGTATAATTACTCCCTTCACCAGCCACTAAGATTTTACTATCAAATATATCAAATCCTGGCAACTCTCTTCCCAATAGGCTTCGTGGATCTTGAAAACGTACATTCGTCATCATTTCAAATGCAATTTTGCTGATAGAAAAACTTTCAGTCTTTGGCATATTAAGGGCTAATAATTGACTATCAGACAAAAACATCCGATATAATTGTTTACTAGAAAAATGTTTAGCTGCTTCATTAACAGTGGAAGATGCTACCCGATATCCTGGTTTTAAAGAGGTCAACGTACCAATCAGAATAAAAACGAGCAACAGGGACAAAACAAATACGGCGAAAAGTCTAAAAATACTAGATATATTTAAGATGAAGACATAGCTGGAATGTTTGCTAGGTTTCATTGTCCCACCCTTTCTACTCAAGTCTAGTACAATGTATGACTTTAATAGAAAAAGTAGAACAAAAAATAGTAAGAGGCTTGGACAAAAGTATATTTAACTAAAGACAACCCGAATATCGCGCTCCAACCCCGCTCCGGAAATATACTTCGCTGTCCGCGGGCGGCTGGTGAGCCTCCTCGTGCTCATGCACTGCGGGGTCTCACCGATGCCTATCCTCCCGCAGGAGTCTACGTATATTTCCGGAGCTGATTTGTGCAATGTTCGTCTTTAGCCAACACTTTTAAGTTTTGTTCAAACCTCATTCCTTTTACATATTTATCGTCATTTTTTACTGGCGCAAGAAGAATGTTTTAAGCATAAAAAATCCAGCCTAGTTTTTACGTAAAAAAATAAACGATATTATCTTGTTTTAAATCCAGTATTGTCTTGATTCACTGCTGTATGCAATGCAGCATTTAAACCGTTCGCTAGAACATTTGCCATATCCTCAATAAAGACATCCACTTCTTTTGGTGTTACCATTAAATTATGCCCGAGCGGTGATAATACTTCATGAATCAACGATCGTTTTTCTTGCTCATCTAAGTTTCCAACCATTCCCAATAACATTTCTCGAGTATTTTTTTCAGGCATGTCTTCATCTGTTAAAACCTTTTTTTCACCAAAAGTCATGCTTGCAGGTGCAAGAGCATGAGAAGGCCTTGAACTCTCGGTCATTTCTCTCCCAAAATGTCTGAGTAAATAATCGATTGTATCACTTGTAATCGTAACGGCATCAACCACAGTTGGAACACCTATGGAAATCACAGGCACACCTAATGTTTCCTTACTGATCTCCTTTCTTTTATTCCCAACTCCTGAGCCAGGATGGATACCTGTATCAGAAATTTGAATCGTTGCATTCACTCTTTCAAGAGAGCGGGATGCTAATGCATCAACTACAATAATAAAATCCGGTTTTGTTTTTCCGCTTACCCCATAAATAATATCGCTCGTTTCAATTCCTGTAAGACCCATAACACCTGGAGAAAGAGCGCTCACAGGTCTGTAGCCTTTCTCAACACTTTCTGGTTCTAGTTGAAAAAGATGACGGGTAACAATAATATTTTCACAAACGAGAGGACCAAGAGCATCTGGAGTAACATTCCAATTCCCAAGTCCAACAATTAAACAACTCGCATCGTTTCTAATTTTTAATTTTTTGATAAACTGATTAAATTCATGGGCAAATACTTTTTCTACTTTCTGTTGAACGGTTGTATCTTGATTACGAATCGCCTGCATTTCTAGCGTTAAATAGTGGCCAGCTTTTTTTCCAATTAATTCCTCGCCTTTTTCCGAAACTTGAACGGATGTAATCTTTATATCTTCTACTGTACGTTCTTTAATAGTGACGCCATCAATTTCCTGCTTTTCTTTCTTTTTCTTTTTTTCTTCAACGGCAAGACCGTGCGCCTCAATTGCCAAGTCTGTTCGTACAGAGTATTTACCTAAATCCATGCATATTCCTCCTTTTAAACAAAAACATTTCTATCATGGTAGTCTGTCCAACGCGTATAATACTCATTCAAATTCAAGGAATTTATAAAGCTATGTATTGCATTCTCAACCTTGATTTGATAAAATATCATTTGTTCTATAGTGAGAGTGGACGAGTCAAAATTCGTTTGAACTCGTAGGAGGTGAAATAAATGCCAAATATTAAATCTGCTATCAAACGCGTTAAAGTGAATGAAAAAAATAACGCACAAAACACAGCTACAAAATCTGCTATGCGTACTGCAGTGAAAAAATTTGAAGCTGCTGTCGTAAACAATGATGAAAATGTAAAAGCACTTTTAGGTAACGCTGTTAAACAACTTGACAAAGCTGCTTCTAAAGGTCTTATTCATAAAAACACTGCTAATCGACAAAAAGCACGCTTAATGAAAAAATTATCAGTTGAAGCTTAATAAACAAGACGCGATCTCAATCGTATCTTAGAGTGTGGAGAACCCCCCATTGAATCTATTATTCGATGGGGGGTTCTCCTGTTTTTATGATCGTTTCAAACTGGGGTTACTTTCTTCTAACGAATACTAAAAATAATTTTAAGAGAACATAGACATCATTGTTCAGAGAGCGGCCGCTCGGCTTCTACAGGAGGACAGCGATGAAGGAAGACGAGCGGTAATATCCGGAGAACTACGATCTATCTAATATAAAAGAACTGCCGATAAACGAACAAATAATAGTTTGTCAACAGCATGAGGCACGATTTTCAATCACGTCTTTTTTCATTAATCCGAAATAAAAACATTTCAATAATCATTTCTTTTCTTAGTCCACTCGTTTTCATCTTATAATCACTTTCAGCCAATAAAAACATAATATGATTTAATTCTTCTTCGGAAAATAGTTTTGCTTGTCCAGCGGCTAACTTCACACGAAAAGGATGTACTTTTAAATGCGAGGCAATCTGTTGTTGCCCATAACCTCTTCGCGCTAATTCTTTTGTTTGATAAATGAGGCGGAATTGATTAGCCAAAACAGCTAACAGTTTAATTGGCTCTTCATTTTGTTTTAATAGATCATAATAAATTCTTAATGCTTCATCAATACGCCGCTGTACAACTTTCTCAACAAGTTTAAAAATATTTTGTTCTAGTGATCTCGCAGTTAACTGTTCTACCATTTGCAAAGTAATTTCTTTTTCTCCAGTTGCAAATAAGCATAATTTATCAATCTCATTGGCAAGGCTATTTAAATTCGTTCCGCTAAGCTCTATTAACATTTCAGTCGCTTCTTTTCCAATTCGAAATCCGTGTTCATTTGCACGATCAACAATCCAACTTTTTAAATCATTGTCATTTAATTGATTGGCTTGTCCAACTTCTGCATGCTTTTTTAGCAATTTTGTAATTTTCTTACGCTCATCTAATTTCTCGTAGGTTCCAATTAATACAAAAATCGTGTAAGGAGCAGGCGCTTGAATATAGGCTTCTAACGCTTCTATATGATGATCTACTTTTTGTTTAGGTTTTTCAGTTGTCAAAAAATAAGGATTATGTACAAACACAAGTCTTTTTTCTCCCATAAATGGAAAAGTTTCTGCATCTTCAACAGCTACTTCTATCGGCGTTTCTTCTAAATCGTATGACGCATAATTAAAATCCATTTCCTCAGGTGTTAATACTTTATTTATTAATTTTTGTTTCGTTTCTTGAATTAAATAATCTTCTTTACCATATAATAAATAAAGTGGAGAAAATTGCTGACGTTCAATTTTTTTCCAAAGGTCTATCATGTTTTTGTCTCTCCCTAATCATATACATATATCTATATGGTATGTAAGCTGATGATTTTTAGCAAGTCAAAGGGGATTTTCGAGATAATCCCCTTTTTATATGAACGTTAATGAAAAAGGCCTAGGATACTTTTTCATTAACGGTGGAACCGATGTATCTGTAGTATCACCTAAAAATCAATATCCTATAGTTGTTAACTATTAACATTATCGGAAATATCCAATACAATAGTACAATGAATCATTCGTTCTAAAGGAGTAAGGAATTTGCAACTTCTCCTTATTCTTCTATTTGTTTTATCCTATGGCAAACACGTTGTAAACGTTCCAGTATTTTTAAAAAACTTGTAAGTGATTGCACCTTGTTCATCAGTACGATAAATAACTATATGATGTGCCTTTAAACGCTCTATCACTTCCTTGTTGGGATGACCAAAACGATTATGTTTTCCAACAGAGATTACTGCTATACTCGGTGAAAGCTGATTTAAGAATGCTTCACTTGTTGAAGTTTTACTTCCATGATGCCCTACTTTTAATATGTCTACATGGAAATGAAACGCTCTAATAAGTGTTTCTTCACCCTCTTTTTCTAAATCACCAGTAAAAAGCCATTTCTTCCCTCCTACATTTGCGTACAAAACAAGGGAATCATTATTTCCTTCATAATGATCATCAAATGGAGATACGTAAACAAAACGCCCAGCTTTATTTTGCCAATGATCTCCGCTCATCATTTCGAAAACAGGGATATGTTTCATTTGCGCTTCAGCAATGATTTCTTTCATTAATGCTTTTTCCCATGACTGCGGTGAAATATCAATTTCTTTTATATGAAGAGAAGATATGATTGCCTCTGCTCCACCGATATGATCCTCATCACTATGTGTTAAAATCAACTTATCTATAGTCCCTATCCCTTGACTTTTTAAAAAAGGGACGAGTACATCCTTTCCTACCTCAAATGGATTTGTCTGCTGCTGCCATTGTTCTTTTTTAAAGTTTAGTTCTCCGCCTGTATCAATTAAGTAAGTTCCTCTATTCCATGGAAGTTTGATTAATATACTATCGCCTTGTCCAACATCTATGAAGATAATTTTTCCGAATAGAGAATAGTGATTAGCTACTACAAGCAATACAAGCAAACAAACCAATGGTAACATACTTTTAAGAAAAGACCTTCTTTTTTCTATACTGATCAATAAAAAGAGAATAGTTATGCTGATCAGTAACAAGATAGCTATCGGCGGTCTTCCTATCAGCAACACAGACCAAGAGGTATCCATCCATTTTGCTGTTGCCTCAGCTAATACAATCGTATGAAAAAGCATATTTGAACAAAGGAGAAAGACAGGAAATAGAAAATAACTGGCAACATAGGAGAGGATAGAAAACGGTAATATAATATACGAATAGAAGGGGACAAAGAAAAGGTTAGAAACAAAGGCAATTAAAGAAAATTCATAGAAATGATAAATCATAATCGGAATGGCTGCAATCTGTGAGATAAATGTAATTTTCATCATGCGATTAATGAGGTGCTTATCGTTTGCGATGATCGTTTTTGAAGATAGAATAATGGCATAGCATACAGCATATGATAACTGAAACCCAATATTAAAAATGATAAAAGCATCTATTAATAAGTAAAGAAGAAAACTGATGGATAAAGCATCCAGTGGTGTAAGAGGCAATCGTGCTTGTGTGGATATAAGAAGAAGGAGTGTCATCATAACAGCACGTACAACAGGGGGGCTAAGGCCACAAATAATGGCATAGATCGGCAATGCTACCATCAAACATTTAAAGGATGCTTCTCTCGTCATACTAGATCTAATCATAACGAGAAACAACGCACCCGCAATCATATTGACATGCAGACCTGAAATAGCAAGTAAATGAATAATACCCAATCGTTGATATAGGCTGTATGTATTATCATTAAAATGGTCTTGGTTCCCAAATAACAACGCTTCAACATATGGGACAGTACGGGGAGGAAAAGTTTTTTCTATTTTCATAAGCTCATGATGGCGAACAAAAAGTAGGAAATATTTCCAACGGTCATTTTTGGAAGGCTGAACACATTGATGTAAACGATTTACAGTCAATAGCCAATGAATATGCTGAGTATATAAATATAAGCGATAGTTAAACGTTTCAGGGTTCCGGTTCACTTCGGGAAGAGTCAGTTTACCATCAGCGTAGCATACTGTTCCCGGTACAATTTTATCCGCAAACAACAACTTCTCGTCTTCCGATGCTGCATAATATTGAAACATAAATCGTTCCTTATTAGAAATAACAAAAGCTTTTATATGATCACCATCTACTTTAGGGTAATCCGGAAATGTAATCATAAAGTGGTTTTCTGATTGCTTATGCTTTGTTTGTACTGAATGCTCTTGAACTAAACCAGCGATCATACCTAATGAATACGATAAAACAGCAAAAAAGAGGATTTTTTTGCTTTTCAGTAGAAAGATGCGTAACCATATTACATGAAAAAATATAACTATTAAAAAAGGGATCGGTAAAATAACAAGCGCACCGCATAATCCTGTAAGTGCTATAAACAGCCAGTATCCTTTCATAAAGACACCTACTATCATAATTATTATTTATTTTGGGATCATATCCTTATAATGTGATCATATAAGGAATATGACCCTGTCGCTTTTTATTTTTGTTGAAATAGTTCTTCGGCCTTTTCTTTCAATTCCATGAGTTCATCGTCTTTAACTCCATGATCTTTTGCAATCAAAAAAAGTTTATCAACTAATTTTTTCTTTTCATGAAATTGGATGTCTATTGATTCTGGATGAAACGAAACTTTCTCAACTTGAACGCCCGCCTTTGAAAACAGTTCAACTGCAAACGGATGAACATGATAGTCTTGTGCATAATAAACTGTTTTAATTCCTGCTTGAATAATTGCTTTTGTACAATGTAAACACGGATAATGTGTGACATATATTTCAGCATCTTTTGTTTCAACACCAAATTTTGCACATTGTAAAATAGCATTCATCTCTGCATGAATCGTTCGAATACAATGCCCATCAACTACATAGCAGCCTTCATCAATACAGTGTACATCCCCAGCAATTGAACCATTGTATCCCCCAGCAATAATACGTTTATCCCTTACAATTGTTGCTCCAACCGCTAACCGTGAGCAAGTGCTCCGATATGATAAAATATGGCTTTGCGCTAAAAAGTATTGATTCCAAGAAATTCTCTCCATTCTCTTCTCCCTCTACTTTACAAATCTATTTATTTCATTTTTCATACATTAAAACAGACTTATCGAACCGTTATTGAACTTTGAATTTTCTCAAACGTTTTATCGCCAATTCCAGAAACGTTTTTTAAATCCTCCACTTTTTTAAAAAAGCCATTTTTTTCCCGATACTCAATAATAGCTGCTGCTTTTGAAGGTCCTATCCCTGTTAATGTTTGCAACTCCGTTTCATCAGCAGTATTAATATTGACAAGATTATTACTTGATTGCAAGCTGCTTTCGCCTTGTTCAGCAGCGGAACTGCTAGAAGCTGAATTAACCGTCGGCAACTGATTTTCTCCGACTTCAGGTACGTAAACAACCATTTCATCTTGAACTTTTTGTGCTAAATTAACTTGATTTTGATCTGCATCTTTTTTAAAACCACCAGCATCTTGAATTGCATCCTGAACACGTTCATTGCCGCTTAATTTATAGACACCCGGATTGTTAACAGCACCTTTTACATCGACATAAATATCTTGATTTTCGGTTGCCGACTGATCTGCTGTATTACTTTCATCTCCGGATGAGCTAATTTCGTTATAGTCATCGGATTTTTTCGTTTCTGATAAATGAATTGCTTGGCCAGTAACTTCCTTGTCCTTATTTTGACTAATAACTAAAAAAATTGCAAGAATGACCCCAACTGCAATAAACATCATCCAATACTTTCGCAGTAAAAAATCTTTCAAACACGATCACCTCACGGTAAAAATTTTTAGAATTGAATAAGATAGCAAATCTATGAATGAAGACGAAAGGAAACGAATAAGATGTTATGAGAAAAGCTTGAACGGTTCACTTAAGGAAGGAGGAAATGACATGAACATTGGCGTTATTGGAACCGGGAATATGGGAAGAATTTTAATTGAAGCACTTATTGACGGAAATGCTGTTTCTCCTTCACAATTTTCCATTACAAATCGTACACCTGAAAAGGCGATCAGCATTCAAAAGCAATTTCCAGGAATTAAAGTATTAAATATAAATGAAACTATTCAGAATTCCGATCTTATCTTTATATGTGTCAAGCCAAAGGATATTCATCCTATTCTTATAAAAAACAAGCACTTATTAACAAAGGACAAATGTTTAATTAGTATTACGAGCCCAATTTCAGTCCAACAATTAGAATCTGTCTTATCTTGTTCATGCGCAAGAGTAATCCCAAGTATTATCAACCGTGCATTGTCAGGAGTCACGTTATGCACGTTTGGAGATCATTGTGATGAAGACTGGAAAAAAGTAATCACTACTATGCTGTCGCGAATATCCAAACCGATTGAGATCAAACAGGATATTACTCGAGTAGCGTCTGATATTGTAAGTTGTGGACCAGCTTTTTTCAGTTTTCTAACTCAGCAAATGATTGAAGATGCTGTCAGTATAACAGCAATTGATCATGCAACCGCAACATCATTAGCAGCAGAGATGTTAATTGGAATGGGAGAACTATTGAAAAAGAATTTTTATACTTTGCCAAGCCTACAAGCAAAAGTCTGTGTAAAAGGCGGAGTTACCGGAGAAGGAATTAACGTGTTAGAAAAAGAAACGAAAGAAATGTTTAAAAAAGTATTTATCGCCACACATCAAAAATTTAAAGAAGATATTGAAGCTGTTCAAAAACAATTCGGAATCTGAATGAATAATATTTCGACATAATCGCTAAATTTCCTCCCTATATAAAAAAATCGGTAAATGACTTTTACCGACTTAGAGTGTTAACAGCCCCCATTGGATCTATTATTCGATGGGGGTTGTCCTGTTTTCTTTACACCCGATGTAAAAAATCTACTTAAATCCGTGTGTTTAAAATGAGCTACTTCCTTCAGTTAATCTCCCCATAAGTATCAATGAATCATTTGAAAATGTAAAAAAAATCGTTTCATAACAAGACCGAGTGAAGATCCAGTTGTTTATGAAAAATCTCTTTATTTTTAATATGTTTTTTGCATCCGTTCTATACGTTAAACTATAGAAGAAATCGAACAAACATAGCATATCGCTGGTTTAAGGATACAATTTTAAAACCTAAAAAGAATTTAAAAATAAACATTCCATTAGTTCGGAGAAGCATTTGCTCGGCGCTTGTCCGCGGAAAGCGAGCGGTAAGCTTTGGAGAACTATCCTCTATCTAAAATAAAAAAGACTGCCCTACAAACTAAAACAAGTTTGTTGACAGCCTCAGTGAATAAGTTATTTTCAGCAATCTCTTTTACGATGACTCTTTCATACATGTAAAGAAGATTCGTTCACTTTGCGAGGATGGTTGATCGACTGAAAAATCAGCTGTAATTGTTTTAACTGTAAAACCAGCTTCTTTTAGCCAATGACCATACTGCTCAATTGAAAATGTTCTTTGCTTATGTAATTCATCTATTCTTTCATATAAACCTGTTTGCTGATCCAATACAAAGAAACTAAGATCATGTTCCACTGAATATGGGTGTTCTCCTTCAAAGCAGTTCCATATGTAAGAAACCTCGTCATCATTTTCAGCAAAAGTATGATGAGCAAAAATATTTTCCATTTTATAAATAGAATGGACATCAAATAAAAACATACCACCGGGCTTTAAAGCGGTATATACATGTTTAAACGTTTGTCGAACATCATCTGATGTTGACAAATAATTTAAAGAATCACAGAAAATAGTCACAATATCATAATTGAAAAGACCTTCTAATTCACACATATTTTGTTGTAAAAGTGATAATGCTATTCCTTCCATCATTGCTTTTTGATTGGCAACAGTCAACATATCTTCCGATAAATCAACACCTGTTACATGGTAACCATTTTTGGCAAGACGAATGGACAGTTCACCTGTACCACAAGCTAAATCTAGTACACGTTTACCAGTATGATGATAAATTTTTTGCTGACGCTTTACCCAGTCTAACCATTCATCATACGGAGCATCTTTCATTAAAAAGTCATAAACATATGCGAAATCTTCGTAGCTCATGATAATACATTTGCAACGCTAATGGATGGTGCATCTCCCCATAATCTTTCTAAATTATAATAACTTCTCTCATCGCGATTAAAGATATGTGCAACGACATCGCCTAAATCAATAAGCACCCATTTTCCTTCGTCATAGCCTTCCATCCGTTTTACTTCGCCGCCCAATTCCTCTACTTTTTCTTTTACTTCACGAGCAATCGCTTGTATTTGTTTATTTGAATTTCCGTTGCAAACAAGAAAATAATCCGCAATTAAAGATAGACCTTGCATATTTAGTACAACAATATCTTCTGCTCGTTTATCATCACACGCTTTTACAACAACTTTTAATAATTCTTGATTATTCATAACTGCTTCCCTTCTTTCTTCATGATTAAATCATTATATAAAGCGAATGTATCTGGAAAAATGGATTGATCTTTACTTAGTAAAAACTCAATTGTATGTTTTGCAGCATACAAAACAGCTTCATCTAAATCCGTTTTAGCCAATTGTCTCG
This sequence comes from Heyndrickxia ginsengihumi, assembly GCF_011008565.1. GTDB lineage: Bacteria > Bacillota > Bacilli > Bacillales > Bacillaceae_C > Weizmannia > Weizmannia ginsengihumi. Next base: position 60,799 of record NZ_JAAIWK010000008.1, read on the forward strand.
CTTTGTCAACACCTGGAAATTGGCGGCCAGGTTCAATATAGTCAGCTAAGTAAATAATTTTTTCAAGCTTATTCATATTCTCTCTTCCAGAAGTATGAAACTTGATTGCATCTAATATATCTTCATCTTTTATACCGACTTCTGTTTTAACTAAATATGCGCCAACTGGAGCATGCCATAATTCAACATGATAATGTAAAAGTCTGTTGTCCATATTTTGCTCGATAATGATTTGTTTCATTTCATCAGCTGGACGGAATTTTGCATAATCGTGAAAAATAGCTGCCAATTCCGCCTTTTTTTCATCCTCATTGTAGTTTTGCGCAAGCTCTATCGCTGTTTCCATCACACCGATCGTATGTAAATAACGGCGTTCTGTTAACTGCTCCTTAACGATTTGTAATGCTTTATCACGTTCCATATAAATGATGCTCCTTTATATAATCCCAAACTTGATCAGCAATTAAATATTGAACGGACATATTATGATATAATCTTTCACGAATAATAGATGATGAAATTTGAATATCCGGAATTTCCACAAATGTAATTGGATAATGGGTTATATGCGAATATTTTGGTCGGTTTACACCAACAAAATTCACTAGCTGAACAAGTTGCTCAATATTTTTCCATTTTGGTAAGTATTCAATCATATCCGCCCCAATAATAAAATAAAAATCTATATCTGGTTCCCGCTCTTTCAATAAAACCATCGTATCATATGTGTATGACGGACCTGTTCGCTCTAATTCAATTGTCTCTATGACAAACTTAGGGTGATCAGCAATTGCAAGCTTTAACATATTTAAACGATCATTATTTGTTACATCTGCTACCTTCATTTTATGCGGCGGTTCTTGATTTGGCATAAATCTGATCTCATCTAGTTTTAATGCCTGAAGTACTTCATTGGCTAAAATAACATGTCCAAGATGAGGAGGATCAAAGGTCCCGCCTAAAATTCCTACTTGCTTTTTCTTCATATTAAGTCACCCTGCTACGGAAGAACAATTTCTTTATTCTCTTTTGATTCTTTATACAAGACAATAGTATTTCCAATAATTTGAACAAGCTCCGCATTAGTTCCTTGCACAAGTTGATCTGCAACTGTTTGCTTATCTTCTTCGCAGTTTTGCAAAACACTAATTTTCATTAATTCTCGAGCCTCAAGTGCATCACTCACTTGGCGAATCATATTTTCGTTTACTCCGCCTTTTCCAACTTGAAAGATGGGATTCAAATGATGCGCTTTTGAACGCAAAAATCGTTTTTGTTTACCAGTTAACATTATTTCCCTCCTAATTTGTCCATCACTATCTGTTTCATCCGTTTGACATCTGGGGTTTGCCCAGTCCATTTTTCAAACGCAATTGCTCCTTGATAAATAAACATTCCAAGACCATTTTGAATATTGGCTCCCAACCTTTTTGCCTCGGCCAAAAAAGCAGTTTCAAAAGGATTGTATATGATATCCGCTACATAGGCGTTAACATTCAAATGTTTTAACGAAATCGGCTGCAGATGAACATTCGGATGCATACCGATCGATGTTGTTTGTACAATTAATGAGTATTGAGCTAAACATTCTTCAGCGTCTTGCAGCGTTATAGCTTTAGATTGACAATGAAATGGATTTGCTTGTTGCAGCGCTATAGCTTTTTCCAATGTACGATTGCAAATATCAATTTGTTTCACACCGCTTTGCGCTAAAGCATAGTAGATTGCTTTGGCCGCTCCGCCAGCTCCAACGACAAGTACATGCTCGTTCGTTACATCTTCTTTCCAATCCTCTTTTAAAGATTGAATAAAACCAGGGCCGTCTGTATTATAGCCAATCCACTTCGTCCCCTTCCTTACAACAGTATTAACCGCGCCAATTGCTTCAGCTAACGGATCTATCTCGTCTAAGTAAGGAATGATTGCTGTTTTATGTGGAATCGTTACATTAAAGCCAGAAACACCAATTGCTTTCATTCCTTTTACTGCTGCTTCTAAATTATCTGGCGTGACATGAAAGGCATGATAATCTGCATCATAGTGTAATGCTTTGAAAGCATCATTATGCATAAGTGGTGACATAGAATGCGCAATTGGGTCACCAATAACACCATATAATTCTCTCACAACGACTCTCCTCCCCTACTATTAAAGACAGCTATATATTTATACTTCATTACATCCCCTTGTCATCCAAACACTTTATACTTAAATTAAAGACTTTCTAAGCATTACATGTACGCCCTTCGGAACGTATGCCGCTACAATTGCACCTGGCTCATTTACTGTTACCCAGCCTAATCCAGAGAAAACAATATCTGTTTTTCCTTCTTTTATCGAAAATTCATAACGGACAAGTTCTGGAAAGCCTTCAAGTTCATCTTTTCCCGGCGGTTGCAGCAAATCACCGAGCTGCCTTTCATACAATGCATCGGCATTTTCTAATTTTGTTCGATGAATTTGCATCGCATTTGACAAATAGCAGACAAAAGAACGTCGTCCGCCTTTTATATAATCAAGCCGAGCTAATCCGCCAAAAAATAATGTTTGCTCTTCGTTAAGCTGAAAAATTATCGGCTTAATTTCCTTTTTAGGTGTAATCACTTTTAAATCTTTTTTGCCTACAAAATGCGCCATTTGATGATGATTAATAATTCCCGGTGTATCATAGAGAGCTGTGCCATCGTCTAATGGTATTTCAATCATATCTAACGTCGTACCAGGAAAATGGGAAGTTGTAATAAGTTCTTGTTCACCTGTCGCTTGCTTAATAACTCGATTAATAAACGTTGATTTACCGACATTCGTACAACCAACGACATATACATCTCTGCCATTGCGATATTGTTCAATCGCTTCCATAGCTTCATCTACTGAATGACCTTTAGCAGCACTCACTAATAAAACATCAATAGGATCTAAACCTAGTTCTTTTGCTTGCTGCTTCATCCATTGTATCATTTTTTTCCTTTTTACCGCTTTAGGAAGCAAGTCTTCTTTATTACCAATTAATAAAATTGGATTTTTGCCAACAAATCTTTGCAATCCTGGCAGCCAACTTCCATTAAAGTCAAATATATCAACGATTTTCACGATTAGCCCATCAACATCACCGAGCTGATTTAAAATCTTCAAAAAATCTTCATCTGTTAAAGAAACGTCTTGAACTTCATTATAGTGCTTTAAACGAAAACAACGCTGACAAATAATTTGTTCCTTATTTAAAGCGGAGGGTGGAGCGTACCCTAATTCATTAGGTTGATCAGTTTGAATCACAACCCCGCATCCTATACAATGTACTTTCATAGTTTCCAAACTTAATCCTCCCAAGATAATAATCCTTTTTTCTTAAAATAACTCATAATTCTTCTTTCAACTTTTCTATTGAATTTTGTCATAAAACCATCTGACTGTGCAACAGGCACAACCAAAATTGTATAATAGCCACTGCGATTGCCACCAAGAATATCTGTTAACAATTGATCACCGATTACAACTGTTTCCTCCTTGCGAACATTCATCATCTCAACTGCTTTATGGAAGGCTTTTGCAAATGGCTTCCTTGCTTTATAAATAAAGGGAATTCCTAGAGGCTCAGCAAATAATTTGACCCGCGATTGTTGATTATTCGAAACAATTGTCACTTTAATTTGGTGTTTTTTCATATTTTCAAACCAGCTTGTTAATTCTGGCGTTGCACTTGGCCGATCCCATTCCACTAATGTATTATCTAAATCTGTAATAATCGCTTTAATCCCTCTGCTCTTTAATTCTTCAGGTTTAATCATTAATACAGATTTTACTTGCTCATTTGGTAAAAAATTATCCAACAACAATCAATAACACTCCATTCGATTCATTACCATTTTTATCTAAACAATTATAGTATAGTTTTCTTACTTGTGTTTAAATTTTTCCTTAATCATACCAATTATACAATATTATTCAACTCCTAACATATTAAGAGAATGTTCTTGAAATTATTAATAGCATCTTATGAACGTTCATTTATCTATTACGCTGAATAATCATGCTATTTATGTGGTATTTGCCACCCTATAAGATAATTATCCAAATAATAAAAAAATAGAAAAAACATATTGTTTTTTTCGACAAACCTATTTATACTTTTTAAAGTGAGCGTTGATCACGTCATCAGATGACCATTTAACCATATCATTAAAAAGAAAGAGGGGTTTATTTATGAGGTATGTACAAAATTTTATTCCTATTCATGATCACTTATTTTTATCGGCCCTAGTTGCACTTATCCCAATTGCCTTTTTCTTTTGGGCGTTAGCAATTAAGAGAATGGCAGCAATGAAAGCAAGTCTAATCACGTTAATTATTTCTTTGTTTATTTCTGTAATCGTTTACAAAATGCCGGTTGCTTTTCCCGTTATGTCAGCCACCCAAGGTGCTGTATACGGAATCATACCAATTGGTTGGATTATTGTCACCTCAGTTTTTTTATATAAATTAACTGTAAAAACTGGGCAGTTTGAAATTATTCGCAACTCTGTTGTATCAATTACTGAAGATAGAAGATTACAAGCATTGCTCATTGCCTTTTCATTCGGAGCTTTCTTAGAAGGTGCTGCAGGATTCGGTGCTCCGGTAGCAATATCAGCAGCATTACTAGTTGGACTTGGTTTCAATCCACTGTATGCTGCAGGCATTTGTCTTCTTGCTAACACAGCACCTGTAGCTTTTGGGGCAATTGGTTCACCTATTATTGCTATGGCAGGGCCAACAGGTGTATCTGCATTAGAAATTTCAAAAATGGTCGGTCGGCAATTGCCCTTTATTTCAGCATTTATTCCGCTGTATTTAATCATAATCATGGCAGGCTTTAAAAAAGCATTACAAGTACTACCTGCACTATTAGTATCTGGATTTTCTTTTGCCATTACACAATATTTCACATCTAATTTTATGGGTCCTGAACTTCCGGACGTATTATCAGCTTTAGTGTCATTAGTTGTTCTAGCAGTATTTTTAAAATTTTGGAAACCAAAAAGTATTTTTCGGTTTGCACACGAAGAAGCAGCAGCTACTCTATCTGTTTCAGAACCGTCGAAAGCGATTTCTCCACATACAAGATGGGAAATCGTTAGGGCATGGTCGCCATTTATTATCCTAACAGTTTTCATCACAATCTGGGGAATTCCGCAAATAAAAAATGCCTTAACAGGACACTATACTGGAACAAACGCATTATTGAAAGCGGTTAATTATGTAGGGTCGGTATTAACCTTTAATCCGAATGTTCCATTCATCAACAACCATATTATGAATGGCAATGGGCAAGGTATTTCTGCAGCATATAAATTAGAAATTTTAGGTTCAGCTGGAACAGCCATATTTATTGCTGCTATCATTACAAAATATATTGTTAAGATTTCCTGGAAAGATTGGGTGCTTGTTTTAGGAGAAACGTTGAAAGAGCTAACATTTCCTGTTTTGACAATCATTTTCGTCGTTGCTTTTGCATATGTTATGAATGCCTCAGGAATGATTACCACTTTAGCATTAGCACTAGCGAAGACAGGTTCGTTTTTTCCGTTTTTCTCACCAATTTTAGGTTGGCTAGGGGTATTTATTACAGGATCGGATACTTCGTCAAACGTGCTATTTGGGGCGCTTCAACAAGTATCGGCTCAATCTGTAGGGATGAACCCAATATTAGCACTGGCTGCCAATTCTTCTGGCGGTGTCACAGGAAAAATGATCTCTCCACAATCTATCGCTGTCGCATGTGCAGCAACCGGTTTGATTGGAAAAGAGTCGGAGCTATTCCGATTCACCGTGAAGCATAGCCTCTTCCTGTTACTATTAATTTGTATTATCACATTTATTCAATCATTCTTTTTGACTTGGATGGTACCATAAAAAAGGACTGTTTATTCATAAACAGCCTTCAACATTAAGTAATAAACGTTTTTATATCCACTTTAGTAAAAAGGCTCGTCAGCATATCATGACGAACCTTTTTATTTTGTCTAAAAGATTGTTGGTTTTCAAGAAATATTATTCACCAAAATAATTTATTAAAAAGTTAATTGGAGCATGCGGGATTAGCGCGATTGCTGAGACCTCACAGGCGTGCAGCGCCAAGAAGGCTCAGCTTCCTTCTGCAGAAATCAACTGCCACCTGATTGAACTTTTATTTTTTATCAAAACCTTGTTTTTGAACATATTCCTTCATATAAAGACGCGTAGGTGTTGTAAATTTCACAGCCATTTGACTTGTCCAAGTATCTTGTCTTTCATTATTTGTTCTTTCTTTATAATATTGTTGTATCGTTTGATTGTAATCATGTAGCTGTTCTTTTAATAATTCTTTATTTGTTTGATATCCATTCTCATGGTAAACATGTGCAAACGGTAAACGTGGTTTTTTAGATGATTCATGGAGCGGATAACCAATTGTCATTGCGAATAATGGAATAACATGCTTTGGAATATTAAGCAGCTTCGAAACTTCAACTAACTGGTTACGCAGCCCCCCGATATAACAAATCCCAAGACCCATTGACTCTGCCGCTAATGCTGCATTTTGCGCTGCAAGTGCCGCATCAATGACAGCAATCATAAAGTTTTCCGTTCTTTCTAAGGAATCTGTAATGTCCACATTCTCCATTTCGGCGACAACTTGATGACGATATAAATCAGCACAGAAAACGAGAAGATGGCCGTTCTTTTCAACATATGGCTGATTGCCGACAAGATGAGCAAGTTGTTTCTTTTTCTCCTGATCTGTAATACCGATAATCGTATATGCTTGAACATAGCTTGACGTTGCTGCAGCCTGTGCACTTTTGACAATGACTTCGATTTGTTCCTTCGTTAACGGTCGATCTTCATATTTACGTATAGATCTGTGATTTAAAATGGTTTCAATCATTGTGTTCATTTTTTATTCCCTCCTTATGCTGAACATACTTTATCATATAGTCATATGGATGACCATTAATTTGTTTGATCTTTTCTTCCTCATATCCAAGTCTCTGATACAACTGCTTTGCCCTAACATTATCATGCGCAACATTAAGAGAAACTTTACTAAAACCGTATTGACCTGCTGCATGTTCTGCATGATGTATTAATTCTGTTCCGATACCTTTACCTCGATATTGTGGATGTACCGCAACAGTATCTATATAATAATCTCCACGATCTGCTTCTTTATCTAGTACAACATGATTCTGTTTCTTCCTTTTCAATCTTTCCATAATTGCTTGATCAAGTAATGAAGCATCATCCCCTGAGTATGCAATTAAAGTCCCCGCTATTTCACCATTTACTTCAGCTACTATACTATTTTGATAGCTGAGACGATTATTCTTTTGAAGAAATAAATAAGCCAACTCTTTCCGAATGCTGACTAGATCAGTTTCTCCTGTTAATGCTTCAGCTATATCTTTAATCGCTAAATGAATTAAATACGCTACTTCCTGTGCATCTTTCTCATATGCTTGTCTAATCACCTTTACACACCCCACCTGTCATTATGAACATCTCCATTTATTATAGTAGAAAAAGGTAAAAAGGTCAGATGATGCAGGTTCAATATATCACTTTATATTGAACCTGCATCATCTGACCTTATCAGAGCATATAAAATCGTTACATCACTTTTGTTTTTTTGGCACTAATCCTAGCCCTTTTCCTGTAGCCATTTTCCCTATTGAAGCAAGAATCATTATAATACTTACTATAAGCATAATCGTAAATAAATCATGATAAGCACCTAATACAGCGTCTTTTTTGGAATGTAAAACAAGCTCATAAAAGGCCATATTTTCTGCCTTACTTTGCGGCAGACCATGTTGCATAAACTGCTTGGTTAACTGTGAAATTTCCATATTTGTTTCTCCACTAAACTGTCCAAGAGTAGAACGAATATGTTCATAATGAAGTTGATTTTGGCGACTTAGATACCAACCAATAACAGGAGAAATGATTGCCCCAACAAAATTACGAATCGAATGCAAAGTTGTTGATCTCAGCGAAGCTTTATGAAGATCACCTGCAAGCGCTGTGCCAAGAGCACCCCCGACGAGGACCATACTAACGCCTGCACCAAGACAAGCAACTTGAACATATAAGGCGGTTAATGAAACATCAGGATTCATCGTTCTCCACTCCAGGCTGACATAAATAACAGCAACGGATCCGATAATCCCCATTACACCAGCACCCAGCTTGCTGTATAACAACGTTTTTAAAATCGCAGTAATCAAAATCCCAATAAAAAACCAAAAATAAAAATGCACTAAATAATGGTACGGAAGATCTTTATCATTTCTTAAAAAGCCATTAATACCAGCAATCGATAAGACAAGTAGAATATGTGAAGCTACTGCCATAATAGTACCTGAAATTGGCTTAGCAGCTTTTAACGTTGCAAACGGCACCAAAGGTACTTCTTTTTGAAGATCGACGTAAATGAAGATTAAGATTAACAAGCCGGCAACAATTAAATAAGGCCACACATAAAAAGATGAAAAGCCTTTGTCCATGAGATTACACAATGGAGTCGCTAAAGAAAACATAATCAATGTTAGTAAATAAATACCCATTTTATCAATTGGCTGCTTCTGGTGTTCCTTATGTTTGGGAAAAGTAAAGTAACCGACAATTAAGCAAATAATTGATGTAATAATATTTAAGATAAATAGCCAACGCCATTCATCAATATTTAACGATAAGGAACCGAAGCAAGCCCCCATTGCTGTTGATCCAAATAAACCCGTAATAATCATAAATAAAAAGAAATTACGAATGTTCCCTGGAAAAGATCTCAAACTAATTGGCAACATCGTCAAGAAAATCATACCTGCACTTAGACTTTGTACAACCCTGCCAAGAATAAGAACAACGATATTCGGAGCAAAAACATTCAAAATAGAAGCACATAAAAATAGAAAAATACATGTTAAATAATGTTTTCTAATGCCAGCGTTTCGGGCGATCATTGGACCAAGCGGAACGCCCAGTGCAAAAGCAAGGTTTGAAAGTGTCGCTGGATATAATGAGAATTGCGAATTAAAATGTAGACCATTTTGAATAATTTGCTGGTTCATCGTATAAGAGAGATTAATAAAATATTGAGGTCCTATTGCAAAAATCGTTAAAATTGAAATAATAACAAAGCTTGGAATACCTATTGTAGACGAATTTGTGTTCGTCTCGACATTGCCTTGGCTCATCTAGTTTCCCCTTTCTAATGGTTTAATAGGCCGACATACTCGACCTGTTATGTGAAAAAGCTCTTTTTCTAAAAAATTGTTGTTGTTAAAGAAATCTTATTTATCAATTGAAACGAAGGATGTGAGACTCCTGCGGGATTAGCGGAAATCGGTGAGGACCCGCAGGCATATAGCGCCGAGGATGCTCACCATCCGCCCGTTGGAAAGCGAGCAACCTCGAGTGTAAATCAACTACTCCTTTTAATAAAAACAACAAAATTTCCGAAAACAGCTTTCGGAAACCAAAAAAATTCCCCTTGAATGGAAATTTTTTTACTAACCTTAATTTGTATATTACAATATGTATTATACAACTTTTAATCAATAAAGCAATAGTAGTCGTGGTGATATTTATGTGACACCACCTATTCTTTTATACCGATTTTTCGTTAATTCGATTATTAAGTGGTGTCTAATCAATCAGGAAAAATTTGCACTATTTATGCCATTTTTTAAAATCCTTATTTAAACGAGCCAAGTTTGCTTCTAAATGTTTTAACTCCTCAGGCGACCAATCATGGAGCATTTCAGTATAGGCATCGTACCTAGCCTTCTGTACAGTATGTAAAATCTTTTTCCCTTCAGACGTTAATTCTACAAGACTAATCCTGCCATTTTGTGAATCAGGAAAACGCCGAATATATTTCTTTGTTTCTAATGTTGCTACTTGCCTGCTAGCAGTTGAAAGATTTAACAATAAATTTTCAGCAAGTTCATTAATTGCTAAAGGACTAGATTTTTCTAATTCACTTAATAATAAGTATTCAGAACGGTCTAGACTACCTAAACGCGGGCTGTGGGCAATTGTTAAGCGCACGAGTAACGCAATTTCATATTCTATTGCTTGAAGTGAATCCTCTTTCAATATTCTTTCACCTCTTTTAAATCTATTAAAAATACTGTCATAAGAAAAGTATAACATATATAAAAATAATGATTAACGTAACAACTGTAACTTAATGCCGTTTTGTCCAGTCAGCATCTTCATCCATATGTAAAAAAGAGATATCGGTATCCACCACTCCCACCATCTTCTTCAAACTTACATTCTGTCCCTTAAGCCATTTCGCAAAATCAACACGAATTGGTTCTTGGTTTCCTCCCAGTGCAAACCATACTTCCAGCTGTTGCGGCAAATATGCAGATGTGTGAATCGTTCCTGCCCAACTGCCATATAATGTTGAAAATATTCCTTTATCCGTATCATTAAATAGCCTAAAGGCATCATAAGCTTGCTGGATCGTATGTTGTCTTGTTTGTAAAATACTTAAACGTCGCTTAGAATCTTCTAAATGGTGGCGATTTTCATGTTTCATAATTTCAAAATGATTCGTACAGGCATTTCCTTGACGTACTTCAACGCCTCTTGGAGTTGTTTCAACAATATAAGTAGTACTTTGTTGATCATAGACTACATAGCTAAAGGAATGGCGATGCGGGATTTCTTTCAGCATCGCAACAGCCTCTTCAACATCGGCACAGGCCTCAAGAATGAGCCTTCCAATCATACAGCAAATGAACCCATCACCTGGCTGTTTACGATTCATGAAATTATATCCAATTGCTAAGCCTTTTTCATTCATCCCGTCCATCCGTCCAGTCACTCTTTGAGTTGGACCGACAATTGCATAACCTTGATCGCTCGGCTGAAATAAAACATAACGGCCTTCATACGTTTTTGGATGATAGTCGTAATTTCTTATTAAGAAGTTATCACCTGTTAAAATAGAACAGCCTGATCGTCCATAATCCAAACGATATCCTCCGAATTCTTTTAAAATAAGTTCTATCGGCCATTTCAAAGCTGCTTGTAATCCCTCTAGTTCCTCCCAAACACCCGGAGCAAATTTCATGATTGCACGGCAAGTCTCATCCGTGCTAATTAAAAATCTTGGTTTCCTTACTCTCCACTGCTGTTCACGATTCTTAACACTTAATGAATTCAATAATCGTTGACCTTGCATATAACCAAAATCATAATGTGTACCTCGAAATTGAATGATATCACTATATATTTGTCTCATCTCATCCCCTCTTTCATATTCATAAGCATAAAATAAGTTTTAATAAAAATAAATACTTTACGAATCCTGATATTTTCCATGCTCCTATTGGTATAAGATTGATTTGTCTCGCATCATTAAATCTAGCTGTAAACATATAAATCGGTTCCTTCTGAACGACCGATATTTAAAGATATTCCAAGAATCGTTCGACAAATTTCTACTTTTTCCAACGAATGTGGATAACTTTATACACACTTTTCACAGTGAAATATAAAGGTTCCGTTTCTTTATAAACAACTTATCAACAAGTTGTAAACATGTAATTGTGGATAAAGGAACACTTGTTCCACAACGATAAATTTGATAGATTATGTGTAAGGACATAGAATTACATTCATTCCTCTACATTTGCACTATGTTCAACGTCTAACATTAGGAGGCGGAAAATATGCATACACTTTCAGATGAACTTTTAATTGAGTCTTATTATAAAGCGATAGAATTAAAACTTAGCAAAGATTTTATTAAAATGATTGAAAAAGAAATCAAACGTCGCTCCCTTTTTAACAAATTGCAAATTTCTTCTTGATGAATCAATGTCCCTTTTTCTAGGGATTTTTTTTGTTATAAAAAAATTGGCGAAGAATATGTTAATATTAATCATCAAAGATTCATGCAAGGGTGGTGGATAGCATGTTTTCATATGAGTTATTTGATGAAACCATTAAAAAGCTTAAAGCCCATTCTGCTAACTGTTTAACGATCATAAATGTATGTCTAGGTATAGTTTCTATACTTTTTTCTGTAAAAAATCTGCATTTAGCAGTTGTTCTTGTATTGATTGCTGCATTGATTGATGGTTTTGATGGGAAAGTTGCCCGCAAATTAAACATTCATTCCGATTTTGGAAAACAGCTCGATTCACTATGCGATATCGTGTCTTTTGGTACTGCTCCTGCCATCATTATGTATCATGGAATTTTCCATCAATTCAATTTGCTAGGCATTTTTTTTATACTTTTTTATATCGTTTGCGGCACAATTCGTCTAGCACGCTTTAATATTATGGAATTCAGCGGACATTATACGGGCTTACCAATAACTGCTGCAGGTGTCGTTCTTTGTGTAAGTTACACCGGAATTCCATACTTGCCATCCATTTTTTTCTTCATCCTTATTTTTCTTCTATCCATTTTCATGGTATCAACATTTAAATTCAAAAAATTATAAGAAAGCTTAAGTTTCACGTAAAAAGCAGCAGAGCTAAAACACTTTCTGCTGCTTTTTATTTTATCCAAGTAACGCTAAAAATTCTTCAATATCCTCTATACAAAGTTTCAATCCGGCTTCCCAGAAGTCCCGTTTCGTCAAGTCAACGTCTAAATGTTTTTTTGCTAATTCTTCTACGGTCATTGACGCCGTGTCTTGAAGCAAAGCAATATATTTTTTCTCGTATCCAGCTCCTGCTTCCATTGCTTTCGCATATATACCTAAGGAGAACAAGTAACCGAAAGTATAAGGAAAATTATAAAACGGTGTGTCTGTTATATAAAAATGAAGTTTTGATGACCAAAATTGCGGATGATATTGACCTAATGCATCACCATAAGCAGTTTTTTGGGCATCAATCATAAGTTCATTCAAACGTTCTTTATGAACGTATCCTGCCTTCCTTTCTTCATAAAAGGCTGTTTCAAAAAGAAAACGAGCATGGATATTCATTAGCAGCGCCACTGATCTTTGAATTTTATCTTCTAAAAGAACTAATTTTTCTTCTTTAGATGCGGCCTGCTTCACAGCTGCATCAGCAATAACCATTTCTGCAAAAGTGGATGCTGTTTCAGCGACATTCATCGCATAGTTTCTCTTTAGTGGATGAATTTCATGAAGCACAGCAGAGTGAAAAGCATGCCCTAATTCATGCGCCAATGTTGAAACATTTGATGGCGTACCAGAATACGTCATGAAAATACGCGACTGTTCACTTAGCGGAAAAGATGTACAAAAGCCACCTGCTCTTTTGCCAGGCCGATCTTCTGCCTCAATCCATCGATTCTTGAAAGCTGTCTTTGCTAAATCTGCTAATTGCGGTCCAAATTTATTGAAATGTGAAATGATGAATTCTGCTCCTTCATCAAAAGTCATGGTACTATTAGTATTGCCGATCGGCGCTTCTACATCAAACCAACTAAGCTTCTTAATGCCTAACATTTCTGCTTTTTTGTTTAAAAACCGGACTAATGGTGCTTTGAAATCTGCAATTGTATGCCACATTGTATCCAATGTTTCCTTTTTCATACGACTGATCGCAAGCGGCTCCTTTAAAACATCTTCCCATCCTCGCGCTTTATAGACAGTTAAGCGGAATCCTGCAAGATGATTTAATATATCTGCAAGCATATCTGTTTTTTCGCCCCATGCCTCTTCCCATTTATGAAATACTTCTTTTCTAACTGCCCTATTAGGATGATTGAATAAGTTTGATGCTTGCCCAACTGATAGCATATTCGTTTCGCCGTTTTCTACAAATGGAATATAGACATGACTAGCAAGGGTATCGTATATCTCTCCCCATCCATGATAACCATCAACTGAGAGGGAATGAATAAGAGACTCTTCAGCTTTTGATAACTTTTCTTTTGCATGTTTTCGTCTTTCTGTTAAGAAAAATTGAAGTTCACTAAATTCTTTTTTCTCTAAGAGCTGTTGCCATTCCCTATCTGAGATGCTACGAAGCTTCTCATCAAAAGTTGTTAAAATGACTCCATATGTAGCCAACAATTGTGAAACCTTTGCCCGCAGTGAACCCGCTTTCGAATCTGAAGTATCTTGAGCTTGTAAGCAGCTAACAAATGAACTTGCTTGTTCAAGTTGCTGCATATTTGCTTTTAGCATTTCTAAAAGGGTGTAAAAACGATCTGTATCCTGTAAGTCAAGTTGCCAAGCCTCTACATATTGTTGAAATGCACTTAAATCCTTTTCGCTCTTATTAAGAAAATCTTGAAAAGCAGGCGAATGACTGCCACCCATAAATAATACGTCTAGATCCCAGTTTTGTGAAAATGTAGGAAACTTCACAATTAACCACCCTCTCCAATGATTGCTGTTTCTTATATTTTAAAAGTATACCAGTATATTTCCTCTCTTCCTAATTTTTATAATTTTCCACATAACTTTCATTTATCTTAGGGAAATTATTATTCACTACTTTCTGTTGGACAGACACAATTCTTTCCGATTTTACATAAATATTAGATATATAGGCAAAAGCCTACTGGAGGTGGAAGCATGTCTGGAATTTTAACCGCATTTGGATTGATGTTTAAAGAGCTCGTTTTTTTAGTATCCTATGTAAAAAACAATGCCTTCCCACACCCCCTATCACCTAGTGAAGAACGGAAGTATCTCAAACAAATGGCAGAAGGTGATGAAGAAGCACGCAATATGTTAATTGAGCATAATTTACGTTTAGTTGCTCATATCGTCAAAAAATTTGAAAACACTGGTGAAGACTCTGAAGACTTAATATCTATCGGTACAATTGGATTAATTAAGGCGATTGAAAGTTATTCGGAGGGCAAAGGAACAAAACTGGCAACATATGCCGCCAGATGTATAGAAAATGAAATATTAATGCACTTAAGAGCATTGAAAAAAACAAAAAAGGATGTCTCATTGCATGATCCGATTGGTCAAGATAAAGAGGGGAATGAAATTTCTTTAATTGATGTTTTACAATCGGATGCCGAAGATGTTTTTGATACCATTCAGCTGAATATGGAATTAGAAAAGGTAAAAGAGTTTTTCGATATTTTAGACGACCGAGAAAAGGAAGTTATCGTTGGTCGTTTCGGCTTAGGTTCAAAAAAAGAAAAGACTCAAAGAGAAATTGCAAAAGAGTTAGGAATTTCCAGAAGCTACGTATCACGGATAGAAAAACGAGCGCTCATGAAGATGTTCCACGAATTTTATCGTCTTGAAAAGGAAAAGAAAAAACAAATAGATAACTAGCAAGAAAGCCATCAGTGAAAAGTATCTGCACTGATGGCTTTCTAATTTAATCTGACTTATTATTTCTTTTGTTTCTATAAAATAACACTGTAAACATTAAAATATGCAAGAACAATCTCGTCACTCCCAACGATGCTGCTAGGTAGTATCCTTCGCCGCTTCAATAAAGTGCTGTACTTTTTCATTGTGATTGATTAAATACAATACCGTCATATTTCATCCATCCTTTCAAATTTAGCAATGCCTATAAATGTGTAATGTGTAGCTCAGCTTTTTTAATATTTAACTCTTCAAACCTCTCTTTTACTTGTTCATCGTGTAATTGCTGTTCTAGCGTTTTAGCATTGCGCCTAATTGTTACCGTAATAAAGATTAAATTGAGCGTCATTGTATCACCTCCCAAAAAAAAAGCCGCAGGAAATAATCTTCCTGCAGCCTAAATTTAAAAAGCCGCAAAAAGAATTTACATTCTCCTTGCGGCTTATGTGCATTGTTTAATAAACTAAATTAACACAAACTCATCCTCATCAAGGTCGAATGTTGAAATGATTTAGTTGTGAGTACAGTTTTCATATCCATAACACAGTTCATTGTTTTCGACCTCCTATAGATGAATTTGTTTACATAGGAAATTATATCCAATCTCTTTTATAAAGTAAACCCTTATTTGCACTATTTTTCAAAAAAATCAAACGAATAGATTTACATAAATTCCTTTTTGCTTCTTTCACTCCTTTATCATATTAATTAACATGATAAACGTGCTACATTCAATTATTAAACAAAACTCAAAACAAAAAAAACAAACCGCCTATTAGACGATTTGCTTACTTATCTTTGATCTAATCGCTCTTCAAGCAATTGAAGACCTTCTTCGCTCTGTTGTAGCTCTTCATAATATTTTCGGGATAAAAAGAAGAAAAGCGCAGCGATCCCTATGAAAACGATGTTTCCAGTCATCATGATTTCAGTCATCTTCTCTGTTTTTCCTTCTACAGGCAGTACAGCGCCTAAATATATAAAGCCCGTAACGGCTAACGTGATAAATGCATATATTTTAAAATCCATCATTTTCCCATATAATTCTTTCGCCTTTCTCACCTGTCATTCATCCTTTCTATGACTCTGATATTCTAACTGTAACATAGACGTGAATGATTTTTGACAAGTAATTAGAGGCAATGATGGAAATTATATACGCTCTTATTTAAGATGTTTTACAATGCTCATGACAAAATTAGCGGAATTTACTGCTGCAGTTTCAAGAAACTGATCGAATGAAATATTTGATTCCTTCCCAGCGATATCTGATAATGAACGGATGATAACAAATGGAATGTTAAATTGATATGCTACTTGTCCAACAGCAACTGCTTCCATTTCTACTGCTTGAACGTCAGGAAAATGTTCACGAACAGCTGCTACTCTTTCTGGCTTATCCATAAATGAATCTCCAGTTGCTATTAAACCTTTGCTTACTCGGATTGCTTGAATCTCCTGTGCTGCTTGTTCGGCAACAGCAATTAATGCTTTATCTGCTTGGAATGCTGCAGGCATTTGTGGAACTTGTCCGTACTCGTAGCCAAAAATCGTCGCATCTACATCGTGATGGCGCACTTCTGTTGAAATGACGACATCTCCCACTGTCAACTCAGGATTTAAACCTCCAGCTGACCCTGTATTAATGACAACGTCCGGTTGATAAGTTTGTAGTAATATTCCTGTCGAAAGTGCGGCGTTTACTTTACCAATTCCTGATCGAAGCAGAACAACTTCTTTACCATTTAATTCTCCCACAGTGTATTCATAACCAGCAATCGTCTCAACTTGACGATTGGATATATGTTCTCTTAATAAAGACACTTCTTCTTCCATTGCACCAATAATAGCTACTTTCATGACTTAACCTCTTTCATTCAAAGTTTTCTCCTCCATTATAAAGGAAAAATGGAAAATATCATATATCTTGTACATTTTCGAGATCGTGATAATATTAGCAATGAGCCAATATGGAGGAGGTTAAAAAATGAACATACAATTAGAAATGATTGAAGATAAAATTGAATTTTTTGAAGCACAACAATTAAATACATTAGAGAAAAAAATAAATGAGCAAATCGAAGTGAATAAGGCATTGATGCTTGGGGTCCATTCTGTTTCCCATCAAATGCACTTAGATTCTGACGGGAAACCGTATTACACTGCTGTCGTCCACTTCAAACTTAAAAAATAATCATAAAAGGAGTGTCACAACAACACCAGCAAGAAGCCATTGATGTTGCTGTGACACTCTCTTTATTTTTTATCATTTTGAATTAATTTGTATATTTTAGTAGGTTTCCACCCTTTTCCATCTACCCATGTTAAATATACACGATATGTTTGATCTTGACCTTTTTCCGAAACCGTACCAATTGCTTGATCTGTTGTTTCACCTTTTTCTAAAAACCACACGGTCATGTTATTTACATCAATACCTGTTGCATAAGAGAGTGCTTTTAGCTTCTCCTGCCAATCAAGTGATGATGAATCCGTTGAGTAAACATGTCCATTTGTTTGCTGCGTGCCAACTGGTTTCCAACTTGAATCGACGATTTGCTCTTTCACATTTGGTTCATTAGGATTCGTTGTCTTCACAGTTGACTGTTTAGAGTCTTCCTTCTTCTTCTTTTTATCTGTATCTTTTTTCTCTGAGCTTTTTGCTTTTGAAGAATCCTTTTTATCTGTTACAGCGGCGGCTGTTTTCGTCGCATGTTTATGTGAGCTTGTATCTTTATCAGCATGATTTCCTCCAGCAAAGAAAATGGAGTACGCCACAATACAAATTAGTACAATAACAATGACAATTAACGTATTTAATATTAGATTGGTTTTACGCCGCTTTGTTTTTTGCATCGCACGCGATCGTTCTTCACGGCTAGAATAATCTACCAAGGTAATCCCTCCATTTCATGACATTATCATACCATTTATCTCCTCAATCGAAAAGACATTTCCTGTTTACGATATGATACAAGCCTGGACATTATGCTTATCATTTTCATATAACCAATTTCACGGAATAAGAGAATAATCACTCCTGCATCATCTTTTCTGACAATATTCGCAACGACAATTGCCTATTTTGGAATGCCCATATCACAGTAAATCAATGAATTAAGAAGTTTCTGTTTTTCACTAAATGTCTATCCGATATTTTCATTATATAAAAAGAAAAAAAGGATATCTTACGAAAGATCTCGATACCGAATCTTTCATAAGACATCCCCATTTTTTGAATAGCTAATTATTGAATTGAAACGATTCTAACCTTCATATCTCCACCTGGTGTTTGCACAACCACTTCATCGCCTACTTTTTTGCCAATTAAGCTTTTAGCGATCGGTGAATCGTTAGAAATTTTTCCTTCAAAAGGATCAGCTTCAGCACTGCCGACAATCGTATATGATTCTTCATCACCATCAGGCAGCTCAACAAAAGTAACAGAACGGCCTAGAGAAACTACATCTGTTTCACCATCATTTTCAATAATTTTCGCATTGCGGATCATATTTTCAATTGTTGTAATACGACCTTCCACAAAAGCTTGTTCTTCTTTCGCTGAATCATATTCGGAGTTTTCAGAAAGATCTCCAAAGCTACGAGCGATTTTAATCCGTTCTACAACTTCTTTACGTTTAACTGTTTTTAAGTATTCTAATTCTTGTTCTAATTTTTCTTTACCGTCTTGTGTCATTGGATATACTTTTTCAGTAGCCAATTACCTTCACTCCTATATCTCTTTATTAACGTCTATTTTATAAAGAAGAATATTTGGTTGGGGGTGTATCACCATATTTATCCTCTTTATATGCGTTTTCAATTTTCTTTCCCCCGCTAAATCATATTTTTACAAATATGGTTTAGCGCGCCAAGTAATCGGCGCGCTTAATATATATTCTAGAATATCGTATTACAAAAATCATTTTTGTTCAAGAATCGATTGCAATTTCGTCACAACTAAATCAATTGCAACATGATTGTGACCACCCTCTGGAATAATCACATCAGCATATCTTTTTGTCGGTTCAATAAATTGATTATGCATCGGTCTTACGACATTCGTATATTGATCAATGACTGACTGGATCGTTCTGCCGCGTTCTTCTATGTCTCTTAACAGCCGTCTAATAATACGCAAGTCTGCATCAGTATCGACATATATTTTAATATCCATTAAGTTACGCAATCTTTCATCATCTAATACTAAAATTCCTTCTAAAATAATTACATCTTTCGGTTCAACATGTATGGTTTGCTCTGATCTTGTATGTCTACTATAATCATAAACAGGTTTTTCAATTGGCTCGTATTGAAGCAGCTGGCCTAAATGCTCAATCAATAAGTCATTATCAAACGCAAATGGATGATCATAATTTGTCTTTAATCTTTCCTCAAACGGAAGATGACTTTGATCTTTATAATAATAATCTTGTTCAAGTACTAATATTGAGTGATCCTTTAATGTTTCATAAATTGTATTCGTTACACTAGTTTTTCCAGATCCAGATCCACCTGCAACCCCAATAACAGCGGGTTTTTTTTCCATTCCATTTCACCTCTTTATACTAACTGCCAATCCATCTCCAACTGGTAAAATCGTTGTAATGAATTCTTCATGCTGCATTAACCATTGATTATAATGTTTAATTTTCTTTACAAGATTGCGAAGATTTTTCTTTTCAATCAAATCTTCATCTTCCAATACAAGCCCTTTAAAAAGAACGTTGTCTGTGTACACACAACCTTGTTCATTTAGGGATGCTGTAAATTCATTGAAAAATTTTTGATACTGTCCTTTAGCCGCATCTATAAAAATTGCATCGTACGGACCGAATGAATGTACCTCATCAATCACGGATTGGTCCAATGCATCGCCCTTAATAACTTTCACTCTTTGGCCATATGGTGAACGTCCAAGATAATGAATCGCACGTTCATAACGCTCTTCATCACGTTCAATTGTAATGATTTCAACTTGTTCTAAAGTATCTGCCATTCTTAAGGCTGAGTAGCCAATCGCTGTCCCAATTTCAAGAATTCTTTTCGGGTTTTGCAATCTTAACAACTGACATAATGTATTGATACCTGTAATCTCCATAATTGGCACGTGATTCAAATCCGCGTATCTTTCCATTTCCGTAAATAATTCATTGCGATCTGTAATAAACGATTCAAGATATGAATCTAATTTTCCATTCACAAAAAAGCCTCCTTGCATTTAACAGCTGTCAATCAAACATGTTTCTTAACCACTCTTTTTTCATTATATTTTTAGAGCAAATGTGTAAAATCCATCTTGTAGGTCTATAAAGGGAAGTAAACAACTAAATATCCAATAACTAAGTTATGAAATAGCTCCCTCTTAATGGTCGGTTTTAAGTATACGGGGTTCTACCTATTCCACGGAATCCCGCAGTTTCTGCTTCAGTCAGCTTCTTTATGAACCGTAAAGTGAATAAAATTGTTGAAACTCATAAAAACATCACTACATGAAAATAGAAAGCATTGTCAATAGCTTTCTATTCTTCAATATATGAATCACTATTCATTATTCTATAACATTTTTCGACAAATTTTCCGTTACTATATTAGCATATTTTCATCGACAATGCTAATCTTTCTTAGAAATGTATTTTTCTTTCAAAGCATTATGCTCTTTAAGTGTTTTTGCAAAGTATACTTTACCGGTATGAATATTTGCCAAAAAATATAAGTAATCTGTCTTTGCTGGCTTTAAAGCAGCTTGAATCGATTTTTCTCCTGGACTACCGATCGGTCCCGGCGGCAAGCCTTTATGTTTATAAGTATTATAAGGGGAATTCACCTTTAAATCTTTATATACGACTTTTTCTTTATGTTGTTTCATTGCATACAGAACAGTTGGATCTGTCTGTAATGGCATATTCTTTGCTAGGCGGTTATAAAAGACACTCGCAATCTTCTCTCTATCTACATCACCTGTTGCCTCTTCCTCTACAAGGGAAGCCATCGTCATAAGTTGATGAACGGATAATTGCTTTTTCTCTCTCTCCTCTTGGTAAGGGGACAAGACATCATTTGTTTTGGCAATCATTTTGCTGATCATGTCTTGCAAACTAATATTTTTATTATAAAAAGAATAAGTTGCAGGGAACAAATACCCTTCAAGCGGATGACGAATCTGTTTACTTAAAATGGCCGCTGTCAGCATGTTCGGATACTTATGAATCATTAATTGAATAAACTTTGGATCATCAACTTGTTTTAAAAATTGCTGCTGACTATACGATGAATGTTTGCTGACAATCGCTGCTATTTCATCAATTTGTGTTCCCTCAGGAATCGTAAACTCAATCGCTGCTATTCCACCCTTTTGCAAACGTTGTACAATCTCGTCTAATGTCATTGCAGTTGAAAGCTCAAACGTTCCTGCTTGAAAATTTTCATCATGATGCAATCTGGCGTAAAAAGCAAATACATAAGGATTTTTGATCAAATGATGCTCTTTTAAAATAGTTCCAATCTTCAACACATTTGAGCCAGTAGGAATCTCGATCCTTTTTTCCGTTTGATGATGAGGGTTCACAGCTTTTAAAGCCGAATGTATATATAAATATCCGCTTGCAATGATGATTAGTAAACATACAATTATAACCGTTAAAATCGTTTTCTTTTTATTTCCATCTTGGAATAAATTTTTAAAATGGAACATGTCTTTTCTATCGGTCAACACATTTTCATCCTTTCATAAGAAAAGACTCTTAGGAGAATCTTATCACTCAATATCCGTTTTTTAATGATATTCGACATACGAACATTTTCAATTTTCCTTGTCCATTATACTACATTTTTTGACATTTGCTATTTCAATTTTATTTAACTTTTATAGAAATGAAGTAATTTTTATATGATTTGTGATGTCTTGAAACCCTAAATTATCAATCTATAACGATAGAATCGTTCAAGTAAAAATAATATTAGGGAAGCAATCTTCTTCCATCAAACCGAAAAGTGAAGAAACACATCCCTTTTTAGGTATGAAGAAAAAATAAAAAGAGAGAGATCTGGAAAATATCCAAATCTCTCTTCACATTACTCTTCTTCTTCTTCATCAAGAAAAGTATTTAACATTTCTTCGATCATATCCCACTCTTCATCCGTTTCAATTGGCTGAAGATCACCTTCTGTACCATCTTCATTCGTAACAAACGATGAAGCATGAATTTCAATTGATTCATCTTCGTCTTCTTCTGCACCTACCGGATAATACAATACATAGGATTTCCCGAAGTCCTCTGATTCAAATGTGAATAGTACCTCGTGTAATTGTTCGTTTCCGTCTTCATCTACCACTGTAATATGTTGATGATTTTCATGATCATGATTATGCGCCATATTTTCACCTCATTAATTTTGGCTATCAAGATAGCCTTGTAAGATTACACTTGCTGCCATTTTATCAATGACTTTCTTTCTCTTTTTTCTACTAACATCTGCTTGTAGTAATATTCTTTCCGCTTGCATCGTACTTAAACGTTCATCCCATAATATGATCGGTAACTTTAATCTTTTTTCTAGTTCTTCAGCATATGCTTTTGCTGCTTCTGCACGCGGACCAATTGTATTATTCATATTTTTCGGGTAACCTACTACGATTTTTTCAACCTGATGGTTTTCTACAAGCTCTGTAACCCTATCGAATCCAAACTGTTTACTTTCCTCATCGATCGCAATCGTTTCAATGCCTTGGGCTGTCCAACCCAAGGCATCACTAATTGCAACCCCAACAGTTTTAGATCCAACATCAAGACCCATAATTTTCAATATTATCCCTCACGATGCTGTTTCAAGTAAGATTTTACCAATTCTTCGATGATTTCATCTCGTTCAAGCTTACGGATGGTATTCCGGGCATCTTGATGACGTGGAATATATGCTGGATCACCAGACAACAAATAACCTACTATTTGATTGATTGGATTATATCCTTTTTCTTGTAATGCACTGTATACATGCAACAATACTTCCTTCACATCATGTTCAATTGGTTCTTCTGAAAAATTAAATCTCATCGTTTTATCAAATGAACTCATCAAGCAGCACCTCTCTTTAGAGCTTGGCTTATTAAACCGAGCGGGAATATGTGTTTACATTCGAGTCTCTATCAAAGGTGCACAATAACATAAAAGCAAAACTTGATATTGTAAACACTAGCTTTGTTTCATTGTACAATACTTTTCACTTGAATCAAACGGATTTTACCCATTCTTCAACAAATTTTAATGCCGATTCGATTTTTTCAGGCTGTTTTCCTCCGGCTTGGGCCATATCTGGACGACCGCCGCCGCCACCACCGCATAAACTTGCCACTTCTTTGACAAGCTTGCCAGCATGAAAACCTTTTTCTACTAAATCTTTCGTCACACCAGCGATAATATTCACTTTCTCTCCTTGGGCAGAAGCTAACACAACAATACCGCTTGCCAGTTTTTGTTTTAATTCATCTGCCATATTACGAAGTTGGTTCATATCGCTTGCTTGAACTTTTGCGGCAAGAACTTTGATACCATCTATCTCTTTTACATTATCTAATAAGCTTCCTGCTTCAATATTAGATAATTTAGTAGAAAGTGACTCATTTTCTCTTTGGAGCTCTTTCATTTCCTGTAATAAGCCGTCTACACGATGAGGAAGTTCTTTTGGTTTTGCTTTTAACTTTTCACTCACTTCTTGCAAGAGGTGAAGCTGATCTTTCATTAATTGATATGCCGCTTCTCCCGTCACTGCTTCAATACGGCGTGTTCCGGCACCAATGCCTGATTCGGAAACAATTTTAAACAAACCAATTGATGAAGTGTTTGAGACGTGACAGCCGCCGCATAATTCGAGACTATAATCTCCCATTGAAACTACGCGAACAATCTCACCGTATTTTTCACCGAATAGCGCCATTGCCCCCATCGCTTTTGCCTCATTTAAATTTTTCAAATCAGTATTTACAGGCAGACTTGCCCAAATTTGTTCATTTACAATTGTCTCTATTTGTTCTAATTCTTCTTGTTTTACTTGACCAAAGTGTGAAAAGTCAAAACGTAACCGTGTTGGCTCTACTAACGAACCTGCTTGGTTAACATGTGGTCCAAGGACATCTTTTAATGCTTGATGCAATAAATGGGTAGCTGAATGATTTTTCATTGTTCGATTGCGTTCAGCTTGATTCACTTCTGCATATACTTCTTGTCCTGTTTTCAATACTCCTTCAACAACAACTGCCTGATGCAAGTTTTGTCCATTTGGAGCTTTTTGGACATTTTTCACTTCTACTTTCAAGCCTTCAGCCGTTAATGTCCCTTTATCCGCAACCTGTCCACCGCTTTCTGCATAGAAAGGTGTCTGATCTAAAATAAATTGAATTTCCTCACCAGCATTTGCTGTTTGAACAAGTTCACCATCTTTAAGTATGACTGCTACATGTGCAGTTGTTTGCAACTGATCATAACCAATAAATGTGCTCTCAACTTTTATTTCTCCGAGAACGCCACCTTGAACATGCATAGAATCAACATCTTGGCGTGCATTACGCGCCCGTTCACGTTGATTTTCCATCTCTTTTTCAAAGCCTTCATGATCAACCTTTAAACCTTGTTCCTCTGCATATTCTTCTGTAAGCTCAATCGGGAAACCGTAAGTATCGTATAAACGGAATGCATCTTCGCCAGCAATCATCTCACTGCCGCTTTCTTTCGCCTTTTTCATAATATGCGAGAGAATTGCCAACCCTTCATGTAACGTTTCATGGAAGCGTTCTTCCTCTGTTTTAACAACTTTTTGAATAAAGTCCGCTTTTTCTTTTACCGTTGGATAGTAATCTACCATGATTTCAGCAACAACTGGAACGAGTTTATACATAAAAGGCTCATGAATATTGATGGTTTTCGCATAACGAACAGCACGTCTTAATAAGCGTCTTAACACATAACCGCGGCCTTCATTAGATGGCAATGCCCCGTCACTGATTGCAAATGCTACTGTTCTAATATGGTCTGCAATGACTTTAAATGCTACATCTTTTTCTTTATCTTTTCCATATTGAACACCACTGATTGTTTCCGTTTCGCGGATAATTGGCATGAACAAATCAGTATCAAAATTAGTAGGCACCTCTTGAACAATAGAAGTCATCCGTTCAAGACCCATTCCCGTATCAATATTCTTCTTAGGAAGCGGAGTATAGCTTCCATCAGGGTTATGGTTAAATTGAGAGAACACTAAATTCCAAACTTCTAAATAACGCTCATTTTCACCGCCTGGAAATAATTCAGGATCATTTTCATCATCGCCATATTCTGGTCCACGATCATAAAAAATTTCCGTATTTGGTCCGCTTGGTCCTTCACCGATATCCCAAAAATTATCTTCTAAACGGACAATTCTATCATCTGGAATACCAATTTTATTATGCCATAACTCATATGCTTCATGATCTTCTGGATGAATTGTAACAGATAATTTTTCTGGCTCAAACCCAATCCACTTCTCGCTCGTTAAAAACTCCCAAGCCCAAGTGATTGCTTCTTCTTTAAAGTAATCACCTATTGAGAAATTCCCCATCATTTCAAAAAAGGTATGATGGCGTGCTGTTTTTCCTACGTTTTCAATATCATTTGTACGAATTGATTTTTGTGCATTCACAATACGTGGATTCTCTGGAATGACCCGTCCATCAAAATATTTTTTTAAAGTTGCTACCCCACTGTTAATCCATAGTAATGAAGGATCATCATGAGGAATTAATGAAGCGCTTGGTTCAATTTTGTGGCCTTTTTCTTGGAAAAAATCTAAAAACATTCGGCGAATTTCCGCACCAGTAAGTTTCTTCATATGTATAACCTCCTAATTATTTATACCGAGCTCACATAGTCCAAAAACGTTAATTTTACATTGTAAGCCCTATGTCTACCTTTGCTGGCAAATAAATCTTTTGTACCATTTTGCATTCTATCCATAAAAGATAAACCATTTTCTAGAAAATAAAAAAAGCCTTCATCCCATATCCAGGGACGAGAGGCTTACTCGCGGTACCACCCTGATTAAAGGCAAAAAAACTTGCCTTTCACTTGGGTGTCGATAACGGGACAAAACGACAGGGTTTACCTGCACTCAAGACTAGCCTTCTGTTATCCTTCATTTAGAATTTCTCTCAGCCTAGGAAATTCCTCTCTTGCCGCTGTAAGCGTAAATGGACTATAACATACTCGATCTTTCTACGTTTTTCAAATATATAACTATAGTCGAATTATAAAAAACATTAATCTAGTTTGTCAACTTGCTTTATACGTTTCATGCGCATAAAATGGTGATGTGCATGTATGATGACAACTTTTAATATCACTAATGTCGGCACAGATAAAATCATACCGACTACCCCGCCAACCTCTTCACCAAAAATGAGCGCAATTATAATAAATAATGGATGAAGATGAAGAGATTTTCCAAATATGAGTGGCGAGAGAATATTTCCCTCAATAAATTCTAAGCCAAAGATGACGATCAATACAAACAGCACCGTTTTTAGCGAAATCGTCGCCGCGATAATGGAGACAGGAATAGCTCCGATAATAGGACCAAAATATGGAATGACATTCGTAACTCCCATAATAAGGCCAAGGAGAATAGGGTAACGAATATGAAGGAGCCAAAAAGCAAGCATAGAAATAACACTGATAAACGTGCAGTCTAATAATAACCCTCTAATATATCCTCCCAAAGAGTGATCTAGGTCTCTAAAAAATTTTAATGCTGGTCGACGCCATTTTTTCGGCGTAAGAGACCAAGCCGTTCTTTTTACTTTTTGAAAGTCCTTCAATAAATAAAAAGAAATGAACGGGATTACTGCCAGTGCCAAAATAAAGTTAATAAATTTCATTAACGTATTGATAGAATTTGAAACTGTTCTAGTTAACCACAGTTCGAAAAGTTCAACTCTTTCATCAATTTGGTCTTGTAATCCATCAGGCCAATGTTTTGTTGAAGTTTGTAAATACGTAACACCATCTCGGTAATGATCTGCAAATTCCGGTATATGCTCTGATAAATCCGTCATTTGTTCAATCATTAATGGAAACCCTCTATAAACACCATAGGCAATTCCACCAAAAAATAATAAATAAATCACGATAATCGCAATCCCTCTATGAAATCCTCTTTTATGTAGAAATTCGACAACCGGATGAAGCAAGTAGGCAATAAATGCACCAATTAATAATGGAATACAGGCAATTAATAATATATGTAAAATCGGCCACCATAACGGCTTTAGTAGCAGCACAACATACAAAATGACAAGTATGAATAATAAAAAACCTAATTTATAAATCCATTGACCATTCGGCTTATTCATATTAAAACCTCCTCACATTAGGTTCTCACAAATGAAAAGGTTTATGAGTTATTTTCTATTTTTTAATCAAGGATGTTCATTTAAATGGGGGAAATAGTTGCGGAAAACACCTAAAAAAAACCACCAATGGATACGATCCATTGATGGTTTTTTTTGTTTATCGAAGTGCACGTCGCATGCGTTTTGTTATTTTTCTTACATTTCTTCCGTTTAACGTACCGTTTTGCGACATAATTGTTGCTGCAATTCCTGCACCAAATCCAAGCATAGTAACGACCGTTTTATTCATACGATGCGCATCCTTTCCGCTTAGCTTAGTTTACGTGTCTCTTCATCAAATAAATCATCTAATGAACTTAATGTCCCATCCTCTTCAACTTGATGGGTATGAACAATTCCGTTTGTAACGGACAATTCGATAAAGCAATTCCAGCAATAATATTGATTGACGCCTATTTTTCCAATATCTGTACTTTGGCAATTTGGACATTTCATAAATGAGCCACCCCTCGATTTTTTTCGATGATGGCTCTTTTCTAGGGGAATGTACAATGTATCTTTTCTACTCGAAAAGAAGCCATCCTTTTTCACCCTATCATCATGGTCCAATTTTTCCCTATATATACATAATAAGAACCAAAATACAAAACAGAAAGCGGAATCGTCACCAAATTATGCGGTTTTTGCTATATCGAAATCCAAAGTTTTAAACTTTGAACATTCATATTGTCCTCATCTTAGCTGAAAACATGCTACCCAACGTTTCCCAAGTTATGTTTTTGATGGTACATAGCTAATGAATGAATACCGAACTAATTTAGAAGCAGAATAATTTTTAATAGGGGGGTGAATGGATTGAAAGAAAAAGCAACGAAAAATACTAGTATTGAACAACAAAAGCATGATCATGAAACTGAAACAGCTTTTCAAATAAAAGATACAAATCAAACAAAAAAGAAAAAATAATTAACCGATTTTGAAGGAGTAAGTATTTCCTCATCTAAGGAGCAAAATCAAAGTGGAGAATTCAAAACCATTAGCGATTAAACTGATTGGTAATTTGCTGATTTTGTTTTTAACTTTAGGCATCGTTTTTGATATGCCTTTTTACAGCATTATGTTGATTACACTCACTTTTGGGCTAATCTCTTACTTTTTAATCGATATTGGGATGCTCCCAAACATTAATCAATGGTTTACATTTATTTGTGACTTAGGCTTAGCCTTTTCCATTATTTGGGGATTAACGTCGTTTTTTCCCCATAACCATTTATCAAGTCTATATATATCAATGTTATCAGCTGTGACGATTTCTTTTTTTGAATATTACTTCCACCAATATTTCGCTGCTGCCTTTACAAATACAAATATAGTAACTGATAGACATTCAAGACGTTCTTTACAATACCAGTTTGAAACATCGGAAGAAATTGACCCAACTATTCATATGAAAGATGAAGAGGATGTCTAAAAAGAGGCAAGGACGAAAATACGTTAACAAAATAAAAACCGAATATTGCGCTTCAACCTCGCTCCGGAAATAAACTTCGCTTTCCGCGGGTGGCTGGTGACTCCCGCATGAGTCTACGTATATTTTCAGAGCTAATTTATGCAATATTCGTTTTTCACTAACCACTTTTTACGTTTTTTCCCTGCCTCGCAGATTGAAGACAAAAGGTCTTCCGAACGTTCCTGTTCGGAAGACCTTTTCCATTTTTAACCATCTTCACATTAGATCGTTTTTGCTATAGTTCAATTTTTATAACATTTTTTTATGGACAGAAGACCATGCCGTTTTCTTTTTAATTCATGGCAGTAAAAACAAGCATACGTATATGAAAGCAGCAGGCAATTCGATACTCAAAAGGGATTAGAGGAGTATTGACCGCTTCTATCTCTCGTCGCCATTTCATATTTCAATATTTCTCCTTTTTTATTTCTTCTAAAATTGAGCATCATTTCTTCCGTTTCCTTTTTGCTGGCTATTCAAAAACAGTCACAATACAGAATAACTTCAAACGCTTCATCGGTTCGAAGAAGCTCCTTCTATCTATCATAAAAAAGCTGCCGACAGAAAAATAGGGAGTTTTTTCTGTCGGCAGCCTGTGAGCTTGGGTAAATCCAAGCTCGACATTACATAAATTGATATGGTGTTACTTCTTCCATGCCAATCATCGGGTCAATTGACATATAATTTTTTTCGGTTAAATAAGGAGGCAGCGTTTGCCCGTCTTTTTTCTTATATATCGAAGCTTTTAACTTATCACATAAAGATGTTTTTCTTTTTTGGTCATCTTCACGTTCAACACCCATGCGAAATGCAGTTTCTTCCCCTAATAATATAAGGATTTTCTTACTTCTCGTTATCGCTGTATAAAGCAGATTTCTTCTTAGCATCCGGTAATAGCTTTTTACGACCGGCAAAATGACAACGGGAAACTCGCTCCCTTGCGATTTATGAATGGAACAACAATATGCATGTGTAATTTGGTTAAAATCGGGTCTTGTATAAGTAACCTCAATTCCGTCAAATGAAACAATTAACATATCTTGTTTTTCAGTATTTTCTTTCGCAGTAAATATCGAAATAATTTCCCCCATATCGCCATTGTACACCTGGGACTCTGGCTGGTTTACCAACTGTAGGACCTTATCACCAATACGAAAAATGATATCGCCATGTTTAATTTCTTTCCGGGTATGATGTTCATTTGGATTAAAAATTTCTTGCAGCAGCATATTTAAGCGATCAATCCCTGCTGCTCCTCGATACATTGGAGCAAGAACTTGTATATCTCTTGCTGTATACCCTTTTCTTTTCGCACTCTGAACAACCTTTTCAACCGCTTCAGGAATTTGCTGCGTTGAACAACGGATAAAAGAGCGATCTGACTGCTGTTGAACGATCGTTTTAGGAACGATACCATTTTTCACGTCATGAGCGAGCTCAATAATTGATGAACCATCTTTTTGCCTGTAAATATCTGTTAATCTTACGGTTGGTATTACTTCAGACTTCAGTAAATCCTTCAATACTTGTCCAGGACCGACAGACGGTAGTTGATCTTCATCACCAACAAAAATAACTTGTATTTCATCAGGTAATGCCTTTAGTAGCTGGTTCGCGAGCCAAGTATCCACCATTGACATTTCATCTACAATTAATAGTTTCCCTTCAACTTGTTTGTCATCGTCTATATCTCCATGTTCTTGACCCGTCATCCCTAATAATCTGTGAATCGTTGTAGCAGGCAGCCCTGTCGATTCTGCCATTCTTTTTGCAGCTCTTCCTGTCGGAGCGGTGAGCAGAATTGGAAACACTTCTTCTTTTTTATAAGAATTTGGATCAAGTGAACAGCCGTGAAGCTCGCCATACAATTCAACGATACCTTTAATAACAGTTGTTTTCCCGGTGCCTGGTCCTCCTGTTAAAATCATCATCGGCGACATCAATGCTTTCTGAATCGCTTCTTTTTGTGATGGGGCATACTCTACCCCAATCCTCTCCTCTAATTCACCTAGTGCTAATAAAAACTCTGATTCAGGAAACTGCTCTTCATACTCTTTTTGCGATAAAATTCTTTCTATATTGGAAACAATCCCTTTTTCAGAAAAATAAAGAGAAGGAGTATATACTTTGTTCTCCTCTATCATTACTTTTCCTTCTTCCTGCAGTTTATTAAGCTCTGCTTCGATCATTTCATTTGTAATTTCAACATTTTGAAATTCTTCTAATAATGCTTTTACATTCTGAATAAGTTCATCGACCAATAGATATACATGGCCATTTTGTAAGCTCTCTTGTTCAAGAGTATATTTACAGCCTGCTTGAATCCGATGAGGATGTGAACCACTGATGCCGAGCTTTTTCCCAATTTCGTCGGCACGTCCAAATCCGATCCCCTCGATGTCCTCAACTAGCTGATATGGATTGTTTTCAATCACTTCCAACGTAAGTTCTTTATAAAATTGATAAATACGCATCGAAATTTGCGGCCCAAACCCATATTGATTTAAACCGATCATTACATGCTCCAGTCCTTGATGCTCTCTTAACGTATCATATAATAACTTTGCTTTATCAGGCGATAACCGTGGTACTTGATCAAGTATAGATGGATTATTTAATATCGCTGAAATCGCATTTTCACCTAAAGTCTCGACAATTCTTTCGGCTGTTTTTTTGCCGATCCCGTTAAATAATTCACTCGCTAAGTAATCAATGACACCTTGTTTCGTATTGGGCATTTCTTTTTGAAAGCGATTTGCCTGGAATTGTCTTCCAAATTTTGGATGTTCCTTCATCGCCCCATAAAAAATATAGGTTTCTTCTTCGTGAATTCGCGGAAAATATCCAGTAATAACCGCTTCCTTTTCGTCCAAATCTAAATTGGTTTCAGCAACACGAATACGAATAACAGAATATAGATTTTGTTCGTTATGAAAAATGGTAATAATATGACGTCCCTTGATAAATTTTTCATCCTCTTGAAATAAATCTAACGCACCTTGTTTATCCATCTTTACCACCTCCTAAAGAGCAGAGCTTAACATTGCTGATTATTTATCTAATGCAGAAATCATTTTCATTCCATAACCTGCTAATAAATGATCTGGCTGAATAGCAAGGGCTTTTTCAAAAAAACTTATCGCTTTTTCAGGCTGGTGATAGTAATCAACATAAATAGCGCCAATATTATAATAAGCGTCTGCATGATTTGGATCATGATCAATCACTTGTTGAAAATATTGCAGCGCTTCTTTATGGAGATTGGCTTTAACGAGCGCCAAACCAAATTGAAACTTTGCATCAATATCCATTGGATCGAGTTCAACACTTCTTTGAAGATACGGGATCGCAAAACGGGGATTATTCATTAACAAAAAGCACATACCGAGCATAAAATATGTGTCCTTATCCTTCATTCCGAGCCGCAAAGCCTTTTCAAAAAATCCTGCTGCCTCTTCATAACGACCTTCTTTATACTGAATGGTTCCTAAGCTATAATATGGTGCCGGTAACTCCTTTAATTGTAACGCCTTTATGTAAAAATTTTGAGCGCGAGTATATTCTCCAACTGCTAAAAGTACGTCACCAAAATGAATATATCCAAGTGGGTCTTGTGGATCTTTCTCTATTAATTCATTAAAGAGCCTTAACGCTTCATCAAATTGCTTCTGTCGTAAAGCTTCTAAACCTTTTTCGAACTTGTCCATTTCCGAACACTCCTGATTTTTTAGTATGTAAATTATAGCATAAAACGCTAAAAACCTCCTCCCTATTCAAAGAGAGAAGGCTTTTTATGATCAGCCAACATATAACAGCTGTTCATTATTTTTATATATTTTATCAATTGTTGCCCCACCAAGACATTCATCTCCATTGTAAAAGACGACTGCCTGTCCAGGTGTTACAGCACGCACAGGTTCATCAAAAATTACTTTTACTTCATTATCTGATAAAATTTGTACGGTCACTTTATGATCCGGCTGACGATAACGGAATTTAGCTGTACAGTTAAATTCCTTAGCAACTGGTTGATTTGAAACCCAACTAATATTAACAGCTTTAATGAAATCTGAATAAAGCGCTGGATGGTCAAATCCTTGTTCTACATACAGCACATTATCTTTTAAATCTTTTCCTACTGCAAAC
The DNA here is from genome assembly GCF_011008565.1 of Heyndrickxia ginsengihumi. Lineage (GTDB taxonomy): Bacteria > Bacillota > Bacilli > Bacillales > Bacillaceae_C > Weizmannia > Weizmannia ginsengihumi. The sequence continues at coordinate 94,147 of NZ_JAAIWK010000008.1, forward strand.
CAAGGATCTCCTGACCCACCAATTCCTAATCCGTGACGTTGACCAATCGTATAATACATTAATCCGTCATGTTCACCCATTACTTTGCCATCTAATGTTTTCATGACGCCCTTTTGTGCTGGAAGATAGTTGCCAAGAAATTCTTTAAAATTCCTTTCACCAATAAAACAAATTCCTGTACTATCTTTTTTCGTTGCCGTGGCAAGTCCGGCCTCTTTTGCAATTTCGCGCACTTTTGGCTTATTAAGCTCACCAATGGGAAACATCACACGTTCTAATTGGTGTTGTTGTAGCTGATTTAAAAAGTAAGTTTGATCCTTATTTTGGTCAAGACCTCTTAACATTTTATATTCGCCGTCACGAAATGCTACCCGTGCATAGTGCCCTGTCGCTAAATAATCTGCGCCTAATTTTAATGCATGCTCAAGAAAAGCTTTAAATTTGATTTCCTTATTACACATGACATCAGGATTAGGTGTTCGGCCTGCTTTATATTCATCTAGGAAATAAGTGAAAACTTTATCCCAGTACTGTTTTTCAAAATTAACTGCATAGTATGGAATGCCAATTTGATTACAAACTCGAATAACATCGTTATAATCTTCCGTTGCTGTACAAACGCCAAATTCATCGGTGTCATCCCAGTTTTTCATAAAAATACCAATTACATCATAACCTTGTTGCTTTAACAGGTAAGCAGCAACAGAAGAATCCACTCCGCCTGACATCCCGACAACAACTCGCGTATCTTTTGGTGCCTTTTTCATATTTCCTCCCTACTTTCTAATGACCCTGGAAACGTCCAACAATAGTGCTAACAACATGTGCCGCATGTTCAACTTGTTCCATTGTATTCGCAATACCAAAGCTGAATCGTACAGAATTTCTAATCCGTTCAGAATCACGGCCAAACATTGCTACAAGTACATGTGACGGTTCAATTGAACCTGCTGTACAAGCTGAACCACTTGAGGCAGCAATCCCAGCCAAGTCTAAATTAACAAGTAACGATTCAACATCTGTATTTGGAAAACTTATATTTAAAACATGTGGTAATCCATAGTCTAAACTGCCATTCACATAAAAATCAATTTTTTCGTCTTCTAAAGTGTCAATAAATATTTTTTTATACGTTTGATATTGTTTTTGCTTTTCGTCGATCGTTTGTTGCACGATTTTTACCGCTTCGCTAAATCCAACAATTGAAGCAATGTTTTCTGTACCAGGACGTCGTTTTAATTCTTGTTCCCCACCAAATAAACGCGTTTTTACATTTATGCCTGTCCTCATGTATAAAAAGCCAATTCCTTTAGGACCGGCAATTTTATGCGCTGATACAGATAATAAATCAACCTTTAAATCTTCAACATCTAGTTTTACTAAACCGTACGCTTGAACTGCATCTGTATGGAAATAGGCTTGATGGTGCTGTAATAATTCGCCAATCTCTTTAATCGGTTGAACCGTGCCAACTTCATTATTTCCATACATTACAGTGACAAGAATCGTATCTTCCCGTAAGGATGCTTTAACATCTTCAATTGAAATTCGTCCCGTTTCATCAGGTTGAAGGTAAGTTACTTCATAGCCTTTTTCTTCTAAATACTCTAACGTATGCAAAACTGCATGATGCTCAATGGAGGTTGAAATGATATGTTTACCCTTTTCTTTCATCGCTTCAGCAACACCGAGAATAGCAAAATTATCTGCCTCGGTTCCTCCGCTTGTAAAAATAATTTCATTAAATGAGGCACCAATGCTATTAGCAATAACTGTCCGGGACTCATCAAGTAGATGACGTGCTTCCCGACCATATGAATGGATACTTGACGCATTTCCAAACGATCCCTGCAACACTTGGATCATTTTATCAACTACTTGTGGATGTACTGGCGATGTAGCAGCATGGTCTAAATAAATTCTGTCCAACTTAAAACACCTCTATCAAATCATTAAATATAAAACATATACGTATCTGTGTCACCTTGATCATGATAATTCGCTAAATCTTCAATTGTTGTACTATCTAATACATCTTTTACCGCATCACGAATTCTAATCCATAGCGCCCGTTTTACTGGCTCTTCATCTTCGATCCCTTCAACCGGCGTAATCGGACCTTCTAATACACGAATAACATCACCCGCAGTAATTTGCGATGGTTTTTTTGTTAACACGTACCCACCATAAGCGCCGCGAATACTTTTCACAAATCCAGCATTTCTTAATGGTGAAATTAGCTGCTCCAAATAGTGTTCTGATAAATCTTGACTTGTCGCAATTGATTTTAATGAAGTTGGCCCCTCACCATATTTTTTTGCTAATTCAATCATAATCGTTAAACCATAACGACCTTTTGTTGAGATTTTCATAAACTAACACCCCGTTTAATCTCTTTATTATTATGTTTTCGACTGCCCATTTTTCGAAGTACTTTATTCGTGAACCATTGGCACTCTGGGAGCGCAAACCCAACAATCGTACCTATTATGATGCAATAAAGAATTGTACCAATATGAACTGGTCCACCTAGCAAAAAGCCCGCTGTCAAAACGATCACTTCCATACCACGCCTAACATGAGATACTTTCCAGCCAGTTTTTTGCTGAACCGCTAACATAAAACTATCCCGAGGTCCGGCACCAAGCTTTGCAGAAATATAAATGCCCATTCCATAGCCATTGATCAACAGGCCTGCTAAAAACATGATGATTTTTCCAGTCAATGTATCCGGTGTCACCATAAACGGCAATTTTAAAAATAAATCAATAAAGACACCGCATAAAATCATATTTAAATAAGCGCCAAATTTGGGCCATTCCTTCAAAAAAAGTGCAGAAGTTCCTAAAACAAAAAAGCCGACAATGATTGACCAAGAACCGATTGTCAGACCGAAATGTTCATATAAACCGACATGTAGCGTATCCCACGGTGTTGCCCCTAAATTCGATACAATAAACAAATCAATTCCAAATGACATGACCAATAAACCGATAATAAAAACAATAAGACGTAACCAAATATCCCCCTGTGCTTTCACCATTTCGCCCCAATCCGATGTCTTATTCATTTTTTCAGCTTATGATATTATAGCATATTTAAAAGGTTTAAGTAACTAAATCACGATCAGAGTCTTTCCTTGTTCGAAAACAACTTCATTGTTAATATAGTAGTACAAGATTTGTGAATCAGTTTGGAGAGAAGAGAATGAAAGATCAACCTTTAGCATTTCGAATGCGCCCTCGCTCCATTAATGAAGTGATTGGTCAACATCATTTAGTCGGTGAAAATAAAATTATTCGCCGTATGGTCCAGGCAAAACAGCTGTCTTCCATGATTTTGTATGGACCACCCGGCATAGGAAAAACTTCGATTGCAAGTGCAATTGCCGGGAGTACGCATTATGCATTTCGAACATTAAATGCCGTTACAAATAATAAAAAAGATATGGAAATTGTTGCAGCAGAAGCGAAAATGAGCGGCAAAGTCATCTTACTTTTAGATGAAGTTCATCGCTTAGACAAGGCAAAGCAAGATTTTCTTTTACCTTATTTAGAAAACGGAATGATTATTTTAATCGGCGCAACAACAAGTAATCCATATCACGCAATTAATCCGGCGATTCGCAGCCGCTGTCAAATTTTCGAGTTAAAACCGCTCTCGATAGATGAAATGAAAACTGCGCTCAAAAGAGCATTGTATGATGCAGAACGCGGATTAGGAACGTATCATGTGGAGCTTGAAGAAGAAGCCTTTGATCATTTTGCACAGGCAAGCAACGGTGATGTTCGCAGTGCATTAAATGCGTTAGAGCTTGCTGTCCTTTCTACAAAGGAAACGGAAGATGGAATCATTCATATTACAGTTGAAATTGCAGAAGAGTGTTTACAGAAAAAAAGCTTTAGTCATGATAAGGATGGAGACGGGCATTATGATGTTTTAAGTGCTTTTCAAAAATCCATTCGTGGCAGTGACGTAAATGCTGCCCTCCATTATTTAGGGCGCTTAATTGAAGCTGGTGATTTACCTAGTATTGCAAGAAGATTGCTAGTGATTGCCTATGAAGATATTGGCTTAGCAAGCCCGCAAGCAGGGGCACGAACATTGGCCGCTATCCAAACAGCTGAAAAAATTGGCTTTCCTGAAGCACGCATTCCATTAGCAGCAGCTGTTATTGAATTATGTCTATCTCCAAAATCAAACTCGGCAATTCTTGCGATTGATGAGGCATTGGCAGATATCCGTTCTGGAAAAAGTGGTGAAATCCCTCTTCATCTAAAAGATGCTCATTATAAAGGTGCAAAAGCTCTAGGCAGAGGGATTGACTATAAATATCCGCATAACTACGAAAGCGGTTGGGTCAAACAGCAATACCTTCCAAATACATTAAAAGGAAAACAATACTACCAGCCAAAGCGCACGAGCAAATTTGAACAGACACTTGCAGCCGTATATGAAAAAATTGAAAAGAATAATTGATGCCATTTATTTGGCATCTTTTTTATAGGCTGTTTTCGTAAACATTGTTGCTTTTCATTAAGAAATTCATAAAGTTGATTAAAGCTAAAGGTCGAGACCTCACGGGATGAGCGAGATTGCTTGAACGAGCGAAAGCGAGGATCCTGATGCGGATTTCAACAATTTTATAACCACCTGAAACTTCAGAAATAACAATAGCTGCTGACTGATTATATATTCTATTAAAACGCTTGTTTATAGAGAGATAGAGTATATAACAAAGCCCTTTTCTGAAATGGTGTTTCATCCCTATAATAGTCATTTACATATGACAGATAGAGGTGGATTTTCTATGAAGATAATCCTTTCGTTTAGTACAAGATATTTAATATAACGTAATATATAGTGACACATCACTAATAAAGGAATATTTATACAACCACCCCTTTTTCCGCACTTTTTCTACTAATGATATCATTTCAATTCTGAAATTAGGTGATGAATCTTTCATACTTGTTCCAGAAAAGAGGTGAATATATGGATAGTTTCACCATACTCTTTACATCATTTATATTTTTATTAACTTTAATTTTTATTCTTTGGCGCCCAAACGGTATTAATGAGGCTTATCCAGCATTAATTGGCGGGACCCTGATGCTCTTATGCGGCAGTATTAAATTCTCAGATCTTATTATTATTTCAGAAAACGTTTCGGGAGCAGCAATTACAATTATTGCAACGATGGTTATGGCGATAGCATTGGAAAGTTTCGGTCTTTTCCACTGGGTAAGTATAAAACTAATCAAATTTTCGAACGGTTCCGGTATCAAATTATTTTGGCTTATTAATCTCCTTTGTTTTCTAATGACGTTATTTTTTAATAACGATGGCAGTATTTTAATCACTACGCCAATCCTAATATTACTCTTTAAACGTATCGGTTTGGGCAAACATGAGCAAGTCCCGTTTTTAATTAGTGGTGTGCTAATAGCTACAGCCTCTAGTGCTCCAATTGGCGTAAGTAATGTTGTAAATTTAATTTCCTTAAAAATGATCGGGATGAATCTATATGTACAAACTAAGCTGATGTTTATTCCATCTACTTTAGGCCTATGCTTCTTAGCATTAATTCTATATTTACTCTTATACAAGAGGATTCCAAAAAAGATACCAGGATTTATTCCAGAGCATTATGAAATGATTGAAAGATACCATCCCCTTCAAAATACACCAAGTAAAGAAGAAATAAAGAAGCAGCAAAAAATGATGATTCAAGTACTACTATTCATTTTTTTAATGCGAATTGGACTTTATGTAGCTTCTATTTTAGAAATACCAATTTGGATTATTGCCTCAATTGGCTCATGCATTATTTTATGGTGGCGTTATCATAAAATAAAAATTGGCCCATTTGATGTCCTGAAAAAAGCGCCCTGGCATATATTTATTTTCGCCTTTAGTATGTACATGATGATCTATGGACTGAAAAATATTGGATTCATTCATTATTTGGCATCCATTCTAGAACCGTTTCTATCAAATAGCCTAATTCACAGTACATTAACAATGGGAATACTAATCTCTCTCTTATCAAACCTTTTTAATAATCACCCTGCTTTAATGGTAGGAACACTTACCTTAACAAGTATGAATCTTGACTCATATCATTTAAATGTTGCTTATTTATCAAGTATTATTGGAAGTGATATTGGATCGCTCATCTTACCGATTGGAACGCTTGCAACTTTAATTTGGATGCATATATTAAAACAAAACGGCATAATCGTCCATTGGAAAGAATATATTTATATCACCTTTTTAGCACTTCCCCCTACTATATTCCTAACATTATTATCCCTTTTTCTTTGGCTGAAGATTATTTACTAAAAAAAGCCCTCTCTAACCTAGTTCTTGTGGTTAGGAGGGGTATAGTTTTTTAAAGAGAAATTGGTTCCTTTAAAGCGAGACTGACGCATTTTAAATGAGATAACTTTCGAAAGACCTTTTCACCAGAGGCATTTTGTATTTCGACAATATTATTTTGAATATTTTTTAGCACACCTGCTTTGTCCGAAGAAGCCTCCATATTAAAAACAACTAAGTCTCCTTCATATTTTTTCAGTTGTTCTTCAAATGATCTTGCTAGTGGATTGTTTAATGGTTTTATCGGAAAGGTTTTATTTGTTAGCCCATATGGTGTCTGCAGAGGAGGGTATGGAATTAACCATTTAACATGTTGCATAGAAATAAGAATCACCTGATAGATTGGGGAATAAAATAAAATATAATCGTTTAATACATTTACGATATACCCGTGGAGAGTTATTGTTTCTGATAATTTTATTTTCACAAATTTTCCTTTTCCGTTTATTAATATTTTTCGATATGAAATTGGCTCATTGTTTCCTAATGTCTCTTTAAATTTTGGGAAGTCTACTTGCCGGTCTTTCGCTGAAAATTCTTTAATTTTATGCAAATGTACAATAGGGATATACACGTATTCATTTCCGTCAAAAAGCACAAGAATATCAGTTCCTGTATCAACAAGTATACCTGTACAAATAATTTTCCCTGTTATTTCAATTTCAACTTCTTTATTTAATAGATGCTCTATGCCCATCTTTCCCCACCTTTCTTTAGAACAGAAAAATAAAAATTAATTTACAATCATCGTGGTTTCCAAATATAGCTTCTAGATATGACAGTTTCCGACTGAACAGATTGACGATATGAATGGTAGGAATCTGTACTTGAAGAGACCCGAGTTCCTCTCGATCTACTTAAATATTCATCATCGTATATTGAGAAAGATGAAGATGATGAACTAGATTCTTTATATCTTGAGGACGATGAACTAGATTCCTCAAAGTTTGCAGATGAAGAGCTAGACTCGTTATTATTTTCTTGTTTTTGATTTCCTTTTCCTGCTCCTCTTTCACCAACACTAATGCTTTTCACATGAAATGGATCTATTCTATATAATTCTTCGTGATGAATAATCGTTAATAGGCCATTTGAATTCTCAACTAAGATCCCTTCTACTGCCTCAGGACCATTGCGATTTATTGATACCCATTTATGATTAAAAAACTTAAATAGTGACTTAAAGGTCTTTGCTGGATAGCAATGCTCATTCTGCTTTGATATATTATCATCTTTACTTTCTTTCAATTCAATACTCTTCACATGGAACAAATTATAGTAAATAACCCCATCTTCTCTCGTCAATATCGCAGCATAGTCATCGCCAAGAGATAATAAAATACCCTGTCGTGATTCAGGACCACCTTGATATATTTTTACTTCCTGATTAATTAAAGTGGACAATAAGGATAAAAAATCACTTGCTTTTTTGTAATTAACTTCATTTTTTAAATCCTGTACAGAAAGATTTTCTTTCGTATTAACAGTGATGCTTTGAATGTGCTCTGATTGATAATAAACAATTTCTTGTTGTGTATATAATGCAAGATAGTCTTTTTGTACATCTAATATTACCCCACTCTTAGATTCCGGTCCCCCACGATAAATTGTAACATTTTGGCCTATTAGAGAAGATGAAATCATTTCTCTCGTCATATTGCTCCCCCTTTTAATAATTGGTTTGATTGATTTACTAAGTTACTTATCCTTTAAAGATAATTTCATCATAACATACGTTACATTCCCATAATTTGCCTTGGCTATATCATCATTTCAAACAATATCCACTGTTACCTATCAGACTAGTTCAGTATATCTAAATGTGTAGAGATATATTTTCTTCTACCTTCAATATAGTCATAAATTCTTTGTGGTTCCTTTATCCACTCTTCTTCATCCTTATATGGATCTTGCGTAATAAAAGGTTCAAGAGATTCATACATTAAATCTATTTTTGGCTTCAAATAATCATGATGAAATTGTTCGTTTAATATATTTTTTAAAATCAATTGATATTGCTTCCTATATTTATCTGTATGAAGTAATCTCGCAGTCAAAGTGTTATACCCTAAAATTGAGACAAAATCCTCCCTCATGTACTTACCATTTATATCTCTTCCCCAAGTAGCATCGTAGTCCCAAGGAAACACTTCAAATAATCCAGTTTCTCGATTTTGATATAAAGCATAGTTATGGACAAACCCATCATAATTTTGCGTGAAAATAATTCCTGCTAGATATCGGAGATAACGATCAATATCTAAATATTGATTAATTTCTTTTTCGAATTCATTATTTAACATCGTATTTACTTGATAGATAAATTTTTCTAACTCTGCATTATCTTCGCTAAGTCCATATTTTCTTTCGTATCCTAACGTTAAAGATGTCTTGATCTTTTTATCTACGTCACTCATTAGCGAAAAGTTGGCATCACCATTAACTGCATAGAAAATCGGTCCATCTGGTAGCCCCCTTTTCATAAGGAATTGCCTATCAACAGATTCTAATTCCAAATAAATACCTGAATTTTGACTATTCACTTTCAAAAAAATATGTCTACATTGAGGTGAATGAACACCAATATCTTTAAAAAAGTCTAGTGACAGTTTATTTCTAATCATAGAAGGGTCTTTATATTCTGCGTTTAAGTGAATTTCTTTTACACCTTTGTAAGTTTTTGGCTTATAGAATTGGACGTGAAATGATTTCTTAGGGAATTTTCGAATATGTGCCCCGCGTAATGCTAGATCAATATCATATCTTTTTTTCTGGATTGTAAGTGTAGCTGGAAGGGGATCATTATTCCAAATATCTTTCTTTAATTCACTTAAATCCAACGGATGAACAAAAAGCTGGTATATAGGTATTTTAATAGGCTTCATCATGTCTCCCTCACTTTCTTCATATTGTATGAATGCTAAAGATAAGTGACAATGGCTATAGTGGATAATCTATTTTTTTATATTTACATGATTTACTTATTCAACTGACCACTTCTTGACGTAATATAGTAAAGTAAAAACCAAACATTGATAGAATGGTTTTTTAAATAAAAAGGAGGGAAACTATGGGTTACTATTCTTATGAAGATATTCAATCTGGAGTAGATCAAGTTCATTTAAACGGTTTAGAGGAGTTCTTATATCAGGATCCAGGTCGAAAAAAACACCATCACGATACATCTGACCATTGTTCATGCTATTGTAGCTGTGAAGAAAGCAGTGATGTTGAATCCAGTTCTTCTTGCAACCGTCGCAGTTCTTCTCGCAACCGTCGCAGCTCTTCTTGCAACCGTCGCAGTTCTTCTCGTAACCGTCGCAGTTCTTCTCGCAACCGTCGCAGTTCTTCTCGCAGCCGTCGCAGTTCTTCTCGCAACCGTCGCAGTTCTTCTCGCAACCGTCGCAGTTCTTCTCGCAACCTATCAACATCTCGTTCATGTAACAGAAGAACAAGTCGAACTACCCAAAATCTAAATAGTAAACATAATTGTAATTACTCAAAGTATAGAACAGTAAAAAAAGAATGGAGAAATGGCAATCTTTGGTCTGTACACTATAAAAAATAAATGAGGTTGGGACAGCACTAGCTTTAAATAGTGCAAAAGGTGAATTTGAAAGAACTCAAACTCACCTTTTTTTATTTTTACGTGTAGATTCTTCTATTACCTAAGTTGTTGGCCATGTATTTCTTAAATTCCCAGCCATTAATGTGTGGCCCATTTCTTTTTCTTTCTTCATTTTTTCTCGTACAGAAGATCGTGTGAAACGTAAATTAACCTTCAACGGAATATCAAAACATTGGCTAATTAAATCTTTCACTTTCGATTGAACACGGAATGTGTTAATTGTACGGAGCTTACTTCATACCCTTGAACTAGCCACATCACGGGGATACTGTCTTTTAATGGGGATTACGTCCTGAAAAGATAGATTGCGGGTAGACACATAAGATAATTTTCAGCATTATGCATGGATGATAGGCGGGACAGCCCTCATTCGCAGGAACGATTTGAACGCTTCATGTTTTATTGATACGATCACGGTAGTGCGTATTGCCAGATTGATAGCGCATAATATCGATACCAACATAAGCGTTCAGTTGTTTCGCGTTTTTAAAACGGTGGATATCCCCTAACTCCCCAATAAGTCGGCACACAGTGTTATCTCCGATACTTGGAAAAGAGCGTAATACGGGATATTCCTTTCTTCCTTCAGACATCGCCACAGCGGGATATGAATTTCCCACAACTTCTAATAATACGATGGCTTTTTTCTCTGCACGTTCTAGGGACAGATTCTTACGTGTATTACTTTTCAAACGATTTTTAATGATGGTCTTTGAATGAGCCATTAAAAGTGCGGGATGTGGATATAACTGTACAATATTCAAGAATATTGCTGAACTCGGTGTAATAAGTTGTTCCAGCTCCGGAAACGATAGATGTAAAATCGCATGCATACGGCTACGTAAAAGAATGATTTTTTCGTCAATCTCGTCATAATAACGTGTAATCGCCCGCATTTGTTCATAATAATCATCCTGTACATACGTCTTTTTGCGTCCCATATTAAAGTGGGTTTTCACTAAATTATGGGCATCACTTATATCGGTTTTGTTTCAACGCATGGAAGCCATTTGTAAGTGCGCTTCAATCGGGTTCATGCGGCAGTATGTATGGCCGTAATCACGTAGAAACTTTTCAACTTGCTTTGAATAGACATCTGTCGCTTCAAATACGATTTCAGGGGCTGGTCCATCAAGAGCTGTGATTTCCTCAATACATTGGTATAGCTGCGTAAAATCAACACGTGTATGATCTAACACACCTTCAAATTCACATTGTTTATAGCGATTATATATAACGATGGTACTTTTTCCTTTACTAACATCAAGTGCGATGACATGTTTCATACAAATCTACTCCTTTTGCCTATCATAGAAGTCTTCACAGTGCCTTATCGATTCCATTTTCTTATACACGATCTCTTTGACCAAACATACTAAACTGATTCAAATAAGGGTGTGAAGTTGGTCTATTTTTGATACGGACTCTTACATGGTCCCAGAGGCTGGTCGACCTTCCTTCACTTCTACTATAAAAAAATAGCAGCACGAACCATGGCCTAGGTTTGTGCTACTAATGTTAGTATGTTTTTATTGAGCATTATTTTTCATCTTTAACACGTTTTAATGGAATATCTTTTAAAATATCCCGAACAACATAACTAGCCATAAACAAACCAGCCGTTGATGGTACAAACGCATTTGATGATGGCGGCATTTGAGCCTTTCTAATTTCTGCTTGATCGTTTCCAACTATTTTTCGAACATCTTCACGGATGACAATAGGACTTTCATCAGAGAAAACAACAGGGATCCCTTTTCTAATCCCTTCTTTACGTAATTTTAGACGGACAACCCTTGCAATCGGATCTGTATGCGTCTGAGAAATATCCGCAATCCGTAAACGCGTTGGATCCATTTTATTGGCCGCCCCCATACTAGAAATGATTTTAATATTGCGTTTTAAGCATTCCTTCATCAAATGGACTTTATAAATGATCGTATCTGAAGCATCTACTACGTAATCAGGCTTATATCGGAAAAATTCTTCGTATGTTTCTTCTGTATAAAACATTTTCAATGCAATGACTTCACATTGAGGATTAATATCTGCAATACGTGCTTTCATTAAATCCGCTTTTGATTGTCCAACTGTTGATAAAAGAGCAGGCAGCTGACGGTTAACATTTGTAATATCCACATCATCTTTATCAACTAAAATTAATTTACCGACGCCAGAACGGGCTAACGCCTCTACGGCAAAAGAGCCAACACCGCCAATACCAAGGATAGCAACCGTTGCATTTTTTAATTTTTCCAATCCTTCTTGACCTATGGCAAGTTCATTACGTGAAAACTGGTGAAGCATAACTATCATCTCCAAACTATCTAACTTCTTCATTAGAATATACAAAACGCTAAAAGAATGCAATAGATGATAGATATTAGCTGTCTCCCATTTAATGGCTCGTTGTAATTGTAATGTTTTTCGAGCGGTGATGATAGAATTTTGTCAGCAGCTGCCCGTACACAGAAGCTAATACTTGCTGAAATAGCATCCCAATAATCACCGGGAAAACGACCTGTGGTGGAAAAAATGAGACTGCGATAACAGAACCTGCACTAATATTTCTCATACCGCCGCTATATGTTAATGTAATCACCATATCTGTTTTCAAATGAAATAAAGCTCCTATCAACCAACTTAACAGGTAACCAGATGCTGAAATAAACAATACAGTCAAAATAATCAATAATATTTTTAAATTAATATGATGCAAGTACGGTGTCATAACACTGCCGTTAATCATAACAACAAGAAACATACCAATTTTTGAAAAGGGAGACAATGTTGAGGTTGCCTTTTTTTGCAATTCTTTCGATGTAAATTGACTAAAGATGAGACCTAACAGGGAAGGAACAACAATCATTGTGAATAAATCTTTCATTAAATCAACAACATTTAATTCAACACTTTGCCCTGCTAATATCATAATTGTTAAGGGAACAATAAAAGGAGAGAGCAAAGTATCGATTAAAATGACTGTTAACACTAGTGGAACATTTCCCTTCTGCATCATTACCCAAACAAAACTTGTCACACCTGTTGGAATCGCTGCTGAAATGACAAACCCTGTAATTGTAAAATGATCATGGGCATATAAAACATGACCGATCCCCCATGCGAACAATGGCATCGCAATATGTAGTACGATAAAAGCGAGAATAACCGGAAAAGGATGACGCACAACCATTCCTAATTGTTTAAACGTTGAACCAATGCTGCCCGTAAATGTCATAAATGCAAATAACCACGGAACTAAAAATAATAAGTGTGTAATATGATGACCTAATAAAATCCCCAAAATTAAACTGATCGGAATAAAAATTGGCATCGCTTTACTTAAAAATTGATTTGTCAGCTGAAATACATTCATTACCATTCATTTCCCCTCTTTTAATTACTAGTTACCTGCATCCAGATTATAACTAGTAAGTAGTCGTAGTGACTTGCACATAGTGTTTCGCGTTAAACAATAAAGCAAATGATATGTATTTGTTTTCGAAAGAGAAAAAATATTCGTTGTTTTGGATTTTTCAAAAAATAAAACCCTCTTATTAAGAGGGTGATTTAACGCAAAATAGGATAAGTCCCGATCATGCCGTTATTCTAATATCCTAGTGTTTTGAACCCGCACTCAGCAGGTGGGTGTTCTGTTCCAAATTTTATACTTCCTTTTAAAAAGGCATGTATGCCACTTGAAAACTCCGAACTCCCAAAAATAGAAATGTTCGGTCAAAACTTATAGGGAAATTAACGAACACATCAGGACTTATCTAACTTGATATTATCTTATCACTTTTCTATCTTATTATCAAATGGTAATCGCCTAAAAATTGAATTTTTTATTTATTCCTTCAATTGAATATTTAAATGCAATTCATCTAATTGTGCTTCGCTTACAGGACCAGGAGCATCCGTTAACAAGCAGCTTGCACTCGCTGTCTTAGGAAAAGCAATCGTATCACGAAGGTTTGATCTGCCTGCAAGAAGCATTACCAAACGGTCTAGTCCAAGCGCAATACCACCATGCGGAGGTGTACCGTATTCAAATGCATCAAGTAAGAATCCAAACTGCTCATAGGCTTGTTCTAATGAAAATCCGAGCGCTTTAAACATTTTTTCTTGTACATCACGTTCGTAAATACGCAGTGATCCCCCACCTAATTCATATCCATTTAAAACAATGTCGTATGCTTGAGCTTTTACACTTGCTGGATCTGTTTCAAGTTTTTCAATATCTTCACGGAATGGCATTGTAAATGGGTGATGCGCAGCATAATAACGTCCATCTTCTTCATTAAACTCAAGAAGTGGCCAATCTGTCACCCATAGGAAATTAAACAGACTTTCATCTATTAAATTGAGTTCTTTTCCCAATTTTAACCTTAACGCACCAAGAGCACTAGCAACAACTGATTTTTTATCAGCAACAAACAGCAACAGATCCCCTTGTTCAGCTTCTAAGGTTTTCATCATTTGCTGTTGATCTTCATCGGTAAAGAATTTAGAAATTGGACCTTTCAATCCTTCTTCCTCAACTTTTAACCACGCCAAACCTTTCGCTCCATAACGAGCAACAAATTCTCCTAAAGCATCAATATCTTTTCTAGAATATTTACTTGCTGCTCCTTTGGCATTAATCGCTTTAACTTGGCCATTATTTGCAACAGCTGATGCAAAGACTTTAAAACTAGAATCTTTCACAATTTCGGATATATCCACTAGTTCCATTTCAAATCGTGTATCAGGCTTATCAGATCCATATCGGCTCATCGCTTCATCGTAAGTTAACCGCGGTAGTGGCGTTACGATATCCACACCTTTTACTTCCTTCATTAATCGTTTCATCATTCTTTCAGTCATGCTAATGATATCTTCTTGAGTAAAAAAGCTCGTTTCAATATCGATTTGTGTAAATTCCGGCTGTCTATCCGCCCGTAAGTCCTCATCACGGAAACAGCGTGCAATTTGATAATATTTATCAAACCCAGATACCATTAACAGCTGTTTGAAAAGCTGCGGAGACTGCGGTAAAGCATAGAACTCACCGTTATGGACACGGCTTGGCACTAAGTAATCCCGAGCTCCTTCCGGTGTACTCTTTGTTAAAATTGGTGTTTCCACATCAAGAAAACCTTCGCTATCCAAAAAATTACGAATCGTTTTCGTGATATTATGACGCATCTTAAATGTTTGAATCATTTCTGATCTGCGCAAATCCAAATAGCGATATTTAAGGCGCACATCCTCAGCAACATCCGTTTGATCTTCAAGAACAAATGGAGGTGTTTTCGCTTCATTAATAATCACTAGTTGTTCAGCCTGAATTTCAATTTTCCCTGTTTTGATGTTTTGGTTAATGGTATTCTCTTGACGTTTAACTACTGTTCCTTTTACTTCAATAACGTATTCATTGCGAATTTTCTCTGCAAGTGCTAACGCTTCTTGAGAATATTCTGGATTAAAAACAACTTGCACAATGCCTTCACGATCTCTTAAATCTACAAAGATAAGACCACCTAAGTCACGGCGTTTTTGAACCCAGCCTTTTAATGTAACTTGTTCACCAACATATTCTTCTGTTACGTCACCGCAATAATATGAACGTCCTTCCATCATACTTTCCCCCTAGTACGCTAATTTTTTAAATTCTTCAACAAACGTGTCAAGCGGTAATTCGATTTGATCACCTGTTTGCATGTTTTTTAGGTTTACTTTATTTTGTTTAATTTCATCTTCTCCAAGGACAGCCACAAATTTAGATTGCAAACGGTCTGCTGATTTAAATTGGGCTTTCACTTTACGATTTAAGTAATCTTTTTCAGCAGAAAAGCCTGCTGTGCGCAAATCATGCAATAATTTAAAGGCAGTAGATTTTGCTTCATCACCAATTGATACAACATAGCAATCAACATCATATTCAACTGGCAATTCAATATGCTCTGCTTTCAAGGCTGCGATCAATCTCTCAACACTAAAAGCAAATCCAATTCCAGGTGTTTCAGGACCGCCCATTTCTTGTACGAGTCCATTGTAGCGGCCACCGCCACAAAGTGTTGTAATAGCTCCAAAACCTTCTGCATTACTCATAATTTCAAAAGCCGTATGATAATAGTAATCAAGACCACGTACAAGTGTCGCATCCACTTCATATTCAACATCGATTGAATCTAAATAGGATAATACTTGTTCAAAATACGCTTTTGATGACTCATTTAAGTAATCTAATATGGATGGTGCAGTTTTCATTAATTCGTGATCACGATCTTTTTTACAATCTAGAATACGCAATGGATTTTTCTCTAATCGATTTTGACAGTCGCTGCAAAATTCGTGAATCCGCGGTTTAAAGTGATTAATAAGTGCTTCGCGGTGAGCAATCCGGCTTTCTTTATCACCTAGGCTATTTATGACAAGCTTTAAATTTTTCAAGCCCAATTGTTTATATATATCCATTGCTAGAGAAATGACTTCTGCATCAATGGCTGGATCTTCACTTCCTAAAGCTTCTACACCAAATTGAACGAATTGACGGAAACGACCTGCCTGCGGTCTTTCGTAACGGAACATTGGACCATTGTAAAATAGTTTGACAGGTTGATTAGGATTTCCGAACATTTTATGCTCTATAAAAGACCGAGCTACAGAAGCAGTTCCTTCAGGACGAAGTGTTAAACTACGATCGCCACGATCTTTGAATGTGTACATTTCTTTTTGTACAATATCCGTCGTATCCCCAACACCTTTTTGAAATAATTCAGTGTGCTCGAAAATAGGCGTTCGAATCTCTTGGTATTGATAGTTCTGACATATGCTTTTAGCGACCCCTTCAATATAGTTCCATTTTTCCACTTCACCAGGTAATATATCTTGAGTCCCGCGCGGAATTTGAATGGCCATATAACATCCTCCTTAACATGTAGCTAAATATGTATAAAATAAAAAAACTCCCAATCCCTTGTTAAATAACAAGGGACGAGAGTATGTTTCCCGTGGTGCCACCCTAATTGAAGCAAAAAGCTTCCACTTTTACAGTTAACGCCTGCAAACGTTTGTCCCTATTAAAGGATGTCCCTTGTTCAAGACAAAACCTACAAAGTGTTCTTTCATTAAGCCAATATGTAGAAATGTTTTCAGCCTGAGACATTTCCTCTCTTTTCATACGGATCTTAATTACTTTTCTTCGTCATTGGTTTTCGAACGATATTTACCATCTATTTTAAATATGATACGTATCAGAATTTCATATGTCAAGGTTATTCAAGAAATTAAATGCATGACACTAAAATCTATCCAATTTTCTTTTTAACTTTTTGACACTCTCTAATGATACACCAAACTCAGAAGCTAGTTCAACAGATGTTATTTCATTTTCATGATTATTCTTCTCGTAAAACGTAGTTCCATTAATTTGATTTGCTGCATGATTTGCCATTTGATGCCGATCATTTAATTTCAATGGTGTCTTCGCTCCTTTTTTTACATTTACTCACATGAACTGATTCATCTAACAACTATGTTTAAACTACTCTCAGTCAAAAATCATAGTAGTATATATTTATTTTTTCCCAAAAGACCGTTTTTTTTTTCATGAAAAAGGATATTTTTATACTAAGCAAGAATAGTAAAGGGGTATTCAACGAATATGTCTAAAACTGAACCTAGGAGGTCTATAAGTGAGGAAAAAACTGATCGTAATTTGTTTTTGTTTAAGCATTATACTGCTTATATTCAGCAGTATTCCTTTTAAGAATATCCAAGCCGCCTCCGAATCAATCACAATTCCACGTGACGGTATTCATATTCGTCAAGGTCCCGCCGTTTCTTATTCAGTCATAGCAGATGCTAAAAAAGGGGAAACTTACAACATCCTTCAGCAAAAAAATAATTGGGACCAAATTGAATTCGAAAGTGGAAAAAAAGGATGGGTTGCAGATTGGCTCGTCACCGCTAATGGAAATGAAAAAAGCGTATCTGGTACTATAACAACAAACGGGCTCAGGGTTAGAAGCTTGCCGGATAATAATGCTTCTATTATCACTACTTTAGAAAAAAATGACGTTGTTACCGTACATAAAGAAAGTGGCAGTTGGCTGTATATTTCTGCACATTCTGTAAATGGTTGGGTGAGTCGTCAATATGTCGAAACGAAAGCAAAACAAACATCAGATTCACAAAATACTTCCGAAAAAACAACAAAAGGAACTGTCTCCGTAGATAATTTAAATGTCAGAGACACACCATCACTAAACGGCAATGTCGTTGCTTCTGCCAAAAGAGGCGCATCGCTAGAAATAATGCAAGAGGAAAATGGCTGGGATAAAGTGAAACTTTCAGATGGTTCTGTCGGATGGGTTGCAAGTTACTTACTTCAAACAAATGCTAACAGTTCAAGTGAAGCTTCATCAGCACAAGACGAAAACAGCAGCATGGAAAATATAAAAATTGTTCAGGACGGAACAAATTTACGGAGCCAGCCTTCAACAGATTCAAGTGTTATTGCTCGTGGCGAGGCGGGACAAGCGTATACAGTAAAAAAACAGAGCGGTGACTGGTATGAAGTTCAATTACCTGATGGCACAACTGCTTACGTTGCTTCATGGCTTGTACAATCATCCCCTACATCTAGTGATCAAACAAACAAAGAAGATTCCAATTCACAAGCTGGTATTAAAGGGAAAACAATCGTCCTTGATCCTGGCCATGGCGGAGAAGATGATGGCACAACAGGTTATAATGGGACATTAGAAAAATTAATTACCTTTCGCACCGCTGAAAAATTGTATGATAAATTAAAACAAGCTGGAGCAAAAGTAATATTAACTCGTACAGGCGATTATTATGTATCATTGCCAGAAAGGGTAGCAATCTCTAACTCAAATCACGCAAATGCTTTTGTCAGTATCCACTTTGATAGTGCAGATAATGATAAAAGTGTTAACGGACATACAACATACTATTACCACTCACAAGATGAATCACTAGCAACGACTGTTGATAAAAGCCTATCTAAACAAGTATCAACTGCAGATCGCGGAATTAAATTTGGCGATTTCCATGTTCTTCGAGAAAATGAAGAACCTGCTATTTTATTGGAACTGGGTTATTTAAGTAACCCAGTTGAAGAAAAATTAGTTGTAACGGACTCTTACCAAAATAAAGCAGCTACAGGCATTTATAACGGTTTGCTAAATTATTTTAAGTAAAACAAATCTTTCCATGACAAGTTTGTTTACTCCTTTAAATGGGCTTCATCTCAATGAAAACGGCTAAAGTAAATCTATTTTGCTTTAGCCGTTTTTTATTATAACTCCATTCGCTTTTCACCTTAAGTTTATCGAAGCGCAAGGATGCGTGACTCCTGCGAGATGAGCGGAATAGATGAGACCTCGCAGGCGTGCAGCGCCGAGGAGGCTCAGCTTCCGCCCGCGGAAAGGAGCATCCTGAAGCGGAAATCTAAACTTTCCCCTTTTGAATAAAAAACACCTTTGTATAGTACAGATTGCACTTTGTCAATACTTAAACTATTCATAAAAAAATTTATCGAAGCGCAAGGATGCGTGACTCCTGCGGGATAAGCGGAATTGCTGAGAACCCGCAGGCGTACAGCGAGGCCACTGAAAATCTTACGTTTTTATATAAATTGATTTAGCAAAGGCAGAAAAAAGGCAGTTTGTTGTTCTAGTTCAGACAACAAACTGCCTTTTTT
>NZ_JAAIWK010000009.1 GCF_011008565.1 Heyndrickxia ginsengihumi
AAAAACGATTAAACGGCCTTAGCCCGATGGAATATAGAGCTAAAGCCGCTTAAATCATTTTTATTATTTCCACTGTCTACTTGACAGGGGGCAGTTCAATTGCTAGCGGGGTTCCTTTCTGCCCGTAAATCATCGTCGAAATGACCGATGATCAAACGAGTACATTTGTCAATGTGCCGATATGTTCAATGCTAACTTCGATTTTATCATTTGCCTGCAGCCATTTCTGCCGTTCTGGCGGATATCCTAATATAACCCCATCTGGAGTGCCTGTAAAGATGATATCCCCCGGATTCAACGTCATATGTTTCGAAGCATAGCTAATAATTTGCGCACAATTAAAAATCATATTTTTCGTATTATTATGTTGGCGGGTTTCCCCATTTACCTTACATTCAATCACTAGATTATTACAATCAATTTCATCTTCTGTCACAATGTAAGGACCAATAGGAGCAAAACGATCTAATGATTTTCCAAGTAGCCATTGGCCTGTTTTAAATTGAAGATCTCTAGCTGATAGATCATTCCCAATCGTATAACCGAACACATACGACAATGCTTCTTCTTCACTTACATTTTTTGCTGTTTGTCCAATGACCAAAACTAGTTCAGCTTCATAATCACATTTCTCCGTAACTTCCGGAATAGGGATTGGTTCTTTATGGGCTGCTAATGCATTATTAAATTTGCTAAATAAAATAGGTGAAGTAGGAAGATCCATCTTTGATTCATTTGCATGGTCAACATAATTGAGGCCAACACAAATAATTTTTCCAGGTTGCTCAATCGCTGGACGATATTGAATGTCATCTTCATCAAGAAAATAAGTGGATTCTCCACTTTCATTTACAATCTTCTCTACGAATCTTTTAAGTGATCGGATTCCATCTTTTCCTTGCAGCACTAAATCATGCATCTTTTCAGGCTGTCGTTCACGAAATCCTTTCGCTGCTTCTGCAACATCTAATATACCACGAGCAGTTTTAACCCCTAACTTTGTTTGTTGATTTTTGATAAATTGCAGTAATTTCACTCTGTTCTCCCCTTTATTAGATAGCATTTATTAAAACAAATGACATTGTTTTCAAATTAGAAGATTCATAATATGAATATGTATGAAATTTAGATGGCACTTATTCTGATTCTTCTTATTATTTTACATCGAAAGGCATTCTTTTCCAATGATTTCATCCTATTGATGTTTCTAACTCTTCATCAATAAGAATCATTAATTTGACATTTTTCTACATTATTCATCTTTATTCAGGTAATTTTTACATAAATCACCATAATATTATAGTAATAAATTACTATATAGTATATAATATTGTTATTTCGAGTACACCTTAATATTAGAAATAAGCGAAGAGGGGATAATGAATGAACGTCGAACAAAAAATTGATGAAAAAGCAATGTTTACAGCAATTGAAGATTCTTTTGCGATGATACTATTTGACCCGTATGGAAAGATTTTATGGGCAAATGATAAATTTACAAATGTCCTAGGATATGATGTTACTGAACTAGTGCAAATGCACCATAGACAACTATGCTTGCCAGAATTTGTAAACAGCAATGGATATAAAGAATTTTGGGACCATCTTCGAGCAGGAAAACCATTTCATGATAAAGTTCAGCGTATGAGAAAAGACAAACATATTCTTTGGCTTGAAGCTTTCTACACACCAGTATTCGATGAAAACAAGCAAGTACAGTCTGTTGTGAAAATTGCCATGGACATTACCGATCGCCAAAATCTTTTGGAAAATAGTACGAATGAGTTTATTGCCGTTGTAGAGGAAATGACAGCTGCTACTAATGAAGTGCATCAAGCTTCTGAATCGATCGTTGAGAGTATCAGTGTATTAAACAAACAGTCAGAAATTGTAAAAATGGATGTTGAAAATATTCAATCTGTTATTTCTTATGTAAAGGAAATCTCCACTCAATCCAATTTACTTGGACTAAACGCTTCAATCGAAGCTGCTAGAGCTGGGAGTTCTGGAAGAGGATTTGCCATCGTTGCTAATGAAATAAGAAAGATGGCTGATAAAAGCAAAGATTCTGCCAATGATATTTCGAAGCAGTTAGAAGAAATCATCACTTCTGTAAATGTCATGATGGAAATGATCAAAAAGGTAACAGAAAAAATTGATAATAATTCAGAATCGATTGAAGAACTAAAAAAAGCTTATGAACATATCGCCAATACTGCTGAAAATCTTGCCACTATTATTTAACTTGGATTCATTCATAAATACATTCACTAGTACCATCAAATAATGTAAAAACGGGCTCGCTTCAACTGCACTCACAATCTACACTGCTGGAAGTGAGTCTGACTATGGTATTCCCCCTATATATTTTTTTGTTATGAAATTCAGCAAAATGAACCTAAAAAAGCTTGCCACAAAGTGTTGGATACTTTGAACAAGCTAAAGAATTCAATATTAATCGAATCAAGTTTATAAAATATCCTCTAGAGTATTGTTCTCGATTCATGTTGATCGTTTCATTGAGCGATACGTTTTTACATTGTTTCGGCCTGCTCGCTTTGCTTCATATAGGGCAAAATCTGCATGTTGCAACAATTTATGGCCGGTTACTCCGTCATCTGGAAAACATGAAATCCCAATGCTAGACGTGGTTTGAAAAGTATATTCACGTACTTTCCAAGGCTCTTGAAAAGTAGTAAGGATACTTTTCGCTATATTGACAGCCTCTTGCTCTTCTTTGATTTTAGTTAGAAGAATAATAAATTCATCCCCACCTTGCCGCGCAAATACGTCATCTTTACTTAAACAGTTTTGAACTTTATTCGTAAATTGTTTTAGAAGTTCATCCCCAACATCATGCCCTAAAGAATCATTAATTTTTTTAAAATGATCTAAATCTAAATACAGGACGGCAATTTTGTGACCTTGAGATTTGGCATTACTTAATGCCCGCTCTAATTGATGATTTATTACTCTTCTATTTGCTATACCTGTTAATGTATCATGATAAGCCATATGTGCTAATTGTTCTTCATACATTTTTCTTTCTGAAATTTCTCTAGAAACAAGTAAAAAGTGTTTAAAACGCCCATCCTTTTCAAAAATTGGTGTAACTTTCGCCTCCAGCCATAGCCAATTTTTTGTTACATCGCGAAAGCGGTATTCGAACACGCCAGCTTCCTTTGTTTTTATCATCTCATCTAATATCTTTCGAACTTTCAAGAAGTCATCTGTATGCATCCATTCTCTTCCCTTTTTCCCTACATAAGCTTCAGAAGGAAAGCCTAAGACCGTTTCATGAGATGGAGATGCGTATTTGAAATATCCTTCTTGGTCTAAAATACAGACAAGATCAGTCATGTTTTCTGCAATTAACCGATATTTCTCTTCACTTTGAAGCAAGGCTTGTTCTGTTTGTTTCCTCTTAGTTAAGTCGTGATACATCATAAGGAACGCTGGTTTCCCATAATGGCGAATACTAATGCCAGTAGCTTCAACATCAACTGACGTCCCGTTTTTTCTTATTAGTTTCTTTTCCGTCGTTTCCTGGACAATTCCGACTTCTTTAATTTGCTGGAATCTTTCTTCCGTTATTTGAGCAAAATCAGGGTGGACATAATTCATAATTGATTTATTTATTAGCTCTTCTAAAGACGAAACACCTAATAGTTTAATACAAGCAAGATTTGCATATAAAATTTTTCCTTTTTGATAAACAATAATCGGTTCTGGAGAGCTTTCCACCAATAATCGATAGCGCTCTTCACTTTCTTTCAGCGAAAGCTCTAGCTGCTTTTTTTCAGTAATATCGCGTGTAATGCCAGATGTTCCTATTATACTCCCATGCATGTCTCGTATCGGTGAAAAAGTCAAGCTGACATCAATATAAGAACCGTCCTTTTTTACACAAGTAACTTCCATGTCCTTATAATATTTACCTAATTGTTTCGTCCGGTCTACTTTCGATTGGAATCGTAGTCTATTATTTGAAGGGATTACCGGCAAAGGCTTTCCGATAATCTCTTCACGTTTCCATCCATATAATTCCTCAAAAGCAGGGTTAACATCAATAATATTTCCATCTAAATCTGTTATATCTATAGCATCACCAGCTGAATTAAAAAGGGATTTAAATTTGCCCTCCATCTGCTGTAAAGAATATTTCATTTTATAAAGTTCCGTCATATCTTTCGCTACAGTAAACACCCCAGCAATTTCGTCATTAACAAGCAAAGGTACATTCTTTACTTGTAAAAAAATAACGTCACCATTTTTCTGTATAGCCTTCGTTTCATATTCACAAGTTTCCCCTTGCAATACTTTTGAGAAATAACGCTTTGTTTCTTCTAAATTTTCCGGCATAACCATTTCTTCATATAACTTACCGATTAATTCCTTTTCCGTGTATCCAGACAGCTTTGAAACAGCTTGATTCACTTCCATCATTATTCCGTCTACAGAAAGAATAAAAATCGCATCTGGATTATATTGAATAATTGATTTATAAATTTCAATTGAAGATTCGCTAAAGAGCAGATTCATTATGTACTCTACCTCCTTCGGAAACAGGCCTACTGATGCTAAGACCTAAAGTGAACCCAAATATCCCCAACATTTGTAAAGATTCCATCGTATAGGTAGACATACTCCTAAACGCTGCTATATGATCATATTGCATCTTAAATGAAAATAACGTATATAGAAATAAATTTCTTGTTTATAAGTATGGTATCGAATCTCTGAATTTGACAATTATTTTGCTAATTTTATTTAGTTGGAGATTTAGCCCTCATCAATAGTTCTTGTATTTTTTTCTCTAATTCTTTAATTTCAAACCACGTATTTTCCATGTGATACGAACTAGATCGCTCAAGTTCTGTTTGTTCCATATATTTCTTCGCACATTCCAATTCTTGTTTAATCATATTGACGGACTGTTCAAATCTCATACGATTATCTAAAGGCGCTAAGTTAATTTCTTTTTGTTTTTCTTTAGTAATATCCCGAGCAACTACTACTAAATATTTGATTTCATTTTTTTCCATGACAGGGGTTATTTGTGCATCCACATACAACCAACTTCCATTTGCATGCCGATAACGAAATTCAGCTTCACATGGTTGTTTAAACTGAATGATTTTCATATATTTATCTTCAACAGCAGCAAGATCATGTGGGTGAATGAAGTCAAAAGCAAGACTTCCTATATGTTCACTAGATAAATAACCTAATAATGCCTCACATGAAGGTGATACATATTCCACCCTGCCAGTTACATCCAAAATCCCTGTAATATCGGGCATATTTTCAGCAATAAGACGAAACTTATATGCACTAATTTGTAAATGCTCTTCTAACTTTTTTCTTTTTGTAATGTCAATACATGAGCCAATCACTTCGACAACTTGTCCGCCTTTTCGCACTGGACGTAAAGTAGCAAGATAGTGGATACTATTTATTTCCCCTTCATATATGATGTGCTCCTCGCCTTCCCATGCTTTTTGATAAAATTGAAGTTTTTGTTTCGCGGCTTCTTCAGGTAAAAAATCTTTTAACTCACTACCAATAATTTGTTCAGGGGTATAGTCCATTTGATATAATAGATCCCCATCACATAAAGTATGAATAAATTTATCTTCCTGCTTAACAAACTTAAAGATAAACCCTTGATGCATTCTTACGGCATCATGCAATTCTTGACGTTTGCTTTGTAAGGCCTCTTCTCTCCATTTCTTTTTATTTTCTTCTTGAGAAATTCCTTTTCGTTTTACAATGCTTTCAACTTCATTTATTGTTCTAATAAATTCCTCTGAAGGTACTGGTTTACTAAATAAGTAGCCTTGACCTTTATTACAAAGATTTTGTTGGAGAAAAATTAATTGTCCCTTTGATTCGATCCCTTCAGCAATTACATCAATATCTAGTTCATGGGCCATCGCGATAATTGTTTTTACAATAGTTGCATCTTTTATATCCTCTGTACAATTACGCACAAAACATTTATCGATTTTCATACTATCAAAAGGAAACTCTTTTAAATAATAGAGCGAACTATATCCAGTACCAAAATCATCCAAGCTAATTTGCACACCGATTTGTTTCAGCTTCTTTACGATTTCGAGAACATATTCAACTTCCATCATCATGCTCTCAGTAATCTCCAATTCAAGATATTGGGGAGAAAGTCCCGTTTCCTTTAAAATGCGGGCAACCATCTCAATTAAATTTGCCTGATAAAGCTGGCGGGCAGACAAATTCACCGCCATTACCATTGGGGGGAAACCTGCTTCCTGCCAATCCTTATTTTGTTTACATGCGGTCCGTAGCACCCACTCTCCAATCGGTAAAATCAATCCTGTTTTTTCCGCAATCGGAATAAAATCCAAAGGGGAAATAAGCCCTTTTTCTTCATGCTGCCACCGTATTAAAGCCTCAACCCCAATTATTTTCCCTAACGTTAAATCGAGCTTAGGCTGATAAAAAAGACGAAATTCTCCTAATTTTAGTGCCTTCTTTAGATTTTTTTCTAAATTCGACATTTAATTAACCCCCAAATACCACAACTGTTTCGTTTACTCATTCAAAACATAAATCTATTTTATCTAGAAAATTATTTTCATTTGTTCAAAAGTTTCTATGAGAAAATCGCAATTTGTATTATTTAGCAAATATTAATATTCAGAGCATTATATATTTATTTAGCAATAGCTGAAAACGTATGTAACAGCTGATTGATCTCTATTAACAACAAAAAATTAGAACCTACAAACAATGTCAGCCCGAATTTCTATAGGAATCACGTGCTACTTTTCAATGAAAAATCTTTTATTAGCCTTGATGCTAATGTAAAAAGTGATATATCTTCTCTATTTTAATCATGAATGAGTGTAAATGTATATAACGAAATATTTCCTTTATTTTTAACTTCATCATCTGCTCTCTTTCATCCTAAAAATTTAGTATTCAAAATAAAAAAGACGAGGACAAAAGTATATTAACGAAAGAAAACCCGAATATTACGTTCCGTCCCCCGCTCCGAAAATATACTTCGCTTTCCGCAGGGCTAATGAGCCTCCCACAGGAGGCTACTTATATTTTCGGAGCTGATTTGGGCAATGTTCTTCTTTAGCTAACCACTTTTAAATTTTGTCCTAGCCTTTTTATTTCTTCATTCCTTTTTTCACTCTCTCACATTATGAGAAACTTCTTTAGGAACTATGTTATTTATGCCTTTCTGTGTTTTATCATATTGAGTCGTCTCCAGATTATTTCTTGCCTTATCTTTGTACATTTCATGATCAGCATAATGAATGATTTCCTGCAAAGACATATTTTGATTTGAATGATAATGGAACAAACCGTGACTTACAGAAATGCGATAAGGTTTCTGATTCTTATCATTAACTTCATCTAACGTGCGTTGAATGTTCGACCAAATATTTTCTACATACTCGATTGAATATTTAAATACGAGGATGAACTCGTCTCCACCAAAACGAAAAATGAGATCCCCTTCATTAAGCTGACTTTTCATTACTTCTGAAACTGTTTTAACAAGGAAATCCCCTTCTGGATGTCCATATCCATCATTAACTTTTTTTAAATTATTTACATCAACAAAAAGTAAAACAAATTCCAAGTTCTCTTCTTTGGCAGCAACCAATATTCTTTCTAGTAGTTCCATGCCTTTTCTTCTATTTAAAACACCTGTTAAAATATCAGTTGTCGCATGTTTCTCTAATTCCTGTTCGATTTTTTTCAGTTCTGTAATATCTGTAGACCCCGCAAGTATGCACTTTTCATTCATATAATCCATTAATTTATAATTAACAATAACCCATTTTATCGAGCCATCTTTAAATTTTTGCTCAACCATATAGTTTTCAACACTGCCAGTTTTTAAGAGCTGATCAATAATCTTTGCTCTTTCACCTTCATGTTTATAAAAAAAGTGCGGATCAATTGTCGCAAGCTCCTGTTCTGTCACATGATAAAATGCCAGTGCTTCATTATTTGCCAGCAATATTCTCCCACTGTTTAAGTTTGTAAGTGTAAGCGGGTATGGGTTTACATGAAATAATTCCAATAGATTTTGCTGGCTATGCTTGATATTTAATTGATTGTGAAAATCTTTCTTTCGCAATGAATAGAAAGATACGTCGATAATAAAAGCAACTACTACCGTCCCAGTTGAGTTAATTTGCTTTGAAAATAAATCATTAAGGTCATTATGCGCCATATTAGAAACGCCTATTAAAAATAGTATATGGGAGATCAATAGAACAAAGAAGAAATGCTTTGGATTAATAGGAAAAAGTGCAGATATGGCAATTAAAATAATTAGATAAGCATCAATATTGCCGTTGGATAGCTGACTATTAATAGAAAGGCACGCTCCGCTAAGTGCATAAAAGGAAATATAGATGTTAATAATTATGTACGGCCATTTAGACTGATACCGTTTTATCTCATTCATAATTCTTTTATATGAGAGTAAAAATGCAATAGACATAACTAAACCAAATACATGAATAGTCGTCAAATTGATACGATAGCTTTCCTTTTGGATGCCATGCAATTGAATAAAATCAACATAAAACAAATATACATATAGGACTAACAAAGTCATTGAAGCGATTTTTATTCTATTTATTAACAGTAATTTATTTGCTTTTATAAACTCTTCATCATGATTATTTATTTGACTATTCAGTAAATTATTCAGGTATTTACTGAATAGCACAATATTGTACGAAATTTTCTGCATAAAAACTTCAATCCTTTTTACGAAAATTGGACCAGAATTTCCCTCTAATATTAAGTATATTTATCTATTTTCAGAAAAGCAATCAAATATATTAGATTAAATACATGCAGATTCCGCACATTCCTACATCATTCAATTTGTATATGTCGAAGGCTAGATTTTTCACAAGCAACAATTTATCTAAAGAAACATATTTTGATCAAATTTCATACGAAGTTTTATGACTTAAATCGGAACGAGTTGCGAATTTTCATTAGATTATAAAATAGAGCTGCATCTCTACCTTTTTTTGAATAGCGATTGATTTTAGGACGAAGGCACTTCATAAATAACTCATCACAATATGCACATTGCCCGTATCTACGATAACATTGATCATGTAATTTACAGCATGCATCTACATCATTTGTCGGCGCACCTGGTCCGCTGCATCCTGGACCGCACCATCTGTAGCCCCGAACACAAAATCCTAGCCCTCTCTTTTTTCTTTCCATTGTCCTTCATCAGCCTTCCTTCAACTGTCATACGATAAAATATGTTGATGAATAAATACTTGCCAAGGCTGAAGAACTATAGATTATTTTTTACGTTAATACCTATTATTTTTCATTTAATAATAAAATAACAATAATGTTTGCATTTTCCTTCTTCTCATGTTATTCTAATAAAGAATTATTTTTGTTCGGTATTTCAGGAATAAAAGTGTATAAAAACCTTAACACTTGGATATATTAAGAGCAAGAATAGTTATACTTTTGTCTATTTAGACGTAATTAGGAGGCAATACATTGGAACAAGGTACAGTTAAATGGTTTAATAGCGAAAAAGGTTTTGGATTCATCGAACGCGAAGGTGGAGACGATGTATTCGTACATTTCTCAGCTATCCAAGGTGAAGGTTATAAAACACTTGAAGAAGGTCAAAAAGTAAGCTTTGACGTTGAACAAGGCGCACGCGGTCCTCAAGCTGCTAACGTTCAAAAACAATAATTTCTTTTAAAGAATCCAAAGATGATCCTTTAGGGATCATCTTTTCTTATTTCATTCTTCATGTTCACTCTCCATAAGCTATTCTATTCCTTCTACCACATTTATTCATCTATTTGTTTAAAAATTTCCTGATTCGTATTGGCGCGGCCAAGGAGCCGTTTAGGACGAAAGAGAGGTAGGGCTTTCGTTGTTTTAGGTTTAATGATGTTTTAATAAATGTAAAATGAATTGTCGCCTACTATTATTATTTCTTTGAAAAATGGTTTCTTACAAAGAAATGCAACAGTTGTACTCAGTCATCTAAGTAGCAACTAAACGAAGTACAACGGTTCAAGTATAATATGAATGGACATAAGACAAATAAACGCCCTACTGGAGAAGTAGGGCGTTTTTAAAAGGTAATAGCAAATGGTCTCCCTATTATAACACAATCTTTTCTCTTTACCAATGGAAAATCGAAAATTGATGTTTATTGTTTTTAGTTTACATAATAATATTATTGCGTTTGTATTAATAAGGAAATTCCTTGCTGATTAAATTTACTTTTATATAGATCATAATCCCTCGTTTTTTAATAACCCCTATGGGATCCTTGTTCCACAATTCTGCCTTTATTTAAAATAATAATGATATCAGCATCATCAATGGTATTTAAACGATGGGCAATTACAACACTTCTACGCTTTTCCATTAACCGATTCAACGCCTTCTGAATTTTTAATTCTGTCACAGCATCGATGTTACTAGTCGCATCATCTAAAATCAGTAAAAAAACTTCATGCACATTAAAATTGCTTAAATCTAAAGCAAATGGTAGTATTTTGATAGATTAATTTTTTTAACAACTTGGAGGATGATCATGGCAGAATTCGAAAAGGCAACATTTGCTGGCGGTTGTTTTTGGTGTATGGTAAAACCATTTGACCAGTTCGATGGTATCGAAAAAGTAATATCAGGTTATTCAGGCGGACATACAGAAAATCCTACTTATGAACAAGTAAAAACAGGTGAGACCGGTCATAAAGAAGTTGTTCAAATCACTTTCGATCCGGAGATCTTTCCTTATGAGAAACTGTTGGAGATTTTTTGGCAACAAATTGATCCAACAGATGATGAAGGACAATTTCAAGACCGAGGCGATAATTACCGTGCTGTTATTTTCTATCATAACGAAAAGCAAAAACAGCTTGCTGAGCAATCAAAACAAGCACTTGCGGCAAGCGGTAAGTTTAAAAAACCTATTGTAACACCAATTCTTCCTGCTGCCCCATTTTATCCAGCAGAAGATTATCATCAAGATTTTTATAAGAAAAGTCCAAAAGAATACAAAGAAGACCGACAAAAATCCGGTCGTGACGAATTTATCAACAGTCATTGGCAATGAATTACATCTAATGATCTGACACCTTATGTATGATAATAGATTTGTAACATTCAATATCTATATATCGCAATAAGATGTCAGATTATTTTTTTAGACTCTTTTCAAAACGATTGTTGCTTTTGATTTGAGCAGAAATCATTCTCTTCTATATAAAAATGATTGATATTCTAATAATGAATTCAATGCGTTTCGATTGGAGTGCAAGTCACGAAACGCTGTGAGGTTTGCGGAATGGCTGAGACCCCACAGGCGTAGAGCGCCGAGAAGGCTCAACTTTCGCCCGCGGAAAGTGAGTGTCTGGAGCGAAAATTAACTACATCATCTAAAAAAAAAATCATCTATGGTCATCATAATTAGCAAACATTGTGCAACAATAAACAGAGCATAAAAGCGATATAGGAGGAAATTATAATGAAAAATCGTGTCAATCAACTATTAACTCTAGGTTTAGGATTTGCAGTCTTAAGTAAAGAACAAATTGAAAAATCAGTTTCAAAATTAGTTGAAAAGGGAAACTTAACAAAACTAGAATCAAAACAACTGATTGATGACCTTCTTGAAAAAGGTGAACAATCAAGACAAGAAGTCAATAATATAATTAAGGATCGTGTCAATCAAATGCTATCGGAAATGAATATTGCCACTAAAAACGATATTCATGTGTTAACCGAACGTATCCAACAACTAGAAGAAAAATTGAAATGAAAAGGAATTGGAGGTCACTCCATTGTTCAAAAAGAAAGTTAAGCACGCCCGCCGTTATCAAGAAATTATTAGCGCAATCATTCGCAATGGATTTGGCTATCTGATAAATGATTTCGGATTAGCAGAAGTACTCTCAATTTCTCCTAAAAAAGTAGATGCATCAGCTAATTCAAACCGACGTCCGGTTGGCGAAAGAATTCGGCGTCTACTCCAAGATTTAGGACCAACATTTATTAAATTAGGGCAAATGGCAAGCTTACGGCGAGACTTAATACCGGTAACGATTATTACAGAGTTAGAAAAACTGCAAGATCAAGCCCCCCCCTTCTCATTTAATCAAGTTCAACAATTAATTGAAGAAGAATTTGGTACAAAATTAAAAGAGCTTTTTGCAGAATTTGATCAAGAACCATTGGCCACAGCCTCTATTGGGCAAGTCCATAAGGCAAAATTGCACACACAAGAATGGGTTGCTGTAAAAGTTCAAAAACCGAATATTAGAACGAATATCGAAACAGATTTAGAAATATTAGAAGATATCGCTGTACTTCTTGAAAGTCACTTTGATTGGGCAAAGCAATATCAATTAAGAGAAATCATTAATGAATTTGCACAGGCACTTTTAGCTGAACTAGATTACTACAACGAAGGACGAAATGCTGAACGAATATCGAAACAGTTCTCAAATGATGACTCGGTACATATTCCAAAAATATATTGGGACTACTCTACGAAAAAAATTTTAACAATGGAATTTATTGTTGGAAAAAAAATAAATCAGTTTTTAGACGAGGAGATTGTTGGTTACGATAAAAAACTCATTAGTGAACGCTTAATTTATTCTTTGTTTCGCCAAATTTTTATAGAAGGATTTTTTCATGGAGACCCGCATCCAGGCAATTTAGTTGTACTGCCAGGAAATATAATCGCCTATATGGATTTTGGTATGGTTGGACGTTTAACGGAGGACGCGAAACATCATTGTGCCTCACTTGTAATTGGTTTGATGCGCGGCGATACAGGCAATATTATAAAATCAGTCGATCATTTAGCGACGATCCCCGATGACATCGATATGAAAATGCTTCACGCTGATATTGATCAATTACGAGAAAAATATTATGATGTCCCATTTAGTCAATTAAGCTTGAAAGATGCCATAAATGATCTATTCCAAATTGCCTTTAAATACCATATTCATTTCCCTCCTGATCTTACTATTTTGGCAAAATCATTAATGACGATTGAAGGCGTTATTGAGGCACTAGCTCCGGATTTCAGTATAATTGAATGCGCCAAGCCGATAGGGGAACAATTATTAAAAGATCGTTATCACCCTAAGAAAATCGTTAAACAAGGCTGGAAAAAATTCCTGGATCAATTAGATATCGCTTTCCAAATACCTAAAAACTTACGTGATATTAGCGCTATTATGAGAAAAGGAAAATTTCGCTTGGAAATATCCATTCCGGATATCCATCTCTTCCTAATTAAACTTGATCGTATTAGCAATCGCTTATCTTTTTCCATCGTATTACTTGCATTTAGTATGATGATGACCGGATTAATTATTGGTACGTCCATTACTGGGCAATCCTCAATTTTGTGGAAAAATCCAATAATAGAAATAGGTTTTGGTGTAGCTACACTAATGCTGCTTTGGTTACTCTTTTCTATATTCAAATCTGGAAAATTTTAAAAAGGATTGGACATCGTTCTTTTCAATAGACATGTCTAATTCTTTTCTTTTTTTATTTCGCCCATGCGTAAATCAGATTATGATAAGAGAGTGCCTTGCGAATTAGCCACTATAATGTGCAACATTCCATTTATTCACTTATAATGGAAATTGGTTCCTTTTTCCTATGTGAGCGACTGAGTCTATCATCAAAATAAGGAGGGATACATACGTGAATACAGATGAATTACAACTTCATCAAGCAAAACCTGCGTTAAAAACTTTGCTTATACTAGGCATTATTTTAATAGCGGCTAATATGCGGCCGGCAATTACGTCTGTTGGTCCAGTCGTTCGTTCTATTCGAGAGGACTTACATTTATCCAACGGAGTTGCTGGATTTATTACAACGTTACCGTTAATTTCTTTTGCACTTATTTCACCGCTTGCTCCGAAAATAGCACAAAAATTAAGTAATGAACTTACTTTGTTGCTAAGTTTGCTAATTTTAATCTTTGGAATATGTCTACGTTATATTCCAACGCCTGCAACTTTATTCATTGGTACTGCTCTAATCGGAATCGGCATCGCAATTGCAAATGTGCTGTTGCCAAGCTTAATAAAACATAAGTTCCCCGCAAAAGTTGGTATTATGACAAGTCTATATTCAACATTTATGGGATGTTTTGCTGCACTTGCCTCTGGGATAACTGTTCCTCTTGCACAAGGTCTTCATTTAGGGTGGCGTAAAGCCTTATTTGTATGGGGAATTTTGGTCATCATTGCAATCGTCATATGGCTTCCGCAGTTACAGTCTCGTGAAACGTTTAGGAGAAAAGTAACGACAGGAGGTAATAATCGTTCAGTTTGGAGCTCTGGAATTGCTTGGCAAGTAACATTTTTTATGGGTCTGCAATCATTCTTATTCTATTCCACAATTGCTTGGCTACCTGAAATTCTCAATAGTCACGGTTTAAGTATGGCATCTGCAGGTTGGATGCTTTCGATTATGCAATTTATCAGCCTGCCAGCAGCATTCATCACGCCAATTGTAGCTGACAAAATGAATAACCAAATTACGATCGTTGTTGGAATTGACATTTTTTATATGGCTGGTCTACTTGGACTTCAATGGGGAGGAAACACCATTTTATTAACGATTTGGATCTTCTTGATCGGACTAGCACAAGGGGCAAGTATTAGCTTGGCACTTGCTATGATAGGACTCCGCTCGGAAAATGCCAAACAAGCTGGAGATCTATCAGGTATGGCACAATCTGCAGGCTATTTGCTTGCTGCAATTGGACCTATTTTTATCGGATTTCTTTTCGATCAAACAAACACTTGGAGTCTCCCAATTTACATGCTTATTTTTGTTAGTATCATCATGCTAATAGCAGGCATTGGCGCTGGAAGAAACCAATATTTATTTAAAAAATAAAGCTCTTTTTCTTATTGATTGTTGTTTTCCGAAAACGGTCAACAATCATTTTACAATATTCGTAAAGACATATAAAAACCTTGAATCCCTTTAACAATCAGCTATTGACAAAGGGATTCGATTTATCATCGTCTCATGCTTCATTAATATTTCCTTAAGATTGCTCCATTTTTACCAAGCAATGATTGACGTGCAAATAAATGTATATGTGCAATAATTTGTTCAATAATGGGAGTTCTATTTGCTAATACACGGAAAATAAAGCCATTAACTGGTAATAGGGATACCCCAAACCGAACATCCTCATGAAACATTTCTATTTCTTCGTAAACTCGATCAAGAAAGAGTTGATCTACACTATTATGTATTACTAAAAAGGTTCCGATATGGGTATAGCCATCTAGTTGCAAAATACCATCCATTTCTCCATCAGGTTGCAGCCATAAATGATCATATACAACGAGGCGGTCATATTTAAATATCTTCAATTTAGAGCGAATCCAATCATAGTAAAATAAACTGCCATCTTCCGCCCATCCTGGTGTAATGATATCACTAAGCATAAAACAAGCATCTTCATCTAAATGAACAATTGTTTCCTGTGAAAAACGTGATCCTTCGAAGCAAATTAAAGGATCTGGCAAATATTCAAGGACACTTCCCTTTTTCAGTTCAATATGAGTTCGCTGTAAAACAGGATGAACCGGTGTCTTATACACCTTCGTTGAAGATTGTGTAGTAACTATAAGCTCTGCCTCTTCTTCTAATCGGAGTGTCGTTACATACATATCTCCATCTACATATCCTCCACCGATATAAATAAGATATAGATTCGGTGTATGTTCCTCAAGATAAATCGGTCTACTTACTTTTAATGCCCCTTCATAATAACAATTAGAAATGATTGTCTTATTCTCCCTTGTTACAGCACATATTTCTAATTTTCCAGTACAACTCATGATTCTAGACCGAATAGGAGGGCATTTTTCTTAATCCATTCAATAACCTTATCTAAACCAATTTCTTCTTTTAAATTTGTAAAAATATATGGTTTATCTCCCCTTGCAGCAATTGTATCTTTCTCCATAATTTCCAAACTAGCCCCTACATATGGTGCTAAATCAATTTTATTGATAATAAAAAGGTCTGATTTAATCATCCCTTGCCCGCCTTTTCTAGGGATTTTTTCTCCTTGTGCAACATCAATAATATAAATGGAGAAATCAACTAATTCTGGACTAAACGTAGCAGCTAAATTATCTCCGCCACTTTCAACAAAGATTAAGTCTAGATCAGGGTGTAGCTCTTTTAATTCATCAATGGCGGCAAAATTCATGGAGGCATCTTCGCGAATAGCTGTATGTGGACATCCCCCTGTTTCCACACCTATAATTCGATCAGCAGGCAGTACCCCATTTTTCAGAAGAAATTGTGCATCTTCTTTTGTATATATATCATTCGTCACAACTGCCATACTTAATTTTTCGTACATAGTTCTCGTTAGTTTCTCCACTAGCATCGTTTTACCTGCACCAACAGGTCCGCCAATACCAATCCGAATTGGTTCCATGCCAACATCTCCTTTTATGACATAAATAATCGTACATGCAGTTTTTCATGACGCATTTGGGCAATTTCAAGCCCTGGTATTACCGCGCCAAAATCTTCAATCGTTAATTGAGTAATCGTTTGAATGCTTTCTTCTAAAATTGGCTGTACCTCAACTAGTATTTGTTGACCGGCTGACTGACCGATAGGAATTCCCCTCACCGCGTTTTGCACGAGAGAAGATAGATTAGCATATAAATAAGTTCCGACCGCCGTTTTCATAGGTACTTCTAAATGGTGGGCAACGATTGCAAATACAATAGCAGCATGTCCGTGAACTTGCTTATTTTGTAATTGATTCAAATAAGCAAGCAATTGTTCTGATGGATATAATTGGGCACAAAGCTTAAGCATTCGTTCTCCAATTCTTTTATTTGCCAACCTTGTTTCCTTTGCTAGACATGAGGAAAATAGCAATTGATCTAATTCAATCCAATCAGCATGATCTTGTATTTCAGCCAGTTCAAATGCTAGTTTACATGCAAGCCCCTCCGTATAAACAAGCTGTTTTTTAAGATAGGTGATTAATGCCTGTTTGAAACTATTGCTATCATAGATAACATGCTCTTGAATATAGGTTTCAAATCCAAATGAATGTGAGAATGATCCTGAAGGAAAATTCGAATCGCATAGTTGTAAAAGTGGAAACAAATTAAGCGTCATGATGGTGCCCTATATGGCGAAATGCCTGTTTTACTTTTCTTTTTTCTCGTTTGTAAGGAACCGACAATTGCTGCAGTAATTCTTCAACTAAACGGTCGTATTGCACAATCATCTCATTTCCTTCAAATTGCGCCGGTAAATGGCGGTTGCCGAGCTGGTGAGCAATTTCCCCCATTTGCTGAAGTGATGTAGGTAAAATCGACAAAACCTCATCCTCCAAAACAGATACAACAATGGCGTTATGTTCATCCATATATAAAATATCACCATCTTGTAATTCACGGTTTTCTTTTAAACGAATGCCAAGCTCATTGCCATGGTCTGTTACGACACGTTTCACTCTCTTCACTAAATCGTCGCTTTGCATGTAAACACGTTCAATATGTAAATGATGTTGATCGAATTTCGATATATTTCCAATTATTTTTTCAATAATCATCTATCCTCACCTCAAAATAGAAAATAGCGCTGTGCCATCGGAACAATTTGCGCAGGCTCACACGTAATCAGTTCACCGTCAACTTTTACCTCATATGTTTGCGGATCAACATCAATCGCTGGAGTTTGGTCATTCAATATTAAATCTTTTTTAGACAATTGACGGACTCCATGAATAGGCTTGATAACTTTCTTTAATCCCAATTGCTGGTGAATTCCGTTATCATATGCTGCTTGTGATACAAACGTAATCGCTGTTTTATACTTTGCATTTCCTTTTGCTGCAAACATTTCCCGATATAAGACGGGCTGTGGAGTAGGAATGCTGGCATTTGGATCTCCCATCGTACTGTATGCAATCATTCCTCCTTTTAACACAAGTTCAGGCTTAACTCCGAAAAAAGCAGGATGCCAGATGACGAGGTCAGCAAACTTGCCAACTTCTATAGAACCGACTTCATCCGATATACCATGTACAATTGCCGGATTGATTGTATATTTGGCAATATATCGTTTCACCCGAAAATTATCACCAATCCCCTTATCTATTTCTAGCTTTCCTCTTTGCTTTCGCATTTTATCGGCAGTTTGCCATGTACGAATAATGACTTCTCCGACACGTCCCATCGCTTGTGAATCAGAAGAAATCATACTAAAAACTCCTAAATCATGTAATATATCTTCAGCTGCAATCGTTTCTTTTCGTATGCGAGAATCAGCAAATGCAATATCTTCTGGAATATTCGCATCTAAATGATGACAAACCATTAACATGTCCAAATGTTCTTCCAAAGTATTTACAGTATATGGTCTAGTCGGGTTAGTTGATGACGGTAAAATATTTGGATAACTTGCTGCCTTAATAATATCTGGTGCATGGCCTCCCCCCGCCCCTTCAGTATGATACGTATGAATAACCCTACCGTTTATTGCAGCCAATGTATCTTCGACAAAGCCGCCTTCATTTAACGTATCAGTATGAATGGCTACTTGCACATCATATAAATCGGCCACTTGTAAACAAGTATCGATTGCCGCTGCTGTCGATCCCCAGTCTTCATGGAGCTTTAAGCCAATAGCACCTGCTTCAATTTGTTCCTGGAGCGGCTCCTTCGCTGAACAGTTTCCTTTGCCAAGAAACCCTAAGTTCATCGGGTATTCCTCTGCAGATTCAAGCATTCTATGAATATTCCACGGCCCCGGTGTACAAGTTGTTGCATTCGTGCCTGTAGCAGGTCCAGTTCCACCGCCAATCATCGTCGTAATCCCAGAAGATAATGCTGTTTCAATTTGTTGAGGGCATATAAAATGAATATGTGCGTCAATTCCCCCTGCTGTAACAATCATTCCCTCGGCAGCAATCACCTCTGTAGAAGCACCAATATTAATATTTACACCATCCATCAATAGCGGATTTCCTGCTTTCCCAATTGCTGAGATTAAACCGTCCTTTATGCCTATATCCGCTTTATAAATCCCTGTATAGTCTACAATGACAGCGTTTGTTAAGACGAGATCCGCACATTCTTTACTTGTTGCTAAAGGATGCTGCCCCATTCCGTCACGAATGACTTTCCCACCGCCAAATTTCACCTCATCTCCATAGACAGTAAAATCCTTTTCAATCTCAATAAATAAATCTGTATCCGCCAATCGAATAGCATCCCCGACAGTTGGTCCAAATATATCAGCATATTGCTTGCGAGACATCGAAAAACTCATATTCGTTCACTCCCTTATGACAGATCCGTTCGTTAATTGATTCAAGCCGAACACTTTTCGTTCCCCAGAAAAAGCAATGAGTTCAATCTCTTTTTCATCACCAGGCTCAAATCGAACAGCTGTACCGGCAGGAATGTTCAAATGCAAGCCAAACGTTTTCTCACGTTCAAATTGCAGCGCGCGATTGACCTCATAAAAGTGAAAATGTGAACCAACTTGAATTGGACGATCACCACGATTGATGACTGAAAGTTTCACACTTTTTTTACCTTGATTACATATAATCGGTTCTGTTTGCAATATATACTCTCCTGGTATCATGAACTCTCTCCCTTTCATTACCGAATCGGATTATGCACTGTTACAAGCTTTGTGCCATCTGGAAATGTCGCCTCAACTTGAATATCTGGAATCATATCTGCGATACCTTCCATTACATCCTCCTTTGTCAAAATTGTAGCACCGTATTGCATTAACTCAGAAACTGTTTTTCCATCTCTTGCACCTTCAAGCACTTCGTATGTAATAATTGCAATTGCTTCAGGATAGTTTAACTTTAGTCCTCTTTTTTGACGGCGTCTTGCAAGGTCTGCAGCAACAACGATCATCAGCTTATCTATTTCTCGGGATGTCAGCTTCATATCCATACCTTCTTCCAATTTTCAAATAGTCATTTCATCATTGTCTTGAATATTTTTATGAACTTGTTAAGTTTTATCACAATATAATGTAAATTCTTATAACACATGAATAATATCACACACATTTATTTTTTGTCAATGTGAAATATTCTGAACTATCAATATAATATTTTGCTTGATAAATAGGTTAATAATCATGTTTCATCATGGGCTGACAGAGTAGGATCATTCATCAAAAGGAATAGTAAATAATCTAACACTAGCAATATGGACTTCGATATGTTGTTATGAAGTATTATATAACTAATAAAATTTTGTTAAACTAATATACATCTAATGGTGAGGTAAAAGAATATATGAATCCTTTTTCAAACTATATTGAATTTAATAGAACAAAATGGGCTACTTTTCGTGATAAAACTCCATTGTTGTTATCAGAAGACGAACTACAGAGTATAAAAGGAACAAATGAAGTGATTTCGCTTCAGGAAGTTGAAGAAATCTATTTGCCCTTGACACGTTTAATTAATTTAAAAGTGCAGGCTTCGCGGCAATTACAAGGAGTCACAAACTCTTTTTTAGACTATAAGGCTAAAAAAGTCCCTTTTATTATCGGCATTGCAGGGAGTGTAGCTGTGGGGAAGAGCACTACAGCAAGAATTCTTCAAACCCTTTTATCAAGATGGGATATCCATACAAAAGTGGATTTAGTTACAACAGATGGTTTCTTATATTCTAAAGATACTTTAGAAAAGAAGGGATTAATGGGGAAAAAGGGATTTCCTGAGAGCTATGATACTCAAAAATTAATTGACTTTATGGTCAGAGTGAAATCAGGAGAAGACAAAGTCGAGTCTCCAGTATATTCCCACTTAGCTTATGACATACTCCCTAATAATATGGAATTAATATGTAATCCAGATATTCTAATAGTGGAGGGTGTTAACGTTCTCCAAGTCAACAAATCACATCATGTTTTTGTCAGTGATTTTTTTGATTTTTCAATCTATATCGATGCTGATGAGGAAAATATAAAGAAATGGTATATTGAAAGATTCCTTTTACTGCAAAAAACAGCCTTTCAAAATCGAAAATCCTATTTCCATCGTTATAATAATTTGTCTAAAGATGAAGCGATTAAAAAAGCAACGGAAATATGGGTAGACATTAACGCGAAAAACTTAAAAGAAAACATATTACCAACGAAGCGAAGGGCAAATATTATTCTTAGAAAAGACCTCGATCATAATATTAAAAAGATATATTTAAAAAAATTCTAGCCGCAAATAAAAATAAAGAAGAATGATAGCTAAGTTAGTACATAAAATTCCCCAATTAAAGTTGATGAAAAGCTATATTTAACTTACACGCGTCTTAATTGAAGTCCTATTGGTGTTGCATAACTTTATTGTGGCGAGAAAGGCTGAGACAAGGCTCTCGGCCCACGGCAGCGATCCCCTCCGTCTTAAAAAGTAAAAAAACTCCATTTCAAGGAGTTTTTTTTACTGTCTTTAAAAGGCTCTCTTCAAAAAAATGGTTGTTTGTAAATAAATGTTATGCACTTAACTAGTTGATAAGGGAGTTAAGTGGAGCGGAAGGTGCGAGACTCTTTCGGGATTAGCGGATTTGCTGAGATCCCGCAGGCATGTAGCACCAAGGATGCTTATCCTTCGCCCGCGGAAACGAGCATCCTGGAGCAGAATCCCTTTTCAAGACACAACTATCTCAACACACTCGCTTTTATGCCATTGCTATTTGATTGTGACATACTTGCTAGAAACATAGCCTTTACTTTTTCCATAAATAATTTCATACCAAGAACCCGTTTTTCCAATTGTTGTAGCTGTTTTATTTTTCTTTAAAGTTCCAATCACTTTTGAAGTTGTTGAAGGCTTTAAACGAACATGTAAAGAGTTTACAACTACTTTTGCAGCACGTTTTTTTAATGTGTATTTAGTAGAAATCGTCCGTTTATTATTACTTTGATCAACAGCAGAAATAGAAAATGAATAAGTTCCGTTACTTAACCTTGAAATATCCCATTTTTGCGATTGTTTTCCTGATTTTTTATATCTATTTTTTTCCACCGTTGCAATTGTATGCCCCTTCGAATCTTTTATTGTAATTGTAATATAAGCATTCTCATTTGTTGAATAAGTCATATTCACTTTATTTGTATCATCAGGAGATGGAACTTTTAACCCTTTAATGGTAGGGGCAGTTGTATCCTTTGCCAAATTATAATGAACAGATGATGTACCAACATTGCCGCTGCCATCTTTTGCTGCCATTACAAAAGTATACGTTCCATTTGAATATTTTCCGGCATTCCATTGAACAGTCCGTACACCTGCTTGTTGTGATGAATTATTTAACAACGTAGAAATGGTTTTTCCTTTGTTATCTTTCACGTATACAGTCATATTAGCTTTCTCATTTAATGTATACTCAAGCTTCACATATTTCATTTTGCTGTCGTACGTTATTTTGGAAACTTTAACGATTGGTGCATCTTGATCAACTGCTGGCTTTTCAACTGGTGATGTAGCGACGGGGTTCGTTATCACTGGTGCGGCATCCGAGTTTGTATTTGTGCTCGGAGATGTTTCATTTGAATACATTGCAGTTACACCCGTTCCATTAAAATAAAATGCAAGAATGTCCTTATAATTTTTTCCTTGGTCTGCTGCGCTTTTTGCTCCGTACTGGCTCAGTCCTACCCCATGTCCATTCCCTTTACCGGAAATTGAAATCATATCTTGATTAGTTTGAATACCCGTTACTAAATAACTTTTCATTAGGCTTATTCCTAACATGGCGCGAATACTTGTAGCAGATAAATCGTTTAAGTCTAGTTTATTTAAGATTGCCGTTCCCTTTGAATCTTTTACAGCATACTGGATAGAGATACTGCCTTTACTCACTCTGCCTCCGGAAGTTTTCCCGTATAGATCAAGACTAGGAATCGAAATGATTTTTATATCTTGATTAAGATACCCTTTCGTCTTTAACCAATTTTTTATGTTTGTGCTAATCGTTTGGTCCGTTTCCTTCTCAGTACTCCACCACGAATTTGCTTGCGTTAAATCCAAGTTAGTAAGATCAATTTGGGTTTTATGCACATTAACATTCCAAGGTGTTGCAGGGTCGTATGGATCTTGCTTAACAATTAAATACGGTAATGAAATTCCGCCCCAAACATTTGCATTGCTTTCAGTCATCCCGCCATT
Source organism: Heyndrickxia ginsengihumi (assembly GCF_011008565.1). GTDB lineage: Bacteria > Bacillota > Bacilli > Bacillales > Bacillaceae_C > Weizmannia > Weizmannia ginsengihumi. The sequence goes on from NZ_JAAIWK010000009.1 coordinate 23,267, forward strand.
ACTTGACGAAAAAAACGCCGCACTGCCGATAGATTTTCCATTATAAGTAATCATTTGTCCTTTTGTATCATCAACTGCTTCAGTAGAACGCGAATTCCACTCATATCCTCCATATACTTGATAGTTAATGGTATCATCTATAATTTGACCACTATGACCAGAAGCATATGTTCTCGCAGTGACCGCTTGTGCTTTTAAAGCCTCCATTGCCCATGAAGCAGGCATTTCAAATGGTACAACACCTTTTAAATAATTTTCCATTGTTACTGTATTAATTGGTCTAATGACCGATTGGCTTTCAATTGTAAATTCAAAACTTCCTAAATACGAGCGGCCATTAATTGCCATAGACGTATTGGCCGTTTCTGGTGTCGCTGAGACGGTGCTGGCATGTCCTAATTCTTTCGTGCCTTCCTTGATGCTTATAACTTGATTATTTAATGTTAATGTATATGTGTGCGTCGAAACCAATTGAACATTAGGAATATTCGTACTATAATTCCCGTTTGGAACTAGTGTAATTGTATTTTTATCCCCTAAATAATTTTTCAATTTAACTTTCACAACTGGTTCAGCCTCTGCACCATATGCAGGGAAAACAGGAAATAATGACAAAATCAGTATAATAGAAAGTAGTAATCTAGTGATGTTTCTCATTCCCTTTCATCAATCCCCCTATATTTTTATATAAGTATAGCAGGAAAAAATAGATAAAGAGAGAATTTTTTGAATGGTAATAATAGGTAGTTTGATAGTTTCGTCAAGTTGATAATACATAAAAAATCTCTTCTTCTAATAGATTAGAAGAAGAGATTTTTCTCTTGTTTATTCATTTACATATGCGACGATACCTTCAGCATCTTCAATATCAAGTCTTAAGCTTACAGCAAATGGATCAAGCTGATATTCTTCCTCAAGCCATTTACGTATTGCTTCAACTACTTTTGGTTCAGTTAAAGGCGATTGCATTTTTCCATTCACCTCAATTTCCGCACCATAGCCTTCATCATCTTCATACGTTAACTCAACCATTACATTTTCAGGATATACATAATGCTGATCTGCTACGTAAGTGCATATAGCATTTATAATTTCTTGCTCGTATAATTTCAATTCTTCCATCGATTACCAACCTCTTGGTTCTTTTTTTCTTGGGCGGAAAACAGATTGAATTAACTTCACGACTAGTAACACTAATACAATTAAAATTAGAATGTTAACAACTCCTGTTAACAATGTTCCTAATCCGCCTAATCCAAGACTGCTGAACATGTGACCAAACAATAATCCGCCTAGACCACCTAATAACATACCTTTTGCAAAGCTACCAAATGTTGAAGGTTTTTTATTTCCAAAAATAGAAGTTTTATTCGTATTCGTGCTTGTGTTTGTTTTTGATTGATATTGATTGTTCTGCTTTGTTGATGGTGTTGTCGTTTTCGGAACTGATTGGTACGACCTTTTAACTGAACGATACCCTCTTGCATCGACTGAGTGGGCAAAGTTAACGCCAACAACAGAAAAAACAAATGTTAGTGATAAAAGCAACATCATAATTTTTTTCACTGCTCGTTTCTCCTTTTTAACAAAAATATTTTTAAGTTCTTATGAACTTATTATATGATCTTATCTAGTAAAAATCAAGCATAAAATTTTTATCCTCTATCTATTTACAAAGCCAAAAGTGTACATTCCTAAAGGATACGCAGCAACTATTACAAAAAAATACATATTGTTTAACAAGCCTTACTTAAAAGAATTGACATTTCTGACCTTGAATCATACGATTATTCTTAGGAACTTTAAAGCGATGTGAGGTGCACTTAGTGGATTCATTTTTATTGACAAGAAAAGAAATGGCTGATCTTCTTCTATCCTTAAAAGGATGGGGAGTACAATCTCCCATATCCTATTTGCAGGAGCTTTGGATGAAGAAAAACGAAAAGTATGCGAAAGATGAGAATGCCATTCAAGCATTCGTTACGATGAGTATGCCCCCCATCTTTCAAAAAATACTGAAAAAATCTTCTTCTCCAATGGGTTTTTCTTTAAATGATATTGTTGCTTTAGGAAATCAAATTGAAAATACGAATTTCACACTTTCTGCTATTCAAAATTGGGTAAAGCGCGATATTAAAGAAATGATTGTAGCCCCTAAAAAGGGAAAGAAATATTCCATTGAACAGATGGCTTTATTATTTTTAGTGGAGGATTTAAAAACAGCTCTCGACTTTGATTCAATACGAAAATTATTAAAATTGATCGTTAATGATCCTGAAGATCAGGAAGATGATCTTATTAATCCTGTTAAATTATATGTTACGTACTCACAATTATTTGAGGAACTAAATGAGTTAAATATTTCAGAAAAAACATCATTAGAAAATGGGCTCAATATGATTACAGCAACAGAAAAAATGATTACGGAAAAAGCAGAAGATATTATTTCCGTCTATATATCAAATGATGATCCCAAAAAAGAAGCAATCAGAAATACGATTGTCATTGCCACATTATCAGTTTATACTGCTTATTTCCAAATGCTGGCACGGCGTTATTTAACTGCTACTCTATTCTTGCAGGAATTTCCAAATCACTAATAAACCCTCAATGCATTTATCTATTGAGGGTTTAACAGCCTTACTTATTCACCATTTTTCAATCTTTGCACGGTCACCTTTACTATTTCCCTTTTTATTTGTTCGATTCCATAGCTCCTGTTCAACTTCTTGCAAACTTACATGTTGATTGGCCAGTAAAACAAAGCAATGGTAAATAAGATCACTGCATTCATAAATCAATTCTTCTTTACTGTTGTTTTTAGCTGCAATGATCACTTCTCCGGCTTCCTCAATAAATTTTTTACTAATTTTATCGACTCCTTTATCAAACAAATAATTCGTATAAGAGCCTTCCATTCTCTCTTCTTTTCGGCTTTCAATCTCTTCCATTAATACATCATAAATTCTTTGGTTGTTTGTAATCTGTTCTTTTTCTTGCCCTTTCTCTTCTCCATCTAATGGAATTTCACGGTAAAAGCAAGTTTTTTCTCCTGTATGGCATGCAGGGCCTTTAGGATCTACACGAACTAATAATGTATCCGCATCGCAATCAACACGTATTGATTTTACAGTCTGTGTATTGCCAGAAGTTTCCCCTTTATGCCATAAACTTTCCCGCGATCGAGAGTAAAACCATGTTTCTTTTGTTTCAAGTGTTTTTTCATATGCTTCTTCATTCATATAAGCCAGCATTAACACTTCATTTGTTTGATCATCTATCACAACGGCAGGAACTAATCCTTTAGTAAAGTCCAATTTCACGAATACTCACTCCTTGATTCATACAACATTCTTTTACCTCTTGAATGGTAAAAATACCATCATGAAAAATTGAGGCAGCAAGAGCGGCAGAAACGTTTGTTTTTTGAAAAACTTCAGGAAAGTGCTCAAGCTTTCCACAGCCGCCAGAGGCAATAACAGGAATGCGAACAGCTTCAACAATTGCTTTTGTTAAAGAAAGATCGAATCCATCTTTTGTCCCATCTGCATCTACACTTGTTAGCAGTATTTCACCAGCGCCGCGACGCTCCACTTCTTTTGCCCACTCAACAGCATCTAGCCCAGTGTCAATACGCCCCCCATTAACGATTACATGCCATGTTCCATCTTCAACTTTTTTAGCATCGATTGCAACTACTGTACATTGAGCACCAAAACGAGCAGAGGATTGTGTTACTAAGTTAGGATCTTTTACAGCTGCAGAATTCATTGCAACTTTATCAGCTCCCGCCTGCAATAATCTCGTAACGTCATCTATACTTTTTACCCCGCCGCCAACTGTAAAAGGAACAAAGACATTTTCGGCAGTTTTCTTAACCATATCAACGACCGTATCTCTTCCCTCATGTGTTGCTGAAATGTCCAAAAAGATGAGCTCGTCCGCACCATTTTTTGAATACATCGTAGCAAGTTCCACAGGATCGCCAACTGTACGTAAACCTACAAAGTTTGTTCCTTTGACAACTTTTCCATCTTTCACATCAAGGCACGGTATAATCCTTTTTGCAATCATTGTAAAACTCCCTTCAGACTAATTTTCCCTTCATAAATGGCCTTGCCAACGATTGCTTCTTTTATATTAATGTCACTTAATTTTTTAATATCGGCTTCACTTGTAATACCGCCTGATGCAATAATCTCAATACTTGTCGCATCCATAAGTTTCTGCAAGGCATCTATATTTGGTCCTGTCATTGTGCCATCTCTTGAAATATCTGTATAAATAATGCGTTTAACACCGAGTTGCTCGATTTCCTTTGCAAAGTCGACGTCATTCATTTCTGTTGTAGACAACCAGCCGTTGGTAGCTACTTTGCCATTTCGCGCATCAATCCCTACAACAATTTGATCTGGAAATTTTTCAACTGCCTCTTTTAAAAATTCAGGATTTTCAATGGCTGCAGTACCTAGTACAATTCGTGAAACACCCATTTCAACATATTTTTCAACAGATTCTATGTTACGAATACCGCCACCAACTTCAATTGGAACGATTGCTTGCTTACATAATGTTTGAATAAGATCGAACTGCTTTGGACTACCATATCTTGCGCCATCGAGATCAACAACATGGACGATTTTGGCACCGTCCTGACTAAAACGATGAAGCTGTTCTACTGGATCGTTTGCTACTTTCGTTGTTTTTTCAAAATCGCCTTGATATAAGCGAACACATTTCCCATCTATTAAATCAATTGCCGGAATAATAATCATGATCGAACCTCCAAACTACTTTCTTCAAGAAACCATTTAATTAGATTCATTCCTACTTCCCCGCTTTTTTCAGGGTGAAATTGCATACCAACAACATTTTGATTACGTACAATTGCTGGAATTTCCGCACCATATTCCGTTGTAGCCACGATAAAACGATTTTCTGTCCTAGCTTGAAATGAATGAACAAAATATACGTGCTTATGTTGGAAAGCCTGAAATTCAGAGGCATTTTCACGGACATCTAATGTATTCCAGCCAATATGCGGCAAAATCTCTTCCGTTTCAATTTTCTCAATGATTCCAGGGATAAAGCCTAATCCATTTGTTACCGTTCCCTCTGTTCCGGTTTCAAACAATAGTTGCATCCCCAAGCAAATACCAAGAAATGGCTTTTCTTTCGCCAATTCTTGAAGAATTTCCCGTAATCCCCTTGCCTCTATTTCCTCAACAGCTGCTTGAAATGAACCGACACCGGGAAGAATAATATGAGTTGCTTTCTTTAACAGTTTTGGATCATCTGTAATCATTATTTCCTGCCCGAGTTTTCTAAAAGCATTTGCTGCACTTGCGACATTTCCCATTCCGTAATCAACAATTGCGATCATTCAATCAACCCCTTTGTCGAATTCACACCTTTTATTTCAGGATCTATTGATATAGCTTGATGTAGTGCTCTTCCTAGAGCTTTAAATAATGACTCTATCTTATGGTGAGTATTAGTGCCGTATAATACCCGTGCGTGAACAGTCATTGCTGCTTGAAATGAAAATGCCTGGAAAAACTCTTGGACAAGCTCCGTATCGAATGTTCCAAGCTTTGGATTATCAAATTGGGCATCAAAGTGAAGAAATGGACGGCCGCTTATATCTAATGCAACAAATCCTAGTGACTCATCCATTGGCACGTACGCTGAACCGTAGCGCGTGATCCCCTTTTTATCACCTAGCGCCTCTCTAATGAGTTGACCGAGGACAATCCCAATATCTTCTACAGTATGATGACTATCAATATGTAAATCTCCTTTTGCCTTTACTACTAGACCGATGCGACCATGTTTAGCAAACAAATCGAGCATGTGGTCAAAAAATCCGACACCTGTATCAATAACTACTTCTGTATGATCATCTAAATGAACTGAAACCTCAATAAATGTCTCCTTCGTTTTTCTTTCTTTGCTCGCTGTTCTCATTCTTTTCCCTCCTGCAAACGTTTTTCAACCGCTCTTAAATGTCCGACAAGCTGTTCTTCATTTGCAATCGCAATAACAGAAGGTGCTGCTTGCTTCAACGCTTCCTCTGAATAATATAAATACGTAATTTTTTTCACAAAATCATCCACAGATAACCCTGAAGAAAAGCGGGCAGTACCAGATGTTGGTAATACATGGTTTGGCCCTCCAAAATAATCACCGATTGCTTCTGGGGTATGCTCCCCTAGAAAAACCGAACCTGCATTTTGTACTTTACTTAAATGGAGCAACGGATTTTCTACTTGAATTTCTAAATGCTCAGGCGCAAGCTGATTGACAATTTCAAATGCAGTATGTATATCGTTTACAAGAAGTGCTGCACTTTGACTTTTAATCGCTGCAGTTGCAATTTCTTTTCTAGGTAAAACAGCACATTGCTTTTCCAGCTCTTTTTGCGTTTCTTCAATTAATTTCCGCGAAGTCGTCACGAGAAACGTTCTTGCATTCTTATCATGTTCTGCTTGGGCAATTAAATCTGCTGCAATATATACTGGATTAGCATGATCATCTGCAATAACGGCTACCTCTGACGGTCCTGCGATCATATCAATACCAACTGTTCCATATACTAATGATTTGGCAGCCGCTACATATGCATTTCCTGGGCCGACAATTTTATCTACATTCGGAATTGATTCCGTCCCGTAAGCAAGTGCTGCAATTGCTTGGATTCCACCGATTTTATAAATGGTATTGACCCCTGCAATATCAGCTGCAACTGATAAAATCGGGGCGATCTCTTTCCCGTTCCGAACAGGGGTTACCATGATGACTTCCTTTACACCTGCTAATACAGCAGGAATTGCATTCATCAATACTGTAGACGGGTAACATGCGGTACCACCTGGCACATAAATTCCGACGCGTTCTAAAGGCCGAAATAATTGTCCTGAAATGATATCTTCGCTCATGTCCATCATACGTGAATTTTGCAACTGTTTTCTATGAAAGTTCCGAATATTTTCGGCAGCTTTTTGTAATGCGGTAATCACATCTTCAGAAACTTCATTCCAAGCGTGCTTTCGTTCTTCCTCTGAAACTTCCCATTGTTCTGGAACTTTACCGTCAAATTTTAACACATATTTTCTTAATGCCTCATCGCCATTTAATTGGATTTCATCAAGCACTTTTTTTGCAGTTGTTAAAATTTCTGGATTTAACGCATTACTTTTATTGTTTGAAGAAAGGAATGTTTTCGTAAATTCCTCTCGTGTTAACTCCCTTATCATTTAAAAATCACCTCTTGCTGCAGCTTTTTAATAAATGGATCCAATGATGATTTTTTGATCTTCAATGCCGATCGATTGGCAATTAATCTTGCTGTAATCGGTTGAACTTCATCAAGAATCTCCAGCCCGTTTTCCTTAAGCGTCGTTCCTGTTTCAACAATATCAACAATTGCATCAGCCAACCCTAAAATAGGGGCCAATTCTACTGAGCCTTCTAATTTTACAATGTCAACGGATTCTTGCTTTTGGCGAAAATAACGGTGGGTAATATTCGGATATTTTGTTGCAATTCTTCTTTTCCGTTGGACATTTTCAAGTGACTTTTTACCAGCTAACGCAAACCGACATTTTCCAAAAGGAAGTGGTAATAAATCAAAAACATCTGGTTGATATTCTACTAAAATATCTTCACCTATAATCCCGAGATCACAAATACCATATTCAACATATGTAGCAACATCGACCCCTTTTGCAAAAATAAAGGTCATCTCCTCTGCCTCTACAAATAGTTTTCTTCCTTTATTTTCAAGAGGTTCAATATTAAAGCCCAATGACTTTAAATATTGCAAAAATTGTTTTTCTAGTCTTCCTTTAGTGAGCGCAATATTAATCTTCATATGAAGTCACCTCCCATTTGTTATCATCTTTCTTCATAATGATTAACATTTCATCATATTGGTTTGTTTTAGGAATATCATACCTAATATCAACAATTTTATTAGTTAAAGACTGTCTATGTTTTTCTGCATATGCTAATGTTTCATCATTAGCAATAATACAAATTTTTTCCATCTTCATTTCCGGTCTAATTTGTTCTGCAAGAATATCTACATCAAATGCGATCCCGACTGCAGATGTTACAAGCTGATATCGATCGTATAATTTATCATATCTGCCCCCAGAAAAACATGTTGCCCCATTTTGTTTTAAAAATCCTCTAAATAAAGTTCCTGTATAATAAGGTAAGTTTTTGACTCTCCCTAGGTCGATAATTAAATCTTCTATGCCAATGTTTCTTAAGGTCATCCCTAGTTGTTTTATATGTTTTAAAATAGAGATTAGTTTTGGCTGATCTTCCCATCTATCAAAATATTCATCTATCATTTCAAATGGACCATAGGCATCCACCAACGTTGCTAACACTTCTGCTTCTTTTTCATGGCCATTTTGTTTCGCAATTTCATAAACTTCATCTTTCCGTTTATCATGCATGGCATTTCTTAAACGGTCAACTTGCTCCTCTGAAAGATTAAGCTTTGTCACCCATTCCTCGAAAATACCTGTGTGTCCTAGTTCTACAATTACATCATTTATTTGTAACTGATTTAAAAATTCATAAGCTAGAAACAGGCATTCACTTTCCCCTAATAATGCAGGTAATTGTACAATTTCGATTCCAACTTGACGACTTTCAACCCCCGGTATTTCTTGACGGAATATTGATCCGTGATATGCCCATTTATGTTGATCCATATGATGATTTGTAAGTGCTCTAGAAATAGATGTAGTCCAATCCGGTCTTAATACTTCAATTGCCCCATCGCGGTTAAACCATTTCAACATATTTTGTAACGACATGCCAACATGATCATTTGTAAAAGTATCAGCATACTCAACAAGCGGTGTTGAAATTTCTGTATAATTACGGGATAGTGCAACTTGTCGAAAAGTTTCAAAAACTTTAAAACGATTTGCTACTACTTGCCCGATATCATCTTTACTGCCCTCAGGTAAAAACATCTCTCTTCACTTCCCACGTATGATTCTTTAGTTTGTTATCACTCTAATACACTAAAGGATTTTGATTGACCTAAATATACCATATTTTGTTCATTTACGTCAACTTAAATATTTACATTGGCTCATTCTTTAAAAAATTATGATAAAATAAAATCATTCTTCAGTAAAAGGAGCGAGAATCTTGACCGAAAGACTATATTATAGCTCGCCACGCACTTTTAAATGGGAAACAGAGATCACAAGTTCTTTTTTAAAGGAAAACGGGGGTTGGGCTATTACATTGAAAGCAACCGCCTTCTATCCTGAAGGAGGCGGACAGCCTTGTGATACCGGAACAATTGACGGCATCACGGTGCTCGATGTATACGAAGAAAATGATGAAGTCTATCATGTTGTAGCAAAAAGACCTGAGAAGTCGTATGTCGTTTGTGAAGTTGATCAAGAACGCCGTCTTGATCATACACAGCATCATAGTGCCCAGCATTTACTTTCAGCCGTTTGTATTGAATTATTTGAGGCCGTCACAGAAAGCTTCCATCTTGGACGTGATGCTGTCTCCATTGATCTCAGTATTTCCTCACTTAGTGACCAACAAATGAAAGAAATTGAAAAGAAGGCAAACCAATACATACAAGAAAACCATGAAATTAAAACCTATATTGTAACAGAAAAGCAATTCAGACAATTGCCTCTGCGAAAAAGACCTGAAATAACAGGAGACATTCGAATTGTTGAAATAGCTGGTATTGATGTTTCTGCCTGCTGTGGAACACATGTACAGCTCACTGGTGAAATTGGTTTATTAAAGTGTTTAAAAACGGAAAAGCATCGTGGGAAGACAAGACTTTATTTCATATGTGGTATGAGGGCACTTACAGACTACCAACAACAGCATCATATTCTTAATACAGTTGCTAACCATTTTTCAACTTCAAAAGAAGATCTGCCAAATCGGATCATCAAATTAGTAGAAGACACTAAAGCATTGCAACGAGATTTGGAAAATGTTACTGGTGAACTCGCGAAGCTGCAAGCGGCACAAATCATCCAGCAACAAACAGGACTCACCATTGCCAAAACTTTTATTGATAAGCCTATTAAAACATGTGAAATCATTGCGAAAGAAATACTAAAAGAACATCATCAGCTGATTGTTTTTTCATCTCTTAAAGACAAAAAAATCTTATTGATGCATAATGGCAAGCTGGAAGTCCATTGCGGAAACGTAATTAAAGAATATGCCCGTAAATGGAACGGAAAAGGCGGAGGCAACCAGCAAAAAGCACAAGCTATATTTCAACATGAAGCGGATCTTCAAGAAATGTTTCAGTTTTTATCAAAACATTTAGTATAGGAACAACAAAAAGAGCGTCCATAAAAACTGTTTTTTTTGGACGCTCTTCTTTGTTGCCTTTTTGTCAAAATATTTATCAAATTGGAGTGAAAGCTACCTGCTGGATGATCATTACGTGCGGAAAGTGTGTACCTTGGACCGAAATCAACTACTTTATAAAGAAAACATAACTATTTGAAAAACGTATGCTTTTTGTTTACTTTTAATATATCACCCGTCCACCCTTTTTTATATAAATAAATATAGAGCAATATCGTATTTAAACTGATGATTACAATGGAAAAAAGATATCCGTATTTCCAGCCTAGCTCAGGCATATGTTTAAAATTCATCCCCCATAATGCTCCCCATGCTGAAACAGGGGTAAAAAGAGTCGTCAACACTGTCAATGTTTTCATGATGGAGTTCCCTCTAAAGTTAGAAACAACGTCTTCTAAATTTACAAGCGCATCAATTTCTTGCTGATATTCGTCTAATAACATTGCACACCTTTTAATTTTTTTGTTGAAACGATTTATTTGCGGGAGATGAAATACATCCTCATCACATATTTCTTCAAGACCAATAAGAATCTCTTTCAAAGGAATAATCATATTTTTCCATATTAGTAATTCATGCCGTCTTTGATGAATATTTTCCAAAATATTGATATTATTATGCTTGCGAATGTCCCATAATAATTGATTTAATTTTAATTCGAAATCATCAATGTTATATAAATAATTTTTTACTAATTCACTTAAAATCACAAAAAAGGCCTCAATCGCATGATGAGATAGTTTCATTTCTGCCAAAACATGCTCTATCGTGCTATGTTCGAGCATTTCAAACTTGAGTCCGACAGTAACTAGCATCTTTTCTGTTATGTAAAAATGAAATAGCTCACTTTCTTCACGATTATGAACATGCTGATAGTAGACACATGAACCTTTCATAATGGGGGAATATGAAAGAAACGGTTCAACAGATAAAAAATTGCTCTCCTGGCTCTCCAATGTTTCATACCAAGCCATACAATCTTTATTTGATTGCAGCATCGACAATATATTTTGATCATGATCATCCTCAAAATGAAACCATGTCCAGTCGTTCGGAGATAAATGAATCATGAAAAACCTCCTCATCCATATTATGAATCAATATTCTTCAATCAAAACTGTCATCGTCTCAAATAACGTAATTAATCTTGATTAGGCAAAGATTTTGTTTCCATCCGACGTTCAAATAAAAATTGAAGTTTTTGATCGATTAATTTTAATTTTGCATTGAATGTACGGCCATTCTTCTTAAATCCTTTGATAAGATTCGTTTCTTCCCCTAATAGAAGTTTTTTTACATTCGTTTGACTAATCTTCTTGCCTAGGATCATTTTAGGTAAAGTAAATGAACATTTCGTTTGTTTATATTGGCTACAACCGTAAAATTTCCCTTTATCTATAATATCCCCATTACAAACGGCGCATTTACCAACTTTTTTCCCTAAAGTAAATTTAGAGTTTGTACGAATGATTTCCTCTGTTTTTAAACCTGAAAACTCCCAATTAGGGGATGATTGGATAGCGTCTTCCACGATCTTACGGGACAGTTTCTTTACTTGTTCCATAAATGTAGCAGCTTGTGCTGTTCCAACACCAATTTCAGATAAACGCTGCTCCCACTTCGCTGTCATTTCCGGGGACGCTAAAATTTTATTTCCAATTGCTCTAATAAGCACTTTTGCTTTATCTGTTGCGTAAACTTGATTTTTTTTAATTTCTATATATTTACGGTCCTTTAACAGTGTAATAATTCCTGCCCGTGTTGCTTCAGTACCAAGCCCCTCAACCTTTTTCAATACTTTTTCTAACTCTTCATTTTCCAAGTATTTCCCCGCTGTTTTCATTAAAATAATAAGCTGCCCCTCTGTATATCTTTTCGGAGGTTGCGTCTTCCCTTCTTTAACTTCTACTTTTTTGACCGTTCCATGTTGATTTTTTTCAACATTTGGCAAGAGCTCATCTTTTCCATCTTTTCCTTGATGCAAGACCTTTCTCCAGCCTTCTTGAATAAGTTGCTTCCCTTTTGAAACAAAAATGGCACGAGAATCGACTAATGTAGTAATGGTCGTATAGTCAAAAATTGCTTGTTGATAATGGGCAGCAATTAATCTTCTAATAACCAAATCATATATTTTTCTTTCATCAGAAGGAAGAGAATTTGGATTTACAACTTGTTCTGTGGGAATAATCGCATAGTGATCTGTCACCTTTTTTTCATTGACAAATCGTTTATTTTGAACAATATTCGTTTTTGGTAAGGGGAAATATGCTTCATATTCTGAAAAATGATGGATCTTACTTAAAATAGCAGGAAATGTCTCAGCCTCACCTTTCGTAACATAGTTAGAATCAGATCGAGGATATGAAACAATTCCTTTTTGATATAACGATTGTAAAATGTCTAATGTTTTTTTCGGCGGAAATTTAAATAACTGATTGGCTGTTGCTTGTAATGCCGAAAGATTAAATAGTAAGGGCGGCTGAAATTCTTTCCGCTCTGTTTTGACATCATTGACTACAGCTGTTTTTTGCTCACAAAATGCAGCAATTTTTTTGGCAAGCTCAGGATCTTGCAAACGGGATTCCCCATCTTTCTCCCATTTCCCAATATAACTCTTGCCATCAACGTGAAAAGTGGCAAACACTTCCCAAAAAGGTTGCGATTGAAATTGTTCAATTTCAATTTCCCTTTTGACAATGAGAGCAAGTGTTGGCGTTTGAACACGTCCTACTGAAAATACATCATTGATTCCTTTTTGTTTAAGAAGAATACTATACACCCGCGACGCATTCATGCCAACTAGCCAATCTGCACAAGTACGAGCATATGCTTCATAGTATAAAGCACGAGTATCTTGATCAGTTAATAATTGTTGAAATCCTTGTTTAATTGCTTCTTTCGTTAACGAAGAAATCCATAATCTTTTTAGCGGCTTATTCACACCAGTTAACATAATAATATTACGAACGATTAATTCTCCTTCTCTTCCAGCATCACCTGCATGAATAATTTCGGTTACATGCTCATCTTTTAGCAACTGTTTCACGATTTGAAATTGTTTATACTTTGATTTTGCAACCTCATATTTAAATTGATTTGGAATCATCGGCAACATGTCAAGCTTCCACTGTTTCCATTCTGCGTGATAAGTTTCCGGTTGCACTAGTTGTGTTAGATGCCCGATTGCCCAAGTACAATAAGCCCCATTGGGAAAAATTGAATTAGGTTGTATTTGGATATAGCCATTACGTTTTGTATGTGGAAATGGAGAGCAAAGTGTACTGCCTTGGTCCGGTTTTTCTGCAATAATTAACGGAAATGACATTAAACCGTTCATCTCCTCTCTTTTCTTATATAAATATACTTTACTATGATTTTAACAGTTTTCCAATGACTGCAGATCGCCGTGCAAAAATAAAAGCCTAATCCAGCAAACGGATTAGACTTATAGAAAATATTTATTCTATATTAATATATTAATCAAGAACTTTTACAGTTACTGTTTTTCTACCCCAGTTTTGAGCATCACTATTGTTCGGTACTAAAACATCAATACGATTTCCTTTAATAGCCCCGCCAGTGTCTGCGGCAATGGCAGTTCCGTAACCTTCTACATATACTTTACTTCCTAATGGAATTACATTCGGATCGACAGCAATGACTTTGGCATTTGGACTGTTTTTAAGATTCATACCTGTCGCTGACACGCCTGAACATCCAGCACAATCAGCAGTATAAGCCGTTGCGGTCACTGTAATTTGCTTACCACCTTGATCTGATGATGTATTACTACTAGATTGTGTAGGTGTCTCGCTGCTAGCTTGTGTAGATGCTGACTTTACTTCTACTGTTGGCTTATTTACGGTTACTTTTGTTTGCGTCGGTTGAACTTGTTGTGCCTTATGTACGGCCCCAGCTTCTCCGCTACTAGTATTTACCGTAATTTTATTTTTTGGGAAAATAACATCGGATTGTAAATTATTCCAGTCCTTAAGCTGATCCACTGTTACCCCGTATTGATCGGCAATATCTGATAAAGTGTCTCCAGCTTTAACAATGTAAACTGAATCTGAAGAATTTGTATTTGGAGAAACAACTATTTTTTGTGATGGGTAAATCATATTTGAAGATAATTGATTCATTTCTTTAATATCATTTATGCTCGTTTCATATTTTTGTGAAATCCCCCAAAGTGTATCTCCTTGTTTCACATCATATGTGTCAGCTGAAGCATTGGCAGCCATTACACCTGATAGAGTTAATACTGTGGCAAACGCTGTTACTGCTTTTTTCATAAATATTTTCCTCCTTTTTGTTAGCTGTTTATTTGCTAACAGTGAACATCCTATCACATGAACATAACAGGAAAATAACTAGGAGATGTATATTGTATTACATTAAAATGTTTCAGCTGTAACATTAAGCGTAAACTGTAATATTTGTAATGGTTTTTTTAGGCATATCAAAACACCGTCATTTTCTGACAGTGTTTGCTACTCTTCTATATTCAAAATGGTTAATGGCTGTTTAGCAGGACCTTCGATCACTTCACCTGTTATATTAAATCTAGAACCGTGACATGGGCAGTCCCACGTTCTATCTCCTGAATTCCACTGTAGTTCACAGCCTAGATGTGTGCATGTTGTATCCACAATAAAAAGCTTCCCATTTTTGTCTTTATAAGCCCCTGCCCGTTTTCCTTTTATACGAAAAATTGCCGCTTCATCTTTTTGGAGCTCACAAATGTTTTGGTTTTGTAAATCGAATTTGTCTTTAACAAAATGCTTTGCTACATCCAGATTTGTTGATAAAAATGTCCTTACCATCGGGGCAGCTTCAAATCTGATAGGTGAAAATAGTTCATTGTACGAGTTCCTTTTTCCTAAAATATAATCTCGTAATAGCATTGCCGCTAAATGGCTAGTTGTCATACCCCATTTTTTAAAGCCTGTTGCAATAAGGATGTTAGGATGTTTTTTCGTCATTGGCCCAATATAAGGAACGTTATCTAAAGTTGATAAATCTTGAGTTGACCAGCGATATAAATATTGTTCAATCCCAAACGTATTTTTTGCAAAATGACGTAATGCTTCATAATGCTGCATCTCTAAACTTCCTTGTCCTGCTTTATGGTTTTCACCACCAACTAATAAAAGCTTTTCATTATGATGAATGATTTCCGAAACGTACGTGTCGGATTTTCTACATTTACATACATTCCTCCAGGAAAAGCTTTTATTGGTTTTATTGCTAAAAGATAGGAACGTTCTGCGTATAAACGAGAAAAGTATAGACCAGCACGATCATAAAACGGAAAATGTGTGCATGAGCATACGTATGTACATGAAATCGTTTTGTCGTTTTTTGTAATCACTTTAATATTCTTTTCTTCTTTAATATCAATTGCTTCTGTATGCTCAAAAATCATAACACCTTGTTGATCTAGTTGCTTCACTAGCGCATGCATATATGTTAACGGATGGAATTGTGCCTGATGTTCCATTGTAATCGCTGCTTTTACAGGAATATTTATAGGAATATCATCCTTCAGTTCACCTTTTATATGTAGCTTATTGTATGCAGCATACTCTTGTTCTATTTTTTTTACATACTCTTGTGCGTTCGTATAAATATACGCAGTATGTTGATCATAGCTGCAAGCGATATTCAGCTTTTCTATTGTCGTTTGAATGAGTTCTGCCCCTTCTTGATTTGCTTTGAAATACATTTCTGCTTTTTCTTTGCCAAAATGCTTAATTAATTCGTGATAAACGAGGCCATGCTGTGCAGTAATTTTTGCCGTTGTATGCCCAGTGGTGCCTTTTAGCAGCTCGTCAGCATCAATTAAAACTACTTTCAAGCCTTCTTGCATGAGCACATAGGCGGTCGTAATACCAGCTATCCCACCGCCAATAACAGCTACATCTACTGAAATGTCCTCTTTGAGTGTTGGAAAGTGTGGAATGGTTTCGGTCTCAATCCATAATGACTGCGGAGTTTGCGGAAAGTATTGCATATCGATCGATTAACCTCCTAAGTAAATATTTTTTTATACTATTTGCTTAGGAGGCTAAAAATATAATCATTTGCGATTTATAATTCTATTGGAAATTTGTCGAACGATATCGCCTCTGCTTATTACTCCAACGACACGTCCAGCACCATTCACAACTGGAAGCTTTTTAAAATGATGCTTAGCTAAAATACTTAGTGCCAATTCAAAATCATCATCAGGTGAAACCTTGTAAATGTCTCTTTTTTTCATGACCTTACTTATCGGTAAATTAAGACTATAAGACAATTTCTCTTTAAAATCTTCGCGTTCATTCACCACAAATGTCATATATAAATCATAAACGGTCGTAGCTTTTGGCTGCAAATACCGAATAACGTCACCATCACTGATCATTCCAACTAATTTTTGCTCATCGTCTAATACCGGCACCCCGCCAATATTATGTTCACCTAAAAGTTTTAATAATTCCCGGATTGTTGTATCTTTCTTCACTGCAATTACATCGCGAATCATAAAATCTTTAACTTTCATCATCAACCCCCCAAATCAAAAAAAGATAACGTTTTCTTTATTGTATTCTTTTTTTTAATAAATGACAATTTCTTCAATAAATATCTTCATTTTCTTAACTATTGTAGGTTATTTTAAAAAAAACGCTTCTATTCTAATTAAAAATAATCATCTTTTCTTTTTAAAAACAGTTTTCGAAACATTATCGCTACTTTGGTTCGCTCCAGGATTATCGCTTTCCGCGAGCGGATGCTTAGCCTACTCGGCGCTTCACGCCTGCGGGGTCTCAGCAACCCCGCTTTTCCCGCAGGAGTCTCGCATCCTTCCGCTTTAAGCTTTATAACGGTTTCGTGGAAAAGCAATAAGTTTACGAAAGCAGCCTTTATTATTAAATGTTTATTTTCTTCATTTTAATGTCAAGAGAGTATTAAAAAAACGATCGATTTCTCGATCGTTTTCAATACTTTATGCAACTTTTTGATGATTATGTCGATGTTGTTTTAATAAATGTGGTGCAATCGAAGCCAATATTGTTGAAATAACAGAACATATAATAAAATTGCCAATCATCGTTCCACCATTAACGATTAATGAATAAATGACCGGGGATTGCCCTTTAGGAGCATAGGATCCCCAATAAATAACTCCTGCAATAAAGTGCCAAATATACCGAGAAATACATCCTACCAAAACCGCCAGCACGATCCAGCAATTTGCCCTTACTTTATGATGATTGGAAACATTTTTTTGAATGACAGTCTTAAACATCCCTGCAAAACCTATACAAGCAAATGCAATAAAATACTCAATGATTCCTTGAATAGGATTTAGAATATCATTGGCTGCATCACCTACAACAATTTGTAGCAACCCCCATACAAGCCCTGATGCAAAACTAGCTAAAAATCCCCATCGAAATGCAACAATGAAAATTGGAACCATTGCAAAAGAAACTTCAATTCCGCCAGGCAAATGCAAAGACGGAACTAAATCCAGCATCATTGCAAAAGCTGCAAATATTGCCGATTCAATCATCTCTTGTAAACTTAATTTCTTCATAAAACCCCACCTTTTTTAACTAAGAACATAACGAAACAAAGGGGAGATCTTATGAATACCACATCCCTACACTAGTGCTAACTAACAGGTTCTAAGGGTCAGAACAATCGTTCACTCTCAGCTTAAAGCTCCCCTTGTGGTTACGTTCTTTTATTTTTATTTATATTATACAGTCTTAATTATTTCATTTCTACAAATTTTTACTTTATTTCGATTTACTCAGCTTTTCAATTTTTGAATAATACAATGTATAATTTCTTTCGATTTCGCTTTCAATAAAAGCTTTTAACAACTTTTATTTGCATAGAACATTTGATTTACAGCTGGTTTCAGGCAATTCCCTTTTGTATGATAGGAAATTTCCCCATTTTGATATATGATATTTCCTTTTTGCATCGTTGTATCAATTGTGCATGGGAATGTATGATTTTCATATAAACTATATGGATGCTTTGCAAATAAATTTTCTTTTGAAACAAAAAATGGTGTATTCATAGCAACGATTGCTAAATCGGCATCGCTGCCAATTTGTATCGCTCCTTTTTTAGGGTACAGACCAAATCTTTTTGCTGGATGAGATGCTGTCCATTTAACAACAGATTCTAATGGAAGTTGATAATTCTTTGCTAGTTCAATTGCACTTAAAAGTGAAAATTGTCCGCCGCTAATTCCACCCCAAACTTTAAACATATTGTCCTGCTCTTTATATTCCCATGGACATGGCGAGTGGTCGGAAGAAATAAGATCAATCTCATTTTTCAACAAATGTTTAATAAGCTTTTCTTTATCCCTCTGTTTTCGAAGAGGTGGAGCGCATTTTGCGACAGAACCAAGCCTGCGAAAATCTTCATGACTATATATTAAATAATGCGGACATGTTTCTAGCGTAACATCAACACCTTGTTTTTTTGCATTCTGAATGAGATTCACTGCTTCACTGCTAGAAATATGGACAAAATGAAGCGAACACCCCGTCTGTTTTGCGAAATAAAGTGCGCGGGCAACTGCCTCAGCCTCTGCTTCTATCGGTCTAGATGCAGCATAATCATCAATTGAAGTTAAGCCATTCCTCATTTTTTTATGCTGCAAAAACGTCGTTAGTGGTCCGCTTTCAGCATGTAAAGCTAACACTTTATGTAATTGTGCAATCGCGTCCATTCCACGAAGCAATGTATCATCATCACAGGCCTCGAATTCATCATTCCCTGAAGGTGAAAGAAAAGCTTTAAAACCAATCACCCCTTCTTTCGCCATGTCTTCAAGCTCACACTCATTTCCAGGGACAAGACCTCCCCATAGACCAAAATCAATTAGCGACTTTTGTTTACCTAGTTGTGCTTTCTCGACTACAGCGTTCGCCGTAATCGTTGAAGGTGATCCATTTAATGGCATATCGAAAAATGTTGTGATTCCGCCAGCTGCCAACATGGCCGATCCTGTTTTAAACCCTTCCCACTCTTCATTTCCAGGCTCATTAAAATGCACATGGACATCAATCATCCCTGGAAAAATCGTTTTTCCACTGGCATCTATTCTGTTCCGCGCTGAACTATGAATGTCTCCAATATCACATATGACACCATCTTTAATCCCGAGAGCAACTTTTTTTACGCCATCTTCAAAAACAATATCGCCATTTTCAATAATAAAATCTAAAGTATCCATATAATCCCCTAATCCCCTTTCGCTTGCATCAAGTAAATTAAACGGTCATGGCATATTTACTGTATACGTCTAATGCAGCTTGAACAGCTTCCCCCCTATTGACGTTAACACCTTGACGAATCAAAACCGCCTCAAGTCCCGCTAAAACAAACAACACATTTTCCTTTCTGCAGCTATGTCCCATTGTTCCAATTCTCCATATTTTTCCTTGTAAAGGTCCAAATGAACCTGCAATTTCAATGCCGAATTCTTGTAAAAGTTGTTGTCGAACGATATCAGCATCTACCCCGTCCGGTACAGTTACACATGTCACTGTCGGTATTTTTGATTGCCTATTACCAAAAAGCTTTAATCCCATAGCTTCTATTCCGTTAGCAAGTGCTTGCTCATGAAGTTTATGGCGGGTAAATCGTTCTTCTAACCCTTCTTCAAGGATAAGTCTTAATCCTTCGTGTAAGGCGTAAATCATTGACGTTGCTTCTGTATGGTGGTTTAATCTCCGCTCGCTCCAATAATCTTGCAGCTGACTCAAGTCAAAGTAGTTACTTATTATGGATCGATGTGCAAATGTATGAAGATCCTTGTCCGTTGCTATACCTCTTTCAACTTTTTTTCTTGATAAAATCACCTTTTCCACGCGTTCATTATATGTAATTGGCGCCATACCAGAAGGTGCCGATAAACACTTTTGTGTACCGCCAATAACCGCATCAAGAAACCAACCATCCACATCTACATTTGTTCCTCCAAGCGAAGCTACTGCATCGACGACAAGAAGGGTGTCTAATTCGCGGCAAGCCTTCCCAATCTCCTCTAACGGCTGCATACATCCAGTTGAGGTTTCTCCATGAACAATTGCTACGATTTTCGGACGAATTTTTTTGATCTCCTCAATGATCATTTTAGGTTCGAAAACTTCTCCCCACGGACATTCAAGTGTATGTATTTCAGCACCATATCTTTCACTTATTTCTGTCAGTAAATGACCAAAGCGGCCATAGATCGGGATCAATACTTTATCCCCTTTTTCAATAAGACTGGCTAATACAGCTTCAATTCCCGCTCTTGATGTCCCATCAACGGGAAATGCCCAGCGATTTTTTGTTTTAAATACTTGCTTCAACATCTCCATTACTTCATTCATAATATTTGTAAACGCTGGATCAAATTGACCTAAAATTGGCGTACCCATCGCACGCAAAACTCGTGGATCAACTTCAACAGGACCAGGCGTCATAATTGTCCTCATCGGTATATATGGTTGATTAATTTTCATCATGTATTTCCTCCTCTTCCTTGACAGTTATATATTTATTTATCGATCTTCAGTTATCAATTCCCGTTTTCACAATAAAACCCTTTTGAAACTCTCATTAATAAGCGGCACGATAAAGCATTTCCATTAGCATGATAATGCCATTCTCCAAATCATCTGCCTTTGTATATTCTTTTGGAGAATGGCTAATCCCATCTCTACTAGGAACAAATATGAGTGATGTTGGACAATAAGTTCCAAACACTTGAGAATCATGGCCAGCACCACTTACCATCTTTTTATAGCTAATGCTTTTATCAGAGGCAATATTCAGTAATAATTCAGTTCCTTGTTCATCCATGTGGACCGGAGATATATCTACTGCTTCCGCTACTAAAATGTCCATCTTTTCACGTTTAGATATTTCGTCAATATACATCATGATGCTTTGGCAATAGGCGGCTAACACTTCCTTTTGATGATGACGAATATCTAATGAAAATAGGACATTTCCTGCAATCACATTTCCCACGTTTGGAACGGCTTCAATATGTCCTACTGTTGCAACAAGACCTGGAAATTTTTCGACTGCCAACTTAGATACAGCTACAATTAATTCCGAAGCCATTTTCAATGCGTCTTTCCTTAGATTCATAGGGGTCGTTCCAGCATGATTGCTTTCACCCTTGACTTCAATTTGCCAACGTTTTTGTCCGACTATATCGCTCACGATTCCTACTGACTTATCACTTTTTTCAAGTACTTCCCCTTGCTCGATATGAACTTCTATAAAAGATTCTATATTTGTTCTTTGTGGCGTTTTGTATCTTCCTTTACCAAATCCTAATCGAAACATCGCATCTAAGAAGGCAACTCCGTTTACGTCTTTGTAGGTTTGAACATCTTTAATTGTGTATCTGCCAGTAATATTGCCAGATCCCCAAAAGGCAAGAGGAAATCTACTTCCCTCTTCTTCACAAAGGGAAACTACTTCAATCGTTTTTTTAGGAGATCCATATTTTGCAAATAACGTCTTGGCAGCAAGCAAGCTGGCTAAAATCCCGTATGCCCCGTCATATTTTCCGCCATCAATGACGGTGTCAACATGTGAACCCGTTAAGATTACTTTCTCTCTATCCTCAGTTCCTTCCAATCTACCAAATAAATTCCCTACATCATCAAAGTATGTGGTGATCCCAAAAGTTTCCATTTTTTCTTTCAAGGCCTGCTGGGCGTCATACCATTCCTTTGTATAAAGCAGCCGTGTAACACCTCCGTTTTCTGTTTTTCCATAGGAGGCAAGCCATTCAATCATCTCACATATCTCATCCTTTAATGTCATATATAATGGACTGTTCATTAATCTTAATTCCTCCTTTCCCTTCCTTTTATAAATTGAATCCATTCTAACAAAGTTTTTTTTCACATCCATTATTAAATAATCCAAAAATGAAATTGTATTTTAGCTAACATAACTAAAAAAATTTTTGAATATTTACAGAACTTTTATAACATTTTTACTCTTTAAATGTTATAATTACGTTAGAAAATGTAACGTACAATGGGGTGTTTATATGACAATGAAGGTAAAAGATTTATTCACTATTCCTTCTTTTCACGATTTAAAATTATTAGCCGGTCAAAATGGAGTTTCACGAAAAATAGAAAACATCAACATGATGGACGCTCCAGACATTATTGACTTTTTAAAACCGAATGATTTACTTGTCACTACAGGCTATCACCTCCAGAATCATCCATCTGCCTTAATTGAGCTTGTTCATAAAATGAATGATCGCGGGTGTTCAGCAATTGGTATTAAAACGAAACGGTTTCTTCACGATATTCCTCGTGAGGTGATTACTTTAGCAAACGATTTATCGTTTCCTATTATTGAAATTCCTTTAGATATATCCCTCGTGGAAATTGTTAATGACACACTAAGCAGCATTCTCGAAATGAGAACGAACGAACTTCGCTACGCAATCGAAGTCCACCAAACATTCACAAATCATATTTTACATGGAAAAGGATTACAAAAATTATTAGAAAACCTTTCATCCATGATCGGTTACTCTACATGGCTTGTGAATCCATACTTTAAGCCATTAGCCGCTTCCGCAATAAAACAAACAGATACAAGTTTAAATCAAGCATTAGAAAAAGTATTTTTTAACGAACATCAATTTTTGTCACCTAAATCACCGTTTACAGTATTTTCGCTGCTTCAAGCTCAAACTGCTTATACAGTGTTTCCGATTTTAACCTATCAAGATTTTAGTTGTTTCCTCGTAATAGCAGGCGAAATCTCTCCCAATGACCGGTCGCTTGTATTAACAATTGAACAGGCAACAAATGTAATCGCATTTGAGCTAATGAAAGAAAATGCTTTAAAACAGTACTCTATCCGTGCAAAAAATGAATTTTTCAACAATTTCACGGAGGATAAATTTACATCGACGAAAGAAATTATGAATAGAGCGAAAGAGTTCCAAATTCAAAATGATCAAAAATTCATATGTGTTACCGGAAAATTAGATGTGAAGGAAGAATATGTAAGCTTTACTCAAAAACAATTGGAAGCGAACTATGTATATGACTTTTTAGAAAGCGAACTATCTGACACTCCTTTTCAATCCCATTTATTTTTAAAAGGAGAAATCATTGTTCTGCTATTTGAATCTAACGAGCAAATGCATCAAAATGACGTAACACCCTTTTTAATGATTCTTCAAAAGAAAATCCGGAAATTGTTTAACCGAACGATTTCTTTTGGCATAAGCAATGAATGTCAACAGTTTTTAGAAACCCGCATTGCCTATAAAGAGGCAATAGATGCTTTAAATACAGGATTTCGCGCAAATATTCATGAATTTATACGCGTTCATCAAACAAAAGATATCGAGGAAATTCTCCGGCTCGTGCCTACCGCAGATTTGCTGGAATTTTACCAACATACACTGAAGGTACTTTCAGAACCGGGGGGAGGAGAAGATGAACAAGTACTGCTAAATACACTCTTTGTCTATTTAGAGACCCATTGTCAAATATCCGAAACGGCAAAACGACTTTACGTACACCGCAATACGGTGATTTATCGTCTTGAAAAATGCGAAAACTTACTACATATCAGTTTAAAAGATCCAGAAGTAACATTTCGACTTCGATTTGCATTACGCATTAGAGAATTATTAAATTTGGCATCCTACCCAAATATTGCAGCGTCAAATGAATAAACATGTCGTGATGCATTCACTTTTTTCCATATATCGATTCATTTAATAAAATCATTGTTATATTTAAAATTTGTTTAAAGTAACTAATGACTTTTTTACAAATGTTGTTTACCATATGTGTAAGTTGAATATATTTAACACTAAATGTTATATTTCATTACACGTTATTTAAAATTATGGTAGGGAGTTGTCGATATTGTTCACCATTACAAATCTAAATGAAATGAGTGAAGTGCAGCTTGTTAAAGTATTAGGGAGTGTATTTGAACATTCTCCGTGGGTACCAAGAAAGGCCGCTCGTTTTCGTCCCTTTCTTTCTCTCGAGGATCTTCATAAAAAAATGGTTGAAGCTGTTAAATCCGCTACCCCAAAAGAACAATTGAATTTAATTCTTTCCCATCCTAACTTAGGGGCAAAATCGAACATGAGCAATCTTTCTAAAGGAGAACAAAACTCCGCTGGCATTGATCACTTATCGTTAAAAGACTATAAAAGATTTCTGATCGCTAATCATGACTATATGAATAAATTCGGCTTTCCTTTTATCATGGCAGTAAAAGGGCGGACGAAAGACGAAATTTACGAAGCAATGATGGAAAGATTGCAAAACTCAAAATCCAATGAATTGAAACGGGCATTGGAGGAAATCTATCAAATCGCCCTTTTTCGGCTTCAAGAAATGATTATCATAACAGAAGAAGTATAAATGGATGTTTTCTTAATCTGGACGAGAGACATCAGTCTATGAACACCATGAATCTCTCGTTCGTATATTTCGAACATAACGAATATAAAAATAAACAATAAGTGAGGATTATGAAGCATGACAGGTATTACGACACATATTTTAGATCTTACAATCGGAAAACCAGTAGCAAATATAGTGATTGAACTATTTTACTTACAAGATTCTAAAAAATTTATAAACAAAGGAATCACAAATGAGGACGGACGTATAGACAAACCGTTATTAGAGAAAACCGATTTGAAGGAAGGACAATACGAGTTACTTTTTCATATCGGTCCTTACTCAAGTTCAAAACACACCACCGTAACAAACCATCCTTTCCTAGATGAAATACCTGTTCGCTTTAATATTGTCGATGTCAACCAGCATTACCACATACCTTTATTAATTTCAGCCTGGGGATACCAAATATACAGAGGAAGCTAATCCATTCCTTTTTTAAGTGTGCAAATAAACGATTATTATTAAAAGAGGAAACAACTTGACTCTATTGTCGAGCTGTTTCCTCTTTTACGTACTATTTATAATTAAGAGATTTAATGATAACTTTGAACAAACCTTTGTTTCGCCCATTCTAAAAGCCGTAAATCTTGATTATATCCAGCGATAATCGATAATCCGATTGTTTTTCCCTTTTGATTAATAAAAGGAATCGTTAATTGCGGCAAACCAGATAATCCAGCGATACAACTAAGCTGCATTGTATGTGTCCTTGTCATTTCAACTTCATTTAATGACCTGCCGATAGCTGGGGCTGGTCCTGGCGTTGTTGGCATTACGATGCACCCTGTTTCCCCAAGCAGTTCTCTTAAATGTTGCTGTACTTTAACACGCAGCTGGTTGGCCACCTCCCATTCTTGATCTTCTCTAATGGTTGCTGCCCATTCAAACCTTTCAGCAATATCAGGACCGAATGCTGGTTTAACTTTTTCAATCCAATCGCCATGCGTTTTCCAAATCTCCCTTGCTTGCAGCAGGCGAAACGCATTACTCCAAGTTTCAAGTGATTCCTCCGCAATGTTCTTCCTTTTTATTTCTGCATGATTTGTTTTTAAACATGATAAATGATCTTGAAGAGTAATTTTTGTATCATCTTCAACTATTTTCCACGCATCATTTGCAATATATACTGTTTCAAAATCCGCTTCATACTCATTCCCATCCTGTAATAAAACACTTCCGACATTGCATAAATGCTTTATATCTCTAGCCATCCAACCAATTGTGTCGAACTGCGGCGCTAACGGAATGACTCCTTCCATTGAAATCACACCATGTGAAGGACGAAATCCAAAGACGCCACAATATGAAGAGGGAATTCTTACAGACCCTCCTGTATCAGTTCCTAACGCAACATCTACGCACCCCGCTGCTACAGCTACCGCTGAACCACTAGATGAACCCCCAGGAATACAATCTATTGAATGAGGATTTTTCGGCGTTCCGTAATGGATATTTTCTCCGTTTAGGCTATACATCAATTCATCTGTATGTGTTGCTCCTTTTAGCTGCGCTCCCGCTTTTAACATTAATTCAACAGAAGCTGCGTGCTGCTGAGCTTGCATATGAGTGTCGAGCCAATCTGGGTTTCCCGCAGCATTCGTGTGCCCCTTCACTGCAAAGACATCTTTTACAGCAAAAGATAACCCATTCAATTTTCCATTTTCTATCGGGCTAACAGTTAGTTCTGGTGCCATAAATGCATTCCATCTATCCTCCATTAAACATTCTCCTTTTTTTAAACTAGTCATATTGTTACTATTCATGTCAGTCATGTCAGCAGATTGTTCACATCTATAAAAATACAATTCTCTGACAAGAAAGATGAACTTCAATATCAATTGCCGATCATTACCATCCTAGCGCTGCCCCATCACAGCGGGGGTCTGTCCCACCTATTCGAAATCCCTGTTCATCGATTTGTATCGCATGAGCATGCCCCATTACCCCGTCATATGCGTGAACTTTACGAACGAGATGACCCGCTTTAACAAGTGCCGTGCACACATGATCATTTACTCTCTCCTCAATTTTTAACTCTTCCGTCTGTTCTCCCCACGTTCTTCCCCAAACCCATCGCGGTTCAGATACAGCTTCTTGTGGATTCATTCCATAATGAATGATCCGTGTTATTAATGCTGTTTGTGTTTGCGGCTGCCCCTCTCCTCCTTGAGTACCGTATAAAATACTTGGTTTTCCATCTAAAAACGCCATTGCAGGCATCAACGTGTGGAATGTACGTTTATGTGGCTGCAAATAGTTTACTTGCTTAGAATCTAATGAAAAAAACGAACCTCTATTTTGGAGCAAAATGCCAGTTGAACCAGCAACTATAGCCGAACCAAACTCAAAATATAGACTTTGGATAAAAGAAACAGCATTCCCTTCTTCATCTACAACCGCTGCATACGCAGTATCACTTCCTAATGGTTCCGATTGGAATTCATGTGCTTTATTATATTGAATTTCTTGCGCGAGCTCTGCACCATAATGTTTACTAAGCAATTTATTCAACGGAATATTAGAAAATTCAGGATCCGTCAACACTTCATTTCTATCCCGAAAAGCTTTCTTTAAAGCTTCTATTAATAAATGATAATATTCATAGGAGCCATGCTTAATTGTGCTGAAATCATAATTTTCCAAAATATTCAACGCCATTAAAGCTGTAAATCCTTGTGAATTAGGCGGAACTTGATAAACTGTGTAGTCATGATAAGTTGTCGAAATCGGTTCAACCCAATTCCCGTAATGATCTGCAAAATCGTCGAATAGCAAGTAGCCGTCATTTTCCCTCATGTATGTAACAATTTCCTTCGCAATGGCTCCTTTATAAAAGACGTCTCTACCATTTTCGGCTATTTTAATCAAAGACTCCCCCAAATCCTTTTGGACAAATTTTTGTCCAGCACTTGGAACTTTACCGTAAGGAAGATAAATATTAGCAGTGCTTTCAGTTTCTGCTAGTACACTCTGTGCTAGAGTTGTATTTTTATATTGATCCGGAGAAAACGGAAAACCATTCAACGCATAAGTAATTGCCGGTTCAAGCACCTCTTTGAAAGAAAATCTACCATATTCTTTCAAAATAGCATCCCAGCTATCAACCATACCAGGAACAGTAATCGCACTTCTAATCCCTCTCGTCGGAATCCTTCCTTCATCAGCATAGTGCTGCGCATCCAATTGATAGCCAGATCGACCGCTACCGTTATAAGCTCGAAGCTTTCCATCACGTTGATGCCAAGTTAGCCAAAAGGAGTCACCGCCAATCCCAGTCATATGGGGGTACACAACCGCTAAACAGGCACTAACCGCGACAGCTGCATCAAATGCATTCCCTCCCTTCTCAAGTATTCTTGCACCTGCAGCTGAAGCCAAATAATGTGGACTTACTACCATTGTCTTTGTACCAATTTTCGCTTTATTCAATGCCCTTCCCCCATCCTATTTAGTATCATTTATTTAACCATATATTTTTATATAAATCCATCTATTCTGATTATTTAGTTTTTATACTTTTTCAATCTCTATTCTCTTCAATTTCAACACAGTTGTGGCTGGCTTTGAATCTGAAAATAAAAATAGAAAACCACCTACTAGTAGCAATACACCCGAAACGTAAAAACCTATTTCAATTTTTCCTGTCGCTTCCGCTAAGTAGCCTGTAATATATGGAGCAAAAATGGATGAAGACATGCCAGCAAAATTAAAAATGCTGTATGCTCGTGAATACATGGATGAAGGTGTGTTATCAGCAATATAAGATATTAATACAGGGTCAAGTGCTAATTTTCCAATTAATCCGTAAACAATGAGCCCGACAATCATATACGAAAAACTATTTGTATACGGAATAACAAATTGGCATACTGTTCCTAATATCGAAAGTAGTACAATTAATATTTTCTTATTTTTTATTCTATCTGATAAGAAACCGAATAATAATGCCCCTGGAATGGATGCCCACGGAACTAACGATGCAATAATCCCTGTTTGCGAACCGGAAACACCTCTTTCTGTTTGTAAATAGTACGGAAGCCACGTCATCATACTAAAGAAGCCATATAACGAACAAAAAATTAAAATATAAGTAATGAGATGGTTTTTGCTAAACAGCACTTTCATATTTACATGTTCCATCATCTGTTTTTCTTTAGCACTTTGCTTATGTCTGTAATCATCTTTAACAAATAAGCCAATAAGCAGTGCTACAACTACTGTAAGAACGCCAAACACATAAAACGAAAACTGCCAATCTTTTTTTAGCGTAAATGTAAAGTAACTTGAAGCAATAAAACCTGCTGAAATCCCCCGATAGCCATCCCACTATTAATCATCGCCGAAGAAACACCGCGGTATTTCTTCGGGATGAAATTTGAAGAAATGCCGTACTGTGGACCATAATAGGTTCCTTCTCCCAAACCTGTGATCATTCTAATAAATAGAAACATAATCAATCCTGGCGCAGCACCACTAAGCAATGTTCCAATCCCAAATAGAATATATCCTGCTACAAGCACTTTTACCCTTCCAATCCGATCAGCTAAAAATCCTGCAGGTATTTGCATAACCGCGTATGCAATAAAAAATACTGTCGACATTAACCCAAGTTCACTCTTACTTAAATCCCAGTCATTTTGAATAGTCCCCATCACCGGTGATAAAATATTGCGATCTGCATACATAAAGGCCCAGCCCAGCGCAAAAAGAATAATTAAGACAACAGGATTTTTTGTTTTCAATTTTAATTCCCCCTTTTTGAATGTTATGATATCTCACTCATTCAGACAAAAAAATTATTTTTATTCTGTATTGTAAGATATTATAATCTTTAATGCTATTAAACATAACATAAACAAAATTGTCAATATAGTTAATTGCAAAAAGAAACTAAAAATTGATTCTTTATTGTTATTTAATTAAGAAAAGAGAAATATCCAACTTCAAATTGTTGGGTTTTATTTATTTTCTATTACAATACGAAACTAAATTAGATTCAGTAAGCGATTACAATCATTATTTCGTAAAAAAAATGATCGTAAACATAATTAAAAATCATCCTAATCTATATCAATTTGTAAGTTTAATTCGAATTTTTCATTGATATAGATTAATTGTTTCGTTATATTTAAATCATATAGAAATACAAATAACTATTTTGTTTACAATTTGAAAAAAGGAGGACCGGATAGATATGCAATCGAAACAAGATGATAAACATTCAATCCAACTAGATGAAATTGATCGCCACATCATCCAATTATTAAATGAAAACGGCAGAATATCTTTTACTGATTTGGCGAAGGAAATTAAACTTTCTCGTGTTGCCGTTCAAGCACGTATTAATGCGATGGTTGAAAATGGTGTAATTGAACGCTTTACCGCTGTTATTAACCCCGAAAAGATCGGTTTGCTTGTCTCAGCTTTTTTTAATGTTGAAGTAGAACCAAAACATCTGCAACAGGTTGCTGATATTTTAGCTGAAGACCCTGCCGTATCAAGTCTTTATCATATGACAGGTCCAAGCAAGCTCCACATGCATGGACTATTTAAAGATAACCGTGAGATGGAAAAATTTTTAGAGGAGAGATTATATCCTCTACCCGGCATTATGAGTGTGGATTGCCAAATATTAATCAAACGTTATAAAAGTCGAATTGGAATGAAATTATAAAGGAGGTTGTAGTTTTGAAACAATCAAACAATCAATACTTGCAACTATGCGCAGCTATGGTACGTACCGGAATCCTTGGCTATGGCGGCGGTCCATCTGTAATGCCCCTTTTTCGCTACGAAGCAGTGATAAGATATAAGTGGATTAATGATGATGAATTCGGGGAAATATTAGCAATTGCCAACGCTCTTCCAGGGCCAATCGCAACAAAGATGGCCGCATACCTAGGTTACAAACTAAAGCATACTACCGGCGCTATCCTCGCAATCATTTGTCATATACTTCCAAGTTGTATCGCAATGATTGCACTGCTTTCTGCCGTCAGTTTTTTAAGTACATCTAAAATTGTTTCCGGAATGATCGCTGCTGTTATGCCAGTTGTTGCTGTTATGCTTGGAATGATGGCTTACAAATTTGGTGAAAAATCGCTTAAAGGGCTCGGTATTATAATGGGAATAGCCGAATTTATTATATCGTTTCTGTTATTACAAGTCATTAATCTTAATTCCGGTGTTGTCATTCTTCTCTTTTTGGCTTACGGAAGCGTTCATTTTCGTGTTATTTCGAAATGGAAGAAAAAAGAAGAAAAGGATAAAGAAAGGAGTGCTGCAGGGTGACATGGCTCCATTTATTTCTCGGTTTTTTCATCGCTAATATACTAGGCTATGGCGGCGGTCCATCATCAATCCCGCTAATGTATGATCAAATCGTTAAGCATTATCATTGGCTGAATAATACAGAATTTTCTAATATGCTCGCACTCGGAAACGCTCTTCCGGGGCCGATCGCAACAAAAATTGCCGCATTTGTTGGCTATCATACAGGCGGATGGCTCGGTGTGATTATCGCTTTAGCAGCAACAGTCGTGCCTTCTGCGTTGTTGCTCGTAATCTTGTTAAAAGTTTTACATAAACATCGTGACTCCCTGGTCGTCAAAGGAATGACCCTTTTAGTTCAACCAGTTCTTGCGATCATGATGATCATCATCACTTGGCAAATGGCAAAAGACTCTTTTACATCCATCGGCATATGGCAGGCGTTAGGAATTGCAGCAGTTGCATTTTGGGCGATGGAAATAAGAAAAATACATCCAGCTATCATCATCTTGATCGCCTTTGCATATGGCGGCATTGTGCTTCAACATGTTGTATAAAACATATCGTCAACAAAAGGGTTCAGAATGAAACCATTCTGAACCCTTTTATCAAATCAAATTCATTTTGCTATTATTTTAAAAGATTACCTATTCTAAGGGAGTGTAAGATTATGATTTAGTACTTTATCATATAACAGTGCCAGCTATTGTTAAAGGAAAAAATTAAATAAAAATGGTGTTTAAATAATCTCAGTGGTCTCGAATAAGTTCAACTTTATCCGTCAAAGAAATCCAAACATAATGGAATATGAATCCTTCTTCACCCCCCTCCGCCTGTTGGTTCATAATCCCACTCATCTGGAACATTCGATTCTCAGCCTCAAAATTCTTCAATTTTCCTAATAATCGCATTATAAGTATCTTCCTCCGTATTCACCGTGCCTTTAGGTATCTGTATCCCTGCTTCAGTAATTGGCTGCCGAAACATTATCATTGCGTTTTCCTATGTTTCATTCTTGTTATGTAACCGTCGGCTTTTCTAATCGAATTCATATAATACCGCCCCGCTTATTTTTCTCTTATCTTAGTATAAAAACTGCAATTTCCTGTGAATTTAAAGTTAACTATCAATAAAAAAGGTATTCATTTTTTCTACAATTCTTTTTTCTCATACAAAATGCCACCTCCATTCTCTAAAATTAAGAAAATGCCGATGACATTCTGACAAATTTGCACCGAAACTATGTGGGATACCACAAATTCAGGAAATCGATCTTTCGCCAACAACCGCCTCAACTTCCTTACGAGTACGCACATGATAAAACCCATTTAACACAATAGCAACAAGACTTCCTACAACAATACCATCACCAGCAATCACCTTTAGTGTACTAGGTAATTTTTCAAATACATCTGGTACAACTGTAACCCCAAGACCTAGACCGATTGAGCAAGCAATAATTAACAGATTTTCTGTTGACTGTAAGTCGACGTTGCTTAACATTTTAATCCCATAAGCGATAACTGTTCCAAATAGCGCAACCATCGCTCCTCCAAGAACAGGCGTAGGGATAATCGTGGCAATTGCAGCGATTTTCGGCGCCAATCCGAGGATAACAAGTAACGTGCCTGTTACACCAACAGCCCTTACAGATTTATTACCAGACAATTGCACAAGTCCAACATTTTGCGAGAACGTCGTATATGGGAAAGCATTCATTAAACCGCCAATGATAATCGCAATTCCTTCTGCACGATAACCTCTTTCTAAATCCTTTTGTGTCACTTTTTGTTTACAAATGTCTCCAACAGCTAAATAGACCCCTGTCGCCTCTGTAAGACATACTAAACAAACGATACACATTGTGATAATTGGCGTAATATGGAATTCGGGACGTCCAAAATAGAAAAGATGCGGTAAATGAGTCCAAGAAGCTTCTTTCACAGGAGTCAAATCTACTTTCCCCATCATAATAGAAACTACTGTACCAACGATTAGACCAAGCAAAACAGAAATCGAGCGGATAAAGCCTTTCGAAACGCGATAAAGGATGAGGATCAATAGTAATACACCAAAAGAAAGGGCGAGATTGCTAATACTAGCATAATCTTCCGCACCTTCTCCGCCCGCCATATTCTTCAGCGCTTCAGGAATTAAAGATAAGCCAATGATACACACGACAGAGCCTGTCACAACAGGTGGGAAAAAGCGTATTAACTTACTGAAAAATTTTGAAACGAGGATCACAAAAACACCTGCCACTAATATGGCTCCATAAATAGCGCCTAAACCGAAATTAGAACCGATTGTGATCATCGGAGTAACAGCAGTAAATGTACAACCGAGGACAACAGGTAAACCAATACCGAAGTAGCGATTTTTCCAAATTTGCAACAAAGTGGCGATACCGCACATGAATAAATCAATACCTACTAAGTAAGTCAATTGTTCCGAACTTAATTTCAATGCTCCGCCAACAATCAAGGGTACAAGTACCGCTCCCGTATACATCGCTAACGCATGCTGAATCCCTAACGTCAGTGTTTTAAACTTTGCACCTTTCATTCACATCCGCTCCTTTTTTATTTTCTTAAGTAAACAAACATTCATGATTGTAATCTTGTTATAAAATATAACATTAATAGTAATATTTAATCACATTATAAAGAGGGGGGTTATAAATGTCATTGACTTTATTTCTAAATATTCAGTCATAAATTAGATGAATTGAACAAAAAGTAAAACAATGACAACAATGTAGACACTCTCGGAATATCAACATTTCCATATATAGAAAAAAGAAATGGAATAGCTCGAACTCGTCTACTCCATTTCTTTTAGAAGTTCAGGGAAATTATGCTTTGGTGAATTTACTAAATTCGAAACTTTATAGGCCTCCATATCAAAGGTAGGATACGGCTGAAGTAAAGATTGGATTGTTTGAACATCAGTTATTCTTGGATTTAACCAAGTTTGTTCATCTTCTTTATTTAAAATCACAGGCATACGGTGATGAATTGAAGACATAAATGCATTTGCTTCCGTCGTTATAATTGCACAAGAAAAAATAGCTTCCCCTGTAGGGCTTATCCATTTTTCCCAAATTCCTGCCATCGCAAATAGTTGTTCCGATTGTAAAGAGATCCTCATCGGCGTTTTAGTGTCATGATTTTTCTTCCATTCGTAAAAAGAGTCTGCAATAATCAAACACCGTCTATGTTTAATTGCTTCCTGAAAGCTTGCCTTTTCGGTAATGGATTCACTTCTCGCATTAATCATTTTATAACCAATTGAAGGGTCTTTTGCCCACCTCGGAATAAACCCCCATTTTAAATATCCTAAACGATTTTTCTTTCCGTCATTAATGATGACTAAAACTTGCTGAGAAGGAGCTATATTATAACAAGCTTTATAAGAGTCATTTGGAAAAGTAATGGTCCCGTTAAACCGCCTCGCAATTGTTTCAATTGATACCGTCAATGTAAATCGTCCACACATCTTCGCTCTCCCCTTTTTTGCCCGCTTGATTGCACCTAATTAGGAAAAATACATTACTTTCACTGTTTCCAGTTTTCATTGAATACTGTCTATGTTTATAATAATAGATGACATATAGTCGCTCAACGTTTAAAATAAGAATAAGTTTGAAGAAGCATAACTTCTGCAAAAGTAACGATTTATTGGAGGTACTCATTTGATTACAGTTAATAATGTTAGTTTACGTTATGGCGATCGTAAACTTTTTGAAGATATTCATATAAAGTTCACCCCAGGAAATTGCTATGGCTTAATCGGGGCAAATGGAGCCGGAAAGTCAACTTTTTTAAAAATCCTATCAGGAGAAATCGAACCGCAAACAGGTGATATTCAAATTACTCCTGGGGAAAGATTAGCAGTATTAAAGCAAAACCACTTCGAATACGAAGAACATGAAGTATTAAATGTGGTCATGATGGGTCATGCCCGTTTATATGAAATTATGCAAGAAAAAAATGCTATATATATGAAAGCGGATTTTTCAGATGAAGATGGAATAAGAGCAGCAGAGCTTGAAGGTGAATTTGCAGAATTAAATGGATGGGAAGCCGAATCCGAAGCAGCAATCCTTTTAAAAGGTTTAGGAATCTCTGAAGATTCTCACCATAAAAAAATGGCTGACTTGTCAGGTGCTGAAAAAGTAAAAGTCTTACTTGCCCAGGCATTGTTTGGCAAACCAGATATTTTACTACTAGATGAACCGACAAACCACTTAGATTTAAATGCTATCCACTGGCTGGAAGAATTCCTAATTGATTTCGAAAACACAGTAATTGTCGTATCCCATGACCGTCATTTCCTCAATAAGGTTTGTACACATATTGCGGATTTAGACTTCCATAAAATTCAACTTTATGTAGGGAACTATGATTTTTGGTATGAATCAAGCCAGTTAGCTTTAAAAATGGCACAGGAACAAAATAAGAAAAAAGAAGAAAAAATGAAAGAACTTCAAAACTTTATTGCACGTTTTAGCGCCAATGCTTCAAAATCAAAGCAAGCAACTTCTCGTAAAAAAATGCTCGATAAAATCAGTTTAGATGAGATTAAACCGTCATCTAGAAAATATCCATATATTCAATTTACACCAGATCGTGAAATTGGAAATGACTTGCTGTTCGTTGAAGGATTGTCAAAAACAATTGACGGCGTAAAAGTACTTGATCAAATTAGTTTTACAATGAACAAAGATGATAAAATTGCCATTGTCGGCGAAAATGAGCTTGCAAAAACAACTCTTTTCAAAATCCTTGCAGGAGAAATGGAGCCAGACAGCGGTTCCTATAGATGGGGTGTTACAACATCACAGTCATATTTCCCAAAAGATCATTCCACTTATTTCGAAAATGGGGATTTAAATTTAGTTGATTGGCTTCGTCAATATTCCCCTATTGACCAAAGTGAAAGCTTTCTTAGAGGATTTTTAGGGAGAATGCTCTTTTCCGGTGAAGAAGTGAAAAAGAAAGCAAACGTCCTATCCGGCGGTGAAAAAGTACGTTGTATGTTATCAAAAATGATGCTTAGCGGTGCGAATGTACTGTTGCTTGATGAACCAACAAACCATTTAGACTTAGAGTCCATTACCGCATTAAATAATGGCTTAATCCGTTTTAAAGGCTCGATGCTTTTTGCGTCATTTGACCACCAATTTGTTCAAACGATCGCGAACCGGATTATTGAAATTACTCCAAATGGCTTAATTGATAAAACAATGAGCTATGACGAATATTTAGAACAAAAGTATGCAGAATCCCGTTAAACCTAGGAATCCATTTCCTAGGTTTTTTTCTTACTAATAAATGGTTGCAGATTCTCCATTAATTCGTTCAAACTTTCAATATGTTTTTTAACGCTTGCTTTTATTGTTGTCGAGTCCGTTGTAAGTGCATATAACTCAAGATCTGCTTGACATTTTTTTATGATCGCCTGGAACAAATCTTTTCGTTGCTTCATTGGACATTGTTTTTCCGGCCTTTTTACATATGATATCGTTGGCTGAGTATCCGGACTGGGATGTTCTTCATGCTGTTGTTGCTTTTGTACTGTTAACTCCCCGTTTGTCTCAAGAACTGCCATTTCAACATCTGAAAGTTTAAAAACATTTTTCTCTCTTAGTAATTCCATAATGTCTGCTTTATTATATTTTTGTTGTGATAAATTGTTTGAAATGATTTTACCTCTTTTAATCATGATGGTTGGCTTTCCAATTAAAATATTTCTGATTGTTTGATTTTTTAACGTGATCATTCTTAAAATAAATGGGATAACCGTCCACGTTATCAACCCGACCATACCTACCCAAAAATGATCTTTTAGCCCAATTGAAACACTTGCAGCAATATTACCGACAGTAATGCCGATTACATATTCAAAAAATGTTAATTGTGATATTTGCTTTCTGCCAAGTAGTTTTATCAATCCGAAGAGAACGAGAAATATGAATATCGAACGAACGATTACATTAAATATTTCCGTAGAAATCACAGATTTACTACCCTTCTTTCTAACTTTTAGTTACTGTTATCTTTATGCTGAATGTAATGCTGCTGCAGATCATTTTCAATTTCTAACAATTTGATCATACATTTATAGAATTGTTGCTTTTCATCGAAATTATCACAATCATTCATAATCTTTTGAGCATGTTTTCGCGCCATATAAAAATTAGTGATGCATGATTTTAAATGAATGACGATTGTCATAAATTCCCCCACGATCCTTTTTTTCGTATTTAAAGTTAGTTTGTGATGAATCAATCAATTTATGTTAGCAATAGATAAAAAAACTGACTTATCAAGAAATGACATTCTTCATAAGTCAGTTATCTATGAGCTGATTATTTTTTTATTAATCCTTCGTCAATTAAAAACTTTCGTGCTACATCATCATAATCTTTTTTCTCTAAATCAACTTCTGCATTTAATTGTTGCATTTTTTCATCAGTAATTTTACCTGCAAGCAAATTAATGACCTTTTTCAATTCAGGATGTTTCTTTAACATCTCTTCTCTTATAACTGGTGCTGCGTTATATGGCGGGAATTGATGCTTATCATCTTTTAACACGTATAAGTTAAAGGCTGGAATTCTACCATCTGTCGTGTAGGCATCAATAACATCGACTTTATGATTTTTCTCAGCACTGTAAATGATCCCTTCGTCCATCGTAGAAGTCTTTTTAAAATGAATTCCATATTTTTTTTGCAAACCAATATAACCATCTTTTCTTTCTAAAAACTCTGGTTCTGAACCAAGTGTTAAAGTCGGAGCAATTTTCGTAAGATCAGAAATCGATTTGACGCCCCATTTTTTCGCATCGGCTTTTCGAATTGTTAACGAATAGGTGTTATTAAAGCCAATTGGTTTAAGCCATATTAATTGATACTTTTTTGCATACTCATCTTTTACTTTATTATAAACAGTCTTTGGATCTGTTGAATTTACTTTTTCCTTCAATATATTGATTAACCCTGTTCCGGTATACTCAACACTGAGATCATAATCCCCTTTGCGCATTCCTTCAAATACAGGAGTAGAGCCACTTATAAAAGATTTATATTCAACATTTAAATTCGTTCGATCTTTGATCAATATTCCGTACATATGCACTAAAATTTCCTGCTCAGTAAAAGCTTTGCCTGTAATAACAATCGTATTGCCTCTTTGCTTCATTTGATAAATTCCAT
Source organism: Heyndrickxia ginsengihumi (assembly GCF_011008565.1). Classification (GTDB taxonomy): domain Bacteria; phylum Bacillota; class Bacilli; order Bacillales; family Bacillaceae_C; genus Weizmannia; species Weizmannia ginsengihumi. Next base: position 61,639 of record NZ_JAAIWK010000009.1, read on the forward strand.
AACCAGATGAAACGACAACCGCCAAAATAATAATGGTAAGGAAACCAATTTTGACACCTTTTGGTATCTTTCTTTTCTGTGTACCCGGTTTTGCTCTGACTTCAATTTTTTTTAATAGCTGATCAAATAAAATAGCAATAACTGCTGATGGAATCGCACCTGCCAAAATCAAACCAGAGTTATAGGTTTGTAGTCCTCTAAAGATAAGATCTCCTAATCCGCCGGCACCAATTAATCCTGCCATCGTGGCAACCCCGATGACTAAAACCGATGCAGTACGGATCCCCCCCATAATGACATTGAATGCGAGCGGTAGTTCAACAATCCATAGCACCTGTCTGCTTGTCATCCCCATTCCAACGCCTGCCTCAACAGTGCTGCGGTTAACACCTAATATTCCTAAATATGTGTTGCGAAGAATAGGAAGCAGACCGTAAACCGTTAACGCCACGATAGCTGGGGGTTTTCCCGTTCCAATAAATGGGACAAGAAATACGAGCAACGCTAAGCTCGGTATTGTTTGGACTGCTGAAGCTAGCCCAATGATTGGATCCGCTAATTTTTTATGCCTAGTTAAAAAAATACCAAGCGGCACCGAGATAATAATGGCAATTGCAATTGCAATGAGAGATAAATATATATGTTCTAATAATAGTTTTCCAATTTCACTCCATCTATCAATAAATACATTCGCAGTTTCTTTCCACAAATTATTAATTTAAATCACTTCCTTGCTCATCACTAAATTGGCTAGCGACATAGTTTACAATACTTGATCGATTGATCATTCCTTTTACAGCATTATGCTCATCAAGAACTGGTACAAACCCAGTTCTTGATTCATTAACCATTTGTAAGGCCTTTTCAGGAGAGTCATTAATACTTAATGTAGGAAAATCTTTATGCACGATATCAATAAGATGTAGCTGTTCATCTTTATAAGCATTACGAACATCCCAAATGTTTACAACACCATAATATTGATTATTTCGATCCACGATGACTAGATGGTCAACTCGTTTTTGACGCATAAATTTGAGTGCTTCTGCAAGTCCTCTCGTAGGGTAGGCTGTAATAGGAGAAATCATGAGGTCTTCCAATTCGGGAATACTGTTGACACCTTGTAAACGATCTTCACCAATAAATTGTCGAACAAATTCGTTTGCTGGATGACGCAAAATTGTCTCCGGTTTATCTAGCTGGACAATTTCCCCATCTTTCATCAAACAAATACGATCACCGATCTTAATTGCTTCATCCATATCATGAGTAACAAATACGATCGTCTTTTTTAACTCTTGATGAATTCTCGTTAATTCATCTTGCAGCTGCTCGCGGCTAATTGGATCAAGCGCACTAAATGGTTCATCCATCAAAATAACATCAGGTTCTGCTGCCAATGCTCGAATGACACCTATCCGCTGTTGCTGACCTCCTGATAATTCACCCGGATAGCGGTCACCTACTACTTCCGGATCTAATCCAACCATTGCAATCAGCTCATCCACTTTATGTATGTATTTTTTTTCATCCCATTTATTTAATTTCGGAACGAGTGCTACATTCTCGCGGATTGTCATATGTGGCATTAAACCGATTTGTTGAATAACATAGCCGATATTTCTTCTCAGTTTAACAGGATTTTTCTTCGCAATACTTTCACCATTAATCATTATTTCGCCACTTGTTGGTTCAATTAGGCGGTTAATCATTTTCATTGTCGTTGACTTACCGCAGCCACTAGGACCAATTAACACAAGCAATTCATGATCTTCAATTGTTAGATTTAGATCTTTAATGGCGACAAATCCATCATCATATTTTTTTGTAACATGTTTAAATTCTATCAATGATACAACACCTCCGTTTTTTATATACCCGTCAACATGAAATTATAAACATTTTTTTCAGAAAAATTTTTCACAGTGATTATTTTATTAATCTGACCCCAATAAAATATCATTTATTTTTTCAAAATGATTTATTCATAAGTCGTTGTTCATATAAAAAAAAGTGGTTGATTTCCGCTCCAATTGACTATTATGAACTGTTGAAGCAAGCAAAATGTATTTCATACTTCAATTTTTCATTAGGGTAATTTTATAAACTTAGAGGACCTTTACCAAAGGGGGCCAGTTGATTTCCATTCCATTCCCTCTTTAATGGACGGAATGAGTATTCAACATTTTTTGTAAATAACCAATAAAAAAAAGATCGTATGATTAACGATCTTTTTTTCTGTTCATTATTTTGCAACCGCATTTTCTTCTTCAATTTTGCGTAAACGTTCTGCGATTTCTTCTTCTGTTAAATTATGCTCTTTTACATATAAATTTCTTGGTGAAACGCGGCATTCATGAGAACAGCTGCGCATATATTTATGTTCATTTTCTTCTGTACAAAGAATTTGTTTATTACATTCAGGATTTGCACAATTTACATAACGTTCACAAGGTTCACCAGTGAAATAATCTTTTCCAACAATTACATGTTCTTTTCGGTTGACTGGAACAGCAATTCGTGAATCAAACACGTATAATTGTCCATCCCATAGTTCACCTTGAACTTCTGGATCATATCCATAAGTGACAATTCCACCGTGTAATTGCGCTACATCTTCAAAGCCTTCTTCAAGCAACCAGCCAGAGAATTTTTCACAACGAATTCCACCTGTGCAATATGTGACAATTTTTTTGCCTTTTAATTCATCTTTATGTTCACGTACCCACGCTGGTAGCTCACGGAAAGTCTTTATATCTGGTCGTATTGCCCCACGAAAATGCCCTAGATCATATTCATAGTCATTGCGCGCATCTAAAACAACCGTATTTTCGTCTTGCATCGCTTCATAAAACTCTTTAGGAGATAAATATTTCCCAGTTTTTTCATTTGGATTAATATCATTTTCAAGACGTAAAGTTACTAACTCTTTACGAGGACGTACATGCATTTTTTTGAAGGCATGATCGTCTGCTTTATCAACTTTAAAGATCATATCACTAAAGCGAGGATCTTTTTTCATTTCTTCAATATAACGATCCGTTTGCTCTGTAAGACCTGAAACAGTACCATTAATGCCCTCTTCGGCTACTATAATACGGCCTTTTAACCCTAATTCTTTACAAAATTTTAAATGTTTTTTCGCAAATTCTTCAGGATTTTCAATTGTTACATACTTATAATACAAAAGTACTCTATACGGTTTATTTTCTTCCATTTTTCTAACCACCTATCGATTTATATTTGCAAGATATAAATGTATTTAGGCTAGGGTAACACGATACACTATTCTCTTACAAACAAATATTGTAACAAACTTTATATCATTTTCAAAGGGGGAATTCGGATTTTAATATAAAATTTATACCTTAGCTCTTAATTACGTTATACTATAAGGAACAGTTAGGAAAGTTAGGTGTCAAAATGAAATCACTTGTTTTAGCAGAAAAACCGAGCGTTGCACGTGAACTAGCACGTGTCCTAGGTTGTAATGAAAAAAAGAAGCATTATCTTGAAGGACCTCGATATATTGTTACATGGGCTCTTGGACATTTAGTCGAATTAAAAATGCCTGAAGACTATGACCATAAATATAAAGAATGGAATATGGAAGATTTACCGATTATTCCAAAGCAAATGGAAATAAAACCAATTAGAAAAACCTATCCGCAATTCAAAGCAATTGAACAATTATCTAAAAGGAAAGATGTTCAAGAAATCATTATCGCTACAGACGCAGGACGTGAAGGCGAGCTAGTAGCCCGCTGGATCCTTGAAAGAATTCATTGGCGAAAAACTGTTAAAAGATTATGGATCTCTTCGCAAACAGATAGAGCAATCAAAGATGGTTTTCATAACTTAAAACCGGCGAGAAACTACGACAATCTCTATCGATCAGCTGTTTGTCGCAGTGAAGCTGACTGGCTAATCGGGCTAAATGTCTCTCGGGCACTAACCGTAAAGTATAATGATCCTTTATCAGCTGGACGTGTTCAAACTCCGACACTCTCTTTAATTTTAGATAGGGAAAAAGAAATACAAACATTTGTGCCGAGAAAGTTTTGGACAATCCAAGCATCGATTGGAACGGTACAATTAAATTGGGAGAAGAATGGGGAAAAACGAATATTTGATGAGCAGGACGCAAAACATTTGCTAGATGCACTTGAAGGGAATAAAGCAAAGGTTGTTCAAATTACACGCAAAGAAAAACAAGAAGCTCAGCCGCTTCCATATGATTTAACAGAGTTACAGCGTGATGCCAATCATCGCTTTGGTTTTACAGCGAAAAAAACATTAAATGTACTGCAAAATTTATATGAACAGCATAAACTTGTTACGTATCCTCGCACAGATTCAAAATATCTCACAAAAGATATGAAGGATACGATGTATGATCGCTTGCTTGCCCTTAAAGCAAATTTTAAAGATATTGTACAACCGATTTTAAAAAATAAAGGAATAGTTTTGTCCAAACGTGTATTTAACGATGAAAAAGTAACCGATCATCATGCAATAATTCCGACAGATCATACTTCTTCTCTTTCGCGATTATCAGCAGATGAAAGAAAACTTTATGATCTGATCGTGCACAGATTTTTAACGCTCTTTTATCCTAGCTACCAATATGCAACGTTCATATTTACGCTTGACGTCCAAGGTAACATGCTAGTTGGTAAAGAAACAGAAATTTTAAATAAGGGATTTAAATCGATTGTTTCAAATGATCATGATCAAATGGGGAAAAGTTCCTTTCAACTACAAAAAGATAAAACGTACAAAATTGACGATGTTCAAATAATCAGTCATTTAACTGAGCCGCCAAAAAGGTTTTCTGAAGCTGATTTATTAATGAAAATGGAAAAATTCGGTCTCGGTACCCCTGCTACAAGAGCAGATATTATTGAGAAATTAGTTTCATCTGAAGCAATTCGCCGTGAAGAAGGACGGTTACATTCCACACCAAAAGGAAAACAATTAATCGACTTAGTAAATGAGGAATTGAAATCTCCTAAATTAACTGCAAAATGGGAAAAACAATTAGAGGCAATTTCTCGCGGAAAAGAAGATCCTGAAAAATTTTTACAATCTATTCGTAAAGAAACATCTCGTCTTGTGACTGAAATAAAAAATAGCGAGCAAAAATACCATGCCCACAATCTAACTGGTTCAAAATGTCCAGAGTGCGGTTCATTTATGAAAGAAGTTACTCGAAAAGACGGAAAAATGCTCGTTTGTTCTAATCGCGAATGCAATTTCACAAAAAGAAAGAGTCCGAAATTGTCCAATAGACGCTGCCCTACCTGTCATAAAAAAATGGAAATACATAAAGGAAAATCGGGTATGTATTTTCAATGCCGTACTTGTAATGTTGTTGAAAAGGCAGAACAAAAGAAAAAAGCTTTGTCCAAACATGAGGAAAAAAGATTATTAAATAAATATTCTAAAAATGAGACGTTCTCGAACAGCTTAGGTGATCTTTTAAAAGCCGCCTTACAAAAAGATAAATAAAGAAATTGGGACAAAAGTAAATTAACTAAATACGAATATTGCGCACCAGCCGCCTGAGGCAACTATGTATATTTTCGGAGTTGATTTGGGCAATGTTCGTCTTTAGCTAATCACTTTTACGTTTTGTCCCATCCTCCTTCTGTAAATATTTGAAAATTCTATATTTTGTACATGCATATTCATTCACTTTTTCAATATATTATTATATAATAAAAGTATCCCTATTTCTGATGGCTATTCCTCTGTTAATCATTCCACTTTTTTCACATATTTATATGTTTCCTAGCAAATTATATTAGAAAGGAGATACATATGAGTGAAACTAATATACAAGCTTTAATGAATGAAGGAGCGACAAAATTAAAAGTAAGATCTAAGAAAGCACGTAGGAGATTATTTCTACAACGAATTTTATTTGTGACAATAGGTGCGATTATTATGGGGGTCTCCCTCGAATTATTTCTCGTACCGAATCAAATTTTAGATGGCGGTATTACAGGTATCTCAATCATCCTCTCACATCTTACCGGTTTTAAATTAGGGGTCTTTATTTTCATCCTAAACCTCCCTTTCTTTTATATCGGCTACAAGCAAATTGGAAAAACGTTTGCAATTACGACTTTGTATGGAATTACGATCATGTCTATTACGACCGTATTGCTTACACCTGTTCATGTATTTACCGATGATTTATTGCTTTGTACCGTTTTCGGCGGGATTATCTTAGGTGTCGGAGTAGGAATTGTTATTCGCTTCGGTGGCTGTTTAGATGGAACAGAAGCGCTAGCAATTCTCTTGAATAAAAAATTACCTTTCTCTGTTGGTGAAATTATTCTTTTCGTTAACCTATTCATTTTTACATGTGCTGGCTTTGTCTTCACCTGGAAGTTTGCCATGTACTCCGTCATCACCTACTTTATTGCCTCCAAAGCTATTGATGTGGTAGTCCAAGGTTTAGACGAATCAAAATCTGTTTGGATTATTAGTAATGAAATTGATGAAATCGGTGAAGCTATTATGGCCCGACTTGGTCGTGGTGTAACGTATTTAAATGGCGAAGGTGCTTTCTCTGGTCAGGATAAGAAAGTAATCTTTTGTGTTATTACACGGTTAGAAGAGGCTAAACTAAAATCGATCGTAGAAGAATTTGATGATCATGCATTTATCGCTGTTGGAAATATTTCTGAAGTACGCGGCGGCAGATTCAAGAAAAAAGATATTCACTAAAACAGTGTATGCGCGTGAATAATTTATATGTAAAAGGACACCCTATCATTGGAGGTGTTTTTTTCATATGGCGAAAATTGGAGTTGAACAATCACTAACAGATGTCCAATCAGCTTTAAAAGAAAAAGGCTATAATGTCGTTGAGCTAAAAAATGAACATGATGCACAGGGCTGTGATTGCTGCGTTGTTACCGGACTCGATAATAACGTAATGGGAATTCAAAATACAATCATAAAAGGTTCTGTCATTGAAGCGAGAGGACTTTCCGCAGATCAAATTTGTAAAGAAGTTGAAACGAAACTTGAATCATATTCTTAATGTAAAAAGGATCAAACATGATGTGTTTGATCCTTTTTGCATTTTATACTTTTGTTGCTTTTACATAAAGTTCATTGGAGGCTTGCAAGGAGTAGCTTTCAAAAGCGAACTCTGGAACGGATATCTACCTCTTTTTTAGCAAAACAAATGTTTTCGAGAACAGCATTTTAAATATTTTTACTTTTTTAATAGATGCTACCTTTTATAAAGATGACTAAAGCGCAAGGATACGAGACTCCTACAGGAATAGCGGAATGAAGTGACCCCACAGGCGTGTAGCATGTAGCATCGAGAAGGGTCAGCATCCGCCCGCGGAAAGCAAGTATCCTGGAACGGATATTATACTCCCCTTGAAAAACGACATCCATAAAAGCGGCAATCTCTTAGAAAAAGAACCTAAATTGAAAAATATGATTATATAGCTTACTAGTAAACCTCTATGGAGATTGAAATAGTATATTTAACATCTCAAACTTTTTATATGCTCCTGTACAATAATTTTCGTAACAGAGGAAATAAAACTTCAGGAAGCTGAGAAACATTCGGAACGAGTATACTGTAATGGCCATAAATATGCTGCAGCAATAATCTTTGTTGTTCAGTAATTTCTTGATTCGATAGAAAGACATTAAATACTTCAATCCCTTTTTTTCTTGCTTCCAGCACAGCTTCATGGGTATCAAGCACACCATTTTGTTCATAGCCAAAAGCGGCAGGTTCTCCATCTGAAAAAATGAATAAAAATTTTTGACGTTCATGACAGCTTTCCAATCGCTCCGACATTAACCGGATTGCAAAGCCATCACGATTGTCTTCTGCTGGTTCTAATTGCATAATTTCTGGACCCTTGTTCTTTTGCAAAGATGTTTGAAAAGTAATCATTTCATTAAAGTAATTAGGCTGTTCAGTTTTTGTCGCTTCATTTGCATCTTCCCAAAAGCCAATAATTTCATGCCGCACTTTCACCGCTTTTAACACCTCATGAAATAAACAAATGCCTAATGTTGTCTCTTCCATTTTATCGAACATCGATGCAGAACAATCAACTAATAATGTGAAGACAGCATCAATTTCCTTAGCATTTGCCTCTTTTTTATAAAAAAGCCTTGGCCGTTCCTCTGTAAAATAGCGTGTTAACTTCTTACTTAAACGGCCATAATGCAAATGTTCCCTGCGCCATGTTCTTTTTTGCTCTAATGTTTTTTGAATCATTTTCGTCAATTTTTTTTCATAGATTTCAATTTTATGAACCTTTTCCTTGTATTGCAATATATCTTCAGCCGTTGGCATGTGTGGCTTTAAGAAAATAGGAATTGCATGCTGATTCGCCTTCCCATATTTAAATTCATTTTGGTTATAATTAGTTCGTAAAGAGGTGGGCTCCATTTCATTATATTGATTGTTACTCGTTTGCTGCTTAGATCCTTGCAATGTAAACCAAGCTCCATTATTATCTTTTTCATCTCGGCCATTTTCAGAGAATAAATTCGTTTTTGTTCCTTGTTCTAGCTCATACTGCAAAAAATGGTCTCCGCTCTCTTTCGTTTCACGATGCCATGTTTTCATTTCTTCCTTAAATGTATCTTTGTTTGAATGGTCTTCCTTCGATATATCATCATTTACTAAAGGATCGACCCGTCTAATATTGCTCAGTAATTCAGCTTTACTTTCTTCTTGTGACGTTACCTTTGGAAGATGAAAGTACTCGTTTAACATATCTTTTTGCAATACTTCTTCTAATACTGCCATAAGCTCTAAACAATGCTTTACTACTTCACTCGTTGCTTTCGCATCATAACATGTTGATAACTGTGAACGAATAAAAGGAATCACTAAATCTATGCTTTCTGAAATAGAAGGGATTTCTAAAAGTGGAGACTTTGAAAATAGCATTAAATAGATTACATTAAATAATGCATCAGTATGTATACTTTTTACAATATTCGTCTCCAATTGTGATTGAAAATATTGCAAATAGATTTCTTGACGAACAGCGAACGCTTTTTTTGTGCCCGGTCTTTCTCTTTTACAAAGTTCCTCTATCCGCATATCCTCCACTAAAGTAAATACTTGTGTTGCAAAACTTTGGAATTGCAGCGATTGACATTGCTTTTCAAACTCATAAAGATCTTTTACATCCGTATGAGTAAAGTTCCCCATTGCTCTTAAAAAGACATCTGTTTTCAATCCGTTTTTCATGACTGTAAATGGCCGATGATTCCAAAAATGTGATACATATACTTTTTTCTCTTTACGATCCAGATAGGAATGTGGCCTGAATTCTACACTATACTCCTTTTGTTTTATTAGCGTTTTAACCAAGTCATCCAATTCCATTAAAAGCATTGTATCTATTTGTTCATCGTTAAACTGAATAAACCTTTCCATATTTCCCCTCTATTCAAATAACGTTTCAGCAATATTTTGAATTGCTGCTTTTTCTCTAGTATCTTCTAATTTATCGATAATTCCTCTTTGGACTGCTCTTAAAGGCGGTAAATAAACAGCTAAGTCACAAGTATCTAAAAGGGCTCTAATTGACGCAGCTTCTTCAGATACTTGACCGTTTTGTACTTGTACAAACAAATCATTTGATAACTTAACAAACTTTTCAATCAATTTATCATCTCTTAATTTACTTTGCTGTTCAATCACTTCTTTTAATAAAAGCCCTTGAATATAGGGTACCTCAATCACGACAAAGCGATTTTTTAACGCTTCATTCATAGATACTGTACCGATATAACCTTCATTTATGGCAGCAATGACTGTAAATGATTCTGAAGCTTTCACTACATCTCCAGTAAACGGATTCAAAATCATTCGTCTATAATCTAAAACACCATTTAAAATGGGCAATGTTTCTGGCTTTGCCATATTAATTTCATCAATATATAATAAATGTCCTTTTTGCATTGCATGAATGACGGGTCCAGGAATAAAATCAATGACCGCCCCATTATTGGACTGTTGTATCGTTTTAAAGCCTAATAATCCTTCTGCATCTAAGTCGACCGAACAGTTAATGCTTTCCATTGGTTGATGTAAATATGCCGACAACGTTTCTGCTAGTTTTGTTTTGCCTGAGCCAGTCGGTCCCTTCAATAATATATTTTTTCCGAGCAATAAAGCGGTTATCGCATCAAATAAAATCGATGAATCTGACGGAATAAACCCACCTTGCCCGATATAATCGTTCTCATGTTTATTTGGAAAAAGTGATTTTCTTTTATGCAATAAATCCTTCAGCGCTGTTGGTAATGTAATATCCTTCATACAGTTAGTCCTTTCATCATGTTAAATTAAAGTTAGTATATTCATTTGATTATGTGAACAATAATTTTGTATCTTTCTCTTATCTGATTATGATAAAATAATGATTACTGATTGTAAAATATATTGAATTAAGATATACTTTGACTGATTAATTTAAGGTGTGTGAACATATTGACGCAAAATCTGATGGATTTTATGAATGACCCTATTATTTATACGCTATCATTTATGTTTCTAACAGTCGGTCTTATTTATCTTAGCCGGTTAATAGGGAAACCATCTTCCTATGTATCTGCGAAGACAACAACGATTTTAGTCGATCATAAAATTCAAAAGAAACCAACATGTGATAGTTCTAATCACTCTGTCATCATTTGGATCTTAACATGTGTTAGACGGAAAGAGTGTCCTAATGATGAGGATGATCATCATATATCCTTGCATGCACATTATGTTTTCAATTAAATTCAAGGAGGATATTTGATGAAAAGAATTTTTAGTTTATCGTTTATTATGCTCGGATTACTTGCCGTTTTGAGCGCTTGTTCTGGAGCAACAACAACTCATTCAATTCACAATAGTTTTTTACACCATTATTTTGTTAGTCCATTCGTTATGATTATTAAAGCAACAGCTAATCTTTTTAATGGAGATTACGGTATTGCTATTGTTGTAGTAACATTAATCATCCGTTTAATTTTAATGCCTTTGACATTAAAAACTTATAAGAACCAGCAAGAAATGAAAGTGAAAATGGATGTATTAAAACCAGAAATGGATAAAATTCAAAAGCAAATTAAAAATGCAAAGACAAAAGAAGAACAAGCTAAATTACAACAAGAGATAATGGGACTTTATCAAAAACATGGTGTTAATCCATTAAATATGGGATGTCTCCCAATTGTCATTCAAATGCCAATATTGATGGGTTTCTACTATGCAATTCGCGGTACAAAAGAAATTGCTTCTCACTCATTTCTATGGTTTAATCTTGGTCATGCTGATATACCAATGGCAATTATCGCCGGAATTATTTACTTACTTCAATCACAAATTTCCTTAATCGGCATGCCTGAAGCACAAAAGAAACAAATGAAGTTCATGACTTTAGTTTCTCCAATTATGATATTATTTGTTTCATTTTCTGCGCCAGCGGTTTTACCTCTATATTGGACAGTTGGTGGTCTATTCTTAATCGGACAAACCTTATTGGCGAAAAAAATCTATCAAAATAAAGCAGAAGTTGAAAAGAAAACTTCTAAATCATAATTTCAGAAACATTTAAGAAAGCTCAATGCAATACATACAGGAGATATCTCTCTTTACTTGTATTGTATCGAGCTTTTTTATTATTCTAGCTATATTGCGAGCAATTTGAGAGATACGTTATGAAAGCAGTGCAAATTTTATCTTTCATCAGCTGAACCTATACAACCTTAAGGGTTTACTTTAAAAAGGTGGAGTTGATTTCGGCGCTTCACACCTGAAGGGTCCCCTATTAGAATTACTGCTTTTCAACTTCAACCAATTTAGTGACCTACAACAGCTTATTAATTGTCGATGTGATCTCTCAGCGCTCGTTCAACATAGATTTCAATAAAAAGAGGTCCTCCTATACGGAGAACCTCTTTTTATTTTTTTGTTTTAAATGAAAATTCGAATAATTCAGATTGCACTATGCACATTTGCTGTTTCCTCGTCCTCAGATTCATTTTCATCACGAACTCTTGGATTCTTTAACCCTGTATTGGCACCAATATAGAAAGGAATTAATGATAATACAGCTACACATATTGTATCCCATGGTGCTGGTATTACTCCAATTCCACCTTTAATTCCTAAAAATCCAACGCCTGTGTCCGAGCCTTTAAATGTACCTAAATATGAGAATACTAGTAAAAATACAAAGTAGACAAGAAGCCAAATGCTCGATTTAAAATCTTCTTTAATACTTATTTTACCTTTACCAAATTCAGGATCCTTATCGACAAATGCAAAATAGAGAATTAATGATGCAATTGTGAGTCCGACTAATAATGAATCAACTGTCCAACCGCTCCAATACGTGATTAATGTAGCTGATATAAACGCAAGCGGTGCAATAATTGACATACCCGGCAGCCTGAATGGTCGCTCCATGTTCGGCAATTGTTTTCTAAAAGCAATAGCTGATACAGGTCCTACCATATAAGTTAAAACAGTTGCGGATGTTACAGCTGAAATTAAACCACTCCAAGCTTGAAATTGTCCTGGGAGCGTCCATAAAATTCCTAAAATTAGTGTTACCCACATTGCTCCACGCGGAACACCTGTTCTTGGATCCACTTTCCTGAAAATTGAATAAAAGTAACCATTTTGTGCCCAAGCAAATATAACACGTGTTGTACCAGAAAGATAAATATTTCCTGTACCCGCTGGTGAAATGACTGCATCGAATAAAATAAGTCCTGTTAACCATGAAAGCCCGACTGCTGCGGCTAAATTGGCAAATGGTGAATCGAATTGAAGAGTTGCCCAACCGTGTAATAAATGATCTGCTGGTACGGCACCTAGAAAAGCAATTTGTAATAAAATATAAACAATAAGACCAGCACAAACTGCTAAAATGATTGCTAGAGGAACATCCCTTTTTGGATTTTTTGCTTCTCCAGCAAAGTCAATTGCTTGCCTGAAGCCTAGAAAGGCAAAAACAATACCTGCATTAGCTACAGCTTGAAATACTCCGGATACTCCCCCTGGAGCAGCATGCCCAACATGAAAATTTCCCGGATGGAAAAACATAAAAAGTGCAATAATCGTAACTGTAGGTACAATAAACTTAAAAATTGTAACGATCGTATTGATTTTGCTAAAAATATTAACACTCCAATAATTTAATAAGAAAAAGACGACTAGTAAACCTATTTGAATAATAAATCCAATTGCTGTCGGCGCTCCAGATTTATCTGTTAATGCCGGCCACCAATATGTAGCATATTGTCGAACAGCTTCTACCTCAACACCAGCAGTGCTAGAATATGCGAGCATTGAAATAAATCCAATCATAAAACCGACAACTGACCCATGAGAATAATCTGGGTACTTAACAAATCCCCCTGCCCTCGGAAGTGCTGCACCGAGCTCTCCATATACTAGCCCAATTAAAATAACAGCGACTGCTCCAATAACCCATGGTAGCCATGCAAGTGAACCAGCATAGTTTGCACCTCTTAATGATGCATAAAGCCAGCCGGAACCTATAATGGAACCAATGCCGAGCATTGTCAAATCAAGTAGGTTTAATTTCTTCTTGAATTTACCCTGTTGCAAGAAACATCATCTCCTAATAATCATAATTTTATTACAATTTTGATTATAATTATAAATTAGTAAAAAATCAATATTATGTATATATAAAATCACAAAAATATGTAAGAAATTATCACATATTATATTTTTTTATTATTTTACTATATTTTTATTGCTTAACTTTTTCTTATTTGATAAATTATATTAAAGAAAGCAATAATGTAAGCGTTTTATTTAAAAATATTTCGAAATAGTAAAAAAATAAACTCCCTATAATATATAGGAAGCTGCTCAAAAAATATATATTTATTAAAGATCAATAGGTTGAAAAAAATATAGTCCACGTTCAGGCTTTTTGATTCTTGAGTCTGCCTTTTCAACAGTTTTCATAAAAGATGTCATATTTGCAATTTTAAAACCAGTTTCTTTTTCGATCAAGCGTTGTAATTCAGAACCTCTAATTGGTTCATGTTTATCTTGTAATATATGAATCGCGGCTTCCCTCATTTTACTTGATTTGCTTCTTCGTGAAGGACGCGATCTTCGCATTTTCTTATCCTTTTGTAAAAATTGATCTAAATCGTTTACTGCTGAAGACGATGAGAGAGGATTAAAACTTATGTATTCCTTTTGTTGGCTCGTTGATATACTATTATTCGTCAAGTCCAACTGTTTTTCATCTAATTCCCTTAATCTTTTGAAAATATTTTCTCGCTCTTCACGAAATTCTTTTAAAATCCTAATCTCTGCACTCTCTAACTGCTCTAGTCTAATTTTTAACGCAATTCTCTCATCAATTACCAAAAGTTATCCCCCTCGCTCTATCATTAATAGATCTATATATAGAATTATTATAATATGATAGCAGACAAATAAAAAGATAAAAAAATTATTTTTTTTTGAAAATTATCCTTTTTTGCATAAACATGCATTCCAACCCTATCCACTGCCACTACCCGACTGCTTTGTATGTAGTATATAGCACTACATTTATATTTTTTCATATTGATATTTTAAATATAAACATTTGCGATTTTGTCGATGGGAATCGAAAAAACAGTTAATATGTTTTAAAAATTCGAAATATTATTGTTGAATTTGTGAACTTTTTTCAGTAGACTATGATATGTAAGCGTCATCAAGCTACTATTATACTTTATTATTGGAGGGATTGCTTTGGATCAAATCAGCATTACTGTAAACGAAAAAGTAGAGAAGTTTTTAAAGGGAACAAAGAAACTTTATATAAACGGAGAATTCGTAGAAAGTCGTTCCGGAAAAACTTTTGACACACCAAACCCTGCTACTGGTGAAACTTTAGCTACAGTTTTTGAAGCAGATAAAGAAGATATTGATCTTGCTGTAAAAGCTGCTAGAAAAGCTTTTGATGAAGGTCCATGGTCAACTATGACGCCGGCAAGTAGAAGCAGATTAATGTATAAACTAGCTGATTTAATGGAAGAACATCAAGAAGCACTAGCACAGCTTGAAACCCTCGATAATGGGAAACCAATTCGCGAAACCTCTAATGCAGATATTCCTCTATCGATTGAACATATAAGATATTATGCTGGTTGGACAACAAAAATAACTGGGCAAACCATTCCTGTAAATGGGCCATATTTTAACTATACACGCCATGAGCCTGTTGGTGTTGTTGGCCAAATTATTCCTTGGAATTTCCCTTTGCTAATGGCAATGTGGAAAATAGGTGCGGCACTTGCAACAGGATGTACAATTATTTTAAAACCAGCAGAACAAACACCTTTATCTGCACTTTATTTAGCTGAATTAATTGATGAAGCTGGTTTTCCACCTGGTGTTGTTAATATTGTTCCAGGATTTGGAGAAACTGCTGGTTCTGCATTAGTAGACCACCCGCTTGTTAACAAAATTGCCTTTACTGGCTCTACTGAAGTTGGCAAAATGATTATGGCGAATGCTGCAAAAGGTCTAAAAAGAGTCACACTTGAACTTGGTGGTAAATCTCCTAATATTATTTTACCGGATGCTGATCTTACAAAAGCCATTCCTGGAGCGTTAAATGGAGTTATGTTTAATCAAGGACAAGTTTGTTGCGCTGGCTCTCGTGTTTTCATTCAGAAAAAACATTTTGATCGTGTTGTTAGTGATATGGCAAGTCATGCAAAAACAATTAAACAAGGCTTCGGACTCAATCAAGATATAGAAATGGGACCACTCGTTTCTAACGAACAGCAATCAAGAGTATTAAATTATATTGAAAAAGGTATTGAAGAAGGTGCAGAAGTGGTTGCGGGAGGTAAAAAGTCCCGTGAAAGCGGCTATTTTGTTGAACCTACAATTTTTGCAGATGTTAGTGATAATATGACAATTGCGAAAGAAGAAATTTTTGGTCCTGTAATTGCTGCTTTACCATATGAAGATTTAGATGAAGTAATTGCAAGAGCAAATGCTAGTGAATACGGACTAGCTGCAGGCCTTTGGACAGAAAATGTAGCCAATGCCCACTATATTGCAAATCGTCTTCGTGCAGGTACAGTATGGATCAACTGTTATAATGTGTTTGATGCAGCTTCGCCATTTGGCGGATATAAGCAATCTGGTATTGGTCGTGAAATGGGATCATATGCATTAAATAATTATACAGAAGTAAAAAGTGTTTGGGTTGCTACGCATTAATTAAGTAGCTTCCCTTATTTCCCAACATGTGTTGCTTTGCCATTAACTGTTGTTTTTAGTTTTCTTGCTTGAGGCTGGGAAAAACTCAAAAGTGGTTAGTGAAAGACGAACATTGTACAAATCAGCTTCGGAAATTACGTATAGACATAGGTGGGATCCTGCAGTGCATTAGCATGAGAAGGGCTCATCAGCCTCCGTATATTTCCGGAACGGGGATTAAAGGCAATATTCGAGTTTTCTTTTGTTAATATCCTTTTGTCTCAGCCTCTTTTAATGATTTCATAAATAAAAAACATCGGCGATATGCCGATGCTTTTTATATTATTTCATTAGAAACTATTAGCTTTCTAATAATAAGTCTTCAGGATTTTCAATTAAATCTTTCACTGTTTTTAGAAATCCTACTGCATCTTTTCCATCAATTACTCTATGATCATATGATAAAGCTACATACATCATTGGACGAATTTCAATTCGTTCATCATCAACCGCTATTGGTCTTTTCTTGATTGAATGCATACCAAGAATACCAACTTGTGAGCCGTTAATAATCGGTGTTGAGAATAGAGAACCAAATACACCGCCATTTGTAATTGTAAACGTACCACCTTGTAAATCGCTCAATGCTAGTTTTTTATCACGTGCTTTAACTGCGAGTTCAGCAATGTCGCTTTCAATTTCTGCAAAGTTCTTTCTATCACAGTCGCGAACAACAGGTACTACTAATCCATCCTCTGTTGAAACAGCCACACCAATATCATAGAATTTTTTCAATAGAAGTTCATTTCCTTGAATTTCCGCATTTACATAAGGATATTTTTTCAATCCAGCAACAACGGCTTTAGTAAAGAATGACATAAATCCAAGACGAACATCATGGTCTTTTACAAATTGATCTTTTTTACGTTTTCTAAGGTTCATAACCGCAGTCATGTCAATTTCATTAAATGTCGTTAACATAGCTGTTGTTTGAGTTACTTCTACAAGTCTCTTAGCGATTGTTTGACGTTTACGTGACATTGGAATTCTTTCAACTGGTTTTCCGCTTTCTGCTGCTGTTGAAGCTACAGGAGCTTTTGCTTTTGATGGTGCTGGTGCTTGTTGTTTAGGTTGATTTTCAAAATGTTCAACATCCTGTTTACGAACTCGTCCTAACGGATCGACAGTCGGTACTTGAGATAAATCAATTCCTTTTTCACGAGCAAGTTTTCGAGCAGCAGGTGACGCAATCGGTCTATCTTTCTTATCTCCTTCAGAGATTGTTTCTTGTGGTTGCACAGGTGCTTTTGCTTCCTGTGTTTCACTTGGGGCTTCATTTTTTTCTTGCTGGGCGCTGGAAGATCCACCTTCTCCAACAACAGCAATAACATCACCAACTTGTACAGTATCTCCCTCTTCAAACTTAAATTCTTGGATAACGCCTTCTTCTTCAGAAATCACTTCAACATTTACTTTATCTGTTTCTAACTCAACAATATATTCCCCTTTTGCTATATGATCTCCTGGTTGTTTTAACCACTGAGCAATCGTTCCTTCTGTTATTGATTCCGCCAATTCTGGTACTTTAATTTCAGCCACAACGATGTCCTCCCTGTCCTATTGATTCATATTTTTCTATATTGATTAAATACATGCCATTTGATAACAATTATTCGTTAAAGCAGAGTTTTCTCTGCTCTAACGAACTACATTTTTAAAATGGTTTGTACTAAAGCCTCTGTTAAAATTCTATTTTGTTCAAATTTATGAACAACTGGATCCCCTTCAGATGGGCTTGAGCGTCTTGGTCTACCAACATATTTTACTTCAGCCCCTTTAGGTGCTAACTTGCGTAAATATGGGGCAACAAATGTCCAAGAAGCCATATTTTTAGGTTCTTCTTGTAGCCATACGATTTCTTTTAAATTTGAATATCTTGCAAAGATTGCTTGAACCTTCTCTTCTGGGAATGGATAAACTTGTTCCAATCTCAAAATATGCAACCAACTTAAATCATTGTACTCTTTCAATTTTTCTTCTAAGTCAATCGCAACCTTACCACTACATAAAATAATTCTTTCAACCCTGTCCTGTTGTTCCCCAAGTCCAGGTTGTTCAAGAACCGTATTGAATTTTCCATTCGTCAAAGCTGATGCATCAACAGATGCAAGCGGATGACGCAATAAGCTTTTCGGCGTCATTAATACTAACGGACGAACTTCTTCTTTACTTAAAAATTGCGCTTGTCTTCTTAAAATGTGGAAGTATTGTCCAGCAGTTGACAGATTTGCCACTGTCCAGTTATTTTCAGCCGCAAGTTGCAAGAAACGTTCCATTCTCGCACTTGAATGTTCAGGGCCCTGTCCCTCATAGCCATGTGGCAGTAACATTACAAGTCCAGATTTTTGTCCCCATTTTGCTCTACCAGAAGAGATAAACTGATCAAACATAACTTGAGCCATATTCGCAAAGTCCCCGAATTGTGCCTCCCATATTACCAATGTTTCCGGAGAAAATACATTGTAACCATATTCATAGCCGACAACACCTGCTTCAGTCAGTGGACTATTATAGATCGCAAACGATGCATGAACATCTGATAGATGATGATGAGGGATATATTCAGCACCTGTTTGATCATCATGCAGAACTAGATTACGTTGTGCAAAAGTACCACGTTGTGTATCTTGCCCTGTAAAACGGATTGGTGTTCCATCTTTAAGGATTGAAGCAAAAGCTAATGCTTCTGCATGTGCCCAATCGATTTTTCCTTCACCATCAAAAACTCGTTCTCTTCTTCGCAAAATTCTTTCCAATTTTTTAAATACATGAAACTCATTTGGCCATTGAAGCAACTCAGAGTTAAGGAGCTTTAATTCGTTTTCAGCGACAGCTGTTTGATAACGCTCAAAACCTTTTACAACAATTTCAGGCGGTGTCATTTTCGTATCTGGATGTTCTTCTGCACTCGGAACTTTATCATAAGCTGCCTGTAATTGGTTTTGTACTTCCTTGTCTAAGTTTTGTACTTCTTCTTGCGGCAAGAGACCTTCGTTTGCTAATTTTTCCCCGTAAATAACACGTACTGTTGGATGTTGATGCACTAGTTTATACATCATTGGATTTGTAGTCATCGGCTCATCCATTTCATTGTGACCAAAACGGCGATAACCTACTAAGTCAATGACAATGTCTTTCTTGAATTTTTCGCGATATTCATAGGCGAAAAGTGCTGTTTGAACACATGCCTCAGGATCATCAGCATTTACATGAATAACAGGGACCTCATAACCTTTCGCTGGGTCAGATGCATATTTTGTTGAACGGGAATCATATGTTTCCGTCGTGAAACCGATATTATTATTTGCAATAATATGAATAGTTCCGCCGGTTTCATATCCATTTAATCTACTCATGTTTAATGTTTCAGCGACAATCCCTTGACCAGCAAAAGCTGCATCTCCATGAACAAGAATCGCAAATGAACGAGAAGGGTCATGTGCTGGATAACCACTTGTTGAGCGATCATCTTGAGCTGCCCTTGTATATCCTTCAACAACTGGATTTGCAACTTCCAAGTGACTTGGGTTATTCGCTAAAACAATACGAGCACTCATTGGACTGCCATTTTTTTCTTTACGGTCCGCACCTAAGTGATATTTCACATCCCCTGTCCAACCGTAAGTAATGCCAATAGAACCTTCAGATGGAATTAAATCTGCGCTTGATGCATGTTTAAATTCAGCAAAAATTAACTCGTAAGGCTTTTCAAGAATATGTGCCAAAACGTTTAAACGGCCACGGTGAGCCATCCCGATATTAACTGTTTTTACGCCTGATTTTACTGAAGCAATGATCATTTGTTCTAATGTTGGAACTAGAGCATCTAAACCTTCAATGGAAAATCTTTTTTGTCCAACAAAAGTTCTATGAATAAATTTTTCAAATCCTTCAACTTGTGTAAGACGGCGCAAAATATTCTTCTTTTGTTCTGCTGTTAGCTCAACGTAAAATTCTCCAGACTCAATCTTTCTTTGAATCCAATGTTTCTCTTCAAGATCATGAATGTGATCAAATTCAAAAGCAACTTTTTTCGTATACACTTCTTTTAAATACTCAATCGCGTCATATCCATTTTTCACTTTTGAAGGAGCATCAGGGCAAATAAACGAAGCTGGAACCGACTTTAAATCTTCAACAGTCAAGTCAAACTCATTTAATTGCATTTGTCTAATTTCCTTATTCGCCTCGTGAAGTGGATTAATGTCTGCAGCTAAGTGTCCAAATGTTCGAATATTATCAGCTAGTTTTACTGCTGCAACAATTTTACTGAATAAATTTGGGTTAGTCGGTAATTGGAATGAAATATCTGCCTGACCATGTGTTGTCTTACCTGTCTCAGGTAATATCGGAGCACCCCATTGTATAAAAAGTTCTTTCATCTCCTCAGCAACACTATCAGGATTTTCTAAATACTGTTCATACATTTCCATTACGTATCCTAGATTTGGTCCAGAAAAACTTTCCCAAAATCCCTTTGGTGTTTGTTCTGTCATTTTGAAAAACCTCCAGCACTTAAGCCTATTAATTTTCCATGATCCAATACAGTTTTAAATAGAAAAGGAAAATTGTAAATTATGTAATGATAAAGAATTTTTATAAGCTATAACGCTTACAAACACATTTTATCACTGTAAAGTGAATAGTTAAAGTTAAAAAGCACAATTTTTTAAAAAATAGATGAGCACTTATTCACTCATCTTAAGGTTGGAAATTGATAAAATTTTCTGCTTGAATACCCTTTCTAATTTATTTTGAATATTCTGTCTCTAAAACTCGCTATTATTTTTCATATTTAACACATTTCTTCTTTGAAACATAAGATATTTTATAATCTTTTTCCCTTTTTTAATGAAAGGAGCACATCCATCATGTTTCCATGGAATATGTTTCCGTTTAAACAAGATATGAGTCAATTATTGCAAAACATGGATGTCCCAAATTTATCTAAATACATGAACCAAGCTTTTTCCCAAGCTATGCCTGATAATTGGCAAGAAATGTTTAACCAAAACGGTGCATCAGATCAAGACAATGCTTCATCAGCCTCATCAGTAAACGAGAAAAAGGTTAAAATAAATATATTTGAAACATTAGATTTTATTTTTATTCAATTAACAGTAGAACAAAAAGAATGGCTTGAAAGAGTTAAAATTTTCCATACCTCTCATCAAGCCATTTTAGAAAATATTCCTGAAGCTGGTGACAAACAAACGATTGCCTTACCAGCTCTTGTTAAAAGAAAAGGAACGACCGCACAATACCGTAATGGCATTCTAGAGATCCGTTTAATTAAAAATAAAGAGACACAATTAACCGAAATAAATATTTTATACTAATTTTTAATTAGTCCACTTTTATATAATGGCAGCTTAATGGTTATTTCAGTTCCTTCTCCAACCTTACTAGAAGCGTGGATCGTTCCTCCATATCCTTCCACTAATTGCTTCGCAATTGCCAATCCTAATCCATTTCCACCTTTTTCTCTGCTACGTGCTTTATCAACTCGATAAAAGCGATGAAAAATGTGTGGTAAATCAACTTCTGGAATGCCAATTCCATAATCTTTAATGATAAGTGCTGCATCATTGGCATCTTTTTCTAAACGAATATCAACTTTTGTAATTTGATCAGAATACTTAATTGCATTATCCACAATAATGATTAAAATTTGTTCAAGATGGTTTTCGCTAATTTGTACAAGATAGTCTTCTTTTTTTTCATATTTAAAATGAAAATCAAAGTGTTCGTGTATCATTTTGAAGTTTCTAATGATTCTTTCAACAACATGGATTAAATCTGTTCCAGTATCATTTTTCATGATTTTCATTTCTTCGGCCCTGGACAAATCAAGCAACTCCTCAACTAGTTTTTTCATTCTGCTTAATTCTTGAAGTGAAGCTTGCAATGATTCTTCCAGAACAACAGGGTCATTTTTCCCCCAACGATTAAGTAAATTTAAATGTCCTTCCATAACTTGGACTGGAGTTCTTAACTCGTGGGAAGCATCCTCTACGAAACGTTTTTGCTGATTAAATGATCGCTCGATTTGATCCATCATTTCGTTGAAAATATTTGTTAATTCGCCCATTTCATCCTTTGATTGACTGGGCTCCATTCTTTCTTGAAAACCTTTTTTACGAATACTTTGCATTGTCGAAGCAAGCTTCTGTAATGGTTTTAAAAAGTTTTTTGCCATGATGAACCCTAAAAGAGCACTTAATAGTAGCCCTATGCCACCAGCAACTAGCATCACAAATAAAACATTTCGCATTAATCTTTCATAGCGGTACAACGGATAAATTACTTCAATATATCCATTAAACGATTGTGAGTGGAAACTCGTACGTCCAATTAGTATTTTTTCGTTTTTTGTTTCCATAAGACTTACTACTTTACTATGGACAGGAACAAATGGAACTTTCGCATTGGAGGAATGTTCACTTCGAACGACAAGTACTGATTTTCCCGACTTATCTAATATTCGAATGGATTGATCTTTTTCTAATACTTGCTGAAAAAGTAAACGATTTGACAATAAATCATCCATATTCTGTACCCTTGAGTCCAAATCGTCTAATACTTGAGCAACACTGCTTGCTTCTTCATGAAGCAACCATCTGCTAATTAATGTATATTGTAGAAAACCAAAGATTAAAAAAGTAAGAAAAATCGCGATACTGGCACCGACAGACCATTTAACTTTTAATGAACCTTTTTGTAACCATGGTTTGATCCGTTTCATTCACGCATCACATATCCTGTTCCTCTCACCGTTTGAATATAGCTATCTTCATTTTCTGTGTCCACTTTATTGCGTAAATATCGTATGTATACATCGACGACATTCGTCTCTACTTCGGATTCATATCCCCAAACTTTATTAAGTAATGCATCCCGCGTCATCACGATATTTTTATTTTCAAGTAATGTCAGTAATAAATCGTATTCGCGTTTCGTTAGCTCAATCACTTGATCTCCTTTTTTAACCATTCTACTTTCTTTTTCAACAACTAAATCCCGAAAGGTATAAGTGGTTAACGGAGTAGCTTTTGAACCTTGTAGCTCCATTCTTCTAAAAATTGCTCTTAATCTAGCTAATAATTCTTCGATAGCAAACGGTTTTACGATATAATCATCTGCTCCGTGATCTAAGCCTGAAACTCTATCCATTATACTATCACGAGCAGTGATCATAATAATTGGAGTATCTTTCTCCTGCCTAATTCGTCGGCATACTTCTAATCCGTTTAATTTAGGTAACATTAGATCTAATAAAATAACATCCCAGTTTTCATCTAAAGCGTATTGGAGGCCGTCTCTTCCGTCATATGCTACTTTAATTTCATATCCTTCATGATGCAATTCAAGCTCAATAAAACGGGCTAAATTTTTCTCATCTTCAACTAAGAGAATTCTCTTCATTTCAATCCCCTTTTCAACTTAATGAAAATATCATTTCTTTTTATCTTTCCTTATAAATATTATACACATACTTAGCTGATGAAAAGAAATTGATATTGAATATAATGTAACATTGACAGTGAGAGAACAAATAAACTTCTTTCATTTTTATCTTAATAAAACCTTTTATACAAATTTCAACTTCTTCTTTTAAGACTAAATAAATGCTTTAACTTTTTGTAAATTTATTAATAAGAATGACAATAATCAATGCTATGCTTCCAAAACAAATCTTAATGAATAATTCCTATAGAAGTATGAAAGAATTGTTAAATTTTCATGAGAAAATGAATGAATTTGTAGAAAGTTATCGTTTATTCCATTCAAACATATCGTTTTCTGTCTATTAAACGCTCTTTTCAGCTTACTTATAGGACTACAGCTCAAGCAAGGTTATTTTACAAAGCCATCATAAAAAAAATGAAATTGTAAATATTAATAATGAGATGTACGTAAAAGAAAGGAAAAACATTATGGAAAAAACAATGTCATCGACTTCACTGTCTGATAAAAATAACGAAATCCACGAAAAAAGATGGGCGATTGTGGCACTTTCATCAATCCCGCTCATTATGACACTTGGAAATTCAATGTTAATTCCAGTATTGCCTCTAATGGAAAAAGAAATAGGAATTACAAAAGTACAATCGAGTTATATCATAACCTTCTATTCAATTGTAGCGATCATTTTAATTCCGATCGCTGGGTTTCTTTCTGATCGATATGGAAGAAAGATCGTCATTATTCCTTCTCTCATTATTACAGGTATAGGAGGACTAATCGCGGCATATGCAGCTTGGAAGATCAGTAACCCTTTTCTATTTATCCTTATTGGAAGGACATTACAAGGTGTTGGAACAGCCGGTGCTGCGCCAATTGTGTTACCTTTAGTCGGGGATATGTTCCATCGCGATCGAGACGTTAGCGCAACACTCGGCATTATAGAAACTTCAAATACATTCGGCAAAGTATTGAGTCCTATTTTAGGATCATTTTTAGCAAGTATTATTTGGTTTTTACCTTTTACAGCTATTCCAGTATTCTGCCTAATTTCTGTCCTTTCTGTCTTGTTTTTAGTAAAAAAACCTAAGCATGATCAAGCTGGTCCTAGTTTTAAAGATTTTCTGAGCAACACGAAAAAAGCTTTTCATACACATTCTCGCTGGTTGCTTGCTGTTTTTGCTATAGGGGCAATTGTTATGTTTGTTCTTTTTGCGGTACTATTTTATTTATCAAGTAATTTAGAAAGCCAATATCATTACCACGGCGTAAAAAAAGGATTCATATTAGCAATTCCTTTAGCAGCTCTCTGTCTAGCTTCATATGTTACAGGAAAATTGATTAAAGAAAATATGGTGCTAATGAAATGGATCATATTTTCAAGTGTGATTGTTACGGGAGCTGCGATTTTAATCATTCGCTTTTCAGATCACTTTATTTATTTGATTACTGTTTTTTTGATTTCTGGGATTGGTATTGGTGCGAGCCTTCCTCCATTGGATGCTTTAATTAACCAATCAATTGAAAAAAATGTTAGAGGTACGATTAGTTCAATTTATAGTTCAATGCGATATATTGGAGTTGCCGCAGGTCCATTATTTATGGCCTATTTTATGAATAAAAATGTAATGATTAGTTTTATGATCATGGCTGTACTTTGTTTAGTTGCAGCTGGTCTCACCTTTGTTGCTGTTAAGCCAGAAGAAAAAGAAAATATAGTACCCTCCCCTACCTAAATTAAAGCCAATTCTTTAAAGAGTTGGCTTTATCCTTGATGATGAACCATTTAATTTTTGAGGTAATTTTATTGTCCCCATTGCTTTGCTTTTCTTCATATGTTCGCTATCATATTACATAGCTTATAAATAGCGACATACGATATTTTAGCTTTTATGTAAAAGAAAGAAGGTGGATATGTGTCAACTTTTAAAAAGCCCAATCGACTTATTAACGAGAAGTCCCCTTATTTGTTACAACACGCACATAACCCTGTTGACTGGTTTCCGTGGGGCGAAGAAGCTTTTGAGAAAGCAAAACAAGAAAATAAACCTGTTTTTGTAAGTATTGGGTATTCTACTTGTCATTGGTGTCACATTATGGAAAAGGAATCATTTGAAGATACTCAAGTGGCACATCTATTAAATCAATATTTTATATCAATTAAAGTGGATCGTGAAGAACGACCTGATATCGATTCAATATATATGAATGTCTGTCAAATGTTGACCGGTCAGGGCGGCTGGCCTTTAAACGTTTTTTTAACACCCGAACAAAAGCCATTCTATGCAGGTACATATTTTCCGAAATTGAGTATGTATGGTCGTCCAGGTTTGATCGATATTCTCAATCATCTTCATAAAAAATACGAAGAGGACCAACAACGCATTGTGGAAATCGCAGATAAAATTACTTCTTCTTTGAATGAACGTTCAAAACTTGCTCGTGGAGCAGGCATTCATGAAGATATTCTTCATCAGGCATTTCATAGTCTTCAACATTCTTATGATTCACAATACGGCGGTTTTGGCAATGCACCAAAGTTTCCGATGCCCCATCAATTCATGTTTTTATTACGCTATTTTCATTGGACGAACAATCAGTACGCATATGAAATAGCAGAAAATACATTAACTTCCATCATTAACGGAGGAATTCATGACCATCTTGGCGGTGGATTTGCCCGCTACTCAACAGATCGAGAATGGCTTGTTCCACATTTTGAAAAAATGCTCCATGACCAAGCCTTAATGCTCTATGCATTAACAGAAATGTATGAAATTAGCCATGAACAAAAATGGAAAGCGGTCGGCGGAGAAATACTAGCATTCATTAAACGAGAAATGACAAGCGAATACGGAGCATTTTATTCAGCATTAGACGCAGATAGTGAAGGAATTGAAGGGAAGTATTACATTTGGACAAAAGACGAAATTGATCATATTTTAGAGGAAAAAGAAGCAAAGATTTTCTGCAAAGTCTATCATATTACAGATATAGGAAACTTTGAAGGAGAAAATATTTTACATAAGATTCATACAAAGCTAAACAACGTTGCAAACGACTTGAACATGTCTGTTGCAGAAGTAGAAATGATCATTCAAAATGCAAAAAATAAATTACTTCATGAACGAGAAAAAAGAGTACATCCTCATTTAGATGATAAAATCCTCACCTCTTGGAATGGGTTGATGATTGCTGCCTTAGCAAAGGCTTCTAAAGTATTTAATGACACTGCTTATTTACAAGCTGCAAAGCAAGCAATGAAATTTATCGAGGAACAATTATGGAAAGATAAAAGGCTTTACGCACGCTTTCGCGATGGTGAAATAAAGTATCCTGCATATATTGATGACTATGCCTTCTTAATGTGGGCCTATATTGAGCTTTATGAGGCTGATCACCAAACAACGTATATTGAAAAAGCGATAGAGATTAGCAATATTCTTCTCTCTACTTTTTGGGATGACGAAAACGGGGGATTTTATTTCACAAATCAAGAAAACGAAACACTTATTTTACGAGAAAAGCAAGGCTTTGACGATGCTTTGCCATCAGGTAATAGTGTAGCTGCCTTAATGTTGTGGAAGCTTGCAAAAATATGTGGAAATGCTGAATTATTCCAGAAGGTTGATGAGATTATAACAAGCTTTCAAGACGATATAGAACAATATCCAAGCAGTTTCTTGTTCATGCTCCAAGGATTAATGGGAAGAGTCATCGGAGGAAAAGAAGTGGTCGTTTCAGGGTATAGTGAAGCGCAAAGGCAACAGCTAGAAGCAAGATTTTACAGCTGCTTCCGCCCTTTTGATGTTTTTATAGATGCAAGTCCAAATAATCAGGTTCACTTTTGGAGCGATAAAATAGACAACAATCATCCTTTCGTTTTATACTTATGTGAACATTTTTCTTGTCAAATGCCCGTCTACAACTTGGACCACTCATTACAGCTACTATAAAAAGAAGTTGAGACAAAAAAAGAACCCCTCAAGTAATCTGAACTGTAACCCAATTTACGGACAGTTTAAAAAAAGTGCTAAGCAGATATTAGATGACTCCGGTATTGTACCGGGGTCATTTTATTCAATCCCCATTGATAGCGATAATTGTTATACTCCTCGATTACTCGATCTATTTCACTTTTAACATCTTTTACATTATCAAGTGATTTATAATCTGCCAAATCCTTAAAGTGACCAAAGAAGCTTTCCATCGGTGCATTGTCCCAACAATTTCCCTTTCGGGACATGGATTGTGTTAGGCCAAGCTTTTTTACTTTACATTGGAACAAGGGGTGAGTGTAGTGGAAACCATGATCAGAATGTAATATGGCTTCAGGATGAAAATGATTGCCAATAGCTTGTTTTAGTTTTTTTAAAGTCTCATAAACGACATCCATTGTTAAGGATGTGGACAGGTGATAAGCAACAATTTCTCTTGTAGATCCGTCCTTTACACAAGATAGATATGCTTTTTTGCCTTTTCCATAATAGAGATATGTAATGTCTGTAAGCAGGACTTTCCCTAATTCCTCTTGAACGAACTCCCGATTAAAAAGATTAGGACAAGTTAAATGCTCCTGAGTTGCCTTGGCCATCTTTCGATAAGGATTTGCTTTTCTAACCTTTGTTTCAAGATTATACTTTGCCACCAGACGCCTCATTTTCTTATGATTCATGACAACTGAATAATCATTCTCCATGTTCATTTTAATTTGGAGAGCCCCTATTTATTCTTTTTTGTTTATAAAGACTTTTCAGATTAACTTTACGTCCATTTCATCCTGTTCGTCATGTTGTGCCCTTATTGGTGCAGCATTCAACCAATCATAGTAGCCACTTCCGCTGACACCAGCCCGTTCACATAGGTAGGATACAAACTTCTTTAACTGATGTGTTCTAATAGTTTTCTCGATTAAAGTATACTTCTCGTCTGTAGTTAGGATTGTTTTTTCTTCACCGCCTGCCTTTCTAGCACCTCTAGCTTTTTTAAGAAATCATTCTCTGCCTCAAGAAACTTAATCCTTGCCTCTACCTTCCTAAGTTTATCTTCTACAGAAAGCTCTTTTGAAGGGATGGTCGTCCTGTACTCCCTTTGCCACGACGTTCCGCAAGGAAAAACCTTCCTCTCCAAATTTCCGAAAAGTATCTCGCCGGCGTTTTAGGCAACGCTTAGGCTGCCCCTTCCCAATCATCTCTAAATCGAAACCATGTTCAATAAAGATTTGTGATGGAGTTTTACCACTTTTATACTCTGTTACTGCTTTCATCTTAAATTCCAAACTGTAAGAGATTGACCGGTAGGAAACACTCGAAATATTAGGATTCTTCTCAAGTTCTTTGATTTGGAATTCATTATATATATTCTTACTCATAATAATCCTCCGCCCATATTCATTAAATCTATTGAAACACAAAAAACCCCGGACACGGGGCACTTTTTTATCAGTGTCCGGTATCCGGGGTATAGTTCACCTTGAGGAGTTCTTTTTTTATTTTTTACTGTCAGTACTCGTAGTTTTTGATTCATTCTTCGTTCTTGGTAAATCTGACATATTTGTTTGGTCTTTAGTATAGTCGAAATCGTTGCGGTTAATTGGCTTAAATCCTTTTGGTGTATAGAAACGCAACAAGTCATCATATACAACTTTATCAGAAAGACTTAATTCTTGTTTTACAAATGAATTATCCTTCTTACCTAATTTCGTATCTACTCTTTGACCAGTTTTATTATCATATAAAACACCAGAAACAGAAGTATATTTATTCGTTACAAAATCACCATTTCTAAATGGTACGATTTGACGATGTTGTTTAGACAATAAATCTGAACCAAATTGGATATAATTTTTTGTATCTACTCCTAGTAAGTGCATAACTGTTGGCTCTACGTCAACTTCTCCACCGTAAGTGTGGTTTACTCCACCTTTCACACCTGGGATGTGAATAAATAAAGGCACTTTTTGTAATTGAGAATTAAGATAAGGAGTAATCTCTTTAACACCTAATACTTTAGCCATCGCTTTATTATGGTTTTCAGAAATACCATAGTGATCACCATATAAAACAATAACTGTATGGTCATATAATCCTGATTGTTTTAAATACGTAAAGAACTGTTCAAGTGCTTCGTCCATATAATGCGCCGTTTGGAAATAGTTATTAACTGTAGTATCACCAAAGTCGCCTTTAGGAAAATCAATATCTTTATCATCAAGTACAAAAGGAAAATGGTTTGATAATGAAATATATTTTGCATAAAAAGGCTGTGGCAACTTAGTTAAATATTTCATTGACTCTTTATACCATGGCTTATCTTTCATACCATAGTTAATTGTATTTTCATCACTCATATCGAAATATTTCGCATCAAAGAATCGGTCATAACCAAATGATTTATACATTTCATCACGATTCCAGAATGTTTTATAGTTACCATGCATTACAGCTGTCGTATAACCTTTTTCACCTAAAATTGAAGGCGCAGCTTGATACGTATTTTGGGCTTTTGTAGTGAAAACAGATCCTGTAGGCAATGGGAACAATGAGTTTTCCATCATAAATTCAGCATCAGATGTTTTACCTTGCCCTGTTTGATGGTAGAAATTATCAAAATAAATCGTGTTTTTATCGTTCACTAAAGAATTCAAGAACGGTGTTACTTCTTTACCGTCTAATTTGTAATTAATCATAAAGTTTTGGAATGATTCTAATGATACATAAATCACGTTCATTCCTTTAGCTTTACCAAAATACTGCGGATTTGGCTCAGTATAATTAGACTTAACAAAGTTCTCAACATCACTTATATCACTGCTGTCAGCCATAGCACGCTGAGCAGAAGATTTTGTTGTTTGAACAGCATCATAAATCGTGTAATTATACATCCCTAAATATTTCACAATATAGTTACGGTCAAATGTACGTGTTAATAGCTGCGGACGATCAGCTTCTGCTAATCCTAAATTGAACACAAAAAAAGCAATTGCAGCAATAAAAAGTCCAGCTAAAGAACGACGGTTCACTTTTTCATAATTTACTTTAATTACTTTGAACACTAATAAAGCGATCAAGATGATTGAATCTAAAAAGTACAATACGTCGTAAGGCTTCATTAACGCTGCAGTACTTCCACCTAAATCACCAAAGTTCTTCGTTTGTGTTAGCACTGGCAATGTAATAAAATCATTAAAGAAACGGTGATAACATACATTTGCATAAAGCAGAATCGATAAAATTAGATTGATCACAACAAATGCAATCGATCGAGCCCGTCCTTTAAAAAACAAAGCAATAGCAAAGAAAAATATAGCAGAACTTACTGGGTTAATAATTAATAAAAACCTCTGCATCCCATTTTGTATGTCCAAGTTAAATTCTGCTAAATAAACTGCATATGTTTTAATCCAAAATAATAATACAACCAAAAAATACAGCGAATACTTTTTATTTAGCAAACTTTTAATCTTGCTTAACGAAACCTTCATTAAATAATTACCTCCTAAACGCCAAAATTGACTGTAGGTAGCATAAAAGCATTAAGATTGTCATTCATATCATCATATTTTAATACAAAATTAAAAAAAAGCAAGTAATATTTCCAAACAACTATTGGTGTTTTCTTATAAAATGTACCATTTTCACTCCATTCAATGCATAAGATAAGGCACA
Organism: Heyndrickxia ginsengihumi; assembly: GCF_011008565.1. Lineage (GTDB taxonomy): Bacteria > Bacillota > Bacilli > Bacillales > Bacillaceae_C > Weizmannia > Weizmannia ginsengihumi. The sequence goes on from NZ_JAAIWK010000009.1 coordinate 93,091, forward strand.
GGCTATATTAATTTGTCGTGTAATATAATTGTAAATCAATGATAACAAATACGATAAACGTTTTACAAAATATTTACGTACAGATTAAATATCTTGTCCACTTTTAACAAATTTCTTATGCAACGGGAAGCGTTTTTCAATAAACATAAACAAACGCGATGTTATTAACACCCACATAAGACCTGCTATATAACCCCCAATGACATCACTGGGATAATGCACACCTAAGTATATTCGGCTTACTCCAATTGAAAGAATAATGAAACCTGCTGCAATCATAACTACATGATTAATCCATTGATGCTTACATAATTTAAAAAGAGTAAACACTAACGTGCCATATAATATCATTGATCCCATCGAATGTCCACTTGGAAAACTATAACCAGTTTCCTGCACGACACGCATAATATCTGGGCGTTCCCGTTTGAAAATAGATTTTAAAACAGCATTAAAAGCCCCTGCTCCCAACACGACAGAGCATCCTACATAAATACTTAGCACTCTGTGCCGAATCAACCAAAGTATCAAAATAGTAATAACCGTTATGATTGCGATTCCATTTACAGAACCAAGAAACGTAATCATCAGCATTAATACTGTCATTCTACTCGATACATAACTTTGAATAAAGTTAATAATGGTATGATCAAAATGTTTGATTTCACGTCTATTGAAATCATCTGCAATCTCAAAAAAAGCCCATGTACATAATATGAGAATTACAAAAAAAATACCTACTTTCATTGTTGCTATACTTCTGTTCATTTTATCCTCCAATATGGATAAACTTATCATATCAAGCGGTTAACAGCAAAATAAATTTCTCGACATATTCTGCGTTTTTCACATGCAATATGATAAATAATGCCTATTCAAGACCTATCACTTACAGTTATAAAAATAGTATATGTTTTTTTTTAGAAAAGTATGTCCATTTAAATAAACATAAAAACCAGCGAGGTTATCGCTGGTATCAATTAACTACAAATCATATTGATAATTCTTTTTCGATATATTTGCTTGCAAATGTTTCTAACTGCGCGTATTGGTCTTGTTCACTATATTCATTTTTTTCATTGATTGTAACTCGAGTTGGGTTATTTAATTCTATCGTTATCGTGGCATCATATAAATACGTTGCGTTCCCAATTAAATCAATACCATAATGTTTATCATCTTGTTTATGGACAAGACACCTTACTTTTCCTCCATTATTATATACGTCAATTGCCTCTTCATAGTCATTAAAAGCTAAAAGACATGATACTAAACTTGATGCTGACATCGCAGTTCCACATGCATTTGTAAAACCTACACCACGTTCAAATGTTCGAACATAAAGTTCACCTTTTTTTAAAAATTTGACAAAACTCACATTAACACCATCAGGGAAAATATCATTAGGCCCATTTACATATTCAGATAAAGTCTTTTGCTTACTAGATTTAAACATATCGTTATCAACAAATGTAATAAGATGTGGGTTTGGAACAGCGACTGCTGTAAATGTCAAATCACTATCAAGTTCCGGTACTTGTTCATTAATCAATACTTGCTTTCCGATATTCATCGGCAATTTTTCAAGTTCAAATAAAACTGGTGAAATTTCAACCCTGTACGTAGGAATCTCACCAAAAATCGGCTCTGCTTTTTTTACATATAAATTTGCTTTTTTCGTTTCAACGATAATATCATCTTTTTCTAAAAGATCACATACATATCTTCCAACACAGCGAAGTCCATTTCCACACATAGATGCTTCAGAACCATCTGCATTAAATACCCTCATTTGTGCGTCTGCTACATCACTAGCAGATACGAATAAGATTCCATCAGCCCCTAATGCTGTATTACGATTGCATAGTGCTAATGCTAATTGTTTTCTATCTGTATCTGTAAAATGATAGTTATTTGATAGTTCATCGATAATAAAAAAGTCATTTCCAGATCCATGAGACTTTATGAGCTTTATATTCATATATTACACCCTCACTTATGTATTGTTACATCTTAGTATGTATAATGATAAAAATCATCTTTAATTTACAGCTAAGGCTGCTTACGAATCGAAATCGAGTTGTTTAATATTTGACTAGGACTCTTCAGTTGAAAAGTGTCTGTATCTTTTGCGTAGTCGATTGTTAGCTGATCATCAAAAAAGATGAACTGACTATTTTCAATGGCAACAGGTAAACAGTTCGTATCAATAATACGATCATATGTCGTAAGCTCATTTTTCTGAATTAATATTAATTCCGGTATACCATCTAATCCACAACCGCATCCTTCAGTATCATAATGAAGTTTTAAGATAGAGTTTTCTTGAAGAATATCTTCTTTTAGTTTTCTTTCCGCAGCTGACGAGATTGAAATCATTGCTATCACCTCTTTCCTTGTTATAACTTGAAATTTGAAAATTTGCAAGTTATTGATTTAAGCTGATTTTCAAAATAGATGTATCATTATACCTTATAGAGATAAAAATATACTAAAAAAGCAGTGGTCAATATTTTTTCCTCGTCATTCACATTATGTTCGAAAGACAAAATTGGTGTATTAGGTGAAAAAATTTGTTGCCATTTAACGGGCATAAATCCACGTCTAACCCTTGCTATCATTTTACCATTATAAACGCATTCAATCTCTTCGTTATGATTTTTTTGTACGACCATATCATCCTTTTTTGATTGAAAAACGATTTTTCTTCTATTATTACGAGCAAGATAAAACATTTTATGAAACGAAGAACATGAAACAGTAAGCTTCGGACGATTATGATGTGTAATTTTAATCAAGATCCTTTTCATTTGTGCTTTATTTTGCAGCAAGTAATGATCAATTGTTGTCTTTCCTTTTCGCTTTTTATGTGCCCCTTTTATTTCCCAACTGCATATCCCATTGCTCGTATAGAATTGTGCGTAAAAAGATGATGAAGGTAAAAATTCTATCATGTATTGCTGATCCACTTCATTTTCTTTATATGGTTTTATGGAGTCAAGTTTAATTTGACGATTTTTTCCTTTATAGTATAGATATTTCACGAAAAAAACAGCAATAAATAACCAAACGACAGCCATCATATATGGAATCAGTTTATTAACCTGAAAAGATGATAGAATGATACAGCTGCCTGAAAATGCTAGTGAAATCATGATCATTTGATTAAGATAGATTTTCGACATCGTTGCATAATATTTTTTAATATCCATGCGATAACCCCTATTTCTTTTCTCTTAATCCTATCTTATGAACAAATGTAAAGGATCATGCTAAAAAAGAAGTTTATCATGACAGTGAATCTTCTTTTTTTAACAATGTCTGATTCCATATGATTAACTTATCTATTAAATTTTCACCAGCTTTTTTTCCTAGTTCATATAAATCTATTAAGCGTTTCTCATTTTTTCAATTCTTCTTACTTTTATGGGGGCTTTAGGACAAACTAAAAAAACATGGCCTTTTTGCTCTTCTGTTTCAATGTATTCGATTGTTTGATTATACACTTGCCATCGATCCTTCATCGCCTTATAAACCCCTGGATAATTCTCATATTTTCTTTTAGCTAGCGATAACAATTTAGAAGGCTTTTTTCGATAGCCCTGTTTCTTGTTGAAAGAACAAGATTGTGCTTTTTTAATTGGAAGTGGGTCAGACAAACGGCCATAAGCAGATGATATCCCTGTAATTCAACAATTGGTGGCTACATAAGGTAAAGAACTAGAGGCGCGAATAACTTGTAAAAATGTTTCCCGATTATACTCTTTTTGGGAAAAATAGACGGGCTTGCCGCTTTGACAATCGGTTGTTCCGATCACAAACGCTGCTGAATGGTTAAAAAATGTTTCATAGTCAAAAGGCACTATTTTGTTTGGAATCTCATCAAACACATAGTCCATACCGAACAGTTCTCTTTTTCGAATGTAATTTTTCCAAGATAAATATCGATCTTCTTTTATAAAATCAATATTAATTTTGCGATTTCTGCCTTTTTGTTTCGATATATATGATGCTGCATTACATGCACCTGCTGACACACCAATCAATATGATGTTCTAAAAAACTCTCAAGCACTCCTGCAGAATATACTCCTCTCATCCCCCCGCCTTCCAGGATAAGTCCTGCACTCAATAGTATAAAAATCCCTTTCCTTTCAAAGATTCTTACTAGTATTTAATAATCATGGCATCAATAAAAGCAATTGACAAGTATTTTACAAAATAGAGTAACGTTGACTTTTTGGTATAAAAAACAAACTCTCTTCATTCATAAAAGAGAGTTTGTATGCACAATAAACTTACTTATAGAATATGCTGTTATGAAAAAAGTCTGATTACAAATGGAATTCTGTATTTATATCCAGAATATGCCTTTATAGCCGCAATAATTGTGAAAAGGAAATAACCGACTCCCAACAGTGGCAAAATTAGAAATCCAATCAACACAATCGTTAATATTCCAGCAATAAGGCTATAAATTGCATAGGAAATTAAAAAATTGAAGTATTCTTTTCCATAAAAATCAATAAATGTAGAAGAATCCTTTTTTAATAGCCAAATTAATAATGGACCAATAATAGTGGTAAAAAGACTTAAAACAAAGATGGCCATGGCTAACATACGTTCATCTCTTGTTACCATTCTCTTCTCTCCCTAACTATAGTTAATACTATTATTACGTTTATGCTGACAAAATGTTTCATTTCAGCATGAATTTGTACTCCCATTTTTTAGTGATACTTCGTCGTTTAACCAAATATTAGATATTGAAATCTCTCTATACGTTAAGTAAAATAATTCTTCAAGCAATATAAAGGAATAAACTGTTTAGAAAACAATTCGATTAAACAAAAAAGCCTTTCAAAAAGAAAAGATTGTTGTATAGATATTCTTTACTTTAACAATTCAAAAAGTTTTTTAGAGCGGAAGGATGCGAGACTCCTGCGGGATTAGCGGATTGAAGTGACCCCACAGGCGTGTAGCGCCGAGGAGGCTCAACTTCCGTCCGCGGAAAGCGAGCATCCTGGAGCGGCAATCATCCGCTCACTTCTAAAAATTTTTAAAACACCATTTCGAACAAATAGTTATTTTTCAATGAATTTTATTTTCTCTAGCATTCTTAAAAACGTTTAGAGCGGAAGGATGCGAGACTCCTGCGGGATTAACGGATTTGCTGAGACCCCACAGGCGTGTTGCGCCGAGGAGGCTCAGCTTCCGTCCGCGGAAAGCGAGCATCCTGGAGCGGCAATCATCAACTCCTTTTTAATAAAAACAGTAAAAAAATTGTCGATAAATAATACTAAAATCTTCATCATTTCTTAATAGAACATTATTTTCTTTTTAAAACTTTTATAGTAAGATGTAATCAGTTATTTTCCATATTATTAATAAGCAATTCTGGGAAGGCAAATGGTGCGCCACCAGTTTTTACTGGTTCTAGTGGGTTCGATTCCCACCCCGAAATTTTTTATGAGCTTTTAAAAAATTTCGAGGGTGGGTACTTCCTTTTTGGGGACTGCCCTCAATAGGAGGTATAATAATGCTAAAAAAACGTGAACTGAACTGGCAAGAATGTCATACGTTATATGACTTGATGGTACACCCTGATGTCTTCCCTTTTGTTCGGCAAAAAGCATCTTCCCAAGATGAATTTTTGTTTTTAACAAAACAAACAATTGAAGCTGAAGAACGTGGGGAAATCATTTCACGCACTATTTTAGACGAATGGGAAAATCCAATCGGTGTGATCACGTTGTTTGATATTGAGAATGGTGCAGGTTTTTTAGGAACATGGCTAGGAAAACCATACCACGGAAAAGGCTATAACCAACTTGCAAAGCAAGCATTTTTTAAAGAGCTTTTTTATGAATTAAATATTGAAACAGTGTTCATGAAAATACGAACACAAAATATCCGTTCTTTCAAGGCAGCAGAAAAATTACCTTATGCAGTATTAGCAAATGAAACACATAAAGAAATCTTTCAACAATTAAACAAAGAAGATTATATATACGACCTTTTTGAAATTACAAAAGATTTATATTCTCTACATTTAATGAGAGAAAACGAGCAAAATGATTCTTGTTTACAGGCTTAATCCCCAAACTTAAACCTTCATAAAACAGCACAGTTTCCAAATGAATAAATACCCAATAAGCGAGCAATTAAGACTGGCGCCAAACTTAAGAAATAAGTTTGGCACCAGTCTTTTTGTTTTAATTAGAGAGCGGTTCTCTGAAGCTTACCAAACGAGCATCCTGAAGCAAGAATCACTTACGCTTATTTATACCCTGAAACTCGCCAATAGGCGAGTTTTTTAGTTATGGTATAATTTCATGAGTCGTTATAAGAAATGAGGAGTTCTTTATGATAGAAACAAACACCTTACTAGCAAAGTATAAACAGTTATTCATTTTGTTTATTCCTATATTAATTACGCAAGTTGCGATGTATGCGATGAACTTCTTTGATACTACGATGTCAGGACATTTTTCAAAACAAGACTTAGCAGGAGTTGCGATTGGTTCTTCACTTTGGTTTCCAATTTCAACTGGTTTCGGCACAGTTTTACAGGCACTCACACCTATTACAGCCCAATTAATGGGAGCAAAAAAAGAAAAAGATATTTCCTTCATTCTCATTCAAGGATTTTACGTTGCCTTCAGCATTGCAGCTATCATTATTATTGTAGGTGATCTTCTATTAAAGCCTATTCTTCATATGATGCAGCTGGATCCATACGTTGAAATAGTAGCAAAACATTATTTATGGGCATTAGCAATTGGAATTATTCCTCTTTTTATATATAATGTTTGCCGTTCATTTATTGATGCTCTTGGCATGACTAAAATATCAATGATAATTACATTACTATCTTTGCCCTTAAATATTTTATTGAACTATCTATTTATTTTTGGAAATTTCGGATTCCCGAGATTAGGTGGTGCTGGTGCTGGATTTGCAACAGGGATAACTTATTGGATCATTATGATGATTGCAATATGTGTCATACATAATATGAAGCCATTTTCGCAATTATATATTTTCCGAGCGTTTTATCGTGTTTCTCTCGTAAAATGGAAAGAGATTTTTTCATTAGGCGTTCCTATGGGATTGTCGACATTTTTTGAAGCTAGTATTTTTTCAGTTGTTACGCTGTTCATGAGTAAATTTGGAACAAATACAATCGCAGCACACCAGGCAGCTATGAATTTTGAGTCACTATTATATATGCTCCCGCTTAGTATCTCCATTGCCATGACAATTACCGTTGGCTATGAAGTCGGTGCAAAAAGATACAAGGATGCTCGTGCATATAGCCACATCGGCATATTTATAGCAATTTTATTTGCTACTGTAACTGGGATGTTGTTATTCATTTATCGCAATTCAGTCGCTTCTATCTATAGCGAAGATCCAAGGGTTATAGCATTAACTAGTCACTTTTTATTATACGCCATCTTTTTTCAATGGTCAGATGCCATCCAAGCCCCTGTTCAAGGAGCATTAAGGGGCTATAAAGATGTACATATTACAACGATTATGACTTTTATTTCTTATTGGATTATCGGTTTGCCTCTTGGATTTATGTTAGATGCAATTACCGCTCTCGGTCCTTTTGCCTATTGGATTGGTTTGATCAGCGGTTTAGGTGTCGGAGCGATTACATTATTTAGTCGGTTGTTCCATATTCAAAGAAAAAAAGCTATAAATAGAAAAAAGGCATCGCTAGCATGAGCGATGCTTCACAGTATAGCCAAACCCTCACTGGATCTATTGATATGCTCCCCTTTAGGTAGACAGATTAAAAAATAAAAATCTGGCTGCTTATGGGGGAGTATTTGTTATGTCCAAAAGATCTTACTCTGCAGAAGA